>NZ_JAVDTC010000004.1:0-617421 GCF_031455615.1 Neorhizobium sp. 2083 | reverse complement strand
CCGGCCCAGCCGGCCGGATCGGGGGCTGACCACCAGAGCCAGTGTCGCGTTTCTAACTGGCTGACAGCGTCGCAGCCCTATTCAGCTTTGACATCGTTTGTGAGCGGGTGGCTTCCATTTGCAAACGCGCCGCCTCCTCGCCGTCCGTGCTGCCTATTCCTCAGATCGGCTCGTTGAGTCGCGATCGCGTTCGTATCGTCTGGCGAGCGGAAACGGCGGCAGCCAGGACTCGCGGCGGATGGTCCAGAGTTCGTAGGTCGGCATCAACTGGTCCGGGGCGTCCAGCGATCCGAGGTTCACTTCGATTTCGTCGGCGGTGCGCGCAAAAACGGGCGAACCGCAGTTCGGGCAGAAAAACCGTCCGGCATAGCCGCGGGTCTCGCCGTCGATCGCGACCGCGTCATCGGGGAAAATCGCTGAAGCGTGAAAAAGAGCGCCGTGATGTTTGCGGCAGTCGAGACAGTGACAGAGGCCGACCCGGTATGGTTTTCCGGACGCGACAAATCGGACCTTGCCGCAAAGACAACCGCCGCTGAACCGATCCATGCGTCTGCTCCTCCAAATCCTTTGGTCGTCTCGTCTGCTGGCAACTCCATCGGGCGTCCATCGCCACCACCGTGTCCTGCAGCCGGCAAAATGACGGCCCGGAAGGAAGAGCATCGCCCTCGATCTCCAGGCGTGATGACGACGCTCCATTTCCGACGGTGTATCAAATCGGGAACGTTATCCATGCGACACCCGTTCCCACACGGGTGTTGCCGGGCGCTTGCCGGTCTTGTCACGAGAACGTCAAGCCCGGCGCAAGCAAGCGTCCCTAGCGTCAACCTCATCCGGAATGATTCCGGCTTAGATTGAGGACCATGATATGTCGAATGAAACCAATACTCACCAGCCGTCCGAACAGTCGCTCGCGCTGTTCCTGCACGACAACGACGCCGACAAGCTGACCGATATTCTGGTCGAGGCGCTCTACGAGGCTTTTCGCATTCTCCAGGACGAAATTCGTCCCGAAACGCTCCACTGAATTTGCCGTGCCTTTTCGGCGCTTTGCCATCAGGGCTTGAAGCGCCGGACCCCGTGGACGGTATTTGCCGGCTTGTGTTTGGCGGGAGAACGTGGTTGCCGTAGCGCATTAGCAGCCTCGTACGGATTCTCCCATGTTTGCCAACGCCACGCCCCTCCTCACCATCGGCCTTTTGATCCTGTCGAACGTCTTCATGACGTTCGCCTGGTACGGCCACCTGAAATTTGAGAGCAAGCCCCTCTATCTCGTCATCCTTGTGAGCTGGGGCATCGCTTTCTTCGAATATTGCGCCCAGGTGCCGGCAAACCGTATCGGCTATGGCTACTTCAATGCGGCGCAGCTGAAGACCATTCAGGAGATCATCACGCTCTCGGTCTTCGTGATCTTCTCCGTGCTTTATCTCGGCGAACCGATCCACTGGAAGCAGATCGTCGGCTTCTGTTTCATCGCGCTCGGAGCCTTCTTCATCTTCACGAAATAAAGCGGATGGCGGGAACCGCCGCACCGGAAAAGTGTTCGCATCACCGTGACCTCAGGTGGTGCGATGAAGAAGCAGTCGGGCGATATCCGGATCGGCATTTCGGGCTGGACCTACAAGCCCTGGCGCGGCGTATTTTATCCCAAGGGCCTGCCACAGAAGCAGGAACTGGCTTATGCCGCCGAGCATTTCCGCTCGATCGAGATCAACGGCACCTTCTACGGACTTCAGCGCCCGGAAAGCTTTGCCGCATGGTACGATGCGACGCCCGATGATTTTGTCTTCGCCATCAAGGGGTCGCGCTACATAACCCATATGCGCCGCCTCACCGACATCGAGACGCCGCTTGCAAATTTCCTGGCATCCGGCGTTCTGCGCCTCGGCAGGAAGCTCGGGCCGGTTCTCTGGCAGTTTCCCCCGCGGATGAAATTCGATGCGGAACGTTTCGAGCCCTTTCTGAAGCTGTTGCCGAAGACGACCGGGGATGCCGTCGAACTCGCCCGTCGGCACGATGCGCGGCTCGACGGACGCGCCCATCTCGAAACCGATGCGGATCGGCCGATCCGCCATGCGCTTGAAATCCGCCATGACAGCTTTCGTTCGCAGGAGTTTATCGACCTGCTGCGTCACTACAAGGTCGGCCTGGTCGTGGCAGATACGGTCGAATGGCCGCTGCTGATGGATCTCACGGCCGGTTTCGTCTATTGCCGCCTGCACGGTTCCGAACAGCTATATGTCAGCGGCTACGACGACAAGGCGCTCGATCGCTGGGCGCAGCTGATCGGTCAATGGGCGAAGGGCCGCGACCCCAAGGATGCCGAGCATGTCGGGCCGCCCTCCCCGCCGCGTGCACACGGGCTGGACGTCTATGTCTATTTCGACAACGACGTGAAAGTGCGCGCGCCGCGGGATGCGCAGGCCCTGGCCGACCGGCTGAATGCGGGCCTGATTTCGTCGATTGCGAAGACCGCGAGACGCGCCTGAACGGGATTTTCGCTTTTCCGCCGGCATGCCTTCATTTCTATCTCGGTTTGATTTAGAGACAGTCCTTCAATCCGCCTTTTCCGGCGGCAGGACTGTTCGCAAGGTATGTTGATCGATGCTTGATTCCCTCAGAAACGCCGCCCGCTCCTGGGTTGCCAAGTCGCTTCTCCTGCTTCTGGTTGCCTCGTTCGCCATCTGGGGTGTTTCTCACTCGCTGGTGACGGCAAACGGCAACACGGTGATGACCGTCGGCGACCAGCAGATCTCGAGCCAGGAATTCCGCCTGGCCTATCAGCGCCAGATCGCAAACCTGAGCCGTCAGTTCGGCACGCAGCTGACCGCCGAGCAGGCCCGCGCCTTCGGAATCCAGAACGAGGTCTTCACCCAGCTCGCCGCCGGCGCAGCACTCGATCAACTGTCCCACGACATGAACCTCGGGCTCTCGGAAGACCGCCTTGCCGGCCTGATCGCTGAAGATCCCGCCTTCAAGGGCGTCAACGGCCAGTTCGACCGCAACCTCTTCACCTCGCGCCTGCGCAATGCCGGCATCCGCGAAGACGACTACATCAAGGAGCGCAGCAAGGTCGCGGTGCGCAGCCAGATCGTCGAGGCGGTTTCCGATGGCTTCCAGCCACCGAAAGTGCTGGTCGATGCCCTAAAGAGCTATCGCGACGAGACCCGCTCGATCGACTACGTACTCTTGTCCAATGCCAATATCGACCCGGTGAAGGCGCCGGCAAACGACGTGCTCGCCGCCTGGTTCGAAGGCGTGAAGACTCGCTACCGCGCACCCGAATACCGCACTTTCACCTATGTGAAGCTGCAGCCCGGCGATATCGCCGACGCGTCTTCGATCACCGACGAAGCCGCGCGCGCCGAATACGAAAAGCGCAAGGACAGCTACAAGACGCACGAGACCCGCACGATCGAGCAGCTCCCCTTCCCCAACAAGGAAATGGCGCAGGCCGCCGCGACGCAGCTCAAGGAAGGCACCGCCACGTTCGACCAGATCATCAAGGATCAGGGCAAGACCGCGACGGACGTCCTGCTCGGTGATTTCACCAAGGAGAGCATGCCCGATCCGGCCTTTGCCGAACCGGCCTTCAAGGTGGCTGCAAGTGGCGGAACGACGCCCGTCGTCAACGGCACGTTCGGCCCGGTCATCCTGCGCGTCACCAATATCCGCCCCGAATCGACGCGTTCCTTCGACGAGGTCAAGGAAGAGATCCGCAAGCGGCTTGCGGTCTCCTCCGCGTCCCAGGAAGTCATGAGCGTCCACGACCGTTTCGAAGACATGCGCAGCGGCGGCACCTCGCTGGAGGATACCGCCAAGGCGCTCAACCTCAAGGCCGTCACGGTGACGGCCGACGCTTCGGGGCGCAACGAAAAGGAGCAGCGGATCACCGAGCTTCCGGCCTCGAACACGCTGCTCGGCGAGGTTTTCCGCACCGATCCGGGCGCCGACACCATCCCGGTGAGCCTCGGCAATGACGGTTACATCTGGTTTGAGGTTCGCAACATCGCGCCGGAGCGCGAGCGCCCGCTCGCGGACGTGCGCGACAAGGCCGTTGCAGACTGGACCGCCGAACAGCAGCGCCAGGCGCTTGCTGCCAGGGCGACCGAACTCAAGGGCCGCCTCGACAAGGGCGAGACGCTTGCCACCATCGCCGCCGAGCTTGGCGTGGCAGTGGAGAACAAGCAGGGCCTGCGCCGCGGCGCCGAGGATGCGATCTTCGGCAACGAGGCCATTTCCGCCGCCTTCTCCGGCCCGGTCAATACGACGGCAACCGCACTTGGCGCCGACGGCGACAGCCGCCTCCTGATGAAGGTGGCGGCCGTCGATCAGGCGACCTCGGATGCGCTCTCCGGCGACCAGCAGCTGCAGCAGATGGCGAATGCGGCCGGCGACGATATGCTCGATCAGATGGTCAACAGCTTGAAGGGCAGCTACGGCGTGTCCGTCAACCAGACCGTCGTTGACCAGGCCATGCTCCAGTAAACCAGAGGAATGGTCGACCATGTCTGAGCTGAAACCCCTGCTTGCCAAGGTTGCCAATGGCGAGAGCCTCAGCCACGAAGAGGCAAGAGGCGCTTTCGAGATCCTGATGTCCGGCGAGGCGACGCCGTCGCAGATCGGCGGCTTCCTGATGGCGCTGCGGGTCCGCGGCGAGACGGTTGCCGAGATCACCGGCGCCGTCGAGACGATGCGTTCGAAGATGCTGCCCGTCTCCGGCCCTGCTGATGCCATCGATATCGTTGGTACCGGCGGCGATGGCCTCGGCACCTACAACATCTCCACCCTCGCCTCCCTGATCGTCGCCGGCTGCCGCGTGCCCGTCGCCAAGCACGGCAACCGGGCGCAGAGCTCGAAATCCGGCACGGCCGATACGCTTGGCGTTCTCGGCGTCAACCTGGAGATCGGTCCCGACCAGATTTCCCGCTGTATCAGCGAGGCCGGCATCGGCTTCATGTTCGCTTCCATGCACCACGCGGCCATGCGCCATGTCGGCCCGAGCCGCGTCGAGCTCGGCACGCGGACGATCTTCAACCTGCTCGGCCCGCTTTCCAACCCGGCCGGCGCCAAACGCCAGCTTCTCGGCGTCTTCGCACCGAAATGGCTCGGCCCGATCGCCGAAGTCCTGCGCGATCTCGGTTCGGAAACGGTCTGGATCGTCCATGGTGACGGCATGGACGAGATCACCACGACCGGCGTGACCCAGGTAACCGCGCTGGAGGGCGGCAAGATCCGCTCCTTCGAGCTGACGCCGACGGATTTTGGCGTGCAGCCGGCCACGCTCGACGAGCTCAAGGGCGGCGACGGGGTTCACAATGCGGCTGCCTTGCGCAGCGTGCTCGGCGGTGCCAAGAATGCCTATCGCGATATTTCGCTCTGCAACGCGGCTGCCGCGCTGGTCGTCGCCGGCAAGGCGGAGACGATCGCCGACGGCATGAGGCTTGCCGCCCGCTCGCTGGACAGCGGCGAAGCAGCTGCGGCGCTCGACCGTCTGGTCGCCGTCTCGAACGACAAGGATTGAGGCCATGACGGATATCCTCAAGAAGATCGAAGCCTACAAGCGCGAGGAGATCGCGGCCGCGAAGACGAGCGTACCGCTTGCCGAACTGAAGGCCCGTGCCGCGGATCAGCCGGCCCCGCGCGGCTTTCACCGTGCGCTGAAGGCCAGGCAGGATGCCGGTGCCTTCGGGCTGATCGCCGAGATCAAGAAGGCAAGCCCGTCCAAGGGCCTGATCCGGCCGGATTTCGATCCGCCGTCGCTTGCCGCGGCGTATGAAGCCGGTGGCGCCACTTGCCTCTCCGTGCTCACCGACGCGCCGAGTTTCCAGGGCGCGCCCGAATTCCTGACCGCTGCCCGCAACGCCTGCTCGCTGCCGGCGCTGCGCAAGGATTTCATGTTCGAGACCTACCAGATCCACGAGGCCCGCGCCTGGGGCGCCGATTGCATCCTGCTGATCATGGCCTCGCTCTCCGACGACGAGGCGCGCGAACTCTACGACGTGGCGGCCGAACTCGGCATGGATGCGCTGATCGAGGTGCATGACGAGGAAGAGACCGAGCGGGCGCTCAAACTCCCCTCGCCGCTGATCGGCATCAACAACCGCAATCTTCGCACGTTCGAGCTCAGCCTCGAAACGAGCGAGCGGCTGGCTCCGATGGTGCCGGCCGAACGGCTGCTCGTCGGCGAAAGCGGCATCTTCACCCACGAGGATTGCCAGCGCCTGAAAAAGGTCGGCATCAGCACCTTCCTCGTCGGCGAAAGCCTGATGCGCAAGGACGACGTGGCCGCGGCAACCCGGCTTCTCCTGACCGGCGAGGCTGCGGCCCAGGCGGCGGAATAATGACGGGCCTCACCCATATCGGCGCCTCCGGCGAGGCGCATATGGTCGATGTCGGCGACAAGGCCGAAACCACCCGCTCGGCGACCGCCGAGGGTTACGTCCGCATGCTGCCGGAGACGCTGGCGCTGATCCGCGAGGGCAATGCCAGGAAGGGCGACGTGATCGGCACCGCTCGCCTTGCCGGCATCATGGCCGCCAAGAAGACCTCGGATTTGATCCCGCTCTGCCATCCGCTGATGCTGACCAAAGTGGTCGTCGACATAACCGAGGACGAGACCCTTCCAGGCCTCAGGGTGACCGCGACCGCCAAACTCACCGGCAAGACCGGGGTCGAGATGGAAGCGCTGACGGCAGCCTCGGTCGCCTGCCTGACCATCTACGACATGGCAAAGGCCGTCGACCGGGCCATGGAGATCGGCGGCATCCGCCTTCTCGAAAAGACCGGCGGCAAATCCGGAACCTACCGCGCAGGGGATTGAGACATGGCGCTGCTGCCCGTTTCCGAAGCGAAGAGCCGCCTTCTCGGCAATGCACGCCCGATCGAAGCGGTGGAAACGGTTGCTCTCGGCGATGCGAACGGGCGCGTGCTTGCCGCCGAACTGGTCGCCCGCCTCACCCAGCCGCCCTTCGATGCGTCTGCCATGGACGGCTACGCGCTCAACGCGGCGGATGCGCCGTCGATCGGCTCGGAACTGACCGTGATCGGCACAGCCGCCGCCGGTCACGCTTTCGAGGGCACGCTGAACAAGGGCGAGGCCGTGCGCATCTTCACCGGTGCCCCGGTACCGGAAGGTGCCGATTGCGTGCTTATCCAGGAAGATGCCGAAAAACTTGAGGGCACCCGGATCCGCACGAAGTTCGACGTGGTGAAGGGGCGGCATATCCGCCCCCGCGGCCAGGATTTTACCGAGGGCGAAGCGGTCCTGCCGCCCGGCACGGTGCTGGACTTCTCGCATCTGACGGTTGCCGCGGCCATGAACCATGCGGCGCTCACCGTCTACCGTCGTCCGCGCGTGGCAGTCCTCGCAACCGGCGACGAGCTTGTTCCGCCCGGCGCGACACCCGCAGCAGCGCAGATCATCGCCTCCAACACGTTCGGCGTCTCCGCCCTGGTGCGTGACAATGGCGGTGAGGTCGTCGATCTCGGTATCGTCCGCGACCGGTCCGAGGATATTACCGCGGCGATCGACAAGGCCCGCGCGGCGGAAGTCGACGTGCTGGTGACGCTCGGCGGTGCATCCGTCGGCGACCATGACCTGGTACAATCGACGCTGAAGGCCGCCGGCATGGAGCTGGATTTCTGGCGCATTGCCATGCGGCCGGGCAAGCCGCTGATGGTCGGCGCGCTCGGCGGCATGCAGGTCCTCGGCCTGCCCGGCAACCCGGTCGCAAGCCTCGTCACCGGCATGCTCTTCCTCGAGCCCCTGATCCGCAGGCTCGCGCATCTGCCGGAAAGGCGCCGCGAGGTCCAGGGTGTCACGGCCCACGGGCTTGCCGCCAACGACCAGCGCCAGGACTATTTGCGCGCCAGGCTGACAAGGGATCGCGACGGCAATCTGGTCGCCGAGGCGTTCGATAAGCAGGACTCGTCGATGATGAAGATCTTTGCCCATTCCGACGGCCTGATCGTCCGCCCGGCGCATGCGCCGGAACTGCCGGCCGGCGCCCCCTGCCCGATCCTGCTAATCCGCCCCTGACGGTGATCCGATCACTTTCGAAATCCGTACCTTGGGGCAGCAATGCCCTGAACGGAGAAGACCGTGTCTCTTGAAAAACCGGCCCCCGCCATCCTCTGGTTCCGCAAGGATCTTCGCCTCGACGACAACCCGGCGCTGAATGCCGCGATCGAGGCGGGCGGCCCGGTCATCCCGGTCTATATCCGCGAACCGGAACATCTGAACATCGGGCCGCTCGGTGCCGCGCAGGCCTGGTGGCTGCATCATTCGCTTGTCGCGCTACAGGTCTCACTAAAGTCCCTGGACAGTGACCTTGTCCTTGCCACTGGCAAGGCCGGGGACGTGCTCGCCGGTCTCGCCCGCAGGACCGGCGCGAAAACCGTCTTCGCCAACCGCGCCTATGAGCGGACGCTGTTCGACCGGGACATCGCCATTGAGCTGAAAACCCACGACATCGCCATCCGCGCCTTTCATGGACAGCTCCTGCACGAGCCGAAATCCATCCGCACCGGTGCCGGCGGCGCCTTCAAGGTGTTTACGCCGTTCTGGAATGCGCTTCAGAAGGCCGGCGAGCCCCACGAACCAGCCGACCCGCCGACGAAAATCCCATCGCCCGAGCATTTTCCATCGTCCGAAAATCTCGACTATTGGGCTCTGCTGCCGAGGAAACCCGATTGGGCCAAGGACTTCGGAAAAACATGGACGCCGGGCGAAGCGGGCGCGCAGGAAAGGCTTCGCAGCTTCGTAGATGGCGACCTGCACGATTACAAGCGCGGCCGCGATCTGCCGTCGGTCGACGCCACGTCCCTCCTCTCGCCGCACCTGGCGCATGGCGAGGTCTCCCCCGCCCGCATCTGGCATGCCGTACGGGGCTTTTCTCGAAGGGCTGCCGACGACGTCGTCCATTTCCGCCGCGAGCTCGCCTGGCGCGACTTCTGCTACAATCTGCTCGCCGAATTCCCCGAACTGCACGACAGGAACTGGGATGGCAGGTTCGACGGCTTTCAATGGGAATACGACCCCGCAGAGTTTCATGCGTGGACCAAGGGCCTGACCGGCTATCCGATTGTCGATGCCGGCATGCGCCAGCTCTGGCGCATCGGCTTCATGCACAACCGCGTCCGCATGATCACTGCATCCTTCCTGATCAAGGACCTGATGATCGACTGGCGCCGGGGCGAAAGATGGTTCCGCGATACGCTGGTCGATGCCGATCCGGCCAACAATGCCGCCAACTGGCAATGGGTCGCGGGCTCCGGCGCGGATGCCTCCCCGTTCTTCCGGATCTTCAACCCTGTCCTGCAGGGCGAGAAATTCGATCCGGATGGCGATTATGTCCGGGAATATGTGCCTGAACTGGCAAGGCTCGACCGAAAATACATCCACAAGCCTTTCGAAGCGCCGGAGCACGTCCTGGAAAAAGCGGGCGTCCGGCTGGGAAAGACCTATCCGAATCCGATCGTCGACCACGGTTTCGCCCGCGACCGTGCTCTTGCTGCCTATCGGGATATCCGCTGATCACGCCAACTGGCAGACGAGACTATTCCTCGTCCGGAGCGCGTTCGATCAAGACCCAGACATGGCCGGCCGGATCGAAGATCGACGCCACCTGCCGGCCGTTCATGTCCGTCTGGATCCGGTCGCGCATCATGCCGCCGAATTCGAACGCCGCATCGACCACGCTTTCGACATCGGGCACCGTCAACTGGAAGATCGTGCTGACGGCCCCGTCGTTTTTCGGATGATAGGGCCCCTGGTAGGAAGGCGCCGACTCCTTTTCGGGATCGGAACCGCAGACGACGATGCCGATCGATCCGAGTTGAAGCTCGATCATCGTCAGCCGCAGCATCTCGTAGGAATTCGTTTCCCTGGCACCAAACACGTTCTTGTAGAACTCGGCCGTATCGCGTTCGCGGCCCTGCGCCACGAACAGGCTCAAACTCAAGCTAAAATCGTCGCCCAACATCGTCCATGCTCACCCTGATTCGTATGCGAGAATAGAAGAGTTTCCGTCACAGTGTGATGGCAGCATGGGAAACGGTCATCTTTGCGACAGGCTATGCACCGGAATCGCCGCCGGGACCGGCATAACGCGCCCTGGGCCGGATCAGGTGGCCGCTTTCGACCTGTTCCATGGCATGCGCCAGCCAGCCGGCGGTCCTGGAAAGCGCGAAAATGACGAGCGGCGCATCCTCCGGAAGCGCGAAGACAGCGGCGAGCGCCGCCAGTGCGAAATCGATATTGACCGGTTCGCCGAGCAGGTCCTCGCCCGCCTCGGCAAGCGAGGCATAGAGCGGCGGCACTCCGAAACTCGCCATCAGCGCCCGCGCCCTTGGATCGCCCTGCGGATAGAGCCGGTGGCCGAAGGGCCTGACGATGCCTTCCGAGGACAACATGCCGCGGATCGCCTCGCGGACACCGACCGAGGCCGCCTTCTCCACCAGCGCCGTGACGCTCACCCACGCGCCGCCGTGCCGCGGGCCCGTGAGTGTGGCAAGGCCCGACAGGGTCGCCGCCGAGAGTGCGGCACCCGACGATGCCGTCACGCGCGCCGCAAAGGCCGAAACGTTGAGCTCGTGCTCGGCCGCAAGCACCAGTGCCCTGCGGATCGGCTCGGCGGCTTCGCGACGCTGCCAGCCGAGCGCGAGCCGCTCGTGCAGCGGCTGCGGTTCCGGCCAGGGCGCGAGCGCCTTGGCCACGGTCGAGAGAACGTCCGCCGCTTCGGCGCGCAGGACGAAGGGTTTCCGGTAGAGCGCCGGCAGGTCGCTCATCACGCGGGCCGAAAGTCCCGAAAAGGCGGCCGTCATGCGGCTGGTGTCGCTCTGCCCCTCTCCGCCTGCCGCGACACGCACGCCTTCCGTATCCCAGAGCAGCGCGGCCACCTGCTCGAACGTCGCATGCTCGCAAAGCTCCACGGCATCGCGACCGCGATAGAGCAGCCGCCCGCCCGAAATCGTCGAGATCGACGTCGGCAGGACCGGATCGCCCCAGCGGATCGCGTCGGCCGCCACGGCTTCCGACTGGCGCCGTCCGGCATGGCGTTCCGCGAGACGCCTGACGTCGTCGGCCTGGTAAAGGCTGCGGCGCGGATCGGCCGGATCCGCCTTCGCCCGGATGCGGCCGCGGCTGACATTGGCATAGAGCGTCTGCGGCTTGGTCCCGAGCCGGGAAAGCGCCTCTTCGGCTGTGATCCAGAGCATGTTCATATTGATCGATTGCATCAAGATTGACGTCAATAAGACTAGGTCCGATCATCCTTCACGTAAAGGAGAAACACCCATGAAAAACAACGGACTTGAAGATGTCATCGCCGCCGAGACCCGGCTTTCGGACGTGGACGGGGAAGCCGGCCGCCTCGTCATCCGCGGCGTCTCTCTCGACCTCCTCGTCTCGCACGCGACCTTTGAAGACGTGGCCGTGCTGTTGCTGGATGGCATGCTGGAACAGCCACTTAGCGCGACCGATCTGAAGACCCGTCTTGGCGAGGCCCGCGCCGAAGTTTTTTCGCACGTGGTCTCCGCCGATGAAGCGCTCCTGAACCTGCCGCCGGTCGATGCCATGCGCGCCCTGATCGCACGGCTGCCGGATGGCGAGGACTTGGAGACGGCCCTGCGCCTGCTTGCCGCTCCCGCCGTCTTCCTGCCGGCCGTGTTGAGGCTCCAGAAGGGGGAGACACCCGTGGCGCCGAAGCCGTCGCTCTCCCAGTCCGCCGATATTCTCGCCATGCTGAGCGGCAGCCTGCCGACGCGGGAACAGGTCGCAGCGCTCGACGCCTATCTGGTGACGATCTCCGACCATGGCCTCAACGCCTCGACCTTCGCCTCGCGCGTCGTCGCCTCGACCAAGGCCGGCCTCACCTCCAGCGTGCTCGCGGCGATCAGCGCGCTGAAAGGCCCGCTGCACGGCGGTGCGCCGGGACCCGTACTCGACATGCTGGATGCTGTCGGCACGCAGGAGAATGCCAAAGCGTGGCTGGCCGATGCGCTCGACCGCGGCGAACGGCTGATGGGCTTCGGCCATCGCATATACCGGGTTCGCGACCCGCGCGCCGATGCGCTGAAACACGCCCTGGAGCCGCTTGTCGCCACCGGCCAGGTGGATCTCGACCGGATCCGGCTTGCCGAAGCGGTGGAACAGGCTGCACTCGCCATCCTCAGGGAGCGCAAGCCCGATCGGCCGCTCGACGTCAACGTGGAATTTTATACCGCCCTGCTGCTCGACGCGCTGAAATTCCCGCGCGAGGCCTTTACCGGCGTTTTTGCCATCGGCCGCACGGTCGGCTGGATCGCCCATGCCCGCGAGCAGGCGCTGGAAGGCCGGCTGATCCGCCCGCGTTCGGTCTATGTCGGACCGCTGCCGCAGGCGGCATGACGGCCCTCACATCTGTATGGACATGCCGCCGTCGACGGTCAGCACATGGCCGTTGACGAAGGAGCCGGCGTCGCTTGCCAGAAACAGCGCGGCACCGGCGATCTCTTCGGGCTGGCCCCATCGCTGCAGCGGCACGCGCTGGCGCATGAAGGCGATCATGCCGGGATCCGCGGAAATCCCCGCATTGGTCTCGGTCGCGAACATGCCCGGCGCAACCGCGTTGCTGGTGACGCCGAACGGGCCGTATTCGGCCGCAAGGCTTCGCACCAGCCCGGTCAGGCCCTGTTTGGCGATGGGATAGATGGCGTCGCCCGCGCGCGCCATGCTGCCGATGATCGAGGTGACCGAGATGAGACGGCCGTATCCCTGCCCCTTCATGATCTCAGCGGCGCTTCGGGACAACGCAATCGCCGAGAGCAGATCGGTCTGGATCAGGTTCAGGATTTCGGCATCGCTGAACGCTGCAAACACGCGCCGGTCGCGGGCTCCTACATTGTTGATCAGGATATCCAGCCGGCCATGATCCGCGTGAAGCCTGGCGATCGTCTCGCGTCCGGCATCGAGATCCGCGACGTCGAAGGCAGCGGCACTCGCCTTGCCTCCAGCGCTGGTGATCGAGGCCACGGCCTGTTCGAGCAAGTCGCTCGAGCGGCCGCTGAGCACGACATGCGCGCCGGCCTCCGCCAGGGCCTTCGCCATCTGCAGGCCAAGCCCGCGACCGCTGCCGGTGACGAGCGCCACGCGCCCCTCAAGAGAAAATCTGTCAAAAATACCCATGTCGCACCGCTGAAATGAAAAGAACAATTCCGGCGAGCATAGGGGATGTTGCGGCAATGCCGCCAGTGCGAAAAACGGAACATCTCCGCCCGATAGCAAAAAGGCAGGGTGCGTGACCCTGCCTTTTGTCGGATGTCCTTAAACGAGGCGGCTTTGTTCCAGAGCCGCTTCGATAAAGCTTGCAAACAGCGGATGCGGATCGAGTGGCCGGCTCTTCAGTTCCGGATGGTACTGGACGCCGATGAACCACGGATGGTCCGGATATTCGATCGTCTCAGGCAGCACGCCATCCGGCGACATGCCCGAGAAGACCAGACCGCAGTTTTCCAGCCGGTCCTTGTAGTCGATATTCACCTCGTAGCGGTGACGGTGACGCTCGGAAATATCGGTCGAGCCGTAGATCTCGGCGATCTTGGTGTCCTTCTTGAGCGCCGCCTTGTAGGCGCCGAGACGCATCGTGCCGCCGAGGTCGCCGGCCGCCGAGCGGACTTCGAGTTCGTTGCCCTTCACCCATTCGGTCATCAGGCCGACCACCGGCTCCTTGGCGGGGCCGAATTCCGTCGAAGACGCCTTCTCGATGCCGGCCAGATTGCGGGCAGCCTCGATGACCGCCATCTGCATGCCGAAGCAGATGCCGAAATACGGCACCTTGCGTTCGCGCGCAAAGCGCGCCGCATTGATCTTGCCCTGCGAACCGCGTTCGCCGAAACCGCCCGGCACCAGGATGCCGTGGACCTTTTCGAGCCAGGGTGCCGGATCTTCCTTCTCGAAGACTTCCGATTCGATCCACTCGAGCTTGACCTTGACGTGGTTGGCGATGCCGCCGTGATGCAGCGCCTCGATCAGCGACTTGTAGGCGTCCTTGAGGCCCGTATATTTGCCGACGATCGCGATCGTCACCTCGCCCTCCGGCGTACGGATGCGGTTGCAGACCTCTTCCCAGGCATCCAGACGCGGCTTCGGGGCCGGCTCGATGCCGAAGGCGGCAAGCACCTCGTTGTCGAGGCCTTCCTTGTGATAGGCCATCGGCACGTCGTAGATATTGGCGACGTCGAGCGCCTGGATGACGGCGGACGGACGCACGTTGCAGAACAGCGACAGCTTGCGGCGTTCGGCTTCCGGGATTTCCCGGTCGGCGCGCACGAGCAGGATGTCGGGGGCAATCCCCATCGCCTGCAGTTCCTTGACGGAGTGCTGGGTCGGCTTGGTCTTCAGCTCGCCAGCCGCCGGAATGAACGGCATCAGCGTCAGGTGGAGATAGATTGCGGTGCCGCGCGGCAAATCGTTGCCGAGCTGGCGGATCGCTTCCATGAACGGCATCGCCTCGATGTCGCCCACCGTGCCGCCGATCTCGCAGATGACGAAATCGTAGTCGTCATTGCCTTCGGTCACGAAATCCTTGATCTCGTTGGTGACGTGCGGGATCACCTGGACGGTCGCGCCGAGATAGTCGCCGCGGCGTTCCTTGTCGATGATGTTCTTGTAGATGCGACCCGTGGTGATGTTGTCGGTCTTCGTTGCCGAACGCCCCGTGAAGCGTTCGTAGTGACCGAGATCGAGGTCTGTTTCCGCCCCGTCGTCGGTGACGAACACCTCGCCGTGCTGCGTCGGGCTCATCGTGCCCGGATCGACGTTGAGATAAGGATCGAGCTTTCTCAGCCGAACCCGGTAACCTCGTGCTTGTAACAAAGCTCCGAGTGCCGCGGCCGCAATTCCTTTTCCGAGGGAAGAAACCACGCCGCCAGTTATGAATACATATCGCGCCATGGGATTCACCGGATACCTTTTCATTGGTGATTCCGCCAGCCCAAATCGTCCGCTTTATCAAAACGGCTGTGGAATCTTCACAAAATAAAACCGGCAGGCTTTTGGCCTGCCGGAGCTTGAAACGTCGACCGCGCCTTACTGGCCGGTCGGAACACCCGCCGGTGCAGCCGGAGCGGCAGGCGCCGAACCGGTGGCGGGGGCGGCAGGTGCCGGCGCAGCGCCGGTCGCAGGCGCTGCCGGTGCCGGAGCGGATGCGCCGGAGCCGGACGGAACGCCGTTGCCTGCCGGAGCCGGCGCAGGCGCCGGGCCGAGCTGGTCGAGAATACCGCCGCCCGTGCCCTGCTGGCTCTGCGGGATGCGGTTCAGGATGTCGCTCGGGCGGGATTCGTACCGGGCGAGAATGCCAAGCGCGAGCGACGTGATGAAGAACAGCGTCGCGAGAATGGCGGTCGTGCGGGTCAGCGCATTGGCGGTGCCGCGTGCCGACATGAAGCCGGAGCCCCCGCCGATGCCGAGCCCGCCGCCCTCGGAGCGCTGGATCAGCACGACGCCGACCAGCGCCAGCACGATCATGAGATGAATGACGATCAGAACGGTCTGCATGAATTAAAGATCCCTGCCCCTCGACGAGGCAATAGAAGAAGATTGGCGGCTCTTTACATGAGGCCCGCGCGCATTCCAAGCCCTATCAAGAGCTTTAGGCCGTCAGTTCCTCATAGACCCCGTAGATGGCGAGAAAGTCCGCGGCTTTCAAGCTCGCGCCGCCGATCAGTGCGCCGTCGACATTCTCGACGTTCATCAACTCCCGGGCGTTGCCCGGCTTGACCGAGCCGCCATAGAGAATGCGCATCCGCCTGCCTTCGTCGCCGAACCGCTGGACGAGTTCCGCCCGCATGAAGGCATGGGCGATTTCGATATCCTTGACCGTCGGCGTCAGTCCGGTGCCGATCGCCCAGATCGGTTCATAGGCGACGACGGTGTTGTCGGCGTTTGCCGACTGGGGCAGCGAGCCGAAAATCTGCCGTTTGAGGACGTCTAGGGTCTGGTAGGCGTCGCGTTCGTCGCCGGTTTCGCCGATGCAGACGATCGCCGTCAGATCGGCGGCATAGGCCGCCTCCGCCTTGGCGCGAACCAGATGGTCGGTCTCCGCATGGTCGGCCCGGCGTTCCGAATGTCCGACGATCACATAGGTGCCGAAGCAGTCGGCGATCATCTCCGCGGAAATATCGCCGGTATGGGCGCCGCTGGCATTCTGGTGGCAATCCTGGCCGCCGATCTCGAGCGGGCTGTCGGTCGACAATGCGGTCGCGACATAGAGCAGCGTCGCCGGCGGGCAGATCAGCGTATCGACCTTTTCCGAAAGCGCTCCCATCACCCCATCGGCAATCGTCTTGATTTCGGTCAGGAACTCGCGGGTGCCGTTCATCTTCCAGTTTCCGGCAACGAGCGGGCGCACGTCAGGCGTCATCGGCAAATATTTCCTCTCCATTCGGTTCCGGCGGGCGGAACCGAAACCTCCATCTATTCGGGAACCGTGTTTTTAGACACATCCTGCAGCAATTGGTATGCAAAAGACAGGTTTTGGTTCAAGTCTTTGGTTAACGGCCGCTGTTTCAGTGCCCCGTCAGCAGAAAATTCAGGACCTTCCTCCAGTCCACCATCCGGATCGGCGTGCCGTGGCTGCCGGTCGCAAACAGCGTGAACCGGGTCGGGTAGCGCGCTGCCTTCAGCTTGCGATAGACCGCCGCCTGATCCTCGGACTTGTAGACGCTGTCGCTGCCGCCATGCGCGAAATAGATCGGCAGCTTGCGCTTGGCCAGCGCCGATTTCGGCAATACAGGGTCCGGCGGGCCGCCGAGCAGCGCAACCCCCTTCAGATACCGCACCGCCTGGGCGTCACGGCTGATGCCCTGGCAGATGAACCCGCCCATCGAGGCGCAGGCGAGGATCACCGGCCGCCCCGACGACCGGTCGAACGCATAACGGATCAGCGCGGCGATATCGGCCACACCCTTGTCGTCGAACGAGGTCACGCTCGGCGAATAATAGGTGCCGCCATTGCCGGCGGCGAGGTTCTTCAGCCGGTTGAAATTGCCGCCGAACGTGTAGTCGTTGACGCCGAGCCGGCGGTCGCCGCCGCGGCCATGGATGAAGATCACCGTAAAGGCGGCGCCCTCGGCCTGTCCCACTCTGGTGACATCGAGCCGGCGTCCGGCGAGCTCCAGCGTCTCGTTCTGCTGGGAACCCCTGACGCCCAGGGAGACATATTCATCCTTGACGCGTCGTTCCGGCTCACGGTCGCGGCCGTTGATGTCGCGCATTTCCTGGTAGTCGATCACCTCGAAGGCGCCGCCGTCCGAGGATTGCAGCACCGTCATGCGCGAAAACAGCTCGTCCTTGAAGGGCTTGATCGGCCCTTCCTGCGCGTTTGCCGGCACGGCGGCAAGAGGTGCGAGAAGAGCAAGAAGCGTGCCGAAAACGAAATGAACTGTGGACATGCTTGGTTTCATCAGGTTCCCTCAGCCTCGCAAGCTTGCCATGGCCCGATCGGCGCAGCATTGGTGAAAAACGACCGTTTCCATGCGGCATCGCGAAAAAGCCGGGTTTCTGGCAGAATCGCGAGTGATTCGAAACAGCACGAGATGGGTATGGCTTCCTCTTCCGCACCCCGACAGGTAGTACCGACGCAGCCGATGGATGACAATAACGACCTTTTTGCCGATTTGCCGGTGACAGCAAAGCCGGTCGCCGTCGAACCCGCGCCCGCCCTCAAGGCGGAGCCCTCGACCCCGCGGCCTGCCCCGACGACCTTGTCCGGCGACGATTACGGCGCCTCCTCGATCCGCGTGCTCGAGGGGCTGGAACCGGTGCGCATGCGCCCCGGCATGTATATCGGCGGCACCGACGAAAAGGCGATGCACCACCTCTTCGCCGAAGTCATCGACAACTCGATGGACGAGGCGGTTGCCGGTCACGCGAATTTCATCGAAGTCCATCTCGATGCCGAGGGTTTCCTGACCGTCACCGATAACGGCCGCGGCATCCCGGTGGAAAATCACCCCCAGGTTCCGGGCAAGTCGACGCTCGAAGTGATCATGACCAAGCTGCATGCCGGCGGCAAGTTCGACGGCAAGGCCTACGAGACATCGGGCGGCCTGCACGGCGTCGGCGTCTCCGTCGTCAACGCGCTGTCCGATCTTCTCGAGGTGGAGGTCGCCCGCAATCGAAAACTCTACCGCCAGCGCTTTTCGCGCGGCGTGCCGCAGGGCGGCCTGGAAGAGCTCGGCGACGTCCATAACCGCCGCGGCACCAGGGTGCGCTTCCACCCCGATCCGCAGATCTTCGGCGAACACGCGAAATTTGATGCCGGCCGTATTTTTCGCATGGCGCGCTCCAAGGCCTATCTGTTCGGCGGCGTCGAGATCCGCTGGAGCTGCGACCCGGGCATGGTGGCCCCGGGCGGCGACATCCCGGAAAAGGCGGTCTTCCACTTCCCCGGCGGCTTGAAGGATTATCTTTCCGCCACGCTCGGCAAGGACTTTACGGTCACCCGCGAAATCTTCGCCGGCCGCACCGAAAAGACCGGCGGCCACGGCGCCATGGAATGGGCGATCACCTGGTATGGCGGCGATCCGGAACTGCATTCCTATTGCAACACCATCCCAACCCCCGAAGGCGGCACCCATGAGGCTGGCCTGCGCATCGCGCTGACCAAAGGCCTCAAGAACTATGCGGACCTGACCCAGAACAAGCGCGCCAAGGACATCACCACCGATGACGTGATGATCTCGGCGGTCGGCATGCTCTCGGTCTTCATCCGCGAGCCGGAATTCGTCGGCCAGACCAAGGACAAGCTCGCGACCGTCGAAGCCCAGCGCATCGTCGAAAATATCCTGCGCGACCCCTTCGACCACTATCTTGCCGGCAATCCGGCCGAGGCGGCGAAACTCCTCGAATGGGTGATCGAGCGCGCCGAGGAGCGCCTGCGCCGCCGCAAGGAAAAGGAAGTCAACCGCAAGACGGCGGTGCGCAAGCTGCGCCTGCCCGGCAAGCTCGCCGACTGCGCGCAGAATACCGCCGAGGGCGCCGAACTCTTCATCGTCGAAGGTGACTCGGCCGGCGGCTCCGCCAAGCAGGGCCGCAACCGCGCCAACCAGGCGATCCTGCCGCTGCGCGGAAAAATCCTCAACGTCGGCAGCGCAAGCCGTGAAAAGCTTTCCGCCAACCAGCAGATCGCCGATCTCATCCAGGCGCTCGGCTGCGGCACCCGCACGAAATACCGCGAGGAAGACCTCCGCTACGAACGCATCATCATCATGACCGATGCGGACGTCGACGGCGCCCACATCGCCTCGCTGCTGATCACCTTCTTCTACCAGGAAATGCCGGAACTGATCCGCGGCAACCACCTCTACCTGGCTGTGCCGCCGCTCTACGTGCTGCGCCAGGGGGGCAAGACGGTCTATGCCCGCGACGACGCCCATCGGGCGGAACTGATGGAAACGGTGTTCAAGGGCAAGAAGGTCGAGATCGGCCGCTTCAAAGGCCTGGGCGAAATGATGGCGTCGCAGCTCAAGGAAACCACGATGGATCCCGCCCATCGCACGCTGCTGCGCGTTTCGATCGACGACGTGGATTTCGAAGGCACCCGCGAAGCCGTCGACAACCTGATGGGCACCAAGGCGGATGCCCGCTTCCGCTTCATCCAGGAACGCGCCGCGTTTGCGGAAAACCTCGATATCTGAGCCGGACCTCCGGCTTGGATACCCTCAAAGGCCCATAGGTCAGAAACCTTCGGCGGCCACGATCAGCAGGCCGCCGACCACGCCGGTATTGGCGATCCAGCCATTGATCGCGCCCTCGCGCGCAAAGCCCTGCTTGTTCCAGAAGTCGAGCATGATCCACGAGGCAACCAGCGTGAAGCCGGCAAGCCCGAGCGCCGCCCAGCCGGTGTAAAAGCCGAAGATCACCATCAAGCCGGCAACCGTTTCGAATATACTGCCGACGATCAGGGCCTCTTGCGGACGCGGTATGCCACGCGCCGCCATCGGCGCGGCCACCGCGGGGAGAATGAAGAAATGCCGGATCCCGGCGACGACAAAAAGCCCGCCGATCAGTGCACGCCCGAACACCATCAGGAATTCCGGCGTCGTCATGAAGGTCAGCTCCGTCCGGCAAGCACTTTGGTGACGGCGCTGATCAGGGCTGCCGCCTCGTAGGGTTTGCGCACGACGGGCGCCGAGAAACTCGCCGGGATGATCGACTTGTCGCTGTAGCCGGTCGCGAAAACGAAGGGAATATTCCTGCGGATCAGTTCCTCGGCGACCGGCAGCGACGTGCCCGAGCCGAGATTGACGTCGAGGATCGCGACGTCGAACGCGAATTCCTCGATCTTGCGGAAAGCGTCCGCCGCCGAGGGCGTCGTCGTTACCTTGTCGATGCCGTGTTCGGCAAGCATCACTTCGACATCCGCGGCAATCAGCATCTGGTCTTCCACCAGCAGGAATTCGAGATCCTGAAGCCGCGACGGAGCGGCCTCTTGACCGGCGGCGCCGTTGCCCTCTGCGATTTCGGCTTCCGTCAGCTCGTCATCGCCGTGGATGTGTTTGGCCGGCACCAGGAAGCGCGCCCTCACCCCTTCGGGGGGATATTCCACCTTTGCCTCGCCCTCGAGCTCGTAGGGCACGCTGCGGGTGATCAGGACGCTGCCGAAACCGGCACGCGACGGGAGGTTTACCGGGGGACCGCCACCTTCCGTCCAGACAAGCTCGCAATCGTTGTTGGCGAGCCGCCGCCACTCGATATCCAGCCGTCCGCCATTGACGGAGAGCGAGCCGTATTTGGCGGCATTGGTCGACATCTCGTGCAGCACCAGCGCCATCACCGAAAAGGCGCGGCTGTCGAGCCAGATGCGTGGCCCTTTGAGTGTGACGCTGCGGGTCCCCTCGCTATAGGGCTTCAGCTCCGCTTCCAGAAGATCGGACAGCACCCCGCCATCGCCGCCGCGCACCACCTGGTCATGGGCAAAGGCCAATGCCTGGATGCGTCCCTTGAGCGAACCGACATAATCCTTGAGACTGACATCCGCATCGACCGAATGGCCCACCAGCGCCTTGATCACCGAAAGGATGTTCTTGACCCGGTGGTTCAGTTCCTCGTTCAGCATCCGTTGGCGCACGTCCGCCTTGCCGCGCTCGTCGGCGAGCAGCTCGTTGTGGTGAAGGACCACCTCGACCAGCACCGCACGGATCGCGTCGGCGATCTCGCGGTCGCTGTCGGTCCACGGCTGGGCCTGCCGATGCACCATTTCCTTCCAGATAGCGAAACTCTTGCGCGGCGTCAGCCGGTCCCCGAGAGGGCCTGTCTCGTAGGATTTGTCGGGATTGCCGGCCCAGTCGAGCGTCTGCACCATCTCGCGGCGGAAGAAGAACAGGTAGTCGCGGGGGCGTTGGGAAAGCGGGATGGCCAGCACGCCGCAGACCGTGTCGGGAGAAATGCGCAACCCCGGCAGATCCACGCTGAGCTGGAAGCTGGACCAGATCTTGCCCGCCGCGACACCGCCGACGAGCTCGGCGAGCTCCTCGATCAGGTCAGCCGGCGGCACGACCCCCTCGCCCGTCCACACGCCGCCGAGCCACAGGCCTATGCCGTCGCAGCTCAACATATGGCCGAAATCTCCGAGCGAACTGCGCAGCAGCGCGGTGATGTCCGCATTGTGGGAGGCGGCCTGCAGGAAGCGGTCGAGGGACCGCCGCGCCTGGCCCGCGGTCTCCATCAGCTGCCGTTGCTTCAAGGCGCTCAGATGCAGCGAGAAGAATTCTCCGAACGTTTCCGCCGCCACCCGCTGCGGCATCGAAAGCGCTTTCGGGGAATAGTGGTGGCAGGCGATCAGTCCCCAGAGCTCGTTATCGACGACGACCGAGATCGACATCGAGGCGGCGACGCCCATATTGCGCAGATACTCGCAATGGATGGGCGACACGCTGCGCAGATGCGCGAAGGACAGGTCGAGCGGCTCGCCTGCCTCGTCATTTTCCGGCACGATCGGGACGCGGGGATTGCTGGCGTCGGAGATCACCCGGATGGTGTTCTTGACGTAAAGCGCGCGGGCCTGTTTCGGAATGTCGCCTGCCGGGAAATACTGGCCCTTGAAGCTCTCGAGGTCGCGCCTTTTGTATTCGCTGACGACCTTTCCGGCGCCATCCTCTTCGAAACGATAGATCATCACCCGGTCGTAGCCGAGCATGGCATAGATCAGCCGCGCCGAGCTCTCGACCAGCCTGTCGAGGCTGGCCACGTTGCGGATGCGGCTGATCAGCATGCGCGCGACTTCGAGCGGCTGATCGGAATCGACCGAGGCCGGTTCGAATTCCAGGATTATCTTGGATTCGAAGCGATGGATCGAAACGTCGAACGCAGCACCCGAGGCAAATCTCAGCCCATGCCGAAGCGCCGGCCGCGCCGGGTTGTCGGACGTCGCGAGCGCATTGCGCAATGTGTGCGCGGCCTCCCCGCCGACGATCTCCTCCAGGCGCCGGCCGTTGATGTCTCCCGCGATCGCAAGCATCTCCCCCACGTTGGCGGAGTGCTGTACCACGATCGCGCCGGCGGCATCGCAGGCGATCAGGCATCCATGCGGTTGAATGCTGCCGGGGATATGGATCGGTTCTCGGTCGCAATTGCTGAGATCGACCGTGTCCCTGTAAGGCATATTGCAAATCCCTGAAGACAGTCTGGCCGATGGAATGGGCATCAGACACTTCGGTATTCCATCGAAGCTAGGAAAACTTCATCAAGAACGTTTGTTCCGTACTTCCGGCTCTGCCGGAAAGCGATTTCATATTTCTATCGCATCTGCCGTCTAGGGCAAGGAGTAAGCTTCCTTTTAATGGATGACGCATTAGTCTTGTACCAGGGAGCCTCATAAGCCATATGATGGTGAAAATGAAAAAAGGAAATGCGGTGAGCGGAAATAACGATCGCAAGGGCCCGAAAGAGCCGCGCTGGCTTGGGCCGGTCGCGCCGAGCAGGGTCGCGCTCATCCCGCCGATCTCCGCTGCCCGCTGGCTTCTGGTGCTCGTCGCCGCCGCCGGCATTTATTTTTTCCATGGATTCCTGGTTCCGGTCCTGGCCGCTCTGGTGATCGGCTTTGCCAGCTGGCCGCTGTACCGGGAACTGCTACGCCGCACCGGCGGCAACACCACCATCGGCGCCTCGCTCGCCATCGTCTTCATCCTCACCTTCCTCATCGTGCCGATCGGCATCGCGATCTCCTACACGATCGGTGAAGTGCGCCAGTGGATCATCTGGGCTGCCGAGGTGAACCGTTTCGGCGCGCCGCCGCCGGCCTGGATCACGGGCCTTCCGTGGGTCGGCGAATGGCTCGGCATCCAGTGGGTCCAGCATGTCGGATCGCCAGGCGCTGTCGGCGAACTCATCCAGATCGTCTCGGGCGCCAATATCGGCAATATCTACCGCGCCATCGTGGCGGCGGGCGACGGCGCCTTCCACCTGGTGCTGACGCTGCTCTTCATGCTGATCGCGCTGTTCTTCGTCTATCGCGACGGCGGTTCCTTCAGCGAGCAGATCGACCTTCTCGGCGAGCGCATCCTGCCGACCCGCTGGGAGCGCATCTCCCGCGTCGTTCCAAGGACGATCAGTTCCACCGTGACCGGCCAGACGCTGATTGCGATCGGCGAAGGCATCGTGCTCGGTATCGCCTACTGGATCGCGGGCGTCCCCTCGCCCGTCACGCTCGGCGTGCTCACCGGCCTGATGGCGCTGATCCCGGGTGGCGCGCCACTGTCTTTCTCGCTGATCTCGTTCTACCTGGTCGCCAACGGTGCCTATGTCGCCGGCGCCGGTCTTTTCATCTGGGGTACGGTCGAGCTCTTCATCGTCGACAAGACGCTTCGGCCGCGCCTGGTCGGCGGTCCGATCAAGCTTCCCTTCCTGCCGACCTTCTTCGGTCTCGTCGGTGGCGTCAGCACGATGGGCTTTCTCGGCCTGTTCATCGGTCCGGTCCTGATGGCGCTGCTCGTGTCGATCTGGCGCGAATGGATCCGCGAGGTGAAGATGGCCGACGTGACCGAGGCGGAAACTGCCGAGGTCGCCAAGACGCCGTCTCCGGACCTGCCGCCCGACCTTCCGGTCGTCAGGAAAGTGTCTTCTCCATGAAGATGCTGAGCGGATCGGGCCTGTAGTCTCCGAAAGGCCCGGTCTCGACAAAGCCATGGGCGCGATAAAGTCCGATTGCCTGTGGCTGATGGATGCCCGTTTCCAGCCGGATCACCGAAAGGCCAAGCGCCCCGGCCCGATCGACGATCGCGTCGAGCAGCCGTCGGCCGAGTTTGAGGCCGCGCGCCGCCTCGTCGACGAACATCCGCTTGATCTCGCCCGCACCGTCACCCGCCTCGACCAGGGCGCCGCAGCCGAGAACCGCCTCGCCCTGCCGCGCCACGAAGAACGACACGTGCTCTTCCTCGAGCGTCGCGACATCCACCATGTGATTGCTCTCGGCGGGATAGAGCGATGCCGCATAGGCGTCGGAGAGTTCGAGAAGCCTCAGTACCCCCGCCTGGCGCGGCGGCTCGATGGCAATCGTCACGGTCATTTCGGTCTCCAAGGCTCCGCCGGATGCGTAATCTTTAACGGATGCGGCGTTGCGCCGAAAGCTGCCTTGGTTGAGCCCAGATTGCCCGCTCTAAGTCCGTCGCCATATTGACGGGGACGACATGAATTCCGCACTGATTGTCATGACCATTCTCGGCTGCAACGACGCCGGGACGGATTGCCACTATATCGCCACTGCCGAAAGCCGCTGGCCGAGCATCGAGATGTGCAATTCCGTTTCGGAGCAGCAGCTTTCCGGATACGCCAACCAGCCCTATCCGATGCTCATCGCCGTCTGCCAGAAACCGGAAGCCACCGAAGTGGCCAAGGCGCCGGTGCCGCAGTCGCGGCCGGAGGTCCCGCAGCCCGCGCAGCCGGCGCCGGCGATCGCCGACGAACCTGTGACGCAGCAGGAGAAGGAGACGCTCGCGGGCCGTGCCATCCAGCGGGTCAAGACCGTGCTGCCGACGACCGAGGGCGTGAAGACCCTGATGACCAGTCCGGTCCGGCTCATGGAAAACGGCTATTCCTGGGTCGCCAAGCGGTTCCAGCGCTAGATCGGCCTACGCCGCCAGCGACACTTCGTTCGCATAGGAGCGGGCACTGAGCCTGACTTCCAGCCGATGAAGTTTTTCGATCATCTCGAGGAGTTCGGAGACGGGCGAAAGCGGCATCTCCGACCGCTGGAACTGTTCGAGCAATATGCCGGCGATATTGTCGAGCCTGCCGGTGGCCGCGGCCTTGCGCCAGAGGAAGACCGCTTCGACGAAGACTGCCGCGATATCCCGCCCGAGCCCGGACGCTTCGAACAGCGCCCGGACCGCATGCATGCGGCCGGTTGCGAGGATCGCGCGCACACGGCGGTCATCGAGCCCTGAAAGCGAAACCATCGCGCCGGCGAAAAAATCCACCTTGCCGCTGCAGAGCGCATGAATGAGGAAGGCTGGTGTCAGCCGCCCGGCTGTGCGCAGATGTTCGACGAGGCCGGGAATTTCCTCCTGCAGCACCGTGCCGGCAATGGCGACGGCCGCGGCTTCCCCCGCCTCGCGGGTCATGTGCTCGATCCGCGCCGGCGCCATGCTGGTCCGCACCAGGCCCGAGCCCGCGAGAGCGGCGGTGATGTGGTTGACGAGCATGTGGCGGGCATCGGCCGGCAGGGTGTCGCGCTCCAGGAGCAGGTTGCGGATATCGCAGCAATGCCCGAACCGCTCGGCAATCCGCCGCAGCGACACTCGGGTGATCAGGGCGGTCTCGTTTTCCAGAAGCATGGTGACTTCGCATTCGTCGCCGATCTCGGCGATCGCGGCAGCCACCCCGCGCGAAAGGTTCGGCCTTGCGGCGATCATTCCGCGGGTCAGGCTGTCGCTGCGCCCGGCAAGGTCGACGAGATCGTTTTCGGTGAGAACAGGCGAGCAGGCGATGACCGTGCAGGCGATCTCCGGCTGGTCTTCGGCCAGGCACACGATCACGGCGCGCGGGGCGTCCCTGGATTCGGCAAGAGCCTCGGCGAGCGCCAGACGCACCCGTGGCGAAGGATCGTCGAGAAGATAGGTCATGGCAAGCGCCGCGGCGCGATGCTGCTCGCCGCCCATCGGCGATCGGAGATAGGCTCGCCCGAGAGCATTGGCAGCCTTTGCCCTCTCGGCGGTTCTTGCCGTTTCAGCCCAACGAAGAAATGCCTGTACGATCACACTCGGCCTCGACTACACATGCCAGTCAGGATCTGTCTGGCTTGAGAGATCACGCTAGAGCGAAAAAGTTTAAGATTGGTTCACCACGTTCCTTAACCATGGCGAAGTCCTTGAAAATACGGTCCTGGCTTGTCGTCGAACCCTCCGCCGATGCCGCGACGGTCCATTCCGCGCAGGCCGATGTCACCGTGCTCGACCTGACGGGTGCCGCCGAGTCGTGGAATGCGGCTGTAGATTTCTGCCGGGCCTGGGCAGGAATAAGCCCTGTCCCGCCGGCCTTCCTCCTGCCGGCTTTCTTCTCGGCACGAACGGATGCGGCCGTCGAAATCGCCCTCCGATGCGGCGCCTACTCCGTCGTCCTGACGGGCGTTCGCGGTGGCGGTGAGGTCCAGAGGCTCGACATGGCCCTGCGTGTTGCGGAAATTCGCGCCGGGCAGGTCCCCGGCAAGACGAGGATTATAGCGCTTGCCGATGCGGCCGGCGTTCTTTCGGCATCCGCATTCGAGCGCTGCAGCGCCCGGTTGACGGCCCTCGGCTGGGAGGGCGGTTACGGTCACTTGTCCGATACCGCGCGTTTCGCGGCCGCGGCGATAGTGCTCGCCGCTTCCGCCGCAGGCGCGGCGGCGATCGATGCCATGTCCGCTGAGGGCGACGAAGCGACCTTCCGGACCGAATGCCAAAGAGCAAAGGCGAACGGCTTCTCCGGCAAGCTCTGCCGCAGCGTCCGTCAAATTCCGATCATCAATCGGGTTTTTTAGGGCTAGGCTCGGCGCCGGCCGGCCGGGTCATCTCGAACACGTCCGCACCGCCGTCGGCGAAGTCGCGATAGCCCATGCGGGCGATCGGCCGGGCGAGCCCCATGTCGATCCGCCCGTCGCGCAGGATCTCTTCGCTGATATGGATGCCGACCACCTGGCCGAAAACCACGTAGGCCTCAGTCGCCTTGCCGTCCAGTCCCACCGGCTGGATCACCTGGGTGACGCGGCATTCCAGCACCGTATAGGCTTCCGCCACATAGGGCGCGTCGATGAGCTCGGCCATCCCGGCGGTCAGCCCCGCCACCTCGAACTCGCTGACGCCGTAAGGAACCGCCTCCGACGAGGCATTCATCTGTTCGGCCAGGTGACGGCTCGCGAGGCTTGCTGTGAAGACGCCGGTTTCCTCGGCGTTCTTCAGGCTGTGCTTGCGGCCGCTGGACGAAAACATCACCAATTTCGGGCTGTCGGAAATCGCGTTGAAGAAGGAATAAGGCGACAGGTTCAGAGACCCGTCCCTGCCCTTCGTACCGATCCAGCCGATCGGGCGCGGCGCCACGATCGCCTTGAACGGATCATGCTTCAGTCCATGCCGGTTGGTGTCGGTGGTATAGAACATCGATGGCCCTATTCGCCTGCGTAGGTGACGATCTGCGCGAGGTCCGGCCGCGGGCGGTCGGGAGTCGGGAAATCGCTCGAACCGATATGGATGAAGCCGGCGACCTTTTCGCCTTGTCTGATGCCGAGGAGAGCCAGCGCCTCGTCGTCATAGGCGACCCATTCGGTGCGCCAGTTGGCGACGTAGCCATGGGCGCTCGCGGCCATCAGCATGTTGAAGCACACGGCACCCGCGGACAGCACCTGTTCCCATTCGGGGATCTTGGGATGGGGGGCCGCGGTGCTGACGACGGCGACGACCAGCGGCGCGCGGGTGAAACGCGTCAGTTCCGCCTCCCTGGCGGCGTCGGCCATATCAGGCGTCTTCTTCAGGGCGAGCGCCAGGAACTGTTCGCCGAGCTCCTTGTTGATGCCGCCGCGATAGACGACCAGGCGCCACGGCGCCAGCTTGCCGTGGTCGGGAATACGCGTTGAGAAGGTCAGAATCGCCTCCAGTTCCTCCTGCGACGGAGCCGGCCCCTTGATCTGCGCCACCGGCGTGGAATGCCTGTCGCGCAGGAAATCGATGAGTTTAACGTCATTTTGCATGGTCAACGCTTTCATTTGGAGCTGGCTTCATGGGAAGGTCTTGAAATTGCCTTGTCATTGGTCTTCAAGTGACGTTTCGGAAAACAAGAGTCAACCGGTAGACAACAGATGTCAGGCACTTCCCTCGCGACACGCTGCCTCCTCGCCGGAGCGGTTGCTCTCGGCTCAGCTTTGAGCGCGTTCGCCCAGGAAGACGCCTTCAAGAATTTTCGCGCGCTCGACAGCACCGCCAAGATGCCGAAGCTGAATGCCTTCTCGGCCCTGCCGGGCGGTCCGCTCGGTCCCCTCGCCAAGGACGTGCAGTTCGACGCCAAACTGACTGCCGACGGCCAGCCCATGCAGGAAGGCCTCACCTGGCGTGTGTTCAGCCCGATCGCCGGCGAAGATGGCAAATTGCCGCTGGTCGCCAGTTCCGAAGGCGGCTCTGCCTCCTTCCAGCTTGCCCCCGGCGACTATTTCGTCAATTGCGCCTTCGGCCGCGCCGGCGTCACCAAGAAACTGAAAGTTCCTGAAAACGGCAGCGTGCCGAAACAGACCCTGGTGCTCGATGCAGGCGGTTTTGTTCTCAACGCGGTTGCCGGTACAGACCAGCGCATTCCGCCCAAGGAACTGAGGTTTTCGGTCTATTCCGCCGAAGTGCGCGATAACGGCGATCGGGCGCTGGTCATGTCGGATGTGAAACCGAACACGGTGGTGCGGCTGAATGCCGGCACCTATCACGTGGTCTCCGAATATGGCGACGTCAATGCCGTCGTGCGGGCCGATATCCAGGTGGAATCCGGAAAGCTTACCCAGGCGGTGCTGCAGCATCGCGCCGCCCAGATCACCCTGAAGCTTGTTTCCCAGCCAGGGGGAGAAGCAATTGCCGATACCGCCTGGTCGGTGCTGACGGCCGCCGGCGACGTCGTCAACGAAAGCGTCAGCGCGTTCTCGACCATGGTTCTGTCGGAGGGCGAGTATCTTGCCGTCGCCCGGAACAAGACCAAGACCTATCAGCGCGGCTTCACCGTGAAGGCCGGCCGCAATACCGAGGTCGAGGTGCTGATGCGCAACACGCCTCAGGTGGCCGGCACGGTCGCCAGCGACAGGAACTAGCCGTATTTCGGCCGGACCTCGTTGCCGGCCTGACCAACAGTCTCTTCCCTGAGGATACCGCCGCAATATTCTGCGCTGCGGCTTGGTTTTCCGACAGCGCCCGCGTTTGCGGGCGCTGTCGGGATCCGATCAGGCGGCCGCCTTCGCGGCCTTTCTGGCTTCGAGGCGGCGCAGCACGTCCGGCGGCGTTGCCTCATGCGACAGCGAGGCGATCGCCTCGTCCAGCGTCATCGAGGTCTGGGCCTGCGAGCCGAGACGGCGGATATTGACCGACCGCTCTTCCGCTTCCTTCTTGCCGCAGACGATGATGACCGGCACCTTGGTGACGGAGTGCTCGCGGATCTTGTAGTTGATCTTCTCGTTGCGGAAATCGGTCTCGACGACCATGCCCGCATCCCGAAGAGCGTCCGCCACCTCGCGGCCGTAATCGTCCGCATCCGAGGTGATCGTCGCCACCACCACCTGCAGCGGCGCGAACCACAGCGGCATATGGCCGGCAAAATTCTCGATCAGGATGCCGAGGAAACGTTCCATCGAGCCGCAGATGGCGCGATGGATCATCACCGGCTGGGTCTTTTCCGAATTCTGGTCGATGTAGAAGGCGCCGAACCGCTCCGGCAGGTTGAAGTCCACCTGCGTCGTGCCGCACTGCCATTCGCGGCCGATCGCGTCCTTCAGCGTATATTCGAACTTCGGACCGTAGAAAGCGCCCTCGCCCGGCAGGATGCCGGTCTTGATGCGGCCTTCCGACTGCGCCTCGATCGTCTTCAGCACGTCCAGCATCACCGACTCGGCACGATCCCACAGCGCGTCGGTGCCGACGCGCTTGTCCGGCCGGGTCGAGAGCTTGACCACTACTTCCTTGAAGCCGAAATCCTCGTAGACCGACAGGATCAGGTCGTTGATCCGAAGGCATTCGGCGGCCATCTGCTCGTCGGTGCAGAACACATGCGCGTCGTCTTGCGTGAAGCCGCGAACGCGCATCAATCCATGCAGCGCGCCGGAGGCTTCGTAGCGATGCACGAGGCCGAATTCCGCAAGTCGGATAGGCAGTTCGCGATAGGACTTCAGACCATGCTTGAAGATCTGCACGTGACCCGGGCAGTTCATCGGCTTCAGCGCGAAGACCCGCTGGTCGGCTTCCTTGTCGTCGGGGTTGACGAAGGCATGCGCGGATTTCACCGCGAACATGTTCTCGTTGTACCAGCCCCAGTGACCGGACGTTTCCCAAAGCGACTTGTCGAGCACCTGCGGCGCGTTGACCTCCTCATACGTGCCGGCGAGCCGGCGGCGCATATAGGCGGTCAGCGTCTGGAACATGCGCCAGCCCTTGCCGTGCCAGAACACCACGCCCGGACCCTCTTCCTGGAAGTGGAAGAGGTCCATTTCGCGGCCGAGCTTGCGGTGGTCGCGCTTCTCGGCTTCCGCCAGCACGTGCAGATACTGGTCGAGCTCTTCCTGGGTCGCCCAGGCGGTCGCATAGATGCGCGTCAGCATCGGGTTGTTGCTGTCGCCGCGCCAATAGGCGCCCGCCACCTTCATCAGCTTGAAGGCAGTCCCGATCTGGCCGGTGGAGGCCATGTGCGGGCCGCGGCAGAGGTCGAACCACTTGCCCTGGCGATAGATCTTGACGTCCTCGCCTTCCTTGATCGCGTCGACGAGCTCGACCTTGTAGGTCTCGCCCATCTCGCCGAACACCTTGCGGGCCTGATCGCGCGTCCAGACTTCCTTGGTGAAGGGCTCGTTGCGCTGGATGATCTCCTTCATCTTCGCTTCGATCTTCGGCAGATCTTCGGGCGTGAAGGGCCAATCCTCGCCGCTATCCGGGTGGACGCGCTTGAAGTCGTAATAGAATCCGTTCTCGATCACCGGGCCGATGGTGACCTGGGTTGCCGGCCAGAGCGCCTGCACGGCCTCCGCCATCACATGCGCGGCGTCGTGGCGGATCATTTCCAGGGCCTGCGGATCGGTGCGGGTGACGATCGCGATCGAACCGTCGGTGACGGGATCGGCAAGGTCCTGCAGCGTGCCGTTGATGGTGACGGCGACCGCCTTCTTGGCGAGCGACTTGGAAATGCTCTCGGCCACGTCACGGCCGGTCGTCCCGGCGTCGAAAACGCGGACGGAGCCATCGGGAAATGTAAGGGAAACGGATTGGGACATGTCTTTCTCCTGTCCAGTCCCGCCAACGAATGCGGGTGGTGTTGGAATAAATGGCGGTTCGCCTTCGCGGCGGAGCCGGCGTGGCTGATAAATGCTTTTGCCGTTTTAGTAAAGGCGAGCGGCGGATCAGCCGATCATTTCGGCAAGCCCGGCGACCGTATTGGCATTGCGGCTGGTGCCGATGCCGAGCTTCTTGGTGGTCATCGCCGACAGGAGCCGCGTCCCGCTCGCCTTGCCGCCGAAATCGACCCAGAGATCGCCGTCGACGACAGCAATCGTCTCCTCGCCCCGGTGGCGTTCGAGCAGGCCGAGCACACTCTCGTCGAGCGGCGTCCGCATCACCCGCACGGCGATCTCGGAGCCGTCCCGCGCCGGAAACGGATTGCCGGCCGCGAGCTTCAGCCAGTCCGACCCGGTTCGGACGATGATATCGACATGTTTGCCGAACCGCTTTTCGAACGCGGCTTCCAGCGCCCGCTCGATATCACCGGTCGGCGACCTCTCTGTCTCGAAGACCAGATTGCCGGTCGAAACCAGCGTCCGGCAGTTCCGGTAGCCGAGTTCTTCCGCCATGGCCCGCAGGTCCGCCATGACGACCCTTCGGCCGCCGCCGAGAACGATGCTGTGAAGCAGTGCGACGGTGATCACGGCTGCGATACCGGTTTGGCGTGACGTCGCCAGTAACGCCACGGCGTCCACCAGTACTGCCGCGTCTCCAAGATATCCGGCACCGGATCGAGCCCGCCGGTACCACCCGGCCCGCAACGGGCGACCCGAAACAGCGTCATCCAGCCGCCGGGCCACAGCCCGTGGCGGGCAACCGCCTCGTAGCCATATTCGGAACAGGTCGGGATGTGCCGGCAGGAATTGCCGATGAAGCCGGAAAGGGTCAGCTGGTAGAAGCGGATCAGCCCCATGCCGAAAAGCCGGCCGGGCGTCTTCGCAAACGGGCCGGACCAGTTGCGGGAGCGGCCTGCCGCCGGCTTGGAATGGTCGTGCGCGCAGTCGGGATCGCCGCACATCGGGTCAGACGGTCACGGCTTCGGCGCGCTCTTTCGCCTCGATCTGGTCGATCGCATCGACCACCGCCTCGAAGGTCAGCATGGTGGAGGCGTGGCGGGCCTTGTAGTCCTTGACCGGCTTCAGGTAGCGCATCTCCTCGAACCGGCCGTCCGGCCCCTCGCCGCCTTCCTTCAGCATGGCGAGCATGTCCTGGCGCGCCTTGCGGATCTCGGCGGCCGTGGCTCCGATCACATGCCGCGCCATGATCGAGGACGAGGCCTGGCCGAGCGCGCAGGCGCGCACCTCGTGGGAAAAGTCGGCGACCCGGTCTCCGTCCATCTTCACATGTACACGCACTTTCGAGCCGCACAGCTTTGAATGTTTTTCGGAACTGGCATCCGCATCGGGCAGCACGCCGGCATGGGTGATATTGCCGGCGAATTCGAGGATCTTGCTGTTGTAGATGTCGTCCATCAAGGCTCGCTTCTGGCCCGCCGTCGCGCGTTGAACACTGCGTCACGTCCGGTGGACTACCATAAAAGGGTTCCTGCCATTATATGTGATGTCCGGGCGAGATCATCAAGAAAGGATGTTTTCACGAAATCCTACCGAAAACGGAACAGGATATCTTGTAAAAACATTCGCCGAAGGTCAGATAACCCCGGATTGCCCAAAAAATCAGCCGCGAGTGCCCAGCGGCTGGTCAGTCCGTGAGTAACGCCAGTCGGATGCGGCCTTGAACCGCATCAGGAGACGATAGATGGATGCCATTGTGAAGAATTTCCCGGCTTCGAAAGAGAAGCAGGTCCGCCCCTCGCAGCAGGAAGCCGAAGAAGCGGTGCGTGTTCTGCTGCGCTGGGCAGGCGACGATCCTGCCCGCGAAGGCCTGCTCGATACTCCCAAGCGCGTCGCCGCCGCCTATAGCGAGCTGTTCGGCGGTTACGAACAGTCGCCGGAGGACGTGCTCGGCCGCACTTTCGAGGAAGTCTCGGGTTATGACGATATCGTGCTGGTGCGCGACATCCCGTTCTTCTCCCATTGCGAACACCACATGCTGCCGATCATCGGCAAGGCCCATGTCGCCTATCTGCCGAACGGCCGTGTCCTCGGTCTCTCGAAGATCGCCCGCGTGGTCGAGATCTTCGGCCGCCGCCTGCAGACCCAGGAAAACCTGACGGCGCAGATCGCCAACGCGATCGAGGAAACCTTGAAGCCGCGCGGGGTCGCCGTGATGATCGAGGCCGAGCACATGTGCATGGAAATGCGCGGCGTGCAGAAGCAGGGCTCGCACACGACGACAACGACGTTTACCGGCGAGTTCAAGACGAACGCCGCCGAACAGGCCCGTTTCTTCATGCTGGCCCGCAACCGCTGACGCGGTTTCCGGGCGGAGTCTCCCGATGTCGCTTACCTTCGAACGGCCTTCCGCCGACAAGACGGAACTTGAAGGCGCTGGCGCCTTTACGCCCCGTTTCGATCAGAACGGTCTCGTTACCGCGGTCGTTACCGACGCCGGTGACGGCGAGTTGCTGATGGTCGCGCATATGGATGCGCAGGCGCTGGCGCTGACCATCGAGACCGGCATCGCCCATTATTACAGCCGCTCGCGGGCGAAGATCTGGAAAAAGGGCGAATCCTCCGGCAACCTCCAGACGGTTCACGAATTGCGCACCGATTGCGACCAGGACGCCGTCTGGCTCAAGGTATCGGTCGCCGGTCACGACGCCACCTGCCACACCGGGCGTCGCTCCTGTTTCTATCGGACTGTCACCCAAAGTGATGGCCGGGCGGTTCTTGAAATCACCGACGATCAGCGTCATTTTGACCCGGATGTCGTCTATTCGGATCAAGGAACCATTTAGGCATTTGCCCCGTTTTTTGGCATATCTCGCCTGAATAAACGATTTCGAAACCTGTCGGTGCGTTAATCGGCAGACCGGGGTTTGTTCAGCTGTGGAGGGTCTTTGTCGATGCTGAACTGGAGTTGGAACCGTCACGATCCGCTTGCGGCACCTGCCGAAGGCGGCGAAGCGCAAGTTCTCGAACCCACACCTCCTCCCATCATCGAAGCCCCCAAAAAAGCAAAGCTTTCTCTCGCTCTCGGCGGCGGCGCCGCGCGCGGCTGGGCGCATATCGGAGTGCTGCGTGCGCTCGACGAGGCCGGCATTGAGGTTGGCATGATCGCCGGCACCTCGATCGGTGCTCTGGTCGGCGGATGTTACCTCGCCGGCAAGCTCGACGAGCTCGAGAGTTTCGCCCGCTCGCTGACGATGCGCCGCATTGCCGGCCTGCTCGATCTGACGATCGGCGGCGGCGGCCTTCTCGGCGGCATGCGGCTGACCAAACGGATGCAGGAGCATCTCGAAGGCCTGTCCATCGAGGATCTGGACCGGCCTTTCGTGTCGGTCGCGACCGAGCTTCACACCGGCCACGAAGTGTGGATCTCCAGCGGTTCGCTGATCACCGGGCTTCGCGCTTCCTACGCGCTCCCCGGCATTTTCGAACCGGTCAAATGCAACAACCGCACGCTGGTCGACGGCGCCCTCGTCAATCCGGTGCCGACCTCCGTCTGCCGCGCCTACGAGCAGCCGCTCGTGGTCGCCGTCAACCTGAACTACGAGATTTTCGGCCGATCGGCCGTCGTCAAGCACAATGCCAGCGTCCAGCCGATCGACGACGGCCGCAAGAAGGCCGACGATGTGCGCGTCGGTCTGACCGGCACCATGGTGCAGGCCTTCAACATCATCCAGGAACGCATTTCCCGGGCCCGTCTGGCAGGTGATCCGCCGGATCTGGCGCTGCATCCGCGGCTTGCCGATATCGGCTTGTCCGAATTCCACCGCGCCGGCGAAACGATCGAGCGCGGTTATACGGAGACCATGGCACAGATTTCCGCCCTGAAGCGCATGCAGGAAGTCTTCGCCCGCTAGGCGGGCGCAGATCCTGCCCGGCGGCAGCAAAGCCTCGCCCTTCGACGAGGCTTAAGCCAAAACGAATCAGCCGGCGATATAGGCCTTGATTTGCTCGGCCTCGAGTTCGATTTCGCGGATGCGCGACTTCACCACGTCGCCGATCGAGATGATGCCGGCGAGCTTGCCGTCAAGTTCGACGGGCACGTGGCGGAAACGGCCAGCGCTCATCATCCCCATCAGCTCGTCGACGGTCGTATCTTCCTTGCAGCGTTGCACCGCGGTGGTCATCGCCGACTTGACGGGTTGGTCCAGCACGCCGGCGCCCTTGCCGGCGATGGCGCGCACCAGGTCGCGTTCCGTGAAAATGCCGGCGATCCGGCCTTCCATGCCGGTCACCACGACGGCACCGATCTTCTTGTCATTGAGGATCCCGGCGACTTCGAGCAGCGTCTTGTCGGGGCCGACGGTGACCACGTCGCGTCCCTTTGCATCCAGCATGTTCTTGACGACTATTGCCATGGCTCTCTCCTCACAACCGGCTTGGCCTGGACATCGCTCATCCCCGGGAAGCAAAGCGCCCGGGTGGAGAACCGTCCCTGCACGTGCGAAGAAGTGTAGAGCGAGGTGTGAAAGAGATCAAGAAAGAGATCAAGGTTGCGTGATCGGCATGACGCTGGGCGGCAGGGGATCGAAAAGGCCGAACAGCAGGAAGCCGAACAGGAAGCCGCCGATATGCGCGTCCCAGGCGATCGGTCCCATATCCGCCCCGAACAGCGTTACGCCGAAGGCGATCAGCAGGTTGCCGATGAACCACATGGCGGTGAAGATCACCACGGTGCGGTTGCGGAATGCCCCGAGGATCGACTGTCGCGGATAGAGATGGCCATGCGTCCGGTCGTAACCCCGGCGCTCCGGAAAGGCGAAACGGCAGGCGGCCCCCATCAGCGCCGACACGACGCCCGACGCGCCGATCAGCAGCGTCTCGTTCCCCCAGTTGAGCGCGGCATGGAAGAAGGCGGCCGCGACGGCGGAGAGGATCCAGAAGACGACGTAGCGCAGCGTGCCGATCCGACGGACCACGGGAGCACCAAACGCCATCAGCCAGAGCGCGTTGAAGAGGATATGCTCGACGCTGCCGTGCAGAAGCGAATAGGTAACCGGCGTCCACGCCCATTCCAGACCCTGGTCGCTGAGAGGATAGACATAGCGCAATGGCGTGAAAGCCAGGTTTACCACCATCGTGGCGCGGGTATCGTCGTCCAGCACATAGTCCTGCACGACGTAGATGACCACGAGCAGGGCGAGCGTCACGACGAGGCTCTGCGGAAGGTTGAAGACCGGTTGCGAGCGCTCGCCGCCGTCATCCGTCTCGCGCGGCTCGTCTGCCATGTCCGGCCCGTCGTTCATGCAAGTCCCTTCTGCCCTCGATCATTCCTTGAGAGTGTCCGACAGCCATATAGGAGCGGCCGTTCAAAGAAAAGCGCGGCCGAGATCACGGTAGCGCCAGCGCATCGCGGGTCACGATTCGTTAACCCTGACGCCTCTGCCGTGGCATGGATTTCGCTGCTTGAGAAGGATCAGCCGCACATGACGCGCGGTTTGCATCGAAATGTAACAGGTATGATGAATGCGGAATCAAGCGAGCCGGGCAATCTTCGACTACTGGATCAATCTCAAGCACGACGGGGCAGTCCCTCTGAAGACCGAGATCGATCCGACCGCTTTGCGTCATCTTCTTCCGCATCTTTTCATGGCCGGCTTCGATCCGGCGGGCACCCTCTCATTCCGGCTTGCCGGAACCCGTATCTGCGACCTGTTCGGCCGCGAATTCCGGGGGGAACCTTTGGCCGGCGTCTGGCAGGAGGGCGATCACCGGCAGCCGGTGGAAATCGCCCACAACGTCATCCAGTCCCAACAGCCTGCCCTTCTGGATGTTTTTGCCTCGAACGGGGAGATCCGTCATGCCTATGAGGTGCTGCTTCTGCCGATCCGCTCAGTGGAGACGACGGCGAGCGATCGCATTTTCGGGGCTCTCCTGCCCCAGTTTTCTCCCTATCCCGCAACGGCGATGCCGGCCGTTTTCCTCGCGCTCGACAACTGGACGTTCCTGACCGGCAGCGGTTCGCATTTCGGCGTGCCGCTTACCGGCGATCGCCGCAGCCCCCGGCAAATGCACGGCCGCCTGCCGCCTGGCCGACGGCCGTTGTGATCACAGGACGGCGCGGCAAAGGCTAGGCGTCGCGGCGTGCCAAAACCTTCTGTTAACCGCGGCGCGCTAATACTCTGACGATAGACTTAGAAGAGAAAAGCTCTCTCAAATGTATTCTTTTCAGCCGGCTCATAATCCATCGACAACGAGCGCTCCCACGCAGCGTTCATTTCAGCGCGTGTCGGTCAATATCCCCGGTCGGCTGATGCTGGCGACGCATGAGGAATTTCCGTGCAACGTCGTGGACATGTCGCCGGGTGATGTCAGCTTTGGCTGTGTAGGTCGTCCTCTCGTCGGCGAACGGGTGATCGCCTATCTCGATCATATCGGCCGCCTGGAAGGTATCGTCATCAGCCTGTCGAGCACCGGCTTCGTGATGTCGATCAATGCGACGGACCGCAAGCGGGAAAAACTGGCCGCCCAGCTCACCTGGATCGCCAACAAGCATGAGCTTGGCCTGCCGGAAGATCGTCGCCACGATCGCCTGGCGCCGCGCAACACCCGCTCCGAGATCACGCTCGACGACGGCCGGCGTTATGCCTGCCGTATCATGGACCTTTCGCTGTCGGGCGCTGCGATCGATATCGACATCCGCCCGGCGCTCGGCACGCCCGTCCGCCTCGGCAACATGCGTGGCCGCGTCGTGCGTCATTTCATGGAAGGCGTGGCGATCGAGTTCAATTCGGTCCAGTCGCGCGAAACGCTGACCGAATTCCTTTAAGAGGGACGCAGCTCCGAGCTTTCCAAAGCGCCCCCATCCGGGGCGCTTTTTTGTTGCCGCCCCCCTTCGTTACGCCCCGTTTCATCGCGGTACAGGCCACAAAAAGCGGGCCGTCTGTGCCGAAATGAACTTTCTTCAAAAAAAATGTGCCCTTTCGGCACTTTTTTCGAGGCCGAAAATCGGCCTCGGTGACCCTGATTTTGCCTCGGGAGCAGCGCGCGATACAACCTCCCCTTCGTGTTCCGCGGCCTCAATCGTCGCCGGTGAAGTATTTTCGGCTTTCGCCGGGCAGCCCGAGCGGTTTCGAAAACGTGTTTATTCCCAGTTGGATAGCGGGAAAGCCGTGACGCGCCGAGCCTCCGATAGACGGCATTTTATGCAAATTAGCGGCGAATACGGCTCGAATTCTGCGAAAATTCGAGCCGTATTTGATCTTTGTTTTAGCCGAATTGAATTCAAATAAGATATTGATTTTACTGCGAGACTTTGCGGTCGCTCAAGGCCCGTCTGGCAATGTTCTCCTCACAACGGGGAGACATAAAAATGAAATACCGCAAGGGACTGGGCCTCGCCACCATCGCCGCCGTCATGGCCATCTTCACCGCCGAAAGTTCGTTCGGCATGCCGGCCGGCGCGATGCGCGTCATCGGCCAGGCCAATCCGCCGCTCGGCCACTATGAGTTCTGCAAGACCTATGTGAGCGAATGCGCGGCGACCTATCAGGATGCCGGCCCGCTGGCACTGACCGAGGACAAATGGCGCACGCTTCTCGACGTCAACTACACGGTCAACTCGTCGATCACGCCGATGACCGACCAGGAAATCTATGGCGTCGAAGAGCGCTGGGCCTATCCCCGCACCGTCGGCGACTGCGAAGACTTCGTGCTTCTGAAGCGTAAGATGCTGATGACGAAGGGCTTTTCGCCCTCCGACCTGCTGATCACCGTCGTGCTGCAGCCGAACGGCGAAGGTCATGCCGTGTTGACGGTCCGCACCGATCGCGGCGATTTCGTGCTCGACAACATGCGTAACAAGGTCATGATCTGGTCGGACACCGAATATACGTTCCTGAAGCGCCAGGCGAACGACGACCCTGCCCGCTGGGTCAAGCTTCAGGATGGCCGTGCCACGGCCGTCGGCTCCGTCGGCCAGTAATCCCGCCTTCCCTGCCGGCAAAGGCCGCGGCACTCCAGGCCGCGGCCGACGTGTCGGGCCATCCCCGCAGGCGCATGCCGATCGGAGTGCCCGGACCTGCCGCCAGTTCGCGGGCGGAATATTTACCAAACATTAATCATGGCGATCCACACTGCGGCCAAATCGCCGGCCGCGTTCCGTAACCTTATTCTGTCCCATCCCGGCGCAGGCGAATCCCCTCTCGGTCGAGAATATGGAGCGCGCGTCATGGCAGGTCCGGCCCGGAACCTCTCGGCTGCAGAAGAAGCGCCGCTCCTCTCCAACCGCTTCGTCTATCGGCTGACCGCGGTCATCGCGATCCTTGCGCTGTTGACTGCCGCGATCAGCATCGGCGGCCATTGGTTCGGACAGCGCATCGCGCTTGCCGGCCATACCGACAGCCGGGAAGATTTCCTCATTCGGATCGGCCAGGACACGCTCAGGCTTTCGGCCAACACGATCCGCTTCCGCGACCAGCGCCAGGCAGGCGTGACCGAACGCATCGATCTTTATCTCACCTGGCCGGAACTCGAAGGTTACAGTGCCGCCCTGCGGTCCCGTTTCGATGATGTCGCCCAGTCTTCCTCCTTGATTTTCCTGCAATTGTCCCAGAGCACTATGTCGCGCGACATGTCGGGCCGGCTGGAGCCGATCTATTCGAAACTGTTCGACGGCGAGCCGCAGCCGGCCGCCTTCGGGTTGACGCTTCACCGGCTGCGCGCCGATTCGGGTTACGGCAGCGAAGTCGTCCTGACGGGGCAGCAGACCGATGCACCCGATTACGTCGTGCGTTGCGTCCTGCCGGCTGCCGGCAGCAAGGCGACCAGCGGCGACTGCCAGCGGGATATCCACATCGGACAGGACCTGACGGTGCTCTATCGCTTCTCCAGCGCGCTTTTGAAGGACTGGCAACATATTGATGCCGCAGTTCGCCTCTTTGTCGAAAACCGGCTGGCGAAATAAGCCGCCGCGGACGGGTCGGGTCGAAGCCCCAGGTTGATGTCTAAAATGCAGCGTATCAAGGCAAGCTGCTGTTCATCATAAACCTCTTGGTAACGCTAATCCCCTAGATTGATCGGTAACGGCCGTGTCGGGGGCGCGTCCGGATGTGTGACTGATTTTGATGCAAGCGATGAGTGCGGCAGTGTCGAAAAAAATGATTTCTGCATCCCTTTCCAAGAGTGATGCGACGGTCCCGGGACGGTTCCTCGGTTTTCTCTTCACATTGGCTGTGGCGATTTCGATGTTTTCGACGCCGGCGGCCGCCGGTCCGAAATATGCCGGCATTGTCGTCGACGCCAAGACCGGCAAGGTCCTCTATTCCGAAGATCCGGATGGCTTGCGTTATCCCGCGTCGCTTACCAAGATGATGACGCTTTACCTGACCTTCGAAGCGCTCGAATCGGGCCGCATCAGCCTCGACACGCAGGTTCCCGTTTCCGCGCACGCCGCTGCGGAGCCGCCCTCCAAGCTCGGCGTTCGCGCCGGCGGCTCCGTGTCGGTAGATCAGGCCATTCGCGCGCTCGTTACCCGCTCCGCCAACGACATCGCCACTGCTCTCGGTGAATTCGTGGGCGGCTCCGAAGACCGCTTTGCATCGCTGATGACCAGCAAGGCGCGTGCGCTCGGCATGACCCGCACCACCTACCGCAATGCCAACGGCCTGCCGAACACCGCGCAGATGACGACGGCACGCGATCAGGCGCGTCTCGGCATGGCCCTGCGCCAGCACTTTCCGCAGTATTACGGCTATTTCTCAATCCGCAGCTTCGATTACGGCAGGCAGACGATCGGCAACCACAATCGCCTCGTCGGCACGGTCAGGGGCGTCGACGGCATCAAGACCGGTTATACCCGGGCTGCCGGCAGCAATCTTGCGACCTCTGCCCAGCTCGACGGCCGTTCCATCGTCGCCGTCGTGCTCGGTGGCCGCTCCAGTGCTGCCCGTGACGCCACGATGCGCAAGCTGGTCGCCGATTACCTGCCGGAGGCTTCCCGCAGCGGCAATTCCAACCTGATCGCCCAGGCCGCTCCTGCTGCGCCTGCACCCACCGCACCGGTCCGCTCGGCTCCGGCTGTCGCAGCGGCCCAGTCCGATGCCCGCCAGATGGCCGCTCTCGACCTGCCGCCGAGCGGCCCGCGGCCCGGCGCCCGTTATGGCGAGCAGCAGACGGCGGCCATCGCCCCTGCAGCTTTGGCCCCTGCAGCCGCATCGGCCTATGCCGCAGAACCGGAGCAGAAGAAGGTCATCACCCAGGCGATGAATTCGGCCATGGCAGGTGTTGCCGCCGTCCCGACGCCGGCTCCGGAATATATGCCGGCCCGCACCGAGGAAGCCGTGGCGCGCCGCACCGGCCGCTCGACCGTCGACGACGTGACGACCGCATCCACCAAGGTATCGGCGGTGTCCGCGAAGGCCACACCGGCTGCGGCTCCGGCCTCGATCACCTCCAGCGGCTGGGTCATCCAGATCGGCGCCTCGCCGAACCAGAAACAGGCTCAGGATCTCCTGCAGAATGCGCAGGATAAAGGCGGCAAGGTATTGCGTTCCGCCAAACCCTTCACTGTCGCCTTCAGCAACAATGGCGAACAGATCTACCGTGCCCGCTTCGGCGGCTTCGACGACCAGAAGACGGCCATCGATGCCTGCAACGTGCTGAAGAAAAAGGGCATCAGCTGCTGGGCGTCGCTCCAGTGAGCGGCCGCTCGCGGCCCTTGATGAAATACCCGCGCCGGTTTCCCGGCGCGGAGGGATCTCGAAAGTAACGCGTAGACGGGGTTTCCGATGATGAATGAAAACAGCGCCGAACTGGCCTTCCATTCGACACAAAAATCCAGAGCCCGGGGCGTGGCGCTCAACCCGCTTCACGAGGCGGCGATGCGGCTTGCCGGCCTGGGCTTGAACCGCTCCAAGGAAAAGACCCGCGACCTGGTCTCCATGCTGCTGAGCCACGGTGCCCGCGCCTGGCGTCATTCCCAGCCGGAAGCCAATGTCCATCTGCATGTCGGCGCCCGTGCCGGGCGTTCGCCCGTTCGCATCAAGCTTCGCTGATCACGATCAGGCAAAGCTGATCGCAGGTTTTCAGGCTACAGAAGTCCAAGCTCGGCGAGTTCCCGCCGCAGATCTTCCGGAAGCGCCGCCACGTCCTCGCCCAGTTTGCCGAGGTCGCGCGGCGCTTCCTCGCTTTTCAGGTAGCGCCATCCCTGGAAGGGCCGCTTCGGCTGCGGCGCGGTCTCGATCACCTCCGGCCCGAGCACCAGCTGGCAACGCTGGATTCCGTCGCCGCCGGTAACCGTGCGGACGTCGAGAAGCTTCTGCCGCGCCATCACCTGCCCCTTGATCACCCAGTAGAGAGATCCGTCATCGAGCAGTTCCTCCATCCGCTTCGGCACCATGCGCGTCGTATGGATGCTGTGCGGTTCGAGGCCGGCGGCAATCGCATTGAGCGACCGCTCGGCAACCCAATCCTGGAGATCCTGGATCGAGTCGGCGCCGACGCAGAGTTTGATGAGATGAAGAGCCATGGCTCGTTGAAAACCTATCCGCGCGTGAGGTCAAGCGTTTGCTCGGCCCCTTCCACAGCGGTAGAACGGCTCAGCACTCCACGACGTTGACGGCGAGCCCGCCGGTCGAGGTTTCCTTGTATTTCTCGCTCATGTCGTTGCCCGTCTGGCGCATCGTCTCGATACAGGCGTCGAGCGGCACGAAATGCGTGCCGTCGCCCTTGATGGCGAGCGAGGCGGCGGTCACCGCCTTGACGGCACCGAGCGCATTGCGCTCGATGCAGGGCACCTGCACGAGGCCGGCGATCGGATCGCAGGTCATGCCGAGATGGTGTTCGAGCGCGATCTCGGCGGCGTTCTCGATCTGCTCCGGCGAACCGCCCATGACGGCCGCAAGCCCCGCCGCGGCCATGGCGGCGGCCGAGCCCACTTCGCCCTGACAGCCGACCTCGGCGCCCGAGATCGAAGCATTGTGCTTGATGATGCCGCCGATGGCCGCCGCCGTCAGCAGGAAGTTATGGATATCCGCCTGGGTGGCGTCATCGTGGAAATGCAGGTAATAACGTACCGTCGCCGGAATGACGCCGGCAGCCCCGTTGGTCGGCGCCGTGACCACGCGCCCGCCGCCGGCATTCTCCTCGTTGACCGCCATCGCATAGACGGAGAGCCAGTCGTTGGCGAGCAGCGGGTTCAGCCGGTTGCTGCGCCATTCCTCGTTCAGCTTGTCGTGGATGGCCCGTGCGCGGCGCTTCACCTTCAGCCCGCCCGGCATGATCCCGTCGACCTTGAGCCCGCGGTCGATACAGCTCGACATCGCGTCCCAGATCCGGTCGAGACCCTCGTCGAGCTCCGCGGTGCCCATCTTGGTTTCTTCGTTGGCGCGCTTCATCTGGGCGATCGTCAGGCCGGAGCCGCGCGCCATGTCGAGCATCTGCCTGGCGGAGGCGAAGGGATAGGGAATGCGGGCGTCGCCTGCCGATTTCTTTGCGCCGCGCATCGCCTCGAGTTCGGTATCGGTCACCACGAACCCGCCGCCGATCGAATAATAGATCCGCTTCAGGAGAAGCCGGCCGTCCCGGTCGAAGGCGGAAAAGCTCATGCCGTTGGCATGGCCCGGCAGCGGCTGCTTCTTGTCGAAGATCAGGTCGGTCTTCGGCTGGAATTCATAAGACGGATGGCCGGGCGGCATCACGCGGCCGGTCCGCTCCACCTCGGCGATGATCTCGTCCATCCGGTCGGGGTCCACCTTGTGCGGCACCTCGCCGACGAGGCCGAGGATCACCGCCCTGCCCGTCCCGTGACCGATCCCGGTGAAAGCGAGCGAACCGTGCAGGCTCACCTTCAGCGCCGCGACATGGGCGCCGGCCGGCCGCGGCCAGTCGCTGGAGAGGATGAGCTCCAGGAAGCGGTTGGCGGCGGACATCGGTCCCATCGTGTGCGAACTCGAAGGACCGATGCCAATCTTGAAGACGTCGAAAACGGACAGGAACATGGTGACCCGTGCGGTAAAAGAGATGGATGGTCGAGCCTATGCCAGACCGCCGCCATGCCTTGGCGGTTGCCCGACATCCGGTGAAACGGCCGCGACATGATCCTAAAATAGAAACGGCGCGGTTCGAATACCACGCCGCGGAAGGAAATTCCGGAATCTCTCGGGGGCGATCAGATGGCGCCGAACAGATATGCGAGAGCCAAAACCCCTGCAAATCCCAGGAGCGCCTTGAAGGTCACGCCCCAACAGGACTTCTGAACCGTATCTTCCATGCTGTCTCCAGGCTCTTGCTGCATCGACGAGCGTCCGCTCCGGGCCGTCATGGCTAATGGTCTATTAAAATCCCGTGGCCTTCGCAATCCGGAAAACGGCGGAAACATGGCAAAGGCGTGGGCGCAGGTGTGAATGGTCGCATTGCGAACGAGCAGCGGCGGTAGCCGTTGCCATTCGGATCAAGGAGGCTTGCCGCCGAAACCGAAACAAAGCATGACGAGAGGCAGAGAGATCGATTCCGGACCCGTAAAAGCCCATGACGACCGCTGACTATGGTGCGCTTGCCCTCTTTGCCGTCCTTTGGTCCCTCTATTCCTGGGTGACCGCCGGCGCCGGCTCGCGGTTTTTTCCGCGCGCCAGCCTCAACCGCGCCATGGCCGAACGGCGGCGCGAATGGATCTACAATTCCCTCCGTCGCGACCTTAAGATGATTGATACTCAGATTTTGGCCGGCCTGCAGAACGGCACCGCCTTTTTCGCCTCGACGTCGATCTTCGCGATCGGCGGCTGTTTCGCGCTGCTCGGCGCCACCGAACAGGTGGAAGCCGTCTTCCGCGACCTGCCCTTCGTCGTTTACGGCGGCCGCACCGCCTTCGAACTCAAGGTCGCCGGCCTGACCTTCCTGTTCGGCTATTCCTTCTTCAAGTTCGGCTGGTCCTACCGGTTGTTCAACTATTGCACCATTCTCTTCGGCGCCTTGCCGATGATGCACGATACCAATGCCGACCGGGCTGCCGCCGAACGGGCGGCCGACCAGGTGGTTCGGATGAACACGATCGCGGCCGGTCATTTCAATTCGGGCCTGCGGGCGCTCTTTTTGTCGATCGGCTATCTCGGTTGGTTCATCGGGCCCTATATGTTCATCGCGATGACCCTCGTCGTGGTCGTCGTGCTCACCCGCCGCCAGTATTTCTCGGAGGCGCGACTGGCGATCATGGACCGCGGCGCACCTTGAGACCTGATCCGGAAAGACAAGCAGTGACCGTTGCCGAAACTGAGACCACCCCGTCGCGCAGGCCCCGCATCACGCTCATCGATACGCTGCGCGGCGTCGCCCTCGTCGCCATGGCGACCTATCATTTCACCTGGGACCTGGAATTTTTCGGCTATCTCGATTCCGGGACGGCGACCCAGGGCTTCTTCCGGGTCTATGCACGCGCGATCGCCAGCTCGTTCCTGTTTCTGGCGGGCGTCAGCCTCGTTCTCGCTCATTTCCCGGTCATCCGCTGGCAATCCTTCTGGAAGCGTTTCGCGATGGTCGCGGGTGCCGCGGTCGCCATCAGCATCGCCACTTTCATCGCGTTCCGCGGCGAATGGATCTATTTCGGGATCCTGCACAATATTGCGCTGTCGAGCCTGATCGGCCTTGCGTTCCTGGGCCTGTCGCCGTTGTTGACCGGCGCCGTCGTGGTCCTGGTCGTCGTCGCGATGATCGTCGATTACGGCCTTGCGCCCCGGGTCCTGGACTCGAGTTTTTTCGATCCGCGTTATCTGAGCTGGCTCGGCTTTGCAGAAATCCCGCCGCGCTCGAACGACTACGTGCCGCTGTTTCCGTGGATCGCCGCCCTGCTTGCCGGCGTGACCGTCGCCCGCATCGCGTTGTCGAGGAAATGGCTGCCGAGGCTCGCGGCGGTCCAGACGCGGGAGAACCTGCTCTCCAAGGCCGGCCGCCACAGCCTCGTCGTCTACCTTGTCCATCAGCCGGTACTGATCGCGCTCGTCTATCTGTTCTCGCTGGTGCACCCGGCGCCGCCGCCGGACCCCCGTATCGGCTATGTCCGGAGCTGCGAAGCGGGCTGCACCGGCCAGGGCAACGATGCCGGCCTCTGCCGGAAATTCTGCGGCTGCACGGCCGATAAGCTGATCGCCCAGTCACTGATGACGCCGCTGCAATCCGGCACCATCGCCCCGCAGGACAGCCGGGTGCAGGCGCTCGCCGAACAATGCTCGATCGAGGCGCAATAGCCGGATTTTCTTGAGAATCAGGTCCCGACGCCGATTTCGGCCAACCGGGTCAGGCAGGCCTCCTCGACATTGTCGAGTTCCGTCAGCGTGTCGTCGATATCCTTGCGCTTCTGGCGCAGGTCGTTGCGCTTTTCGTCGATGCGGGTCATCAGGAGCTTGAGCTGCCCGAGCTCGCCCGGCGGTTCCTTGTAGACCTGGATGATCTCGCGGATCTCGGCGATCGTGAAGCCGATCCGGCGCCCGCGCAGGATTTCCTGGATCAGCCGCCTATCCGTCGCCCGGAAAAGCCGCGTGCGGCCCCGGCGTTCCGGGTGGATCAGACCCTCGTCTTCATAGAAGCGCAGCGTGCGGGTCGAGACCCCGAATTCACGCGTCAGCTCCGTAATGCTATAATACTTGTTCACGACCATGTCCTGCTACTCGTCAGCCAAACTAATTGACTTTTACGTAACAGTCAATTTTTCGCGCTCAGCTGAGCATGAACCACCAGGTCGCAAGGCCGAGGAACGAGAAGAAACCGGTCGTATCGGTGATCGCCGTGACGAACACCGCCGACGATACCGCCGGGTCGGCCCCGGCCCTGTCGAGTAGCAGCGGGATCATGATGCCGGCCATGGCGGCCGCGAACATGTTGATCAGCATGGCGGTGGCGATCAGCCCGCCGATATGGACATCATGGAACCACAGCCCCGCCACCGTGCCGACGAGACAGCCGATCACCACGCCGTTGATCAGCCCGACGCCGGCCTCGCGTCGGGCGACCCGCCAGGCATTGTGAATGTCGAGATTGCGGGTCGCAAGCGCCCGCACCGTCACGGTCATCGTCTGCGAGCCGGCATTGCCGCCCATGCCGGCCACGATCGGCATCAGGATGGCGAGCGCCACCACCTGTTCGATCGTCGCCTCGAACAGCGAGATCACCGAGGCGGAAATGAAGGCGGTGAACAGGTTGACCAGCAGCCACGGCACGCGCGACCGCGAGGTCTCCCTGACCGAGTCGGACAGTTCTTCGTCGCCGACGCCCGAAAGGCGAAGGATGTCCTCTTCCGCCTCTTCCTGGATGACGTCGACCACGTCGTCGATGGTCAGCACCCCGACCAGCCTTCCGTTCTCGTCGACGACGGCAGCCGAGATCAGGTCGTATTGTTCGAAGAGCTGCGCTGCCTCTTCCTGGTCCATGTCGGCCGGGATCGGATAGTTGGTTTCCCGCATGATCGTCTCGATCTTCACCTGCCGCTTGGCGCGCAGGATACGGTCGAGGTCGAGCACGCCGAGCAGCTTGAAGGTCGGGTCGATGACGAAGATCTGGGTAAAACTCTCCGGCAGGTCCTCCTCGTCGCGCATGTAGTCGATCGTCTGGCCGACGGTCCAGAACGGCGGCACGGCGACGAATTCCGTCTGCATGCGGCGGCCGGCCGATTGTTCCGGATAGTCGAGCGCGCGCCGCAGTCTTACCCGTTCGGTAAACGGCAGCTGCGCCAGGATCTCTTCCCGGTCCTCGTGGTCGAGGTCTTCGAGAATGTAGACCGCGTCGTCCGAATCGAGTTCGCCGATCGCCGCCGCGATCTGCGCGTTCGGCATCTGGTCGACGATCTCCATGCGGATGTTTTCGTCGACTTCGGTCAGCGCGGTCAGGTCGAAATCGTCGCCGAGCAGCCGCACGAGCGCGTGGCGCTGGTCGGGCAGGATGGCTTCGAGAAGGTCGCCGAGTTCCGATTCGTGCAGGCGCGCCACATGGCTGCGCAGGAAAAGCGTGTCGCGATCGGCGATCGCTGCGCCCACCATCGCCAGGAAGTCGGCACGGATCGCACCGTCTTCGGAATAGATGTCGTCACCGGCATCGTCGGTTTTTGTGCGCAGGCGGACGTCTTCGCCGATATCGCTCATCTGCCGCCCTCGCTGCTGGTCTTCGACAAAAGGAGAATGGCGGCAAAAAACATATTGTCAACAACCGGATAGCTAGATCCGGCGCTATTGCTCGCACCACCGGTTTTCCTGCTAGAACAATTGCTGTTCCGGGTCCAGAGCGCATGGCGAAACCATGCGGAAAAATCCCGGCGCGCAGCCAGCGGAGTTCGAAAAATGGCCATCCGAACCATCCTGAAATATCCCGATCCGGGCCTGTCGAAACCTTGCGAACCGGTTTCGGTCTTCGACCCGGGCCTGACCGCGCTTGCCCATGACCTTCTCGATACGATGCGGGCGGCGCCCGGCGTCGGCATCACCGCAGCCCATGTCGGCGTCTTCACCCGGCTGGTCGTGCTGGAACTCTCGAAGGAAAGCGGTCCGCGTTTCTATGCCAATCCGGAAATCCTCGCCTCCTCCGCCGAGCTAATGCGGCACATGGAAGGCAGCGTCTCGATGCCGGGCGCCAACGACGAGATCGAGCGCCCGAAAAGGATCCGGTTCCGCTACCAGGACCTCGACGGCGCCGTCCGGGAAGAGGACGCGGACGGCTTCTATTCCATCTGCATGCAGCACGAGATCGACCAGCTCGACGGCATCTTCTGGCTGAAGCGGCTGTCCCGCCTGAAACGCGACCGGCTGCTGCGCAAATGGGACAAGGGAAAATAAGAAGCACGGCAGAACCAAATCCGCGTTCGTCCGTTATCCGGTCGCAAAGCCAACGAGGAGCTACGACCGTGAATGCGACAGCAGACAAGACCGCAGCAGAACTCGAACAGAAAGTATCGGAGCGTCTGGCTGCACTGCCGGATGTCGATTCATCGACGATAGAACCGCATGCCGAGGGAACCAAGGTTGTCCTCGAGGGTTCGGTCGATACCGTGTTCTCGGCCAGGAAGGCCGTATTGAGCGCGGAGACCGTGGATGGCGTACATGATGTCGAAAGCCATTTGGCCCTGACGGGCAAGAATGGCGCATCCGCGAGCCATTGAGGCGAAATACCCGGCGCGCCAGCCGATGAACGGGGGTGCGCCGGGTCCGTTTGGATGACAGGAGACCGCAGTGCCGGGCAAGAAGAAAGCGGACGATATTTCCCGCGAGGAAGATTTTCGCGATTACGACGACCGGAATATCGATGACGGCTGGCCCTATGACGATGGAGCAGGCACCCGCCCCGTCGATAACGCCGCCTATGGCGATCCCAAGGCCAATTTCGATGCGGAGCGCAATCCGGGCTATCAGGTGGATGGCGTCGAAAGCGACGGGTCCGAGGAGCGGCTGGTGGACAGCGTGCGCCCCGGCACCAAGGGTATCGAGGAAGCCGACGATCTCGAAGAACGGGTAACCGACGCGATCGACGAGCTGGACATGATCGACATGGCCTCGATCGACGTGCATGTCGAGGACGGTACCGTGACGCTCGAAGGCGCTGTCGACGATGCGGCGACGTCGCGCAAGATCGTGCGGCGTATCCAGCGTGTCGCGGGCGTGCGCGAACTCGTCAACAACCTCCGGCTCGAAGGCGTCGACAGTCACATTCCCGACGACGACTGACGGCTAGCGGATCGTCAGCGAAATATCCGGCGAGGTCTTCAGCGTATTGCTGACGGTGCAGATCTGTTCCGCCATATGGGCGATCTGCAGCCTCTGCTCGTCGTCGAAATCACCCTCGACGTGAAAATCCACGATGAAACTGCTGATGCGCGATGGCTCTCCATGGGCTTTCTCGCCCGTCACATGCACCCTCACCTCGCTCAGCCTGTCGAGAATGCCGAGCTTGCTTGCAGCGATGCGGCCGCTGAGCACGAGGCAGGCCGCGAGCGAGGAAAACATCAGGTCCAGCGGATTGAAGCCGGGCTCGGAAGCGCCGGTAACCACGTCCACATGCCCGTTCGTCTCGCTCGTCACCTGCGGGTGACCGAGACGTCCGAGGACGGCCGTCGCACCGATCGGCCGTGTCTTGATCTTCAGTTCGACCATGGGCTTCTCCTTACCTTGCAACATAGGCACCGGGATCAATCCATCAGATAGGCCTGCAATTTCAAGGTCGCATTCGGGCTTTTCTCGCTGTAGCCGATAACATCGCAATTCGTCTTGCTGCGCAACGGCGCCTTGCCATGCAGGAAATAGCTCGATGTTTTGGCGTGGTAATAGCCGACCACGAAATAGGGTGCCGGTTCGCAGCCCTTCTTGAACGTGTAGGCGACGCCGATCGCCTCGCCCATATGCTCGATCCTGCCCTGGAACAGCAGCGTGTTCGGCTGGATCGTGCCGACGATCGATGGCTTCGGATCGTGATAGGTGATGATCCCGTACCTGTAGCTGACATGCATGAACGAGTCGTTGTGGATGAACGGTTCGATATTCAGGCTGTCGTTGAGCGGATGGTCCGTGTCCTTGCTGGAGGCAAGCGCGAATTCCCTCTTCCTGACGTAGGGATTGAATTCTGCGTCCAGCGTGGGAAAGCCCTGCGGGCAGAGCGTCGTCCAGAAATGGGCCAGGGTAAGCCCGCCCGCCGCATTATTGGGCTCGACCGTCGAGCCGGTCTCGTCCTTGAAGCGGAACCGCCCGGGCGCCCTGATATCGTCATGCTTCTCCCAAACGCCGGTGAAGGTGAACTTCCGGCCGCGAGGGTCGATGAGTGAGCCGGCATCGCAGTCGGCGCTTATCTCCGCCTTGGTGTTGGCACCATCCAGGCTGCTTTTGATGCAGTCGTTGATCGCCGTCTTGCCGCGGCCCGCAAACCAGTTCGAGCAATAGTCGCCGGCATCCTGTCGCGTCATCTCTGCGACGATATGGGCATTGGCCGTGCCGATCCCCTCCGCCACCTTGACGGAAAGCTCCGGCGAATGAGCGTCCATGGAAATCGTTTCTGCGGACGCAACGACGGTGGTTGCCAGAAGGCAGGCGAAAGCCTGCGCAAAGATAAGCGTCTTCATGTCTTTTCCCCAGATGTCCCGGATCAACGGGATTAGGGGAAAAATCTAAAGGGAACGGGAGCTTGGCCGCTAAATTTTTAGCGGCTGGTTCTGTCCGCTGTGATCCAGACAACAAAAAACCCGCCGAAGCGGGTTTCTTATTTGGTGCGGTCGAGAAGACTCGAACTTCCACGTCTTGCGACACAGCGACCTCAACGCTGCGCGTCTACCAATTCCGCCACGACCGCCCGTGGTAGAGCCGACTTGCGCCGGCGGGGCTGCATGTAGCAAAAGCATTTGGGGTGCACAAGTGCGCCGTGACAGATTTTTGAAGGATAAAAATTCTTCTCCCCGATGCCTATATAAACCGGGCCGAAACCGGCCCCCTTGCCGCCCCCTTTTGTTTTTGCCAGAAGATTTTCCATGCTCACACGCACCGATCTCAACCTCTCCATGCTGCCGCAGGCCGGTTCTCCGCCGGTGCGCTGGCGAATCTCCGATGGGCTGGTCCCCTATGAACAGGCGGTGGCGGACATGGAGCGGGAGGTGGCCGCGATCGCCGATGGCCGCGCCGACGAACTGGTCTGGCTGCTAGAACACCCGCCGCTCTATACCGCCGGCACCAGCGCCGATTCGGCCGACCTGATCGAGCCGGAGCGGTTCCCGGTGTTTTCCACAGGCCGAGGCGGCGAATATACCTATCACGGCCCCGGCCAGCGGGTGGCCTATGTGATGCTCGACCTCAAGCGCCGGCGCCAGGACGTGCGCGCCTACGTGGCGGCGCTCGAGGAACTGGTGATCCTGACCCTCGGGATGATGAACGTGCGCGGCGAGCGTCGCGAGGATCGCGTCGGGGTCTGGGTGCGCCGGCCGGAAAAGCCGCTCCTGCCGGATGGAACGATGGCCGAGGACAAGGTGGCGGCCCTCGGCATCCGCCTGCGCCGCTGGGTGAGCTTCCACGGTCTGTCCCTCAATGTCGATCCCGACCTTTCGCATTTCACCGGCATCGTGCCCTGCGGCATCAGCGCCTATGGCGTGACGAGCCTCGTCGATCTCGGCCTTCCGGTGATGATGGCCGATGTCGACATGCGCCTGCGCGAAGCATTCGAGGAAATCTTCGGCGCCACGGTTTCCGAGCCTGCCGCGGCCTGATCGTGCCTTGAACATTGCCAATCGCTGTGGTTGAAGAAGCCGGTTCCTCGAAAGTGCCGCGCATGCACCCTTCCACACCTGAAAATCCGCTGAAGGGCATGGCCATCATGGCCGCCTGCATGGCCATCCTGCCGCTGATGGATGCCATCGCCAAATACATGGCGACCTTCGAGGCGATGTCGCCCGGCCAGGTGACCTTCTACCGGTTCTTTTTCCAGCTCGTCTGCATCCTGCCGTTCGTCGTTTTCACGGGCGCCGCCATCTTCCGGCCGAAGCGCCCCTGGATGAACCTGCTGCGCGGCGTGCTGCATGCGGCGGCCAGCCTGATGTTCTTCGCGGCGGTCAAATACATGCCGCTCGCCGATGTCTTCGCCATCTATTTCGTCGAGCCCTTCATGCTCACCATGATGTCGGCGATCTTCCTGCGCGAAAGGGTCGGCTGGCGGCGGTGGCTTGCGATCGTCGTCGGTTTCGGCGGCGCGATGATCGTCATCCAGCCGAGCTATGCGATCTTCGGCTGGACGGCGCTGCTGCCGGTCGCCTGCGCCTTCCTGTTTTCGCTCTACCTCTTCCTCAACCGCGCGATCGGCGAGGCCGATTCGCCGCTCGTCATGCAGACCATGGCCGGCGTCGGCGGCACGCTGTTCATGGCGGCGGCCCTGGTGATCGGCGATGGCGCAGGGGCCGAGGATTTCGCGCCCTCGCTTCCCGCCTCCTGGCTCGGCCTCGTCCTGCTGATGCTGCTCGGTTCGATCTCCGGTTATATCCATCTGCTCGTGGTGCGCGCCTTCCGGCTGGCGCCGTTGTCGCTGCTCGCGCCGTTCCAGTATTTCGAGATCATCTCGGCGACGGTGCTCGGGTACGCCCTGTTCGGCGATTTTCCGACCGCCTCCAAATGGCTCGGCATCGCCATCATCGTTGCCTCCGGCCTGTTCATCATCTGGCGGGAGCGTTCCAGATCGAAACAGCTCGAAGCGGTTTGACCGTTCCGTTGTCCACCGGTTAACCGCGCTTGTTGTCCAGCCCTCAACTTCTCTCGTTTATCACCATATTCAGTTTCATGATGAAACGGAGAAAAGAAGATGAGCGGATTCCGCTTTTCTTTTCCGGCATGTGTCATCGCCGGGAAGGGTCGGATCATGGCCGACGATATTTTGATGCTGCGCAAATACGCGTTTCCGGACGGCATTCGCACCTCCGAAGATGCGCTCGCCCTTTTTGCGCTGAATGATTCCTGTCCCGAACACAGCCCCGAATGGTCGATCTATTTCGTCGAAAGCCTGGCGGCATATCTCGTGCGCGGCGCCACGCCGACGGGACGTATCGACGACGCGAAGGCCGGCTGGCTGATGCGCACGATCGCCGCCGACGGAGCCGTTCATTCGGCGCTCGAGCTCGAACTGCTGCTGCATGCCATGGAAGTCGCGTCCGAAGTGCCGGAGAGCCTCTCGGCCTTTGCGCTCGACCAGGTCCGCCTGGCCCTCGAGCCCGACCCGCGGGGCGCCTATCATGCCGCCCGCCCGGCCTCGGCCGGCATCACCGCCTTTGACCTCGCCTATATCTGGCGCGTATTGCGCGGAGCGATGGAGCGTGGCCGGCTGATGCTCTCGCCGCTCGAAGCGCTGGTCCTGCGCGAGATCGACGAACTGGCCGACCGTGACGCCCATCACCCCGCCTGGCGGGAGATGATCGCGGCGGTGGTCACCTATGAAAGGCCGAGAGAGGTGCTGCGTTCCGGTCCCTGGCTGGTGACCGATGCCGGACATCGCCTGACGGAAGAGGTGGCGGCCTGACGATCCACCGGGTCCCCCCGCGCCCCACCACATCGCTCGGCTGTTCATTCGCATTTTAGCGACTGGCTAAACCGCGTGGAAAATCAATCGGCCTAAAGGTGTCTGTGATGATCGGCCAATGCCAGGCCGACAGGCTCCGGAGGCCGACATGACGCCCATTGTTTCAGCCATACTGCTGCTGACGATCAATCTCGGCCTTCTCTGGCTGCTGATGGCCGCACCCGTCGGCCGCCGCACCATCATGCTGCATCGGAGATTCGAAATCTCCCCGGATCGCCTCTGGAGAGCCTTTCATCCGGGTGGCGAGGAGGCGAGCTGGAATCCCTCGGTTCTCTCCTCCGGGCCGGAGCAGGACCACGGTGGCGTCGAGATCGCCTACAGCCATCCAGACCGCCACGGCGCGCCGATCAGGCGTGTCTTCAAGGTGGAGGAGAGCGTCGATCGCTTCAGCCACAGCTACGAGAGCCGGTCGCGCGTGATCGACGATACGGTGCTCGACATTTCCTTCTGGCGCGATTTCGAGGAATACCGTGCGGTCTCGGCGGAGAGAGGCGGCTCGACCCTGATCCTGGCGCAGACGGACACCTATCGCGGCCTGGGCGTCTACCTGTTTCGCTACTTCATGATCCGCCGCGAGCTTTCGTCGCTGACGGCCTGGCTCGAGAGCGGCCGGCCGAAGGCGGGCGGCATGATCGAGCACCCCGTCACCCAGATATGTCTGGCCGTCCTTTCCACGATTCTGCTCTGGCCGTTTTTCGGGCTTACCGCCGCCGGCCTGACGATCTCGGTCATCCTCACCCTGGTCATCGTGCTGCACGAGCTCGGCCACATGGCGGCCTACCGCGCCTTCGGGCACGAAAGGGTCAGGATGATCTTCGTGCCGCTGCTCGGCGGTCTGGCAATCGGCGGACGCCCCTATAAGAGCCGCTTCGAAGTGGCAACCTGCGCGTTGATGGGCGCGGGCATGTCGGCATTCCTGGTTCCGGTTGTGGTTTCCGGTTATGAACTGGCGAACAGCCGCGTGCTGCCGGTGGCGCTGCGGGAACCGGCCCTGGTCTTCCTGCTGGTATTGGGCGCCTTCAACCTTCTCAATCTCCTGCCCATGTACCGTTTCGACGGCGGAAGGGTGCTGAGACAGATCTTCCCGACCCGCAGCCTGCTCGTCGCCGGCAGTTTCGGCATCACGCTGCTGATGCTCTGGGTCGGTTACCGCATCGGGCTGTCGTCCACGGCCCTGATCGCGGCGCTCGCCGTCTTCACGCTGATGAGCCTGATCGGCTTCTCGTCGGTCAAACCGCGCGAAAGCCTGGACCCCATGCATCCCGGCGAGCGGCTGATGGCCGGCCTCGGTCTCTATGCCGCGGTCGCCATCCATTCCTACGGTCTCGTCTATGCCTGCGACCGCCTGTTCGGATGACCGGCCGGGCTATCCCGGAGATTGGCGTCTCCACCCATTGACATCGATGCTTCAAGCGGCTCCAAAGGTGACATGAAGACAGAAAACCCGCCACTTCCATCCGGCTATTCCGCCGTCCCGCCCGGCAAGATCGCGACCGTCGTGACCTGCCTCGAAATGCACGGCCGCCCGCGCAGGAAAACCTCGCCGGCGCCGGACACGCTGGTGCTGGAACACTGGCAGTCTCCCGCACCCGACGAATACCGCGCCCTGTTCCGCGCCGTCGGTGAGAACTGGATGTGGGTCTCGCGCCTGGTGATGGGCGACGACGAGCTTGCCGCGGTGCTCAACGATCCGCAGGTCGAAATTTACGTGCTGCTCGACGGCGGCCGTCGCATCGGCCTCCTGGAGCTCGATTTCCGGGAAGAGGGCGAATGCGAGCTCGTCTATTTCGGATTGGTCTCCGGCGCGATCGGCAAAGGCGCCGGCCGCTTCCTGATGAACTGGGCGATCGAGAAGGCCTGGGCCCATCCGATCCGCCGTTTCTGGGTGCATACCTGTCATTTCGACCACCCCGCCGCCATGCAGTTCTACCAGCGGTCCGGGTTCACGCCCTATGCCCTGATGGTCGAGGTTCTGGACGATCCGCGCCTGACCGGCCAGATGCCGCGCACGGCGTCCCCGCACGTGCCCCTGATCGGTCCCTGATCCGCCGACCGAAATGCGACCGGGAACGGCTCGTTCCGGCTTGAGCCGGCCCCCTCGCCTGTGCAAAGGTCGCGGCGAATCTGTAAAGCCTCAAGGGAGAACATCATGGATGTCCGCGCCGCCGTCGCCGTTCAGGCCGGCAAACCGCTCGAAGTCATGACCGTGCAGCTCGAAGGTCCCCGTGCCGGCGAAGTGCTGATCGAGGTGAAGGCGACCGGTATCTGCCACACCGATGACTTCACGCTCTCGGGCGCCGACCCCGAAGGCCTTTTCCCGGCGATCCTCGGCCATGAAGGTGCAGGCATCGTCGTCGATGTCGGTCCCGGCGTCACCTCGGTCAGGAAGGGCGACCACGTCATTCCGCTCTACACGCCGGAATGCCGCGAATGCCCGTCCTGCCTGTCGCGCAAGACCAACCTGTGCACCGCGATCCGCTCCACCCAGGGGCAAGGCCTGATGCCGGACGGCACCTCGCGCTTCTCGATCGGCAAGGACAAGATCCACCACTACATGGGCTGCTCGACCTTCGCGAACTACACGGTCCTGCCGGAGATCGCGGTCGCCAAGATCAACCCCGACGCCCCCTTCGACAAGGTCTGCTATATCGGCTGCGGGGTGACGACCGGCATCGGCGCGGTCATCAACACCGCCAAGGTGGAGATCGGCGCAACCGCGATCGTCTTCGGTCTCGGCGGCATCGGTCTGAACGTCATCCAGGGGCTGCGGCTTGCCGGCGCCGACATGATCATCGGCGTGGACCTCAACAACGACAAGAAGGCCTGGGGCGAACGCTTCGGCATGACCCATTTCGTCAACCCGAAGGAAGTCGACGGCGACATCGTGCCTTACCTCGTCAACCTGACGAAGCGCGGCGCCGACCAGATCGGTGGCGCCGACTATACGTTCGATTGCACCGGCAATACCAAGGTCATGCGCCAGGCGCTGGAGAGCTCGCATCGCGGCTGGGGCAAGTCGGTCGTCATCGGCGTTGCCGGCGCCGGCCAGGAAATCGCCACCCGCCCCTTCCAGCTCGTCACCGGCCGCACCTGGATGGGCACGGCCTTCGGCGGCGCCCGCGGCCGCACCGACGTGCCGAAGATCGTCGACTGGTACATGGAGGGCAAGATCGAGATCGATCCGATGATCACCCACACCATGCCGCTCGAAGACATCAACAAGGGTTTCGAGCTGATGCATGGCGGCGAATCGATTCGCAGCGTAGTGATCTATTGAGGGCGGTTCCGGTGCTTTCCGGAAACGCGCTTCATTGCTGCGAATAAGTCCAGGTTCAACTCCGATCAATGGGGATGCAGAAGATGTACAAATTCGAAATCTACAAGGACAAGGCCGGCGAATACCGTTTCCGCTTCAAGGCTCCGAACGGTCAGGCCATGTTCTCGTCCGAAGGTTATTCGGCCAAGGCTTCCGCCGTGTCGGCCATTGAATCCATCAAGAAGAACGTACCCGGCGCAACGGTCGACGACCAGACGACCTCTGTGGCCTGATACCGTTTTCCGCGCGCAGCCCGCTGGGTCGGGCTGCGCTGCCCACCTCTCCGGCACGTCACCGATCTACCGGGTGCCAGAGGCTTCCATTCGTCAGGAGACGGCAATGCGGAAACGGATGGTGATGATTGCCCCGATGGTTGCCGGCCTGTCGCTGGTTTTTCCCGCCGTTGCTTCAGCGGACCCGACAGGCAATTTCAGCGTCGTCGGCGACAACCCGGATACCGGCAAGCAATATGCCGGCACCGTCAAGGTCACGCGTTCCGGCGAAACCTATGAGGTCGTCTGGGATATCGCCGGAAGCCGGTCCGTCGGCACCGGTCTTGGCGCGAAATTCGTCGGCGACAACAGGTTCCGAGTCGGTCCCGCAAGCCGCGACGATATCGCCCTTTCGGTCGGATATACGTCCGACAACAGCTCTTTCGGGATCGCCATGTATTTCGAGCAGCCCGACGGAACCTGGAAGGGCGTTTGGACTTACAACGGCTCGAAGAAGGCCATCACTGAGGTCTGGACCCGCAGATGAGCGCGGGCTGATCGGGAATTCCGGATGATTTATGTCGATGCCGATGCCTGTCCGGTCAAGCCGGAGATCCTGAAAGTCGCGGAACGCCACGGCCTGGAAGTGACCTTCGTCGCCAATTCCGGGCTTCGCCCGTCGCGCGACCCGATGGTGCACAACGTCATCGTCTCGGCGGGCTTCGATGCCGCCGACAACTGGATCGCCGAACGCGCCGGAGCCTCCGACATCGTCGTCACGGCCGACGTGCCGCTGGCCGTGCGTTGTGTTGCCGCCGGCGCGCAGGTTACCGGCCCGACCGGCCGCGTCTTCGACGAAACCAATATCGGCATGGCGAGCGCCATGCGCGACCTCGGCCAGCATCTGCGGGAAACCGGCGAGAGCAAGGGCTACAATGCCGCCTTTTCGCCGCGCGACCGGTCGAAATTCCTGGAAACGCTGGACAGGCTGTGCCGCCGCGCCAAGTCAACCCAGTGAGCGATCGGAAACGCGGATGGCGAGCCCCTGGCACAGACTGAACTATCGCAGGCATGGACCGTTCTTCGCCGGCACGATCGCCTCGCTGGCCTGCCTGCCGTTCCTGATCGTCTATGTGCCGGAACTTTCCGCCGGCATCGCGGTCGTCGTCTTCTTCCTGATCTATCTGGTCATGATGGCCGTGCGCATTCCGAAACTCGATGGCGCCACGCTGCGCAGCAAGGGACAGAACGACGACGAACCGGCGCCGGTGATCCTCGCGGTGACCTTGCTTGCGGTCGCCGCCGCCGTCGTTTCGCTGTTCGAGGCATTGAACCGCTCGCAACCGGCGGGCCTTGCCGCCGTCTCCCTCGCCTTCGCTTCGGTCGTGCTCGGCTGGCTGACGATCCACACCATGTTCGCCATGCATTACGCCCATCTGTTCTGGCGGCCCGACGAACAGGCGCAGGAGAACGAGGCGCGGCGCGGCGGCCTCGACTTCCCCGAGACGGACGAACCCGGCGCCTTCGATTTCCTGTATTTTTCCTTCGTCATCGGCATGACCGCCCAGACCTCGGACGTCCAGATCACCACGACCGCCATGCGCCGCATCAACCTGCTGCATGCGGTCGTGTCCTTCTTTTTCAACACCGTCCTTGTCGCCGCGGCCGTCAACGCCGTCGTGTCGATGGGCAACTGACATCTATCCAAGGAGCAGCGATGAAGGTCCTTTCCCAGAACACCGCTTTCGGCGGCATGCAGGGCGTGTTCATGCACCCGTCCGAAGCCTGCAGATGCGAGATGACCTTTGCCGTCTTCGTGCCCCCGCAGGCGATCAAGGCGCCCTGCCCGGTCGTCTGGTATCTCTCCGGCCTGACCTGCACCCATGCGAACGTCATGGAAAAAGGTGAATACCGGCGCATGGCCGCCGAACTCGGCCTCATCATCGTCTGCCCGGATACCAGCCCGCGCGGCAACGACGTGCCCGACGAACTCACCAACTGGCAGATGGGCAAGGGCGCCGGCTTCTATCTCGACGCCACGGAAAAGCCCTGGGCCGAAAACTACCAGATGTACACCTACATCACCGAGGAACTGCCGAACTTCGTCAGCCAGCATTTTCGCATGGACATGGACCGCCAGGGCATTTTCGGCCATTCCATGGGCGGCCACGGCGCCATGACGATCGCGCTGAAGAACCCGGAGCGGTTCAGGAGCTGCTCCGCCTTCGCCCCGATCGTCGAACCCTCGACCGCCGACTGGTCGGCCCCCGCCTTTGAAAAATACCTCGGTCCCGACCGCACGGCCTGGCGCCAATACGATGCCTGCGCATTGGTCAAGGATGGCGCCCGCTTCCCGGAATTCCTGATCGACCAGGGCAAGGCGGACGGCTTTCTGGAAAACGGCCTGCGCCCCTGGCTGTTCGAGGAGGCGGCGAAGGGAACCGGCATCGACGTGACGCTGCGCCTGCACGAGCGCTACGACCACTCGTATTATTTCATCTCGACCTTCATGGACGATCACCTGCGCTGGCATGCGCAGAGGCTTGCCTGACCCTCACTGAAACAGCGCGGTTGCCATGGTCGGGCGCCGTGTCCCGTCGAGACGGAATTCGCTGGAGATGCGGTCGGCGATCTTTTCGGCGAGATCGCGGTCGGCCGTGTCCCCGTCCAGCAGGAAGATCGACGTCTTGAACGTTCCCTTGGCGATCGGCTCGCCGGTATTGACCGAGATCGCCTGCACCGTCACCTTCGCCTCGCGCCGGCTGCCGATCAGCATCGGCAGATGCGACATCTCGTCGATGCGCACCGAGATGATCGTCCGCGGCAGGGCGATCGATCGGGTAGTCGCGCGGATCGCCTCGTCGACCAGCATGTCGGTCGCGATCACCAGCCCCTTCGGCACGTCCGGCCGAGCGGTCACGAAGGCGCCGCGCACGTCATAGAGAAGTTTTTCCTGCGCCGTGCTTGCCTGTTCCAAACGGAACGACATCAGCGGCAGGGCCGTCAGCACAATAAGACAGAAACGAAACAGACGACGGAACATGAAGGAACCCGCAAAACGGCACCTTCCGATGTTCCAACGAACAGGGTTAGAGAACGATTAAGCCTGAGGCTTCAACGCAAGAAAAGTTTCGGTCGCCGCCCGCATTTCCTCGAGCCGCTTGGCCCGGCGATGTTCGGCCTCGGCATCCGTGCCCCAGTGCTCGTTGGTCCAGTCCTCGTCGAGATGGGCAAGCGCCCAGGCCTCGTCGGCGGTAAGCCGGCCCTCTGCGAAGGCAAGCGCCAGCAGTGCCGAACCGGTCAGCGTCGTTACCGTGTGCAGCACCGCGAGTTCGATCGGCGTGTCGTATTTCTTCAGCGTCACCGCAAAGGCGGCGGTCGCCTCCTTCGGCTGTTCCTGCGGCATCACGCCCTCGATCAGGATGAAGCGTGCGCCGAGTTCGTTCGCCGCCCAGTCGACGATCGGATCCCAGAGGTCGTTCTGGCGCGCCACCAGGTTTTCCGGCCCTTCGGCGCGGTAGCACAACATGTCGCTCGAGGAGAACCGCAGGATGTCCTCGAACACCGCCTGGGGATCTGCCGCGATGCCGTCGATCGCCGTGTTGACGAGCCGGGTCACCGGCATGGTGCCGGGATCGATCACATCCACCTGGCTCGCCCATTCGTCGCGGATCAGTTCGGCGAGCCGCGCCGTCGGCGCCACGAGGCCGTTCTTGGCAGGCGTCCTGACCGGGCGGCCGTCGAGGTGGATCGCATGGCCGCCCTCGCCTTCGGCAACCGAGACCTGGCTGTAGAAGCGTTTCGGCAGCGGCTTCTGCATCTGGATCTGCGCCCGCCGCGTCGGATCGGCATGGCTCAGCGCTTCGGATGGATCGGGAAACATGTCACGCATGGAAATAAACCTCAGCCGATATGGCTCAGCAATTCGCTCGGATGATGGACGATCACGTCGGCTCCGGCCTTGTTGAGATCGTCCACCGAGGCATAACCCCAGGAAACGCCGATCGCCGTGGCGCCGGCCGCCTTCGCCATCTGCATATCGTAAATGGCGTCGCCGATGACAAGGGTCGCGGAAGGTTCGATGCCCGTCTGGTCGCAGCATTCGGTCACCATGGCCGGATGCGGCTTCGACGGACAGTCGTCGGCGGTGCGCGACACGACGAAATACCTGTCGAAACCGTGCGTCTCCATGACCAGCTTCAGCCCACGCCGGGATTTTCCGGTGACGGCGCCGATCAGCAGGTCGTCGCGCGGCCCGATCGTATCAATTACCTGCCGGATCCCGTCGAACAACGGCTCCTTGAAATCGAGATCCTGGCGCACCACGACAAACAGCGTCTTGTAATAGGCCATCATCTCGACGGCTTCCTCGTCCGCATGCGGCTTGCCCTGCATGCGGGCAATCGCGATGTCGAGCGTCAGCCCGATGATCGCCTTGGTGTCTTCCACCCTGGGCTCCGGCTTGCCGAAATGGGCAAAGGTGCGGCGCATGGTTTCGTGGATCAGGCCGGCGCTGTCGACCAGCGTGCCGTCGCAATCGAAAAGGACCAGTTTCATTTGGTTTCAGATGCTTTCAGGGCAAGGTATTGGCGAAGAATTTCGGTATGTTCGCGAACAGCGGCCGTATTCTCTTTGACGGCAGCGCTATTGTCATCACCCACCTTTTTGATCTCGCGCCGCGCGCGAAAAGAAAGAAACAGGAAAGCGAAAAGCGCGATAAATATTATAGCGTAAATAGGATCCATAGGTTCTGATTACCTCAATCGTCGTCTCTCGCGCCGTTTTCCATGTCGAACCCGAGCAGGTTCCAGCTCTGCACCATGTGCGGCGGCAAAGGCGCCGTGATCTTCAGGCGCCCGCCATTCGGATGCGGAATGTCGATATGCCGCGCGTGCAGGTGCAGCCGCTTCTGGATGCCGCCGGGGAAATCCCAGTTCGGATCGTCGATGAAATATTTCGGATCGCCGATGATCGGGTGGCCGATATGCAATGCGTGGACGCGCAGCTGGTGGGTGCGGCCGGTATAGGGCTCCATTTCCAGCCAGGCGAGCGACTGCGCCGCCGTCTCCAGAACGCGGTAGTAGGAGACCGCGTGGTCGGCCCCCTCCTCGCCATGCTTGGCGATCCGCATCCGGTCGCCATCCGGCGTCTGCTCCTTGACCAGCCAGGTGGAAATCTTGTCCTCGTGCTTGCGCGGCACGCCTCTCACCAGCGACCAATAGGTCTTCTTGGTGTCCCGTTCGCGAAAGGCGGCCGTCAGCTTCTGGGCAGCACCCCGGGTGCGAGCGATCACCAGCACGCCGGACGTATCGCGGTCGAGCCGGTGGACCAGCCGCGGCTTTTCGCCCTTCGGGCTGATCCAGCTGTCGAGCATCTGGTCTATATGACGCGCCACGCCCGATCCGCCCTGCACCGCAAGGCCGGCCGGCTTGTTGAGCACGATCACCTTCTCGTCCTCGTGCAGCACCATGCGCGACAGGAGTTCGAAATCGCTGGAATGCTTGAGATCCCTGCCGGCGATCGGCCCCGTCTTCTTGGCGTCGACCTCCATCGGCGGAATGCGCACCGTCTGTCCCGGCTGCACGCGGGCGTCGGATTTCACCCGCCCGCCGTCGACCCGCACCTGGCCGGAGCGCAGCAGTTTCTGCAGCGGCCCGAAGCCGAGGCCCGGATAATGGATCTTGAACCATCGGTCGAGCCGCATGCCCGCCTCGTCCGCCTCGACGCGGATATGCTCGATGCCTGCCATCAAAGCTCTTTCATCTATCTGTGATCAGCCCTGCCCTTTAGAGCATTGCCCGCCCGAGCGCCAGCCCGCCGAACACGGCGCCGAGCGAGATCGCCACGCTCGCCACGATATAGGTCACCCCGACCAGGGTAGCGCCCTTTTCGAGGAGCGACACGACATCAAGCGAAAAGGCGGAAAATGTCGTGAAGCCGCCGAGAAAACCGGTGACGATCAGAAGCCGCATCTCGGGCGACGCATCGAACCGCCGGACGATCAGCTCGGCGAGAAAGCCGATCGCGAACGAGCCGACGACATTGACGGCAAGCGTTCCCCAGGGAAAGGCCGGCCCCCAAAGGCGCAGCGCCCAGAGCCCGACCAGATAGCGGCAGACGGAGCCGATCGCTCCGCCGACGGCGACGAGAAGCAAGTTGTTCATGGCGCTTTTTCTAGGACAAAACCGGAAATCGTCAAATCGATAAAATGCCGACGTTTTGTTTAAACGGGAACAAATCAGGGCCGACGTAATTATCATAATCTGAGAAAAGATTGTGAACGGCGCAATGACACAACTGGTCAGCATATCGGCGAACACCGCCGCCATCGCCATAGAAGCTCTGAAGCCGGGCCGGCGCCTGTCCATCAAGGATCAGGTCAGGGACATCAAGGCCGATTCCGACCGCAACGTCCGTCGCGCCGAGAATGCCGGCGACCCGGGCGATACCGAATTCATGATCCCCGCCACCACCGTCTCGATCGATGTGCTGACGACCGAGCAGCAGCATCATCCGCAGGCAACCTTTTCGCAGGCGCAATCGGCCTATCGCGCTCTGGACGACTGATCTTATTCACGCCGCCACGGACCTTATATTCCCCCGCCCGCTCCCCGAGCGGGCTTTTGCGTTGCGGTGGTAGTCGATGAAATCCGCGGCCGGGAGCGGTTTCGAGAACAGCCAGCCCTGGCCGAAATTGACGTCGTGAGCCTTCAGGTAGTCGGCCTGCTCCTCGGTCTCCACGCCTTCCGCGACGATCTGCAGGTCGAGCGTCTTCGCCATCTCGATGATATGGGCGGTGACCGAGCTGGTGGCGCTGTTGCGGCCGATCGTATCGATGAACGACTTGTCGATCTTCAGCGCATCCATCGGCAAGCCCTGCAGATATTGCAGGCTCGAATATCCCGTTCCGAAATCGTCGATCGCCACCAGATGGCCGCGTTCCCGGGCGCGGGTCAGCGTCGCCCGCGCCGCGTCGATATCGATGAAGCCGCGTTCGGTCGCCTCCAGCCAGATCTGCCCCGGCGCGATCTCGGTCCTGGCAAGCTTTTCGTCGACGACGTCGAGAATGCGCCCGGAGGTCACATCGACCGCCGAAAGGTTGACGGCGATGTGCAGGGACCGTTCCGCCCGCAAAAGCCCGCCGAGATCGGCGACGATCGCTTCGACGACCTGGTCGGTGATCGGCAGGATGAGCCCGCTCTCCTCGGCAAGCGGAATGAACAGGTCCGGGCGCACCAGCGATCCGTCCGGCCGCCGCCAGCGCACCAGGGCTTCCGCGCCGACGCAGATGCCGGTCTTGAGCTCGACGATCGGCTGGTAATGGACGATGAATTCGCGTTTGCGCACCGCGATCGCCAGTTCACCGAGCGGTGACAGCCGTTTTTTGGAAAGCCAGATCACAACGCCGACGATGAAGATGGCGATGAAGGCACCAACCGGCATCAGCAGGAACTGTTCGTCCCGAAGCCTGCCGGCAAGGTTGGAACGGGGCTCCATGGCGATCGCGATCAACCCCTTGTCGCGTGCCACCGCGTAGAGCGCCGAAGACGTCATGCCGTTCCTCGGCTCGTCGATCAGTGAGTTGACGAGGTCCTTCTCCGGCGAATTGAGTTCGTTGAGCAGCATGCCCTGCCGGTTGGCAAGCGCCAGCGAAATGTCGGCATCCACCAGAATGTCGACGAAACGGGCCGGATCGACCAGCACGTTGTACGGGCCATAATGCAGCCCCATCATCGGATTTCCCATGCTGACCGCCGGCTGCACGCGGGTGGCGACTTCCACGCCGTCGGGCGTCATGTAATCGATCCACGGTCGCTCGACCTTGCGTTCCTCGATCCCCCAGGACGTGCATTTCAGCAAGCCGTTCTCGAAATAACCGACCTCCTTGACCGAGGGCGTATTGAAGGCGATCACCCGCATGCGGGCGATATGCTGGTCCGAGCACGGCACCAGACGCGGATAGGCAAGCGAATCGAGCGCGGCGCGCGCGTCCTCGAACGTCCGGCTCGCGCGCATGATCGTCTGCTGCGCGATCCGTTCGAGATTGTTCTGCTGTTTCTCGACCGTGATGACCCACGAAATATAGACCATCGCGGCAATCGGTATGATCGCCCCAAGCAGGCCGAGGAAAACGGCCGCCGCAATCACCCGAGAACGTCGCAGTTCCATTGCCGAAACCTTTGATGAGAGGTCTTGGCGCCATTCATCGCGGACTTCTGTTAAGATTCATTGATACAACTCGATCAGGTTGTATCGAAGTGATTTCTAAAACCCTCCCGGTTGTCGCAACGGGCGGCAAACCGGCCGGTTTCCTAAGTCCGTTTGCTTGCAAACCGGAGTGGAAGCCCGTCGAAGGCCTTGATTTCCTTGAGAACGAAGGTCGTCTGCATCTCCTTGATGCGTGGCAACCGCCGCAGCGTCGACATGGCAAAATCCGCATAGGCATCAAGATCGGGTGAGACGACCTGCAACAGGAAATCCGCGTCGCCCGCAATGCTGTAGCATGCGACCACCTCGTCGAGGCCGATCACTTCGGCGGCAAACGCTTCCGCTTCTTCCTCGCTATGGCTGTCGATCTTGACGCGGATGAAGGCGAGCACGCCGAGGCCGATCGCCTTTCGGTCCAGCACCGCCTTGTATCCCTGGATGACGCCCGTCTCCTCGAGATGCCGCACACGCCGCCAGCTCGGGGAGGTCGAAAGCCCGATCTTGTCGGCCAGCGCCTGATTGGTCAGCCGGCCGTCATCCTGAAGCGATTCCAGGATCCGTATATCCGCCGCTTCGAGATCGTCTGCCATCGCATTTTTCCTGGTTTCTGCAAATTTTCGGTAGATCCTACCGAAAACGACGCCAAACCGAAAGAGAAAGGCAGGAATGACCAGCCGATCCGCAATAGGATCGGCCCCTTCCTCCACAACGAATGTTACTCATGACCGACGACATCCGCCTTACCATCATCGTCAACCCTGCCTTGCCGCTCGGCCTCGTCGCCAATACGGTCGGCGCCATCTCGATTGGCCTCGGTGCACGCATGCCCGCACTTGCCGCCCGAAGGCTCACCGATCGCGAAAGCCGAACGATCGACATCAGTTCCACCCTGCCGGTCCCGATCCTGCAGGCTGAGCCTGATACGATCCGCGCCTTGATGCTGAAGGCGCTGATACCGCCGCAGGACGGCGCGATCGTCCCCTTTCCGGCTTTTGCCAGATCGCTGCACGACTATCGGGATTACGAGGCCGCCTTCCCCGGCCGCGATCTGGCCGAGGAGGAGATCGACGGCCTCGGCATCGCCGGCCCTTCGAAATGGATAAGGTCGCTGACCGGCAGCCTCAAACTGCTGAGGTAGGGACGAAGAGCCCGCTCGAACAAGCGGGCGCTGTCACAGTCACTTGTGTTCGTGGCCGCCCGGTCCCGCCGCCTCGACCGGAAGCGTGAGGTCCACCTTGCCGGCCTTCTCGAAGGTCAGCGTCACCGGCACCTGGCTGCCCTGCTTGAAGGGTTCCTTGACCTTCATGAACATCAGGTGCAGCCCGCCCGGCGTCAGTTCGACGGTCTTGCCCGCCGGGATGGCTATGCCGGTATCGAGCTTGCGCATTTTCATCACTTGGCCCTGCATGGCCATCTCGTGCATCTCCACGGTGCCTGCCGCCGGCGACGAGACCGAGACCAGCATGTCGTCGGATTTGCCGCCGTTCTTGATGGTCAGGTAGCCGCCGCCGACCGGCTGGCCGGGCAGCATGGCCTTGGTGAAGGCGCTGGTAATTTCCAGGTCGCCAACCTTGGCGGGCGCATCATGGGCGGCCGTCGCACCGGCAAGAATGATGCCGGTCGCGGCGAAAATGCCGAGGAAAGCGAGTTTGGTGAAGGTCTTCATGGAATATCCCCATGCGGTGACGGCATCCATGCGCGTCGGCCGCGATTGATCTGATCAGGTGAAGGCATCAGGTCGAAATCGGAGGCGCGCGGGATTTCGGCCGGGCGACGGCGGTTGTGCCGAGCGGTCCGGAAAACCGGCGCGGCGGATTGGCAAGCGAGGCGCGCTCGCCGGCAAGCCACGCCTCATCGTTCGGCGGCGGCAGGATGACCGATGCTGCAAGCAGGCAGACTTCGCAGAGCGGTTTTGCCGCCGGCATCCGGTGGCCGTGGTTCCCTTCGGAACAGATATCGGCAAATGTGCCGTCCGGCAGCCGATAGGCTTCGCTGTAGGAATCGAGCGGCGCTGCCGCCTCAACCGGCTGATGGGCAAACCCCAGCGAAAGCAGCAGCATGGCGCAGAAAATGCGCGTCCAGCCCGCCGCCCTGTTCAGTCCTGCCGTCATTGTTCGCCTGTCCGATCCACGCCGGGATAACCCAAATCGAGATAAAGCGCAAAAGCCCTTTTGTCGCGTGATAGCTGACCCATATCGTCCTGCATTGCATTAGATCAAATCGCGTTTGCTGCGTTGCGACAAAAATCTTGGTGCCCGCGACATGGGGGCTTGCCAAACCGCGATCGAGGTCGATAATACCGCCCAGACTCGCTGGGAGAAGCCGCTTGAATGCGGTGCCGAAGGAGCAACCGCCCCGGAAACTCTCAGGCAAAAGGACCAGCAGTCGACCGACAGGAACTCTGGAGAGAAGCCTGAAAAAGGCTCGCCGAAGGGATAACAATCTCAGGCAAAAAGGACAGAGGGGGCTCATAACCGGTGCATCACTGCGCCTGAATCTGAGCCGGCGCGTCATCCGCGCCAACCCTGGAGGCGTCCTTGGACGATCAGACCGTTCTCAAGACAACCCCGCTTCACGCCCTCCATCTGTCGCTTGGCGCCAGGATGGTGCCGTTTGCCGGCTACGACATGCCGGTGCAATATCCGGCCGGCGTGCTGAAGGAGCATCTGCACACCCGCACCGCCGCCGGCCTGTTCGACGTCTCCCATATGGGCCAGGTCGTCATCCGGGCGAAATCCGGCGCTTACGAGGATGCGGCGCTTGCGCTCGAAGCCCTGGTGCCGGTCGATATCCTCGGCCTGAAACCCGGCCGCCAGCGCTACGGCTTCTTTACCGACGACAATGGCGGCATCCTCGACGACCTGATGATCACCAACCGCGGCGATCATCTTTTCGTCGTCGTCAACGCCTCCTGCAAGGATCAGGACGTCGCGCATATGAAGGCGCATCTGACCGGCTGCGACATCGAACTCCTCGAAGACCGGGCGCTTCTCGCCCTCCAGGGGCCGCGTGCCCAAGAGGTCCTGGCCGCGCTCTGGCCTGATGTCGTCGACATGAAGTTCATGGATGTGCGTGACGCGCTTCTCCACGACGCGCCCTGCATCGTCTCCCGTTCCGGTTATTCCGGCGAGGATGGGTTCGAGATCTCGGTTCCGGCCGACCAGGCCGAGCAGATCGCCAAGGCGCTGCTCGAGGACCTGCACTGCCAGCCGATCGGCCTTGGCGCCCGCGATTCGCTGCGGCTGGAAGCCGGCCTCTGCCTCTACGGCAACGACATCGATACCACCACCTCTCCGGTCGAGGCGGCGCTCGAATGGGCGATCCAGAAGGCCCGCCGGGCCGGCGGCGAGCGCGCCGGCGGTTTTCCGGGCGCTGCCCGCATTCTCGACGAACTGGAAAACGGCACCTCCCGCCGCCGCGTCGGCCTGAAACCGGAGGGCAAGGCGCCCGTCCGCTCCCATGCGAAACTTTATGCCGATGCGGAAGGACGGACCGAACTCGGCGAAGTCACCTCCGGCACTTTCGGCCCCTCCGCCGAAGGCCCGGTCGCCATGGGCTACGTCCCGGCCCGCTTTGCCGAACCCGGCTGCCAGGTTTTTGCGGAAGTGCGCGGCAAATACTTAGCCCTCACCGTCTCTGCCCTGCCTTTCATCACCCCTACCTATAAACGCTAAAAGATCTTCCGGAGAGAACCATGCTGAAATTCACCGCCGAACACGAATGGCTGAAGCTCGAGGACGGTGTCGCGACCGTCGGCATCACCGCCCACGCCGCCGAACAGCTCGGCGACCTCGTTTTCGTCGAACTGCCGGAGGTAGGCAGCCAGCTTTCCAAGGACGGCAATGCTGCGACCGTCGAAAGCGTCAAGGCCGCCTCCGACGTCTATTGTCCGCTCGACGGCGAAGTCACCGAGGTCAACCAGGCGATCGTCGACGACCCGTCGATCGTCAATTCGGACCCGCAGGGCAAGGGCTGGTTCTTCAAGCTCAAGCTCAGGAACACCGCCGACGCCGATGCGCTGCTCGACGAGGCCGCCTACCAGGACCTGATCGCATGACCACCGACTCGACCGATTTCCATTTCACCGATTACCAGCCCTACGATTTCGCCAATCGCCGCCATATCGGCCCCTCGCCGACTGAGATGACCGAGATGCTGAAGGTCGTCGGCTACAAAAGCCTCGACGCGCTGATCGACGCGACCGTCCCCTCCTCGATCCGCCAGACGGTGCCGCTCGCCTGGGGGCCGGCGCTGACCGAACGCGAGGCGCTCGACAAGCTGCGCGATACGGCCAACCGCAACAAGGCGCTCGTCTCGCTGATCGGCCAGGGCTATTACGGCACCATCACCCCGCCGGTCGTCCAGCGCAACATCCTCGAAAACCCCGCCTGGTACACGGCCTACACGCCCTACCAGCCGGAAATCTCCCAAGGCCGCCTCGAAGCGCTCCTCAATTTCCAGACGATGATCTGCGACCTGACCGGCCTCGACGTCGCCAACGCCTCGCTGCTCGACGAGGCGACAGCCGCCGCCGAGGCGATGGCGCTCTGCCAGCGTCAGGCGAAGTCGAAGGCGACCGCCTTTTTCGTCGATGCCGCCTGCCATCCGCAGACGATCGCGCTGATCGAAACCCGCGCCGCGCCGCTCGGCTGGACCGTGATCATCGGCGACCCGATGACCGATCTCGACCCGGTCGACGTGTTCGGCGCAATCTTCCAGTATCCCGGCACCAACGGCCATGTCCGCGATTTTTCGGGCCTGATCGCCCGCCTGCACCAGACGGGCGCGGTCGCTGCCGTCGCCGCCGATCCGCTGGCGCTGACGCTGCTCAAATCCCCCGGCGAAATGGGCGCCGACATCGCCATCGGCTCGTCGCAGCGTTTCGGCGTGCCGGTCGGTTACGGCGGCCCGCACGCGGCCTATATGGCGGTCAAGGATGCCCACAAGCGCGCCATGCCCGGCCGCCTGGTCGGCGTCTCGGTCGACAGCCGCGGCAACCGCGCCTACCGCCTGTCGCTGCAGACCCGCGAACAGCATATCCGCCGCGAAAAGGCGACCTCGAACATCTGCACCGCCCAGGTCCTGCTCGCCGTCATGGCCTCCATGTACGGCGTCTTCCACGGCCCGGACGGCCTGAAGGCGATCGCCCAGCAGGTCCACCGCAAGGCCGTGCTGATGGCCAAGGGCCTCGAAAAGCTCGGTTATGTCATTGAGCCCGACACGTTCTTCGACACCATCACCGTCGAGGTCGGCCACATGCAGGGCCTGATCATGCGCGCCGCGGTCGCCGAGGGCGTCAACCTCAGGAAGGTCGGCGAAACCCGCATCGGCATGTCGCTTGACGAACGCACCCGGCCGGCGACGCTCGAAGCCGTCTGGCGGGCTTTTGGCGGCAATTTCAAGGTTTCGGATTTCGAGCCGACCTGGCGCCTGCCGACCGCGCTCCTGCGCAAGTCGGACTACATGACCCACCCGATCTTCCACATGAACCGCGCCGAAAGCGAGATGACCCGCTACATCCGCCGGCTCTCGGACCGGGACCTGGCGCTCGACCGGGCGATGATCCCGCTCGGCTCCTGCACGATGAAGCTGAATGCGACGGCGGAAATGCTGCCGATCACCTGGCCGGAATTCGCCGATATCCACCCCTTCGTACCCGCGGACCAGGCCCTGGGCTACCGGGAAATGATCGACGACCTGTCGCAGAAGCTGTGCCAGATCACCGGCTACGACGCCTTCTCCATGCAGCCGAATTCCGGCGCGCAAGGTGAATATGCCGGCCTGCTCACCATCCGCAACTACCACATCGCCAACGGCGACACCCATCGCGACGTCTGCCTCATCCCGACCTCCGCCCACGGCACCAACCCGGCCTCGGCCCAGATGGTCGGCATGAAGGTGGTCGTGGTCAAGGTCCGCGACAACGGCGATATCGACCTCGACGATTTCCGCGCCAAGGCCGAACAATATGCTGCCAACCTCTCGTGCTGCATGATCACCTACCCCTCGACACACGGCGTTTTCGAGGAAACGGTGCGCGAGATCTGCGAGATCACCCACAGGCATGGCGGCCAGGTCTATCTCGACGGCGCCAACATGAACGCCATGGTCGGGCTTGCCCGCCCCGGTGACATCGGCTCCGACGTCAGCCACCTCAACCTCCACAAGACCTTCTGCATCCCGCATGGCGGCGGCGGCCCCGGCATGGGTCCGATCGGCGTCAAGTCGCATCTCGCCCCGCACCTCCCCGGCCACCCGGAAAGTGACGGCCGGGAAGGCGCGGTCTCGGCCGCCCCGTTCGGCTCGCCGTCGATCCTGCCGATCTCCTGGTCCTACTGCCTGATGATGGGCGGCGAAGGCCTCACCCAGGCGACCAAGGTGGCGATCCTCAACGCCAACTATATCGCGGCCCGCCTGAAGGGCGCCTACGACGTGCTCTACAAGTCGGAGGCCGGCCGCGTCGCGCATGAATGCATCATCGACACGCGGCCCCTGAACGCATCCGCCGGCGTCTCCGTCGACGATGTCGCAAAGCGCCTGATCGACTGCGGTTTCCATGCGCCGACCATGAGCTGGCCGGTTGCCGGCACGCTGATGATCGAGCCGACCGAGTCGGAAACCAAGGCCGAGCTCGACCGCTTCTGCGACGCGATGCTGGCGATCCGCGAGGAAGCCCGCGCCATCGAGGACGGCCGCATGGACCGCACCAACAATCCGCTGAAAAACGCCCCGCATACGGTGGAAGACCTGGTCGGCGAATGGGACCGCCCCTATAGCCGCGAACAGGCCTGCTACCCGCCGGGCGCCTTCCGCGTCGACAAATACTGGTCCCCGGTCAACCGCGTCGATAATGTCTATGGCGACCGCAACCTCGTCTGCACCTGCCCGCCGCTGGAAGCCTATGCGGAGGCGGCCGAGTAAGAGCTGTCCGAAGGCACGGCCCCAGGCTTATCCCTGGGGCTGTCCCCGATGGAAATTCAACGGCACCCACACCCATAACCCTCCCCTTGTGGGGGTCCGGAGGACGGGACGGGGCAAGACCCGTCCCCGGTTGGTGGCCGGCAGGCGGGAGGGGTTTTTGATCCCGGATAAAGGCCCCGCCCCACCGCTCCCTGCAAAAGAGACGGCCCCCCGCATCGCCCCGCTCCGTTCCGGCACATCTGTGCCGCGCCGCGCTACGCTTCCCTTACCCTTCCCGTTCAGCCTTCCTTGAAGCTCTTGCCGTAAAACGCATCCATCGGGTTTCGGGGATGATGGCGATGGGTCTGTCGGCGGTGATGAACATTGCGGTTTCGGGCATGCAGGCCCAGGCCAAACGGCTTGCGACCGCCGCCCACAACATCGCCAATGCCCAGACGTCGGGCTATAACCGCCTCGACACCCATGTCTCGACCCAGACCGACCCCGGCGGCGTCACCACCACCGTCACCCCCTCCACATCCGTCACCTTCCCCGACAGCTCGAATGTCGACATGGCCAGCGAAATGCTCGACGCCATCACCTCGGCACAGGGATTTGCCGCCAATGCTGCGGCGTTCGAGACGGGCGCGGACATGTGGGACGTGCTGATGAGCATCAAGCGGGATTGAATTTCTTCCGTCGCTCATAAGCATAAGCTGAAGATATTCACTTTGGTCACTGAGTTAAATACTATTGTCGCAAAAATTGCGCCAGCTATCGCGATAACTCCTATAGCTAACAGCGCGCCTTGATGCCAAACGATGCGTGAGTCTAAGCTCCCGAAAATGTCGGTAAATTGGTGAGAAATATCGACGAAATCACGCAGTAATTTTTGTTTCTGTCTACGGATGTCGGACTTAATGGCCCGAAGTGTAATCCATTGGTTGGCGCAGGAAGCGATAAGCAAAGTTGCGAAAAGCCAAGCACCGCAGACGATAGCCAAGTTTGCCCACGCCTCGACGCCACAAGCGCTGACAGCCTTTAACTGTGTAGCAACGACGACCGTTGCGACTGGAAGCCCCAGTAATTGCCCTTGTATATCTACAAATGTTTTGTGAATTTTATTTAAATATTCGCTCTGAGCATTTTCCACTTCGCCGCGTATTTTTGTATAGGAAAAACTAGAAGCGAATAGTTGGTAGCCATCCTTAACTCGACGCGCTAGTTCTGACACGTTTTGCGCTAAGTATAAAAACCGGTTATCTCGGCTCTGCGAGGAAGCAAAAGATACCACGGCGTCGGAAAAGATCGATAGCCGCTGCTCCTCATGAAATTCTCCCTCTAGCGCGGTTTTCAAATCATCGATGCCTTGCTGATCAAGCCAACGTAGATCTTTCGATTTAAAATTAATCGGAATCTCAATCTTTTTTTCCTTGAAATATACGAGCGTTGAATGAGGAACATCCAGGAACAAAGCCGCCTTAGCAAACAACTGAACCAATTGGAGCGCTGAACGATAAGCTAACGCAATAGTTGTAGCTGCCGCAGTTTTTGAATGACTCCTGTCTTCCTTTATAAAGTAGTTCTGAGGTTCCTTAGTCCGGGCGTCGGGAGACAAAAGAAGAGCATCCCAATTGTCCGCTAAAACACCCAGTGCTAATCGCGGCGGTCCGACACGTGCTTTAATTTCATTACCAACTTGGATAGTACGGATGTCTACCAACGCCGCTAAATTTGCATCAATTGCCGCTCGATCCGACGTCTCAACTAAATTGAAGACTTGGAGGATCCTATCGTCAGCTATCTCAACAATGGCGATTTCACTATCAATCCAGCGTGTGTGTTGATAGATTCTCAGCAGATCGTCCCAAACGATAGCGTCAGCCATCGGAAATCTCTTCCGTCAGTTCACTCCTCATGTCGTCAGGAACGTCCAAAAGCGTAATCGTGTTCTCTTTGGGGTCGTAGCGAACTTTCCCCGTATGAAGCGCTTTGCGCTCGAACTCTACAGACCAGTTTGCAGTTTTCTTTTTAAAGGAGACTAGCCCCTTTAGGGCGCGCCGGTCGGCGACAAAGCCGTCATTTAGGCGACGATTGGGGTCGCTTACGGTTCTCTTCGTTGAAAAAAAACGCGAAGAATACATGTCCGCCCGTGGATGCAGCCTTTGCTTGAGCATTTTTCTGCAGCGTGTTCATCAAGGTTATTGTTAGGGCGCTAAAATCTAGCTGGTCCTCCAAATATCTCTTCAGAACAAGCGAAGTTGGATAATTAATAACGTCTTGGGCGAATTTTCCATAAGCTTTAGAGGGCCGCCTTGCATAAAGCTTATGTAATTCATCAACTAAACGTTGAACCGTGTTCGTGACGACAATAGCGTTATTACCTGGAATAACGCGATAAACATCATCTACTCGTTGTAAATCATGGATCGCAACATTGGATATTATATTAGCCATTTATTCCTCCATGCCCAAGCTGAAATACTCTCTTAAATTGTGTCGATTCGCCAGAAATTTCTATAATTGGCACTGGAGGAAATGGTTTTGATGCGGTGGTAATTTTTGAGATTATTAAGTCGCAATTTTTTTCATCCCCGCCCTCCCAACCCATGCCTACAATCCCCCCGTTCCGTCGCGGATACACCGCAAGGCGTTGCGGCGAGGCGGAGCCGGCGCGGGTCATGGGGAAACGACGTAAGTCCTCATGATCCGGGTTCGCGGAAAATGGTCTCCCTCCGGCGACACGGGGAGAGATGGAGGCAAACGGACCGAGCCTTCGTCTCTTGATGCCCGAAAGAGCGCGCCGGGCGTGCCTGTGCGGCACACAGGGTGGTCGACCCGGATGGTTTCGCCGGATTCCTGAAGTCCGACCGATACCATCGGAGCAACCGGCGGCGACATTCCGTCCGGGAAAGCCACGGCAGAGGGACCGCAGTCGCGGGCATAAACCGCCGAACGGGGCGCTGAGAGGTGTCACCTATAAACTAACTTAAGAGGCAGCTCTCAGCGCCCTGGCCGATCCTCGCCCTCGGGTTAAACCCGACGGTCGCCCGAGGATGACGAAAAGAAACCGAAGATCGCCAAGGGGGGAGTATGTCCATGAGAGCCGTCGAGGTCCCCTCACCCCGCCAGCTTCTTGTCCTCGGCTTGAACCCGGGGACCGCCCTCGATATCCACCACCGCGAACGCGGCCGCGATGACCTCCGGCCCGGCGCCCGGGCGGGTGGCGTCGGTGGAAAGGATCTGGCGAAACCGCCGCGCGCCGGCAAAACCCTGAAACAGCCCGACCATGTGCCGGGTGACGTGATGCAGGCGCCCGCCGCGCCCGATCAGCTCGGCCGCGTAATCCATCATCGTGTCGCGCAGCGCCGGCCAGTCGGCCTCGGGACTGGCAACCTCCGCAGGGTCGGCACCTGCCAGCAACGCATCCACCCCGGCCAGCAATCCGGTATTGTGGTAGGCGGCGCGGCCGAGCATGACGCCGTCCATAGGGCCGAGATGATGCGCTGCCTGTTCCAGATCGGCGATGCCGCCGTTGATGCCGATGAACACGCCGGGATTTTCCCGTTTCATGGCATGGACGAGGCTGTAGTCGAGCGGCGGGATTTCGCGGTTTTCCTTCGGCGACAGTCCCTGCAGCCAGGCCTTGCGGGCATGGATCCAGACGGCATCGGCGCCGGCGCCGATCACCCGGGCGAGAAAATCCGGCAGGACCTGCGCCGGCTCCTGGTCGTCGACGCCGATCCGGCATTTCACGGTGACCGGCACGGTCGCCACCCGCTTCATCGCCTCGACGAGGCCGGCCACATGCGCCGGATCGCGCATCAGGCAGGCGCCGAACGTGCCCGACTGCACCCGGTCCGACGGGCAGCCGACATTGAGGTTGATCTCGTCATAACCGTAATCGGTGGCGATCTGCACCGCTTCGGCAAGCTTGGCCGGATCCGAACCGCCGAGCTGCAGCGCGACCGGATGTTCCTGAGGCGAATAGGAGAGCAGCCTCTCGCGCGGCCCGAAAATGATCGCATCCGCCACCACCATCTCGGTATAGAGCAGCGCCCTTTTCGACAGCTGCCGGTGCAGGAAACGGCAGTGCCTGTCGGTCCAGTCGATCATGGGGGCGACCGCGAAGACTTTTTCGCGACTAAAATATTGATTTTTCATGGCGTTCCAAAATTGCGTCAAGGCGTGTGTTCAAACCGCGCCGCCTTGTTTGGACCACTCTGTAGCACTTCCGACCATTTGAAACCATTCCCTCTCGCCCGCTACGCCTGGAACGATCGCCGCCTTCGCCGGTTAGCGGTCACGACCAGCAAAGAGGAAAACGCAATGGCAGAAACATCCGAAACCCGCGCCATCTTCGTGACCGGCCTCAAGAATGCGCATGCCATGGAAAAGCAGGCGCTGTCGATCATGAAACCCCAGGTGTCGCGGATCGAAAACTATCCGGAGGTCGCCGCGCGTCTTGAATGGCATATCCGCGAGACGGAGGGACAGGTTGCAAGACTGGAAGACGTCCTCGAAAGCCTTGCGGAAGGTCATTCGTCGCTGAAGGACATGGCGCTGTCCCTGACGGGCAGCATGGCGGCCATCGGACACGCCGTTACCGGCGATGAAATCATCAAGAATTCTCTTGCCAATTTCGCTTTCGAAAATTTCGAGATCGCTGCCTACAAGTCCCTCATCACCATCGCCGAACATGGCGGTTTTCCGGGCTTGGTGCCGGTATTGAGGCACAACCTCGACGAAGAGATCGCCATGGCCCGGTGGCTGGACGACAATCTCGAAAGCGTCACGATGAAGTTCGCCTCGCTGAAGGAAGCGGGCCTGAGCGCCAAGGTATGATCGCCATGCGTCACCGGCCGATCCGGCGACTGTCTTCATCCCTCGTTGCGGACAAAACCACTCGCTCGAAGATTTCGATGAATTCAGCCGGTTGCGGCAGGCCCCCTGACATGCGGACGCATGTCCTCCGGCCACGGCCTCGCCCCTCGGGCAACTCAGCCAAACGCGATTTCTTCGGCGGACCGCTCGATATCCTGGCGCCGATGCCGCCTGGGGCGTCCTTTGCCGGCCAGGATGAAATCGAGCTCCGCGGCGAACGGTCCGAACCGGTCGATGAGCCGCTGGGCTTCCTGGGCGCTCAGGCCATAGTTGCGGACGAGATCCTCTGCCGCATATGTCGGTTTCCCGCCAGTCGGACCGGCTGTCTCGAGGGACTGGGGATCTGACTGCGCCAGGGCGGGCGACGGGGTCGGCCTTGCTGAAGGCTGCACGGGAGGCGAAGGATCGGGGATGGGTTGTCTTGGTGGCTGGTGCATGACTTTTTTCTCTTTCGAAATGTCAACAACACAGCGCCGAGATGGTTCCGGGCCGATGCGGCCGCGAAGCTCGCCGTCTTTTCAACTATCGTTTCAAATCATGCGCCGGCGTGACCGACGCCATCTCGATCGTCGGCATGCGCCACCCTCCCCCGGAGGAGCGAGCGCAGAGAACCGCAGCTCGAACCGGATCGCGAACACCTCGTCGCGATCCGGTACCCGAGCGATTGCCGATGCCCTATTCGTTGATCTCCGGCTCGACGACCCGCGCCAGATTTCGCAGCGACTCCTGCCAGCCGAGATAGCAGGCCTCCGGCGGAATGACGTCCGGCACGCCTGCCTGTGTTATGTTCACCTCGGTCCCGACGGAAACCTTCTTCAGCGTGACGGTCACCTGCATTTCGCCGGGCAGGTTGGGGTCGTCGAACCTGTCCGTGTAGCGCAGCCGCTCGCCCGCAACGAGTTCGACATATTCGCCGCCGAAGGCGTGGCTGTTGCCGGTCGTGAAGTTCCTGAAGGACATTCTGAATGTTCCGCCGACTTTCGGTTCCAGGTGATGCACCGTGCACAGGAAACCGTTGGGCGGAAGCCACTTGGCGAGGGCGTCGGCCTCGATGAAGGCGCGATAGACCTTTTCCGGGCTGGTCGCCAGGACGCGATGCAGGCTTATGGTATTCGGCATGGTCGTGATCCTTTCTGGATTGGCTTGGACGACTCTAAGGACGAACGGCATTTTGCCAATCCGACATCGGATCGATTTTTTCGACGCAAGAATTTTCGGCCTTCCCGGCTGCACGGTTTCGGCCGTGGTGCCCGACGAGGCCCGCTGTCATCTCGATGCTTGCTGCCGCAACCCGACCGGCAAGCGACCGGAAAGGGTCGCTGGCGGAAGATCGCCGGCTTCAAGAATGTGCCACGAACACGGACTGTCAGGCCGCTTCGCTCCCGCAGCGGACGGCGTCGCATCATCAACCGGACAACCCGATCCGAGCCTTGAAAAGCCGGGAGTTTCCGGCAATTGTGTTAGCTGGCTAATATCCTGCGGCGCCGGCCCGGTTTCTGCCCGGCTTATTGTTTATGAGAATGCCATGCCCTTCGTCATCGCCATCATCACTCTTGCCGGACATATAGCGCTTCTTCTGTGGGGGACGCGCATGGTCCAGACCGGTATCCAGCGTGCGTTCGGGGCGAGCCTCCGGTCTTTTCTCGGTCGCGCGCTGAACAACCGGATCAAGGCCTTCCTGGCCGGAATGGGCGTGACGGCAATTCTTCAGAGCAGCACGGCGACCGGGCTGATGGCATCCGGGTTCGCGGCCGAGGGGCTGGTCGCTCTCGTCCCCGCGCTTGCCGTCATGCTGGGCGCCAATGTCGGCAGCACGCTCATCGTCCAGGTTCTGTCCTTCGACATGGCGGCCGCATCCCCGGCCCTCATACTTCTCGGCGTCCTGATGTTCCGCCGCACGCAGAACCCGCAGGTCCACGACCTCGGTCGTGTGTTCATCGGCCTCGGCTTCATGCTGCTCGCCCTGCATCAACTGCTCGACGTGCTGACGGAATATGCCGGCACGCCGGCTTTTACCGCGGTTCTTTCGGCCGTATCGACCATGCCGCTCCTCAGCCTCCTGCTCGCGGCCGCCCTCACCTGGGCCGCCCATTCCAGCGTCGCGGTGGTCCTGCTGGTCATGTCGCTCTCAGCCCAGGGCCTGATCGACCCCTATCAGGCATTCGCGCTGACCCTCGGCGCCAATCTCGGAACAGCGATCAATCCGGTTGTCGAGGGACAGGCCGGCCGCGATCTGTCGGCGAAACGGCTTCCGGTCGGCAACCTGATCACCAGGGTCGTAGGTGTTCTGGCGGCGCTCGCGCTCCTCTCGCCGATTGCTGGCCTGATGATCCACATCGAGAACGACGGCGCCCGGCTGGTCGCGAATTTCCATACGGCGTTCAATCTCGTGGTCGCGATCGTCTTCATGCCGCTTCTGACGCCCTTCGCCAACGCTCTCGTTAGGCTGATGCCGCAGCGGATCGACGAGAGCGATCCGGGCCAGCCGCGATATCTCGACCCGTCCGCCAAGGAAACGCCGGTCGTCGCGCTGCAGGCGGCGGCGCGCGAAGTCCTGCGGCTGGTCGACGTGCTGGAGGAAATGCTTTCGGGAACGAAGTCCGCGTTGACGAGCACCGATCGCCGCAGCCTCTCGGAATTGCGGCAGAAGGATAACGTCCTCGATCGCCTGAACACGGCGGTCAAACGGTATCTGACATCCATAGATCCCGAGGAGTTCAGCGACAGCGACAGGCGGCGGCTCGACGAAATTCTGCTGTTCTCCACCGGGCTGGAACACGCCGGCGACGTCCTCGACCAGAACGTGCTTCCCCATCTCGCCAAGAGACTGCGCCGGGGCATGACCTTCTCGAAGGAAGGACAGCACGAGTTGAACGGCCTTCTGGACCGCCTTTCGACCAACCTGCGCACCGCCGCGGCCCTCTTCATGTCGCAGGACGAGCGTGTCGCGCGCATGCTCGCCGACGAAAAGATCGTCTTCCGGCGGGCGGAACGCGACGGCACCAACGCGCATTTCAAACGGCTGCGCGACGGGGACATCGAGACGGCGGAAAGCACCTCCCTGCACTTGGACCTGTTGCGGGATTTCAAGCAGATCAATTCCCACCTCGTCGCAGCCACGGCCTATCCGGTCCTGGAACGGCAAGGCGAACTGCTTCAAAGCAGGATCACCCATCAGAACACCGCCGACCAGGTTCAGAACTAGCCGCGGTCACGCTTCTTCCGACCCGCCGGCTTGAAATCGACGAGCAGCGATTTGAGCTCGATCTCGCGAACGCGTCGCGCCGCCTCATCGGGGCTGACCCAGTCGAGGAGGCGCTGGCCCTGTTCCTTGAAATCGGTCCGGACCTGCGTGACCTCGATCTGGAACACGTCGACGATACAGGGAGCCACGTGGCCGTCGTCGAGTTCTTTAAGATAGGTGTAGCGGCCGACCGGTTTCTTTTTCGCCGCCCCGCTCACGCCCGCTTCTTCCCAGGCTTCGGTCGCCGCCGCTTCGAAGGGCTTTTTCCCCTTCATCGGCCATCCTTTCGGGATCACCCAGCGCCCGCTCTCTCGCGACGTGATCACCAGGATCTCGATACCGGGTCCGTCCTTCCGATAGCGAAAGCACAAGGCGCCGTATTGTTGGCGGAACGCACCGCCAAACAGCCTGTCGGGAACTGTCGCAAGCTGCCTGAGCAGCGTCTGGGATTTGTCCGGCCGGGGCTTCCCGGTTTTTTTCGTCGATTTCATGCCGACCAAACTATCGATCTTGCTTGTTGCTTCAATCGCCCGGGCATGTTTATGACAGATTTATGACAGTCAGCCGCATGGGAAGGTCGCATGGCATGATGAGTATTTTTCGCAGGCTGATGCCGCGTGAGGACAAGTTCTTTGAAATGTTTTCCAGGCACTCGAAGACCGTCGTCGCGGCAGCCCATGCGCTCGACCAGCTCCTCAAGGGCAATGACGTCGAGAAGAATTGCGAGCTGATCGTAGCCTTGGAGAACGAGGCCGACGACATTACCCGCGACGTTCTTCTCGCCGTCCGGCGGAGCTTCATCACGCCCTTCGATCGCGGTGACATCAAGGATCTCATCCAGTCGATGGATGATGCGATCGACATGATGCACAAGACGGTCAAGACAATCCGGCTCTTCGAGCAGTCCGGTTTCGATCCGCTCATGCAGCAGATGGGCAGTGAAATCGTCAAGGCGGCAAACCTCGTTTCGGAAGCGATCCCGCTGCTCGACAAGGTCGGCACCAACGCCCAACGCCTGGCGGCAATCGCCGAGGAGGTTACCCGCGTGGAAGGCCGCTCCGACGACCTGCATGATCAGGGTTTGAAAGACCTCTACCGGCGTCACGGGGCGAGCGGCAATGCGATGGCCTATCTGATCGGTAGCGAGATCTACGGCGAGCTGGAAAAGGTCGTCGACCGTTTCGAGGATGTCGCCAACGAGATCAGCGGCATTGTCATCGAGAACGTCTGATGGACGCCTCCCTCGCCTTGCCGCTTCTCCTCGGCCTGATCGCCGTCGCGCTGTTCTTCGATTTCCTCAACGGCCTTCATGACGCGGCCAACTCCATCGCGACGATCGTCTCCACCCGCGTCCTGCGGCCGCAATACGCGGTTGCCTGGGCGGCGTTCTTCAATTTCATCGCGTTCCTTTTCTTCGGCCTGCATGTGGCGGAAACGCTGGGCACAGGCATCATCGATCCTGCGATCGTCTCTCCCCAGGTGATCTTCGCCGCCGTCATGGGCGCGATCATCTGGAATATTCTCACCTGGCTTTTCGGGATTCCCTCCAGTTCGTCGCATGCGCTGGTCGGCGGGCTGGTCGGGGCCGGACTGGCGAAGGTCGGTTTCAGCTCGATCGTCTGGAGCGGTCTCGGCAAGACGGTCGGGGCGATTTTCCTGTCGCCGGCCATCGGCTTCCTGCTTGCCCTTTTGCTGGTGCTCCTGGTTTCCTGGCTTTTCGTCCGGCAAACGCCCTTTGCGGTGGACCGAACATTTCGGGTGATGCAGTTCGTCTCCGCTTCGCTTTATTCCCTCGGCCACGGCGGCAATGACGCGCAGAAAACGATGGGCATCATCGCGGTGCTGTTGTTCAGCCAGGGATATCTCGGCTCGACCTTCTACGTGCCGTTCTGGGTGGTGATCTCGTGCCAATCGGCAATGGCGCTCGGTACGCTGTTTGGCGGATGGCGGATCGTCCATACCATGGGCTCGAAGATCACCAGGCTCAACCCGATGCAGGGTTTCTGCGCCGAAACGGGCGGCGCGCTGACGCTGTTCGGAGCGACCTGGCTCGGCATTCCCGTCTCGACGACCCATACCATCACCGGAGCGATCGTCGGCGTGGGCGCGGCGCGGCGGGTCTCGGCGGTCCGCTGGGGGCTCGCCGGCAATATCGTGATCGCCTGGATCGTGACCATGCCGGCGAGTGCGGCGATATCGGCGACCTTCTACGCCCTTGCCGATCTCCTGCAATAGACGGACTTCCATCCGGTCTTAGTCGCCGCGCAAATCCCGCGGCGACCTCGCGGACATCGATGTCCGGCGGGGGGGTTAGCCGGCCAGCGCCACCGCATCGGCGCCGGCTGGAATATGGGCCGGCGATGACGGATCGGTCGCCGCGAACCAGACCGCCTCGGCCACGTCGAGCGACCGGGTGATCGCCGACTGCTCCTGCTGCCACCCGGCAAAGACGCTCTGCGCCAGCCCGGAATAGGCCTCCGGGAAGCTGAATTCGCCCTGGGCGAGAGACCGCGCGTTCTCCCCGAACCGCGTCTCGGGTGACCTTCCCGGTTGTACGAGGCGCACGCGCACATCGAACTCGTGAAGTTCGAGCGCCAGCCCGTCCGTGAACGCATCCACCGCCGCCTTGCTTGCGGTATAGACCGACAAAAGAGGAAGCGGCTTCAAGGTCACGCTCGATGCCACGTTGACGATGACGCCGCTTCGCCGCTGCCGGAACTGAGGCAGCACGGCCTGCGTCACCGCCATCGTTCCAAGGGTGTTGGTCTCGAAGATCTCGCGCGCGACAGCCATCGGCGTGCCTTCGAGGGCGTTCAGCCAGCCGATCCCCGCGTTGTTGACCAGCACGTCGATCGGTCCCGCGGCATCGATGGCGCGGCGTATGCTTTCCGGGTCGGTGACATCGAGAGGAAGTATCCGGAGATGCTCGGAAGCCGGCAGGATATCCTCGCGCGGCGTGCGCATCGTGGCGATGACCTTCCAGTTCCGGTCGCGGAAATATCTGGCGGTCTCCAGCCCGAACCCGGACGAGCAACCGGTAATAAGAACGGTTTTCATGGCGGCTCCTTCATGTGTTTGCAGCGCCAGACATCTAGACCGGCATTGCCGGACTGACTACAATCAGAAGTCCGTTTGTCATTCGCAAGAGTCCTGAAATGATCGATCCATTTGCGGAAGTCATCACGCTTCTCCAGCCCAGCGTGACTTTGACGAAGCTCGCGAGCGGTGCGGGCGCGTGGCGCGTGGAGCGCCGGGAATCGGGACAACCTTTCTATTGCGCGATCCTGGAGGGTTCGTCTCGCCTTACGATCGACGGGCAGGAGCCGATCGAGCTGCGGGAGGGTGATTTCGTTCTGATCCCCTCGCCTCATGGCTTCACCATGACGAACCTTGAGCCGATGCCTTCGGAGGGCGTCGATCCGCTGACCGTCACCAAATTCGCGGACGAAACAAGGCACGGCAACCCGGACGGACCGCCCGACATCCGTTTGATGGTAGGCCATTTCGTCTTCGGTTCGCCGGACGCGGCACTTCTGGTTTCGCTCCTCCCCGAGCGTGTGCATGTTCGCGGTGAAAGACGGCTCGCCACCCTCGTGAAGCTGCTCCGGGAAGAAGCGCGCGAACAGCGGCCGGCGCGGGACATGATCCTGGCGCGCCTGCTGGAAGTTCTGCTCATCGAGGCGCTCCGCTCCACGGCCGGCGCGGCTGCCCCGCCCGGGCTCCTGCGCGGACTGGCGGATGGCAGGCTCGCCGCGGCGATCCGTCGGATGCACGAAGATCCGACCCAGGACTGGACGGTCGAGCAATTGGCTCGGGAGGCAGCCCTCTCCCGCTCGGCGTTCTTCGACCGGTTCCGTCGCGCCATGGGCATCACTCCGATGGAATACCTGCTTTCATGGCGCATGGCTCTGGCGAAGAACCTTCTGCGGCGCAAGGAAGGCGGCATGAAGGAAATTGCGGAGCGTGTCGGATACCGTTCCGCAAGTGCCTTCAGCGTCGCGTTCACCCGGTTCGTCGGACTGCCGCCGACCCAGTATGCGCGCGAGGAAATGCCGTCATGAGCCCGCATCGGCGGGACCCGGACGATCGCGGCATCTACGGTGGAGCTCGGGATCGTCGGTTATTATTCCCGCGCGTCCGGGATCGTTGCCCGGAGCGCCTCCGAAAGTTGGCGCAGGCTGTACGGCTTCGGCAGGATCTCCACGCCTTCCGCGGTCGCAGCACTCTTGAGCATGTCCGCATAACCGGATGTCAGCAGGATGGGCAGTTTGGGATGGGTTTGCTTGACCTGCTTGGCCAGATCCACGCCGTTGATGCCGCCCGGCATCATGATGTCGGAAAACATCAGATCGGGCTCGCTATCGGACGCGAGCACGTTCAGGGCCGCGGCTGCGCCGTCGACCCGGGTGACGGAATAGCCGAGCTGGTCGAGCATGTCGTTGACCAGCATGGCGACGCTGTCGTCATCCTCGACGACCAGAATTTTTCCCGCAACGCTCCTGTCCGCCTCTCCGTAAGCATGCGGCGAATGACCTCCGGCCAACCCCGCCTCGATCGACCGGGGAAGCCAGAGATCCACGGCTGTTCCGATGCCGGGCTCGCTGTTGATCTCGACCGATCCGCCGGATGCCTCGACGAAACCATAGACCTGGGCAAGCCCCAGTCCCGATCCCTTGCCGATTTCCTTGGTGGTGAAGAACGGCTCGAACACGCGCTTCAGAACCTCGGGCTGCATTCCGACGCCGCTGTCGGCGACGGTGATCTTCACGACGTCGGCTTTCTGGCCAGACGCATCGACGACGGAATTGGACGCGCTGATGACGATCGTGCCGCCCGCGGGCATTGCATCGCGCGCGTTGACGCACAGGTTCAACAGGACGAGTTCCAGTTCCGCCGGGTCGGCCTGTACCGGCCACACGCCCGCATCGACGTCGACATCGATGGTGATATCGCCGCCGAGCGTGCGATCGAGAAGGTCGCGCATCTCGGAAATCTGGCGGCGAAGATCGATCGGCTGCGGCTTCAAAGGCTGCCGTCGGGCAAAGGTCAGCAATTGCCGGGTGAGCGACGCGCCGCGATTGACCGCCTGCAGCATGCCGCTCTTGATCCGCTCCCGCCGCACCGGATCGTCCCGTTTGTCGAGGATGTCCAATCCGCCTGAGATCACCATGAGGAGATTGTTGAAATCATGGGCGACCCCGCCGGTGAGCTGGCCGATCACCTCCATCTTCTGGGCCTGACGCAGCGTCTCCTGGGCTTTCTTCAGCTCCTCGTCGCGAATTTTCTCGTCGGTGACGTCGCGGGCGCTCGAATAAAGCTTGTCATCGACGACGACCGCGACCCAGGAGAGCCAGCGATAATCGCCCTCCCTGGTGCGGCAGCGGTTTTCGAAGCGAAGCACCGGCAGGCCGCGTCCAGCCGCCTGGAAGGCGGTTTCGCTGGCCACGACATCGTCCGGGTGAAGGAGGGCGAGGAACGGCGTGTCCAGGAGCTCCGCCTCGCTGAGGCCGAGTGTTTTCTGCCAGGCGGGATTGACCTTTTCGAACACCCCGCTCTCCACGTCGATCACCGAGAGCAGGTCCGGACTGTATCTCCACGTCCGGCCACGCTCGCGCGAATGCTCCAGAACGCGGCGCTCCAGATCCGCGTTCTGCTCTTCCAGACGGGCGGCGTTTTCTCTCAGGAACGCCTCATGCCGATCCCGCGACAGCCTGATCGACGCCGAAATGCGTCCTACCAGTTCCCGCGCCGAAAACGGCTTGACGAGATAATCATCGGCACCGGCGCGAATACCCTCCAGCCTTGCCTCTTCCCCCGCCCGGGCGGACAGGAGGATGAAGGGCACGTCCTTGAGTTTCTCGTCGGCCCTTATCCTCGACAGCAGGCCAAAACCGTCGAGCCCCGGCATCATCACGTCGGATACGATGAGATCCGGCCTCCTGCGGCGCACCGCCTCAAGCGCCGCCTCGCCGTGAGCCGCCGTCTCGACCGTGAAGCCGGATATCGACAGCAGCCTTTCCACATAGGCCCGCATGTCGGCATTGTCATCCGCGAGCAGGATATGCCCTGTCGGAGCGAGTGTTTCGGCCGCATCGGTACCAGCGGTCTGCGATCTGGAAGCGGAACCGGCGGCGTCACCCGTCGAAAGCCATGACATGGCCTCGTCGACGAAAGCCCGGGTTCTGTCTTCATTGCCCTCAAAGGGCTGGGAAGTCCGGATATGTTCCGGAGGAATATGCGCCTTTCCGAAGGGTATCGAGATTGTGAAAGATGTGCCTTCGCCGAGCCGGCTCTCGGCACGGATTTCCCCGCCCTGAAGATGCACCAGTTCCTGCACCAGGGCGAGCCCGATGCCGGAACCCTCGAAGGACCTTCCTTTGGCGCCCTCTATGCGGTGAAAGCGCTCGAACAGGCGCGGCAATTCCTCCGCCGCTATTCCCGTCCCGGTATCGCGGATGGTGATTTCGGCCTGTTCCTTGTCGTCCGACGCCCGCACGCCGATGCGTATCTCGCCCTGGAACGTGAATTTGAAGGCGTTGGAAAGCAGGTTGAGGACGATCTTTTCCCAGAGATCGCGGTCGAGATACACGGGCTGGGGCAAGTCTGCGATATCGACGACGAGGTTCAGCCCTGCCTGCTCGCACGCCGATCTGAAATTCGATGCCAGCTCGGCGGTCAGGCTGCCGATATCGGTCGGTTCGAACGAGGCCTGCACGCGCTGCGCTTCGATCCTCGAAAAGTCCAGGAGCGTGTTGACCAGTTTTAACAGGCGAAGGCCGTTGCGCTGGGCGACAAGAATTCGCTCCCTGTCCTCGCGGGAAAGCCCCTCGGGCTGTTGCAGCACGTCGGCGAGCGGCCCGAGCATCAATGTCAGCGGAGTGCGGAACTCGTGGCTGACGTTCGAAAAGAACATGGTCTTGCTGCGATCGATTTCCGCCAGCGCCTCGGCCCGCCGCCGCTCGTCGGCGCGCGCGCGCACGGCGCTGACGGCGGCCGAGATCGCGGTCGAAAGCAATTCGTAGAACCCCATATAGGCATCGTCGAACGGCAGGCGCGGCGAGGCCCCGGCCACCACGAAGACCGGAGGCAGGTCCAGTCCAGGGACGGTGATCGGAAGAAGCAGCACGCGCTCCGGCGGCTCCTCATAAGGCCCCGCCCCCTTGAAGAGATCGGAAAACCCGGCGATCCCCAGAGTACTGTCTGCCGTCAACGCCTTCGCCATCAGCCAGGGCGTATCGGAATGGGCGTCGATGGTGGTGATGGGGGCCGGGGGCAAGACCGGCAGGCCGTGATGCCCCGCCAGCATATAGGTGCTTGCATCCGGGGACAGATGGTAGAGAAGGAGAACCGGCAGATCGAATTCGAACTGGGCGAGCACTTCGATTATGCGCCGCAACAGGTCGTCCATGTCCTCTGCCAAAGCCACGCTGGCGTTCAGATCCCGCAGCGCCCGGGTCCGGCGTTCCGCCAGCATGGTCGCCGTCGTCTCCGTCACCGGATGGAACAGGCCGCCGATCTCGCCCGTTTCGTCTCGGATCGGCGAAAGCGAGAAGGTGAAAAACGTTTCTTCCCAATAGCCGTTGCGGGTCAGGAACATCCGCTGGTTTTCGAGGAACGACGTATTGCCTTGCCGCGCCTGGCGAAACGGCTCGCCGATCGCAGGCCAGGCGCTTGCCCAGGTGACGCTATAGTCCTCCCCGAGAGCACGGGGGTGAGCGTCGCCGCACACCGTGCGATACCCGTCGTTGTAGATCTGGGTGTTCTCGTCGCCCCAGATCACGTTGATCGGGAAATTCGAGGCGAGGCACAGGCTGACGGTTGTCTTGAGACTTTGGGGCCACTGATCAATCGGCCCGAGCGGCGTGTTGCTCCAGTCTTTGGTTCGAACGAACTCGGCCATTTCGCCGCCGCCGGCCAGGAAGTCGCCGGTGAGTATCTGCTGTGTCGACAACCAGGTAGCCCCCTTCTGGCACCGGCTTGGGAACCTAACACTCGATACAATGAGCTCCGCAGCTCAGCTGTTGTAATATCCGGTTGGTCCTCTTCGGTCCTCTTGGGCCGCTTCGATGCTGCGATTCCATGGCACTGTTCTCGATGAGAGAGGTCACCGCAGGAACAGGACGGCCCATCCAAGGGCATTCGACGAATCACTAAAATAGCCTAGCATGGACGATCAGGGGTTGAAATTGATCTTGATCAGGCTTCCCCGACCCGGAGCACCGATATCACCGGAGAAATCGCAGCCTCTGAGGGTGTCCTCGGTGTCAAGGCTACAACCCGTTGCCGAATTGATCTGAGCTCGGCAGTGGCTGCAAGGGGCATCTCGAATCCGAAGTTGAGCCTCTCCCCCGCTTTTCCTCCGCGCTTGAAAAAGTGCTAGGATAAACCGGCAAATTGAGGGACAAAGGGCGCCACCTTGTCCACCTCGCGCCCACAGTTTTCCAGGAAGTCTGCCATGCTTGCGACCGTGATCCCCATGCCCGAAACCGTTCTTCTGCCGGTCGAGGGGCTGGCGGAGGGCTTTCCGGTCCGCAGGGTCTATTGCGTTGGCCGCAACTATGCCGACCACGCAATCGAGATGGGCGGCGATCCGTCCCGCGAACCACCCTTCTTCTTCCAGAAGAATGCCGACAATCTCTATGTCGGCGACAGCTTCCCCTATCCGGCGCAGTCGAGCGACGTGCATTTCGAAGCGGAACTGGTGATGGCGCTTTCCGGCGGCGGCGCCGATATCACCCTCGAGGACGCGCTTTCCAAGGTCTACGGTTATGCCGCTGGCATCGATTTCACCCGCCGCGACCTGCAGGACAAGGCCAAGAAGATGAGCCGCCCCTGGGAGGCAGCCAAGGCCTTCGAAAAATCGGCTCCGGTCTCCCCCCTCGTACCGGCTTCAAGGATCGGCCATCCGCAGGCAGGCGCCATCTGGCTCGATGTCAACGGCGCCCGCAAACAGTCCGGCGACCTGAACCAGATGATCTGGAAACTGCCCGAAATCATCGTCGAGCTGTCGAAACTCTTCGTGCTCGCCCCCGGCGACGTGATCATGACCGGCACGCCGGCCGGCGTCGGCCCGGTCCAGCGCGGCGATCGGGTCACCTGCGGCATCGATGGCGTCGGAAAACTGTCGCTGACGGTCGTCTGACGTAAAATTCACCCACACCACATCCGCCGACGAACCAGCCTGGGAGGAGAACCATGCCGCTTTACGCTCTCGGAGAATTTGAACCGAAAACCCCCGGCCCCGACCGTTACTGGCTGGCGCCGGATGCGACCGTGATCGGCAAGGTGGAACTCGGCGAGGATGTCGGGATCTGGTTCGGCTCGGTATTGCGCGGCGACAACGAGCCGATCGTGGTCGGCGCGGGAACGAACATCCAGGAAGGCGTGATGATCCACACCGATCCGCGCTATCCGGTGACATTGGGCGAGAACTGCACGATCGGCCATCACGCGATCATCCACGGCTGCACGATCGGCGACAACTCGCTGGTCGGCATGGGCGCGACGATCCTGAACGGCGCGAAGATCGGCAAAAACTGCCTCGTCGGCGCCAATGCGCTGGTCACCGAAGGCAAGGAATTTCCCGACAATTCCCTGATCGTCGGCTCGCCCGCGAAGGTGACGCGGGTTCTCGACGATGAAGCCGTCGAGAAGCTCAAACAGTCGGCGGTGCGCTACGTCGCCAACTGGAAGCGGTTCGCCCGCGACCTGCGGCTGCTTTAGGCGGCGCAGGCGCCGCACAGCCCGCGGATCTCGATCGTCGTCTTGGCGGGCTTGAAGTTCCTGGCCTTCGCCCAGTCGCCAAGCCGATGATCCACTTCGTGGTCGTGGAATTCCGATACATGGCCGCAGCTCTCGCAGATCGCGAACGCGACGGTGCCGTGCCCGTGGCCATGTCCCTTGCCGCAGCATTCGCTTTCCGGATGGGCGCAGGCAACGAAGGCGTTGAGGCTTTCGAGCCGGTGAACCATGCCGAATTCCAACAGCTTGTCGAGCGCCCGGTAGACCTGCAGAGGTGCGCGAAAACCGTGGTCGCGCAGCCGGTCGAGGATCGTGTAGGCACTCATCGGCGCATCCGACCGGGTCAGCACGTCGAAGACGAGCGACTGGTTCTTGGTCAGCGCCGGAGCGGATGTCGGTGTCGAGACTGGTGCGTTCATCATCGCACTCCTTGGTTGCCGGCCCTGTCGGCCGTGTTTTTCCCCGCCGCCGGAAGCAGGCTTAGAATGAAAAGTAGGAGCGCCGCGACCACAATGGAAGGGCCGGACGGCGTGTCGTAGCTGAGCGAGCCGAACAGGCCGCCGATCACCGCCAGCGCGCCGATCACCGAGGCGAGCACCGCCATCAGTTCCGGGCTTGCCGAAAACCGCCGCGCTGTCGCCGCCGGAATGATCAGAAGCGCGGTGATCAGCATGATCCCGACGATCTTCATGGCGATCGCGATCACCAGCGCCATCAGCAGCATGAAGAGAAGCCTCGTCTGCGCCGGCTTCATGCCCTCCGCCTCCGCCACGTCCTCGCTGACGGTGGATGCGATCAGCGGCCGCCACAGCCAGACGAGCGCCGCCAGCACCAGCACGCCGCCGACCCAGATCAGCGCGATATCGGTCCGGGTCACCGCCAGGATGTCGCCGAACAGGAAGGCGATCAGGTCGATCCTGACCCAGGTCATGAAGGCGACGAGCACGAGGCCGATCGCCAAAGCCGAGTGGGAGAGAATGCCGAGCAGCGCATCCGCCGACAGCGATTGCCGCCGCTGCAGCGCCAGAAGCAGCAAGGACACCACGACCGCGACACCGAAGACGGCGATCAGCAGGTTGATCTGGAAGAACAGCGACAGCGCCACGCCGAGCAGCGCCGAATGCGCCATCGTATCGCCGAAATAGGCCATCCGCCGCCAGACGACGAAACAGCCGAGCGGGCCGGCGGTCAGCGCCACGCCGATACCGGCGATGAGGGCGCGGGTGAAGAAGTCGTCAAGCACGGCCCTCTCCCTTCGCCTCGGCATGATCGCCGTGATGGTGGTGGTGAGGCGGATGGTCGTGATCATGCGCATGGCCGTGTGCATCCCGATGATGGTGCCCGTCATCGGGATGGCAGTGATCGGTTACGGTACCGTCGCCATGCATCACCCGGCCGTCCGGCAGATGCGTGTGATCGTGGTGATGGTTGTAGACCGCCAGCGACCGCGAATTGCCGAAGAGTTTCAGGTAGTCGGCGCTCTGGCTCACCACTTCCGGCGTGCCGCGGCAGCAGACATGGCCGTTGAGGCAGATGACCGTGTCCGTGCCGGCCATGACCATGTGCAGGTCGTGCGAGATCATCAGGATGCCGCAGCCGGTCGTGGTGCGGATCGAACGGATCAGGTCGTAAAGCGCGCTCTCGCCGGCAAAATCGACGCCCTGCACCGGCTCGTCGAGCACCATCAGGTCCGGCTTGCGGGCGATCGCCCGGGCCAGCAGCGCCCGCTGGAACTCGCCGCCGGACAGATGCCGGACCTCGGCATCGATGAGGTGGGGAATGCCGGTCGATTCCAGCGCCGCCAGAAGATCGGCGTCGGCGAGCGGGCCGGTCAGGCGCATCAGGCGGCGCACGGAGAGCGGCATGGTCCAGTCGATTGCCAGTTTCTGGGGGACATAACCGACGCGCAGGCCGGCCAATCTGGCAACCGACCCTTCATCGGGGCGCAGCACCCCGATCGCCAGCTTTGCGGTCGTCGACTTGCCGGCGCCGTTGGGGCCGATCAGCGTCACCACCTCGCCACGGCGGATCGAGAAATCGACGCCCCGCACCAGCCAGCGGCCATCGCGGCGAATGCCGGCATTGGCGAGCGATACGAGCTGGTTTTCGGCTTTGGGCCTGCGAGCCCGATTGGACATCAGCATGTTTTTCCGGATTCCCTGTTGTCAGTGGCTATGACACACGTTATAGCATAACGCAATTGATGTAATAACATTACGATACAATGCAAGGACGCGGCATGAAGCTGGCTTCGATCTCTCTCCTCTCCGCGGCGGTATTGTCCGCCAGTGCAGGCACGGGTTCCGCGGCGCCGGACGTGGTTGTTTCGATCAAGCCCATCCATTCGCTCGTCGCCTCGATCATGAAGGGCGTCGGCGAGCCGAAACTGATCGTCGACGGCGCCGCCTCGCCGCATACGTTCTCGCTGAAACCCTCCAACGCAGCCGCCATCGAAGGCGCCGACGTGATCTTCTGGGTCGGCCCCGGCATCGAGGCTTTCCTCGAAAAGCCGCTGGACGCGCTGGCCGCTTCGGCAACGGTGATAGAACTCGGGGACGCGCCCGGACTGGAAAAACTGCCGTTCCGCGAAAGTGGCGCCTTCGAAGCCCATGATCACGGGCACGAGGCGGAAGAGGGGCACGGTCATGATCATGCCGCCGAGGCCCATGCCGATCATGACGACGACCATCACAATCATGGGGGTTTCGATACGCATCTGTGGCTCGACCCGATGAACGCCAAGGCGATGGCCGAGGAAATCGAAAAGACGCTGGTCAGCGCCGATCCCGCCAATGCCGCCGCCTACCAGGCGAATGGCGCGGCGCTGATGAAGGACCTCGATGCGCTCGACGCCGAACTCCAGGCCACGGTCGCGTCCGTCAGGAACAGGCCCTTCATCGTTTTCCACGACGCCTATCAGTATTTCGAGCATCGGTACGGGGTGAGCGTCGCCGGTTCGATCACCGTCAGCCCCGAGACCATGCCGGGCGCCGAGCGCATCGGCCAGATCCACAAAAAGGTAAAGGAGCTTGGGGCGACCTGCGTCTTCGCCGAACCGCAGTTCGAGCCGAAACTGGTGGCGGTGGTGACCGAAGGCACCCCTGCCCGCTCGGCCACGCTTGATCCGGAGGCAGCGACGCTTAAATCAGGTCCAGGCCTCTACTTCGAGCTGATGCGCGGGCTCGCGAACTCGATGAAGACCTGCCTGTCGCAAGGGACATGACATCAGGCGCCAGGAAGCACGGTCGCCGGCACGCATAGCGGCGAATGTGTGAGGCCTGCGGGAGGGAAGGCAATACCCCCGCAGGCCGATCCGTTTCTAGCGGCCAGCGACGAAGCTCGAAATCACGCCGCTGGCGATGCCGACCAGCAGGAAATCCTTGTCGACCTTCACCCAGTGGTAACCGCGCGGCGGAGCCGACAGGCGGTAACGGCGATAGTCGCGGATCTCCGCCATGCGCCGCCGCTCGGCAGCGGTCATGCGATGGCCCTTCGACCAGCGCGGTTTTACGACCACGACCTTCTTCTGAACCGTCACGGTGCGGGTCACCGTCCGGGTACGCTCCGGACCGGAGTGACGATCCTGCGCCTGGGCGGCAAGCGGAGCGGCAAGCACGGTTGCGGAAAGAAGGATTGCAAAGAACTTTTTCATCGGGTGTCTCCTCGTGTTGAACACGCCCGGAAACTACGGCCCGAATGATGAACCCTACCTGAATTGCTGAATTACATTTCTGTAATGAAATTATGCGGTTGGATTAACTTCCTGAGATTCAGAATTTACAATATTAGCAGATCAGAAATCAGAGTTGGACGATGCGGGATGACAGGAATGGGTTGACGATCGTCAAATTCTCGATCCGCTGACCATGAGACAAATCCTCGGAAAACAAAGTCTCACACTCTCCAAGCAGCGCCGCCGCAATGATGAGGCTATCCCAAATGGAGAAGCGGTAGCGTTCGACGATATCCAGGGCTCTCGTAAGGACTGCAAAGGTATTCTCCTGGATCGGAAATCTCTGCCAGCCTTGAATCAACTTCAGAACCGTTTGGTGACTAAGCGCGCCGGGACGGCTGGCCCTTGTCATCTGAGCGTAGAATTCTTGCAGCACCTGAACCGATATAACACAATCGTCACGTCGAAGAATCTCGTCTGCCCTTTCTCGTTTGGCGGATTCTGTTGAATCGGATGAAATGGAATAGATGAGGATGTTCGTGTCAAGAAATACCGACACGTCCTTCAGCGCCTTCTATGCAATTCGTCGCGGGGAAGGTTGTCCTTGGCACTGATACCGACGATTCGCTTGCGCAGCTCTTCCTCGCGCTCCAGGCTTTTCTGGAATTCCTCCGGACTAAGGGGGCGTTTCCCCTCCATCTGGCGGATCAGGGAAGCGATCAACGAAGATACGGATGTATTCTTCTCGGCTGCACGGGCTGCAGCGAGTTCATAAACCTCGTCATCGAGAGCGATCGTCACATTCTTCATGGCGTCAAAATAGCACGAATTGCGTTGGGCTCAAACTATAGCGCCTCATAAACGAAGCGATCGAAATCCGCGCTCTTTGCCCGCCCCGACGTGTCGAAGGCAAACATGCCCGCGAATGCGCCTGTGAACGAGCCGTGTTCGCCGCGGCCGCCTTCATCCGAGATGACGCCGGCGTCGAGTTTCGGGCCAAATACCTGCCAGTCGTTTGAGCCGCCGGCGCGCCAGAAGAATTGCAAGTCGTTGTCGCGGATTTCCATCGCGAGATGCACCGGGCCACCAGGCACCGAAACGCCGCTTCCCGCCGGAAAGCTCATTCGCCCGTGCGGGAAATCACCAGGGCAGGAGAAGATCGTCACGACGCGGCCGAGCTTTTCGTGCAGGGTGACCACCAGCGAATGGAACTTATGCCGATTGTAATAATGCGTCAGGCCGGCGACCTGCTGATAGGTGTCGGGTGAGAAATCGACAACCGTCTCGGCCCGGAACGAATGATGCTCCTGGCGGCGGGCGACCAGGGACTGCTCGTACCAGGATCCGATGCTTTCACGGCCGAAAAGGCGCAGGTGGCCGGGACGCTCGCTCAGGCTGAACAGGCGTTCCGGATGCGGCGTGCGCAGCCACTGGAATTCTGGCGGCAGGGTCGACCCGTCGAAGCTCTGCTCGATGCGGGCGGGCCGTTCGATGCGCCTGGCGTCGCCCGGAGCCGGCACGTCGATATCCGGCACCACGCCGCCCTGGGCGAGATAGAGCCAGTCGTCTTCCCAGATGCACTTCTGGATCGCCGTCTCGCGGCCGAGCGTGCAGCGGCGTTGCGGGGAAAGCGGCCGGCCGCAAAGATGCGTATGATAGGCTTCGCCATCGGGCGTCTCGACATACTGGCCGTGGCCGGCACGCTGCAGCACGGCCTTGGGATGATCCTTCGACGTGATCAGATGCGTCTGCGGATGCATCTCGTACGGCCCGTCGATCGACCGAGAGCGGGCCATGGTGACGGCATGATCATATCCCGTGCCGCCCTCGGCGGTGGTCAGGTAATACCAGCCGTTACGCTTGAAGACATGCGGTCCCTCGACCAGGCCGAGCGGGCTGCCGGCAAAGATGTTTTTGATCGGGCCCTTCAGCGTCCGCGCCTCGAAATCCCATTCCTGCAGCAGGATGCCGTCGAAGGCCGGATGTTTTGGCGCGCCGCCATAGCTTTCGGTCCGATGGTTCCATTGCATGTTGAGGAACCACTTGTGGCCGTCGTCGTCATGGAAGAGCGTCGGATCGAACCCGGAGGAATTCACGTAGATCGGATCCGACCATTCGCCCTCGATGCTCGGCGAGGTGACGATGTAATTGTGCGCGTCCTTGAAATTGCCGTCGAAACGCTTGACGTCCGTATAGACGAGGAAAAACAGTCCTTCGGAATGGGAGAGGCAAGGCGCCCAGATGCCGCAGCTGTCGGGATTGCCGCGCATGTCGAGCTGGCTTGCCCGCTCCAGCGGCCGGCGCACCAGTGTCCAGTTCACGAGATCCCGCGAGTGATGGATCTGCACGCCGGGATACCATTCGAAGGTCGAGGTGGCGATGTAATAATCCTCGCCGACACGGCAGATGGACGGATCCGGATTGAAGCCCGGCAGGATCGGGTTGTGGATCATTAGCTTCTCCCAGAAACAAACTCGATCGGCAGGATGCCCCTCATCCCCCTGCCGGGACCTTCTCCCCGCTTGCGGGGAGAAGGAGGTTGGAGCGCCGACGGCGCCACGAATCCCCTCGCCCCGCGTGCGGGGAGAGGGTGGCGGCAGCCGGGTGAGGGGCTGCCGGGCGTTTATTCTTACCGTGCCGGCCCTGCCCGCTCGGCCGACTTGGCCCAGAGGTTGATGTCGGCGTCCTTGGCATAGGTATCGATCTCGGCAAGTTCGGCCGCCGTGAAATCCAGGTTGTCCAGCGACCTGACGCAGTCCTCGACCTGTTCCGGGCGGCTGGCGCCGATCAGCGCGGTGGTCACGCGGCCGCCGCGCAAGACCCAGGCGATCGCCATCTGCGCCAGCGTCTGGCCACGCTTTTCGGCGATCGCGTTGAGCGCCTTGAGGTTGGCGATGTTCCGGTCGTTGAGGAAGGCCGGGCGCAGCGACTTGCCCTGCGCGGCGCGGCTGCCGTCGGGAATGCCGCCGAGATACTTTGAGGTCAGCATGCCTTGCGCGAGCGGCGAAAAGACGATCGACCCGATGCCGAGGTTTTCGAGCGTGTCGAGCAGGCCATCTTCCTCGACCCAGCGGTTGATCATCGAATAGCTCGGCTGATGGATGAGGACCGGCGTGCCGAGTTGCTTCAATATCGCCGTGGCTTCCTGGGTACGCTTCGAATTATAGGACGAGATGCCAACATAGAGCGCCCTGCCCGAGCGGACGATATGATCGAGAGCACCGCAGGTCTCTTCGAGCGGCGTGTCCGGATCGAAGCGATGCGAATAGAAGATGTCGACATAGTCGAGACCCATGCGCTTCAGGCTCTGGTCGCAGGAGGAGATCAGGTATTTGCGGCTGCCCCATTCGCCATAGGGACCCGGCCACATGTTGTAGCCGGCCTTCGACGAGATGATCAGTTCGTCGCGATAGCCCCTGAAATCCTCGCGGAGAATCTGGCCAAACGCCGTCTCGGCGCTGCCGGGCAGCGGGCCGTAGTTGTTGGCGAGGTCGAAATGGGTGATGCCGAGATCGAAAGCCCTGCGGGCGATCGCGACCTTGCGGTCATGCGGCGTGTCGTCGCCGAAATTGTGCCAGAGGCCGAGCGAGATCGCCGGGAGCTTCAGTCCCGAACGGCCGCAGCGGTTGTATTTCATGGTTTCGTAGCGGTTGGACGCTGGTTGCCAGGTCATGATCGAAATCCTCCGAATGAAATGCGGCGCGACCGGTTTCTCGACCGGCGCGCCGCATTCATAGCCGATCAGCGCAGAAGCGCCAGCGCCTCGTCGATGCCGAGCGCCGCCGGCTGGGTGCAGGTGGTCGAAAGCTCGATGAACCGCCCTTCCTCGCCGGATTTCAGGATCGAGGTCATCACGTCGACGCCGTGAAGGGTGCGTTCCAGCGAGCAGCGGGCGTCGCGGCCTTCGATCAGCGCCATCGCGATGTCGGCAAGCCCTGCCGTCCGATAGTTGGCGCGCGGCCCCTGCGGATGTTCCTGGTTGTCGATGCCGAACGGATGGTTCCAGGGCTCCAGCGGCCGGATATCCTTGTTGCGGCCGCTCGCCTCGACGGTGCCACCGAAGAAGTTCGGGTCGGGCACGAAGATCGAACCCTCGGTACCGTAGAGCTCCATATTGGCGTGGCGGTGCGACCAGACATCCCAGCTCGCCGAGAGCGTGATCGTCGCGCCGCTGACGAATTCCAGCAGCGCATGGATGTTGGTCGGCGTCTCGACCGGGATCGATTGTCCTTTGAACGGTCCCTCACTGGTGACATCGCGTGTCGGGCTCGCCATGGAGGTGAGCGCGCCGACCCGCTTTACCGGACCGATCAGGTTGATCAGGTTGGCGATGTAGTAAGGCCCGAGATCGAGGATCGGCCCGCCGCCTTCGAGGAAGAAGAATCCCGGATTGGGATGCCACATTTCCATGCCGGGGCTCATCACGTGGCAGGTGCCCGAGGTGATGCGCCCGACGCCGCCCTCGTCGATGTATTTGCGGGCGAGCTGATGCGCGCCGCCGAGGAAGGTGTCCGGCGCGCAGCCGACCGACAGGCCTTTCTCTTTGGCGAGCGCCTGCAGCGCCTTGCCTTCTTCGAGCGTGATGACCAGCGGCTTTTCCGAATAGACGTGCTTGCCGGCTTCGAGGATCGCCTTGGAGACGGCAAAATGTGCCGCCGGGATCGTCAGGTTGACGATCACGTCGAGCTCGTCATTGGCGAGCAGATGCTCGATCGACTGCGCCTTGACGCCGTATTCCTCGGCCCGCATTTCGGCGGCCTGCTCGTTGATGTCAGCGCAGGCGAGCACCTTGAGGCCTTTGAAGAGCGGCGACAGCTTGAAGTAGGTGGTGGAAATATTGCCGCATCCCATGATGCCGACGCCAAGTTCCTTGGGCATGGAAAACTCCGGAAAATGCTGTGATCAATAGGTCTTGAAGGAGGCGATCGAGCGGGTCAACAACCGGTCGAGATCCTTCGGATTGTCGTGTTCGAGGACGTAATGCCTGGCGGAAGTCTTCTTCAGCGCCGCCATCAGGTCCTTCCACGGGACGGTGCCGTGGCCGACGTCGGCCCAGCCGTCCTCGTCCGTGTTCTCGCCGGCCGGCGCGATGTCCTTGACGTGGACGGCGGTGATCCGCTTGGCATAACTTTCGATCCAGGCGAACGGATCGGCTCCGCCGCGGATCACCCAGGCGATATCCGCTTCCCAGGCGAGATCCGGGCCGCCGGCAAGAATCTGTTCCTGCGGCGTCGAGCCGTCCGGCAGCGTCTTGAACTCGAAGTCATGGTTGTGCCAGCCGAATGTGTAGCCGGCATCCCAATATGGTTTGCCGACACTCTGCAGCCGCTGCCCGAAGGCGAACCATCCGGCGGCGTCAGTCGGTCGCTGGTCAGCGACCAGATGCGGGCAATAGATCGCCTGGACACCGAGCGTTTTTGCGATCAGCAGTGCCTGTTCCGGCTCTTTTTCGAGCAGATCGATGCCGAAATGGCCGGTCGGCATCGTCAGGCCGTTGGCATCGAGATCACCTTTGAGCGCCTTCAGGCCCGCCTCGTCGAGCGTCGCATAGATGCCGCCAAAACCCTCCACCTCGGTATAACCCGCCTGGGCAACCTTCTTCAGGACATCGGAAAGCGGCGGAAAATTGCGTGCGCAATAAAGCTGAAAACCGAGTTTCGTCATGGTGTTCCTCCCTTGATAAAGACCTTAGCCTGCTGCCTGGCAGGAATAGAGGTCGTAGATGCGGAATTGCGGGGTCGCGTCCGTCGGTGCGGCGGGCGTGAAGCGGATGCTGCGGCTTTCGCCGGAGGCGAGATCGAAGCCGTTGTCGGAATAACGGCCGGGCGTGATACTCTCGACCAGCACGAAAAGGGCAAGCCCCCGCGCGGCGATATCGAGATCGAAACCGCCGTCACCGCCCGGAGACACGATAAGCTCGAGGCCGGCAGGTTCAAGCTCCAAAGCCTTGTAATTGCCCGGGACATGATGGCCGTCGCCGTGCATGCCGTTCGAAGCGGTGAAATTCCAGGCGAGGATCATGCCGTCGGGAATATCTGTGGTCGGCAAGCTCAATGCGGTGACAGCGGCATCCGGCGTGCAGACGGCGGCGACGCTGCGAAGCGGGCGGCGCTCGCCTTTGAGCGTCAGGAGCGACAGGTCGAGCGTTATCGTCACGTCCCCGGTCGTGTCGTTGACGAGCGAGAAGCGGATTTCCCGACCGTCCCCGGATGGGATCGCGGCAATCGCGACCGGCTGGAAAAAGCGCCGCGCCATGTAATGCAGCACTTTCCAGCTGCCGCCGTAATCGAGGCTCGACCAGGAGGCGACCGGCCAGGTGTCGTTGAGCTGCCAGTAGAGCGCCCCCATGGTGTGCGGTTTCAGCGAGCGCCAGAAATCGACGGCCGTCTTGATCGCCAGTCCCTGCTGCACCTGGCTCAGATAGACGAAATTGGCGAAATCGGTCGGGAAGCGGAAATTGCGGAACATGGTGGCGGCAATGCGCTCGTTGCCGCCGGCATTTTTCTGGTGATGCTCCATGACCGGCGAGGCGATGTTCATGTCCTTCGGCGCCGCATAGGTCTCGATGACCGGCAGCGAAGTATAGGACTGGAAACCGAATTCCGAGCAGAAACGGGGCTTGACCGACCGGTAATTGTCGAACGGCTTGTTCTCGTGCCAGACGGACCAGTAATGCATGTCTCCGGAACCGTCCGCATGCCAGGCATCGCCATAGTCGAGATAGCCCGACGCGGGGCTGGACGGCCACCAGATGGCGTCGGGCGCGGCCTTGTCGAGCGCCTGTTCGATGACACGGTTCAACCGGTCGTAGGAGACGAGGTAACGGTCGCGGTTCTCACGGGATTCCGGAAACCATGTCAGTGCGCCGACCAGTTCATTGTCGCCGCACCAGAGCACGATGGAGGGATGCGAGATCAGCCTGCGGGCCTGATAATCGACTTCCGCTGCGACGTTTTCGAGAAAGTCGGGCGTCGAGGGGTAGAGGTTGCAGGCGAACTGAAAATCCTGCCAGACCATCAGGCCGAGCTGGTCGCAGAGATCGTAGAACCAGTCCTGCTCGTAGAAGCCGCCGCCCCAGACACGGATCATGTTCATGTTGGCGTCGACGGCGGAGCGCAGCAGGTCCTCGGTCTTTTCTGGGCTCGACAGCGAGAACAATGCATCCGCCGGGATCCAGTTGGCGCCGCGGCAGAAGATCTCCCGGCCGTTGATGCGAAAAGCAAAACGGCTGCCGGCCTCGTCCGGGTCGGTCAGCAGTTCGACGGTCCTGAGACCGATCCCGCGGGTGACGGATTCTGTCGGGGTGCCGACCTTCAGTTCGTAAAGAACCTGCTCGCCACTGCCCGAAGGCCACCAGAGCCTCGGGTTTTCGACATGGAAGACGTGGCTGATAACCGTCTCGCCGGCGCGCACGCCACAATCGAGCCGGACCCGTTCGTCGCCGAACGAAAAGAACACCGGCAGCACGCCCTGCCCCTCGGCAAAAAGCGTCACCGTGACGATGAGATCGACCTCGCCCGCCTGATGTCTCTGGCTGGTGACGACATGTTCGATGCGGGCGGTTTCGAGCTTCTTCAGCGCGATCTCGCCATAGAGACCGAGCGGCGCCAGCGCGATATTCCAGTCCCAGCCGAAATGGCACTGCGGCTTGCGCAGCATGTTGCCGTTCGGGATGGGGGAATTGGTCGTTGAATAGGGAATGTAGAACGGCTGGCGCGCCTGCCGCTCCGCAGCTTCGGCGATGCTGGAGCGGAAGAGGATGCGGATCGTGTTCTCGCCGGATTTGAGCGCCTTCGATACGTCCGGGCGGTAGCGGCGAAAGCAGTTGTCCGCCTGCAGCACCGGGATATCGTTGACGAAGACGGTCGCGACGGTATCGAGATAGGTGATGTCGAGATACCAGGAGCCGGCAGGATCATCGAGCGTAAACTGGCGTTCGACCACCCAGTCCGTATTCGCGACCCATTGGACATCGTTCTCGTTGCGGCCGAAATACGGGTCCGGGATGATCTTCGCTACCTTCAGCGCGGCATGCACGTCTCCCGGGATCGGCATCTCGGTGCGATGCGTTCCATCGGCGGAGGCGAGCTGCCAGGAGCCGGACAGGTCGATCGTGGTCATTGCACCAGCCCGCAAAATTCACGGCGTGCCGTGTCAGCCCCCCTCTGTCCTGCCGGACATCTCCCCCTCAAGGGGGGAGATAGACCCGGAGCGGCGTATCGCCATACTCGATGTTGGCGACGGGAATCGTGAGCATGCGCCCAGCCGATCTCCCCCCTTGAGGGGGAGATGTCCGGCAGGACAGAGGGGGGTATCGCCTGCCGCGACGCTAAATAGCCCAACCGTAATCGGCCCTCGCGAATCCACCTGCCGTCTGACATCAGATGCGCTCTTCCGTTCCCGCGTCGAACAGCGAAGCCATGCTCATGTCGAAGGCGAGGCGCACCTTGGCGCCGACGGCATAACGCCTTGCGCCGCCGATGCGAACCGACATCACGTGGCCAGCGTGCTTCAGCCAGAGCAGGTTGTCGGCGCCCATGGGCTCCTCGATATCGACGATCGCCTCGTGCACTTCGCCGCCGGCAATGTCACCATCCACCTTGATGTGCTCCGGACGGACGCCGAGGATGACCTTGCGTCCGCCCTTCAGCGGCCCGTAAGCGTCGTAACCGTCGAGCGAGAAGCTGACGCCATTGGTCTTGAAGACGGTATGGCCACCCTCCTCCGCCAGTTCGCCGGTCAAAAAGTTCATCGACGGCGAGCCGATGAAGCCGGCGACGAAACGGTTCTTCGGCCGGTTGTAGATGGTCACCGGATCGTCGAGCTGCTGAATGACGCCGCTCTTCATGATGGCGATGCGGTCGGCAAGCGTCAGCGCCTCGATCTGGTCGTGGGTGACGTAGATCATCGTGTTCTTGAGCGCCTGGTGCAGCCGCTTGATCTCGACGCGCAGTTCGGAGCGCAGTTTGGCATCGAGGTTCGACAGCGGCTCGTCGAACAGGAAGACGTCCACATCGCGCACCAGCGCACGGCCGATCGCGACGCGCTGGCGCTGGCCGCCGGAGAGTTCGGAGGGTTTGCGCTTGAGGAGCGGCTCGATCTGCAGGATGCCGGAGGCGCGCGCCACGCGGCGGTCGATCTCGTCCTTCGGAACCTTGGCGACCCGCAGGCCGAAGGAGAGGTTCTTTTCGACCGTCATCTGCGGATAGAGCGCGTAGGACTGGAACACCATGCCGATGCCGCGGTCCTTGGGCTCTTCCCAGGTAACGTTCCTGTCCTTGATGAAGATCTGCCCTTCGGTTGGCTCCAGAAGCCCGGCGATGCAGTTGAGCAGCGTGGACTTGCCGCAGCCAGACGAGCCGAGCAGGACCAGGAACTCGCCGTCATGGATATCGAGATTGAGGTTTTCCAACACCTTGACCGAGCCGAAGGACAGCGACAGTTCGCGGATGGAAACGCTGCTCTGCGTGCGCGCGGAAACATTGTTGAGCATCAGGCTTACCCTTTGACTGCGCCGGCCGCGATGCCGCGGACGAAAAGCCGGCCGGAAACGAAATAGACGATCAGCGGAACCGCACCCGTCAGCAGCGTCGCCGCCATGTTGACGTTGTATTCCTTCACGCCCTGAACCGAATTGACGATATTGTTGAGCTGCACGGTCATCGGATAGGTATCCGGCCGGGTGAACACCACGCCGAACAGGAAGTCGTTCCAGATGCCGGTGGTCTGCAGGATCATCGAGACGACGAAGATCGGCAGCGACATGGGCAGCATGATGCGGAAATAGATCTGCCAGAACCCTGCCCCGTCGATGCGCGCCGCCTTGAACAGTTCTTCCGGCAGCGAGACGAAATAGTTGCGGAACAGCAGCGTCTGGATCGGCATGCCGAAGATCGAATGTACAAGGATCAGGCCGTAGAGCGTGCCGTAAAGGCCCATTTCGCGCAGCACGATGACGATCGGATAGATCATTACCTGATAGGGGATGAAGGCGCCGACGATCAGGATCGTGAAGAAGATTTCCGAACCCTTGAACCGCCAATTGGCGAGCGCATAACCGTTCACCGAGGCGATCGCGATCGACACGATCACCGACGGCACCGTGATGCGGACCGAATTCCAGAAGCCGCGCGAAAGCCCGTCGCAGTTGAGGCCCGTGCAGGCCTGTGCCCAGGCCTTCACCCAGGGCTCGAAGGTAATCTCCATCGGCGGCGAAAAGATGTTGCCGAGGCGGATTTCCGGCATGCCCTTCAGCGACGTGACGACCATCACGTAGAGCGGCACGAGATAATAGAGCGCCGCCAGTCCGAGCGCACCGTAGACGATGATATTGCGCGACGAGAGCGTTTTGCGGGGGCGTTTCCCCTGCGGACCGGCTTCCAGCCGGGAGCCGGCCTGGCCGGATATGGTCGGCATCGTGAGCGACTTATCCACGCTTGCGTCCTCCGAATTCGAGATAGGCCCAGGGCACGATGATGATGGCAACGGCGAGCAGCATCATCGTGGATGCTGCAAAGCCCTGGCCGAGGTTCTGGGCGAAGAACATGTAGTCGTAGACGTATTTGGCGGGCACGTCGGAGGCGATGCCGGGGCCGCCGCTCGTCTGCGCCACGACGAGGTCGTAGATCCTGACGATGCCGCTGGCGATGATGACAAGCGTGGTGACGAAGACCGGCCGCATCATCGGGATGATGATGAAGAGATAGGTCTTCCACATCGGGATGCCATCGACGCGCGCGGCCTTCCAGATGTCCTCGTCGATGCCGCGAAGCCCGGCGAGCATCAGGCACATCACGAGGCCCGTCCCCTGCCAGAGCGCGGCGATCAGGATGCCGTAGATGACGATATCGGAATTGTAGAGCGGATCGAAGGTGAAGCTCGTCCAGCCGAGCGAGCGGATGACCGACTGTACCCCGAATTCCGGGTTGAGGATCCACTGCCAGACAAGGCCGGTGACGATGAAGGACAGCGCGAACGGATAGAGGAAGATCGTCCGGAACGTGTTTTCGAACCGGATCTTCTGGTCCATCAAGGCCGCCAGGAGGAAACCGATGGTCAGGCTGAAAATCAGCGAGAAGCATCCGTAGGTCGCCAGATTCTGGATCGAGACGATCCAGCGCGGCGTATCCCAGAGCCGCTCATACTGGTCCAGGCCGACGAAGGACAGGCGCGGCAGGAGCTTGGAATTGGTGAAGGAATAAACGACGGTCCAGATCGTGCCGCCGAGGAAGATCACCACGGCCGTCAGCATCATCGGGATCGAGGCAATCTTCGAATTGAGATTGCGGAACAACTGGTTGGGTCGGCCGGGCTGAGTGTGCGCCGCCATGGTCAACTCCTCTGGATGGCAAAGGCTGCCGGAAGCAAGCCACCACCGGCCCCGCCCCTTTCGGACGCGGAGCCGGCTGTTGGATCGCTGTCGGTCGGATCAACCGGCTTTGGAGAAAATCGCGACGAAGCGCTTCTGGGCCTCCTCGGCCGTGATCGACGTATTGGCGAAGAACTGCGACATCAGGTCTTCCAGCTGCTTCTGGGTATCCTGCGTGATCAGCTGGTCGGTGCTGGTGACGACATTGCCCTTGGCAAGGATTTCGAGACCCTTCTTCATGCAGTCGTTGGCGGCCGCAAGATCGACGTCGCCGCGCACCGGCAGCGAGCCCTTCTTGAGGTTGAAGGCGACCTGGGTCTTGGCGTCAAGCAGCGTCGAGGCGAGCGCTTCCTGTGCCTTGGTCTTTGCCGCATCCTTGAGGACCGGGAAGTAGAAGGCGTCGCCAGCCGTCGAGATGACCTCGTTGACGCCGAGGCCCGGCAGGCAGGTATAGTCGACACCGGCCTTCTTGCCGGCCAGCTGGAATTCGCCCTGCGCCCAGTCACCCATGATCTGGCCGCCGGCCTTGCCGGTGATCACCATGTTGGTGGCCTGGTTCCAGTCCTGGACATTGGTGCCCTTCGACATCTTGCGGGCGTCGTCGGCAGCCTTGAACACCTTGGCCATTTCCGGACCGGCCGCGACCTTCGCGTCCTTGTCGCCGTAGACCTTCTGGTAGATCTCCTTGCCGCCGATCGCGACCGTCAGCACGCTGAACAGGCCGGTCGACTGCCAGGCCTGGCCGCCGACCGCGAGCGGTACGATGCCGGCCTTTTCAAGCGCCGGAGCCGCTGCGACATATTCGTCCCAGTTCTTCGGAACCGCAACGCCCGCCTTCTTGAAGGCGTCGTTGGAAAGCCACAGCCATTGCCAAGAGTGGATGTTGAGCGGCACGCAATAGATCTTGCCTTCGAAAGTGCAGGATTTCAGCAGGCCGGCGGGGCGTACGATCTTGTCCCAACCTTCCTTCTTGGCGAGGTCGGTGAAATCACGCATCAGGCCGGCCTGAACCAGTTCCTCGGCCTGGCGGCCATGGTTGAACTGGGTGGCGGCCATCGGATCGCCGCCGGTGATACGGCTGATCATGATCGGGCGGGCGGTGCCGCCGGAGCCGGCGATTGCGCCGTCGACCCATTTGTTTCCGGTCGCGTTGAAAGCCTTGGCGAGCTCTGCGACAGCCGCGGCCTCGCCTCCCGACGTCCACCAATGCGTCACTTCGAGATCGGTGGCGTGAGCCGCACCAAGCGGCAGCGCCACGGTTGCAGCCAATACGGCCGCGATAGCACGAATATTCATGAGTCTCCTCCCTCACTGAAACGTTGCCGTAAAAACGTAGGCCAATCGCTTCTGTCGTGCAACCCGTTTTGCGAGAAAATATTCCGGAGTCGAGAAAATACAATCAAAAGAAGAATTTCCAGAAGTTGGGCGACGGTACAGCCAGGCCAAATCCGCGGAACAAGACGCAGAATTCCGGGGATAATGGCCGATATAACGACGCCAATCATTGGCGTGCGCACAAATCCTTTTCGCATATGCGTTGTACAACCCAGGAGTATGGAAATTCGGAATTGATCAAAATTCCACTCGACTTTTTACCTGTATCGTTTCAGTTATTGATTTGGAGTGAGGATAAGGGAGGCGTCGCGACGTTTCCGGGCAAGCTTCGGCCCTTTATAGTGGCGATCTGACTCGGGCAGCGACGGCAAACAATGGACGACAGCGGAAGATCAAAGACGGGCGGAACGCAGACAGCGGTCCGCGAGCGTCCAACCTTGAAAACGATCGCCTATATGACGGGCCTCGGCATCACCACGGTTTCGCGCGCATTGAAGGATGCGCCGGATATCGGCGCCGATACCAAGGAACGCGTCCGCCTCGTCGCCAACCAGCTCGGCTACCAGCCGAACCGTGCGGGCGTGCGCCTGCGCACCGGCAAGACCAATGTCATTGCCCTCGTGCTCGGCATCGACGAGGAGCTGATGGGTTTCACCAGCCAGATGGTGCACGGTATTTCGGAAGTTCTGGGCGGTACGCAATATCACCTCGTGGTGACGCCGCATTCCTTCCAGAAGGACCCGATGGTGCCGGTGCGCTATATCCTCGACACCGGCTCGGCCGACGGGGTGATCATTTCGCGCATAGAGCCGGACGATGCGCGGGTCAGGCTGATGACGGAGCGAAACCTCCCCTTCGTCACCCACGGCCGCTCCGACATGGGGATCGTCCACCCCTATCACGACTACGACAACGAGGCCTACGCCTATCAGGCCGTCCAGAAGCTGGTGGAAAAAGGCCGGCGGCGACTGGCCTTCCTCTCCCCGGGAAGCCGTTTCTCCTTCTATGTCCACAGCCGTATCGGCTTCGAACGCGGGCTCGCCGATTTCGGCGCCACCGAAGTGCCGATGGGCCGTGTGACCAGCGAAACTCCGCTCGATGAAATCCGCACCTATGCCGAACGGATGATGCGCGCCGTCGAGCCACCTGACGGCATCATCTCGATCAGCGGTTCGGCGACGATCGCGCTGGTGGCCGGCCTGGAGGCGGCGGGCAGGAAACTCGGGCACGACGTCGACGTGGTATCGAAACAGTCGGCCGATTTCCTCAACTGGATCCGTCCGGAGATCTATACGGTCAGCGAGGATATCCGTCAGGCCGGGCGCGAACTCGCCAAGGCCCTGATGGCGCGCATCGATGGCGTCGGCCCGGAACTGCTGCAGAGCGTCGCAAAGCCCACGTGGTCGAAAATGGCGCCGAAGGACTGAGGCTTCCCCTCAGAGAGGGATGACGAGCCCGTCGCGTCCGACGATCAGCTCGCCGGAAAACGTCTCGCCAAGCGCCGCGCGCCAATCGCTCTCGCCGAAGGCCGGATCGTCGGCGGGAATGAGATGGTTGAGGGCAAGCCGCCGGACGCCTGCGGCCGTCGCGATCCGCCCCGCATCGGCCGCGAACGTGTGCGACGCGATCAGGTGTTCCCTCAGCCTTGCACCATTTCCTGTCCGCGACACGATGCTTTCGACACCCTGAGGCAACATCGCTTCATGGACGAGAATGTCGGAGCCCGAGGCGAAATCCGCCAGGGGCGGAAAATAGGCCGTGTCGGAGGAAAACACGACCGCCCGGTTCCCGCTTTCAAATTTCAGCGCGAAACAGTCGGTCACCGGCGGGTGATCGACGCGCAGCGCCGTCGCGCTCAGCCTCTCCGTTTCCAGAACGAGGCCAGGACCGTATTCGTGGATGGTCACCAGGCTTTCGAGATCCGGCCGCCCCTCGTCGGCGATGCGGGTCGCAATGTCATAGGCCAGCGAGGCGAGAAATCCCTGCCAGACGGCTCCGGTGCCGCCGGGACCGTAGACCGTCACAGGATGGTCCAGACCGGTCGTCCAGGCCGTATGGATGAGCGGCCCGAGTTCCAGCACATGGTCGGAATGCAGATGGGTGATGAAGATGAGGTCGAGTTCGCGGAGCGGCATGCCGGCTTCCACAAGCCCGCGCGCAACGCCGAGACCGCAATCAACGACGATGCGACGACCGCCGAGATCGAGTAGCGTTGACGTCGGGGACGGACCGCCCGGCCGAATGGCCGGGCCGCCCTTGGTTCCGAGAAGGACGAGCCGATCAGGCAAATTCGCTAAGCCCGCTGCCCCACGGGCCGTGGTGCTTGTCGACGCCGTCGAGGCGGTCGAAGCCATGGGCGCCGAAGAAGTCGCGCTGTGCCTGGATGAGGTTCGCCGTGCCGCGACCGCGGCGATAGGCGTCGAAATAGGAAAGCGCCGAGGCGAGCGCCGGAACCGGCAGGCCTGAAAGTGCGGCATAGGAAACGACGCGGCGCAGCGGAGCGTCGGTATCCTTGACCATCTGCGCGAAGGCCGGCGTCACGATCAGGTTGGCCACATGCGGATCCTTGGTGAAGGCCGAGGTGATCTCGTCGAGGAAGGCCGAGCGGATGATGCAGCCGGCGCGCCAGATCTTGGCGATGGTCGGCATCGGCAGGTTCCAGCCATATTCCGCAGACGCGGCCGACATGATCGCAAAGCCCTGCGCATAGGCGCCGATCTTGGCGGCCAGCAGCGCGCTTTCGAGATCGGCGATGAAGGCGGCCTTGTCCTTCGGCGCTTCGGCGACCTTGGGCAGGCCGAAGATCTTTTCGGCGTCCAGCCGTTCGGTTCTCTGGGACGACAGGATGCGGCCGGCGACGGCGGCTTCGATGGCGGTCGCGGCAACGCCCATGTTCTGGGCTTCAATGACCGACCATTTGCCGGTGCCCTTCTGGCCGGCGGAATCAACGATCAGATCGACCATCGGCTTGCCGGTGATCGGATCGGCGGCTTTCAGAACCGTCTGGCTGATCTCGATCAGGTAGGAATTGAGGCGACCCTCGTTCCACTTGCCGAATACGTCACCGATTTCCGACGCGCTCATGCCGAGGCCGTCGCGCAGGATGCCGTAGATTTCGGCGATCATCTGCATGTCGGCATATTCGATGCCGTTGTGGATGGTCTTGACGAAATGACCTGCGCCGTTTTCGCCGAGCCAGGCAACGCAGGGCTCGTTGTTGAACTTGGCGGAGATCGAGGTCAGTACCTTTTCGACGCGCTTCCAGCTGTCCTCGGTGCCGCCGACCATGATCGACGGGCCGTGGCGGGCACCTTCCTCACCGCCGGACACGCCCATGCCGATGAAGGTCAGGCCGCTGTCCTTCAGATTGTCGAAACGGCGCATCGTGTCGCGGAAATTCGCGTTACCGGCGTCGATCATGATGTCGCCGGCAGAAAGATAGGGCTTCAGCAGTTCCATCTGCTGGTCGACCGGATCGCCGGCCTTGATCATGATGATGATCGGCCGCGGCGGGCGGATGGAGGCGACGAATTCTTCCAGCGTCTCGCAGGGGATAAGCTGGCCCTGCAGTTCGCCGGCTTCAGCGTAGAACTTGCGGGTCGCTTCCGGAGACCGGTTGAAAACGGCGATCTTGTTGCCTTTTTCGGCGATGTTGAGGGAGAGGTTAGAGCCCATGACGCCGAGCCCGATAAGGCCGATTTCTGCCTGTTCCACGGATGTGCCTCCATATTGAGATTCGAGGGTGTTGTCGCATTCATATAGGCCAACGGCAAGGCGGTGGCGACGCTAAACGATTAAATTTCCATGACACGAGACCGTGTTCGCCGCGAGCGGAAAGCCCCGCCTGACGTTGGTGCGCGCGCCTTGTGAACGCCCTGTTCCGATGCCAAAACGAGGCATGAAAGAGACCATGGATACGAGGACGGCCAGGCCCCTTCTGGCCATGCGTGCCGGCGCCTACCGGGAGCGGCCGGCGACCGGGCCGCTGGCAAAGCTGTTTTGCAGGGTCTGGTCGCATCGGCTGCCACAGGAGTTCGAAGGGCCGGTCGCGGTCGTGCCGGACGGCTGCTCCGACCTGATCTGGGCTGGCGGCCGACTGATGGTGATCGGCCCCGACCGCACAGCCGCCTTTCCGGCCCTCCCCGCCGGAGAAACCGTTCTTGGCCTGCGTTTCAGGCCGGGGGCAGCCTTGCGCTGGCTCGATGTCCCCTTGAGCGATCTGGTCGGGCAGGCCGTGCCGCTCGGGGATTTGCGACAGGACGTCCGCACGATCGAGGAACGGCTTGCCCAAGAGACGTGCCCGATCGCCAGGCAGGCGGTCTTGCGGATATGGGCCGAAAACGAGGCCTCGGCGGCCGCTGACCCGCAGAGCGACATGGGCATGCTTTTCGACTCGCTGCTTTTCGACCCTCTCGCCGGCGCTTCTCCGGAACGGTCCGCGCGAAAAACCTTCGGCGAACGAACGCTGCGCCGGCACAGCCGTGATCATTTTGGCTATGGCCCCAAGACGCTCGAGCGTATCCTTCGCCTGCAGGGCCTTCTTCAGCTGATGCGCCAGCCCGCATCGGGAGACCTTGCGATTGTCGCGCTTCAGGCCGGTTATGCCGATCAGGCGCATATGACGCGCGACGTGAAGGAATTGACGACTTTGACGCCAGGCGAGATCCGCAGGCAGCTTTGCGGCTGATTGTCCGTTTTGTTCAAGAACCGCCGCTTCTCTTCGGATAGACCAACGGAAAATCGAGGAGGCCATGATGACCACCCTGCCCGCCCGCATCATCCATATCGGCATCGAAAGGCCCTGGCGGCACGTTTACGCCTTCGCGAGCCGTCCGGAAAACATGCCGCTCTGGGCATCCGGCCTTGCCGCCGGGCTGACCCGCGATGGCGACGACTGGATCGGCGACGGCGGGCCGGTCGGCCTGGTGCGCGTGCGTTTCACGCCTGACAATCCGTTCGGCATCCTCGACCACACGGTGACGATGGAAAACGGGCTTGTCGTCGACAATCCGCTGCGTGTCGTGCCGAACGGCAACGGGGCCGAAGTCATGTTCACGCTTTTCCAGCGCCCCGACCTTGACGACGCAGCCTTTGAAGCGGATGCCGCTCATGTGCGCAAGGATCTCAAGGCACTGAAAAACCTGCTGGAAGAAAAGAAATAGGAGGGGCCGATGGGCACCAGGGGAGCCGATCGCAAGATCGACTATATCGAATTCAACGTGGAGAAGATCGAAGACGCCAAGGCGTTTTACGGCTCGGCCTTCGGTTGGACCTTCACGGACTATGGACCGGATTACTGCGAATTCCAGGACGGAAGGCTGACGGGCGGCTTTGCGAGGTCGACGGATGTAACAGCCAAGGGCGGTCCGCTCGTCATTCTCTTCGCGGACGATCTGGATGATGCGCTTGCGCGGGTCGAGAACGCCGGCGGCAGGATCGTCAAGCCGATCTTCTCGTTCCCCGGCGGGCGGCGCTTCCACTTTGCCGATCGGCAGGGTTACGAACTCGCCGTCTGGTCGGACAGCTGAGAATCAGGCGGCCGGGCGACGGCGGCGGTCGGCGGTTTCCTGCATCACCAGGAGCGCGCCGATCAACTGCGACGAGCCGGAAACGCAGGGCGACATGCGGCAGCGGATCACCACCGTCTGCCCGTCGATCTGATCCGCATAGGTCAGCGAAATGCTCTCGCCCGCGAAACAACGGTCGAGGCTCGGCTTGAATTCGTTCTTGAAACGGTGGAGACCGACGAATTCCGCGAAATACCGGCCGATCAATTCCTCGCGGCTCAGGTCGAGACGACGCGCGTTGGTTTCGTTGGAATAGAAGATCCGATAGCCGGGGGCGATCACAACGATACGGTCGGAAATGCGGTTGAGCAGCGCATCGTCGAGAAAACCGTCGGCCGTCGCATCGGCGATCACCGTATGTTCGGGCGATTCCGGCTCCGGCCGGCGATTGGCCGACAGACCGGTTTCTGGAACGACGTAGCGTTCGACAAGCATCTGCAGCAAATGTCCGTTGCGACGAACGCAGCCGCGGTCGTCGGCCTCTTCGTTCAGGAGATCGAGCGCGAAGCGGAACTGCGCCTGGATGCTGGCGGAATCCTTGCTCTGGCTCGAAAAGATGGCAAGCAGAAGCGGATCGAGTTCGCGATCGAGCGCGGTGGTGGCGGACGTGTCGTTACGCTCCACCGCCTGCCGAAGATCGGCATATTTTGACCAGAACAGATCGATCAACGCTTCCAAAACTGCCTCCCCCTCGTCCGGAGATTGTCGCCGATCCGTTCCCGAGGACCGACGCTCCCAGTATTCAATGCGAATCAGATTAATTTATCTCTCAGAAACGGACCCAATTTGTCGCCGGTGACTTAACGGAGAAAGTCCAGTTATACAATCCTCGGCTGCGGCACAATGTGACAGGTTATCCGATTAAAGATACCGTTTGATATGCCACCGGTCGTGGTACCAGAGCCATTGTTCGGGATATTCCCGCACCCAGCTTTCTACCTTGTCGTTGAGGATCTGTCCGGTGGCCTGGAGGTCGAGCTTGCCGGTCGCGTCGCGCGGCAATTCGATCTTCGGCTCGATCTCGAGCCGGAAACGATTGCCGGGCAGGCGGATGCAGCGGGCCGGATAAACTTCCGCATCGAACTGCCGTACCAGCTTCGCGAGCAGCGGGCTGGTCTGCACCGGCCTGCCGAAGAAGGTGGTCTTGAGGCCTTTCCGGAATTTCTGGTCCACCAGAACGCCGACACCGCCGCCGGTTTCGAGCTTGCGCGCCAACGCGAAGGACGAGCCGGCATGCGAAGGCACGAGCTGGCCCATGCGCGCGCTGCGGAAGGCGAAGACCTTGTCGGCGATATAGGGGTTGTTCGGCGGCCGGAACAGAACCGTCACTTCGAGGCCGAACGCATTGCCGGCGACCGGCAGCAGTTCGAAATTGCCCGTATGGGCAGTAAAGACGATGAACGGCCGCGGATTGTCGCGCAGGTCGGCGAAAATCGGAATGCCGGAAACTTCCACCCTGCCCGGCTTGTCCTGCTCCGGATCGAAATCGAACAATCTGTCGAGGAAGACGTATTCGGCGGCGAGCCTGCCCATGTGGCCCCAGCTCGCGACGGCGATCTCCTGCAGCTCCTCATCGGTCTTTTCCGGATAGGCGTTGCGCAGATTGACCAGCATCAGCTTGTGGCGGCCGAGCTTCGGCCCGATGCGGCGCGCCATCCGGTCGGCGAACCGGATGCCCGGATCCGCCGGAAAGATCTTCAGGAAATTGAGGAGCCCGAATGCACTCTGCGCCACCAGCCATTGCTGGAAGTGCAGGAGCGCAAGAGCGATCCGGGTAACGAACATCTTCACGAGGAACGCCTCAGTCCATCCGGAGCACGATCTTGCCGAACACCTGGCGGGTTTCCATCCGCTCCAGCGCCTTGTCGATCTCGTCGAAGGTGACTTCCGTGTCGATCACAGGATGAACGATGCCCTGCGCCATCTTCTGCATGGCATCCGCCATGTTCTCCATGCGACAGCCGAACGAACCGAGCAGCTTCAACTGCTGCTGGAAGAGCATCATCAGGTTCATGTCGGTCGAAACGCCGGAGGTCGAGCCGCAGGTGACGAGCCGGCCGCCGCGCTTCATGCACAGCATCGAGCCCGCCCAGGTGTCCTTGCCGACATGTTCGAAAACGACGTCGACGCCCTTCTTCTTGGTGAGCTTGCGCACCACGCCCTCGAAGCGATCGGTGCGGTAGTTGATGACGTGATCGGCACCAAGCGCCCTGGCGCGTTCGATCTTGTCGTCCGAGCCGACCGTGGTGATGACGGTGCAGCCGATCTTCTTGGCAAGCTGGATCGCCGCCGTGCCGATGCCGGAGCCGCCGGCGTGTACAAGGATGGTTTCGCCCGGCTGCAGTTTTGCATTGTCGAACAGCATGTGCTCGACGGTGCCGAAGGTGACCGGTGCGAGCGCTGCGGCAACCGCATCGACGCCCGGAGGTGCCGGCACCAGCAGGCGGGCCGGCAGGTTGGCCTTTTCCTGGGCAAAGCCGTCCAGATGGAAGCCGTGCACGCCGGAAACATGTTCGCAGAGATTGTCACGCTTTTCGCGGCAGGGCTTGCAGAGGCCGCAGGTGCGCGCGCCGTAGATCGACACGAGCTGGCCCGGCAACACGTTCGATACGCCCGGCCCAATCGCCTCGACCACACCGGAGGCTTCCGCCCCGATCGTCAGCGGCATCTTGCGCTTGGCGAATGCCATGCCGCGCCAGCCCCAGACGTCGATATGATTGAGCGCGACGGCCTTGACCCGCAGGGTGACCTCGCCCGGGCCCGGGGCTTCCGGCTCGGGAATGTCCACCGCTTCGAGCTTCCGGTCGTCGATCAGTTGCAGAGCGCGCATAACAGGTCTTCCTTCGCCCGGAGGCGTCCAATTCGTCAAACGTGATTGGCGACGGTCTCTAAGCCGGTTCCAGCGTCATGACAAGGCTGGCGTTCTGTCCGCCGAAACCGAATGAGTTGGAAAGCACGGCCTTCGGCTGCCCGTCCCGCTTCTTGTGCGGCACCACGTCGAGCATGATCGTCGGATCGGGATTGGTGTAGTTGATGGTCGGCGGCAGCGTGCCGGTCAGCATGGTCTGGATCGAGAACACGGCCTCCACCGCGCCTGCCGCCGTCAGCGTATGGCCGATCATCGACTTGTTGGAGGAAACCGGGATTTCCTTCAGCCGGTCGCCGAAGACGGCCAGCATCGCGCCATATTCCATCTTGTCGTTTTCGGGCGTCGACGTGCCATGCGCGTTGATGTAGCCGATGCCGCTTTCGTCCATGCCGGCATCCGCAAGCGCCGCATGGATCGTGGCGATGGCGGGGCCGCCATCCGGCGACGAGCGGGTGCGATGGAAATGGTCGGCCTTTTCGCCGCAGCCCTTCATGATGCCGAGCACCTTGGCGCCGCGGGCAATCGCCGATTCGAGCGATTCGAGCACCAGCGTCGCGGCACCTTCGGCGATGACGAAACCGTCGCGATCCTTGCTGAACGGCTTGGAGGCCTTTTCCGGCGGGTCGTTCTGGGTGGAGAGCGCCGAGAGCAGCGAAAAGCGGATCAGCGCTTCGGCGCTGACCGAGCCATCGGTCGCAACCACCAGCGAACGGTCGGTACGGCCCTGGCGGATCGCCTCGACGCCGAGCTGGATCGCGGTCACGCCCGAAGCACAGGCCGTCGAGAGGGTGACGGGCAGACCGCGCGTGCCGAACTTGTCGGCCAGGCGTTCCGAGATCGAGCCGAACTGCACGGCTTCGAGAAAGACGGGATCGGGACGTTCGCGCATCGCGGCGAGGAAGCGGTCATAGGCGTCGCCCTCGGCCTTCGACGGCGGGGCGCGGTCGGCAAGTGCGAAACGGTCGCTCCATTCCGGCTCGACGGGCGGGGCGGCGAGGAAAAGCGGTCCGTCGAAATCGCCGGAAAGGCCCGACTGGGCGAGTGCCTCGGTGGTCGTCTCGCGGGCAAATGCGAAGGAACGCTCAACGGAATTTTCGGCAGGCACGGCGATGAAATCGACCGTGCCGGCGATCCGGGTGGACAGGCCTTCGGTCGGGAAACGGGTGATCTTGTGGATGCCCGACGTGCCGGACGTCAGCGCCGCCCAGTTGTCGGCCAAGCCCTGGCCGAGCGAGGTGATGACACCCATGCCGGTGATCGCAATGATCGGGCGGCCGAGATGATCCTTGAAGCGGTTGTCGCTCATCAAAATCTCCTTTACGCGGCCGAGAGGACCGCAAGGCCCTCGCCGCGCGTATAACCGACCGTCGTCACCACCGCGTGTTTCGCAGGCGTCGCCATCGGCTGTTCGTTCCGGGCATCGAATGTGGGAACTTTTGCCGCACCATCCAAGGTCAGCGCCGCCAGCGCCAGGCCGAGCGGGAACTGCGCCTCCATGCCATGGCCGGTCACGCCGCCGAACCCGCGGATCGCGGCGCCGGAAAACTCCTTCTCCAGGACCGATTTTTCGCGCGCGGCGAGATCGACCATCCCGCTTGCGCCGGAAAACACGACCGTATCCGCCTTGGAGATATCCGAGGCATGGCCGGCAAGCCGGGTCAGGCGCTTTTCGAGCCTGCCGTCGTCGCGATTGCCGCGATCGCCCTCGATCGCATCGATGACCGCGTAGATATGCGCGCCTCGCGCTTCGGCATGGGCACGCGATTCGAGCACCAGGAATGCGCCGACCGTGCCCATGATCATGCCGCCGCCATTGTCGGCCGAACGGGACCAGAGCGGATGCCAGTCGCCGGTCGCATGCGCCCGGATACCCTCGACGAGAAGGATGATGTCGGCGCGCTCGGCGACGAAGGCACCACCGACCAGGCTATGGGTGGACTGGCCCGCCTTGATGCGGTGAAAGGCCGTCTCGACGGCGGAAATGCCGGCCGCCTCTTCGCCCATGAAGGTGCGCGACGAACCGGTGACCTTGTGAACGATCGAGATATTGCCGGCGACAAGATTGGAAAGCTGGGCCAGGAACAGGGTCGGACGAAGCTCGGTGGTCAGCTTCTCGTTGAGCAGCATTTCGCGGTCGTTGCGCTTCAGCGCCTCGTCGACGATCAGCGAATCGACCTTGATGTCGCGCTCGCCGCCGCCCGCAGCCACGATCATGTCCATGGAGGCGCAGGCTTCCGCGTCGGTCTTCAGGCCGGCATCGTCGAGTGCCAGGCCTGCGGAAAACACGCCGAGCCGCTGCCAGTTCTCCATCTGGCGCTGGTCGCCGCGCTTGGCGATCTGCGCCGACCAGTCGATTTCGGGCATCGGATGCACCGGATAGGGTGCAAAGCGGTCGGTTTCGACTTTCGGGGTTCCGGCCTCGGTGGACGACAGAAGCGCGATATGCGGCTCCTTGCCAACGCCCTGGCTGGTGACGATCCCGATACCGGTGATCACGACATCATTGTCAGACTTCATAATGTCCTCTTTAACTCAACCGGCTTGCATGGGTGAGTTCTTAAGCGCCTGCGGCGATCGCGTCCATCAGGCCGACTTCCTCGGCACGCTTGCGGACGATCGGGGCAAGCGGAATTTCGCTGAAGGGCATCGTGCGCAGCTTGAGCTGCGCGTCGCAGACCTTCTTGCCGGCGCTGGTGATCTTCGCCTTGGTCACCGCATAACCGGATCCCTCATGCTCCAGAAACGCCTCGATGTCGAGCACCGCGTCCGGCTCGACGAAGGTGCGCATCTTGGCGCCGTCGACCGACATCAGGAACGGCATGGCGGCGAAATCGGTGGCGGCGAGCACCATGAAACCGGAGGCCTGCGCCATGGTCTCGATCAGGAGCACACCCGGCACCAGCGGCATTCCGGGAAAATGGCCTTCGAAGACAGGGCTTTTGGAAGGCACGACCGATCGCGCCTTCAGCACCTTTGCCGTAAGGTCGACCGCTTCGACGCGGTCGATCATCTGGAAATATTCGAGCAGCATCGGATTGCCGGCCCGGGAAGATCAGCAATGATCAGCCCTTGGCCGCCTTCAGCTCGTCGATCTTGGCGCAGAGGTTCTTGAGGACGAAATATTCCTCGGTCGAAACCTTGCCCTCGTTCACTTCCTGGGTCCACTGTTCCAGCGGAATCTTGATGCCGAATTCCTTGTCGATGGCAAACACGATGTCCAGGAAGTCCAGGCTGTCGATGCCCAGGTCATCGATCGTGTGGCTTTCCGGCGTGATGGTCTCGCGATCGATTTCGCTGGTCTCAGCGATGATGTCGGCAACTTTGTCGAATGTAGCTGTCACGCCCATGTCCTCTGCAGAATATCAAAATCAAGGTTCCACATAGGGAAATCGATCACAAATGCCAATGGCCTCGTGTTCCGCCAGGAAAATTTGCACCGGAACTGTTGCCTAAACAGCAATCGGCCAGGTCCCGGCCCTACGCACCCGAAGCCCGGCTCTCGACCAGCGCGGCGCGAATGACCTCGATCACCTCGCCTGAACGGACATCGGTGCAGACCCACTGGCTCGGCTGGCCGTCCCAGGCCGAACCGACGAATTTGCGGCCGCTGTCGGGTGCCTGGATCGTCTGTCCGTCGGCAATGCCGCCGCAAACGACCCGCACCGGACCGCCGCGCAGCGCGAAGAGATCCGGCCGCACCAGATAGACGCAGGCCGTGCTGTCATGCACCGCCATGCCGGCGATGCCGACCCGGCTCTTGTAGAATTCGATGTAATATTGCGACAGGTCGGAGAGCAGCTGTACCGACTTTTCGCCGGACTTGGCCATGTCGGCCAGGTATTCCGCCGTCATGATGGTCTTCATCGTCACGTCGAGGCCGACGATGGTGACCTTCCAGGGCGTGGTGAAGATGATGTCGGCGGCCTCCGGATCGCCATGGATATTGGCTTCGGCGGCCGGCGTGACGTTGCCGTTCATGTCAAAGGCGCCGCCCATGACGATGACTTCCTTGACCAGACCGGCGAAGTCGGGATCGGCCTGCAGCGCCAGCGCCAGATTGGTCATCCGGCCGACGGCGATCAGCGTCACCTCGCCCGGATTGTCGCGCACGGTGTCGATGATGAACTGGTAGGCGGGACGCGGCTCGAGCGGCCAGTCGACCGTCTCGGGCACGCCGATATTGCCGAGGCCATCCAGGCCGTGCACGACGGAAGCGGCGCGATCGTCGGTGCGCAGCGGATCGATGGTCCGGTCGGCGCCTTTGGCGAGCGGCGCCGAAATTCCCCATTCCTTGTGCAGGAATTGCGCATTGCGGGTGGTCAGGTCGAGCGACACATTGCCGAAAACGGTGGTGACCCCGATCAGCTCGATCTCGGGATGCCGGTGCAGGAAGAGCAACGCCATTGCGTCGTCGACGCCCGGATCCGTGTCGAAAATCACCTTGTGCATATGCTTTTCCTCATTCGGCGGCTTCAAAGCCGGGCACAATAGCGCCAAACCGATGATGCGCAATCCCGGAAGCGACATGGCTGGGGTCCTGCCTCAGGCGGTTGCAGTCCTTGACGTTCGATGCGAGAAGCAGGCCGCGCCCGTCCGGGTGCGCTTCCGCTTACAGAGTCTCCTTCCCTTGACCGACCTCGCCTTCCAGTTCCTGTTCCTGCTGTTTCTTGCCGCCATATTCGCCGGTTTCGTCGATTCGATTGCCGGCGGCGGCGGGCTCATCACCATTCCCGTCATGCTGATTGCCGGCATTCCGCCGCTCGAATCGCTCGCCACCAACAAGCTGCAATCGCAGTTCGGCTCGGCATCCGCGACCATCGCCTATGCGCGGCGTGGTCATGTGAAGCTCAAAAGCCAGCTGCCGATGGCCGGGATGTCGCTGATCGGCGGTGCCGTGGGCGCCACCCTCGCCTCCCTCGTGCCGGCCGGCTGGCTTGCATCAGCGATCCCCTTCCTTCTGATCGCCATCGCGCTGTTCTTCGCCATCAAGCCCAATCTCAACGACACCGACAGTCACCAACGGGTGACGCCCTTCGTTTTCGGTGTCACGGTCGTGCCGTTCGTCGGGCTTTACGACGGCATATTCGGCCCGGGCGCCGGTTCGTTCTATATGCTGGGTTTCGTGCTTCTGGCGGGCTTCGGCATGCTGAAGGCGACCGCCCATACCAAGCTGATCAATCTCGGCTCGAACTTCGGTTCGTTCCTGGTCTTTGCGGCAACCGGTTCGGTGCTCTGGAAGATCGGTCTGATCATGGGCGTCGGCCAGTTCCTCGGGGCCCAGGTCGGCTCGCGGCTCGCCATGAAGAACGGCGCGAAACTGATCAAGCCGCTGCTGGTCATCTCGTGCCTGGCGCTTGCCGTGAAGCTGATCGCCGATCCGTCGCATCCGGTCCGCGTCTGGCTCGGCTTCTAGCCCTTCATCTTGAGAGGCAGGCCGGCGGCGATGAAAAACACCGCGTCGGCCGCCGCCGCGATCCGCTGATGCAGCCTGCCGGCATGGTCCCGGAATTCCCGCGCCATCCTGTTGTCGGGCACGATGCCGAGGCCGACCTCGTTGGAAACGAGAATGAGGTTCCCGGAGAGATTTTCGAACTGCCTCAGCAGCGTGGCGCCCGCTGCGTCGATATCGCGCTCGTCCATCATCAGGTTGGTGACCCACAGCGTCAGGCAATCGACGAGGACGACCTTGCCCGGCGCATCGATTTCGGTCAGCCGTTCCGCAAGCTCGAGCGGCACTTCGTGTGTGGTCCAGCCGTCTCCCCGATCGGCGCGGTGGCGGGCGATACGCTCCCGCATCTCGTCGTCATAGGCACGGCCGGTGGCGAGATAATGCCGTTCCAGGCCGCTCTCTGTCGCAAGCCTTTCCGAAAAGCCGGACTTGCCCGAGCGGGCGCCGCCGAGGACGAGGGTAACGTGACCGGTGCGTGTCATGGAGAAATGGCCTGAACCAGAGGGGACCGGACGATTCGTAGATAAGGAGGCGTCCGGCCCTGTTGGTGATGATGTCTCTGGTCAAGCATTACCGGGAAATGGTGCAGCTAGAAAGTGCCGCTGTCAACCGGCCCCGGCCTGCAGTACCAGACCTCGTCGACAAGGGCAGCCTCGGCTGACCCGGCCCGGGTCAGCCGATTTCGGCCACAAATCCACGTGATTGCCAAAGGACCTGCGGCCCCGGAGATGACAATCATGAATTCGACGACAATCGGAAAACGAAGCGTCCGCGGGCCAACAAAACAAGGCCCGCCATTGGACAGCGAGGGCAACCGGTACGCACTACCTGATCCGGCGCCAGGCGCGAGCTAACCGCCCGCCTGAAAAGCAATAACGCGACATTCTTACCGGATGGTTAGTGAACTCCGTAAGTTACGCATTTTTCTGCCTTTCCCCACGGCTCCCGATAAATACGCATTGGAAAAGCGGCCCAATCACCGAAAGCCAGCCGGCGAGCGAGGAGAAAACGCTCGACGTTCGGATCGCGAAGTTCCGGCAGAAAATCAGGGGCCTGCTGGAATGGCACAGCCCTGCCTCAAATGCGCCGGGTGGTGCGTGTTGATTTCCCGTAGGGAAACCATACGGTGATCCGAGCTGACATATAAATGCGCAGTATCTGTGAAAAGCTGTCACCATCGGTCGACGCCGTCGCTCTCAGTCGAAGTCAGTCCAGAAAGGAAAAGACCGGGTCTCAAGATGAAAAAAAACCTCGCCTCCATGGTCTTCGCCGGCGGTCTTTATGCCTTCGCGGGTTCTGCCTATGCCGATTGCGGTTCCATCTCGATCGCCGAGATGAATTGGGCTTCGGCCGGCATCGCAGCCAATCTCGACAAGATCATCCTTGAACAGGGTTTAGGCTGCACGGTCGAACTCGTTGCAGGCGACACGCTTCCGACCTTCACCTCGATGAACGAAAGGGGGCAGCCGGACCTTGCGCCGGAATTCTGGATCAATTCCGTCCGCACCTCGCTCGACAAGGCCGTTGCCGAAGGTCGCCTGGTGCTCGGTGCCGAAATCCTGTCCGACGGGGCCGTCGAAGGCTGGTGGATCCCGAAATTCCTCGCCGACGCGCATCCTGACATCAAGACGGTTCCGCAGGCGCTTACCCATCCGGACCTTTTCCCGGGTCTGCAGAAATCGGCCAGGGGCGCGGTCTACAACTGCCCGTCCGGCTGGAGCTGTCAGGTTTCGACCGCGAATCTCTTCAGGGCTCTCGGTGCAGAAGAGAAGAATTTCGACCTGATCGACACCGGCACGGCCGCGGGCCTCGATGGTTCGATCGCCGCCGCCTTCGAGAAGAAGACCGGCTGGCTCGGTTATTACTGGGCGCCCACCGCCTTTCTCGGCAAATACGAGATGGTGAAACTCTCCTTCGGAGTGCCGCATGACAGGGCCGATTGGGACGCCTGTACCGCCGTGCCCAATTGTCCTAACCCGAAGGTGAATTCCTATCCGACCTCGCAGGCCTTTACGCTGGCGACCAAGCAGTTTGCGCAGAAGGCCGAGGTGGCGATGGATTATATCAAGCGACGCAAATGGACCAACGCGACGGCCAACAGCGTGCTCGCCTGGCAGGAGGCGAACAAGAGCACCAATGAGGCGGCCGCCAGACATTTCCTGAAAACCAGTCCGGACATCTGGACCAAGTGGGTTGCGCCTGATGTCGCCGACAAGGTCAAGGCGTCGCTCTGAGCGAGCCGTCCGGACCGGCGTTGCTGGAGCCGCCGGCGTCGCGAAAAGGCGCGCGGCCGCAAGTTGAAATCACATAAAGACTTCTTTATATGATCTTTCTCAATTGCAGGGAGCGCCGCCATGCCGACCGCCAACGCACTGACCGAACTTCTGGCCGAAAGAGGCGTGCTTCTGGCCGACGGCGCCACCGGCACCAATCTTTTCGCCATGGGTCTGGAAGCCGGCGAAGCGCCGGAATTGTGGAACGAGGCAGCACCTGAGAAGATCGAAAAGCTGCATCAGGATTTCGTCGATGCGGGCGCCGACATCATCCTCACCAATTCTTTCGGCGGCACGCGCCAGCGGCTGAAGCTGCACAAGGCGGAAGGCCGGGTGCACGAGCTCAACAGGCTTGCCGCGGCAATCGCCCGCAAGGTTGCCGACCGGGCTGGCAGGAAGGTCATCGTCGCGGGTTCTGTCGGCCCGACCGGCGAATTGCTGGTGCCGCTCGGCGCCATGACCTACGAGGACGCGGTCGCGGCCTTCGCGGAACAGATCGAGGGCCTGAAAGCCGGCGGCGCCGACGTCGCCTGGATCGAGACCATGTCCGCGCCGGAGGAAATCCGCGCAGCGGCCGAAGCCGCCGTCAGGGTCGGCTTGCCCTACACTTACACGGGTTCCTTCGACACCGCCGGCAGGACGATGATGGGCCTCGATCCCAAACAGATTCACGGCGTCGCGAGCGACGTCGGCGAAGGTCCGGTCGCGGTCGGCGCCAATTGCGGCGTCGGCGCATCCGATATCCTCTCCAGCCTGCTCGACATGACGGCGGCCGATCCCGATGCGGTCACCATCGTCAAGGGCAATTGCGGCATTCCCGAATTTCGCGGCTCAGAGATCTTCTATTCCGGTACGCCGCCGCTGATGGCCGAATATGCGAGGCTTGCCCGCGACGCCGGAGCGAGAATCATCGGCGGATGCTGCGGCACCTCCTGCGAGCACCTCGCCGCCATGCGCGCCGCGCTCGACGGTTATACACCTCGTCCGAGACCGACGATCGAGGAAATCGTCGACAAGATCGGCCCGCTGCGCAATAAGACCGCCAGCGAATCGGGCGGAGATTCCGGCCGGGAAAGACGTCGCCGCCGCGGCTGACGCACGAGGCTGAAGGACAAAGACATGGCAAACATATCCCCGATCGGCAGCCGGGAAACGGTGGCTGAAAGTCTTTCGAGTTTTTCGGCCGAGAACCAGTCCTGGCTGACGCTGCTGATGGAAAATCCGACCTCCGACGATCTGCTGCTCGACGGTCTGCACCTTTATCTCGACCAAGCCTCCGAGGCGAAATTCCTCAATTCGCTGAAACTGCAGAAATGCGGCGAATGGATCGGCAATACGGCCCCTGCCCGGCTGCAGATCCGGCTGATGGAAGCGGCGAAATCGAGCCAGCATCCGGCCTACGCCGCCTTCCGCAACGGATTGACCCGCTCCGGCGGACTGGAGCGGGCCTACCCGAAGGCCTGATTTACCGGCGGTCGAGCGTTTCGGCGAGCCGCACCAGATCGAGGAACCCGCCGCGATATCCGAATGCGTCCTCGCCGCGGGCATTGCGCGCCATGTCGAGGATCAGGCGGTAGGGATAGGCGTCGAGCGCATCGGTGCCGCGCAGTTTCTGCCCGAAGGCGGCCACAGCCGTGGCGAAGCGGACATCCTGGGGGGCCGAGGAAAAATCCCGCACAGCATTCATCTCGGTGACCGGCGTGGTGATCAGCTTGCTGGCATCGCCATCCGGCTGCTTGTAGCGGATTTTGACGAAGGCCATTTCATCGGAGACCGCAACCGGCGCGGCAGGCGCTGCCGGGCCGTAACGCAGCGGGTCGTTGAGCGCCGATGGGCTGCCCTTCGGCGTCACCTCGTAGATTGCCGTCACCGCATGGCCAGAGCCGATATCGCCCGCATCCACCTTGTCATTGTTGAAATCCTCGCGTTTCAACGCCCGGGTCTCGTAGCCGACGAGGCGGTATTCGGAGATCTGCTGCGGATTGAACTCGACCTGGATTTTGACGTCCTTGGCGATCGGGAAGAGTGTCGAACCGGCCTCCTCGACCAGCGCCTTCTGCGCCTCGGCAAGCGTGTCGATATAGGCGGCGGTGCCATTGCCGTTCTGGGCCAGCGTCTGCATCAGGCCGTCGTTGAGATTGCCCTCGCCGAAGCCCAGCACCGACAGGAAGATGCCGTCCTTGCGTCGCTGCTCGATGATGCGCTTCAACTCCTCGTCGCTGGACGCGCCGACGTTGAAGTCGCCGTCGGTCGCCAGCATCACCCGGTTGACGCCGCCTTGGATGAAGGCCTGGCGCGCCAGCCGATAGGCCGCATCGATGCCTTCGGCGCCGGCCGTCGAACCGCCCGGCCTCAGATTGTCGATCGCCGCGAGGATCTTGTCGCGTTCGCGGGCAGACGTCGGCTCCAGCACCGTCCCGGCATTGCCGGCATAGGTGACGATCGAAACCTTGTCTTCCGGCTTCAGCTTGCCGACCAGCAGGCGGAAGGCGCTTTTCAGGAGCGGCAGCTTGTCCGGTGCGTTCATCGAGCCCGAGACGTCGATCAGGAAGACGAGATTGGCGGCGGGCTGCGCTGCCGGCGCGGTCTCGAAACCCTTGATCGCCACATGCATCAGCCGCGTGCCGGTATTCCACGGTGTCGGCGTGACGGTGACTGTGGTGCGGAACGGTTCGGCGGCCGTCTGCGGCCGCGGCCAGTCGTAGGGGAAATAGTTGATCATCTCCTCGACGCGCACGCTGTCGGGATCGGGCAGCCGCCCTTCCATCAGCGAACGGCGGACGATGGCATAGGATGCCGTGTCGACATCGACGGAGAAGGTCGAGACCGGATCGGCAGCAACGCTTTTGACCGGATTGGTGTCCGCATTGGCGAAACGGTCGCGGCTTTGTTCGAGCGGCGGCAGGATTTCGCGCTCGGCGGGCGCGTAACGCGGGGCTGCGGCCAATGGCATGGCGCGTTCGGCCATGGCCGGCGGTGCCGGCGCAGGCATCGGCGCCGTGGCTCTCAACGCAGCAGGCCCCGTGCTCCGCTGGGCTGCGCCGCTGGCCTCCTGCTTCTTCAGCAGACGGGCGATATCCGCCTCGCTGAAATCGCCTTGCTTCAAGGATGGAGCCGGCTGCGCGGCGGCATCGCTCTTTCGATCCGCGTCCTGCTGGCGCGATTCGGCCGGCCGGGCGACCGACGGCATTTGCACCTTTTCCGTTCCGGGTTTCGGCGCGTCGATGACTTGCGGCAGGGCGACCTGCCCCGAACTCGGCAGGCTGCCGCGGGTGATTTCGAAGGTGAGCAGGGCAGCCGTCGGGATGATCAGAAGAGTGGCGAGCGCCGAGCCGGCGAGATAGCGGTGTTGGGTGACCATGCGGGTGCTCCAGATCCGGTTGAGAACAGAGCTTTGACGCGGCCGCCAGGAATTTCCTTTGCTGCGCGCCGCATTTTTTTCCGTTTCGTCGAAGGCCTGCATGGCGGCGGCAAGCGCACGGGCGCGCGCCGTACTGGAAGCGCGGGGCGCCGGGGCCAAGTTGCCGAGTTGGTCGAATTCGTCCGTCATGGTCAGACCGCCTCCTTCTTCAGAAGGTCCTTCAATCGTTTGCGCGCCTCGTGCAGATGCCAGGAGACCGTGTTTTCACTGCAGTCGAGAATTCCCGCTGCAGCCGCATGGGACAGGCCCTCGCTGTGAACCAGCAGAACCGCATCACGCTGTTTTTCCGGCAGACGTCGCACCGCCGCCCACAGCCAGTCGCCGCGCTCGTCTTCCTCCGGCGAAACATGGGCGAAAAAGATCGGATCGTTGGCGATCCGGTCCTGATCGCGCCGCCGTCGCGAGGATTGGCGCTGATGGTCGCGCACCGCATTCAGCGTCATCGTATAAAGCCAGGTGCGGAATGCCGACTGCCCCTTGAAGCTGCGGATCGCCTTGGCGAGGCGAATGCAGACCTCCTGGGCGATGTCTTCCGCATCGCTCTGCGTGCCGCACCAGCGCCAGGCGACCGCATGGATGAAATCGTAATGCATCTCGACGAGCGCTGAGAACGCGTTCCGATCGCCCTGGCATGCCTTATCGAGGATTTCCGCGCTCACTTGATCGCCCGCTTTTCCGCCGTTCAGAGCTTAGACGTTTCGCGCGGAAATTCCTTGGGGTATCCCGGAAAAAAATTTTGAGCTCACCGCATCAGCGCTTCCATGTGAAACCGTAGCTGCTCCGCCGGGTAGCGATATCTGGCGCCGACCGGACAGGCATTTCGGGCCGCACAGCCCGAAACCATGCATGTCGCCATGCCCGCATCGCTCGCAAGATAGGTGCGACATCGGGGAATATCGAAACCCGACAGGCCGACAGCGTCGACGGGACAGGCCGACAGGCAAGGTTTCCCGACGCAGCCGTCGCAAGGATGCTCGGCTTCCTTAAACGCCTTTTCGATCGCAAATTGAAAACCGAGAGCGCCGCGATACCCATGCCAGAGCCCGAATTGCGGATGGATGAGGATGCCGAGCGGCGAGGGCTTCAGGCCTTCGGCCCTCATCGCCCATTGCTGGAACGGCTGCCAGGGAGGATCGGAGGGGAAATAGGCCATCGCAGCGAGACGCTCGGCGAGCGGCCCGACAAAGGCCTTCGACCATCTATCGAGGGGATCGGGGCCGTCATGATCTTTCCGCCATTGCGTGAAAGCCGGCCAGATCGAGCCGCCGGCATTGCCGAGCAGCACGACGGATTTGGCAGTGGAGCCGTCGCCCAGCAACGGCCCCTCGCCCGCTCCGAAATTCACCACGCCGCGGATCAGGATACCCTGTGGTTCGAGCGCTGCGGCAATCTCTGCCAGAACGGCTGATGCGCCCTTCACCGCGGCCCCTGGTATCGGTAGTGCGGCCGCCAGACCCCTTCCTGGATGAAATCGGCGACCAGCCTGGCGCCGCCTTGCTCCCTGGCGGCATCGGGCTCTCTTCAGGTGAAGGCGTCGGGCATCGAATCCTTGCGGTCCTTGATGAAGGCGAGCAGCGCCTCGTCGATCGCCGGGTCGAGCGGCGGCGCTTCGTAACTGTCGAGCCAGGAGCGGCAGAGCGCATTGGCGCGCTGCTCGATCCGCTTCTCGCCCTCGATCTCCCACTGCTCGAACGAGTTGTTGTCCATCAGCGCCGAACGATAGAACGCCGTCTGGAAATGTGCCTGGGTGTGCGCGCAGCCGAGATAATGGCTGCCCGGGCCGACCTCGCGGATGGCGTCGAGCGCCTGGCCTTCTTCGGAAAGATCGACGCCCTGCGCCATCTTCTGCATCATGCCGAGCTGGTCCTGGTCGATCATGAACTTCTCATAGGACGACACCAGGCCGCCTTCCAGCCAGCCCGCCGCATGCAGCACGAAATTGGTGCCGGCGAGCAATGTCGTGTTCAGCGTGTTGGCCGATTCGTGCGCCGCCTGCGCATCCGGCACTTTCGAGCCGCAAAGCGAACCGCCGGTGCGGAACGGCAGGCCGAGACGCCGGGCGAGCTGGGCCGCTCCGTAAGAGACCAGTGACGGTTCCGGCGTGCCGAAAGTGGGCGCGCCCGACTGCATCGAGATCGATGCCGCGAACGTGCCGAACAGGACCGGCGAACCCTTGCGGATCAGCTGGGTCAGCGCCGCGCCGGCCAGCACTTCGGCCAGGATCTGCGTCAGCGTGCCCGTCACCGTCACCGGGCTCATGGCGCCGGACAGGATGAAGGGTGAAACGACGGAAGCCTGATTATGCCGCGCATAGACTTTCAGCGCGCCCAGCATGGTTCCGTCGAACACCATCGGCGAATTGGCGTTGATGAGGTTCAGCGTGACGCAATTGTTCTCGACAAACTCGTCGCCGAACACCAGTTTCGCCATCGCGATCGTGTCCTCGGCGCGCTCCGGCGCCGTGACGGAACCCATGAACGGCTTGTCGGAATATTTGATATGGCTGTAGACCATGTCGAGATGCCGCTTGTTGACCGGCACGTCGACCGGTTCGCAGACCGTGCCGCCCGACGAATGCATCGACGGCGCCATATAGGCGAGCTTCACGAAATTGCGGAAATCCTCGATCGTCGCATAACGGCGCTTGCCGTCGAGATCGCGCACGAAGGGAGGGCCGTAGACCGGCGCAAACACCGTCGCCTTGCCGCCGATCTGGACGTTGCGTTCCGGATTGCGCGCATGCCAGGTGAATTCGCTCGGCGCGGTCTTGAGAAGCTCGCGGCAGAGGCCCTTCGGGAAATGCACCCGATGGCCCTGGACATCCGCGCCGGCCTTGGCCCAGAGATCGAGCGCTTCGTCGTCGTCGCGGAATTCGATGCCGATCTCTTCCAGGATGAGATCGGCGTTGCGTTCGATGAGAGCCAGGCCCTCTTCGTCCAGCACTTCGTAAACCCCGATTTTACGGGTGATGTAAGGCAGGGACGGGCCGGGGCCGCTGCCGGCCCGCGCCGCACGGCGGCCTGCCGCTCCCCGCTCGCCGCGGCCGCGTCTCGCGCCACCGCCTGCCGGTTCCGTCTCTGGGGTCAAATCGTCCATGTGCTTCCTCGCCTCCGCTTTGACAAGCGCCTCAAGCTTTTGATGAGCCATGCTAGGCCCAAGCGCAAGCCGAGCCCCGCCTTTCTGCGTCACGGGTTTGTACAGGACAGACATTCTCGCCGCGAACCTGCGTCGTTTTTCCGACGCGCCGCTGTCGCATACGAAAGAAATTGCCAAGCGAAATAAAGGTACAGATAGTCAAGACGGTCAGCGTCTGATTTGCCGGCTCGAACAGCCGGCCCCTCGAACGAAGGGAAGCATTGCATGTCCGACGACGAAATCATCCTGGCGGAACTTTCCGACGAAGAACTCGTGCAGCAGATGCACGACGATCTTTACGACGGCTTGAAGGAGGAGATCGAGGAGGCGACCAATATCCTGCTTTCACGCGGCTGGACGCCTTACGACGTGCTCACCCAGGCGCTGGTCGAAGGCATGCGCATCGTCGGCATCGATTTCCGCGACGGCATCCTGTTCGTTCCGGAAGTGCTGCTGTCGGCCAATGCGATGAAGGCCGGGATGACCATCCTGCGGCCCCTGCTGGCCGAGACCGGTGCCCCGAAGCTCGGCAAGATGGTGATCGGCACGGTCAAGGGCGACATCCACGACATCGGCAAGAACCTGGTCGGCATGATGATGGAAGGTGCGGGCTTCGACGTCGTCGATCTCGGCATCAACAACCCGGTCGAGAACTACCTCGACGCGATCGAGCGGGAGCAGCCGGATATTCTGGGAATGTCGGCGCTTCTGACCACGACCATGCCCTACATGAAGGTGGTCATCGATACGCTGAAGGAAAAGGGCATGCGCGACGACTATATCGTGCTGGTCGGCGGCGCTCCCCTCAATGAGGAATTCGGCAAGGCGGTCGGCGCCGATGCCTATTGCCGCGATGCGGCGGTCGCGGTCGAAACGGCAAAGGAATATATCCGCCGCAAGCACAACAGCCTCGCCGCCGGCGCCTGAGGCACCGGACGGCTTGCTGACGGCGACCTCTTAGCGCGCGGCGCGATCGACCCGGCGGCCAGCATCCTGCGTGGCGTTGACGGTGTTGGCCGCATCCTTGCCCATGCCGCGGATGGTATTGCCGCAGGAGGCGAGTGAAACCATCGTCGCGAGAAGTGCTGCGATCACCGTGACTGTCTTGGCCGTCATGATAGAATACTCCGATGAAAAGAGATGAGATCGTGGCGGAAATGGAATTTCCGGCAAAGGAACGTTCAACTCGCGAAAAAGTTCACGTGATCGCGTGCGGAGCGATCGCGCGCGAAATTCTCGCCGTTTCTAGGCAGCAGGGCCTCGGTCATATCGACCTCAACTGTCTTCCGGCGATCTGGCACGCCTATCCGCAGAAGATCGTCCCGGGGCTCGAAAAGGCCGTCGCCGAGGCGCGGAAAGCCGGCTTCGAAAAGATCTTTTTCGCCTATGCCGATTGCGGAACCGGCGGCGATATCGACAGGCTCTGCGCACGCGAGGGCATCGCCCGCATCGAAGGCCCGCACTGTTATTCCTTCTTCGCCGGCAATGATGCTTTTGCAGCAAAAGCGGACGAAGACCTGTTCTCCTTTTTCCTGACCGACTTCCTCGCCCGCCAGTTCGAGGCCTTCGTTATCGAACCGCTCGGCCTCGACCGCCATCCGCAGCTGAAGGACATGTATTTCGGCAATTATCGAAAGCTCGTCTATCTCAGCCAGGAGGAGGACGAGGCGCTTCAGGACAAGGCGCGCGCGGCGGCCGGCTATCTCGGCCTGGAATACGAATATCGCTTCACCGGATATGGCGACCTCACGCAGGCGTTACGCTCGGTTTAACCGTTTCTTCGGTCCTTCGGCTAAAGAGTGCGGCCCTTACGCTGGTGCGGAGGGGACGATGCAGGACCGGAATTCTCGGATCGTGGTGATGACGTCAGGCGGGGTGAACCCGCAGGTGATGATCAATGCGCTGGCAAAACATTTTCCCGATCTGCATGTCATCGAGGAGCAGCCGGAATCGAAGGGCACGCTGCTGAAACGCCGCGCCCGGCGGTTCGGCTGGCTCACCGCGCTTGGCCAGCTCGCGACGATGATCGCCTCGAGGCTGACCAAGAGCGTTGCGGCAAGGCGCTCCGCCGACATCATCCGCGACTACGGCCATTCCGCCGAGCCGAACCCGGCGATCCCCGTCACGCATGTGCCATCGCTCAACGATCCGGCCTGTCACGCAGCGGTGACAAGCCTGAAACCGGCAGCGATCTTCACCATATCCTGCCGCATCCTCTCGCCTGCGACGCTTGCCGCGATCCCCTGCCCCGTTATCAATTTCCATGCCGGCATCAACCCCATGTATCGCGGCCAGATGGGCGGCTACTGGTCGCGCGTCGAAGGCGACGAGAAGAATTTTGGCGCGACCGTGCATCTGGTCGACAAGGGCATCGATACCGGCGGGACGCTTTACGAGAACCGCGTGACGCCGGCGCGCGCCGATACGCTCGCCACCTATCCGCTGCTGATGACCGCGTCTTCCGTCGACATCAGCGTTCGCGCGCTGCGTGACGCCATCGACGGCACCCTCAGACCGTACCAGCCGCAAGGTCTCTCCGCTCTCCGCTTCCCGCCGCCGGTCTGGACCTGGGTCTACCACGGGCTGACCCGAAACATCTGGTAGGCGCATCTGGTAAGGCCCTCCGGCATCCACGTCGTAATTGGCTGTGTGCGACGTCGTGGCAAGCGCAGTCTTGCCCGCCGCGCCCGTGCATGCTGCGTTCAACACGGAGGAGTTCATGGCCGATCGCATCGTCGTCTTCTGGCGGGATATTCCAGCGCAGGTGATCATCAAGAAGGGCCGCCAGACCGCCAAGCGGGAACTGTCGCTGCGCTTCACCGAGGCGATCGACATGTGCGCGATGCGCACCGGCGCCGCTGAGACTGACGACTATCTCGCCGAATGGCGCAAGGCCGACCCGATGCCCGTTTCCGACGATCTCGAAGCCGAGGCCGACAGGGCGGCTGCCGAGCTCGAAGCAGCCTATGACCGGGAAAAACTCGTCGCGCTGGTCAAGGCCGGCGGCCGCGAGACCGCCTGACGTTCAGACAACCACATCGTTTGGCGCCGCGTCGCGCGCCTGGAGGAAGACATGACCCGCACCATCGTCGCATCCGCAACCCGGGAGATCGTGATCGGCTTCGACCAGCCCTTCTGCGTGATCGGCGAACGCATCAACCCGACGGGCCGCAAGAAGCTCGCCGCGGAGATGATCGAGGGTAATTTCGATACGGTCATCAAGGATGCGCTGGAACAGGTGGCCGCAGGCGCCACCATGCTCGACGTCAATGCCGGCGTCACCTCGGTCAATCCCAACGAGACCGAGCCGGGCCTGCTCGTGCAGACGCTCGAAATCGTCCAGGGCCTCGTCGACGTGCCGCTGTCGATCGACAGTTCCGTGACCGCGGCGATCGAGGCGGCGCTGAAGGTCGCCAAGGGCCGGCCGCTCGTCAACTCGGTCACCGGGGAAGAGGAAAAGCTCGAGGCGATCCTTCCGCTGTGCAAGAAATACGACGTGCCCGTCGTGGCGATCTCCAACGACGAGACCGGCATTTCGATGGATCCCGACGTGCGTTTCGCAGTCGCCAGGAAGATCGTCGAGCGCGCCGCCGATTACGGCATCAAGCCGCATGACATCGTCGTCGATCCGCTGGTCATGCCGATCGGCGCGCTCGGCAGTGCCGGCCTGCAGGTCTTTGCGTTGCTGCGGCGGCTGCGCGAGGAACTGAAGGTCAATACGACCTGCGGGCTTTCCAACATCTCCTTCGGCCTGCCGCACCGCCACGGCATCAATGCCGGCTTCATCCCGATGGTGATCGGTGCCGGCATGACATCGGCGATCATGAACCCCTGCCGCCCGCAGGAAATGGAAGCGGTACGCGCCGCCAACGTCCTGAACGGCACCGACCAGAACTGCGGCAACTGGATCATGACCTATCGCGACCACAAGCCGGCCGAAGGCGGTGTGGTCGCGGCGGCGGCACCTTCGGCGGCGGGCGGCCGTCGGGGTGGCCGGGCGGCACGGGCTGGCGCCGGAGCGCGGATGGAGTAGATGCCCTGTCTCACGAACAGCCGAGAGGAGCTTTGACGATGGACATCGTGAGCGGCAGCGCGCCGGCCGACTTTTATTGGTCTGGAATACCATTCGGGAAAAGCGCCCGCACATCGGATGCCTTATATGTCCTGGATCCGCAGCTTTCGCTGAATAATCTGGATTCTTTGAAGAATTTGGTTCTTTGCGACAGAAATTGGCGTGTATTCTCCGTGAGGCTGCTTTCTTCGGCGACTGATTTTTCGATTTCGTCGAGTTGCCGGTCCAGCTCGTCTTTCGGAGCGCTTTTGAGGCGTTTTTGCTTGTTTATGATGCCGTGGGATTCCTCCACACGCAACTTGGCGTACTTGAGATTCAGCTCGAGGCGAGCCTTCTCGACTGACAGATGCGACCGAATACACCCGACCAGTTCATCGGGCGTAAGAACAGGCGCCAAGCCGTCAGAAAATTCACTCGGTACACCGAACGGCAGAAGGTCCTTCGACACGGAAAACCGGTCCGTGTTTAGCTCGCTTGAAAGTACTGCCATGAGAAACAGAGAGCCGAGCAAAGATTCACTCCAAAATTGCTGAAACGCCGATCATTTGCGCAAAACGTTAGTACACATGAAGGCCCCATGAAAGATCCCCTCGTCCTCTTCATGCCGTCGGGCAAGCGCGGCCGGTTTCCGGCCGGCACGCCGGTGCTCGATGCCGCGCGCCAGTTGGGCGTCTATGTCGAGAGCGTCTGTGGCGGACGGGCGACCTGCGGGCGCTGCCAGGTTTCGGTGCAGGAAGGCAATTTCGCCAAGCACGGCATCACCTCGTCCGATGATCACCTCTCGCCGCTCGGCCCGAAGGAAGAGCGGTACGATCGCGTGCGCGGGCTTCCAGAAGGCCGCCGTCTCTCCTGCTCCGCGCAGATCCTCGGCGATCTCGTCATCGACGTGCCGCAGGATACGGTGATCAATGCGCAGGTGGTCCGCAAGGCGGCCGACGAACGGGTCTTCGACCGCAATCCGGCGATCCGCATGTGTTATGTCGAGGTCGAAGAGCCCGACATGGAAAAGCCGCTCGGCGATCTCGACCGGCTGAAGGCGGCACTTGCGGCCGACTGGCATTTCGACGATCTCGACGTCGATTTCCATCTGGTCTCCAAAATCCAGCAGATCCTGCGCAAGGGCGAATGGAAGGTCACCGCGGCGATCCACAAGGACCGCGAGAACGACCGTGCCCGGCTTGTCGCGCTCTATCCGGGCCTCAAGAACGAGGCCTATGGCATCGCCTGCGATATCGGCTCGACCACGATCGCCATGCATCTCTCCTCGCTGCTGTCGGGCCGTACCGTGGCGTCTGCCGGCACGTCGAACCCGCAGATCCGCTTCGGCGAGGATCTGATGAGCCGGGTCTCCTATGTGATGATGAACCCGGATGGCCGCGAGGCGATGACATTGGCCGTGCGCGAGGCCCTGAACGGCCTGATCGACAAGGTCTGCAGCGAAGGCGGCGTGTCGCGGACCGATATTCTCGACAGCGTCTTCGTCGGCAATCCGATCATGCACCACCTCTTCCTCGGCATCGACCCGACGGAACTCGGCGGAGCCCCGTTTGCGCTTGCCGTTTCCGGCGCCGTGCAGGTCAAATCCACCGAGATCGGCCTGTCGATGAATGAAGGCACCCGCACCTATCTCCTGCCCTGCATTGCCGGCCATGTCGGCGCGGATGCGGCCGCGGCGACGCTGTCGGAAGGACCGCACCGGCAGGACGAGATGATGCTGCTGGTCGATATCGGCACCAATGCGGAAATCGTGCTCGGCAATTCGACACGCGTCGTTGCCGCCTCTTCGCCAACCGGTCCCGCCTTCGAGGGTGCTGAAATCTCCTCCGGCCAGCGCGCCGCGCCCGGCGCCATCGAGCGTATCCGCATTGATGCGACAACGCTCGAACCGCGGTTCCGGGTGATCGGCGTCGAGCCCTGGTCCGACGAGCCGGGCTTCGCGGAGGCGGCGGCAACAACGGGCATTACCGGCATCTGCGGCTCCGCCATCATCGAAGTGATCGCCGAAATGTATCTCGCCGGATTGATCTCCGAGGACGGCGTCGTGGATGGCGCCATGGCAGAGCGTTCACCGCGCGTCCTGCAGAACGGCCGGACCTTCTCTTATCTCGTCCATGACGGCGAGCAGCGCATCACCGTGACCCAGAACGACGTGCGCGCCATCCAGCTCGCCAAGGCGGCGCTCTATGCCGGCGTGAAACTGTTGATGGACAAGCAGGGTATCGACCATGTCGATCGGATCGGGCTCGCCGGCGCCTTCGGCACGTTCATCGATCCCAAATATGCGATGGTGCTGGGCCTTATCCCGGATTGCGACCTTGCCCGCGTCAAATCGGTCGGAAACGCCGCCGGCACAGGCGCACGCATGTGCCTCCTCAATCGCAGCTATCGCCGCGAAATCGAGGAAACCGTCAGCAGGATCGAGAAGATCGAGACGGCCTTGGAGCCAAAATTCCAGGAGCATTTCGTCCATGCCATGGCGCTGCCGAACAAGGTCGATCCCTTCCCGCACCTGGCATCGGTCGTGGCGCTGCCGGAACGCAAGGCGCTGGCCGAAGCTTCGGGGGATGGCGGCCGCAGACGTCGCCGCGGCCGCGAGTAACCTCAGGCCGCAGCGGCGACCATGGAGCCGAACGCCTCGCGGATGCTCTCTGCCACGGCCTTGCCGGGTACGGAAAGCTGCGGGGCGGTCAACAGCCGGATATCGAAGTTGATCAATTCCGGCAGGCCTTCCTTCGCGCCGAGTATCTGCATGTCATCGGTGACGTAAGAGCGCGGGAAAGGAGCGATCGCGAGGTCGGACAAGACCGCGGCGCGCTGCGCCATCGTGTGGGCGCTCGCATAGGCGATGCGATAGGTCCGCTTGTGTTTCTCGAGTTGGGCGATGGCATCCTGGCGCCAGACGCAGCCATCCTCCCAGACCGAAATCGGCAGCGGATCGCGCAGATAGGCGGTTCCGCATTTCGCACCGGCCCAGACCAGTCGCTCCGTATGGATCATCTCGCCCGCCGTCGCGAAAGGCCGGGTGGCGCAGTTGATCAACGCGAGATCCAGCCGCTGCTCGTCCATGCGCTTCCTGAGCGCCAGGCTCATATCGACGGTGACATCGACCATGATGCCCGGAAAGCTCTCACCGAAATCTTTCAGCACCTTCGGCAGAAGACGTTCGGCGATATCGTCCGGCGCGCCGAGCCGGACCACGCCGGAGAGTTCCGGCATGACGAAACGTGACACCGCCTCGTTGGAGAGCGCCAGCATGCGCCGCGCATAGGAAAGCAGCATTTCGCCATGCTGCGTCAGCGATACCGAGCGGGCATCGCGCAGGAAAAGCGTCGTCTTCAACTGCTCTTCCAGTTTCTTGATCTGCATCGAGACGGCCGAAGGAGTACGCAGAACCGCGTCGGCGGCGGTCGAGAAGTTGCCGGTCTCGGCAATCGCCACGAACGTGCGCAATACATCATTATCGAGCAGCGGAAGCGGCGGGCGGAATGGAGCGGTCATGTCAGCCTCTATCAATAATTCTGAACTTAAACACCATATCATTTCGTTTGATTGAATGTCAAAGGGGGCGCATAGTCAAAAGCATCGGAAGCAAGCGCCCATACCAAACAGAATTTCATGGGACGCATAAATTCTATCCGATTGATTGATGGATTGACAGCGTTCATCGTCCCGGCTGGGCGCATGTTCCGTCAAACACCCAAGGAGAACCGACATGACCATGATCACCTATCAGGAGAGCGATCGCTCCCGGCCTCTGACGTCGTCGTTCGCCTCGTTCATCCGCCCTGCCCTGACCGTGGCGGTAAGACTTCGCGATCAATGGCACCGCCGCCAAACCGAACGCATGCTGGAAGGTTTGCCGGCAGAAATCCGCAAGGACATCGGATGGCCGACGACCAATGCCGCACCGCATCGCCAATAACCTCCCAACCTCATGGCCCGCATACGATGACGTAAAGCGGGCCATGTCGCCCTCAGGCCGCCGATCGGTGACGCCCGTTCCCCGATAGCCAGCGTTCGCTGCGACCGTTCCATGTCGCAAAATTGTTATTCACTTGTCGTCGAAAGTCCTTCTCCGCCGCCTTTTCCCGTGCCAATGTCGCTTTTGAAGAAAAGCGCAGGCCGCAACGTACGGCCAGGACAAGGGGAACAACGGCATGAATGTGATGAGCAAGGCCCCGACAGCGAAACGTTCTCTCGTCTTTTTCCTGGTTCCCCACTTTACCATGCTTCCGTTTGCGGCGGCAGTGGAGACCTTGCGAATTGCCAATCGCATGCTCGGATACTCCGCCTACACCTGGCGTCTCTGTTCCGTCGACGGTGAAAAAGTCTATTCGTCCAGTGGCATCGGGATTGAAGTCAACTCGTCGCTTGCCGACGAACGCCGCAGCCTGTCGGGCGAAAACCGCCCGAACATGGTTCTGGTCTGCTCGGGCGTCTACGTCGAGGAGTTCCAGAACAAGTCGGTCAATGCCTGGCTGCGCGAGACCTACAATCGCGGCATCGCCGTCGGCAGCCTCTGCACCGGTGCCCATGTCCTTGCCCAGGCAGGACTGCTGAACGGCAAGCGCTGCGCCATCCACTGGGAAAACCTGCCGGGTTTTGCCGAAGCCTTCCCGCAGGCGGAGGTCTATGCGGATCTCTACGAGGTCGATTCGAACCTCTATACCTGCGCCGGCGGGACCGCCTCGCTGGACATGATGCTGAACCTGATAGGCCAGGATTTCGGCGAAAACCTCGTCAACCGGGTCTGCGAGCAGCAGCTGACCGACCGTGTCCGCAACCCGCACGATCGCCAGCGCCTGCCGCTGCGCGCTCGCCTCGGCGTCCAGAACGCCAAGGTCCTGTCGATCATCGAGGTGATGGAGAACAATCTTTCCGAACCGCTGTCGCTGGTGGAGATCGCCGACGATGCAGGCCTCTCGCGGCGTCAGATCGAACGCCTGTTCCGCCAGGAAATGGGCCGCTCTCCGGCGCGCTATTATCTGGAGATCCGGCTCGACCGGGCACGGCACCTGCTCGTACAGTCGTCGATGCCGGTGGTCGAGGTGGCGGTGGCCTGCGGTTTCGTGTCCGCGTCGCATTTCTCGAAATGTTACCGCGAGGTCTACAACCGTTCGCCGCAGCAGGAACGCGCCGAGCGCAAGCTCAACATGAGCACGTCGCGCGCCGGCGTCGTGGTGTGAACTTCAACCGCGGCGGGTCAGCCCGCCGCCTGCAGCACGATCGTATAGTCCGAAAAGACCTGGTTGCGGCCGTAGCTTTTTGCCATGAACAGGAATTGTTCTGCGGCATTCAGATAATTGTCGAAAGTCTCCGGACCGCAGACTTCGGCAAGGCCGATCGAGACGGTAATCGAAAACTCGCCGTCGCCGGAACCGAACCGCATGCCCGCGATCTCCAGCCTCAGCGTCTCGCAGAAATCCGTCGCGGTCTCACCGTCGAGGCCGACCAGAAGCAGCCCGAACTCCTCGTCGTCGAGCCGGGCGAGAAGATGCCGGCCACCGTTGCACGCAGCCTCCAGCCTGGCTGCGGTCGCCTTCAGGACTTCGGCGACCGTTTCCTCGCAATGGGTGTCGTTCAGCCGCCGGAAATAATCGATATCGACGATCGCGGTGGCGCAGGTTGTGCCCTCGGAAAGGCACGTTCCCACCAGCGACGGACCAACCCGGTAGAATTCCTTCAGGTTGGCGAAGCCGGTCAACGGATCGGCGGTCAGGTTCGCCCCCTCCATCTGCACCGGCGACGGCGCGGCCCAACCGTAGGTCAGACGCTCCGTCTCGCGGAAGTGCTGGCTCTGAAGATAGGGCATGCGCAAATCCTTGGAGGATCAGGCGACGTTCTTGACCGTCGGCTCCTGACGTTTCGCCTGCATCGACCAGATTTGAATGAGCGTATCCAGGTTCTGGTTGACGCGGCAGTAAAACTCCTCGTCGATGAACGGCCGCAGCATGAAATCGTTGCCGCCCGCCTTCAGGAAACGGGCCGAGAGCAGCCGGTTCGACGAGGACGACACGCCGATGATCCTGAGCTCATGCGAGCCGCGCACCGAGCGGATGCGGCGGGTCAGTTCGAAACCGTCGATATCGGGCATGTTGTAGTCGGTAACGACAAGGCCGATATCCGGGTTCTTCTTGAGGATCTCCAGCGCCTTGGCACCGTTTTCGGCGACGCTCACCCGGAAATTGTAGCGCTTCAGACGGCTCGAAAGCAGCGCCCGGGCCGTCGGGCTGTCGTCCACGATCAGCACATGGTGACGATGATTGGTGAGGAACCGGCAGACCGATTCGGCAAGCATCTCCACGGCAAAGACATTGTCCTTGAGGATGTAGTCGACGATGTCCTTGGTCAGCAGCTTGTCGCGGGTCTCCTCGTGGAACGTGCCGGTAAAGACGATGGTCGGGATCGACAGATCGACGAGGTATTCCAGCGCCTCGCCGTTTTCCGCGCCCGGCAGGTTGATATTGGAAATCGCCAGCGTCACCGGCTCGCTCGAGCGGTCATAGGCGAACTGCAATTCCTCGAAGTTGCGGCAGATCTCGACTTCGATGCCGAACAGCTCCTTGAGCCGGGTACCGATCATCGAAGTAAAGACGTTGGAATCCTCCGCAAGCAGGATGCGGGAGTTTGCCAGTGATTGGCCGGAATACTGCATCCCGGAAATGCCGAGGAATGTCATGGTGCCCCTGTCAATAAATAATATCCCCTCTGCTAACAGCCGTATTACAAACGCTTTGCAGAACCGTTAATCCGGGCGCCCCCTCGTCCAAAAACGGAACAGGCGGCCCGAAGACCGCCTGTTAACGTCAATGATTTCTTACTTCTAGCCGGGCGTCAGGCGCGCAATGCGACGTTGTCGGCGTCGAACGGACTTTCTGGGACGACGCTCGCATTGTAGAGATTGCCGAGAATCTTGATCTTCAGCTGGGTCCCCGCCTCCGCATAACCCGGCTTCACCATCGCCAGCGCCAGCGACTTGCCGATTCGCCAGCCGTAGGCGCCATTGGTGGCGCGGCCGATCAGTTCGCCTGCCTGATTGTAGATTGCCTCCGAACCCCGGGCGTCGACGTCGTTGGCCCCCTCGACCACCAGCGTGCAGAAATTCCACTTCAGGCCCTTCTCCTTGTAGGAGAGCAGCCCTTCCTTGCCGAGGAACTCCTTGTCGGTCTTGATGAACCGGTCGAGGCCGGACTCATAGGCATTGTATTCGATCGACATTTCGCGCGGGATCAGCCGGTAGGATTTCTCGACCGACATGGAGAGCATGGCGCGGATGCCGAAGGGCTTGATGCCGAATTCGGCGCCGGCTTCCATCAGTTTGTCGAAGATGTAGTTCTGCATCTCGATCGGATGGTGCAGTTCCCAGCCGAGCTCGCCGACGAAGTTGACGCGCAGCGCATGGGCGGACGCCATGCCGACAGAAATCTCCTTGCCGGAAAGCCAGGGGAAATCCTTGTTTTCAAGGCTGGTGCGGGTGAGCTTCTTCAGAACCTGCCGGGACTTCGGGCCGGCAAGAACCAGAACGCCGAACTTCTGGGTGATCTGGGTGAGCTTGACCGAGCCATCCGTCGGCGCAAGCTTACGCAGATAATCCTGGTCATGCGCCTCGTAGGCTCCAGCCGAGACGAGGTAGAAACGATCCGGCGCCCATTCGTAGACGGTGAATTCGGAGCGCACTCCTCCTCCCCTGGTGAGAAGGTGGCAGAGCGCGATTCGCCCGCGCTTCTTCGGGATCGCGTTGGCGAAGATCCCGTCGAGGAAGGCGCGTGCTCCGGGGCCGGACACCTCCATCTTGGCGAAGGCCGACATGTCGAGCACGCCGACATTCTCGTGGACGTTCTTGATCTCGTTGCCGACATGCTCGAAATAGTTCGAGCGGCGGAACGACCATTTTTCGACGATCCGGCCGTCTTCCAGCGCCGGCGCATGGTTGTGGGCGGTCAGCACGTCAACGCCGACACCGAGTTCTTCCTTGGGCACCTCGTAGCCTTGCGGCGCGAACCAGTTGGCGCGCTCCCAGCCATAGACGGAGCCAAAAACAGCGCCCATCTTCTTCAGCCGATCATAGACCGGCGTGGTCTTGAGCGGGCGCGCGGCGGAGCGCTCCTCGTCCGGATAATGCATCGTGAAAACATTGGCATAGGCCTCTTCGTTCTTGGCGATGAGGTAGCCTTCCGTTGCGTAAGGTCCGAAACGACGCGGATCGACGCCCATCATGTCGACGGTCGGTTCGCCATCGACGATCCACTCGGCAAGCTGCCAGCCGGCGCCGCCGGCGGCGGTGATGCCGAAGGAATGACCCTCGTTCAGCCAGAAGTTCTTGAGGCCGGGTGCGGGGCCGACGATCGGCGAACCGTCCGGCGTATAGGCGATCGCACCGTTATAGACCTTCTTGATGCCGACGTCTCCGAATGCCGGCACGCGAACGATGGCAGTCTCGATATAGGGCATCAGCCGGTCGAGTTCTTCATTGAAGAGCTCGTATTCGCTCTCGTCCGACGGGCCGTCGACGTAACAGACGGGCGCGCCGACTTCGTAGGGCCCGAGCAGCAGGCCTCCATTCTCTTCGCGCATGTACCAGGACGAATCCGATTCGCGCAGGACCCCCATTTCCGGCAGGCCCTTGGCCTTGCGCTCCTGGATCGCCGGATGCGGCTCGGTGACGATATACTGGTGCTCGACCGGGATGACCGGAATGTTGATGCCGACCATCTCGCCGGTCTTGCGGGCGAAATTGCCCGTGCAGGAAATGACGTGTTCGGCGGTGATCTCGCCCTTGTCGGTGGTCACCTTCCAGAGCCCGTCCGGCTGCTGTTCGATCGCGGTCACGGTCGTGTTGCGGTAGATCGTGGCGCCGAGGTCGCGCGCTCCCTTGGCAAGTGCCTGGGTGAGGTCGGCCGGCTGGATATAGCCGTCGTCAGGATGCTGGATGGCGCCGAGAATGCCGTCCGTCTCGCAGAGCGGCCAGATCTCCTTGACCTGTTCCGGCGTCAGGACGTTGACGGTGACGCCGATCGTCTCGGCGATCCCGGCATAATACATATACTCTTCCCAGCGGTCCTTTGTGCGGGCGAGACGGATGTTCGAGACTTTCGAGAAACCGACATTCATGCCGGTCTCCTCCTGCAGTTCCTGATAGAACCGCACAGAATATTTATGCAGCTGGCCGACCGAATAGGAAAGGTTGAAGAGCGGTAGCAGACCTGCGGCATGCCAGGTCGAACCGGAGGTCAATTCCTTGCGTTCGATCAGGACCGCGTCGTTCCAGCCCTTTTTCGCCAGGTGATAAAGCGTCGAAACACCGACCACGCCGCCGCCGACCACCACCGCCCGTGCATGTGTCTTCATGGAATGAACCCCTTTTCGGCCTCGTGTGGCCTCTTCGCAAACTGAAGGGACTATGCAATTCCGGCAGGCGAGCCAAACGCCTGATTACGACATGCCGAGAGCCAGCCCGCGACTGTTATCAGAATGGCCGCGCGGGCTGCGGGATCGGATCGTCACGCACCGCCTCTCGCGTCGCCCTCCTCCGACAGGATCGGCTTGCCGCGATGGAAGACGATTTCCTGCTGCGGGAACGGGATCTCGATCCCCTCCTCCCTGAACCGCTTGAGGATGGCGATCCTCAGATTGTTGCGGATCCTCAGGCCTTCACCCATGTCGGCCAGATGGAACCGCAGTTCGAAATTCAGCGAAGAGGCGCCGAAGGTCAGGAACTCCACATGCGGTTCCGGATTGCGCAATACTTCCGGCACCTGGTCCACCAGTTCCAGAAGAATGTCCATCACCTTCTGCGGATCGCTGTGGGAGCTGACCGCGACCGGCACTTCCGAACGCCCGATCTTGTTGCGATGCGTCCAGTTGCCGACCGGCGAATTGATGAGGTCGGAATTCGGCACGATGATCGACTGCTTGCGGAACGTCTCTATCTCGGTGGCGCGCACCGAGATGCGCTTGACGATGCCCTCCGTCGCCCCGGTCACCACATGGTCGCCGACCTTGAACGGCCGCTCGACGAGCAGGATCAGCCCGGACACGAAATTCGACACGATATTCTGGAGGCCGAAACCGATACCGACCGACAGGGCGGACGCGACCAGCGCGAAACTCGACAGGTCGATACCGGCGGCCGAGACACCGACGATCACCGCAAGCCCGATGCCGAGATAACCGATACCGGTCTTGACCGAATTGCGGACGCCGAGATCCACCTGGCTGCGCGCCAGCACGTTGCCGTCGATCCACTTCTGCACCCAGCGCGTGACGACGAAGCCGAGGCCGAAAAGCAGGATGCCGCCGAAAATGCCGACGATCGAGATCGAGATATTGCCGATCCGGATCTGCGTGAAGAAGCTGTAGATCCAGGCTTCGATATCCGCGATCTGGAAACCCCAGGTCAGAAGAATGAGGGGGATGCCGAGCATCAGCGCGAAGGCATAGATGCCCAGTCCCGCGACAAGCCCCGCCTGATCGAGCGATACCTCGCCGAAATGAAAGCGTTCCGCCAACCGCCGGCCGGCGGCCGTATCCGTGAACGCCCCCTGTTTCGAAATCGCCCTGCCGGACAGGAGGCCGATATAGATCAGCACGATCACCGCGCCGGTGAGCACGATCTGCGTCGAGACGAACCGCGCGAGCCCCACATAACCCGTCAGCACCGACAGAATGAGCAGCAGGCCCATGACGCGCAGGAACAGCGGGAAGAAGCGCGGCCAGCGATGCCCCGGGGCATCGAGATCCTCGCCTTCGACAAGCCGCGGCTTGATGAAGGAGATGGCGATCAGGATCAGCCCGATGATGACCGAGGCGAGCAGGCTCTTGACGATCGTCAGAACCAGCGGCGAATTGAGCGCCTCGCTGATCGCCCCGAGCAGATAGTCGAGCCCGTTGACGATCGCCATCGCAAGCACGGCCAGCGTCAGCAGGCGCGCGCCGCGATTGGTGATCCGCACCAGCCGCCATTCCGGCTCCCCGGGCGCCAATACGCCGTAGGTGAGCTTCCAGACGAAATTGACGAACCAGACAAAACCGAAAAAGGTCACCACGATCGGCGTGATATCCGCTCTCAGCACATTGAAGCCGTCGAGGAACAGGAAGGAGGCGACCAGGAAGGCGGCGAGCGACACGGTCTGGACCACGGTCGACCAGAAGGCCACCGACAATCGCTTTATGTAGGGGGGATGTTCCTGGTCGCTGCGCCGGATGAAGCGCCCGAACAGCCGGTAGCCGCCGGACAGGAAGAGCATGGCCGCACCGAGCGACAGCGCCAGGGCTCCCAGCAGCTGCAGCTTCTTGAACTTCCACACGAAACCGATCCAGTTGCCGAAGGTCGAGCCGAAGTTGCGGATCTCCGCGACCAAGGCGTTGCCGGCCTCGGTGAACAGTTCGCCCGACAGCTCGGTGTGGCGGAAGAGCGTCTGGGTAAACAGCGCGCGGCGCAGGTTGGTGATCGTGTTGGCGAGCTGCGTGGCGCTGTTGGAAAGCTGGCCGGCGTCGTCGACGATGATGTTGAGCTCCGAACGCTCGTTCAGCAGCCGGTTGCGCTCTTCGACAACCGCCGGCGCTTCCGGAGGCTGCCCCGCCGCCGGCGGTTCGCCAAGGCTCTTGAGGCGGGCCTGGATCTGTTCGACGCGCGTGCGCATCGCATCCGACGTGGAGCGCATTTCGCCGACGATCGCTTCGGCCTGAACCCGAAGTTCCGCCAGGCGCGCATCGTCATCCGCGTCGCTCTGGATCCGGTTGCGGAAGGAATCGAGCTGCTGCCGGATCGCGTCGATCTTGCCCTTCATGTCCGAATTGATGGAATCGGCGGTGACGTTTGGCGGCACCTGCTCCTGACGCTGTCCCTGGGCCTGCTGCTGCGCCTGGGCGAAAGCCTGCGACGGCAAGCTCAGCGGGGCGGCTGCGATCAGGAGCGCTGCGAGGACCGCGCGGGCCATCCGCCGCATGGTCGAAGGGCCGGTCGTAATAAGGTCTGCCAAATGTCTGCTCTTTGTCTTTCGATCGGATTCGCCCGCGAAAATAGAGTGACTTCTGGGCGAAGAAAAGGAATGGTGTAGCGCCTGGTCGCGAATTGGAACAATTCGTGGAACCTGGAAGATTTCCTCGCGTTTCCCCGTCCCAACAATCTACTGAGGGTAAGTCATGGAACAAGCAGGTATCGGCTGGATCGCAGCCATCATCATCGGCGGCATTGCCGGATGGCTCGCCGAAAAGTTCATGAAAAGCGACATGGGCGTGATCATGAACATCATTCTGGGCATTGTCGGCGCCATCATCGCCAATGCCATTCTCGGCGTCTTCGGCATCGTGCTGGGCGGCTGGATCGGCTACCTGATTGCCGGTTTCATCGGCGCGTGCATCCTCATCGCCGTGGCGCGCATGTTCCGTCGTTAGCCTTTGAGATCAGAAACCGGCGCCGGGCCGGGCCAGATATTCCAGCTCGGCGGCGGTCGATTCCCGGCCGAGCAGCGCATTTCGATGCGGGAAGCGGCCGAACTGCCGGATCACCACGCGGTGACGTTCCGCGTAATCCAGATAATCGGCATCCCCCAGCAACGTGAAGAGCTCCACCGAACGATCCTGATCCGCGAGGACTTCCGAATGTTCGAAGGGGAGATAAAAGAAGCCGCGCTGTTCGGGCAGCACCGCCATATCGGCACCGGCCTCGATGGCAAGCCGCGCTTCCCGCAAGGCCAGCCAGTCGGCAGCGAAAGCCAGCGGCGAACCGCGATAGAGATTTCGCGAAAGCTGGTCGAGTACGATCACCGCCGCCAGCCGGTCTTCCGGCGACGTCCGCCACGCATCGAGTTCGCCGCGGGCAAGCGAAAGATGGGTGGCCGCGAAATGCTTGCGCATCGCTTCGTCGAGCGCCTCGTTCTTCTCGAACCAGTCCTTGCGGCTCAGTTCCCTGAACCAGAAGGTGAAAACTTCCTCGGGGGTCTTTATGCCGTCCTGCGCCATGATCTATCTCCTCAGTCGAGACGGAGTGCGGAGATATCCTTGCCGAGCATCCGGGCAAGGGCCTCGACCACCATATTATGATCGTCACGCTGCGGCAGGCCGGAAACCGTCACCGCCCCGATGCACCCGCTGCCGGCAACCTTGATCGGGAAGCTGCCGCCATGCGGGGCGTGGTCGACCGAGGAAATGCCGTACCGGTTATCCACCGTGTCGCCCTGCAGCTCCAGCTTCCGTCCGATCGCGTAGCTGGACTGGAAGAAACGGAGCACGAGATTGCGCTTGCGGCGCACCCAGTTCTCGTTGTCCGCGGTGGTGCCCGGCAGAGCCGTGTAGAAGGCCGACATAGAATGCAGCTGCACGTCGATGACCACGCTCAGCCCGCGCTCGACGGCCATGTGCCGAAGCAGCGAACCGAGATCCCAGGCGGTCGTCAGGTCGAACCGGTCGAAGACCAGCGCCTTCTCCTGCTCCGCGATCTTCGCCATGTCTTCTTCGATGGTCATGCCTTTTCCTCCGCATCGCGATTGCGGGGATTGATGACGGCAAAGCGGCCGAAAGTAAAGTTACTCCGCGGCAGCGAGTTGGCGGACCGGAAAGAAGGCGGCGAGCTCCTCGACTGCGAAGCCGATCCGCTGCTGCAGCGCCTCGGAGACGATGCGGTAGTCGGCGAAATCGCGATCGGACGCGTAGACGGCGGTCGGCAGGGTATGGGCCATGAAGAACCCGAAGAGCGGCCGAAGCTGATGTTCGACCATCAGCGCATGCCGGTCGCCGCCGCCGGTGGCGGTGATCAGGATCGGTTTGGCGCGCAGCTGTTCCGGATCGATCAGATCGATGAAGTGTTTGAAGAGCCCCGGATAGCTGCCCTTGTAGGTCGGCGAGCCGACAATCAGAAAATCGGCCTCGACGACATCGGCCAGCACCCTGGCGGCTGCCTCGTCGAGATCGCCCTGACGCTGCGCCTGGCCGAGCGACGGCCCGACATCGGCGAGGTCATGGACCGTGGTGTCGAACCCATATCGCTCGCCCGCGATCGAAGCGATGTGATTGACCAGCGCAAAAGTCCTGGAAGGACGATTATAGCTGCCCGCGAGGCCGACGAGTTTCAGGGCCATGTAAATTCCTTTCGGCGCAATGACTTGCTCAAGATTAGCGTCGATGCCGCAGCATGAAAGCAAGGAACCTGCCGCAGATACTCCGTCAGGAGAAAATCATGCTCACGGAGCGCCCCATCACGCGATGCGGGCAGGCCGCGGCGCCGTCCGGGCGATTTCGGCCGCGATCGTCTCGGCAAGCGCCTTGGCCTGCACGCGGATATCCGGCACAGCCGTGATCTCCCAGAACTGGCCCGCGGTCAGCGCGCCGGCCGCAAACAGGCCGGGCTGTGGCCGGCCATCCGGATCGAGAACGCGGGATTGCCTATCGACGGAAATACCAAGCCCGAGTTCGTCCATCGCGATCATCTCGCGGTTCCGCATCTCGGTCAGCAGCGGCGAATGGCCGATGCCGGCGCGCTCCATGCCGGTGCAATTGACGATCCAATCCGCGTGGAAGGAAACGTGGTCCTGCGTGCCGCGGCGCCTGAAACGGACGCTCGCACCGGCGCCATCCCTGCCGATCGAGCGAAGGAAACCGGCATGCACGGTCACCGTGCCGTCCTTCAGGAGCGCGTTGAAGCGGGCGAACACTTCCGGGGCGATACGGTGGCGGTGAATGTTCCACCAGGCAAGCGCGTGCCGAAGGAAACGGGAGCGCTGATCGACGCCGAGCCCCTGCCACAGGGCCTGGGTCTGCGGCCTCAGTCCGTCGACCACGCCGCGCCAGTCGGCCCCGTTCTCCACCTGCCGCCGCAGCGCATGCAGGAGCGTGCTGATATCTCTGCTCTCGGGCAGGTCCGGAGCGACGGGAGTGGCGCGTCGGGTCGGGTGCGGATGCGGCACCAGTCCGCGCCGGGACAGGACATGGATGCGGCCCCGATGTCCTTGGGCGCGCAGCGACAGCACCTGGTCGATCATCGTCAGGCCGGATCCGAAGATACAGACCTCGTCGGTGCGGCCAAGACGCGACAGCCACCCGAGCCGCCAGGGATTGTCGACGATTCGGGAGCCGAGGCCGGGATCGATGCGATCCTTCGGCAAAGGCAGGTCGGCATTGCCGACGCCGAGCGCCAGAATGACGGTGCGGGCGCGCAGTTCACCGGCATTGTCGAGATGAAAGACGATCCCGTCCCGCTCGCACTGAACGCAGGCGGTCGCCTTCGCCCGGATGAAATCCACATGCGCGCGCCGCTCGCGGGGCCTCAGCAGCGAGGCCAGCGTGTCGCGCAGATAGAGGCCGTAGTTGCCCCGCGAGGCAAAATCCTCCGGAAAGGCTGCCCTGCCCTGACGCCGCAGCCATTCGACGAAATCGTCCGGACGATCCGGAAACACGCTCATCCGGGCCGCCGGGACATTGAGCCGGTGCAGGTAGAATTCGGTGCGGTAGGCCGTGCCCCGCCCAAAGCCCGGATCGTCGCCGACGACGGCGATCGAAGCGGAGGACGGCAGGAAACGCAGGAGGTTGATGGTAAGCGCGATTGCGGAAAAACCGGAACCGACGACGGCGACATCATAGGTCATCAAGCACACACTCCTCGTCCTTGGTTGATCTGGGGCGAAAGGCTGTCTTGGAAGCTGCGGGAGCAGGACTTGGATCTGCTTCCGCTGGTCGCTTCAATCTCTACCAACTTAATAGAGATTGACGAAGAGTAAAGGCGTTTTCGCGGTCCCTGTCAGTTGCAAGCCTGTTCAGGGCGCGGCAGCGTTGGAAGCTCGGCGCTCGGATTGGTATTGCTCGGCGTCCCCGGCGGCTGGCAATGATCTTCCTGGTCGACGGTGCCCGTCGTGCTGTTGGTCGTCGTGGGATCGGTGACGCCGGGAAGCGTCGTGCCCGTCGAGACGCCGGAATTGGCATCAAGCGTGGTGGTTGTCCCGGGCAAGGTCGTGGCGCTCGTGCCGGACGTCTGGGCCAGGACGGGTGCGGCCGAAAGCGCGATGGCGGAAAATGCGATAAGCCTCGTCAGCATCTGTAACTCCTCCGGTTGATCGGAGGAAATAACCGCGAGCGGGCTCACTTGGTTCCGCGGGCCGCCTTCGGCCTGCCGACGTTCAGCCGGGCATCATTTCGTGGATCGAGGAAAGAAGCATGTCGTGCTGATAGGGTTTCGGCAGAAAAACCGTATTGGTGGGCAGCAGCATCGGGTCGAGGCTGACGACGCCCGACGTGATGATGATGCCGATGCTCGGCCGGATCGCGCGGATGCGCTGGGCAAGCTGGATGCCATCCATGGAACCCGCCATGTTGACGTCGGTGAAGACGATATCGATATCGGCGCGATTGCGGAACAGCACCATGGCCTCGTCGGCATTGCCTGCCTCCAGCACCTGGTGTCCGACCTCCTCCAGCGCATCGAGCGTGGTGAATCGGATCAGCGGTTCATCCTCGACGACGAGGACAACAGCTTTCTGCGCCATGAACGTCTCCTTCATCCTTCGGACACTTGCCCCCTGGCCTCAAAAGCAAGAAATCCGCTCCACGACGCGGCAAGGTGGGGACACGCTCCGCCGAGAGGCCATATAGGAGACAGGCGAGTCGCGACAAGTGGAACTTAACCGGGAGTAAACAAGCTATTACCGGGGGCATTTGTCGTCCCGTTGGCGCCCTGTCCTTCGATAATGGATAATGCCGTTTGACAGAATGAAAATCCGCTTGCCAAGCGCCCTGAAATATCCTGTACCAATCCCCACGAAAAAGTGACTAGAAGATCAATTCAGCCTTCCACCCTCATCCACTCCCCTATTCAGGTTCACGCTTCATGATGGAACTCTTCACCGCGGCCGGCTTTGCGGCTCTTCTCGAGGTCATTGCCATCAACCTCGTTCTTTCCGGCGACAATGCCATCGTCATCGGCCTTGCCGCCGCCGGTCTTCCTGCCGCGCTTCGCAAGAAGGCGATCCTGTTCGGGATCACGGCGGCAACCGTGCTGCGCCTCGTGTTCGCGGTCATCGCCACCTACCTCCTGGCGATCAAGGGGCTTCAGCTTGCCGGTGGATTGCTGCTGGCCTGGGTCTGCTGGAAAATGTGGAGCGAACTGCGCGAAGGCCAGGGTGACGATGCCCACGCCGCCGCCGAAGCGAAGGAAAGGGCCGCCGAGAAGACCTTTTTCCAGGCCGCCACCCAGATCGTCGTCGCCGACGTCTCCATGTCGCTCGACAACGTGCTGGCCGTCGCCGGCGCCGCCAAGGAGCATTCGACGGTGCTGATCATCGGCCTGGTCGTCTCGATCGCGCTGATGGGGGTTGCTGCCAACTTCGTCGCCAAGCTCCTGTCCCGGTTCCGCTGGATCGCCTATCTGGGCCTGGCCGTCATCGTCTATGTCGCGCTTGACATGATCTATCAGGGCTCGATCGAAGTCCTGCCGCTCATCCAGGGCGTATAAGCTTCCGTCAGGACCCCGATCCGGGTGGTGATCGCCATCCCCATTCGTGTTTCAACGGCAGGCAGCAGCTTGGTCCGCACCTCACGCCGGAGAGGGTAACGGAGATCGCGCAAATGCGATAGTGTCTTGATTTGACACAGGAAAGTTACCCTTCGCTCACCAAGCCTTTGACATTTGGGCCGTTCCCATTGATCATGTTCTCCAAGCAAAGCTACGTGGCCTCCAGCCGGCATGACGCCGGTTAGGGGCTCGCGGACCCCCTGCTCGCGAGAGCTGGTGAGCCCCGTCCCAGTCAATGAGAACGATCTTGAGCCATAGCCACGACGATCATCATCACCCTCATGACAATGACCATGACGGTCATTCCCACGTCGATTGGCGCGAGCACGGCGTGAAGGTCATTCCAGGCAATTCGCTCGATCCCAACACCGCCCAGACCCCCGGCATGAACCGCGCGACCGCGATCAACAACGCCCGCGCGGGCGCCGAAAAGATCTGGGCCGGAACGGTCACCATCCACGCCAACGCCAAGACCGGCGCCCATCACCACGGCGATCTCGAAAGCATCATCTACGTGCTGAAGGGAAAAGCGCGGATGCGCTGGGGCGACAATCTCGAATTCGTCGCCGAAGCTGGCCCCGGCGATTTCATCTACGTGCCGCCCTATGTGCCGCATCAGGAGATCAACGCCAGCCCCGACGAGACGCTGGAATGCGTCCTCTGCCGCTCCGGCCAGGACCCGGTCGTGGTCAATCTCGACATAGAACCTATCGAGAAGCCGGAAGAGGTGTTGTGGAAGGACCCGATCCACAAGTAGGAGCGTCCCGGCAGACCGGCCAACGAGGTCTTGAGGCGCTGAATGTTGTGATCGGCGCAAATACCGCCGCAATCTGCGCTTACGCTCCCCACGCTGGAGATTGACCCCGGTAAGCCTCTCCTTTAGAAGGCGGCATTCCGTTCCGAAGCAAGGACTTCGGGATTTTCTAACGCTCCGGAGCTGATGCGGATGGCGCTGTTTCCGCGGGACAAGCGGACGAGAAACGGACGTCGACAGGAAAGCCTCCTGTCGCGCTGGCCGGTTTTTGCCGCTGCCCTGCTGATCGCCGCCCTGTTCGGCCTGCTCTCCGGCGTCGTCAAGGACGTGCAGTTCCCTCGCGGCGCCGTCTCGGCCGACAAAAGCAACGACACGCCGCACCTGACTAAGCGCGAACCCTTGCGCGCACTTGCCGCCATGGACCGCAAGGATGGCACGGGCGCTCATTGGCAGACGGCCGGCGGCGCGCTGGAAGCCCGCGCCATCGAAATCAGCTTTCCGGTTTTCGCATCGGCCTTTGCGTCCAAACAGTCTTCCGATCCGGCAACCTCGCCGTTCTGGCACGGGTCGCTCCCGCGTGCGCCGCCGGCGCGCGCCTGAGACGACTGCGCCCCGTGGCGCTCCCATGATCACCAATTAAGGCCGCCCATGCCGATCGCCCCCGCGCGTACCATGGGCTCAGCAGGATTAGAAACATGAGAAATTCCCCGTGGCTGGTGACGACCTATCTCGCCATCATCTTCCTCGGCATTCTGGTGGCGCTGCCGAACGTCATTCCGCAGTCGACGCTTGACCGCCTTCCCGCCTGGCTGCCGCACAGCCGCGTCTCGCTCGGCCTCGACCTGCGCGGCGGCTCGCATCTCGTGCTGGAAGTCGACCGGGCCGACCTGATCAACGAACGCGTCCAGAGCCTGCTTCAGGAATCCCGCCGCGTATTGCGCGAAAAGAACATCACGACCACCGCGATCCGTCGCACCGGCGATACCGTGACGGTCGCGCTGCGCGACGCTGCCCAGCGTGGTGCAGCAGTCACCGAACTCCAGACTCTTTCCAACCCGGTCAGCTTCGGCACCACCGTCGGTGCCAGCGATCTCGCGATCACCACGCCTTCCGACAATACGATCTCGGTCGCCCAGACCGAATCCGGCATCAATTCGCACATCACCGCCGCAGTCGATCAGTCGCTCGAGATCATCCGCCAGCGCGTTGACCAGGTGGGCGTCGCCGAACCGACCATCCAGCGCATCGGCTCCGACCGCGTTCTCGTCCAGCTTCCGGGCGAACAGGATCCGACGCGCCTGCGCCAGCTTCTCGGCTCGACCGCCAAGATGAGCTTCCATCTCCTCGGCCAGCAGGGCGAGGCCGGCGTCACCATGCTCGCCGACGAGCGTGGCAACCAGTATCCGGTCCTCGACCGCGTCGAGCTTTCGGGCGACCGGCTGACGGATGCCCGCGCCGCCTTCGACCAGCAGACCAACGAGCCGGTCGTCAACTTCCGCTTCGATTCGGCCGGCGCCAACCGCTTTGCCCAGATCACCCAGCAGAATGTCGGCCGTCCTTTCGCGATCGTGCTCGACAACAAGGTGCTGAGCGCGCCGGTCATCCGCACGCCGATCACCGGCGGTTCGGGTCAGATCTCCGGCGGCTTCTCGGTGTCGGAAGCCAATACGCTCTCCGCGCTGCTGCGCGCCGGCGCACTGCCGGCCAAGCTTACCGTCATCGAGGAACGCACCGTTGGCGCCGACCTGGGCGCCGACGCGATCCAGATGGGCCTCTATTCCGGCCTCGTCGGCTTCGTCCTCGTCGCTGTCTTTATCCTGGTCCTCTACGGCACCTGGGGTATCCTCGCGAACGTCGCGCTGCTGATCCACACGATCCTGACCTTCTCGGCCCTGACGCTGGTCGGTGCAACGCTGACGCTGCCCGGTATCGCCGGTATCGTTCTCGGTATCGGCCTTGCCGTCGACGCCAACGTGCTGATCAACGAGCGTATCCGAGAAGAAACGCGTAAAGGCCGCGGCGCCTTCGCCGCCATCGACGTCGGTTTCAACCGCGCCTATTCGACCATCGTCGACGGCAACATGACCGCGCTCATCGCCGCCGCCATCCTGTTCTACTTCGGCTCCGGTCCGGTGCGCGGTTTTGCCGTCACCATGGGTCTCGGCCTGATCATCTCGATGTTCACGTCGGTCGCCTTCGTCCGCGTCACGATGATCGCGCTGACCCGCCGCTTCAAGCTGAAGGTCTTGAACATCCGGCCGCTGATCCCGTTCAGCCCCTATGACAAGCACATCCAGTTCATGAAGGCGCGCTTCTTCGGCGTGGCGGTCTCCGCCATCCTGTCGATCGCCTCGGTCGGGCTGTTCTTCTATCCGGGCCTGAACTACGGCGTCGATTTCCGCGGCGGCATCCAGATGTCCGTCAAGACGCAAGGCCCCGCCGATCTCGCCAAGTTCCGCGAAGGTCTGAACACGCTCGACCTCGGCGAAATCACGCTGCAGTCGTTTGGCGATCCGAACACCATCCTGGTGCGCGCCCAGCGTCAGGAAGGCGGCGAAGAGGCGCAGACGGCGGCCGTCACCAAGCTGAAGGACGAGGTCGTCAAGATCGACTCCACCGCCACCGTCCAGGGCACCGACGTCATCGGCCCGAAGGTCTCGGGCGAGCTTGCCATTGCCGGCTTCCTGTCGGTCTTCATCGCCAGCGTCGCGATGTTGATCTACATCTGGGTGCGGTTCGAATGGCCGTTCGCGGTCGGCGCCATCGTCACCCTGGTGCTCGACGTCACCAAGCTGGTGGGCTTCTTCGCCATCACCGGCCTCGACTTCAACCTCACGGCGATCGCGGCGGTGCTGACGATGGTCGGTTATTCGGTCAACGACAAGGTCGTCGTCTATGACCGCATGCGTGAAAACATGCGGCTCTACAAGTCCATGCCTCTGCGGGAACTGATCGACAAGTCGATCAACGAAACGCTGGCCCGAAGCCTCTACACCAATGCCACCGCCTTCCTGTCGCTTCTGCCGATGGCGATCTGGGGCGGCAGCGCGGTGGAAAGCTTCGCGGTGCCGATGGCGTTCGGCATCCTCGTCGCCGGCGCATCGTCGGTGTTCATCGCGGCCCCGATCCTGCTCTTCCTCGGCGACTGGCGCAAACGCCATGCCAAGAAGCCGGAGGCGGCTGCCGAAGAGGTCGAAAACGCCACCAAGGCCTGATCGACCACCCGAAATGCAAGGAAGGGCGGATTTTGATCCGCCCTTTTTCATGTCCACCGACACCGAGACCCATGCTCGATCTTGCCGCCTATGCGGGGCTCTTCTCCGCCGCCTTCATCGCCGCGACGATCTTTCCGATGCAGTCGGAGGCAATTCTCGTCGGCCTGATCCTGAGCGACCGGTATTCGCTCGCGGGTCTGCTGCTGGTGGCGTCGATCGGCAACACGCTGGGCGCGGCCGTGAATTGGCTGTTGGGGCGCGGCGTCGAGCGTTTTCGGGACAGCCGGTGGTTTCCGGTGAGCGGGGAGAAGCTGGACAGGGCGCAGGCCTGGTACCGTAAATACGGAAAATGGTCGCTGCTCTTGAGCTGGATGCCGATCGGCGGCGACGCGATCACGGTCGCGGCCGGCGTGCTGAAGGAGCCGATGCCGACCTTTCTGATCCTCGTTTTCATCGGCAAGGCGCTGCGCTACGTGGTGCTCGCCGCCGCGACGCTGAGCGTTGCCTGATCAGCCGCCCTGCCCCTCGTTTCCGAATTCGGCAAGCACCTTCCAGAAATCGCCGAAGAACCGATGCGCGAAGGTTTCCAGCGACGTGCCCGGCGGCTGCTCGTTCCAGATTTCTCCGCCGGCCCGCAGGGCGCCGATCACCACGGCGGCCAGCAGGCGCATGCGCAGCCGCTCCTCGTCGCTGCGGCCCCTCGCCTTCAGCGCCTCGGTAAGCTTCGCTTCGAGCTTTGCATATTTGAGCTGGTCGCGGGCCTTCAGCGTCGGTGTGCGCCGGATCAGTTCTCCGAGCGCCATCGTTCTTTCGTCGGCTGCCGAGACGATGGCGCTCACAAGGCCATGTTGCACCGCCTTGACGGCAGGCTCATCCGCCGGCCTTGACGCGATCGCCGCCATCATGTGGTCAGCAAAACCGTCCTGCCAGGCGAACACGACCTCTTCCTTGGAGGGAAAATAGTCGAAGAAACTTCGTTTCGACACCTCGGCGCGTTCGGCGATCTCCTCGATCGTCGTATTGTCGAAACCGCGTTCGAGGAACAGGCTCATCGCCGCTTCCTCGATGCGTTCGCGGGTTTGCCGGCGCTTGGTCTCCCGCCGGCCTTCCGTCGCGCCACCCGTCGTCTTGGTCATTTCATCCGCGGTCTTGCTCAGCCGCCCGTTTCGTCGGCATTCTCGATCGGGCCGGTCTCCTCGACACGATACCTGGAACGCTCCCGCGTCAGGTCCAGCGGCTTGCGGCGGGAGATCCGGTAGACGGAAGCGGGCGGCAGGTTGCGTACGGTATGGCCGACATGGACGGCCTTCAGGCCGAGCCGGTCGAGGATCGGGCGCGGCACCGGGCAGCGCGGGCCGTAGGTGAACTGGTAGAATGAACCGCCGGGGCGGATATAGGTAAAGGCGCCGCCGAGGATCGCGGTAATCTTGCGCGGGGACATGGAAAGCAGCGGCAGGCCGCTGACCACCGCGCCGACGGGATCGCCCTCGAAAATATCCTCGTGCGCCAGCTTGGCTGCATCCATCTGCAGAACCCGCGCTTCCGGAAACCGCCGCTGCAGACCCGGCACGAATTCCGGTCCGTATTCGATCAGCGTCAGATCCGATTGCGCGACGCCGCGGGCAAGCAGCGCGCGGGTGAAAACGCCGGTGCCCGGCCCGAGCTCGATGACCGGCCCGTCGATCGGCGCGATTTCCTGGGTCATCAGCCTGGCAAGCGAGTCGCCGGACGGCGCCACCGCCGCCACCCGCAACGGATTGCTGATCCAGGAACGGAAGAAATGCAGGAAATCGGAGAATGCGGCATCTGCTCTCATGGTCAGAGACTCACCGGTTTGAAGATGCGATCGAGTATTGCGCCGACCTTCACAGCCTGAATGGCAATTCCAAGGCATAAAAACCTCCGTTATGAAAAAACAGGCCTTTCGGCGGCAATTTTGTGCGGCGCAGCGTTCGCATACCCTTCATTTAGGAAATATTTGCACCGAGTGCAAGATTATCGTGGAAATTTGCCTAGTCCTTTCAGTCTAGCGGGAAACAGCCGAAACCCTCGCATTTTCTCGGGAACAACCGCCGCTTGTTCCCATTGAGCAAACTGATGCGGGAGTTTGATCATTCAAGGAGGAACTTATGGAAGGGTTGGGTACGGAACCGGGCGAGCAGAAGACCGAACTGCATCGGATGATGGGGCCTGGGCTGCTTCTGCTGTTTATCGTCGGGGATATTCTCGGCACGGGCATCTACGCCCTCACCGGCCAGGTCGCCGCCCAGGTCGGCGGTGTTGTCTGGCTGCCCTTCCTCATCGCCTTCGTCGTCGCCCTCCTCACCGCTTTCAGTTATCTCGAGCTGGTCACCAAATATCCTCGCGCCGCCGGCGCCGCCCTTTATACCCACAAGGCCTTCGGCATCCATTTCGTCACCTTCCTGGTGGCCTTCGCGGTGATGTCCTCCGGCATCACCTCCGCCGCAACCGCGTCGCGTGCGTTCGCCTCCAACTTCGCCACCTCGCTCAGCATCGATCTTGGCGCCTGGGGTGTGCCGCTGATCGCCGTCGGGTTCATCGTGCTGGTCGCCGCCATCAATTTCCGCGGGGTCGGAGAAAGCGTCAGGATGAACGTGCTGCTGACCGTCGTCGAACTGACCGGCCTGCTGATCATCATCGGGATCGGCTTCTGGGCGATTGCCGGCGGCCAGGGCGACGTTTCCCGCGCCTGGACGTTTGCGGCGCCGGACAGTGGAGGGGTCTTCTGGCCGGTGATCGCCGCGACCACGCTCGCCTTCTTCGCCATGGTCGGTTTCGAGGACTCGGTCAACATGGCCGAGGAATGCAAGGAGCCAAGCCGGATGTTTCCGAAAGTGCTGCTGACTGGCCTTGGCCTTACAGGCCTCATCTATGTCCTGGTGGCAATTTCGGCGATCACGCTTGTGCCCGCCAGCGAACTCGGCCAGGGCGAGACCCCGCTCTTGAAGGTCGTGCAGGCCGGCGCGCCGGGCTTCCCGATCGGCATATTCGCCGTCATCACCATGTTCGCGGTCGCCAACTCGGCGCTGATCAACATGATGATGGCGAGCCGCCTGATCTACGGCATGGCGCGTGAAGGCGTACTGCCCTCGGTGCTTGGCAAGGTCCATTCCGGCCGCCGCACGCCCTATATCGCGATCGGCTTCACCTCGCTGCTCGCGGTCGGCCTGATCCTGTTCGCCGGTGGCGTCCCGGCGCTCGGCGGCACCACGGCGCTCTTGCTGCTCTGCGTCTTCGCGATCGTCAACGTCACGGTGCTCGTCCTGCGCAAGGACACGGTCGGGCACAAGCATTTCCGCACGCCGACCATCCTGCCGGTGCTGGGCGCCATCTCCTGCGCGTTCCTCGCTGGCCCCTGGACCGGCCGCGATCCGGTCCAGTATCTGATTGCCGCCTGCCTGCTCGGCCTGGGCGTCGTGCTCTGGGTCGCGACGGTCAGCATCATGCGGACGTCGAACCAGCCCGCCTGAGGTTCAGGCCTTGCGACGGACCGAAAGCCGCCCGTCCTCGCCGATATGCGGCACTACGTCGAGATAACCGGGTATTTTCGAATGCCCGGTTTCGATCGCATGGGAATGGGTGGCGGTAATGACCATAACGTCGGCACCCGCTGCCTCGCCCGCCTTTATGCCGGCCATCACATCCTCGAACACCAGAACATCGGCCGGGCTGACGCCGAGGCGTTCCGAGCCGAGAATATAGCCTTGCGGGTTGGGCTTGCCGACGGTGACGTCTTCGGCGGTCACCATGTAGCGCGGCAACGGAATGCCGGCCGCCGCAAGCCGCACCTTGGCGAGCTCGATCGGCGACGACGTGACGATCGCCCACCGCTCGGGAGGCAAAGCCGACAGGAATTCCACCGCGCCCGGGATCGGCACCACGCCTTCGACATCCTCGATCTCGCCGCGCAGGATGCCCTCCGCCTCGATAAGCGGATCGATGCCCGGCAGGTTCAGCGCGCTGATCGTGTCGATGCCGCGTTTGCCATGCATGGTCGGCAGAAATTTCTCGACATCCAGTCCCATCTTCGCCGCCCAGCGGCCCCAGACGCGTTCTGCCGAAGCGAGCGAGTTCAGGATTGTTCCGTCCATATCGAACAGGAAGGCGGCATAGGTCTTTTCGGGAATCGAGATTTCGGCATCGGGAAGGGCCACGGAAAATTCCTTTGTCGTCAGGCTCCGACTCAAAGGGGAAGCGGCCGGAAACGCCGACCTCCGAGTAATGGCTATGATGTCGGAAGGCAATTCTGCGAATGCACATCCGGCCGCCGCCCGTGCTATTTCGTTCGCGAATGCATGAACTGCGAAAGGGCGACGCCCATCGCGATGCCCACGGCGATACCGATGCCGATATTATCGAAAACGGCCGTCCCGAACACCGTACCCAGGCCAACGCCGATGGCTATTCCAGTTGCAATGGTCATGGCCCGACCTTTGCGTCCTCAGATGGCGAGAGTTTGTCGGTCATCCTTGTCTTCCTGCCTCGAAGCGATAGAACTTGGCGACCAAGCCGGACAGGGAGGATGTTTTGGCCGAAATTTCCGTAAGGCATGCCGATCTCGCCGACCGCGGCGTGCTGATCACCGGTGGCGGGTCCGGCATCGGCGCCGCCCTGGTGGAAGGCTTCGCTGTCCAGGGCGCCAAGGTCGCATTCATCGACATTGCCGATCAACCGAGCCGCGAGCTGGTGGAGCGACTCGCCGGGACCGCCCGTCATCCCGTGCTCTATCTGAAGGCCGACCTGCGCAATGTGGCCGATACGAAAGCCGCCGTCGACACGGCTGCGCGGGAGCTCGGCGCGCTGTCGGTGCTGGTCAACAACGCCGGCTGGGACGACCGTCACGAATTCGAGACGGTGACCGAGGAATACTGGGACAACGCCCAGGCCATCAACATCAAGCAGATGTTCTTCGTCTCCCAGGCCGCCGTCCCTCACCTGCGAAAGGAAGGCGGTGGCGCGATCGTCAATTTCTCGTCGATCGCCTACCTGCTCAACATGGGCGGATTGCCCGCCTATGCGACCGCCAAGGCCGGGATCATCGGCCTGACCAAGAGCCTCGCCGGAAAGCTCGGCCCTGAAAACATCCGCGTCAACGCCATCCTTCCCGGCATGATCGTCACCGAACGGCAGAAGAAACTCTGGCTGAACGACGACAGCATCACGGCGATGGTCGAGCGCCAGTCCCTGAAGCGGGTGCTGGTGGCGGAAGACCTTGTGGGGCCCTGCCTGTTCCTTGCTTCAAACGCGTCCGCCGCCATGACGGCCCAGACGGTCGTCATCGACGGCGGTGCGCTCTAGGAGCGGTTTTCGATCCGGACTCACATCAGCGAGCAGACATAAAAATACCGCGCGGGTTCCCGGTGGAAAGAACCCGCGCGGCGCCGGAGGATGACCTTACTCCGCTGGAGAGAGAGCGGGAGCCGCCTCCTCCGTACCGTGCTGCCGCAGAGGACGGCTGCCGGTAAGCAAACGTGCCAGCATGTAGAAGACCGGTGTCATGAAGATGCCGAAGAACGTCACCCCGATCATGCCGGAGAACACCGCGATACCCATGGCGGAGCGCATTTCCGCACCCGCGCCGGTCGACACGACCAGCGGCACGACACCCATGATGAAGGCCATGGAGGTCATCAGGATCGGACGCAGGCGCAGACGGCTCGCCTCGACCGCCGCCTGGAACGGCGTTCGGCCTTCGAACTCCAGTTCCCGGGCGAACTCCACGATCAGGATCGCGTTCTTCGCCGAGAGACCCACAAGCACCACAAGCCCGATCTGGGTGAAGATGTTGTTGTCTCCACCGGTCAGCCAGACGCCGGTCAAGGCGGCAAGCACGCCCATCGGCACGATCATGATGATCGCGATCGGCAGGGTCAGGCTTTCATACTGGGCGGCGAGCACGAGGTAGACGAGCAGCAGCGCCAGCGGGAAGACCACGATGCTGGAATTGCCGGCGAGGATCTGCTGGTAGGTCAGGTCCGTCCATTCGAAGTCGATACCCGCGGGCAGCGTCTCGTCGAGGATCTTCGTAATCGCAGCCTCAGCCTGGCCGGACGAGAAGCCCGGAGCCGGAGCGCCGTTGATATCGGAGGACAGGAAACCGTTGTAGCGGGTCGCCCGTTCCGGACCGGTCTGAGCATCCACTTTCAGCAGAGCCGAGAGCGGGATCATCTGACCGGACTGCGAACGGACCTTCAACTGACCGATGTCTTCAGGCTTGGCGCGGAACTTGGCGTCCGCCTGCACCCGGACGCTGTAGGTGCGGCCGAAGGCGTTGAAGTCGTTCACATAGAGCGAGCCGAGATAGATCTGCAGCGTTTCGAAGACGTCGGTCACCGACACGCCAAGCTGTTCGGCCTTGGCGCGGTCGAGATCGGCATAGAGCTGCGGCACGTTGATCTGGAAGCTCGAGAAGATGCCGGCAAGTTCAGGCGTCTGATAGGCCTTGGCGATGACCGCCTTGGTGGCCTCGTCAAGCGCCTGATTACCGAGGCCTGCACGGTCCTCGATCTGCAGCTTGAACCCGCCCGTCGTACCGAGGCCGTTGACCGGCGGCGGCGGGAACATGGCGATATAGGCGTCCTGGATGGCGCCGAACTTCTGGTTCAGCTGCATGGCAATCGCACCGCCAGAAAGCTCCGGCGTCTTGCGGTTTTCGAAGTCGTCGAGAACCGCGAAGACGATGCCGGCATTCGAGCCGATCGTGAAACCGTTGATCGACAGGCCCGGGAAAGCGATGGCGTGTTCGACGCCAGGCTGTGCCAGGGTGATATCGCTCATCCGCTTGATCACGTCTTCGGTGCGGTCCAACGTGGCGCCGTCCGGAAGCTGGGCAAAGCCGATCAGATACTGCTTGTCCTGTGCCGGCACGAAGCCGCCCGGTACCGCATTGAACATGCTGTAGGTCGCACCGACGAGAGCCAGATAGATGATCATCACCAGGCTCTTGCGCGAGAGCAACCCGCCGACCGTGCGGCCGTAGCCGTTGGAAGCCGCACCGAAGACGCGGTTGAAGCCGCGGAAGAACCAGCCGAAGATCGCATCCATGAACCGGGTCAGCCAATCCTTCTTGGCGTGATGGTCCTTGAGCAGCAAGGCAGCAAGTGCCGGCGACAGCGTCAGCGAGTTGATCGCCGAGATGACGGTCGAAATCGCGATCGTCAGCGCGAACTGCCGGTAGAACTGCCCGGAAAGCCCGCTGATGAAGGCGAGCGGCACGAAGACCGCGACCAGAACCAGCGCGATCGCGATAATCGGACCGGAGACTTCCTTCATCGCCTTGTAGGTCGCATCACGCGGACTTAAGCCGCCCTCGATATTGCGCTCGACATTTTCCACCACGACGATCGCATCGTCGACGACGATACCGATCGCCAGCACGAGGCCGAACAATGTCAGCGCGTTGATCGAGAAGCCGAAAGCATACATGATCCCGAACGTGCCGATGATCGAGACGGGAACGGCGATCAGCGGAATGATCGAGGCACGCCAGGTCTGCAGGAAGATGATGACCACGAGCACGACGAGCGCGATGGCTTCGAGCAGCGTATCGATGACCTTCTCGATCGATGCGCGCACGAATTTGGTCGTATCGTAGACGATCTCGTATTTCACGCCCTGCGGCATCGCCAGCTGCAGCTGGTCCATGGTCGCCTTGACGTTGTCGGCGATCTCGATCGCGTTCGAACCCGGCGCCTGGAGAACCGCGACGGCAACGGCCGGACGACCGTCGAGCAGCGAGCGCAGCGTATAATCAGCAGCACCAAGCTCAATGCGGGCGACATCCCGCAACCGGGTGATTTCACCGTTCTGACCGCTCTTCACGATGATGTTGCCGAACTCTTCCGGGGTGCGCAGGCGCCCCTGGGCATTGACGTTGAGCTGCAGGTCGACGCCCTGAGGGTTCGGCGAGGCACCGATAATGCCCGCCGCCGCCTGGACGTTCTGGCTGCGGATGGCATTCGAGATATCGCTTGCGGCCAACGAATGCTCGGCAGCCTTCTGCGGATCGATCCACACGCGCATCGAATAGTCGCCGGCGCCGAACACCTGAACCTGGCCGACGCCCTGGATGCGGTTCAGCCGGTCCTTGACGTTGAGCGTTGCATAGTTGCGCAGGTAGGTAATGTCGTATCGGTCGGAGACGAGGTTGACCACCATGATGAAGTCCGGCGAGCTCTTGACGGTCGTCAGACCGATCGAACGCACTTCTGCCGGCAGGCGCGGTTCGGCCTGGCTCACGCGGTTCTGAACGAGCTGCTGCGCCTTGTCCGGGTCGGTCCCGAGCTTGAAGGTGACGGTCAGCGTCATTACGCCGTCGGAGGTCGCCTGGCTGGACATGTAGAGCATGTCCTCGACCCCGTTGATCTGCTCTTCGAGCGGCGTCGCGACCGTTTCGGCGATGACCGTCGGGTTGGCGCCAGGATAGGTGGCACGCACGACAATCGAAGGCGGGACCACATTGGGATATTCGGAAATCGGCAGCGACCGCATGCCGATCAGGCCCGCGACCACGATGAGGATCGACAGCACGGCCGCAAACACCGGCCTGTCGACGAAAAACCTGGAAATATTCATGTCAAAGCCCTCTCTCCGGGGTTGAACAAGAGGCGAAACGGTCCTGGCTCGCGGCCAAAAGGCCGCAAGCTCCACGAACCGGAACTGGATGAGCGTGGGGGGAGACGGCGGACTAGCCGCCGCTCAAGGCATTACTTGTTGGCGACTTTCGCCTCTTCCTCGGGCTGGACGACGGCGCCCGGACGAATCCGCTGCAAGCCGTTGACGACGATCCGGTCGCCCGGATTGAGGCCCTTCTCGACGATCCGCATGCCGTCCACCGCCGTGCCCAGCTCCACCTGCCGGTACGCAACGGTGTTGGCCGCATCGACCACGAAGACGAACTTCTTGTCCTGGTCGGTGCCGACGGCCTTTTCACTGACCATCAGGTGATCCTGCGCCTTCGGCTGGCCCATGCGAACCCGCACGAACTGGCCGGGGATCAGCTTGCCGCCCGGATTGTCGAAGACGGCGCGCACACGGATCGTGCCGCTCGAGGCGTTCACCTCGTTGTCGATCAGCTGCAGCTTGCCGCGGATCGGCGTGCCTCCAGCCGCAATCGTGTTCACCTCGACCGGCACCTGTTCGATTGCAGGCGCGCCGTCGACGACCGGGAGATCGGCGAGCGTCCGGGTCACCAGCTCCTCGCCGGCGTCGAAGCTCGCATAGATCGGATCGGCCGAAACCAGCGTCGTCAGCGGGGCGGACGCGGAACCTGCCGCCACCAGGTTGCCGACGGTGATTTCCAGCTTGCCGGCGCGGCCGGCGATCGGAGCCCGGATCTCGGTATAGTCGAGATTGAGCTGCGCCGTCTTCAGAGCCGCCTTCGCCGACTGGAGGTTGGCGAGTGCTTCGCTCTGGGCGCTCTGGCGCTGGGCAAGATCGCTCTGCGAGATGGTATTCTTCGAAACGAGGTTCTTGCCCCGCTCGAGTTCCGTCGAGGCAAGCTCGACCCTTGCCTGCGCCGACGCCACCTGGCCTTCAGCCTGGGCGACCGCCGCCTGGTAAGGCTCCGGATCGATGCTGACGAGCAGGTCGCCCCGCTTCACCAGCCCGCCTTCGCGGAAATGCACCGACTGGATGGTGCCGGCAACCCGCGGACGGATCTGGACGCGATCGACCGCCTCCAGCCGCCCGGAGAATTCCTGCCAGGTGGAAACATTGCGCGGCTCGACGGTGGCGACCGTCACGGGGACGGCCGGAGCGGCAGCCGCTGCCGTCGCAGGCGCGGCCTGGGCGCCCTGCGGCAGATCGAGATAGACCGAGGCGCCCGCGATCAGCGCAGCCGTGCTCAGTCCAGTGCCCCACAGGGCCCAGCTTTTGATCTTCGATGTCATCTGTAGTCTCCTTACGGCCTCGGGAGTTGGCCGTTATTTACCTTCAAATATGCTATGCTTCGTACTTAATTCCTGGACAAAACCGGCGAATTCGGTGCTGAGCGCCTTCATCCACTGGCCGTCGCCTTCTCTGTAAATGCCCGTCCAGCCGCAGCTGGCCGGGAAAATCTTCTGCCTGACCGAAACGCCGGCTTCGCTCAGACGAGTCGCATAAGCGAGCGTTTCGTCGCGCAGCGGATCGTCCTCCGATGTCACGACGAGTGCCGGTGCGACGCCCGAAAGCCGCGAACAGAGACAGGGAGCAGCGTAAGGATGCTGGAACCCGCAATGGGAGCCGAGATAATGACTCCAGCCCTCCGCCCAGCGCTCGCCCATGCCGATCGCATCCGCCTTGCGGAAGGATTGCGTCGTCATCATCGGGTCGATCATCGGCGACAGCAGGATTTGCCCGCTCAATTCGCCCGGCATCAGGTCGCGCGCCTTCAGCGCCACGCCGGCCGCGACATTGCCGCCCGCCTCGTCGCCCGCAACGAAAAGCTGCGATTTGGCGCTGCCAAACTGCTTGCGCCGTCCCGCCAGGCATTGCAGCGCCGAAAAAGCGCATTCCATCGCCTGGGGAAACATGTTCTGCGAAACGCTGCTATAATCGGCTTCGAGCACCACGGCGCCGGCTTCCGCCAGCGCTTTGGCGACCGGCCGTTCGTTTTCGTCGCGCCGTTCGTCGAGAAAGGCCCCGCCCCGCAGGTAAAGCACCAGCGGCGGAACCTTGGCTCTGGCAGGTCCTTCATAGACGCGCATCGGGACAGCCGGCCCGGCCGACTTGTCAAACGCGATATTTTCCCACTGCGCCATCATTGAAAAACCCTCGGCCAAACCCCTAGTAAAAACGGGGTGCTTGCCGTCAATCTTGAACCTGATATTATTATTCGGGTGAAATCACACAAGCTAACGGCATTCGACAACACTATTCCATTTTTCGGAACAATGTTGCGGCGCAGCAGGAATCAAGACAATGGATCAGCTTTCGGCAATGCGCGTATTCGTTCGCGTCGTGGAAACCGGCAATTTCACCCGGGCCGCGGCCACCCTCAACATGCCCAAAACGACGGTTACCAATCTCGTCCAGAGCCTCGAAGCCCATCTGCGCACGACGCTGCTCAACCGCACCACCCGCAAGGTCATGGTGACGACCGACGGGGCGCTCTATTACGAGCGGGCCATGCAGCTCCTCTCCGAAATCGACGAACTCGACGGCAGTATGTCGAATTCGCAGGCCCAGCCGTCCGGGCGGTTGCGCGTGGAAATGGCAGGCGCCTTTGCCGACCTGCTGGTCATTCCGAACTTATGCGATTTCCACAAGCGCTATCCGCAGATCAGGCTCGACATCGGCGTCGGCGACCGGCTGGTCGATTACATTGCTGAAAACGTCGATTGCGCCTTGCGCGGCGGCACTCCGACGGACCAGTCGCTGATCGCCCGTAAGGTCGGTGAAATCGGCATGAATGCCTATGCCGCACCGCTCTATGTCCGCAATTTCGGCTCCCCCGAGCGCCCGAAGGACCTCGAGGAAGAGCATTTCTGCGTCGGCTACCTGAACGCCCAATCGGGCCGCGTCATGCCGATGACCTTCCGCCGTGAGGACGAGGAGATCGAGATCCAGCCGCGATATGTGGTGTCGGTCAACGACAGCCGGACCTATGTCAACGCCGCGATTTCCGGCATGGGCGTCATCCAGTCGCCGCGTTTCATCGTGAAGGACAAAGTGGAAAAAGGCGAACTGGTCGAAGTTCTCTCCGACTGGCATTGCGAATCGCTGCCCCTCTACATCGTCTATCCGCAGACCCGCCACCTCTCCAACAAGGTGCGGGTCTTCGTCGATTGGCTCGCAAAGCTCGTCCAGAACCTCAAGGTCGAGGAAAGCCGCGAGCAGATGCGCAAGGCGAGCTAGGCCAGCTTCTCCCTCGGCCATCAGCAAGGCGCCGAGCGCATCGATGTCGGGCCTCCCACGGTGCGGGGCGTTGATGCCCCGACGAAGCGTCGTCCGAACGGGAACAGGCCCCGCATCCCCAATCGGTCAAGAAATCATGCCGCCCGCGAAGGAATTTATGCCTCGGTTCGCGTCGGGGTGATAAAGCGGTCGGATGTTTGTTCGATGATTGGAATAAAGACCGCATGACGCGTTGGGGACATGTCACGATCGCCGTTCTGGGCGGCATCGCCGCAGCTCTGCATATCGGCAAGGTGCCGCCCGCCATTCCCATGCTGCGTTCCGAACTCGGCATCGATCTGGTGGCCGCCGGCTGGCTGATGGGCCTGGTCAGCGCGCTGGGCGCGGCCGGTGGCATCCTGATCGGCCGCTTCACCGATTACCTGACGCACCGGCGCGCAATGATCCTCGGCCTCGCGCTGCTGATCGCCGGCAGCCTGATCGGCGCCCTCACCCATTCGCAGACGGTGATCTTCGCCAGCCGCGCGCTTGAAAGCGTCGGCCTCATCATGGTGTCGGTCGCGGCCCCCGGCCTGATCGCCGCCTCGGTCGAGCCGCGCGACATGGGCCTCGCCTTCGCGTTCTGGGGAATCTGGGTGCCGGTCGGCGTGTCGATGATGATGATGATCTCGCCGTTCCTGCTGCCGAGCTTCGGCTGGCAGGGCTCGTGGATCTTTGCCGCGCTGCTCAGCATCGTCCCGATGATCGCGCTGCTGGTGATGCGCGTTCCGGAACAGCAGGGCACCGGACATCCGGCGACGTCGCTGCTGACGGCCGTCAAGCTCACCGCGTCCCGGCCGGTATCGTGGATACTCTCGGGCATTTTTGCAGTCTATAGCGCAAGCTTCATGTCCGTCTTCGGGTTCCTTCCGACGCTGCTGATCGAGGAAATGGGCATCGGCCTGACGGCCGCGTCGATCCTGACCGCGCTCGCGGTGCTGGCCAACGGGGTCGGTAACCTGATCGGCGGCGTCTTCGCCCGCTGGGGCGCCCCGCGCTGGGTGCTGATCGGCGGCCCCTGCGTGATGCTGAGCCTCACGGCCTTCATCGTCTTCGGGCACAGCTTTCCGCTGTGGATGCGCTACGGTGCGTCCGTGCTCTATGCGGTGTCGGGCGGCGTCCTGCCGGCAACCATCATGGGGTCGCTGCCCGTCTACGCCCCGCGCCGCGATCTCGTCGGCACCTTCTCGGGCTTCGTCATGCAGGGCTCCAATATCGGCCAGGTCTTCGGGCCGATGCTGCTCGCCTCGATCGTCGCAGCTTCGGGCTGGCACGGGGCCCCTTTCTACATTGCCGCGGCCACCGGGCTCGGCCTCGTTCTGGCGCTCTATCTGCGCCAGATCGAACGGCGCATCGCCGCCGCCCCGCACGAGACCGCCCGGCCTGCCTGAAACGCCGTCTGGAAGATCGAGAGGTCCGGATTTGCGGGACTGGCATGCATCGCGAATTCGGATAGTCTGCCCTTGATCGAACCGGGGAGCCAGATCATGAGGCATCACGTCGCCGCGTCTTCCAAAACCTGCGCCTGGGGTTATTTCGACGCCGCCCTCGAACCGGTGCTGACCATCGATAGCGGTGACACGGTGGTGATCGATTCCGTTTCCGGCCCCGCGGAAGTCCTGCCCAAGGAAGGCTTCACCATCCTTCCCGAACATCTCGAAATTCATGCGAACTGCCGGCCGATCATGCAGGGTCATATCCTCACCGGACCGGTGGCCGTGCGCGGCGCCAAGCCGGGCCAGGTGCTCGAGGTGAAGATCCTCGATGTCGAGCTGCGCCAGGACTGGGGCTACAACGTCATCCGTCCGCTGGCCGGCACCCTTCCCTACGATTTCGAGACATCGCGGATGATCACCATCCCGCTCGACAAGCAGAAGAATATCGGCCGCCTGCCATGGGGGCTCGAGCTGCCCCTCGCCCCGTTCTTCGGCGTCATGGGCGTCGCTCCGCCGCCGAACTGGGGCCGCATCACCTCGATCATGCCGCGCGCGCATGCCGGCAATATCGACAACAAGGAACTGGTCGCCGGCACAATCCTCTACCTGCCGATCTTCAACGAGGGTGCCCTGTTTTCCTGCGGCGATGGCCACGGCGCCCAGGGTGACGGCGAGGTCTGCATCACCGCCATCGAAACGGCGCTGCGCGGCACCTTCCAGCTCACTGTGCGCGGAGACCTCGATTTCACCTACCCCCGCGCCGAAACGCCGACCCATTACATCACCATGGGCATGGATCCCGACCTCGACCAATGCGCCGTGGTGGCGCTGCGCGACATGATCGTGCTTCTCGGCGAAAAGGGCGGCCTGTCGCGCGAGGACGCCTATACGCTCTGCAGCCTCGCCGGCGACCTGCGCATCACCCAGACCGTCAACGGCTGCAAGGGCGTCCATATGATGATCGCCAAAACCTTGGTCGACCGCGCCGCCTGAAGCTTCAGGTCAGCCGAAAGGCGACTGGCATTGGCGGCGCGGGCCGCCGGCAAAGGGCTGATAGCTGTTGTCTTCTGGCTGATAAGACCGATAACGGGCGAAACACCATTCCTCATGGGATCCGGCCGGCGCGCCGGTGTCGATCACCTGCGACTGGGCATAACCCGACGCTCCGTCACGGGCTCGTTGATCGGCGCGGGCGGCGGGTGTCTCCGGCAGCGGCTGCAATTCATCCTGCATTGGCAGCGATTGCGGCTGGCTGGGCATCGGCGCGGCGGAAGCCGAGACCGTTGAAACACCCGGTGCCTGGCATTGCCGGCGGGGGCCGCCGCTGAGCGGCTGGTAACTGTTGTCCTCCACGCGGTAGGACTTGTAGCGCGCGGCACACCAGTCAGCCTGCGCAGGATCGGCCAGGGCTTTCCGCTGCTCCTGCGGCTGCGACACGCCGTCCGAGTGCTGCGGATTAATGGATGCTGTCACGGTATGATCGACAGCCGCGGCCGGTTGCGGGACGGCCGCCCCCGTCTGTCCCTCGGCCGCCACCGTCACGGCAGGGCTCGCCGGGGGCAGGCGTTGATAGTCCTGTTTCACGGTATCGACGGCCTTCGGCTGCGACGTCCAAAGATCGGGCGTGTCCATATGGGCGAATTTGTGGGGCTCGGGTTCCGCAATCACGTTGGCGGTGATGATCACACCGCTCAAAAATACCAGCACGAGCAGGACAAGGCTTCCCAAGAGCAAAAGGATTGGCTTCACGACCGCGCTCCCATTTCCGTTTTGCAGTCCAAATGCCGAATCAGGCACGGGAGTTCCCGTCAAAGAACCAAAAGAAACAGGACTGGAGATCACGGATGATGACAGGGCGACATGCGCCCGTCTTCAGCCAACTCTTCGAAAGAGGAGATGGTGGGTGATGTAGGGCTCGAACCTACGACCCGCTGATTAAGAGGCCCATCGTATCGAATGGGTAATCAGCACGATAGCGGGAGCGGCTATGTAAAATGAAGCCGCATACAGCCCAACATTTCCAGCATCGTCAAGAGTGAACTGTAAAATGAAATCCACCGAAATCGGAGCCTGTGGATAATCGGCTCTGGCGCACTATCATCCCCTTATGGTCGACATCCCTCCCCCAACGGTCGCGGCCGGCGACGAGAACCGGCACCTGCTCTGCCAGATGGCGATCGAGATCCCGTTGCAGGACGTTATCCAATCGGCCGTGAATGCTGGGTGGAACGAGGTCGAGGTGCTGACGGCGATCATCGAAGTTGCCGACAATCTGGTTTTGGCGCACGGCGCAAACGCCGAGGTGGATGCTCTGATAAAGGCGCTGCGCCGAAACCTCGACTGACTGGAACGATTCGGCCGGCGGGCGATTGAATCCTCCATCGGAGGTATAGCGTCATGGATCCGAAGCGTTGGAGCAAACCCGTCACCTTTGAGGAAGACACCAGGGGCGGATACCGTACTATCACCAGCACGGGCGAAGCGGCTCGCGTTCTCCTCACCAAATGGCCGATCGCCAAGGGCAGGCAATATCGACGGGCGCGCCAGGTGTGCCTTGATGTGCTCGAAGGCAAGAAGCCGCCATCGGAGGCGCGGCGTGCGTTTCTGGATGCGGCCCGGGAAGCTGACGTGTTCGTGCGGGACCAGTAAAGCTGATCGAGGCTCGGATGAATCTTTTCTTTCGCTAATTGACTCATCCTCGAACGAGAACATAATTAGAACATCGGAGCCGCGAGGCGGCGGCGCTCCACCTGAAAATCAGACGTATGCAACGCGCTTCGGCGCGAAGGAGAAGCCATGTCCAAAGAGTTTGTGCCGGCACCACCAGATGATCCCATGTGGAATACATCCTACTCCGTCGGAATGTTGGAAGCGACCGAAGAGCCCAGCAAAGAGATCACCGCGGCCATCGCCGAACATCCGGCGGCAGATAGGTTCGTTTTCTACCGTGGCGGCATCATGGGCTTTCAAGGCTATACCGACTGGCCGACCGCATCCTGGATCGAAGTCGCGCACGACATGGAAACGGGAGATTACCGCATCCTTTGGAAGAGCGGCATAAAGGACACATTGGAAATCCCCGCGGCGGCGCTGACCGAGTGGGGGAATGCGAAGGATGCTCAGACGGCGCTCGATCGGCTCTATGAGGATATGGAAAAGAGCGGCCGCCCGATGATTGGGGTGTGCTCCGTCGAACGCATCCAGGAAGCAGACGGACGATGGAGAGAGCGGCCGAAGGTGTTCGGCTTCGAGTTCGGAGACCTCCCATGACTGCGCTGCCTAAGCCGGAGCCGGATGAAATCCGTTGGGCGGTCGAGGCGGAAATTGCCTGGCATGATGGGGACATGAAGGCTGCAATCGCCGATCTGATCAAGGATCGCCAGTTTCTGCGCATGCAGTTGGAGATTGCGGAGTTCGCCGGCAGCCGTGGCTTCGCCCGTGGATGGCGGCCGACTTATGAGCGCTGAACCGTGCCGGACGTGGAGTGGAAGGGATCGGCGCACCCTTATCGGGAAAATCAGATCCCAAAGCTGACGGATGCGGAGACTTTAGGGCAGTTCGTCAAGGTCACTTGCACCTGGTGCAGTCCGAAGATTACCCGCTACTACCGCCCCATGGATATCTACAAGATCGTGGGGCAGCAGCACGTCTTGAAGCTTCAGCGACGGTTTCGCTGCGAGAAGTGCGGTAGGAAAGACTATATGGAAGTCGCCTTCAAGACGGTCATGGGAGAGGAAATCAAAGGTCTCGTGATCCGAGAACTGGTTGAAATCCGAATGGTGAAGCGGCCAATATGGCGAGACAAAAAGCTATAGTGGAGCAACTATGTGTAATCTCTACAACGTGACTACGAGCCGCGACGCGGTGTTGCAGTTCACAAAGGCGTTTCGAGACAAGGCCGGCTGGAACCAGCCTTCGCTTGACGTCTATCCCGGCTATCAGGCGCCGGTCGTCCGTGTCGGCGATGATGGGCAGCGGGAGATTGCGAGTCTCACCTGGGGAATGCCGTCGCCGCCGGCCTTCGTGAAAAACTATGACCCGGGCGTTACGAACATTCGGAATGTCGGTTCTCCGCACTGGCGGCGATGGCTTGGCCCGACCAGCCGATGCGTGGTTCCGTTCACATCCTTTGCCGAGCCGGATCCTGCCAAAAAGGCAGCCGGCGGCCGAGTGCCGAACGCTTGGTTTGCCGGTAGTGAGGAACGCCCACTTATGTTCTTCGCCGGCTTCTGGACGCCATGGCGCGGTATTCGCAAGGTTCGCGACGGCGAGCGCGAATATGAGCTGTTCGGCTTCCTGACCACCTCGCCGAACGAAATTGTCTCGCCGATCCATCAGAAGGCAATGCCGGCGATCCTGACGACGCCGGAAGAAGTTGACCTGTGGCTCACAGCACCGTGGGAAGAAGCCAAGCACCTGCAACGGCCGCTACCGGGCAACATGCTGGTGATCGTGGAGCCGCCGGCAAAACCGATTGAAGAGGAGCCCCCGCTGCTATGAGCGACGAAAGAACTGGCATCCATCCCGCCGCGCCGGTGCATTTCGAGCACTGGTGCGAGTACCCCGGCTGCAGCCAGTGGGGCGGGTTCGGCTTCGAGCGGGACAAGACGAAGACAGATTGGTTCTGCATGGAGCATCGGCCGGAGACATACCGCGGAATGCAGGTCCGGCGAGACGCCGCATGAAGGACGACCGGCCGCTTGACCACGAAGACTTCGACGAGCCCGAGCGGAAGAACCCGTTCTGGTTCATCATCGCCGGAGGCATCGTCGTGCTGGCCACGGGCGGCGCTCTGTGGTCGAGCATGCGAATGCTGGGGATCGTGTAGGCCTGAACGCAGAAAAAGCCCCGCAGCCGGTTAAGGCTACGGGGCTGGAGGTCCGCCATCGAATGTGCGGATGGAATGTATCACATGAAGGTCGGAAGGCCTAGCTTGCCGGCTGGGAGAGCCGCTGGCGCTCAATCCGGTCTATGCGCTCCCTGAGATCAAGGAGAATGTCTCTGGCGCCGTAGACGTTCCCTTGGGCCTGTTTCACCTCGTCTATCTGGCGCTGCATATCCGTCTTTTGCTGATCGTAGCTATTGAAGACCCGATCCAACTCCTTGCGCGGCACCTGGTCTTCGCGGATCTCCTTGATCGCCAGCTCGGTCCTCTGGCGGTCTTCGGCGCCTCGGGCCGTGCGCCATTCCATTTCCTTCTGGGTGACCATTTTTTCGGTGATCACCATAACGGCTCCCTTCAAATCTGTCGTGGCCGTCTGGATCGGCCAATAGGCAAGCCCTCCAAGGGCTATGCAGAAAGTGAGCGCAACGCCGAGCGCCTGCCATTGAGGTTTATTCCGCTCGGCAAGGTTGGTGGAAAGCGCGGCGACCGAGGTCCGCATCTCGCTCGCCAGCGTAGTCATGCCGTTTTCCATGGCCTTGAAGCCGGCGCGCATTTCCGCCTCAAGGTCCGTCTGCCGGCGCCCAAGATTGGTGACGCGCTCCCCGAGTTGGGCTGTTACGGCATCAGTATATACGCGGTGATCGGTTCCATTCGCCATATCATCGTTCCCTGCCATCGGTCCCCGTGCCCTTTTCAATGCGAATGCAATATTTGATGCTTCATCCATTCGGTGCTGATCGCGCTTTCATGTCAGCGCCCCACGCCGCACAGTCCACCGCCTGCCGATCGCGATTGCCAGCGACAACGTCCCAGCGTTTCAGCGTGACGACGCGCGGCTCGTCAGGCTTCGGCCGAACCCGCTCCACTTTCGCCGTGCAGGCGGCGGGAAGGTCAGGGAATGGTGCTGAGGCTTGCGCCCGCCCCTTCGCCTCTGCCGCCCTCTCAGCGCGCTCCTGAACACTCTGGCAGCTGGTAAGCAGCGCCACCAGGATCAATGCCGCCCGTACCATTGCAGCTCCTCCTCGGTCCATGTGTCGAGGCCATTCTTGCGAGCCTCCGCCTCAAGCTCGTCAATCTTGGCTGCCGCTGCCTGGCGGGCGAGTTCGGTTGCGTCTGCCCGCTCCTGCGCTCTTGCGGTCGCGGCATCAGATATCGCCCGCCGGCGACGTTCTTCGTCGAGTTGGGCAGCGAGTGTGTCCCGCTCGAACTTGGTGACCATGTTCGACGTGGCGGCATCAACGCGATACCATACTACCCCTGGGATGATCTGGCCCACCAATGGAAGGCGGATGCCCTCGTAGAACAGGACAGACACACCGATGCCGGCCAGGACGGCGATCGGGATCTTGATAAACTCGGGGACGGGCACCGCGAAGCTCATGCAGCAAGCCCCTCAAGGCAAAGCTTCTGTTCGCGCTCGCGGCGGTTCACAAGCGCTCTAATCAGACGACCGCCTGCCTTCCCCCACCAAGTGAGTGCTTGGCAGCCGCCTTTGATATCGCCGTTGTTGAGCCGTTTTACCGCCGTGCTGTTGCCGATCGCCGCGATGCCGCAATTGAATGCGATCGACGTATATGCCGTGTCCCGCTTAGGCGTGAGGCGAAAGTTGATGGTCATGGACGTGAAGTAGCGATGCAACCCGGCACGGTACTCGGCCACCTCCGAACGCAGAAGAGCGCGGCACTGCGCTCGCGTCATTTGCATGCCGAGCTTAACGCCACGTGTTGAGCCGGAGCAGATGGTCGGTACGCCGACAATGTCCAGATATGCTTCCAGCCGCTCACCCTCCTCCTGCGCAATGAAGGGGACGGCGATAGCGAGCGTTTCTTCCTCGCTTGGCTGGGCAGCCCGGACCGTTGTCGCAAGCAACAGCGATAAGAGCCCGAGCACCAGGAGCACGCCGGCAATGCGAACCCATTCGACCCACTTGGAATGCCCCTGTTCGTAGAGGCGTCCGCCGATACCGGCGACAAGCAGCAAGACACCGAGCCACCAGACCAACACCGGATCGGTATCGACCCCTGTAATGGCAAAGCGGAGTTCGGGGAAAATCAGGACCACAAGCCCAGCGACCTGCATCCAGAAGCTCAGGGATAGCGCGACTACGCGTCGCCAGTTGGTAACGAGCATGAGGTTCTCCTATGGGGTGATCGAAAGGTGAGGACAGGGATAAGCACCCGGAGCCGGTCGGCAGCCAGTTCCGTGGGTGATGTCCTTTGAGGTTAGGGCAAAGAAACCGACCCCAGCGCTGGTGCGCATGGCAGCCGAATCCCCCCAATGTTGGCTATTGCGATCAACGGTTGCTATGGCTCGATGTTTTGTTAATCTTGCCACCACTGGCGCAATTTTAGGTGCGGTGAGGCAAAGTGGAAGTCGTCTATGAGACCGACCGAATGTTCGTGCGAGCAGATATTAGAAACACTAGGTATCTCGTCTGCACATTCGGCCACATGGATTTTTACAAGGGCAACCCGGACCATTGGGGCGCGAACGCTCTGAGCAGACTGCCATTTTCCTCTATCGGGTTTGTCTGCAAAGAGAACACCTGGTTTCCTCAGGCTGACATGATAAAGGCCATTGAAGCCACCAGGAACATCTGGAGGGGCTTCGATAAGAGGCTTACCTATGGCTTTTCCATGGGCGGATACGGATGCCTGAAATTCGGCGCCGCTCTTATGGCTGATTCAGCCATTGCCTTGTCGCCGCAAGTGTCTATTGACCCCTGCCATAACGGAGGGAAGGATCGACGGTTCTCGCGATTCTTCCAGCCGCACCTGCACGATGGAATGGAGATAAGGCCGGAGGATCTCCCTAAAAAGAGCTGCGTAGTTTATGACCCGAGAGAGCCGTTGGACCGTCTTTGCTTTGACGTCCTGCGCGCTATGCCTGGCGTGAGTGGGTTCAAAGCCTATCATCTCGGTCATGACACCCCGGACGCAGTCGCGTCTTCATCCATTCTAGGGAATTTGATAAAGGTGACTTTCGATCAAGACGACGAGGGCCTGTCTACTTTGCTCTCTACAAGCCGACGATCGTCCAGGAGGCGCACCATCGGCCTAGCGCTCGCTTTGCTACGAAGCCGCCCGGAGAAAGCGGAAGCTATCATTGAAAAGCATCGAGACATTCTCCCTCCATTCTGGTTGAACAAATTCGCAGAGGAAAGAGCCAAGATATTACCCCCAGTGGCAGCCGAGTAACGATAAGCTTTGCCTCCATATGCGGCCTCAAAACTACGCGATCAGATATTTGAAATTGAGCTGGATGACGCCAGACGTATCCATAGTGACGCCGACAACGCTACCGTTATCGGCAGCCATTTGAATAAGAACTTCGGTAGTGCCTCCCGTCATGCTCGCTTCCAGCCGAGACGTTCCGCCCCATAGAATACCATTGATCCACATCTCGACCGCGGGCGATTGACCGCTTTTGCAGGTAAAAGGAAGTCCGGTGACTTTCATAGCGCCAGTTCCAGTATGCGCCGTCCAAGAGAGCCCGATATAGATACTAACTTCGTTGTCGACGCGATGGTACTCGCCTTGCTGCTGGTTGTACGTTCCGGCGCCTGCGGACGTAACGCCGGCCAGAACCGGAGTGAATTGTCCGCGCTGGTCGAAGTTGTTAAGGTCTCCGCTACCGTCATTGAAATCCACTGGCTGATTTATGAAATTGTTCCCCCGCACGGTATTCTTGTTGACGCGCGGAATACTGCTCGTGCCGGTCGTCGCGCCGCAATATTTCCAATTGACGGTTCCGTCGCTGGCGGTGCCACTCGTGTGAGTAGGCGCGGTCGCTCCGGTTGTGCCGGAATTTTGCGCCTCATATAGTTTACCAGCGTTATAGCGGAAATCTCCAGCAGAGACGGCCGTTGCCGTGGCCCAAGCGGAATAAGAGAGCCCGATCGCGCGAATGCCGTACTGCTGTTCTGTAACGAGCCCGGCCTTCCTCTCCATTATGTTGTCTTGAACGTTGTTGCTCTGGCACAGACCGCCGAACGCGGCTTGTAGAAGCAGGCCAGAATATTGCGTTCCTCCGGTTTTGCCGTTGTCGCGAAGCTGATTTCCGAAGACGGTGTTCGCGCTTCCGTAAAGGCCGATCCCGTTGTGCGCGTTCTCGTGGCAGGTGTTCCCGCAAACGACCCATCCGTCACCGGTGACGCTGATCCCATTATCGCCGGTCTGCCGCGCACGATTGCCCAAGATAAGGCCGCCGTTGCAGCCATATCGGACCCCGATCAGCTCGTATGCGCTGGTGTCGCACCAATTTTCAACGATCGTTGTGTTGAGGATGTCACCAGAAAGCCAGATACAGCCGCCGACGCTGTTCTTAAAATAGTTTTTGTAGACTTCGTGTCCGTCGCCGCCATTCAGGAGATATATATGGCCAGACCCGTTCCCCTGTATCTCGAATACGCATCGGCGTACCTTGCACCGAAGGCTTCCATCGCGAATGACGATGGTTTCCGATGGCGCGTTTACGAAATACATGTTCTCGATTTCGCAATCGCGGCAGTTGGTCAGAGTTATCGGCCACCCCGTAGTGTGCGTAACGCTCCGCCCTCCATCGATCGTAAATCCGCTAAGGCTGACGCGATCGAGATTATTGCCGGGTACTGTGCTGCCGCTCGCTGTAGCGACATTCTTAATGACGCAACTACGAACAGCGCCGAGGCCCTTAAACACCGTATCGGAGTAGATCGAGAACGCCCCGTTTACGTTGAACGTACCCTTCGGGATGTGAACGGTTTCCTTGGAAAGGGAGGAAAACAGGGCGGCTCGCGTCAAGGCGGCGGCATTATCGGCGGCCGCGGCATACGCGCCGCAATGCTCGATGGTGATTACCGTCTCGGAAATCTCCCACCACCCGTTGTTTTCAAACGACAGGGCGTGCCCAGGATCAGCAGCGACGCGAGTGTATTGCGCCGTTCCCACCATAGTGGCCGGGACCAGCGGATTCGGGTCGTATGCCTCTACCGTCACTTGATTGACGAGAAGCGGGATGACTGCAGCGGCGGCGGCCACGAATGAGGGAATGCGGTATTGACCTGTCGATGGGTTGAGGAAGCCGGAGCCGTCGATGAAAACGTCCCAATAGGCATCATCAACCGGGGCATGGTTCTGGCTGGGGAGGGTCGCAATCCAGATGTTGACCCCATAACGGACAAGATCACCAACCCTATAGATTGGTTCATCATCCCAGTCACCACGGAAAGGAAGCCGGCCAAACAGCGTCTGGCTTGTCACCTGTTCCCAGGCGGCGCCGACAGGGTTGTATTCCTTGAGAACCGCCGGGTCGAAGTTCTTGTCCAGCCAAAGCTTATCGGTCGTGGGCGGCACGAGCCCGTCGATCATGTTGTCGAGGAAGCCCGCGGAGCGCAGAGCGGCAAGCGTTATTTCGGACCACCGGACTTCGAAGGAGTTGCCAGTTCGAATCGCACCAGGCCCCTTGAACAGGGCATAGTGGGTGTCGTCGTTGAATTCTGTCGGCATCGGGGGTTCCCATAACGAAAAAGGCCCCCGGTTAAGGGAGCCTTCGATCAGGTTTCGATTTTCAGTTAAATCCGGTCAGCAGTCGTCCGCGAACGAGCTGTATCGGCGGCACCCCACCCCTGCCCCGAGGTCAACGCCCGCCTGTGTGGCAAGAAAACCGGTCAACACCACCCCAGCAAGAAAGCCAGTGATGCCTCCGGCAAAGCCCTTGATCTTTATCCCGCCCCACATGAGGCCGAGCGTGATCGCCATTCCGACGAAGATCACCGTATCGTGCACTATTTGACTGCCTCTTGAAGGGCCGGCTTCACGCCGACGTGGATCGCGGTCCTGATACCGGGCAGCGTAGCGCCTGGCAATTGCCGGATGATGGCATTCGCCCCGCTCTTCTTCAAGTCGGCGTCGCCCAACTGCTGGGCAATCAGCGCCAGATCCTCGAAAAGGCCGGCAGACGGGCCCAGGACGGCGCCGAGCTTACCACGGCTTGCATATCGCGAGGCACCGCCCCCTTGATCCTTGTCTCCCGCTATCGCCTGTGCACCGGTAACAATGCCGGGCAGCCCCATCTTCTCCGCCGTGTTGCTGATCTCAAAGGGGATAGACAGGATGCCGGAGCGATCGAGGCCTTCCGCGACCCACAGGCCCGGGTTTTCGAGCAGCTTGTTCGCCTCGTCCATATCGCCGCGCTCGACATACTTCAGATAGCCGACCAGCATGCCAAGGGCAGAGGACATGACCGTCATCTCTGCCAGGCGGTGCGGCCTCTCCTGCAGGCCGGCGATCAAGACGCGCTGGTTACTGGCAAGGCCGAAGCTCTTGAACTGGAAGATCAGCTTTCCCCAATTCGTCTTCATCCACAGCGGGGTATCGGCCACGCCCTTAGTGATGATCGTGCGGTCTACGTCCTTGTTCAGGGCGGCGCCCCATGCCCTGACGGCTGCTTCGTCGTCCCACTGCCCAACATTGGCGCCGTAGATGCCATCCTCCTGCACCCCGTGCTTCTTGAACTGTGCGGCAATGCGCTGGGCCATGTCCTCGTCAATTCCGAGATAGGCCATATAGGCGCGCTCCGCCTTGTCGGCGCCGTTCCAGTCCAGAGCATTCCGCATCATGCGGTTCTGCGTCATGACCGAGGCAACGGTCTTCAGCGTGTCGTTCCACCAGCCAAGGCCTGTCGCCCGGCTGAAGGCATTCGAGGCGTTGGACAGGAACCGTTCGAACCGTGAGCCGTAGGCATATGGGTCGTTCAGGTCTGCCAGCGATGCCAGCCGGGATTGAAGAACGCGCTCTGTGACCGCGCCAAGGGCCTTGGCGTCGGCTCTGGATATCTTCGCGGCCCTTACGCCCTTCACAAGCGCCGGCAGGGCCTCCCGCATGGTGGCGCGCACGCCATGAACCGCAACGAAGCGAGAGGCGTCTGTAAGGCTCGCCAGTGTCACGCCACCGAGCAGCCGGATATAGTTCCAGGTCAGCGCCGCCCGGGTGATCTTCGACCAGTCGCTGGCTTCGTCGGCCGCCCGGTAGGTGCCGCGGATCATATCGCGGAAGGCGGAGAGGTTCTTGACGTCGCGGGCTTCGGCCTTGGTGAGCTTCTGACGCTCCTCATTCGTCTTCGCCTTGGCGCGGAGATCGGCATATTCGTTTGCGATCTCCTCAAACTGCGTCTTCATGTCGGCCCGGCCGAACTTGTCGGCAAGCTCCACCTCTGCGCCCATGGTGCGGGTATAGCGCCGGAGCACCGCCTCCATGTCATTTTCGAGGAAATCCTCGATCAGGTGGTCAGGGATGTTGAATGTGCGCTCCTTGAGCGGCCCGCGCTTCACCGGGACAAGCCATTCCGGCACATCGGCCATGCCTTTGCCGGTCAGATTGTTGAAGACGCTGGCGACGACGGCCTCGATATAGTCCTTCAGGTCGGCATCGTTGATCAGGTCAGGCCCCTTGCCTTCGGGCAGTTTCGCGATCTGCTCGGCGAAGTACTTCCGGGCGATCGTCCGAAACCGTTCTTCCTCGCCGATCAGCTTCTGCCGGTTCCATAGGCGGGTCACATAGCTGGCCGCCGTCGTCACCTTCACGTCTTCCGGCAGGAGGCCGATACGCTGCGCACGCTCAAGCAATGGATCGAATACGGTCGAACGCGCTTCCTTGGCTGCCCGGGTAATGAACTCGTTCCCACCAGGGTCGACATCCCCCCGTCGGCCAGCCTTGGCAACCGCCTGATAGAATTCGGTCTTGGTGCCGGCATACCCGCTCTGACGCGCCTCGCGATAGATGTTCCGGGACGACTCCAGCCATTGCGCCAGCGCCCCCCGCTGATATTGCTTTACGAGGTTTTCAACGTCTGCTCCGAGCGACCGGCCTTCCATCTGCATCGTCGTATAGACAGGATTGTCCACCATGCGGCTATAGACTTCGCGGACCTTTACCGACGGCGAGAACATCGTCTCTACGCCGGGGTTAATGCGAGCAGCAGCCGTCGCCCTTGCCACGATCTGTGCAGCCTTCGGGCCTCCGACACCAAGGTCATCAAGCTTAATCTCGTCGACGGCCGCTGCACCGGCCGACTGCATGCGCTTGACGATAGTGTCGGTCATCCCAACCGCGTCCTCTACGCCCTCATCCAGAAGATCCGTTTCGATCTGCTTGCTGACGCGGCCCCATTCCCCCGCAGACAGGAACTTGGAAGCCCCTGCCCCGATCAAACCGCCGAGAATTGCCGAACCGCCAATGGCGATAGCGCTTTCTTGGGGAGTGCGAAGCTCCTGCGTGACTTGGAGCCCGCCTTCCTGCACGGCCGCACCAAGAGCCGCAGCGCCGCCCACGGCGACAGCAGAGCGCAAGGCGCTATACCCAATGCGACCGCCACGTACCAATGCCCCGCCAGGGATGAGGATGGTCGGGTCTGCTACGCCAGCAAGTATCGAGGCCCCGACGCCAGTCCAGCCGGACGCCGCTAGCGTGGACCGATCCTTCCTCTCCTTATCGATCTGCGCGCGCTTAGCCTCCGCAGCGGTGCGGTTATAGACATCGTCCCAATCGTCAGGCGCTTCCCGTACGTAGGAAGAGAACTCCGGGTCCTGATAAACGTTGAATTCCGGGTCGACCTTGCGAAGCTCTCGCGGATCGATGCCGATCGAGGTGTTTGTCAAGGCCGAGCCGATCAGGTTTTCTTGTCTGAAAGCGGCGCCGAGCGTGTCGAGAAAAGAAGGGTCGGGAGCGTCATACGCCGAAACCCCGACTGTCCCAACATCTGGCAGTGGACGCGAGCGGTCGAGCGGCATCACTTCTTCCTCTGCGGGGCAGCCCGGCTAGGCACATTGCTCTTTGATGGGCCGAACACGCCTTGGAAGAACTCTCCCGCCCCATTGACTGCGTCCTTGAGCGGCTGCACGCCCCGCGGCTCCTTCGAAAGCCCCATGCCTTCGAACTGCTTGTCGAAGCGCTCGCGGTCGGTGGTGATCCCGATCGGTGGACCTTCAAGAGATTGTCCGCTACGTCCGCGAGGTGCTTCAGGAGCCGCAAGTATGCCGGCCCTGTTTTGCAGCATCCTTTGCTCAGCTTCGCGCACCGTCTCGTCCTGCTTGGCTTTCAATGCCGCTTTCTCGGCATCCACATCGGCATAGAACGGAATATTGAAGCGCTGCAGTTTGCCGTCCTTCTCATAGAAGACCTGATACCGTGCCGGCCGACCAGCTTTGATGTCCTGCTCGGTAGACTGATCGCCCTGCAGGTAGAAGGCGTCGGCCTCAATGCCTTCGGCCTTCATCGTATCCTTGAGCTGGTTGCCGATATAGGCGTGCGTTCCGTCCGGACCTACGGGATATGCCTTCTCTGGCGGATACTTCACAACGATGTTGCTCGACAGCGGGCTGAGCGATGTCGTGCCGTAGACCGTCTGGAAACGCCGCTTGGCAATATCTGCGGCTGCATCCTGGTCGCCGTTGGCGTCAACAAGCGCCTCTTCGAGCACGCTGCGGTAATCGGCCACGATCGCCGCTTCCGCTTCAGGATTGACGCCGACCTTGATCTGATCCTGCGATGCAGACGCGCCGACGGTCGGAGCGCGGCTGAATATGCCCTTGTCGAAGATAGCAGCCACATTGCTGGCGCTCTGGTCCTTGAGGAGCTTCTTGACCGGCTCGGACTTCAGGATCGCATCGCGCCGACGGATCTGCTCCGGGTCGTTTGCCGCGATGATTTTCTTGGCCGCCTCGTCGGCGGTATAGCCCATGCCCTGCGTATAGGTCTTGTAGAGATCGAGGTTCTTGGCGATCGATGAACTGCCGTCGAAAGAGCCAAATGATATCGGAGCGTTCTTCTGCAGGACGCTTGCCGCCTCCATGGCCTGTGATACTTGTGCTACGTCCGTCGATGACGCCCCACGGCGAAGCTCCGCCTGCACCTTCTGTGGGATATAGCCAGTGCTCGCCACGAAATTCGATGTCACCGCGGCGCGCTGCTCGGGCTGAGCCGACCCCATCATCTTTTCATAGGCCTTGTCGGCGATCTTCCTCTGGTCATCGTCAAACGGATTGACCGATATCCCGCCGTCGCCCATTGCGTTGATGAAGGCATTGACGCCAGATGTCTCCTTTAGCGCAGAACGAAGCGACGTGATAAGCTGCGCCTTGTCCCCGTTGTCGATCGTACGGTCAGCGAGGATCACGCTTTCCTGCATCTGTTCAGGTTGTGTCGCGATCATCAGGCTGTAGCTGTCTTTCGCGGCCGCGCGCTCCTGATTGCGCTGCTGGCTGTATTGCGTCTCACCCCAAGATGCCAACTGCTCGCGGCGAGCGTAAGGGATGGCATCAAGGTCGGGATCAACAGGGCGGGCCTTGCCGCCGCGCGTGCTTGCGTCCTCAATGTGCCAGTTTTCGTTCGCCAGCGGGAACTTGAGGCCGAAGTTGCTGGCATTCTCATGCACCCACTTCACCACGTTCGGCGGCGCATTCTTCAAAGACTGCCCGTTGAATGAGACATCCGCAGCTCGCGCTTTGAAGCCGTCCTTTTCATTGTGGTTGCTGTGGCCTGGAGGGGCGACGTTGCGGCGAGCTTCGTCAACCGAGCCATACTTCGCCAGTGCCTCCTTCCAAAGCTCAGCCTGCCGTTCGTTGGAGCGCGCACCGGAGTAGACCCCGAGGCCAGCTTGGATTTCAGGCGGCGCAGCCTGAAACATGCGGGCCAGCTTTACGGAAAAGCCATCGTCGAGGCCATCAATGTGACTGGCGTCCTTGTCAGTCCTGGACTGCAAGAAGACCTTGGCCTGGGAAACGTCCTGCGTGGTGAAAGTGGTCGTCTTGGCCTTATCCAGAACCTTCTTGTAATAGTCGGCGCTTTCCTTCGGGATCACGCTATCGTCGCGACCAGCGGCAAGCCATGCATCGGCTCGGGTCGGGCCGCCATTATAGGCGATCAGCGCCGCTTCCCTGTCCCCGCTGTAGCGTGTCAGCATCTGGTTGTAATAATGGTCGCCATACCGACGGCTAACGGCCGGGTCCTTCAGATATGCCTTTTGCTCCTCGACCGTACCATTGGCGGGGAACTTCGCATCGCCAAGGTCGCGAGCGATTTCAGCGCCCGTCTCCGGCATGACCTGCATAAGGCCGGATGCCCCTTTGGAGGATTCAGCGCCCGGATTGCCGGAGCTTTCGACATCCTCCATGGCAGCGAGAACAGAATCAGTGCCGCCCGTGCCACGGATCTCGTGCAGTGCCTGATCGGGAGCGTTCTGAAACTTCCACCGCCATTTGCTTTCGGCAGCGTCGGCCTCCCACTGCTGCCGACGGGCCGCTTTCCACGACTCCGGCATGTTTGCCGTGTCTATAGCCTCAAGCCCCTGCTGCTTCAGCTGGTTAAAATCCGCCGAGTTATAGCGGATCTGCGTGCGGACCGTGTCGAGATTGCTATTCGTCGTCCGATCGTAGTAGAGCCCCTTCTGCTTGTTCTCGAAGGAATCGGCCTTGGAATATAGATCGTTGCCGCGCGTGATCAGCGTGTTCAGATAACGCGTCTGCTCATCCTCCGACAGGCCCGCGAAATTCTGCTTGGCGAAGTCGTCTGCCCGCTGCTGCCACCCTTCGAGGTAGTTGCGGGTAAAGCCGATCCCGCTTTCGCTGCTTTCGTCTTGCGATTTGCGGAACCGCTCCTCCTCCTCGCCCAGGAAGCGAGTCAGGTTGGTCGAAACGGCATTCGCCTTGTCGCCCATGACGTCGGCCTGCTCGCGCTCGGCCAACGCCTGAAGGTCGAATGCGGATTCGGCGACGATCTTCCCGGCATTCGCAACCGCCGCGCCGACACTAACCGTCGGCCCATTGGGCGCAATGCGGCCGGAACGCGTGCCAGAATACCCGACATTACGCGAGGTGGGGATTTCGACCATGGATTACCGGTATCCGTAAGGAAGCTGGACGGAAGGCGCCTGCTGCTTCTTGGCTGGAGCGCCGAAGCGGCTGAACATGTTCGAGATGCCGCCGAACAGCTGCGCCCCAGCGCTTATCTGTGCCGCCTTCATCGCGTTGTCGCCGTTGATTTTTGATATCTTCGCCGCGTCGTTGTAGCCCGCCGCCTGCTGCTTTCCTTTGAAGATATCGCTGTCGGCGGCATAGATGACCTGGTCTTTCGTATCGTCCATCAGGTCGATAACGGAAGGATCGGTCAGATCACCCCCGCTTCCGGCTATGGCGGCGCGCTGTTGGCTTTCGATAAGGCGCCCCTCGCGATACCTCTGCGCCGCGTCCCTCTGGCTGGCGGCCTCCGCCTCGTCCGCCTGGGCCTGCTGGACCTTCTGCTCATAGGCATAGCGCGCCTTGGCTTCTCGCCCCTGCTGAAGCGTGCCGCCGATCTGCATCGCAGTGCCGGCCGCTGCGGCGATACCTGCTATTACTTCGAAGCCCGACATTCCCAGACCACCTTGCCGGCCATGAGCTCGTCTGTCTCGACGAAGCCCAGCCTTTCCATAAGTTCCCTTGCCCGCGAGATATCCCCGGTGCAGTGCGCCTTGATGACAACGGCGCCCTTCTCACGAGCCGCTTTGAACGCCGCCAGAACATGCCGGTAAATCGATGGGCGGCGCTCGGCCGCCGGTACTTCCAGCACGGCGAACCAGACGCCCTCCTCAAGTTCCAGCAACCCGCCAAAGCCTGCAATCAGCGAGCCTTTACAAACCACCTCGCCGACCCATTGCGTCTTGAACTCGATCCCGCCGTAATACCTGACAATGTCCTCGTCCGTCGCGGGACGGATATCAGCCTTTGGACTGAGCATGGTCAGCCATTCGTTTTGACATCGAGCACCAGCGCGCCGGCAGTGAAGGGATACGGCGCCTGGGCCCTGAGGCAAAGACGGCTGTCCGTGTTCCAGTCGCTGGATACCGGCATCATGTCTGCATCGTAGGCCGCGATCACTTCCCCGTCCTGCAAGGGTTTCCCCTTGTTGGTTTCGGTGATCTGCCGAAGGCTGTCAAAATCCTTGCCAGCTCTCACCTTGCCGATCGCCGTGTCGAGCAGATAAATGCCAAGCTGCGACAGCTTCTTGGGCTGGAATAGCGCAGTGCCTCCCTGGGCTCCGTAGGCGAGCTTCGTCGATTGGTAGTCGCCGTTATAAGGCAGGCCGATGACAACGCTCACGCCGGCGCTCTGGGCCGGGAGCACGACGTTCCCGCCGGCCACCGTATAAAGGTCGTCCTGATCATAAAGCGCCACGCCATTGGCCCAGACTGTCACGTCCATACCGTCAAGGTGCGGGACCGAAAACGTCGTCTGCGCTGCAGTCGCGGTAAACCGGGTGAACCCGTCGGCGAGGCAATTGACGAGCCCGCCGCGGCAATCTCTCAGCGAAGCGAGCTTCTCGAAGCGCATCGCTCCATTCCGGTTGACCGCAAAGCAGACATTGTCCTCGCCGCCGCCTCGGTTGGCGATCACCCGCTTGATCTGGCCTTGCGTCGTCCGCCGCCACCAGGACACGACCTTTTCCGCCGGCTCGTAGGTCAGCGCACGGGCTTCGCCATTGCTGAGGATGAACCAGATGATGGTATCCGGCCGCCGCTGGACAGCGAGATCGACAATCTCGAAGCCGTCACAGATCTCCTCGTGCATCGCCATGAGATCGGTCGAACCGTAGTCAAGCGAGCCCTGAATGGGCGCCAGAGCAAAAGCCCCAATCCCCGACGATTGGACGAAGATACCGTCGGAATCGCACTTCACGGCCCGGAGGTTCTTGCAGCCCCGCGTAGAAGCCTCGACCGGGAACCAGTTCGATGCTGTCAAAGGCTCATCGAAGCTCGATGACTTGATCGAAATTTCGGAAACGTCTGTCCCGGCAAGAAGGCGCTGCAGCCCAAGCAGCCACAACACACCGCGATCGGTGGACGCGCCGGTGCTTCGAGCGATCGGCGCCGAATCCCCCTCCACCGCATCGTCAAAGCTTTTATACTGGTCCGGGACCGATCCGTTGATCATGTCCTCACGCGCCCAATAGAGCCGGCCGCCGAAATTCTCGATCGCCGACGGCCACCCGTCATAGTCCGACCAACTGGACTGATCCCACTCAAAGGTCGATCCCAGCGAATAAAAGCGGCTCAGGACTTCGACCACGGCGGATTGCGCATTTGTGATGGAGACTATCCGTGCAACACCAGTCTGGCTGCCGCCGCCATAGATAAGACTGGTGTCAACCGAACCGCTTGTGAGCTCCCCTGGGACGATGACCCACCGGAAGTATTTGATGACGTTATTGTCCCCATCTGTGTAAGTCGACGAGACGTTGGATGTGAAGCTGTTGACGTCGCTCCATGCACCAGGGCTCCCGGAACCATCATCAGTTGCCACCTGGAGGCGCACCTTGCCGACCCATGTGCCGGTCAGTGCAAAATTAAACGTTCGTGACCCACCAACGCCACTGACGCGAATATATGCCCCTTCCGCCGGAGCGGCGGCGAATGTGTCGAAGATGGCCTGCCCACTCTGGAAAAGCCGATAAAGGCGCCCGATCATGCGGCTGTCGAAGTAATCCCGGTCGGCGAGGAGGTTGATCACGCCGACATAGCCGTCGGGCTGGAGCGCGGTAATGACGTCCGATGCCACGAAAGGCCCATCTTCGACCTTATACCGCTGGACGCCCCAACCCGTGTCGCTGCGGCGCTGGATCATGCGCTGCTGGTAGACGCCGGAGGCAACATAGATCACATCCTTGTGCTGCTCATAGCGGATGATGTTGGCCGCGAGGTCCGCAGCGGTCCATGGCGTTGGGATGACGACGACGCCGGATCCTTCGATAACGCAGCGATCGACCAACGCCGGGCGAGGCTTGTCGTTCGAAATCTCCAGGTAGATCGTGCCGGCATTAGGCGTAAAGGCGAGAGAATGCTCTCCATCGTCCAGTGCCAGCGCGGTCAAGATGCTGGAGCCCCCGGCTGCGGCTCCAATACGGACGTTAACCGGCCCGCGCACCACCGTGATGCGCAATCCGTGCTCTTTCGCCTGATCTCCTCCGGCAACCGTCAGCGTCTGCCGAGCGACGGCGCGCCCGAGGAAAGCACCGGTCAGGACGAGATTGCCGCCGCTCACTCCGGCAGTTGCCGTGCCTGTGCTGGCATTGGTCCATCCGGTGAAGGATGCAAAATCGCCGTTGGTGATGGCTGTCGCCACCGCAACACGGCTGACGAATCCATTGTCCCTGATGATCCGCATCTCAAGATTGGAAAGCACAGGAACTAGGTTCGAACCACCGGAATAGGAATATTCGAGCGGAAGCACCTCATCGATGTTGATATCCGCGATGTGCTCCATGCCTGGGCATAGGGTCATCGACCCGATCACCCGCGGCATCATGTTCGAATAGAGGGCGCCGGCGAACTGAAGTCGCTCGAGGTCCAGACGAGCAAGCGCCTCTTCGCCTACCTCGCCGCCGTTCAGCGAATATACCGGCGCATTGACCTTTGCCATTTAGACGTCGCCCTCGTCAGGGACGATCTCGCCGCCGACGATCGTATTGCCGAGGCGGTTGCCATAGCCGTAGAAGCCGCGGCGAGCTCGAAGCCACGAACCGGGCCGGTCGATCTTGTTGTTCTCGTTGCGGGCATCGACGCTCTTGGCCTGGCGCAACGCCTTTTCCTTGCGCTTTTCCAGATCGTCGCGCAGCGAAGCGCCGCCGGTGAGCTTCCCGCACGTCTCATAGGCGAGTTTCAGCGCCACATAGCGCCAGAACAGGGTCGGCCATGGCAGATCGTCGTCATCGTCATCCACGGTCATCATGGCGCTGCTGATGTAGCGGAGGTACATGACGTTTTGGTTGGCGTGAATGAACCCGCCCTGGTCGATGTAGTTGAAGAACTCCTGCTGGAAATCGGGGACATTGGAGACGGCAACGGTGCGGATGTAGTCTTCAGGATAATCAAAGACATATGTCCAGCCTACCGCAGCCGTCTCAACGACATTCAACACAAGCGCAGCGGATACCTTGGCGAAGTTCCAGTCGCCCTCATTGAAGGCCTCCTCGACAACGCCGGGCCATGCCCGTTCGAACACATAGCGGGCTTCCATCTCGGATGTGAGGGACGCCAGCCCCTCTTTCTCAAGATGAACCAGCGCCTGGTTCCAGACTGCGAGCTTGTTCGCCATGGTTGGTTATCCGTTGGCCTTGTTGATGTAGGCTTCGGCGGCTTCCTTGGCCTCGCCTTCGGTGGCAAAGCCATGCTCGACGACATTGCCTGCGTGGACAAAGCGCCATTTATGGTTCGGGCCGCCCCAGCCGACCTCGATATTTTCGAGGGTGAGCTTCGGAATTTCGGTCTCGTTGGCGTTGACACCGTCGCCGGCATAGACATCAAGAACCCGCAGTTTCGCGGTGGTCTTGCTGGTGGTCAGCACCCGAAGGCGAGCATCCAGCGCCATATCTTCGGAAAGCACGGTGATCTCCATGCCGGGCCGCATCTTGTCGAGGCAGTTGCCGAAATACTCGGGGTGAAGAACATCCTGGAGCGTGGTCCCAGTCGGCACATCAGCGGTATAGCGGCCGATCTTGTAATCCGACGGCGTGAACCGCGTGTCGGTGATCTTGACGAGGTTGGTCATGGTCTCGTTCCTGTGAAATGGAAAAGAAAAAGGGCCGCCAATGAAGGCAGCCCCGTTGTTCGGATACCGATCAGCCGACCTCAGTCGGTGTCGGTCGCAGTGACGGCAAGACCGTCGGTCAGGTCCACCCCGTAGGTGTCAGAGCCCGTGTTGATGTCGAGGACAAAGCACAGGTTGACTGCGGAGACGGCTCCGTTCGGCAGGGAAGCCATGGTGAACACAGTGACCTGATCACCCTGCCCCATGCCGCGCTTCATGCCGTCGGAGATGTAGTTGGAGGTGTTGACCGTCGCGATTGCGTCGGTGGTCTTGAGGTGCCACTCCTTGCGACCGCCGCCCGAGAGGGCATCGCGGACGAGGATGAGGCCAGAGGGATCATAAGCCATGGTTCAGGCCTCCTTAGGTAAATGCCACGGTGTCGTCGGTGACGACCTTCAGAACACCGGACTGCTGCAGGATGGTGGCGCCGTCGAAGATGGTGTGACGGGAGTACGAGTAATCGTCCTCGTCGTTGTAACCAGCTGCGACCTGGATCTCGCCCTGCGCGATGGCGTGGCCGACGGCCGGCTTCGCGAAGATGAAGTTCGACGCCGTGGCCGTGCCCTTGCCGGGCAGACCGGTGTGCATGATGTGCATCGCACCCAGCCACATCTTCGGACGATCGAGCGCCGCGCCGGCAAGCAGCTTGGTGTCGACATAATCCGCGGAGACGAACTGGTTGAAGGTCAGCAGCCGCGCCCATGCCTTCGGCGTCCACAGGCAGGTGATTTCCTGGCCGGCCATGACGTCGTTGTTCCAGAGCGAGGAGATTTCGTCGACCGTCTTGCCGAAGGTCTGCGTCTGCGCCGCGCCGGAGGCGTAGGAGTTGGTTGCAGTGGCGAGAGCATCGATGATCGTGTAATCGATCTCGCGTGCGGCAGCCAGCGCACCAGCGTTCTGCATCGCTTCGCGAAGGTTCGCCGGAGCGGTGAAGACGTTGAAGCCGGTCTGCGTTTCCTTCGAGTGCTTTTCCTTCAGCGTGATCGACGGCTGCGAATCCGTGCGGTTACGGGAAGGAATGAGGCCGTTGACGCCTCGTTCGGACATGCGGCCTGCGGCACCCTGCAGAGCGAACTTTGCAGTGAGGCCAGAGACCATGACTTCTCGGGAGACCCGGCTCTTGAGGAAGGTTTCGCCGCGCTGAAACGCGACAATCCACTCCTCAACGAACTGGTCCTTAGTGATCATGTAAGCCATGATAGGACGATCCTTGAGATGGAGTTGAGGTCAGTTCCAGCCGTGTTCGGGGTGTCCGTCGGTCGCGGTGGCGGGGTGCCTTGGAAATGCCAAGGGGGCCGCTTGGATGGCGATCCAACGGGTGCTTCACATCAGCTTTTCAGAGGTGGTTCAGTCTTGCGGGGGCCGTTCCCGGGGTGCCGCAGTTATGCGAACGCCTACTTCTTGCGGGCGTTGATCTTGTCGCGCTGCTGGTAGAGCTTGGTGATCTTGCTCTGTACCTCATCGCTCTTGTATTTTTCGGGGTCATCGACGCGAAGCTTGAGGAGCGTCTGGATCTGCTCCTCGACCGTCTTGGCAGTCGTTTCGACGTCACCCGTCATGATCGCGTTGCCGCCATAATAGTCGGCGCCGAGCTGAGCCATCATCTTGACGAAGGCGATGTTGTCTTGAAGGCGGGAGCCGTCCATGAGCCGCAGGCCCATCATCTGCTCGAACCCTTCGTCGCCGAGCTGCGTTGTCATCAGCTGTTGGGCGGCGTTCAGATTGCCTTCATATTCTCCGCCCCATTCGTCACGAAGCGCGGACTGTGTCTCCTTGGCGACCTTGGCGAGGTTGCTGTTGAGCTGCTGGACGCGCTCTGTCGCAAAATCCTGATACCATTCGAGCGCAGCCTTGGCAGCGCGCGGGTCAGCATTAGCGCCGTGCAGGTATTCCTTGAAGCTGTCGAGGATTTCCTTGTCTTCCTCGGTCGGCTTGAACTCTTCGCGGAAGGCGACGGGATAGTCCTTGGCTTCATCCGGAATCCCCATCGCCTCGCGATAGGCCTTTACCTCGTCAGGGGTCGCTTTCTCCCCTAGAACAAGCGGCTTTCCGGCGTTCTTGGCCGCATTGCGCGACTCCTTGAACGACTTGCTGATGGACTCGATCGACTTGTGCCGCTCAAGCTGCTTCAGGAGGCCAGCATCGCCGCCGGCCAACTGCTCGCGGAACCGCTGCAGATCCCCCTTCTCGGCATCAGTCGCCGCATCATTGGCATCGGATGAGCCATTTCCGGCATCTGCACCAGCAGAATTTTCCTTGCCAGCGTCCTTGGTGATGGTGCTGGCAGCAGCCGAACCATTATCTGCGGCACCACCCTGCTTACCGGCGGCCGCATCACTGCCTTGATCGGTCGCTGTTCCGTTCGTCTGCTGGCTTTCCTGTCCGTCGGTCATGTTTTGGTCGGTCATGCTTTTCACCTGTGAGCAAATCTAAAGGGAAAGAAACGAGCTTGCGGATCTGCATACCGACATGGCGCATTCCGCTTTTGAACGTACTGTCACGCTCCCCGCCGTGCTCGACCGGCAGGAATTCTAGGTCATTGATGGCGCAGATGTGCAGGATCGCGGCATAGGCGCGCTTCTGCTGGTCTTCTGATGCGGTACCGGTGGCAATAGCCTGTATCGCTACACAGTCAGCCTTGCGGATTTCGAGGTGGTTGACCGGCGGGCTGTTGTCTGGCCGCACCGTGATTGGCAGCCATGGGCGGTATTTGCGCTCAGGCATCAGGCCTTACCAGCCTTCGGCGCTAGGAACTCGCCTAAGCGGTCCATCTTGACATACTGGTCTCGCCTGACGTCCCTCAGACCAGTGTCGAACTTATGCGTGGTATCGCCGCAGTAATGGTCAAGGCCCATATACGTAACGGGACCGAAGTTGCGGCTCTCATAGACCCGCCCGGAGACGAGATCGTCGGCCGACCACTCCTCGACCGGGCTCACGGCGGGCCGGTCGTACCAATCAACGCGATAACTGTCGGCGCCGCGCGCATCCTCAAGCGATTGGCTCGGGAAGATGACACCCGTATCACCGGGAGCCAAGCCAAGGCGTTCCTGCTCGGCTTTGGCGAGGGCGTGGGCGACCTCATAGGCGATGTCGAAGTTGTCGAATTCCTTACCGATTTGGCGCGATGACCCGATCAAACCTGAGTTCTGCTGCTCGTATTTGGTCACAATGAAGCGCTCCACGCGCTTGACGCGGAATTCAATGGTCATCTGATGATTTCCTTATGTTGAAAGCGACGGCCTCGGCCGCCTATCCGAACCGTCCGGATTTCGTTACCCGGCCATAGCCGCGTTGACTTCTTGGGCCGCTTGCCCCGCGCGCCCGGCCACGTCGGCGATTGCGCCAACCTGTCCAAGCTGCTGCTGCTGCGCCATCTGCTGCTGTGCCATATTGCGAGCGGCAGCAGCCTGTTCCTCGTCTGTCAACCAGTCGGCATAACCGCCCGGGATGGCCCCGAAGGCATCGCGGAAGGATTTCCGCATATCCACCTCGGCAATGATTGACGGATCAGCCTGGAACGTCTCGGCAATTATCGCCCGGCCTTCGTGGTAGGCGTTGATGACCTGGCGGTCGCGGGCTTCCTTCAAGGTGGAGTTGAACTCCTGGGTGATGTTCTGCCCAAGTAATGTCTCAGGCATATCCACCGGGATGCCATTGCGGTCCACCTGACCGTATCCGCCGGCTCGCATGACCTTCTCGGTGACGAGATCAAGCGTGCGTAGTGCATCCTCGTCCTCGATCGGCTCGAACAGCGGCAAAGCGTTGCGAATGTATTCCTGAACGAGCTGTGATGTCTCATAGGCCGTCTTGGAACGGTCCTGCGGTAGGTTCAGCTTGTTGATGTAGAACGCATCCGCAAGCGACCGACGGGCGTCTGCAAGCAGATTTTCGCCGAGGCCGACATCCTTGCCGAGGTCCAGCGCCCGAAGAGCAACGCCAAAGCGCTCATCATACTCACTGTCGATGTAGGTCACCCCCCCGGACTGCAGATCGATCGGTGACACAACCACGTCTTCGGTGGCGATCATTGGCGGGTCAACCCGCTTCTCTCCGGCCTCGATCAGCGTCATCATCATGCGCTGGATCATGCGGGCCTGAGGCAATGCGATGATGGTTGCCGGGCTGAAGGCGTAGAAATGCCCGGAGACGGTAGCCCATCGCGGAACGATGTAGTCGAAGGTGAATGCCGGCAGCTCCTGCAGGATCTTCCCTTCTTCCGTCACGTAGATGTCTGCCCACTCCGCACCCTTGGGAAACTTGCGGTACGGGTCGTACTTGTCGAGCGGCACCACGATGTGGCGGACCTTGAACTCGCGCTGATAATTCCTGTCCTTCAGAGCATCCTTGGCCGCCTGCGGAAGCTTTTCCTCACCAAACCAGTAGGCCATGGTGTGGGCCTTCATATCGTCCTTGCGGTGCACATGATTAACCCGGCCGTCTGGTCCTTCGCACCCGGCCATCTTCTTCGGGTGGTGGCAACGGAACAGAAGGTTATCGCGCTTCTTGTTGTAGCTCACCTGCTTCCACGACATGCCGAAGGTGGCCCAATCGTGGTCCGCTTCCTTTGCAGCACGTCGAAACCCGCTGTCCGGGCTATAGAGGATGCTCCAATTCACTCGCGTCATGAATTCGAGGAATTCAGATGCATCGCGGCGGCGGGCGACATCCTTGTTCGATGTCGTCGACTTGAACCACTGGCGATCGGCAGGCCGGACCATCGCGCCGATCTGGTCGCCGAGTTCACGCCGAACCAAGGTCGGGTAGAAGTCCGTCAGGTGCGAGGCGAAGTCAGAACCATAGGTTATGGTCGTCGTGAAATCCGCGCGCTCGCAATAGAAGAACTCGGCAATTTCCTGATGGAGACTGTCGATGGATTCTTTCGCCGCAAACATGCGGCTGTCCATCTCCAACAGATCCCTGCCCTGCTGATCGCTCATCAGTTCGCACCCAGGGTCTGGCGCTGATACTCACGGCCGATCGTGCCGGGCACCGGAGCAAGCCGGTCAGTAGCCGACGAGCTCGCCGTCGCGGTCGCACCTCCGGTCTGCTGGCGCCGCTTGCGCTTGGCAAGCACATCGCCAGGGTCAGGCATGGGTGCCGGCGGCTCCGGGTCAGGGTATTTTTGCGTTCCACCCCCAAACAAAGCTCCCATCACTTCTTTCCTCTCAGTTTGGCTTTCAGCGCGCTGTTGGACGTCAGGGCCTGCGTTGTGCGGATATGCGCGGGATCGCGCTCACGCTTCGTCAAGGCCGGGAACAGGCTGGTGATGCCCCAAACCATCGCATCAGCGCGGTCAGGCGATCTTGAGCCGGTGTAGCCGGCGGTGGTCATCGCGAGCAGTTGGTCTTCCATCTCAGGGAAATAGCCAGCCATGACGACCTTGCCCTGGTCGAAGAGCGAGGCGATCGGCTCGGCCCGCACAACTTTGCCACGGGACGCATGGACCTCAGTGAACGGAGTGCCAGGTCGTGCGGCGCGGATGATCTCGCCAACCATCGCGCCGCCAAAGTTCGTTTCAGCTACCACCCGGTCAGCTTCGTGACGATCGAAGGCATCCGCCACCACCTGCCCCCATCGGGACGGCCCATATCGGCCTGAGAGGTCTTCGATGACGTACCCCTTGCCATCCACCCCGAGACCGCAGACGACAATCCCCACTTCATCCGAGCGCGTGTCCTCATCGCCAGAGCACCCGGATGGGTCAACGGCGATGATGATGCGCTGCATGTCCGGCATTTCACCGCCGAGGCGGCTCTGCTCCAGCAACTCGACCGACCAGAGCGCACTATCGGAATCGTCCGCGAACTGCCCAAGCAGGAAGCGAAGGCGCATGCGCTCCGGCATGGCTTGCAACTGGTCAAGGTAGCCGGGGGCTAGATTTGCCTTGTTCCCATCCGGGTTCATCAGCATCGCGACATGCTGGTCCGCATAAGGCACCGGCTTGCGCGTATCGGGGGACACCCCTTCAATGAAAAGTTTGTAGGTCCAATGCCCCTTCGGAGGCGGGTTACAGTCATAATAGGCCTTGAGGCGGAGCTGCGTCTTCTGCGCAAGGCGGGTGATGCCCATGTTGCGCGAGGCCCAACTGATCTGCGAGCACTCGTTGAAGAAGATAGAGGCGTATTCTTGCCCAAGGATCTTTTCCGTCCGCTCCTTATCGTCGAGGCCGCCAAACCAGACTTCTGACCCGTTTGGAAGAGCAAGGAACCAGTCCGTCTTATCAAGGTGGCTCTTCGCGGCCACACCAGGGAAGCAAAGGTCCATCACCTTCGGCAGGGTGTCATAGATCACCGATGCCTTTATGTGATTGAAGCGGTAGCGAAGGATCGCGTGTCTGCTTCGGTGCGCCAACGCCCTTACGAGGATCGATCGAAGGTTGATGAAGGTCTTGCCAGAGCGAGACCCACCATACAGCATGCAATGCGTTGCGGCCGACGACTGGAGATCAATCGCCTTCATCTGGTCCAAGGTGGGCTGAAACATCAGAGCAGTCCGGCGTCCTGCTGCGTGAACACCACCTGGACCGGCTCACCACCCTTGCCAGTCAATTCGCTCCTTTCAGCCAAGCCGAGATCCCGCGCGATGATGTTCGCATTCAGAAGGCCGGCAGCTGCCCCCTCGAACTTCTGGGAGCGGATAATATCCTCTACGCGCGTTGTGACCTCAGAAAAGCCTTCACGCGTCCTGTAGTCGGCCCAAGCCATCTGGCTAATATCGAGGAACAGGCAGAGCGCGTTTAGGGTCATAGCGCGCATCTTCGGCAGGGCCTGGACCTTCACCTTGCCCTGATACGCGAATGCCTGTGCGTCCTGCATCGGGTGAGCGTCCACCCACTCGAAGTATTCGGCGCATGCGGTCCACAGGTGATCAGCGTCCACGAAGATCGGCTTGCGCCCGTGGGAGCTGCGGGCCTTCCAGAACTGATTTCCCTTGGGCGCGGCCATTAGCGCTCAAGCTCCATGACCATGATGTCGCCGCCGGTGGATTCGTCGAACATGGCGGCGGTTTCCACTGCCTTACGAGCGTCGGCACCCATCACCATCGCGGCTTGCGCGGCTATCGCGCCTGACCCGAAGGCGGTGAATTCGCAATCGATCTCGAAGCGACCGGAGCCCTCGTAGATGAACAGGCCACCCTTGGTCAGGTGGATGAGGCGCGTTTCATCCCCAAGATCCGGGACAGGCAGACCCTCGATCAGGTTTTCGATAGCCTTGGTGCCCCGGGCGAGATCGCCAGTAACAGCGCAGATGCTGCCGTCACGGGCGCGGAATATCTTCTGGACGGAGTGAAGCTGCTTCCAGCCGTTGACCATTGCGCGGGTATCAGCCGCCATCACCCCGTCGCGGATCGCGATCGTTGTCATTCGTAGTCACCATGTGAAATTGAAAACCGCTTTGCCCGCGGCAGGGCTTAGACTAGCAGGGATAACCCGGCCACCGCGCCGGTGAGCCAAGAAAGAACGACGAGCACGTTGGTTATGCGGGTGAGCAATACCCGTCTGTCGCCGTCGATGTAGCGGGTACAGCGCGCGGCGGCTCCAGCGGCCTCGAACGAGAAGAATACCAGCGCCGCCGTGATACCGGCGAAGATCCATGCGGTATCGATGCCTTTTACCAGGCCTGCCGCCGAGATGATAGACAGCAGTAGAGCGCTGAATATTGCCTGAGAGGTCTGCATCATGCTTCTCCGCTGACAACCTGCTCGTCCTGAGACTTGGCCTTGCGCTTCTTGAATGCGTTCTTCGCCTCATCGGCGATGAAGGAGACATACATGCCGCCGCCAATGCCAGAGAGAGACCGGATAGCCGTGGGCAGAATACGCCGGCTCTTGCCGATCGCGGCCTTGTCGTCGTGCTCGCGGCCAACATGGAGCCAGCCAGGTTCATCGGAGGAGACAACCATTGCGTCGTGCGACCCCTCGAGTTTTACCGGAAAGGCTCCGGTCTTGAGTTCCATCGGGCGCGGGCCGATTGCTGGAAAGCCGCCGGCGCCAGCGTGGCCCAGTTCGATATAGCACGGCATGGGCGGGTTATCCTTGTTCAGCCTGTTGCGGCAAACCGGGCTTTCGCCCGGCTCGCCTTATCGGGTGTGCGGGAGCGTTATCCGTAGATGCCGCCGTAACTTCGACTGTAGTGGATGCGCAGGCCGAGGATCGTGAACAGGAAGGCTTTGCCATATTCGCGCTCACGCTCGAACAGGCGAGGCCGAAGGCCGATCGCAAGCTTTGCCGAATAACCGCCGCCGGGGACGCCGGGCGCGCCACGTTCCCAGAGAAGCCGGAATAGCCGGAAATGCTTCTGGATCCCGTCGGAGCGCAGCACCTTTTTGAACCGCAGCGACGGCGCCGACGCAACGAACAGAGCCAGGCACAGGCAGCCGACAGAGACGGCGATGGGGATCGGCGCGGCGACGAGAGGCGTCAGGGGCACTGCAATGGCGAGGACGGCACAGGCGAACAACGCCAGGCCACAGATGATAAAACTTCGATGCAGGTAGCGCATGCTCTTTCCTTTCGCTGGGTTGGGGAGTGGTTAGGCGACCGACAGGCGCCGGTAGTGGGCCGGATAGTTCAGCCGAACCCACTCGGCTGCCCCGCGCTGGAAGGCCACCTCAATAGCATTGTCGAGATCAGCTTCGAGGCCTTCGATCTTGTCCAAAGCGCGCTCCAGCAACTCAGGCGTTGCCACCGCGCCCATGTCTCGGAAGTAGCGAGCGCGTTCTGCCAGGAGATCAGTCAGCGGCGCTTGCGTCGAACGGCACATCGCTCTCTCCAAAAGAAAACCCGCCCTGCGTTAACAGGACGGGCGCCTCTGCGGGGCTATGGATTCCAAACTTGTCGGACAATCAAAACACGATCAAATGCCCCAGAGGCAGGCTCCCGGCCGGATTTGAACCGGCAACCTCCGCCGATTGGCGGCGCTCTATCCTGCTGCCGCTACGGGAGCCTGTTGGTCCTCTGAGGTGGACGCCGGGGAGGCCGAAGCCTCACGCGCAACGCGCTCCCGAACGATTGGTGACGGGAAGGAACGGCCGGGATACCACAACCTTCACGAACGAATGCCCGCCTTCCCAATCTCTATGCTGCCTGCTTGCGCTTCTCGCGCTGCCTGCGGCGCTCCGCCTGTGCCTCTGCCCAACTGAAATCCCGGAGGCTTTCGTCGAAGCCGCAGATCGGCTTGCTTTCGCTTGGGCGCCAGTACCGCTTCCCCGGCGCGTCTTCTGCGATGTTGACACTTTTATGCCCTGAAATCGGGTGATCAGGCAACAGGTCGTTCACGTCGATTTCGTTATTCTGCAATGGCTTGCGGTCAAACGCTAACAAAATACGCAAGATCGCACGTTCTTTTCTACGCCGGCCGGTCTCCGGGTGGATGCTTTGCGTCTTGCACCAATCCTTGAAAATGTGCTCCATCGCCATGCACCGCGCCCATGCTGTGAGGCACAGGCGTTCATTTTCGTCCTCGACAAACCTGAGCCACGTCAGTGTTTCTTCCGCTTCTGTTATCTCCCATGGTCTCGGGGCATTGTTGATGGAATTCCAGAAGGCTTGCCGCTCTGCCGCGAGCCGTTCAGACCCCCACCCGTTCTTGTCGGCTTGGGTGTACGGGACCGCGATCCACGAACCGCTTCCACCGCTTGGGCCGACGCGATATAACCCTTCCATGATCTGCACCGCACGAATGAAACGCTCGCCTATTTCTCGCCCTGTGATCATGCTGCTCTCCCGTCGAACATTTCCATCTGCGGTGCACCGAACACACGGTACGCCCTTTCCCAAAGCAGGCCAACCAGCGCGGCCCGCTTGTTCGTTATCCCGTCGAGGCCGTGAAGCCAAAACTGCAGGATACCGATCGGAACACCGTCATAGAACTCAAGGAACCTCGACATATCGTTCTCCATGATCGAGGGATAGTTCCGGTTGAACGCGAGAATGATATCGCTCGTTGCCCAAAGGCCCGTCTCATTGACCGCCGCCTGGTTATTGCTGGCGTCAGCAAGGGCCATGACGACGAGCCGGGCATGTGCGGCGCCATACCTGCGGATGATCCGCTGGAGCGTGCCCACGGCCCTCGTCTGCCCGATCTGGGGCATAACGTTCTTGGGGACGATCTCGATCGAGAATTCCGCGAAGATGGCTTCGGCTTCATCGTGGCTCAAGTGATCCACCCCCGTCTAAGCGCCATCGCCACCAGCGCCGTTTCCGTGCCAGCGCCTACGACATCCCTCGCGTGCCGCAGATACGTGCTGACGGTGTGAAACGACAGACCGAGGGCATAGGCGATCCGCTTCTGGCTATACCCGTCCGCGGCGAGCGTGATGCACTCGACTTGCCTTGGGGTGAGCGGGCAATCGGTCATTCCCCTGCCCCTTTCCGCTCCGGCCACTTCCATCGCTTCTTCATCGCGTAGATGCAGCTCTGGTGCATGCCGAGCCGTTCTCCGATCTGCTTTTGGGTCATGCCCAAATCGTAGAGCCGGCGGGCTTCCTTCTCGTGCACCTTCTCCAGCCGTGGCGCTTTCGGCTTCGGCCGGGCATTCCATTTGTTCCGGCGCTTGATCGCTTTGACCGTGCTTTCGGAAATGCCGAGCTCGATCGCGATGTTCTGGATTGTGACGCCAGCTAGGTAGAGAGCCTTCGCCTTCCTGTCCCGATCAGCAACCGCCAGCATGACGCCCTTCTTATGCGGCAGCCGGTCGAGGATATAGAGGCATGTCGAATGGTTCCGGTTGATCAGCCTCGCGAGCTTCATCAGGGACAGGCCGGGGAACCTGTCCCGCGTCTCCTCGACGATCATCTTGCGGATTTTCAGGATGCGCTTCGACATGCGCCCCTCGACGGTGATCTCGGCATAGCTGACGCCGTGGAAGGCACAGCGGAACTTCATGAAGTCCTTCGGCAGGAGGAAGCCTTCGGGATCATCCGGCTTTTCTTCCATGGCCTCGATCGCGTGCCGCATCTGCCCGATCAGGTTTACCACCTTCGGCTTGCCGTAGCATGCGGCTCTCGCGGCCTTGGCGCGGGAGATAACGCGGGATTCGTATGTGGATGGCTGGACGTGGGCGGTCATGGCGAATCCTCCAGGAAACAATCGATGGCGCCGGATAGGCCTTCAACTGCAGCGTTGTATCCTTCGCGGTACCCTGGCGGCTTCGCGTCGAACACGTTGTCGCGGATCGCCTGTTCTGCGGTGACAGTCCAGTTCTCTGCGCACCAGTGGGCGAATTCCTCCATCTTGAGGCGGAACAACTCGCGGACTTGGTATTCGATGTTGATGCGGCCGGTCATATCCCTGCGGCCCTTTCGATTGCCTGCTTCTTGATCCGGCGCCACATGCGGTCGTCGGTGGCGACATACCGTTCGGCGTCGATCCGCTTGATGTTCCGACGGCGCAGTGTGGCCCGCTGGCGCTTGAGCTTGATGTCGACGGCCCGGTAATGGTCGGGGCAAAGCCATTCGTTGAACCCGAAGGGCAACTTGCTCCGGGCCGTGGTCCGTTTGCAGAAGGGGGTGCAGCAGGTGATGCGGTCGGTCATGCGTCCCTCCCCTTGGCAATCGCCGCCTTCACCACGTCGACGAGCGGATGAACGATGTAGGCCGGGAACGTGGGCTTGACGCCACAGAGCCGATAGATGACCGCCCTGCTCCATTCATTGTCTTCCTGAAGCATCCGCGCTGTCTCCCCGAGATTGTATGGCGCGGCCTCCAAGCGCGTCTCAAACCCTTTGTGGGTCTGGTACGGACGCCAGATCTGCTCAAGGCTGAACTTTTCGAGGTCGGTTACTCGCATCATCCGCGCGCCTCCCTGCTCACCCGCTCGACTTCCGTGCGCCTGTTGCTTCCCCTCTGTCGGATGAAGGGCTTGAGACCGTTGAAGACCGCGTCGGCGGCCGACTGTGCCTCGATGACCGCGCCGTCCCGCCGATATTCGGGACCGTTCATGTAGCCGACGAGGTGGCGGTTGACCGTGCGCAGCGCCTCGAGCTCGGTGTCGAACACGATCGGCGCCCCGCCCTCGCCCAGCACAGGTTTCGGCTTTGCATCGCGGGCGAAGCGGAGCATGGCCCACCAGCCGGTTCCTCGGGGTGTCGCAAATCCGGCGAACTCGTTCATTCAGCTGCCTCCAAGTAATCCAGGTCTGGAACGGGTTTCTTCTTCGGCGCCGCGTCGGCCATGATCGCGCCGACGCAAGCCTTCATCTTCGCGACGGACACCGCATTACCGATCTGCTTGATCTTCTGCGTCTTGGTGCCGGCGAACTCATATGTCGCCTCGTCGGTGTTGAAGCCCATGGCGGCGGCGAGCTCGTGCGGTTCGAGCATGCGAAAGAGGATGTCGTATTCCTCCGTGGCTTCCGCGATGGCGAACTCGCCACCCTTGGCCGTCGTCATGGTCGGGATTGGCTCCTCCCCAGAACGCGCCTGAGGGCCGCCGTTGCTGTTTGTCACGGGGATGATGACGGATAAGCGATCCTTCGTGGTGATCGGCGACAAGGGGTCTTCTGTCGTCTTCACGTTCGCCGCGCCGCCGGTCGAGTAGTAGGCCGCAATCAACGAATGAGCCCCGTGGGTCGGCGCCGTTGGTATCGGCTCACTGACGCCACGAGGCGAGCCGCCAGACGCCTGCGATAGCACGAATGGCTCTATCACCGCATACGCACTGCCGTCGCCGTGGATGGCCCCAAGTGGCTGTTCTATGTCATGCGATCGGCGCCAGTTCGGATCACGCTCGCTTGCGTCGTTGCCGTGGGCGACCGTGACCAGCATAGGCCGGGCGCATCCTGGCCGCTCACTCGCCGCGCCGCCGGTCATGATGGTGGGAAGAGGGTCGCCAGTGGACCGGGCCGCCCCGCTGCTGTGCTGGGAAAGAACCATCGGCTCCGCCAGCCAGACACCGCCCTTCGTGTCGAGCGTGGGGATGAGGCCTTCGGAAACGCCTTCGGCCTTGTTGCCCTTCCGCCCGTTCATGATGATCGGCTCGGCTGCGAAAAGGTGTGGAGCATGGGCTGTTTGCGTCGGAAGCGGCTCCGCTGAGCTGGAGGCGGTGGATTTGCCCTTCATGTTGACGATGACCGGATAGGCAATGCCGATATGATTGCCGCTGGCCGCGATTGTAGGGATCGGCTGATCCATGCCCTGGGCGGACATGTGGTTGCGCAGGATGACGAGATACGGTTCCGGCCATCCGAACTTCTGGGCGCCGGCATAGATGCGCGCCAAGGTCTTCGGCGCCAGCGGCTTCTTGCGATTGAAGATGGACCGGCCTTTGATCTGCCAGTCGATGATTTCGCGCGCGGGGCGCCACGGCTTCGCGGTGTCGAACATGTCGACCGTCACCTCATCCCGCTTCCTGTGCGTCGGCATAGGCCAGTGGATCTTGCGCCCGTCGGACCGGCCCATGAGGATGAAGCGCTGGCGGGTGGTCGCGTCACCGTAGTCGGCTGCGTTGAGCTTGCGCCACTCCAGTTCGAAACCGAGGCGCCGCAGCGTTTCCGTCCAGGCGTGGAAGTATTCGCCCTTCCTGGATGGGATGGGGCGCCCGGTCTTCATATTGACCGGACCCCAGCCAATGAATTCCCAGACGTTCTCGATGATGATCCGCTTCACCCGAAGCTCTGTAAGCCAGGTGATGATGTGCCAAGGGTCGCTCCGCTGCTGGTCACTGGTGGGCTTTCCGCCTCGAGCCACGGAATGATGCGTGCAGGTGGGAGAAGCCATCAGGAGGTCAAGGTAGCCTTCTGGGACCAGGATGTGCGGGCGGACCGTCGAGATGTCCTGGACGAAGTGCCGGGCCTCCGGGTGATTCCGCTGGTGGGTGTCGATCGCGACCGGCCAGTGGTTGACGCAGACCAGCTCCATATCGAGGCCAAGCTCGGAAAGCGCGCGCTGCGCACCGGTGGATGAGCCGCCGGCACCACAGAGAAGATCAGCAACAAGCATTTTGCGCGCCATTAAAACATTTCCTCTTGAGTGCGCTTCGGCTTCTGCGAGACGTAGCGCGTGTATTCGGCTTCGAATTTCAGGTGCTCGTGCAGCGTCGGGTCGCCGAACCGACATTTCACGCTGCCGACCTCAGCCACGCCCTCTAGATCACCGACGAAGACGGAATTGATCTTCTTCCAGTCCGATCCGGTGGCAGCCGTCGCCACGCGCTCGGCTTTGTATTTCTCGGCTCGGTAGAGATAGAGGATGGCGTCATAGTCCGCCTTGGCGCCCTCCCCGCCGTATAGGTCGGCGGCGATCGGCCGGGGATTGTCACGGCGGGTGCCAAAGCTGTTGCGCTGGTTCAGGATCAGCACCGAGGCCTGCGTCTCGTCGGCGAGCGCCTTGAGCTCGACAGTCACCTCGCCGGAGATCCGGTCGGCCGAAAGCTTCGGATCGCGCGGCTTCACCTTCCCGATGTGATCGATGACGATGAACGGCGTCTTGCCGTTGGCGCGCTTCTTGATGAACCGGCGGGCGTAGGCGACGAGCTTGTCCACCCCTTCCCGCTGGCAGCGGATGATATCGAACGGCTTGCTGTTAATTTCAGTGGCGAACAGGACGCACTTGTCGCGCTCGTAGTCGGTCATGAGCCGCGACGGCTCGCGCTGCTGCCTGACGCTGATTTCGTGCACCTGGGCGATCATCTGGCGCACGCATTGGGCCGCAGACTGGTCGTAGGAGAGGAACAGCACCGGGTGACCATGACTGACGGCGTGGTAGATGAGCTGCATCGTGAGGCTGGACTTGCCCTCGCCTGATGACGACAGCAGGCCGTAAAGGTTCCCGGCCTCGAACACCGGCTCCGACAGCACCTTGGCTATCTCCGGTAGAGCGATCGGCACACCGAGCACGCCGTCGCGCTTGGCCGACGCCTCGAACATGGAGAGGTAGGACGATCCGGGCGATGCGATCGATGTCGTCTCGCGGAACCGGGCCTTCAGCTCCTTCAGGCGCTGCTCCATGTGCTCGATCTCGTCGGCGAGCGTCAGGAGTGTGTGACCTTCCGCGGCAATCTCCCCGGCGATCTGGGCCTCACGCGCCAACTGCCGGCCGAGCGAGACGCTCTTGATGACCTCGATCGCGCCAGCAATGTTCCGGCGGACCATCGGATCAGCGCCCAGTATCATGAGGTTCGAAAGATATTGTGCCGGGGTCACGTCGCCGAACCGCTTCGAGCTGACCAGTTTCGGCATGAATGGCTTGAGCGAGACCGCGTTGACGTGCTGCCCGCCCTCATGGAGCGCCAGCGCCTCGCGGAACGCGATCTGGTGGACACCCTCGGCGAAGTCGTCGGGCTCCAGCCCGCATTCGATCAGCAACGAATTGTCGTTGAATATGCAAGCCAGCAGCAGTTCGGTCGCCTGGAAGGCATCGTCCTCTGTGATCCGGTCGAAGGCGTCACGGTTGGATAGGGCGTTCATGCTGCCTCCCCGAATTTTCCTGCTTCATCGCCCCATGTCGTCCAGCCGGCGCGGTTGGTGCGGGAGAACAGCTCCAGCCGGCGGGCGCGCGGCATCAGTCGTTCGGCCTCGCGATATCCCTCCTCCGGCTTGCGGGAGTGTTCGCGTGCCAGGCCTGGGAAGGATGAGCGCACCGACCGCGTCGTCTTCGGCTCGCCGCGCTTGCCGATCAGGATTGGCTCGTTCGATGTGCGGAAGATATAACCGGTCCCGAAAGCCTGCTTCCCGTTGCGGGTGGTCTTCATCCAAGATCCGGCGGTAGCGAAGGCAAAGCCCCACGCGTGCAGCACGTCCAGCGCCTGTGGAAGCATCGGGTTAGTCGCCCATAGCCACAGGAGGCAGTTCGGGGCCGCGAGATCCAACACCGGCAGCGCCTTGATCTCCTCAAGCGGCATCAGCCGGTATTTCGACTGTGTCGACTTGGACTTGTCGCCGTTGTCGGACCACTCCTGCATTTTCCATGGCGGATCGGCCATGATGAAGTCGAAGCTGTGCGGCGGCAGGTCGCCGAAAGGCCATAGATCGGGAAAGAGCCTCATGCCGCCTCTCCAAATAAATCGAGCTGAATTTTGGAATTCGCGGCCTTAGGGGCACACGGTGGGGGTGCTGGGGCTGCTGGGGTGCTGACAACCTCCGCAACCGGTTTTTCCTCGAAGTCGCAGCAGACGACTTCGCAAAGAGGAGAGACGCCGCGCCATTCGTTCAGATAGGACGCAGTATCGATGCCGCAGGACGGCCCAAGGTAGATGCCGGTCTTCTGCTGGAATTCGAAGGCTTTGCCGCTTGTGTCGCGCCGATAATGCTGGGAGCCGCTGTATTTGAAGCCGCTCGACATCTGCGGAAGAATGAAGACACCATAGTTCGCCAACTGCGCCGCTATGTCGATCACGTGGAATTCGAACTCAGCGCCGGTATACCGAGGCGCGCTCTTGCCATCTGGGCGTTTGATGTTGCCGAAGGGTGGGTTGCTGACAGCGATGTCAAAGTGGCCGAGATCCATGTCGAGAACATCGAAAACGCTCGCCTCGATCCACGTCGCTTCCGGCAGGAGCTTTTTGCCGACAGCAACATAGTCTGGATTAATCTCGACACAGGTCAGGTCAATGGGCGTCTGGCTCCACCGATGCATCATGCTCGCGGCAAACGAAAGGACCCCGATGCCGGCGCAAAGGTCGATCATGCGCCCGGCAAAAGTCTCGATTGCGAGATCGCGCGCGAGACCGTAGGGGGTGAAGAAAGCCCCCGCCACGGTGTTGATGTGTGCGGCCGATTCCTGCCAATTGTCGATGACGAAGAATCTTTCGTCCTCCGTTAGAACATCCTTGGCCAGCAAGTCGCATGCCTGCTGGTGGGCCTTGGCCTGGGCTTTGGTGAGCTTCGCCATTATGCCGCCGCCACCTGCGGACGCTCATTGCGCTGCTGGAGAAAGCCTTGGAACGCCGGCCGGTATCTCCCGGCATGGATCTCCGCACCGCGCCAGCAGACGGCGATTGCAGCAGCCTCGCCGGCGTTGTGGGCCACGGTCTTCTTGGTCGGGAGAATAATGCCCTCACGCTCGCACTGTGCGACGATCGCCTCTTTCCAGAGGTTTTCGACCTTTTCCCACCTGCCCTTGCTGTCGGGCTTGGAGAGCTTCGTGATCTTCTGCGGCGGCTTGAAGCCTTTGCCATAGAACATCGCGCGCCAGGTGCCAGCGGAGATAGTGCCCCACGGGATGCCGAAGTTCGCCACGGTCGAAAGCACCGCGCCATGCAGCATGCAGGAGACCACCGTTGCCATCGTACCGCCGGGGCTCATCTTGAGCGCGGTTTCCATGACGACGAAGTCGGGACGGAACTCCTTGATCAGCTTCGTGACCTTGAGGCCCATCTGGTCGGCGCAATACTCGATCGAGGCTTTGGCCGGGAATTCGAGCACGTCGCACTTGATGGACGAAATGTGCTTGCTGGTGTCGAAGAAGGCCCAACCGGCGCTCTTTGACGTGTCGAAGGAGAGAATTTTCATTGCCGCGCCTCCGTCGGGATGAGGCGATACAGGCCGGGCGTGGAGAACTCCCCACGGCCACCACCACCCTTCTTTTCGATAGTCCAACCGAAGTCGGCGATGGTATTCCGCAGGCGGAACAAAGTGACCGAGAACGTGCCGGCCGCGTCGTCTGGGCCACCGCTGGGGTCACTGGCGTAGACGAAGTTGATAATTTCGTCCCGGTGGAACTGCTTGCCGATCTTGCTGGACAGCTTTTCGATGATCTTCCGTCCGGTGGTCGATGACACCGCGCTCAGCACCATATCGACCGGCGCGGCCTCTCCGATGAAGCCGCCGCAGCAGGGACACGTAAAGGTCTGGATTTTCGTTTGGACGTTCATGGCTTCACCGGGAGAGAAGATGCCGCATTCGCGCGGCGGAGGTGGGCGGCCATGAGGAGGATGGCCGCCTGCAGGGAGATCAATGTTCGGTATCGCCAGCGCCGACGAAGGGGTCCTCGCCATCAGCGGCCGGCGGCTCCTCCTTTGAGGATGCGGCTTCGATGCGAGCCATGATGTCGGGGATCTCGGTCTCGTATTCGGACTTGCCGGCGTCGTAGGACTCCAGCCAGAGCTTGTCGTCGGCGCTTCCGGCGTCGTATCCGGACACCCGATCAAGGTTGAGCAAGCCGGCCTTGTAGCCCTTGGCCTGGATAAGCTGCTCGCGGTCGACGCGGTCGATCTGGGCGAGGAGATCACCGCCGCTGGTCGACGGGATCAGACCGAGCCACTCGAGGTTTTCGCGGTCAGACTTGAGACGATCGACCGGCTTCTGGTCGTCCTCTCCGAAGTGGGCCTTGAGGTAATGATCGAACTTCTGGCCGGAGAAAGACGGATCGGCAGCCTTGGCGACCTTACGGTTCGCCGTCTTCTCGGCAGCTGCTTCTCGTCGCTTTGTCTCCGCCGCCAGTTCCTTGCGGAAGTGGTAGGCGAACAGCTTCTGCCGTTCCGCGTCTGTGAGCTTGGTGTTACTGCCGGCCGTCGCTGCCATCACCCGATCCTTTCTCTTGCCAGCCGAACCTTTTCAGCCAGCGCTTGAACCTCGTTTTCCAGATCCCGAAGATCATGGTTTTCCTCGTAGCGTTTCCGGTCCTGTTCGATTTCCTGCTGCAAAGCCCGGACCTCGGCTTCGCAGTAGTCGACATATGCCCGCCGGATCGCCGTGAATGCGTCGATCGTGATGGACTTCGCCCTGCCCGCCCGCAGGTGCATGATTTGCCAGAAGGAAAGATTGTGCCGGCGTGCGAGGCGGCGGATCGCGTTCTCGACGTCGCCGTTGCCGGCCGTCTCCCGCTCCACCATCTTCCTCACGTACTCTGCCGCGATTGCCGTACTCATGGCTCTATGTCCCTGTTCTTCCTGTTTTTTAGTGGTTGCCGCTTGAACCAAATTCTTTGACACCGAGTATGCGCTCCTTGCCGCCTTGGGTTAGCTTCCGGGTGTCAGGGAAGCGCTGCAGGCTTGGAGGGTAGAAAGGACCCCGCCCGAAGACGGAGACTGACAATGGAGAGAGCGGCGCGGACCAACTTCCCGGAAGGCGCGCCACGCTCCCGAAATTCACAGGAAGGGGTTCCCCCATTCCGAAAAGTTGAAATCGAAGTGCTCGGCCGCGTCCTCGACGTGAGCCCCGGCGATGATGAAAACGACCGCCGTGAAGATGCAGAGAAGGCAGAAGATGACGAAGAGCGTGACGAAAGCCGCGATCATGCTGAGGCTCCTACGACGACGATGGAACGAGCCCGGTTTTCAAGGCGGCGGATGAAACCGCGCTCTTCAAGAGCCGAGACGAGGCGGTAGATCCCGCTCATGGAGGACAGCCCCGACCAATCGCGCATTTCGCGGATCGTGGGCGCAACGCCCTGGTTCTCGGCCGTGTAGGATTGGATGAAGGCCAGCAGATCGCGTTGCTTCGCGGTCATGGCTGACGTCGGCACCTGCGGCTCGAACGAGTGATTGCAGCATGGGCAGGTGATCATGCCGGCACCTGTTCGGGCTGGCTGGTCAGCAGCGCGGTAAAGACCGAAATGTCGGTCTTGCGCTCGACGACCGGACGGAACATTGAGGCCACGAAGGAAGCCTCCATCCCGTCTTCAGGATCAGGCCCGTTTACGATCTCGTTCAGCCTGATGCAGACGACTCCGTTGCTGACGTCAGGATCGAATTCACGGACGGTATAGATCTGTCCTTTGACGGGAAGGACGACACCTTCATCCGCACCTCGCCTTAGCGCGCGCGGACCGAAGCTCTCAACCAAAACGACCTTCTGACCAACATGGAAATTGCAGATCATGATGCCCTTCCCTTCCGCCGGCGGATTTCCGCTTCGGCGGCTACGCGGTTGGGAGCGGATACCGCGCCGACGTCGGGATCGACGATGATGGCGGTACCGTCTTCGGTGATGATGGAGGATGAGAATGCAGGCGCCGGAAACTCGTCCGCGAACTTGTTGCGGAGATCGGCCAGCCAGTCGCGGCCTACGGGTTCGCGGTCGGTGGTCATGCGCCGCTCCCCACGTCTTCGATAATCGGAAGGTTGATCTCGGTATGCCGATGAACGATGACCGAGTTGCCGGGATGCTCCGGGACGACGAAATGCTGCCAGGCAATCGGCTCCGGGCTGGTGGGGTTGAACCCCGACCAGCGGCCCGCGCTGCTCTTCGTCGCCGGTATCCAGTAGGACCGGTGGACGTTGCCGTCGGCGGTCGCCAGCCAGACAGGCGCGATGTGATGTTCCTTGTATTCGACCGGCTCGCCCTTCACGGTGCGGGTCACGGTGACTTCCTTGCCGCGCGGGGCGCAGGCTATGTCGTGGTTCCAGCCGATCACGCCCAGCCGTTCGGGCCGGTCGCGCTGGCGCTCGGCAAGGATGGCCTGGGCGATGGCGAGATAGAGTGCGTAGTCGGGCTCCGGCGCTTTGGAATAATCTGCGAGCACGATGTCGCTTGCGATCTGGTCGATATCCGCCGGCATCTCGGCTTTGGGGATGGAGGGGGTCATGCCGAAGCTCCCTCGGCCGCCCGGATCGCGCGGCGCATCAGCGTGAGCACCGCCTTGTGACCGTGGCCGTCGTTGAATTCGAAAATGGATTGCTTGCCGCACTGCGCCCGCAGGATGCGGATCGCCGCGCCGTAGTCGTCCGGAGACGACGGAACACGCTGGATCGCGCCGATCATGTCGAAGCGCTTGGCTCGATCGCTGACGGGCTTGACCTCGTTGCCGCGGTCGTCGAGCGCTACGGCTTCCTTGGCCCACTTGCTTGGAGCGCTGATCAGGGCCAGCGCGTCGGAGAGTACAGTGGCGGCGGTCATTCTGCGTTCTCCGGCATGGAGGCCCGCAGTTGATCGACCTCCGTCTGCAGCGACACAGCGGTCGCCCATGCGTCTTTGCGCAGCTGTTCGGTGCGCTTGCCGTATTCCTCAGATGCTTCGATGTGGGCCGCCGGGAAGGCGATCTTCCGGCAGGCGTTCCAGCACGAAACGAAACGCTCGGCGTCCTGCCGGTCATCGAAGTGGCCGGCGAAGATGACGCGACCGCTCACCGTCTGGATGCGGTAAAGCCCTTCGACGTTGCCGTCATCGAGCGTGAGTTCGGGATGGGTCTTGAAAATGCTCATACCGCGTTCTCCTGTTGGAGTTTGCGCTCAGCATCATCAAGCCATTCGACCATCTTCTGGTATGTCTTGATGTTGAAGCCGATCCCCGGGTTCTGCACCCGGCTCAGGAACTTGCTGTCCCCGACGGCAGCGATGCCCATCGCGGAGAAGCTGGTCTTGGCCTTGTTCGCATATGCTGTCGCACGAGCGATCAGGCTCTGGCGGATATCGAATTCGGTGATTTCGGCTCGCTGGGTCATGTCCGTCATATTCGGGACATTTCCCGAATTGTCAAGGGATACTTCCCGATGGACGTGATATTTCCCGAAATGCGATATTTGGGCATGGAAACTTCCCTGCAAAAACGCCTGAAGATCCGCATGGATATGCTCGGCTTGAACGCCTACCAGACCGCGAAAAAGTCTGGCCTTGGCGACAGCTTTGTTCGGGACATCCTTCGCGGGAAGACGAGAAGCCCGAACGCCGGCAACCTGGCCAAGCTCGCGGCCGCCTTGGAAACGACTCCGGACTGGTTCTATGGAACATCGGATGACGAACTTCCGTTGAAGCGCGTGCAGTCCGTCGGTGGTCTAGACGTTATGGGTAAGATTCAGGCCGGCAATTGGGTAGACCGGAGCATCATCGAAGATACGTACGAGCGTGAAATCATCCCGGTTGCTCGCGATCCGCGGTTCCCGCATGCGAAACAATACGCGCTCGAGGTGATCGGCGATTCGATGGATCTCGAATATCCCGAAGGCTGCTACGTGACATGCGTGGACTTCTGGGACAGCGGCATCTCGATGAAGGATGGGCTGATCCTCCATGTGGAGCGGCACAATGGCTCCCTCGTCGAAGTCACGCTGAAGGCTGTCGAGACGATCGATGGCGAGCAGATGCTTGTTCCCCGCAGCTCCAACCAAAAGCACAAGCCCATCAAGATCGAGGGCGACGGGGGAACCGAGATCGTCGTGAAGGGCATTGTGACCGGCAGTTACAAGCGCACGATCATCTGAATTCATATGGACATACGTGGTCCGTATGATTTTCCCGTTCATATGGACATACGTGGTCCGTCCTTACGCGTGCGCGCGCAGCGTAGTATTCAGGGGTTCCACCCCTTACCCCGCAAGGAGCTTCGCCCCTTGACCCAAAGCGACCGCTTCGCGATCGCCTTCGCGTGCGGTTAGGTCTGCAGCAAATCGTTTTTTTTGCTTTTGAGGGGGCTATCCGAAAATCATCGGATGTGGATGCCGCCGATGTCGGCAGGAAACGCCAGGCGCACCCGGCGACCCTTTACGTTCTTCCCACCCTTCTGCGTCCACCCGTAATCCACCAGGATCAAGCCCACGCGCCGCAGATCAGCGAGTTCGCGCGAGACCGTTTTGCTGGAGCAGTGACCGGCCGCCTGTGAGAGCTGGCCATCTGTCAACCGAATGTCGAAGGTTTCCCACTCGAAAACGTCTTCAAGGATGGCGAGCACCCTGAAGGCGCGGACGTCGTTCTTCTGCAGGACCTGCATCGCGACGTAGCGCCAATCCTTGAATTGTTGGTGCCGCCCTTCGGACGTCCCGAACCAGCGATCTGGGTACCGAATCGCCTTGATTTCAGCGACTTCGCGACGCTTCCCCGACAAACCTGTCTGAAAATTTTCCGGCTTCATCCCCAATGACATACGGGACATTTCCCGGCTTCGCAATAAACATTCGGGATTATTCCCTTGCATTGGGGATTTTTCCCGAGTACATTCACCTCATCAGCCGACGGAATGAGCCCCGCAAGGAAGCAGCGAAACCGAAGGCGCCAGCGGGCAAGTTCAGCGTCCCGCGAAGTTTCAAGGATGGGGATCCGAGCATGGCATTCGTTACACGCTACCGCATCGAAGACCTTCAGGGCCGCACGCTCGCCGACGACTTCACGGATGAAGCCGAGGCCGTCGAACTGGCGAACGAGCTTGACGCCGATGTTGTTGAGTACCGCCGGCCCGGCTTCGACCTCCCCCGCCCGTCCCAACAATACCTGATGGCAGCGGAGTGACCGCCATGCACAGATCATTCGCAATGCTCTCGTCCGACGCCGCGCACAAGCTCGCGATGCGGACCCGTCACGCCTACATCGCCGGCCAGTTCACCCATGAGGAATTCGTGGTGAAGCGCGCCCGGCAGGAGATCGTCGCCCACAACCGGTTCGAAACCCTGCTGGCGCGGATGTATCCGAACCACAAGCCCGACCTGATCGAGGCCAATGTCCTGGCCGGCGGACGGGTCGAGATGGTGAAGGGAGCTTCGCTGTGAACACGAACAAGATCAAAAAAGCTCTCGAAACGATCGAACTCCGGACCAGCGCCCTCGAATGGCTCACGCTCTACGGGAAGCAGATCACGGGCAAGGTTGATGCGGTGGAAGCCGCTATCTCGATCCGCCCTTACATCGGGGACGAATGCAATGGCGCGCGCAACGCGGTGCAGCTTCTCCAGTCGTACTCGCTGATCAACCTGCCCGCCATTGTCGAGCAGTCGATCAGTTGCTGCCGGAACGACATCGAGATCGCCCGTGACATCATCCGCCGGGAGATCGAACCCACCCCTTCCACCGATAGCGAAGGAGCGTGAGACATGGCCTACGGTGCTTACAGCGGTCCAGACAAGGCCGATAAGGGCAAGGAAAACGGCTCCTGCAACCGCGGACGCTGCCAGTGCGCTCCGGCTCGCTGGTACAACCACGGCTCCTACGCTTGGTACTGCGACGACTGCAAACGGCAGATCTACGATGCGGTCGGTCAGCGTCATTGGGCGAAGGATTTTCCGAACGCTGGGCATCCAATGTTCGAAACTCGTGAGCAGATGGACGCCCGCGCCGCCCTCTCCAAGCAGGAGAGCACCGATGGCTGAGCACCGCACCAGGGCACAGCGCGAGGCCAATGAAATCGATCTCCAGATGTTCAATCTGGCGAGGCGCATCGAACGGTTCGCCCAGGAGATCGCACGAGCCGGCGAAAAGCGTCCTTTCCTCGGCGTTGCAAGAGACCTCACGGCCAATCGCTTTTACGTCCAGAGCTACATGCACCCGAAAGACCGGGAGAAGCTCAATGCGTGACCTCGGCCACTTCCCCAAAGCCTCAGCGGATCATGTCCTCGTCTTCACGCCGAAGACCAAAGACTTCCTCGCCGTTTTCGCAGTCTTCATCGTCGTTCTTGCGATCGGCATCACCATCTCCGAGCTGCGCGACCAGGCGCGGCAATTCGAAACCGCAGAGCGGGTCTGATGGGAACCGTCATCGATCCGGCCGGACCGGAAATCTCTATCGGGACCGCCGCGACCGGCGTCCTCGCCAAAGCAAAAGCAGCCATGGAGGCAAAGAAAATGAACGAAGTGGTAAAGCACGAAGAAGCGAAGATCGTCCGCGCGGAAGACGCTCCCATGGTCGCCATGATCGAGCGGATTGCCATGGACCCGAACATCCCGATTGATCGCCTCGAGAAAATGCTGGCGATGAAGGAACGTATGGAAGACCGCGCCCGCGATGACGAGGATCGTCAGGCGAAGAAGATGTATTTCGCGGCTATGTCCCGATGCCAGGCTGAGTTGCCCGTCGTCATCAAGACCAAGAAGAATGATCACACCAAATCTACCTATGCTGACCTCGCCGCAATCGAAGAGCAGGCGATGCCCATCATCCATCGGCACGGGTTCGCTGTCTCATTCCAGCCGGACGGATACAACGCGAACGGGGAGCTTCGGATACTCTGGGAGATTTCCCATGAAGGTGGGCATCATCGCAACGGCGTCGGGGAAATCCCCGTCGATGTGGCTGGCGCTCAGGGAAGGGTGAACAAGACCGGAACGCAAGCGTTCGGCAGCACCGCCACATATGGTCGGCGTTACCTGCTCTGCATGCTGTTCAATATCAGCACCGGTGACGATCGTGATGGGAACAACCCGCCGCGCCAACCGGAAACCGTTTCGGAAGACCAAGTGCAAATCATCCGAGGCCTCTTGGATGAGACGGATTCCGATATCGAACAATTCTGCCGCATGGGCAAGATCGATGCGCTACCCGACATGCTGGCGGTAGATTTCGATGATGCCGTCCGGCTGCTGAACCAGAAGAAGGCCAAGATGCAGCAGAGGGCCGCGTCATGATGGAGGTCTTCGATTTCGAACAGGGCGAGGAAGAATGGTTCCATGCCCGCATGGGTATCCCGACCGCCAGCAAGTTCGCCACGGTCATGGCAAAGGGCGAAGGAAAAACCCGCAGCGAATACATGCGGAAGCTTGCCGGCGAAATCATCACGGGCGAACCGGCGGAATCGTTCTCCAATGTCCACACCGAGCGTGGAAACGTCATGGAGGACGAGGCGAGGCAGACCTACGCCTTCGTAGAGATGGCAGAGATCCGTCGCGTCGGCTTCATCCGCAACGGCAACAAGGGCGCCAGCCCCGATAGCCTCGTCGGCGCCAACGGCGGCTTGGAGATCAAGACCGCGCTGCCGCATATCCAAATCGATCGCCTCGAGCGGGATCGTCTCCCCCCGGAGCATAGGGCCCAGGTACAGGGCAACCTATGGCTCTCGGAGCGCGAATGGTGGGATTTCGTCTCCTATTGGCCTCGCCTGCCAATCCTGACCGTCCGCGTCTACCGCGACGAGGATTACATCAAGACCATGGCTGACGAGATTGACAGGTTCAACGACGAGCTGGCGGAGCTTGTGGATCGTATCCGCCGCTATGGTCAGAAGGAGGCGGCATGACCACGCGCCAGACCGTCACCATACAGGGACCAGTAGAACGCGATCAGATCGCACGATGGGCGCGCAATGTCGAAGCCGGCACGGTCGTCACCTTCCGCAAGAAAAGCCGATCGACGGAGCAGTCTGCAAAAATGTGGGCGATGCTCAGTGAGGTTGCCGAGCAGGTTGAATGGTACGGCCAGAAGCTCGACGCCGAGGACTGGAAGGACATGTTCACCGCGTCACTCCGCCACGCCCGCGTCGTGCCCGGCATCGACAAGGGGACCTATGTCCCGCTCGGCATGCACACGTCCACGCTGACGGTCGAGGAGATGAGTAATCTGATCGAACTCATCTATGCCTTCGGCGCAGAACATGGCGTCGTGTTCAAAGATCCGAAGGAGCCCGATCAACCCGATTCCGGCGATGTCCCCCCGCCGGATGAAGCCGACGACGCCTCCCCCATCCCGTCGTCGGCCGAGGAGGTGGGCGATCCGCCGCTCACCTCCTCCACCATTTCCGATGCTGATCTCGATTGGCTCAAGACTGTGACGAAGATGCTTTGGTCGGCCACCCACGCCGGCAAGGAGAACCTTCATATCCTTGAGACGCAGAAGATGTGCGTGCCGAGCGGCAAGCCTTTTTCCGAGGATGCTCGGGAGAAGGCCCGCAAGATTTACGAGCAGTTGGAGAAGGTTCCGGCGCTCGGACACGACAAGGCCGGCAAGCGCGGAATCGTCGCGAACATCGCCGGTATCAACCCGCGCGACCTGGAGGCATAAAATGGCCTACTTCTCCAATGGCACCGAAGGCATGATGTACGAGGAGAAATTCTGCGACCGCTGCCTTCACCAGGAAGGCTGCCCGGTCTGGGATGCTCATCTCCTCTACAGCTATCGCGACTGCAACGACGAAGGCAGCATCCTGCACATGCTTATCCCGCGCGATGGTGCCGGCAATGCTCGTTGCCGAATGTTCGTCGACAAGGGGCTGTTGAGCAATCTCGCGCTGTTGCAGTACCGCGCTGAGGCGCAGAAGGCGGAGGTGGCCCATGGCTGACCGCCCGATCTTATTCAGCGCCCCAATGGTGATAGCCCTGCTCGCTGGCACTAAGACGCAGACGCGGCGGATCCTCAAGCCGCAGCCAACCATCAACTCGGCCGGTCTTCTGGTGTGGGAAAGTCGGAGAGACTTCGTTCAGGGACTTCCAAGGGATGTCGCCTTCATGCAGCGGATCGCGAAGGGCGATCGCCTCTGGGTGAAGGAAAACCACGCCATCGTGCCACGCACGGCATACCGGATGAGCGAGGGCGTCCAGCAGATATTGCGGCCCGACGATGATCACGACGCAGCGGTCTACGCCGCCGGCTGGGATCGGTCGAAGCCGGGCCGCTGGCGCCCATCCATCCACATGCCCCGTTGGGCCTCCCGCCTGACGCTCACCGTCACCGACGTGCGGGTGGAGTGGCTGCAGGATATCAGCGGTTCGGATGCTATCGCAGAAGGCGCTGATATCACGCGCGAGATGACCATGACCGGCCCGATGGTCAAGGTAGCGCCAGGCACCTACCTATCGCCAATCGCTTGGTATCACCGCCTTTGGGACGAGATCAACGGCGAAGGCTCATGGGACGCCAATCCGTGGGTTGTCGCCTACACCTTCACCGTCGAGCGCGGCAACATCGACCAGATCGGGAGGGCTGCGGCATGAAGGCCCTCGCCCACACCCTGATCATGCGCTCCCACGCCTCCGGCAATCCGATCGCCACGACGGACCGGGACGCCGAGTTCTACCTCATCAACCACGGATACGCCGCATATAGCCAGAAGCCGCTTATGGTGCTCACCAAGGCCGGTACTGACTACGCGGACCGTGAGCTTGCCTGGCAGCGGCAGGAAGAGCGGTGGGCCAGATGAGCGAATCCTTCGACAAAGCATCGATCCTGTCGACCATCACCGACGGCATGAAGATGAAGGCCCGGATGATCGAGAAGGGCGTCACCGCCGCCCGGGTCAAATGCCCGAAGTGCGATGGCATGCTTCACGCCCGCCTCGCCGGCCGCAACAACCATATCCGCTTCTGGTGCGACGGCCCATGCAAGCGCCAGATGATGGAGTAGGTTATGACCGCTTTCCGTATCGCACACCACGCCGCCAGCCCAGCTCCGACGCCCAAGGCCAAGGCGGTGAAGAGCAAGGGATACCTCGCGTTTCTGCACGAGCTACCGTGCGCTGTGTCAGGCGTCTACGGCGTCGAGGCCGCGCACCTTTCCATGGCCGCTCCGAAATATGGACATTGGGGACGCGGGAAGGGAAGCAAGGCTCCTGACCGCTGGGCGCTTCCCCTGTCTCCGGCAGAGCACGCCCGCCAGCACAATATCGGCGAGGAAGCGTTTTGGCGCGCCGCCGGCATCAACCCGCACGTCCTGGCGCTGACCATCTTCGGCCTCTGGTCCGACATGGGTGACGATGCACAGCCCTTCGCCGCGGCGATCGTCAATCAGCACCTCGCAGCTTCCAACCGTCTTCGGGAAAGGGATTCGCTATGACCGTCACCCCAGAACAGGCTATCGAGAATATCCGCCAGGCTTTGGAAGCTGGCCCATATGAAGGGCCGTGGACCATTGAAGAGTTCCAGCACGATGGGCGCCCATGCGCGCTGATCGTATCGGCGGGCGGAACGATCATCGCTGAGATCCGCGGCTACATCGATTCTTGCGGCAATGGCGAGAACGCTCGCTTCATCGCCGCCTGCAACCCTCAGAACGTCGCCGTCCTCCTATTTGCCCTCCAGTCAGCGGCAGATACACCAGCGCCCTCGTCACATGTGGACGGGGACCGACTGGACGAACTCACCAAGCAGCGCGATCACTTCCGCGACCAGTGGCGTGCCTGCTGGGCACCCCTGACGCCAAGAAGCGAAAACGAAAAGCGGGGCTTTGAGCGCGTTCTCGCAATTCTCAAATCCAAACTGAGCGACGGCGGCGGCATCGTTGGCCCTTCCGAAGTCCAGCGCGCTCACAACGACTTCTATCGCGGACGCCGTGTTGCATTTGAGGAATGCGCCACCATGCTCCGCGCCGCCCTCGAAGCGGAGGGCCAGAAAGATGCGTGAACTCAAGTTGCAGCCCGAAAACACCATTGTGGATATTCCGGACCTCAACCGGTTCCAGATTGGCGATCATGTTGTTGTCGATGCCACAGGCGATTTCGACCGCTTTGAAGGCGTGATCATCGGGATGGAGCTTCGCAGGATGTATGGCTCTAGCTACCTCAAGCCGAGCATCACGATCTTGCACGATGGCTGCATTACGGACGAGTTCAAGCCGTCCGACTGCCGCAAGGTCGATCCCCCATCCCCCGCAACGAATATGGAGCCGTCTGACGAGCTACGAAAGCGCGTCATGCGCGCCATTTTCGACCCCGGCGCGACGGAAGGCTTCAAGGGCGATCGCGACCTGACGACGTGGCAGACGGACGCTGTGATGCGCGTGATCGCGGAGGGCCGAGCCGATGCTTAGCCGCCGCGCGTTCCTCACGAGCACCGCAGCAGTCGCGATCGCACCCCTCTTGCCTGCCGTGCAATCCGTCGCAGCCGAGGCCACCCTAATCCGGCCGGCTACAACGATTTGGGTCGGCGGTCATCGCGGAGAGTACGACTGGCAACCCTTCCACGGGGAAACCAAGCGCGATGTCATCAGGCAGCTTTTGGAACATCACAGCCATGGCAACGATGAAGAGATCGACGCCACCATGACCATGACCGACGAGGAACTGGACGTCGAGTTGAAGGCCATGGAGATGTCCCTGCAGCGCGTTTCGAAAATGGATGGCCTTCAGCCAGACGAAATCAGGGGCCATCACTGGATCAGAGCTGGCCTTGGCTCATGCTGCGATCGCTGCGACAGCGAGACCTGCGCCGACATGGGTGCCCGCGCACTCAACGGCGAGGCCGTCTGTGAAGAGTGCTTGACCTTCCGCGATAAGATCCAGCTCGGCGACTACGAGGACGAGATCGAGGAAGAGCTGGTCGAACTGTTGACCGATCACGACCTCAACGAAGCCGAAGTTTTTCAGGTTCTGGCTATGCGTGGCGACGAGACAGCCGTTTCGCCGGCGCTGTGGGCTAAGTGCCTTGTGGAAGCGAGGAAATGGGCATGACCAAGACAGAAAACATACCGCCCCAAACGAATGTGCGGGTGAAGCCGCTTGAATGGCGAAAGGGGTACTGCGACGAAGCAGTCATAATCGAGCAAGCGTCGTTTGGCGGGCTGTATCAGGTCCGGCAATTCGGCGGCGGCTTATGGCTTGATTATCCCTATGCGTCTGCTGTGGAGTTTGGGACCGTAGACGCAGCAAAAGCAGCCGCGCAGGCGGACTATGAGCGCCGCGTCATGGCTTTGCTGGACGCAGCATCCCTGCCGATTTTGGTGGGTGAAGTTCCAGTCAACGCCTGCATCGCGAAGCTCACCTGGATGCTTACAACAACCGGTCGCGACTGGCGTAGCGGACAGGAGTTTATCACCGCTGCGCACAGCCAAGAAGTCATCGACACTTTGCGCGAGGCTTTGCGTTTACTGCAGGCTATGCGAACCGACCCAGCCAATCCTCTTTCGGTGGGTGGCGCAGAGGATGCATTCAAAGCCTGGTGGCTTTCATTGCCGGTGAAGCCGTCGATGATCATGCCTGCGAAAGATGGCTTTTGTGCTGGTTTTGCGGCAGCGATCGACGCGTCGCCGGCATCTATTTCGGTGGGGCAGCCCTTTGCCTGGTACTGGCACGACGCGACCGGCGCGCTGTGGATTACTGGCGACGGTCGCAAGCCCGACGTGCCGGCAGAGGCGAAGCCGCTCTATGAGCACCCGCAGGCCAATGATCTTTCGGCGGGATGGGTCAAAGGCATCGAGACGGCTCCTTATGCAACGACTGTCTTGGGCACCTACTTTGACGGTGACGTGGGTGAGTGGATTGTGCAGCTTTTTGTCGGAGACCGTCCCGCCGCGCCATTCACGCACTGGATGCTGGTCACGAGGCCCGACGAGGCGCCGCCAGCTGAACCTAATGTTCCGGTCGACAGGGATGATCTGGCTTGCAAGATCCAAGGCATCTTCTCGAGCAATCTCTCCATCGACGAAGATTATGACATCATCGGAACCGGGCCCGCATCCTACAAGGTCGCCGACCTGATACTCTCGCTCACATCGCCCCAACCGAAAACGGTTGTGGTCTGGACCAGCCAATACCAGCTGGACGAGGCGCTGAATTGTGGCATCGGCTACATTTACGGCGCGGAAGGGAAGCCAGAGAAGGCAGACATCCCGCTTATGCGACTGGCTGATGGTGGACCCGCTCCATCAGACAATCGCCCTCTTTTTGGCGAGCTTCCGTCACCTTCACCTTTCACGCGGAAGTTAGGTCACTCTGCCGCCGATCTTGTTGCCAAGATCGCTCAGGTTTCCACAGCTGTCGGCTTCCAAGCCAATGAACCAGCGATGGAGATGGCAGGGCAGATCGTTTCCATTCTAGCCGCCAATCCCGAGCACATCGAGCGTTTCATGTCCGAAGGCTCGGAGCTGTTTTTGGACGGCACCTTCAACCATGAAAACGGGTCGCTGACCTATCGCGCCATAAACGGCTCGATCCTGTCGCCGTCCGTTCTTCGCGAGAAGAAAGGGCAGCAGCAATGACCGCCAGCAACACGCGAGATCGCCTTATCGGAAACTTGCTCGATCGATGGGAGATGACGCCCAACGATCTGAAACAGGAGATGCGGGAGCATAGTTGCGGCAAGCAACTGGACGAGCTTTTGCACCATGTCGAATCCCCATCACCCCAACCGAGGGCGATGGGCACATCTACCCACGAGCAGGAGGAGTAGATGCTCGAATTCGCATATCTCCTCCACGTCGCCAGCCACGTGGACAGCGTCATCCCATCAACAAGGGAGTTCTGGCGGCGCAAGATCGGCATGCCGGAGGATGTCGTGGCCGATCCGCGGGCGCTGGCGGTGATCCTCGCCGAGCGTCGCGACACCTGTGGAAACAATGTGGATGACGCAACATGAGCCGAGCCCGCACTTACACGAAATCTGAAATCACGGATGCTGCTGCTGCGGCCGCGATGCACGGCGTGAACGTCATCATGCACCCAACTGGTGAGATTGAGTTCTCGCCCAAGAGATTTGCCGCCGAGAAGACAGAAGAAACGCCCGAGGAAGGGCTACAGAGGTGGCTTGATGGAAGGAAAGCTCGTCGGAGTGCATAAGGTCACCGTGAAGCTAGCTGATGGTAGGCTGGAAACCTACTACTACGCTTGGAGAGGCAAAGGCGCGCCTCGGATGAAATCGAAGCCAGGCACGAAGGCATTCACACAGGAATACGTTCGGCTGACCCGGGACCGACAAGCCGCCGCGGTGACCGGGACGATCGGCTCTCTGATAGACGATTTCCGCAAGACGCCCGGGTATCAGTCTCTATCGCCGTCAACTCGCCGCGACTACGAGCGCCAGTTCGGCGCCATCCGGCTGGAGTTCGAGACGTTCAGCGTCAAGCACATCGAGGCACGAGGCAGTCGCAAGGTGTTCCTTGATTGGCGCGATACGATGAGCGAAGCCCCGCGGTCGGCGGACATGCACATCGCCCTGCTCTCCCGCCTATTCGCTTGGGCAAAAGACAAGGAGATAATCCTCCGCAACCCGCTGGAGCGCGTGGAGCGCCTTCACGATGGCACGCGGCGGGATATCATCTGGACCGATGCACAGATCAACAAGGTGCTCACGGAAGCTGCTCCACACATTCGCTCGGTCGCAATGATCGCCCTTTGGACAATGCAGCGCCAGGCGGACATCCTCACGATGCCGACGCTGGCATTCGACGGGCAGAGGGTCATGATCAAGCAGGGGAAGACGGGAGCGCGAGTGCGCGTCGTGGCCGCACCAGACATCCTTCCGGTGCTGCGAAAGGCCAAAGAGATCCAGCAGCAGAGGGTTCTGGTGAACTCGTTCGGGCAGAACTGGACATCGAGTGGATTCCGGTCCTCATGGCGCAAAGAGATGGCGCGGCTCGGAGTGAAGGGCGTCACATTCCACGATTTGAGAGGAACCGCCATCACCTTCGCTTATGCTAACCTTGATCGGTCGCATGACGAGAAGATCAAACTTATTTCGGAGATTTCAGGCCACACGCAGGATGATGCCGAGTCGATCATCCGCAAACATTATCTGGCCGGCCAAGAGGTCGTTGATGCGATTGGCCGAGGAACGAAGAAGGAATAAATTGTAAAACGCGTCGCCGGCCGTAAAACGGGCCGGCAAAACAGGACGCTAAGTAATTGAAAATGGTGGGTGATGTAGGGCTCGAACCTACGACCCGCTGATTAAGAGTCAGCTGCTCTACCAACTGAGCTAATCACCCAAGAACCATCTGTGCGAGGCGTGCTCGCCAGCGGTGTGAGGGGCGTATAAAGGGGATCGTTCGGCTTGTCTAGCGGCTCCGTCAAAATTCTTCGCCTGACCCGATAAAAAATTCCGCCATGCGGATTTCGGCTCAGGGGAAAAGGTGCCGCGCCCTTGGAGGCGGGGCAAAGACGAAACGTTTCAAAGTCTTAGTGCGTCACAATATCGCAATCTTCGCCAAGGCGGCGAAATTCAGAGATAGAGCGTGCCTTCCGCGATCTTGATCGCCTGACCGCCGATGCGGGCCCTGGCTATCTCACCCTCCTTCACGTCGATATGCAGGTGAATGAAGGACGGTCGTCCCATTTCCACGCCCTGCTCGACCAGCACGGGGTGATGGCCGTCCGGCAGCGCGTCGAAATGCCGGATCGCTCCGGAGAGTGCGGCGACTGCAGCGCCCGTGGCCGGGTCCTCGGAAATCCCCATATCCGGCGAGAACATCCGCGCATGGAACTTCGCCTGGTGGTTCACGCCGCTGCGGCAATAGACGTAAGCCGATGCGAGCGCCCCCTCGACGAACGGCGCCGCTTTTTCCCACAGAGCGATATCGAATTCGAGATTGCGGACCGTCGCGAGATTGTGCAGCGGGATCATCAGGAAGGGCACCCCGGCGCTCCAGATGGAGGCGACGTGGTTCTCGAAGCCGATGTCCGTCGACTTGACGCTCAGCGCATCGGCAAGCCCCTGCCGGTCGAGCGGAAGCTCGATCTGCACCGGCTTTCTCGGCAGGTCGAATTCGGCAAAACCCGCCTCGCCGGCGCGAAGCCGCACGGCGCAGCGCACCGGCCCGACATTTTCCTCAAGCACGCAGACGAGATCCATATCGGCCTGCCCGGCCCCGTGCTCAGTCCCATGATTGAGTTCGGCGAGCGCCACCGCTGTTCCAACGGTCGGATGGCCTGCGAAGGGCAGTTCCCGGCCCGGCGTGAAGATGCGCAGGCGCGCGGCATAGGCGGCATTCGCGGAGGCCTGAATGAACACCGTCTCGGAGAGGTTCATCTCCCGGGCGATCGCCTGCATGGTGTCGTCGTCGAGGTCGTCTCCATCGAGAATCACCGCCAGCGGATTGCCGGCAAGTCTTCGGTCGGTGAAGACGTCATAGATGCTGTAGCGACGGGCCAACCACACCTCCCCGTGTTTCAATGGCGCCAAACTGCCCGACCGGTCGGCTCAAAGCAACCCCTGTTCAGCGCATCGAATGACCGAAAAACAGATCGAGAATCGGGAACATCAACGTGCTGTAGGGATGCGCGCCGCGATCGGCCGACCGGATCGCCACCGCACCGGCGATCTCCTTTTCCTCGTCGTGCACCATATGGGCGGCGATGCGCGCCAGCATCTGCTCCGCCGCGAGGTCGAAACGATAGAAGCGGAATCCGACGACCCGGTGCCCGCTATGGCTGGCGAAGAACTGCGGCTCGACCCTGGCCTCATCGAGATCCAGGCCGGTTTCTTCGAGCACCTCGCGGCGCATATTGGCCTGGAGATCGAGCTTGCCATCGACGATGTCGAGAAGATCGAGCGATCCCGCGGCGCAATAGACCTGGCCCGGATTGGCGGTCCTCTCGCTCATCCGGACGGCGATGATCGCTCCATCGGACGAGACGAGCACGGCGAAGCCAAAGAGGTGGAAGGCGCCCGCCGGATCCCGCTGCTTGCGCCACCACAGCAGCGTCGAATAGGGGATGACATGCGCCTCGCCGACGATCACGCCGTCCCGGAACGAAAGACGGTTCTGCAGCACCATCTGGCCGTTGAAGAGATGCGGATTAGCCGCCGCCTCAAGCTCCCAGTTCGCCTCGATCTCGCTCTGGTGGGCCGCATAGAGCGGATGCGGGCCGGGCAGGACCGAAAGATCGAAGGCCTCGACCTCGAAGACAGTGTTTTCGGCGGGCCAGCCGCCGGTCGCCTGGATGGTCATGCGAGCTCCAGCGACATGACGACGGGGCAATGGTCCGATGCCTTCGGCCGGTCCCAGCCGATGCGCGGAAACCGATCCACCTCCTGCCCCGGCGGAAAGACGGTACGATAGGGCTGCCCGCCGCGGATGATCTCCGGCACCCCGCCGGAATTACGCTCCGCCAGCGCCGGCGACAGCCAGATATAGTCGAGCTGGCAGAGATGCTGCTCCTCCGGCCCGCGGGCGTGATAGAGCGTCCAGCGGTCCATCACGTCGCGGCGCGTCATCGGGTTCACCACGAAACCATCCTCGGTAAACACGTTGAGCGCGCTCACCGCCTCGCGCCGCGGCTCGAACCGGTAACCTTCGCGGCGGGAGCCGATCACCTGAACCTTTTCCTGGTAATCGTTCATGTCGCCGCAGATCGCGAAATTCTTGTCCGCCGTCCGGCCCTTGCCGAAGCGACGCTCGACGATCTGGCGCACAGCCCTCGCCTCCGCCATGCGGATTGCCATCGTGCCGGTGCGGCCGTCCTGCCCATCGCGGGCATTGCCCATGGATTTGAAATGGACGACGAACAGCGAGAACGGTTTTCCCCCGATCGTCAGCTCCAGCTCCAGGCAGTCGCGCTTGAAGATCTTGTCATGCGCCTGGTTGCTGAGCGCCAGTTCGTCGTTGAAGAGATCGAGGTCCTGATAGGTCAGCATGGCGTGGCTGCGCACGTCCAGCACCTCGATTTTCTCGCCGCCGCGGGTCTCCTCGCGCATCAGCACCGCGACGTCGATGCCGCGCGAATCATTGCCCTCGACCAGGTATTTCTGGCGGTAGCCATTGCCGACCATGCGGTAGAGATAGCCGTATTCGAAAGCCTGCAGGGCCGGCATGTTGTCGACCTCCTGCAGGCAGAGGATGTCGGCGTCCGCATCGGCGATCGCCAGCGCCGAGAGCTGCCGCGTATCGTCCGTCTCGGCGATCATCCGGGCCTGTTCGAGCTGCTGGTAGACCGCCTTGTCCTGCACGTCATAGAGCCTGAGCACCCTGTCCTGCCGGAGCTGGTTGCGCCAGCCGGAAAAATCGAAGCGAGTCATCAGGTTTTCGATGTTGAAGGTGCCGAGACGTAGAGACATCAAATCCATCCTGTTGCGGTGTCACCTTAGCCGGCGCGGCCCACAATAAAAGTAACCAAATCAGGAAATTTAAGGCGCAAGCCGCCTGCCCGAGCGCCAACCTCGATTGCGGAGAAATCAAGCCGGTGCCATCTTCGCCGGCGGGGCGGCCCGGTCACCGATAGGAAGCGATCGCCGAGGGGAACAGTATATGAAACGCGAAATCCTGATATCTCTTTCCATCTGCGCCATGCTTGCGGGTACGGGTGCGGCATTCGCCGACAGTTTTGGGGCCATCGCCTATTCGCCGCGCACGGCCGCGCTCGGCTGGTCCTATGACCATCAGACCCAGCGAAGCGCCGAGCGAACCGCGCAGTCCAATTGCGACGCCAGCGACTGCCGGATCGCAATCTGGTTCAAGAACGGCTGCGGCGCTGTCGCCAGGGGTTCTGACGGCTGGGGAGCCGGCTGGGGCGGCGGCCGCAGGGAGGCCGAATTTCAAGCCATCCGCTCCTGCCGCCAGAATACCGGCGGCTGCCACGTCATCCGGTGGCAATGTTCCGGCGCCGAATAGGGTTCCGGCTTAAAGACGCCAGGCCGAGCGTATGACGATGGCGAGCCTGTCCGCGACCTTGACCGGATGGCGGCTGAACGCGCGCAGGGTCTGCCCGTCCGGCAGGGCAAGGCGCAGCGCATAACGTTCGCCTTCGAACAGAACCGAAAGGACGGTCACCGCGGCGCCCTCGGCGGCGATCTCGACGTCCTGCGGACGGACAAGGATATCGGCGCCCGGCCCCACGGCACGATCGGCCAGCACCAACTGCATGGCAGGCCAGTCGAGAAGCCGCCTGTCACCGGCCGGTGACGGCAGCGACAGGATTGCCCCCTGCCCCACGAGACCGCCGACCAGCCGGCCTTCCGGCCGCGCATAGATCTCCTCGGGCGTCGCCACCTGCAGCAGCCTGCCCTCGGACATCACGGCGACATCGGTCGCGAGCGCCATCGCTTCCGCCTGGTCGTGAGTGACATAGATCATCGTCGCGCCGGAGCGGGCATGGAATTCGCGAAACGTCTCCTCCATCTCCTGGCGCAGATGCCGGTCGAGATTGGCGAGCGGCTCGTCGAGCAGCACGACATCCGGCTCGGTGACCAGGCAACGCGCGAGCGCCACGCGCTGCCGCTGGCCGCCGGAAAGATCGGCCGGCCGCCGGTCCGCATAGGTTTCGAGATGCACGGCAGCGAGCGCGTCCCTCACCTTGCGGTCACGCTTGTCGCCGGAAATGCCGCGCACCTTCAAGGGATAACCGACATTCTCCGCCACGCTCATATGCGGCCAGAGCGCATAGGACTGAAAGACCATCGCCATGTTGCGGTGTTCCGGGGGCACCATCTCGCCCGCATCGGCCAGCACCCGTTCGCCGAGTAGGATCGAGCCGTCGCTTGGCTGCTCGAAACCGGCGATCATCCGCAGCACCGTCGTCTTGCCGCAGCCGGACGGACCGAGCAGCGCCAGGAAACCGCCTTCGCGGACCGTCAGCGATATGTCGTTGACGGCCGCCCGGCCGGCCATGTCGAATGTCTTTGAGAGGCGGTTGAGGATCAGCTTCGCCACGGGACCACACCTTTGGGCAGACGTTTCGCCATCAGTTCCAGAAGGATCATCATCGCGATCACCATGACGACGACGAGGACCGACAATGCCGCGGCGATGTTGAAACTGCCGCTGTCATCGAGATTGTAGATCAGCACGCCGAGTGTCTGGGTGCCGGCCGACCAGAGAAGCGCCGAGACGGTCAGTTCGTTGCAGGCGATCAGGAAGACGAGGATGACCGAAGCGCCCGCGGCCGGCGCCACCAGCGGCACCAGGATATCGGCAAGCCGGCGCACAAAACCGGCGCCCGAAAGCCGCGCCGCCTCTTCGAGCGACGGATCGAGCTGGCGGAAGGCGCTGACGACCGGCTTCAGGCTGACGGCGAAGAAACTCGAGAAATAGGCGATCAGGATGATCCAGATCGTCCCGTAGATCGAGATGCCGATCACCGGAATGGGCGCGGCGAACAAAAGGATGAAGGCGACCGCCAGCACGATGCCCGGCAGCGCATAGGGGATTTCCGCCAGTGCCGAAATCAGACCGGTAAAACGGCTCCTGCTGCGCACTAGGAAATAGCCGGTCAGCACCGTCACCACCAGGAGACCGAAGGCGGTGGCAAGCGAGAGCGAGAGCGAGTTGGCGAATGCGGTACGCGTCGCCACCTGACGCACCAGGATTTCCTCATAGGCCTTGACGGTGACGGTCGCCGGGCTGAGCGGCACGCCATAGGCCGGCGCCAGCGAGCTTGCGACAAGCGCGATGAGCGGCATGATGAGGATCAGGAAGATCGTCAGCCACAGCACGAGTTCGGCGAGCCAGCGCCAGGCGCCGAGACGGAACACCGCGACCTGGCCTGAAAGGCCGATGACGCGATAGTCGCGGCCGCGCAGCACCCGTCCTTCGACCGTCAGCCCGATGATCGAGAGAATGGCGATCAACGCCGACAGGATCGAGACATCGGCAAAGGTGCCGGGGCCGAAAGCCGCAAATTTCGAATAGATCAGCGTCGGCAGCGTATAGATCCCGGCCGGAATGCCGAGGATCGCCGGAATGCCGAAATTGCCGACGCAGGAAACGAAGGCGATCGCCGCGCCCGCTGCGAGACCCGGCAGCGATAAGGGCAGGATGACATCCTTGAGCACCTGCCAGGAGGATGCCCCGGAGAGCCGCGCTGCCTCGACCGCATCGCGCGGCAGCGCCAGAAGCCCGGCCCGGAGCGACAGGTAGACGAGCGCCGCGTTCTGCACGCCATAGAGCAGCGCGATCCCGCCGATCGAATAGAGCGGCTGAGGCGAGCCGAGCGGCGGCGCCAGCCCGATCGCCTTCAGGAGCGCGCTCGAAGGCCCGGTCATACCGATCCACGAAAGCGCCGTCACCTGCGGCGGGATCATCGTCGGCAGCATGAACAGGAAACCGAGGAGAGCCTTGCCGCGGATATCGAACAGCGTCAGCAGAAGCGCAAAGCCGCCGCCGAGCACGACGGCCGCGATCATTCCGAAAAAGGAGGTCGACAGCGTATCGTAGACTGACCGCCAGAGACCGGGATCGGACAGAAGTTCGCCTGCGCCGCCCCGAAAGGCCGACATGATTCCGGTCGCGGCAAGCCGTCCGAGCGGCAGCACGCTCAGGCAGAAGATCACCGTTACGACAAAAGGAAACAGCCAGCGTGGCTGGCTGTTTCCCCGATTTCGAGATTGTCTCATCAGGCGCTTATATCAGCCTTTGATGCCGAAGATATCCGCGAAGCCCTTGACGTCCTTCTCGGAGTTCTTGAGCGCATCGGGAGCGTTGATCGGCAGGACCTTGATCGTCTCGCGCGCCGGGAAGCCGGGCGGTACGGCCATGCCGTTGCGTGCCGGGATGTAGCCGAGCTTCAGGAAACCTTCCTGGCCCTTCTGGGAGAGCACGTAGTCGATGAACTTCTTGGCATTGTCCGCATGTTTGGTCGAAGCGAGGATCGCAGCCGGCTCGGTGACGGCGGATACGCCTTCTTTCGGGAACACGAACTCGACGGGAGCACCCTTCGCCTTTTCGCGGATCGGCAGGTAGTCGACGACGAAGCCATAGGCCTTTTCGCCCGAAGCGACCGACTTCAGGATCGCGCCGTTGCCGCCGGCGGCAATCGCGCCATTCGCCTTGAGGTTCTTGTAATAGTCCCAGCCGAGGCCGGGCACGCCGGCAAGCGTCTGGGCGTGGATGAGGGCCGCACCCGAAGCAAGCGGGCTCGGCATGGTGACGAGGCCCTTGGCTTCCGGCTTGGCAAGGTCCGCCCAGCTGGTCGGCTTCATCGCGGCCTGGGTGTTGTAGATGATGCCGGTGGTGATCAGCTTGGTCGAATAATAGAAACCGTCGGCGTCATAGAGCGCCTTGTCGTAGTTTGCCGCCTCGGGCGACTTGTAGGCCAAGAGCTGGCCGGCCTGCTTCATGCGCTCCAGCGTCACCGTGTCGGCGATCAGGAGAACGTCGGCGGCCGGATTGCCGGCCTGGATCTCGGCATTCAGCTTCGCCATGATCTGCGGCGTCCCGTCACGCACCCACTGCACGTCGAGGCCCGGATTGGCGGCCTTGAAGCCGTCGACCGTCGCCTGCGCATCCTCGTTGGGCTGGCTGGTATAGAGCACGAGATCGGCGGCCTCAGCGGCGCCGGCAATCGTGCCAAAAGCCACGAGGGCGGTGAAAGCGGAAAGAAGGTTCTTCATCGGAGCGTCCCTGTTCGAACATAAGCTGCGGACGATAAGCATTCCTGCTTGACAGCCATGTGACAGACTGTGAGCAACGCCGATCTTGCCATGTGTTTTACCAGCGGCTGCCGGGATTCGAAGGCTAAATTTACTGTCCGCCGGTCATTCCGGCACAGCGCCCGCCAGAACCCCGCCACTTCAATTGTTTTGCAACCAAATCCTGCCATCTCCTGCACAAGGGTATATTTCGGGGGCGTGGGATGAAAGACCGGGAAAACTGGCGCGCGCGGCTGCGCTATGGGTTCGACAAGAGCATGGCAGGCGGCGCGATCGCGCTGATCGGCTGGCTGGCGGTGATATCGCTCATTGTCATCCTCCTTGCAGGCGCCCTGCTTGCGATCACCGGCATCGCACCGGAAGGCGGGCAACCGGTCGGATTCCTCGAAGGCGCATGGGAATCGCTGATGCGCACCATGGATGCCGGAACGATGGGCAGCGACCTCGGCTGGAGTTTCCGCGCCGTTTCGCTGGTGGTGACCATCGCCGGCATCTTCGTCTTCTCCGCCCTGATCGGCGTCATCTCGTCCGGGCTGGAGGAGAAGCTCGACGAGCTGCGCAAGGGTCGTTCGCGGGTGCTCGAAACGGAGCACACGATCATCCTCAACTGGTCGCCGTCCATCTTCGACGTGATCTCCGAACTCGTCATTGCCAATCAGAGCCGCCGCAATCCCCGCATCGTCATCATGGCCAACAAGGACAAGGTGGAGATGGAGGACGAGATCGCCGCCAAGGTTGCCGACCGCAGGAATACCAGGATCATCTGCCGCAGCGGCGACCCGACCGATCTCTATGACCTCGGCATCGTCAACCCGCAGACGTCGCGGTCGCTCATCGTCCTGTCACCGGAGGGTGACGATGCGGACGCACAGGTGATCAAGACCGTCCTCGCGCTGGTCAACGATCCCAACCGGCGGCCCGAGAAATACAGGATCGCCGCGGAAATCCGCAACGCCGACAATGCCGACGTGGCAAGGATCGTCGGCGGCGACGAGATGCAGCTGGTGCTCGCCGACGACCTGATCGCCCGGATCGTCGTCCATACCAGCCGGCAGGCGGGGCTGAGCGCCGTCTATTCCGAACTGCTCGATTTCGACGGCTGCGAGATCTATACGCTCGAACAGCCGGACATTGTCGGAAAATCATTCGGCAATGCCGTCCTCGCCTATGAGAACAGCACGCTGATCGGCCTCCGCGACAAGGACGGCGCCATCCACCTCAATCCCAACCCGAACCAGGTGATCGTCGCGGGCGATCGCGCCGTCATCATCGCCGAAGACGACGACTCGATCAAAACCTGGACCGGCGACATGGGCATCGACAAGACGGCCATCAAGGCGATCGTCAGGCGCGGCAAGACCGCGGAGCGCACGCTGATCCTCGGCTGGAACCGCCGCGGCCCGATCATCGCAAACGAGCTTGTCCGCTACGTGGCGCCAGGCTCACGGCTGACGATCGCCGCCGACACGCCGGAATTCGAAGAGGACGTCGCCGGGCTCGACCTCGACAAGGCTCTGCTCGCGGTCGAACACCGGGTGATCGATACCAGCAGCCGCGCCGCGCTCGACGCGCTCGACATACCCTCCTACGACCACGTTCTGGTCCTCGGCTACAGCGACAGCATGATGGCGCAATCGGCGGACACCCGCACGCTGATCACGCTGCTGCAGCTGCGCAAGATCGGGGAGACGGCCGGCAAACATGTCAGCGTCGTCAGCGAGATGATCGACGTGCGCAACCGCGAGCTCGCGGAAGTCACCCGCGCCGAGGATTTCGTCGTCAGCAACAAGCTGGTGAGCCTGATGCTCGCCCAGGCCTCCGAAAACGAATCGATGGCGGCGATCTTCGGTGAGCTGCTCGATGAAGCCGGATCCGAGATCTACATGCGGCCGATGAGCGACTATGTGGATATCTCGAAACCGGTGAACTTCTTCACGGTCGCGCTCGCAGCCCTTCGCCGGGGCGAGATCGCCATCGGACATCGCCGCCAGCGGCCGGGCGAAACAGATGTCAGGAACCTTGGCGGCGTGGTCGTCAATCCGCCCCGTACCGAAATGACCGCCTATGCCGATGGGGACATGCTCATCGTGCTCGCCGCCGACTGAGCGGCCCGCTCCACACCGAAGGTCGGCGTCAAGGGAACGCGGGCCGACCACCTGTCCGCGCCGACGACCTATCCGCTATGCTCGGGCTTGACCCGAGCATCTCCTGCCGCCCCCCCTTTTAGGCGGCAGATCCTCGGGTCAAGCCCGAGGATAACGCCGAGAGGATGCAAGGCCTGTCAACCGGATGAGCCTGCGATTTTGCGGCAGGCTTTCCGGTTCATGGGATCTGCTCAGGCCGCGGCCCGGATCGCGTTGGAGATCAGGCGGCCGAGCCGCTTGATGCCTTCGTCGATCATCGCCTCGTCGGCGCAGGAGAAGCTCATGCGCAGCGTATTGGCATTGCTGCCGTCCGCATAAAACGCCTTGCCGGGAACGAAGGCGACCTTTTCCGTGGCGATCGATTTCGCCAGCAGTTCGGCGCCGTCCATGCCCTCCGGCAGGGTCACCCACACGAACATGCCGCCTTCCGGGCGCGTCCAGGTGGTGTTCTTCGGCATATACTTGTCGAGTGCCGCCAGCATCGCATCGCGGCGCTTGCTGTAGACAGCCTTGATCTTGGCAACCTGGGCGTCGAAACCGCGCGAGGCGACATGCTCGATGGCGATCTGGTTGATCGTCGAGGAATGCAGGTCGGCCGCCTGCTTCATCAGCACCAGCTTGCGGATCACCGGCATGGCGGCGACCACGAAACCGACGCGCAAGCCCGGCGCCAGCGTCTTCGAGAAGCTGCCGCTGTAGATCGTCCGCGTGTTTTCGATGCCGCCCTTGCGGGCGATGTCGAGCGCCATGATCGGCGGAATGGCCTCACCGTCATAACGCAGATGCTGATAGGCGGCGTCCTCGAGGATCGCGATATCGAGTTCGTCGGCCAGCGCCAGCAGCTTTTCGCGGCCGGCCAGATCGATCGTCTCGCCGGTCGGATTGGAGAAGTCGGCAGACAGATAGGCGAACTTGACGGCGCCGCCGGTCTTGGCCGCGGTGTCGCGATAGGCTTCCGGCGTGCGGTTGCCGTTCAGCGACAGCTGGTCGTAATTCGGCTCATACGCATTGAAGGCCGAAAGCGCGCCGAGGTAGGTCGGCCAGGTGACGAGCGCCGTATCCTTCGGCGACAGGAACAGCTTGCCGAGATAATCGAGCGCCTGCTGGGAACCGGAGGTGATGAACACATTGTCCGGGGTGCAGTCGATGCCGATCTTGGCGACGTCGCGGGCGATCCATTCGCGCAGCGGCTTGTAGCCTTCGCTGACCGAATATTGCAGAGCCGAACCGACCTGCGCGCTTGAAAAAATATCCGAATAGGCTTCCTTGAAGGCCGCATCCGGAAACAGCGCCGGATCCGGAATGCCGCCAGCAAACGAGATGATGTCGGGCTGGTCGAGCAGCTTCAGCAGTTCGCGGATTTCAGAGGCGCGCATGCGGCTCGAGCGCGTCGCAAAGATTTGTTCCCAATCAAGCACGGAATGTTTCCTCTTATTTCAATTTTCTTTGCCCGACCTTTACACAAAGATCGATAGGTCAGCAAGGCTGACCTATCGGGTCGATGGATTTTTTTCGATCACATTTTGTGTTCGAAAGGATTGAGAACCGGAACGGCCAAAGGATCAAAATCCCTGATGTTGCGGGTTACGACAGTCATCCGATGAACGATGGCTGTGGCGGCAATCAGGCAATCCTCAATCATATGATCCGGACGGCCATGCATGAGGCGGGCCCATTCCCTGAATACATCGGCATCGGCATCAAGACATCTGACCGAAGCAATGATCATCTCCAGCCAATGTTCTATCTCGTCAGCCTTCCGTGGATCGTTCTTACGCGCCATTTCAATACCGGCTTGAATCTCTCCGGCGGAAATGCTGGCAAAATGCAGCGAAGAACTCGGCACGGATGCCAGCCAGGCCAATACTGCCCCATGCGGCTTGCGCCGTCGAAACTCGGACAGAACGTTGGTATCCAATATGTACATCGGATATCAATCGTCGAAGTCTGGAACGGGCCGGCGCTTCCAGCCGCCTCGCACTGGAGCCTCCAGATCGAACCGTGGTCCCGGGCCGAGAAGCAATTCCTTCAAATCCGGTTTGGCTCTTTTTTGGAGGTTTTCCCATTCATCGAGCGAGACCAGTATCGCTTTCGGTTCACCCCGCTTTGAAACCAGTTGCGGCCCCTCTTCCAAAGAAGCGTCGAGCATCTCGCTGAACCGAGCCTTGGCATCCTGAACTGGCCATTGACGCATGCAACTCTCCATCTGACTAGTCTGCAGTCTAGTCAGATGGAGAGTTGAAGGCAAATGAAAGAAGGCCAGAGCTTTCGCCCTGACCTTCCACTCGTCCGGCTTTTGCCGAAAAGCTTAGTTGACGCTCTTGTCGACCAGCTTGTTCTTGCCGATCCAGGGCATCATGCCGCGCAGCTTGGCGCCGACTTCTTCGATCTGGTGGCTGTCGTTCATGCGGCGGATGCCCTTGAAGCGCGAGCCGCCGGCGCGGTATTCCTGCATCCAGTCCGAGGTGAACTTGCCGGTCTGGATGTCCTTCAGGACGCGCTTCATCTCGGCCTTGGTTTCGTCGGTGATGATGCGCGGACCGGTGACGTATTCGCCCCACTCGGCCGTGTTGGAGATCGAGTAGTTCATGTTGGCGATGCCGCCTTCATAGATCAGGTCGACGATCAGCTTCACTTCGTGCAGGCATTCGAAATAGGCCATTTCCGGTGCATAACCGGCTTCGGTCAGGGTTTCGAAACCGGCGCGGATCAGCTCGACGAGGCCGCCGCAGAGAACGACCTGCTCGCCGAAGAGATCGGTTTCGCATTCTTCGCGGAAGTTGGTTTCGATGATGCCCGAACGGCCGCCGCCGACGCCGCAGGCGTAGGAGAGCGCGAGTTCAAGCGCGTTGCCGGAAGCGTTCTGGTGAACGGCGACGAGGCAGGGAACGCCGCCGCCCTTCTGGTATTCGCCGCGCACCGTGTGGCCCGGGCCCTTCGGCGCGATCATCACGACGTCGACCGAGGTCTTCGGCTCGATCAGGCCGAAATGGATGTTGAGGCCGTGGGCGAAGGCGATCGCCGCGCCGTCGCGGATGTTCGGAGCGATTTCGGCCTTGTAGATGTCGGCCTGCAGTTCGTCCGGGGTCGCCATCATCATCAGATCGGCCCACTTGGCGGCTTCGGCGACGGTCATCACCTTGAAGCCGTCGGCTTCGGCCTTCTTGATGGTGCCGGAACCGGCCTTGAGTGCGATCACGACGTTCTTGGCGCCCGAATCCTTGAGGTTCAGCGCATGCGCGCGACCCTGGCTACCGTAGCCGATGATGGCAACGTTCTTCGCCTTGATGAGGTTGATATCGGCATCCCGATCATAATAAACGCGCATCGTTTTTCCCTTCCCTATGCGTGGGTTTGTTGATGACTGTCATCGTCCAGCGGAGACGCCGAGCGCGTCCGCCGATTGTTTTTGCGTGCCGTGCAGGGTGAGAAAGGCCGCAACAGCCTTCTCCGCCTGGCGCGCATTGTCCTTGAGGCCGGGCTCGCCGAGCAGCATGCGCACATGCAGGTCGGACACGACCAGACCGTAAAGCGTGTGATAGGCGGCGTCCGCATTGTCGAAGCGCAAAAGCCCTGCCCTTTTTCCCTGGTCGATCAGCGCCATGGCGCGGCGGTCGATCTGCCGGCGGCCGTGTTCGAGCAAGAGCTTGCCGAGTTTCGAGCCCTCGCGGTTCGCCTGGCCGATCGCCAGACGATTGAGCGCCAGCGAAACGTCGCCGGCCAGAACCTCCAGCAGGTCGCGCGCAAAAAGTTCGAGATGGTCGCGCAGGAGATCGGCCGTCAGCCGCTCGCCCGAACGCTCGAAGGTGCGCACCTTGGCCGCCTGGTGGGCGATCATCGCCGCCAGCAGGCCCTCGCGGTCGCCGAACCACTTGTACAGGCTTTCCTTGGAGCAATTGGCGGCACGGGCGAGACCGGAGGTCGTCAGCGCCTTCTCGCCGCCTTCCACGAGCAGCCGAAGCGCCTGTTCCAGAACGGCGTTCTGGCGCGGCGAAAACTCGGGCATGTCGGTGGTATCGGCTCTCACGGTTCTCAATCCTTTTGCGTACCGTACGGTACGGTTCTGCTCGTATAAACGATCCGCCGCCGCCGTCAAGCCCGTTCTTCGACGTCGGTCATCAGGCATGAAGGATTTCAGGCTAGATGTTCTCGGAAGCGATGCAATCGCCCGAACGATCAGGGGGACCCCTTCATGAACCGGATATGCCGCGCATTTGCAGCATTGGCTTTTCTCACCCTTCCCGCGGTGGCCCAAGCCGCCGAAAACCGCTGCGGCTGGATCCAGAATCCGACGCCCGGCAACTGGTGGCTGGACGACGCCGAGGATACATGGACGATCCGCACCCAGGGAAGCGACGAGGAACCGGAGGGCATGGACCTCATCCCGGACATTTCCGAGCGCGACTATGTCCGCACCAACGGCAACTACGGTTACGCCTGCGCCTGCATGAAGGTCGATACGGACGACGACGGGCAGATCACCAGGATCTATTCGTTCAAGCAGCTCAAGCTTGCCCAGTGCCGCAACGACAAGGCGCTGAAATTCCCCGGCTGATCGTCAGATCTCGAGCCCTCGTCATTCCGCAGCAGCGAGGATCGCATCCACGTCACGCAGCGGTGACACGCCGTAGAGCCGGCTGTATTCGCGGCTGAACTGCGACGGGCTCTGGTAGCCGACCCGGTGGCCGGCGCTGCCGACATCCAGTCCCTCCAGCAGCATCAGCCGCCGCGCCTCGTGCAGCCGCAGCTTCTTCTGGAACTGCACGGGCGTCATCGCCGTCACCGACTTGAAATGATGGTGCAGCGAGGACGGACTCATTCCGACATGGTCGGCCAGGTCCTCGATCCGCAATGTGCGGTGGAAATTGGCGCGCAGCCAGGCGACGGCGCGGGCGATGCGGTTGCTGCGGCTTTCGGATGTCGCGATATGCAGAAGCCGCGCGCCGTCCGGGCCGCACAGGACCCGATAGAGGATTTCCTCCTCGATGAGCGGCGCCATCGCCGCAATATCCGACGGCCGGTCGAGGAGGCGAAGTAGACGCGTCGCCGCGTCGAGCAGTTCGGGCGCTGCGACATTCGAGACGATGCCGCGCATCGCGTCGGTGTCGGAACCTGGCCGCGGAACCTCGACCCGCTCCAGGAGCGCCGAAAGCCTGTCCGGATCGATGGCGAGCGCGAAACACAGATGCGGCATGTCCGGGCTTGCGGCCGTGACGCGCGATGTCACCGGCAATTCGATCGAGGTGAGAAGACAATCGCCGACGCCGTAGGCGATCGTCTCGTCCCCAAGCTTGACGCTCTTGGTGCCTTGCAGAACCAGGCAGATGCAGGGCCGGTAATCCATATAGAGCGGGGCGGTCGGGATCGACCGCCGACCGAGCACCAGGTTTCCGATGGGCGTGAACACCTCCCCGTCCTTCTGAACATGCCGTGCGGCAATCGAGGCAGCCTCGTAGTAGGGATTGAAGGGCAGTGTCATGTTGCCTCCGGGATCGGCGAGTGAGTATTTTCCCTAAGCCGAATTTAGCCTCCGAGCCAACAGGCTGGCCATCACTTTTGCAGGATCGTGCAAAAAGCTAGGAGGATCGCTCTAACGCTGTTGCGAGGTCCGCAGGCATAGTCCGCCCGTCCAATCCCTCTCCCAACCCAACAGATGAACGGAGCTTTCATGGCTATTGCAAAAGGCTATGCCGCAACCGACGCGTCGAAACCGTTGACGCCCTTCACCTTCGAGCGACGCGAACCGAACGACGACGACGTCGTCATCGCCGTGCAGTATTGCGGCGTCTGCCACTCGGACATCCACCAGGCCCGCAACGAATGGGGCAATTCGCGCTTTCCGATGGTGCCGGGCCATGAAGTGGCCGGCATCGTCTCGGCCGTCGGCTCCAGCGTCACCAAGTTCAAAGTCGGCGACCGCGTCGGCGTCGGCTGCTACGTCAATTCCTGCGTCGGCTGCGCCACCCGCGATCTCGACTACGAACATTTCCTGCCGGGCCTCGTCCAGACCTATAACGACGTTGAAGCCGACGGCACGACGCCGACCTATGGCGGTTATTCGGATCAGATCGTCGTCAAGGAAGGTTATGTCCTCTCCTTCCCGGACAATATTCCGCTCGACGCCGGTGCGCCGCTGCTCTGCGCCGGCATCACGCTCTATTCGCCGCTGCGCCACTGGAAGGCCGGCCCGGGCATGAAGGTCGCGATCGTCGGCATGGGCGGCCTCGGCCATATGGGCGTCAAGCTCGGCGCGGCCATGGGCGCCGATATCACCGTGCTCAGCCAGACGCTGTCGAAGAAGGAAGACGGCCTGAAGCTCGGCGCCAAGGACTATTATGCGACGAGCGACGCCGAGACCTTCACCAAGCTCGCCGGCACGTTCGACCTGATCATCTGCACGGTCGGCACGACGATCGACTGGAACGCCTATCTCGGCCTCCTGAAGTTCGACGGCTCGATGGTCCTGGTCGGCGTTCCGGAACATGCGGTGCCGGTCCATGCCTTCTCGGTCATCGGCGGCCGCAAGAGCCTGTCCGGCTCGATGATCGGCTCGATCAAGGAAACCCAGGAAATGCTGGATTTCTGCGGCGAGCATGGCATCACGTCCGAAATCGAGAAGATCAACATCCAGGATATCAACGAAGCCTACGAACGCGTCATCAAGAGCGACGTCCGCTACCGCTTCGTCATCGACATCGCTTCGCTGGCAGCCTGATCTAAAGAACGGAAGGGCGGCTCTCGGGCCGCCCCAACCCCACGCGGATTACCGGTCTTCTGCGCCTGACTTGGCCGAAGTCTGAGACGAAGCCCGCCGCACCAGCTCATCAACGATATCGGCAAGGGCACGCGGCTCCGCGGCATCGATAATTCGCATGCCATTTTCCTGCGCCGCCTTGTACATCTCCGAATTGTCGCGCAGCGAACGCTCGATAAACTTGTCGATTAGGCTGCGTCCGGCCTCCCCGGCTTCCTGATATCCCGCCTCGGCCCGCATTCTCTCTCGCAGAACATCCGAATCGGCGTGGAGGCAGAGCCCGACAACACGTCCTGAAATGAGAGGCGCGACGAATTCCGGCCGCAGCGCCGACCCCTCCAGCACGAACCGCCTTCCAGCTGCGATCCCGTCTTCGATCGCCCGCTTGAGGCCCGGCCACATGTTTTCGTGATGCACTCTCAGAAACCAGTAGATCGTTTCCGGCGAAAGGCACTCATAATATTCGGCGACCGGTAGCCGAACCTCCGGCCACGGGCGGCCCGGATGCCGCGCAAGGCCGTCGGTCGAAATCATGGTACAACCGAGCGCTTCCGACAGACGCTTCGCTAGCGTAGTCTTGCCGACATGCGAGCTTCCGGCGATCAATACGCCTGACAGGATCTCCCCCACACCGTCTCCCGGGGATTCACGTTCAGGCAAGTTCGCTCTCGTCGTATTTCACCCGCGCGGCCTTGACCGAAGGATGATTGGCCTCCGCCCATTGGAGCACTTTCGAAAGCGGCTCGAACAGCGAGTGACCGAGTTCGGTCATCCGGTATTCGACGCTCGGCGGCTTGGTCGGAAACACTTTCCGGTCGATATACCCGTCGCGCTGCAGGTCGCGCAGCGTCTGGGTCAGCATCCGCTGGGAAATATCCGGCACCAGCCGGCGAAGCTCCCCGAAGCGGAAGGGCTGACGCGACAAGGCCTCGAGAAGCAGCGTCGACCATTTGCCCGCGATCCGGTCAAGAACATCCCGGACCGGGCAATTCTCCATGTCCCACCCGGAAATATCGCATTCCTTGGCGTCGATCACCGGCTTGCGATTTGCATTGCGGATCATGATGGTGGTTCCCTCGACGTAACGATCTCCCTCGAAACTGCCTCCTTTACAGATCGAAGTCAATTCTTATTCTAGTGCTAGTCTCTTTTTGAGACCAAAGATCATTGCCCTGCCGGCACGCCGGCCATTGCTAGGAAAGAAGACCTCATGACCAAACTTCTCGTCACCGGCGCCGCCGGCCATCTGGGCCGCGCAGTCCTGCGTCACCTGGTGGAGACATCCAAGGTCGCGTCCGCCGACATCATCGCTGCCAGCCGTGATCCGAACAAGCTCGCCGACCTCGCGGCCGGCGGTTTCGAAACCCGCGTGGCCGATTTCGACGACGAAGCCGGGCTCGTGAAGGCATTCGCCGGTGTCGATCGCGTGCTGATCATTTCCACCGACGAACTGGCAACGCCCGGCAAGCGCCTCAGCCAGCACAGGAACGCCGTTTCCGCCGCTGCAAAGGCCGGCGTCAAGCACGTCATCTATACGTCCATGCCGAACCCGGACAAGTCGCTCGTCACCTTCGCGCCTGACCATCTTGGTACCGAAGAGGCCATCAAGGCGAGCGGCGTTCCCTACACGATCCTGCGCAATTCCTGGTATCACGACAACTATCTGATGGGCATGCCGCACAACCTGCAGGTCGGCAAATGGTACACGTCCGCGGGTACCGGCAAGATCACCACGCTCAGCCGCGACGACTGCGCCCGTGCCGCTGCCGCCGCCCTTGCCAATCCGCCGGCCGGCAGCATCACCCTCACCCTCACCGGCCCGGAATCCCTGACGGCTACGGAAATCGCCGCCCGCGCATCCGCCGCTGCCGGCAAGCCGCTTGAAGTCGTTGACGTCACTGACGAACAGCTGACCCACGGCCTGACCGGCGCCGGCCTGCCCCCCTTCGTCGTCAATATGCTGGTCTCCGCGGATGCGAATATCCGCGCCGGCAATTTCGAGCAGTTGACGAGCGACTACGAGACGCTGACCGGCCACAAGCCGCAAACCTTGGCTGCCTATTTCGAGACGCAGAAGGCCGCGCTCACAGCTTGAACCCCTGCCGATTGCGGGCCGTAAAATTTCGCGATATTGAGATGGAGTTGCTCAACTCCATCTCATCGAGAGAAAAAATGCGCAAAATCGGCCTGATCGGCGGAATGAGTTTCGAAAGCACCGCGGTGTACTATCGGCTGATCAACGAGATGGTCCGCGACCGCCTCGGCGGTTTCGCCTCGGCCGATCTCCTGCTCCATTCGGTCAATTTCGCCGAAATCGTCGACATGCAGAAAGCCGGCCGCTGGGATCTGGCGGCCGAGCATCTGGCAGACAGCGCTCGCCGGCTGAAGGCAGCGGGCGCGGAATGCGTGCTGATCTGCACCAACACCATGCATCTCGTCGCCCCGCCGGTGCAGGCTGCGACCGACATTCCGCTTATCCACATCATCGACGAAACGGCCGGGGCCTTGAAATCGCAAGGCCTGAAGCGCCCGCTCCTGCTGGCCACGCGCTACACCATGGAGCAGGGCTTCTACACCGATTACATGAAGACGCTCGGCATCGACGTCATGGTGCCGGATGCGGACGACCGCACCGATATCCATGACATCATCTTCAACGAACTCTGCGCCGGCGCGGTAAACGACACCTCCCGCATCCGTGCCGTTGCCATGATCGAAAAGGCCAAGGCTGCGGGCGCCGACAGCATCATTCTCGGCTGCACGGAAATCTGCCTTCTGCTCGATCCGGCCGGCCTGCCCCTGCCCGGCATCGATTCCACTGCCATTCACGCCATGGCGGCAGTCGATTTCGCGCTCGGCCAATTGAAGGCAAAACAGACGGCCGCGTAAATTTATTTGACTCAGTCCAATAAATATCTGACAGAGTCTCCTTAAAGGAGATTCTACCGATGACCGATATTGCCGTTTTGGACGCCGTCCGCGCCTTCAACCGTTTCTACACCAACAAGCTCGGCATTCTCGCCAGGGGTTATCTCGATACCGACTACACGCTGACCGAGGCGCGCATCCTTTATGAGATGGGCGCCCGCAAACGGGTTTCGGCGACCGAACTCAATCGCGACCTCGGTCTCGATCCCGCCTATCTCAGCCGGATCCTCAAAAAATTCCGCGAGGCGGGCTTCATCGACAGCCAGCCGGATCCCGAGGACAAACGCAGCCAGATCCTGATCGTCACCGACAGGGGACAGGCGGAATACGAAACGCTCGGCGAACGCTCCCGCCGGCAGATCGCCAGCGACCTCAGGGAAGTGGATATGCTTGGCCGCGAAAGGCTGATCGGGTCCATGCAGGCGATCCGCACCATTCTCGATCCGCAATCGGCCGTGCCTTCTCCGCCGGTCGTCATCCGTCCGCACAGGATCGGCGACATGGGCTGGCTGATCGAAGCCCAGGCGGTCGCCTATACGCGCGAATACGGCTGGAACGACAAATTCGAAGGCATGGTCGCCGACGTCGCCGGCAAGTTCATCGCCAACTTCAACCCCGAACGCGAACGCTGCTGGATCGCCGAACGCGACGGAAAGCGGGTCGGCTCGGTGGCCGTGGCGGATGGCGGCGGCGGCACCGCCAAGCTGCGGCTGCTCTACCTCGATCCGGCCGCCCGCGGCCTGGGTCTCGGTCGCACGCTCGTCGAACAATGCATCAAGTTCTCGACATTAGCCGGCTACAGGAAGCTGTCGCTTTGGACCAATGATTGCCTGAGCGCCGCGATCCGCATCTATGAGACGGCCGGTTTCAAGCTGGTCTCGGAGGAAAAGCACAACCTGTTCGGGCCGGAATGCGTCGGCCAGACCTGGGAACTGGCGCTCTGCGAAGCAAAGCTTTCCTCGGGCTAAACCGTCTGGCCGCAGGCGCGGCGGAAGCGGCGCACGGTTTCCGCCATGCCGTATTCGAGCGCATCTGCCGTCAGGCCATGCCCGATCGAAACTTCGGCAAGCCTCGGGATACGCTTCACCAGCGCCGGCAGGTTGGCGACCGTCAGGTCGTGGCCGGCATTGACGTCAAGCCCTTCGGCAAGCGCCGCATCCGCCGTCCGCCCCAGCCTGTCCAGGATCTCGGCGCCGCGCTCCGGATCGTCGAAACAGCCGCCATAGGGACCGGTATAGAGCTCGATGCGATCCGCGCCCGTAGCCCTCGCCAGCTTCACCGCCTCGACATCGCCGTCGCCATCGGCAAACAGCGACACCCGCATGCCGCCCTTCTTGAGCCGTGCCACGATCGGTTTCAGCATCTCGCCCGTGGCGCGGAAATCGAAACCGTGGTCCGAGGTCGCCTGGGTCGGATCGTCCGGCACCAGCGTCACCTGCTCCGGCTGGGCCGCCTCGCAGAGCGCCAGAAATTCCTCGCTCGGATAGCCCTCGATGTTGAACTCGGCATCCGGAAACTCGTCGTCGATCAACGCCCGGATCACCGGCAGGTCGGAGAAGCGGATATGCCGCTGGTCGGGGCGCGGATGCACGGTCAGACCCGCCGCGCCCGCCTGAAGCGCGATGCGCCCCAGCCCCTCGACGCTCGGCCACGGAAGATCGCGGCGGTTGCGCAGCATGGCGATGGCATTGATGTTCACGGAAAGCTTGGTCGGCATGGCGATATCCGGTCTTTGAGAAGGTGTCCCGCTTTTAGGCCATGCGCTTTCGCAATGCCACCGGGTTTAGGAAAATGCACCTATAAAGAGTTTTGATGGACGAGAATTCACGAGGCAACCGGGGCTACCATTTCCTAAAGTTTTAGCTAATCTATATTCAACAGAGTTCGCTGGGCAGGCCAAAAGGCGGCGGAATACGGTTTGAACGGCGAATTCTGTCATCCAATTCAATCGGGTCCGCATTTTCAGTACCGAGGTTCCATCCGGAGGTTCGACGCGCAAGTCGCAACCCTTAGATGCATATTTGACCATAACGCCAAACACAGGCGCAAAGGGACTCGATGCGGAGTGATATCATGCAGGTCATGACCGAAAGTGCCTCCCCGGCAGGGGCGGCCCGGTATTTCGTCTATCTCCCCCAGGTTTCCCTCCCTTTTGAACTCCCGAGCCAGCCCGTGGCGATCGCCGAGATGGCGGATCTTTTCGGCGTTACCCACCGCACCCTGCATTTCTACGAGGAAAAGGGCCTGATCACCGCCCGCCGTTCCGGCAGCATGCGGGTCTATGACAGGGTTCAGATCCACCGCATGGCGGTCATCAATGCCTGCCGCGAAATCGGCATTCCGGTCGCGGTCATCCAGGAACTCATGGAAGAGCTTGCCGACGCGACGTCGGAGGCGGAAGCCAACGAGATGTTCCACAACATGCTGGCGCGGCGCAAGCGCGAGCTTACCGCCGACATTTCCCACATCCGGCGGCAGATGCAGCAGATCGAAAGCCTGCTGGTCGCCGAGGAAGAGGACCAGGCGCTCGTCAGCCCGAAACCGATGTCGCTGGTGCTGAGCGATATCGAAAAGCAGTGTCTGGGGCTGATGGCCGAAGGTTATTCGGCGCCACGGCTTGCCCGCGCGCTCAATCTCGAATTCGAAGACCTGCGCCGAATGGAGGATGACATCATCCGGAAATTCCAGGCCACCAACCGCTTTCAGGCGGTCGCCAAGGCAATGCTGCTCGGCTTCGTGCCGAACTGACCGGAGCCGATTCAGCGAACGCCGATCTTTTATCGAACGATGGTCAGCGTCTCGGCAGCGCGGGTGATCGCGGTATAAAGCCAGCGCTCCCGGCTGTCGCGAAACGCCCAGCTTTCATCGAACAGCACCACATTGTTCCACTGCGACCCTTGAGCCTTGTGCACGGTCAGCGCATAGCCGTAGTCGAACTCGTCGTAACGCTTGCGGGTCGACCAGGGGATTTCGCCTTCCTGCTCCTCGAACGCCTGCTTCAGAAGCTTGATCTTGGCGGCACCGCGATCCATGTCGTCGTCTTCCGGCCGGATCATCAGGTTGATGCCGGGCTTCACCGTCTCGCGCGACGAACTCATCACCTGCCAGAGCGAACCGTTGAGCAGGCCCTTGGCCGGATCGTTCCTGAGGCAGACCAGCTTGTCGCCGGATTGCGGATAGTCGGCCGTGAACCCCTTGAGTTCCCGGAGCCGCTGATTGTAGCGCTTGCGGGTCTTGTTGGTGCCGACCAGGACCTGGTCCGCCTCCATCACCAGCGGCTGCGTCACCTCGTTGCGGGAAATCACCTTGGCGGTGCCGTAGTCGCCATACATGATCTCCTTGCCTTCGCGCACGTTCATCGCGAGCTGGATGATCGGGTTGTCGCGGGCCTGGCGGTGGATGTCCGTCAGCAGGTAATCCGGCTCCTGTTCGGTGAAGAACCCGCCGCCGGAAACCGGCGGCAGCTGGCCGGGATCGCCGAGCACCAGGATCGGCGTGCCGAAACTCATCAGGTCCTTGCCGAGCGCCTCGTCCACCATCGAGCATTCGTCGATGATAATAAGCGCCGCCTTGGCGACCGGGCTCTGGCGATTGATCGAGAACATCGGCGCGATCGAGGTCTTGCCCGCATCGTCCTCGACCGCCTCCTCGCCGCGCGGCCGATAGATCAGCGAATGGATCGTCTTGGCATTGCGCGCGCCGCGCGAGCGCAGAACCTGCGCGGCCTTGCCGGTGAAGGCCGCAAACAGCACCTCGCCATCGACATTCTCGGCGAAATGTTTGGCAAGCGTGGTCTTGCCGGTGCCCGCATAACCGAACAGCCGAAAGACCTGGCTGCGCCCCTCTTTCAGCCATTGTGAAACGGCCTTGAGGGCCTCGTCCTGTTGCGGTGCAAATTGCATGGCGGGACTTGGCAGGATTCTGCCGGCAAGCGCAACCGAAAAAGAACGAAAGAGGAATCAAAGGATGGGACAGGTCGTCGCTGCGGTTTGCCGGCGGACAGCCGCTCGGCCAGAATTGCCGCTGTTCAGTCTTCATCATCGCCCCCTATGATCGAGGCATGAAAATCCTGATTCTCGGCGCAACCGGCTTTATCGGCTCGGCGATCCTCCAAAGGCTCGCCGCCGAGGGCCATCAGATCACCGGCCTCGGGCGAGATCCCGGCAAGGCTCGTTCGAAATGGCCCTCGGCCATGTGGTTAGAAGCCGATCTCGCGCAACTATCCGCCGCCGCGTGGCTTCCGCTGATCGATAATCAGGATGTCATCGTCAACTGCGCCGGCGCCCTCCAGGACGGTCTTTCAGACGATCTTGCGGCCACACAGGAAAAGGCCATGCTGTCGCTTTACGAAGCAGCAGAGGCCGCGGGCGGCAGGCGCATCGTGCAAATCTCCGCGCGCACCGATGGTGCGGCAGCCAACCTGCCCTTCCTCGCCACCAAACGCCGCGCCGACGAGGCGCTTGCCGCAAGCGGCCTGCCTTTCGTGATCCTGCGACCAGCGCTCGTGATCGGCCGAAATGCCCATGGAGGCACGGCACTTCTGCGGTCGCTCGCCAGCTTTCCCGGCCTGCTGCCGCTCATCCACGCGGAAAGCCCGGTCGAAACCGTCTCGCTCGACGATGTCGCCGCCGCCGTTTCCCTCGCTATCGACGGCACCATCCCGGCCGGCAGCGATCTCGATCTTGCCGCGGAACAGACCCTGACGCTGTCAGACCTCGTGCAACAGCATCGCAGCTGGCTCGGCCTGCCCGCGGTCCGCGTCGTCGAATTGCCTGCGCCGCTCGCAAGACCGGTCGCCTGGGCTGCCGATCTTGCCGGAAGGCTCGGCTGGCGCTCGCCCCTTCGCTCGACGGCGATGACGGTGATGTCGGAAGGCGTCAGGAGCAGCCGTCCGAGACCAGGCGGCCTCGCATTTGCAGATGCAACGCAAACGCTCGCCGCTCATTCAAGCGGCGTCCAGGATCTATGGTTCGCGCGGCTCTATCTCCTCAAGCCGGCAATCATTCTGACCCTGTCGCTGTTCTGGCTGCTGTCCGGCCTGATCCCGCTCCTTGACGTGAGCGCCGCAGCGGCCCATTTCCCACCCGCCATGCCGGCCACGCTCGCGCTCTCGACAACGGTCGCGACATGCATCTTCGATATCCTGCTCGGGTCCGCCGTCCTCGTCCGCCCCCATGCCCGCAAGGCAATGCTCGGGATGATCCTCACCAGTCTCGCCTACCTTGCCGGCGGCACGATCCTCGAACCGCAGCTCTGGCTCGATCCGCTCGGCGTCCTCGTCAAGGTCCTGCCGTCGATCGCCCTCACTCTTGTTGCCCTCGCCATTCTGGACGAACGCTGATGGATGCCGAAAGCCTGCTGCGGCTCATCCATGTCATCGGCGCCACGGTGCTGCTCGGAACCGGCGCCGGCATCGCCTTTTTCATGGTCATTGCCCGGCGGACGGAAGATCCGAAACTGATCGCCCATACCGCCGGCACCGTCGTGCTTGCCGATACCGTCTTCACCGCCACCGCCGTCGTCCTGCAGCCGATCACTGGCTATCTTTTGGCGCGAAGCATCGGCTGGTCGCTGACCGATGGCTGGATCGCCCTGTCGCTCATTCTCTACGTGGTGACGGGACTGTTCTGGCTGCCGGTGGTCTTTATCCAGATCCGGCTGCGCGATATCGCCCGCATTGCCTGCAAGAACTCGACGCCGCTGCCGCCCGAATGGTATCGGCTCTACCGGATCTGGTTCGCCTGCGGTTTCCCGGCCTTTCTCGCCGTCATTGCGATTTTCTGGCTAATGCTGACCAAGCCGGATATCCCGCTTTTCTGACAGTTGAAGAGATAAGCGCCGGATCTCGCAAATTTTTCTTTCAAAGGACGGAATAAATCCGCCCCTGCCGGTGTCTTGACCTATGCGGCCGATGTGAGGCTGCCATTCAACCAGGGAGACGATCCATGAAGACCTTCATTCTCGTGCCTTTCGCGCTCGCAGCGCTGACTTCGGTCGCGTTTGCCGCCGGCCCGTTCAAGACCGTCAAGACCTCCACCAAGGGTGACGTCCTTGCCGGTGAAAAGGGCATGACGCTCTACACCTTCAAGAACGACAAGCCCGGCACCTCCAACTGCTACGACAAGTGCGCCACCAACTGGCCGCCGGTCATGGCCGCTTCCGATGCGAAGGCCGATGGTGCATACTCGATCGTGACCCGCAAGGACGGGGTCAAGCAGTGGGCGAAGGATGGCATGCCGCTCTATTACTGGGTCAAGGACACCAAGGAAGGCGACACCACCGGTGACGGCGTGAACGGCGTGTGGGATGTCGCAAAACCCTGATCAATCCCCTTCCGGAACGGCGCGTGAGGCACAGGCTCCCGCGCCGATTTCCTTCGAGGCGCAGATCCTCGCGCTCCTGCCGACCCTCAGGCGCTATTCGCGCAGCCTGACGCGTTCGGACACGGAGAGCGAGGACCTGCTGCAGGATTGCGTCGAGAAGGCGCTGCTGAGCCGTGCCCAATGGCGTGGCTCGAATTTCAAGTCCTGGGCCTACAGGATCATGACCAATCTTCACCTCAACGCACGCCGGTCGATTGCGCGGCGTCCCTCCGTCGGCATCGAGGAGGCCGAGACCGTGGCCGCCGGTACGAGCGCCGACGACCCGCTCGAAAAGAATCGCCTCGTGCAGGCGCTGGAAACGCTACCGAAGGAGGCGCGCGCAGTGCTGATACTGGTGGTCGTCGAGGGTTATGCCTATCAGGAAGTGGCCGACATGCTGGACATTCCGGTCGGCACGGTCATGTCGCGCCTGTCGCGGGCGCGCCAGGCATTGCGGGAAAAAATGCGGGAGGAAAACGTCATACCATTGCGGAGACCACGATGACCGAAGCCAGATCCGTATCCGAGGCGGAACTGCACGCCTATGCCGACGGCTTCCTCGACGAGGCCGACCGTGCCCGCGTGCAGAGTTTTCTGGCCGAAAACCCGGAAGCGGCGCAGATGGTGTCCGACTGGCAGGATCAGAACGAAGAACTGCGCGCCGCCTTCGCCGGCCATGAGAGGTCGAAACTCTCCGATATCCGCCTCCTGTCGGGCGGTCTGGCGCGCGCCGGCACCCGGCCGTCGCGCCGCTTGGCGCTCGCTGCCGCCGCGGTGCTGATCTTCGCAGCCGGCGCGCTCGGCGGCCATTATGGCCCGCTTCTGTTCGAACCTGCGGATATCCGGCTGACCTATGCCGAAATCCTGCCGCGCGAAGCCCGTACTGCCTTCCTCGTTTATGCGAGCGAAGTGCGCCATCCGGTGGAAGTGTTCGCCAACGAGGAAACGCACCTCGCCACCTGGCTCGGCAAACGCCTGTCGATCGCCAATCTCAAGGTCCCCAACCTGCAGGGACAAGGCTTCAAGCTGGTCGGCGGCCGCCTCCTGCCGGTCGGTGGCAAGCCGGGTGCGCTGTTCATGTACGAGGACCAGGGCGGCCAGCGACTGACGGTGCTCGTCGGCCGCAACAAGGAAAACCGCACCACCAGTTTCCGCTTCGCCTCCGCCAACTCGGTCGAAACCTTCTACTGGATCGATGGCGAGCTCGGTTATGCGGTCACCGGCGAAATCTCCCGCGACATGCTGCGCCGGATCGCCGAGGAATGTTACCGCCAGTTTCCGTCGTGATGGGCGGCGCCGTCAGCGGCGCTTCCGTCTTGATCTGTTCTGCCTCTGCGGCAGCCCCTCATCCGGCTGCCGCCACCTTCTCCCCGCCTGCAGGGAGAAGGACGCAAGAGGCACCGTCTTTGTCCCCGTAAGCGTCGGAAAATGGCGCATTCGACCTCTGTCGCCCTAACGGAAGAGAGAGCACGAGCGCCCGCAGCTCGTTCCCTTCTCCCCGCAAGCGGGGAGAAGGTGGCGGCAGCCGGATGAGGGGCAATCCCAACCGCCTATCTATCTCAAAAGCATCTACCGCAGCGGATCGTTGCCCAATTCGATCGGCCGGCCGTGCGGCGTTGCCTCGGCGGCCCTCTGCCAGCTCTGCTGCAGCGCCAGGATCACCTCGCCATCCGCGACGCCCTTCATCACCAGCAGCCCGGACAGCGCCGCCACCCAGCAGTCGAAATAGTCGCTGCCGTCCTCGGCCCGGCCCGGCTTGTGGACCTCGCCCGAAAGGGCTGCGGCCCATTCGCTCCAGGTGAACAGGCCACGCTCGTGCAGATGCACGGTCATCGCAAAGGCTTCCGCCGCCCAGGGCTCCGGAAATACCGGATCACCTTCCGGTGACTTCGGCATGCCCGGCGACTGCACCAATGCCGAGGGGATCTCACACGCGCTCAAGATAGCTCTCCCAGGCATCAATCGACACGGTCAGCGTCGGATCGGCGCCCTCGCCCCAGATTTCAGGCCCCTCGAAAACGACGGTATAGACCCATTGCGGGTTCTCGCCCCTGCCATGCGCATTGTCGTCCGGAAACACATAGGAACCCTGCACGGCCTCGACCACGCCCGTCTTGGCGCGGGCATAACGCGGCAGCCGCGTATGGGTCTGCGGGTTGAAATTGCGCGTCCGCACCCGGTCGCCCGGCTGGAACCGCGGTTCGGTCCCGACCGGCCGGTCGCAGGGGCCGCCTTTGGCCAGCACGCCGGCCACCATGTCCGCCTTCAGGATACGCTTCGGCGTCACCGGCTCCGTCTGCTTGCGACCCGCATCGATTTCCGCCCTCGTGGCAAAGCCGTGGCGTTCGAGCAGCACTTCCAGCGCCCGCGTCCAGATCTCGTAATAGCTTGCGGCGAGATAATCCGCCGGCGGGATGTTTTCTCGCGCATGCCGGCTTTCGTCGATCGTCCAGGCGCCGAAGGCACCGCCGGACAGCGTCAGCCCCAGCGCCCGCTTCTCCCAATCCGCATGGAAATAGGGCTCGTCCTTTTCGGGCGCCACCGGCCCGAAACCCATCTGCCCGCCGAGATCGTGAGGTCCGTTCATGGCTGGGCTCCGGCCACTGCCGTGCCGATCATCGCATCGCGGCTGACGAGGTCGGCGAGCGCCTCCTCGCCCAGACCGTCCGTCCCTTCCGGCCGTTCGGGGACCACCAGGTAGCGCAGTTCCGCCGTCGAATCCCAGACGCGGATCTTCTTCGTCTCAGGCAGGGTCAGGCCGAATTCGGCAAGCACGCCGCGCGGATCGATGACAGCGCGCGAGCGATAGGCCGGCGCCTTGTACCAGACCGGCGGCAGGCCGAGCACCGCCCACGGATAACAGGAGCAGAGCGTGCAGACGACGAGATTGTGGGTCTCGGGCGTATTGAACACCGCCCGCATATGTTCGCCCTGGCGGCCTGTAAACCCAAGGCTGGCGATCGCCGCCGTCGCATCGGTCCGCAGCCATTCGGCAAAACCCGGATCGCTCCAGGCCCTGGCCACGACGCGGGCGCCGTTGCGCGGGCCGATCTTCGTCTCATAGGTCTCGACGATCGCATCGATCGCCTTGGGGTCGATCAGGCCCTTTTCGGCCAGCACCGTTTCGAGCGCCTTCACCCGCGCCTGCATGTCGCTGTAGCGGTTATCGTGACCATGCTCGTGATGATGATCGTGGTCGTGATCGTGGTGATCTGCGGACATGGATATCTCCCTTACTTCAGCATCGGCCAGAGGCTTGCGACAAGCAAGAGCGCCATAGTGATGTTGAACCATTTCAGCCGCGCCGGCACCGACAGCCATTCGCGCAGCGCCGAACCGAAGCCCGCCCAGGTCGAAACGCTCGGCACGTTGACGGCGGCGAACGCGAGCCCGACGAGCATCACGGTCGGCAGGTAATAGTCGGGGTTGGTATAGGTCGCCATGGCGGTGACCGCCATCACCCAGGCTTTCGGGTTGACCCATTGGAACGCCGCCGCGCCGAGAAACGTCATCGGCTTCGCACCCGCCTTGCCATCCGACAGGCTGCGCGACGTGCCGATCTTCCAGGCGACCCAGAGCAGATAGGCTCCGCCCGCGAATTTGAGCGCCGTATAGACGACCGGCACCGAATGCAGCAATGCCCCGAGCCCCAGCCCGACGGCGATCAGCAGCGACAGGAAGCCGGCGCCGATGCCGAGCATGTGCGGGATGGTCCGCGCAAAGCCGAAGTTCACGCCCGATGCGAACAGCATCATATTGTTCGGCCCCGGCGTGATCGAGGTGGTGAAGGCAAACAGGATCAGGGCCAGAAAGGTTTCCAGCTGCATATGTTCTCCTAGCGCCAATCCGTCCCGCTTGTCTCGACCGTCTCGTATCGCGAACGGCCTGTGGGTCCGGTGATAAGATCGTTGGGAACAATCTTCAAGCGGAACTTGGAGGCTTCAATCGACGCCATATCCTCAGTAGGATAGACGCCCTGAGATAGAGATCGAGGTTTCCGATGTCCGATATCCCGACAGTCACCCTGCCCTCCGGCATTTCGGTCCCGGCGCTCGGCCTCGGTACCTGGCAGATGGGCGAGGATGCCCGCAAGGCCGGCATCGAGATCGAAAGCCTGAAGCGCGGCCTCGATCTCGGCCTAACGCTGATCGACACGGCGGAAATGTATGGCGAGGGCGGCGCCGAAAAGATCACCGCGCAGGCGATCGCCGGCCGGCGCGACGAGGTCTTCCTGGTCAGCAAGGTCTATCCCTGGAACGCCGGCCGCAAGAGCGTCGTCGAAGCCTGCGAACGCAGCCTCACCCGGCTGAAGACCGACCGGCTCGACCTCTATCTCCTGCACTGGCGCGGGGAACATCCGCTTGAAGAGACCGTCGCCGGCTTCGAGGAATTGCGCCGGGCCGGCAAGATCGGCGCCTGGGGCGTCTCGAATTTCGATCTCGACGACATGCTCGAACTGATGGACGTGCCGGATGGCAAGAACTGCGCGGCCAACCAGGTCCTCTACAACCTCTCCCGCCGCGGCATCGAATACGACCTTTTGCCCTGGTGCCAGGAACGCGGCATTCCGGTCATGGCCTATTCACCGATCGAACAGGGCCGGCTTGCCAGAAGCGGGGAGCTGATCCGTATCGCCAAGGCCTATCAGGCCACCCCGGCGCAGGTGGCGCTGGCTTTCCTGCTGGAGCGCGACGGCGTCATCGCCATCCCCAAATCCGCCAACCCGGAACGCGTCGCGGAAAACGCCGAGGCGGTCGAGCTGGAACTGAGCGAAGAGGACTGGACCGCCCTGGACGCCGCTTTCCCGCCACCGGCACGCAAGCAGCCGCTTGAAATGATCTAGTCCAGATCGAGCACCCGACGTTCCGCAACCAGTGTGTCGATGGCCCGGAACACGTCGGTCTCCTGCCAGGCCGTGGTATCCCTGTAGGACGGATAGAGGCTGAAGGAAGCAGCCGTAAGCTGGTCGATACTCGGGCGGGCGGTGCGCCGCGGCAGCATCTCCCGGGACCTTTCGCCCAGCCTGTCGTCCGTCAGCCCCCAGCCGGCATAAAACGGCGCCGCGTAACAGCGAACCGGGATGCCGCGCAGCAGGGCGTCGAGGCCGAACTGGCTCGATACCGTCCAGACCTCGTCGACCACATCCAGCATCGAAGCGACCGAAACGGCATCCGCCAGCAGGATCACGCCGGGCGTTCGCGCCGCCTGTTCGGTCAGATACCCCTTGCGGAATCCGGCCATCACATCCGGATGGGTGCGCACCACGCATTGCGCGCCGCTTGCCACCGCATCCTCCAGCATCCGCGCGAAACTTTCGGGCGAGCCGCCCGCCATCGGTACCGAGACGTCGCCAAAGACCTGGTCAACCAGCAGTACCCGCCGCCGGGTCGTTGGGTCGAGCTTCGGCCGACGGTGCGGCAGGTTGTTGTATTTGGAGAGCCGATCCCGGACGATCGCCTCGCGGATATCGGCCCCATGAGATCCGTCCATCCCGGTGGAACCGGCAATCAACCGTTCCAGCCGCGACGGCTTCGACGCATCCACCGGCATGCCGAGATCGTCGATCGAAATCGAGATCGGCAAGGTCATTTCCTTGCCGAGGCCGACGGAACGCAGAAAACCGTCCTCGAGATACCAGGAGGGCAGCCCGCGCAGCCCGGCGATGAAACGCGCCGTCCTCGCCGGGATGCGCCCGCCCCACAACACCACCCCCCCGATACCCGGGCTGAGCGTCGGCTCAAGCCTTTTGATGCCGAAATAGTGGCAGAGCCACGGCTGGGACTGCCGGACATAGAAGGTAGCGCCGAGGCGCGTGCCGGATGGAGGCAGCCAGTCCTTCTGCAATCGCCGCCCCTCCTGTCCGGCTGCTCCGCGGTCCCTGGCGGGCGTCACATGCCCTGCGGGCCGCGGTTCATCGCCGCGATCCCGGTGCGGCAGACTTCGACGAGGCCGAGCGGCTTCATGATCGCCACGAACTGGTCGATCTTGGAGGATTTCCCGGTGATCTCCAGGATGAAATGTTCAACCGTCGCATCGACCACCTTCGCGTGGAAGGCATCCGCAAGCCGGAGCGTCTCGGCGCGGTGGTCACCCTGGCCGACCACCTTCACCAGTGCCACTTCGCGCTCGATCGGCCGCTCCTGGCCGAGCGCATGGGCCCGCACCGTCAGATCGACGACCCGGTGCACAGGCACGATCCGCTCGAGCTGCGCCTTGATCTGTTCGAGCACCGTCGGCGTGCCCCGCGTCACGATGGTGATGCGGGATAGGTGCGCTTCATGTTCCGTTTCCGAAACCGTCAGGCTTTCGATATTGTAGCCGCGGCCGGAAAACAGGCCGATCACCCGGGCGAGCACGCCCGGTTCGTTGGCGACGAGCACCGAAAGCGTGTGGCTTTCGGCCTTCGCCGTCTCGGGCGCGATGAAATAGGCGGATCCGGTCGGTTGCTGATGCGCATTCATGGTCTTGGGTCCATTTCCTCAGAATTTTGTTGAAGGGATGGCAGCCCGTCTCAGACGAGCTGGCGACCCTTGGCATCGATGGCGTTGGCAACCGCTTCGTCGGTAGCTTCGTCCGGCAGCAGCATCTCGTTATGCGCCTTGCCCGACGGGATCATCGGGAAGCAGTTGGCGAGATTGGCGACGCGGCAATCGAAGATGACGGGCTTCTTGACCGCGATCATCTCCTCGATCTTGCCGTCCAGTTCCTTCGGATCGTCGCAATACATGCCGACGGCGCCATAGGCTTCCGCGAGCTTGACGAAGTCCGGCATCGCTTCCGTATAGGAATTCGACAGGCGGTTGCCGTGCAGCAACTGCTGCCACTGGCGCACCATGCCCATGTACTGGTTGTTGAGGATGAAGATCTTGACCGGCAGGTTATACTGGATGGCAGTCGACATTTCCTGGATGCACATCTGGATCGAGGCGTCGCCCGCAACGTCGATGACCAGAGCGTCGGGATGCGCGACCTGCACGCCGATCGCCGCCGGGAAACCGTAACCCATCGTGCCGAGCCCGCCCGAGGTCATCCAGCGGTTCGGCTCCTCGAATTCGAGGAACTGCGCCGCCCACATCTGATGCTGGCCGACTTCGGTAGTGATGTAGGTATCGTGCCCCCTGGTCGCCTCGAACAGACGCTGCAGCGCATATTGCGGCATGATAACGTCGTTGGAGTGCTTGTAGGAAAAGCTCTTGCGGGCCCGCCAGCGGTTGACCTGGCCCCACCACTCCTCTGTCTGCGCCTTGGCCGGCTTTTTCGGCAGGGCGCGCCACAGGCGAACCATGTCTTCGAGAACGTTGCCGACATCGCCGAGGATCGGGATATCGACATGGACGTTCTTGTTGATCGAGGACGGGTCGATATCGATGTGGACCTTGCGCGAATTCGGCGAAAACGCGTTGATGCGCCCGGTGATGCGGTCGTCGAACCGCGCGCCGATGCAGACCATGACGTCGCAATCGTGCATCGCCATGTTCGCCTCGTAGGAGCCGTGCATGCCGAGCATGCCGAGCCAGTTCTTGCCGGACGCCGGATAGGCGCCGAGGCCCATCAGCGTCGAGGTGATCGGGAAATCGGTGAGCTCGGCCAGCTCGCGCAGCAGCCGCGAGGCTTCCAGGCCGGAATTGACGACGCCGCCGCCGGTATAGAGGATCGGTCGGCGCGCCGAAGCCATCAGCTCGATAGCGGCCTGGATGGCGTTGATGTCGCCCTGGGTCCGCGGCTGGTAGCTGGTGTTCTGGGCGATTTCCGGCTTCGGCGTATAGGTGCCTGTCGCGAACTGGATGTCCTTCGGAATATCGACGACGACCGGTCCCGGACGGCCGGTCTGGGCAATACGGAAGGCTTCGTGGATGATACCGGCCAGCTCGTTGACGTCCTTGACCAGCCAGTTGTGCTTGGTGCAGGGCCGGGTAATGCCGACGGTATCGCATTCCTGGAAGGCATCGGAACCGATCAGCGTGGTCGGAACCTGGCCGGACAGGCAGACCAGCGGGATGCTGTCCATCAGCGCATCCTGCAGCGGGGTGACGGCATTGGTGGCGCCAGGACCCGACGTCACCAGCAAGACGCCGACCTTGCCGGTGGAGCGGGCGTAACCTTCGGCGGCGTGGCCGGCGCCCTGCTCGTGGCGGACCAGAATGTGCTGGATGTCGTCCTGCTGGAAGATCTCGTCATAGATCGGCAGGACGGCGCCGCCCGGATATCCGAAGATATGCTCGACGCCATTGTCCTTCAGGGCCTTCAGGACAATCTCCGCACCAGTCATCTGATTATCTGGCATCTGATTGTTCGTATCCGTCATTGTCTTGGTCCATTCGCTGCTGGATTTTTACCGGCGGCTCCTCCGAGCCGGATTGAAGGCATAAAAAAAGGCCCCTTGGAGGAGCCTGTCTTTCCGCGCATGGGTGGCTGTCGCCGGATGGTTACACCATCCTGCCCATGCGCGTTCCCACCACAATAAGAGCGATCGAAATCTTCATGGCGCGAAGTGTTAGCCAGATAAATGTCGTTCGTCAACGTGGACATGCTCCAAAAAACGCCATCAGCCTGATTTTACTGCTCCGTTTCCCTGCATTCGGCGATACCGCCTCCTACACGAGTTGTTAAGGCCGGCACAATATAGTCCCGTTGTTTGGAGGGTAGCGACCCGACGGATGAGCCATGACCCGATCCGCCACCCCAATGATAGGGGCCCGAGTTTGTTGAACAACGATCTGCACCGTTCCGCGACTGCAGGTGAGCAGGATCGTCGCGACATCCAGAAGCCCGGCAACCGCATGCTCGGCCGCGTCGTCGCCTGCAACGGTTCCCATGCCACCATTTCCGCCATTGCCGAAAACGGCGAGACCGATTTGACCGAACTGTGGTCGGTCGGGCGGCTGATCTCGATCAGCGTCGGCGCAAACCGCGTGGTGGCGCTCGCCTATGCGATGCAGACCGGCGGCAAGGAATGGAGCGAGGGCGGCAATACCGGTTTCCACATCGAGGCCGAACTGCTCGGCGAAGTGCGCAAGGGTCCCGACGGCCGCGACGAGTTCACCGGCGGCATCTCGTGTTATCCCTATCTCGGCGCCGTCGCCCACCGCATCCGTGCGGCCGACCTGGCGCGCATCTATGACACCGGCAAGAACGATACCTGTGCTGTCGGCAAGCTCACCCAGGACGAAACGATCGACGCGACGATCCATATCCCGTCGATGCTGTCGAAACATTTCGCCATCGTCGGTTCGACCGGCGTCGGCAAGTCGACCGCCGTTTCGCTGCTTCTCCACAAGGCGATCGAGGCCGACCCCAAGCTGCGCGTCCTCATTCTCGATCCGCACAACGAATTTGCCGCGGCTTTTCCCGAGCACGCCGTCGTCATCGACACCGACACGCTCGACCTGCCCTTCTGGCTGATGCGGCTCGAAGAGTTTGCCGAGGTGGTGTTTCGCGGCCGGCCCGCGGTGGCGGAAGAACTCGACATCCTGCGCGACCTCATTCCGGAAGCCAAGCGCGCCTTCCGCGGCAACGAAACGTCGCTGATGCGCCGCTCGACCGAAAAGAGCTCGGTCACCGCCGATACGCCGGTGCCCTATCGCATGGCGGACCTTTTGGCGCTGATCGACGAACGCATCGGCCGTCTGGAAGGACGTGGCGAAAAGCCGTTCCTGCGGTCGCTGAAGATGCGCATCATGTCGGCGATCAACGACCCGCGTTACCATTTCATGTTCTCCAACAATACGATCAACGACACGATCATGGAGACCATCGCCCATATCTTTCGCATTCCCGGCGGCGACCGGCCGATCTCGACCTTCCAGCTCGCCGGCATCCCCTCGGAAGTCGTCAATTCCGTCGCCTCGATCCTCTGCCGCATGGCGTTCGAACTCGCGCTCTGGAGCGGCGGCGCCATCCACATGCTCGTGGTCTGCGAGGAAGCGCACCGCTACGTGCCGGCCGACCGCGAACTCGGCTTCTTTCCGACACGGCAGGCCATCTCGCGAATCGCCAAGGAAGGCCGAAAATACGGCGTGTCGCTCGGCGTCATCACCCAGCGGCCCGGCGAACTCGACCAGACGATCCTGTCGCAGTGCTCGACCGTGTTCGCCATGCGGCTGTCCAACGACCGCGACCAGGAAATCATCAAGTCGGCGATCCCCAATTCGTCGATCTCGACGACGAGCTTCCTGTCGTCGATCGGCAATGGCGAGGCGATCGCTTTCGGCGAGGCGATCTCCGTGCCGATGCGCATGCGGTTCGCCCGCGTCGAGAAAAAATACCTGCCCAAGGCCAATGGCGTCGCCGAAAAGGGCAGCGAGGATACGCCGGATACGGTCGATCTGCGCACCGTGATCGCCCGCATGCGCGCCGTCAGCGGGCCCGACATTTCCGCATTCCAGCAGAGCTACAGCGCGGCCACGCCTTTTCCCGAGAGTGCTTCCGGTATCGAGGACGAAACGGACGACGATTTCCCGCCGGCGGGCGATGCCGAACTCGATCGCTGGAACCGGGAAATCCGCTCGACGGGCCATGTGACGATCAATCCTGTTCCGCCGATCGCAAGCAATCCGCAGCCGGAACCCTACCGGCCTGACATGCTGCCGCGCGCCGGCGCACCGGAACAGCCAGCCGCCCCTCGCCCCGATCGGTTTGCGGAACTGCGCCGCGAGCGCCCCGCCGAGCCGCCACCATCCTACCAGCCTGCGCCCCCGACGTTCCAGCGGCCGCCTCCGCCGGAGGGAGCGCCGCGCCCCGGTCCGCTGCTTCGCCGCGAAGGATCGTTGCGCGAAAGCCTTCTCAAGAAACCGCTGAGCAGCCTCTACGACAAGGATTGAGCGGCAGGCCTCAGGTCAGCCGCTCCCAGCTCTCGTCCATCTGGTTGCGGAACCAGGTCATCTGACGCTTGGCATATTGCCGTGTCAGCGCGGATCCGCGCTCGACAACCTCCTCACGGCTCATGCGGCCTTCCAGCATCTCGGCGATCTGCGCGACGCCGATCGCCTTCATCACGGGCAGGTCCGGCGCCGGATCGAGCGCCCGCAGCGCCTTCACCTCGTCCACGGCCCCCGTCTCCAGCATCGTCCCGAAACGCCGGTCGATCCGCTCCTGCAGGATTTTTCGGTCCGGCAGCACGATAAGCTTCTTCGCCCGCGCAGGATCGATCACCATCGGCCCCTGCCTGCCCTGGAATTCTGCGATCGAACGGCCGGTCTCCGCCAGAACCTCCAGTGCCCTGACGATCCGCTGCCCGTCCTTCGGCTCCAGGCCCGCCGCCACAGGTGCGTCGCGCACCAGAAGCTCCGCATGCAGCGCCTCCGGGCCTTCCTCCTTCAGACGCAGCCGAACCTCGCAGCGGATACCTTGTGAGATTTCCGGCATGTCGGACAGCCCGCCGGTCAGGGCCTTGAAATAGAGCCCCGTGCCGCCGACGAAGACAGGCAGCCGGCCGTCGCGCTTCAGCTGCGGCAGAAGCGCCGTGACGTCGCGCAGCCACTCGCCGGTCGAATAGGCGCGTATCGCCGGCACATGCCCGTAGAGCAGGTGCGGCACGCCTTCCATCTCGTCCTCGGCCGGCCGCGCCGTCAGCACCCGCAGGGTGTCGTAGACCTGCATACTGTCGGCATTGATCACCACGCCATTGGTCTCACAGGCCAGACGCAATGCGAGCGCCGACTTGCCGCTGGCCGTCGGCCCGGTTATCAGGATCGCATCAAGATTGTCGATAAGGTCGCTCATATGGCTTTCGTTGCCACGCTCATTGCCCATCCGTCAAACCCCGTTCTCAACTCGACGCTTGGAGAACAAGCGGCAGAGGCGGTAAAAGCCTCCGGCCTCTACTGGCTGGCGGATGGCATCGCCTGCGACATCGCCCTGCGCGACGGCTCCGATATCGAAGCGACAGAGGCCGCTCTGCGGGCCATCATCGGGAGCGCCCCGATCGATCTCGTCATCCAGGACGCGGCTACGCGCCGGAAGAAATTCCTGATCGCCGACATGGATTCGACCATGATCGGCCAGGAATGCATCGACGAGCTTGCCGATGTCGTGGGGCTGAAGGACAAGGTCGCAACTATCACCGCCCGCGCGATGAACGGCGAGATCGCCTTCGAACCCGCCCTTCGCGAACGTGTCGCACTTCTGAAAGGCCTGCCGATCACCGTCGTCGACGACGTCATCACCCAGCGCATCACGCTGACATCGGGCGGAAAGGAACTGATCGCCACGATGAAGGCCCGGGGCCATTACGCCGCCCTCGTCTCGGGCGGCTTTACCGTCTTCACCAGCCGCATTGCCGCAACACTCGGCTTCGACGAGAACCGCGCCAACATCCTCCTCGAAAAGGACGGTATCCTGACCGGCGAAGTGGCTGAACCCATCCTCGGCAAGCAGGCCAAGGTCGACGCACTCCTCGCTATCGCCGAAAGGCTCGGGATCGCGCCGGAAGACACGATCGCCGTCGGCGACGGCGCCAACGATCTCGGCATGCTCGGCATCGCCGGCTCCGGCGTGGCACTGCACGCCAAGCCCACCGTCGCCGCCCAGGCCAGGATGCGCATCGACCACGGCGACCTCACCGCCCTGCTTTACATCCAGGGCTATCGCAGGACGGATTTCACAACACCAGCCTAAATACAACTTACGCGATTGACGAACCGAAATACATATCGCACCATTTGCATTGAAGATCATTGCAAAAATGGTATATTTCATGCAGTGGAAGATGGAGTTTATAAATGATCGTGTGAGGATCGAACTTGAGGCGTTTCCCACCGATATTGTTGCCAGCTTTCTCCGCATCGTGAAGCTGATCGAGCTGGAAGGACCCGCCAAGGTACACGAACCCTATGTGAAACACCTCGAGGGGCCGATCTGGGAAATGCGAATGCGCGGTCGCGACGGGATCGCCCGGGCGGCTTATGTCGCTGCGTCAGGTCATCGGATTGTGGTTTTACATGTCTTCCGGAAGAAAACACAGAAGACGCCCAGACGCGACATCGAGATCGCGATGAAACGTGCAAAGGATGTGAGATGACCAAGAGGAGCCTTCTGGTAAGCGAAGCCGCGAAGGAATGGTTCAAGGACCCGGAATTCGTCGCCGCCTACGACGCACTCGAGGAGGAATTCGCCATCGCGGAAGCTCTGATCAAGGCACGCGCCCAGGCTTCCATGACGCAGGAAGACGTTGCCAAGGCCATGGGGACGACGCAGGCGGCCATCGCGCGGCTTGAGAGCGGCCGTTCCATGCCCTCGACCCGCACCCTCCAGCGTTTCGCCGATGCCACCGGCACGAAACTGCGCATCAGGTTCGAAAAGCCGAAATCCTCTGCAAAGGTCTCGTAGGATAAAGTCCAGGACATGCCCCCAAGGATCATCCTCGAAACCGAACGCCTGCGCCTCCGAAGCTGGGTCGACGGCGACCGCGATCTCTTTCGCGAGATCAATTCCGATCCGAAGGTGATGGAGTTCTTTCCGTTCCGCCGCACCCACGAAGAGGCGGATGCCTTCCTCGCCAAGCTCAACGACGCGATCACCGAGACCGGGCTCGGCTTCTATGCGCTGGAACTGAAAGAAACGCAGGAGCCCATGGGTTTCTGCGGCCTGTCGCTCGCCAGCATGCCGGATATCTTTCCGATCGAGACGGTGGAGATCGGCTGGCGGCTCGCGACCCGGTTCTGGGGCAACGGTTATGTCACCGAAGCCGCCCGCGCGCTTCTCGACTTCGCGTTTGGTGAGAAACAGCTCGACGCGGTCGTGTCCTTCGCCGTCGGCGAAAACAGACGTTCGACCGCCGTGATGAAACGCCTCGGCCTGCATCGCATCACCGGCATGGATTTCGACCATCCACGGGTGCCCGATACGCACCCGCATCTGAAACCGCACGTCGTTTATGCGGTGACGCGGGACGAATGGCTGCGCCAGAAAGCGGCCGCGGGACGCACCCGCTGACCGCTTCGCATCGATTTACTCCAGCGGCAGCGCCACGAAGCGCAGGTTGCCGGAAGCATCCGAGACCATCACATGCGCGTTTCGGCGGCCTTCGGATTTGAGGACGGCGATCCGCTTGACGACGTCAGCCGGGCTTTCGACGAAATCCTGGGCCACCTCGACCACCACCTCGCCGACCTTCAGCCCCTTCTGGGCGGCGGGCGAATTCGGCACAACGGCGGTGATCAGCACGCCTTCGACGCTCTCGACGATGCTGAAACTCTTGCGGCGGGCCTCGTCGAGCACCGCGAGCGTCATGCCGAAGGCCGAGGCCGGATCCTGGCTGAGTTCGCCCTTCTGGTCGCCGGGCGGCTTGTTGTTGGGCGTCTTGTTCTCCCCCTGGCCTTCCGGCATGGCCGGCTGGTCGTCGTCCTCCTCCTGCGGCTCGGCGCTGTCCTCCAGACGGCCGAGCGTCACCTTGACGGTCTGCTGCTTGCCGTCGCGCAGGATCACCACGTCGACTTCCTTGTTGACCGGGCTTTCGGCGACGATGCGCGGCAGATCGCGCATCTCGTTGACCGGCTGGCCGTCGAAGGTGAGGATCACGTCGCCCGCCTTGATCTCGCCGTTCTTGATCGGTCCGCCATTCACGACGCCCGATACCAGCGCGCCGCGCGCCTTGTCGAGGCCGAGGCTTGCCGCCACGTCGTCCGTCACCGGCTGGATGCGCACGCCAAGCCAGCCGCGGCGCGTCTCCCCGAATTCGGTGAGCTGGTGCACAACGTTTTCGGCAAGCTCCGTCGGCACGGCGAAACCGATGCCGATCGAGCCGCCGGACGGCGAAATGATCGCGGTATTGATACCGATCACCTCGCCGCGCATGTTGAACAGCGGGCCGCCGGAATTGCCCTTGTTGATCGCCGCGTCGGTCTGGATGAAGTTGTCATAAGGGCCGGCATTGATGTTGCGGCCGCGGGCCGAGATGATGCCGAGCGTCACCGAACCGCCGAGCCCGAACGGATTGCCGATCGCCATCACCCAGTCGCCGATCCGCATGCGGCGCGAATCGCCGAAACGCACCGCCTTCAGCGGCGCCTTCGGCTCGACCTTCAACACGGAAAGGTCGGTCTTGGTATCCGTCCCGACCAGTTTGGCCTTGAGTTTCGTGCCGTTCGGGAAAATCACCTCGATGTCGTCGGCGCCCTCGATGACGTGGTTGTTGGTGACCACGTAGCCGGAGGGATCGATCACGAAGCCCGAACCCAGCGAGGAAACCTTCTGGTTGCTGCCCGGGTTGCCCCGGCCGTCGAAAAAGTCCTCGAAGAATTCCTGGAAAGGCGAGCCTTCCTGGATCTGCGGCTGCGGGCCGGCACCCTGGTCCTTGACGCTCTGCGAGGTCGAGATGTTGACGACCGCGTCGAGCAGGCCCTCGGCCAGATCGGCGATCGAGCCGGGGCCGCCGCCTGCCATCGGCCCGGGAGCCGGAGGCGGGTTGAGGGTGGGCGACGGCGTCGGCGGAGCGGGCAGCATCGGCCCCGGAGAAGCGCCGGCCGGCGGATTGGCGTTCTGCCCCGGAGCGGCTGGGACCGCCGTCTGGGCAATCGCCTGCAAGGACTGCGCCAGCAGGGCAAAAGTTGCCGCAAGCGTGACGGTGCGCTTGAAGGTCGATCGAACCGAATGAGCCATCTGGCATCCTCGCTGTTGGATTGTCCGCATCACCCGGAAGAGCGGCTCTCGACCCGGGCCGGCCATTGGAGCCTTTGAATCGGGCGGAGTTTCGGCAGAGCATAAGACGGAATGACGGCGGTGGAAATTACCTTTTCGTGAGGATCGTGCCCTCTACCCGCCACGCCTGTGGATGGTCCTGTGATGAAAGGGGCGGCTTTGCGCCGCCCCAAACGTGTCGGATCAGTTCGCCGGCGCAGCAGGAGGTGCCGGCCGAGCGGGCGTCTGGAGCGGCGCAAGCGCCTGGCCCGCGGACGAGTTGAAGAACCGGAAGAACTCCGAATCCGGCGACAGCACCAATGTCGTGCCGTTGTCGGAAAGGGCCGCCACATAGGCGCGCATCGTGCGGTAGAACTCGAAGAAGCCCGGATCGCGCTGGAAGGCTTCGCCGAAGATCCTGTTGCGTTCGGCGTCGCCCTGACCGCGCAGGATTTCCGAATCCCGCTGCGCTTCCGAGACCAGCTCGACCACCTGACGGTCGGCGATCGCGCGGCGGCGCTGGCCCTGCTCGTTACCACGGGCGCGGATCAGCTCGGCCTCGGCAAGACGCTCGGCCTTCATGCGCTGGAAGGTCTGCTGCGAGACTTCCTGCGTCAGGTCGGTGCGGCGGATACGAACGTCGCGGATGGCGAGCCCGAGGGTTTCCGCGGCCGAGGTAAGGTCGGCGCGAACCTCCTGCATCATCGACGAGCGCTCGTTGGAGAGAGCTGCATCGAAATTCCGCAGACCATAGACGCGGCGCAGCGCTGCATCGAGGCGGGTGCGAAGCCGCGATTCGGCCGAGTCCCGGTCGCCCGACACGGTTTCCCGGAAGAGGCGCGGATCGGTGATCGAATAGACGACGAAGGCGTCGACTTCATAGAAGGCGCCGCCGCGCACCTGGACGCGGATATTGTCGAGATCGAAGCGCAAGGCGCGGTCTTCGACATACTGGACGCGGTCGGCGTCCATGAAGGCGAACGGCAGCTTGAAGTAAATGCCCGGCTCGCGCTTGACGTCCTGGATCTCGCCGAAGCGGACGACGATCGCCTGTTCGCGCTCGTTGACCACGAAAACCGACGAATAGATCAGCACGAGGAGAACGGCGAGGCCGATCAGGATTGCAGGGAGTCGATTGGAGTTCATTTTGTGCCTCCCTGGTTCGTCTGCGGCTTGATCATCTCGTTGAGCGGCAGATAGGGGACGACGCCGTCCTTGTTGTCCAGTATGACCTTGCGGGAGTTCTTCAGCACCGTTTCCATGGTTTCGAGGAAGATGCGCCGGCGCGTCACTTCGGGCGCGTTGGCATATTCGTTGTAGATCGAGACGAAGCGCTGCGCCTCGCCCTGCGCTTCGTTGACGACCTTGTCCTTGTAGGCGGATGCCTCTTCGCGGACCTGGGCTGCCTGACCGCGGGCCTGGCCGAGCTTCTGGTTGGAATACTGGTTCGCCTCTTCGACGAAGCGATCCTCGTCCTGTTCGGCGCGCTGCACTTCTTCGAAGGCGTCGGCCACTTCACGCGGCGGTGCGGCGTCCTCGATCGGCACGGCATTGATGGAAAGGCCGGAGCCGTATGCGTCCATCGTGCCCTGGATGATGTTGCGCACCTCGGTCGAGATGCCCTCGCGGTTGTCGCGGAAGATGTCCTGCGCCGGACGACGGCCGACGACTTCGCGCATGGCGCTTTCGGAAACCTGCTGCAGCGTGGAGGCCGGACCTTCGAGGTTGAAGAGATAGGCCTTCGGATCGGTGACGGTGAACAGGACCGAGAACTGCACGTTGACGATGTTCTGGTCGCCGGTCAGCATCCAGCCCGCATTGGAGCTCGAGCCCCGCGTCGCGCCGATATTCTGCTGCTGTTCGGTGACCTTGACGATCTCGACGGATTCGAACGGCCAGAAATGGAAATGCAGGCCCGGCATGGAGATTTCCTCCTTCGGGCGACCGAAACGCAGCTCGACGCCGCGTTCGTCCGGCTGGACGGTATAGACGGACTGGAAGGCGAGGAAGGCAAGGATGACGAGGAGCACGATCACGAAGGCTCCGCCGTTGAAGCCGCCCGGCATCACGCTGCGCAGCCGGTCCTGACTGCGCCTGATAATGTCTTCGAGGTCCGGTGGACCGCCGTTGCCGCCGCCACCGCCGCCGCGTGGACGGTTCGGTCCCTGTCCCCAGGGCCCTTGATTATTACCGCCACCGCCGCCCCAAGGGCCACCGCCGCCACCATTCTGATTGCTCCAGGGCATCAAAACCTCTTCGTTCGTATTCGCTCCCAAGCCGCGACCCTGCCGTGTGACAGCAATCTGGCTATTGCCCGTTATAGGGATGGGGAGGCCCGCTTTCAACGCAGGTTCAATAACTTCCAAGTCAACGGTAACGAAATGTTTCAGTTTGTCGCGGCTCGGCGGACATAGGTGGCGAAACGGGTCGGATAACTGTCCTTCTCGCCGGAAATCGGATTATCGGAAAAAGTCCAACTGCTCCCCTGCGTCCTCTTCCAACTGATGAAGTTTGAGTTCGTATTGCTCCCAATAAGAATCGATATCAGGAGCCCTCCCCATGAGTTCCTCTTTCACTCGATAACGATGATAGGGCACTCGCCGTCGATATTCAGTTATACGGAATGGAAATTCATCTTTTTCCGACTTGGGGAATTCTTCTTCATCGTCGATAATCCATTCCGATTTTGTGCCCCGGGTCTTGGAGTCAAAATCAACCTCAAATTTCGCGTCACCATTTATAGGGCCGCAAAAAACATCTGTTACAAAAATTCTATTTAAGTAGCTATGGAAGGTTTTATATATTTGTTCACCCCCGATAACGAAAAACTCCATCTTTCCCGAGATGATAGAAGCCATATCCGCCAGCAGAAAAGCTGTTGTCGGATTAGGAGCCCAAACCAAATCTTTGTATTCATTCAAATACTCAGGCTCAGACCTCGATAAGATTATATTCTTTCGGTTCGGTAGGGGGCGCCCAATGGACTCAAAAGTCTTCCGGCCCATTATGACAGCGTGACCTTGGGTACGCTTCTTAAATAGCTGAAGATCTGTCCCGAGATGCCAAGGAAGCTCATTCTCTATCCCGATAATTTGGTCAGGATAGCTTCGAGCGACGATTGATGCGACTGAAGGCATTCTGACTCTGGGGGGATTTTTTTTCATTGAGCCACGAACCCGCACGCGCACCAGTTAAACAGGGGGTGTGGTTATTATCTAAGTGGATCGGTATCAAGGTCAATTTTCAAATCGCCACCGCTGCCTTGATATGCGGATCGGCCTCATACCCCTCCAGAGCAAAATCCTCGAAGCGGAAGGAGAAGATGTCTTTCACGGCAGGATTGATGCGCATGGTCGGCAGCGCCTTCGGTGTACGGGTCATCTGCAGCTTCGCCTGCTCGAAATGATCCGAATAGATATGCGTGTCGCCGAGCGTGTGCACGAAGTCGCCGGGTTTCAGGCCCGTCACCTGGGCCACCATCATCGTCAGCAGCGCATAGGATGCGATGTTGAAGGGAACGCCGAGAAAGATGTCGGCGGAGCGCTGGTAGAGCTGGCAGGAGAGCTTGCCGTCGGCCACATAGAACTGGAACAGGCAGTGGCAGGCGGGCAGCGCCATGTCGTCCAGCTGGCCGACATTCCAGGCCGATACGATATGCCGGCGCGAATTGGGATTGACCTTCAGGCCCTCGATCAGCTGCGAGATCTGGTCGACATGGCTGCCGTCGGGAGCGGGCCACGAGCGCCATTGATAACCGTAGACCGGACCAAGCTCGCCGTTCTCGTCGGCCCATTCATCCCAGATCGAAACGCCGTTTTCCTTCAGATAGGCGGTATTGGTATCGCCCTTCAGGAACCACAAGAGCTCGTGGATGATCGATTTCAGGTGCAGCTTCTTGGTCGTCAGGACCGGAAAGCCTTCTGCAAGGTCGAAGCGCATCTGATAGCCGAACACCGAGCGTGTGCCCTTGCCGGTCCGGTCGCCCCGGTCGGTGCCGGTGTCCATCACATGCCGGAGAAGATCGAGATATTGTTTCATGGGTCAGGCCGCCGATTCCATCGTTACAGGAATATAGTAGCATGGAAGGGATGAACCAATCGCAAGGACGACCTTTCCCCGAATTTTAGCGGAGCCGCATGCGGCGAATCATCCGGAGACGTATGTCCGCCAGTTGTGGTTTTCGGAAAAACCCAGCACGTCCCTGATCTTGCGATTGCTGATCGGAGCGTCGAACTCGCCGATCTCGCCGGTGACAGGCGTACCCGGCGCCCAACGCGCAAGGAACGGGCGGGTCGGCTCGCGCGCCGTGATCGTGTCGTTGACGGCGTTGAAGACCTGGAATCCTAGCCCGTCTTTTTCGACGCACAAATGGACGATCTGGCCGAGATCGCGGGCGTCGATATAGCTCCAGGCATTGCGCTTGCGCGACGGCGGATCGGCGAGGAAGCCGGGGAAGCGGCTGTAATCCTCGGGCGAAATCACGTTGCCGATCCGCAGCGCGTAAATGTCCGCGCCGAACCGCATGGAAAAGGCGCGCGCCGTCTTCTCGTTGACCACTTTCGACAGGCCGTAGCTGTCCATCGGATCGACATCGTAATCTTCGGTCAGCGGAAACGAATGATAGTCCTTGTCGCCCTCGGCGAAGCAGACGCCATAGGTGGTTTCGCTGGACGCGATGATCACCTTTCGGATGCCGAGCTTCATCGCCGCTTCGATGACATTGTAGGTGGAGATCGTGTTGGCGGAAAATGTCGCGTTGTCCGGCCTCATCAGGATGCGCGGCACGGCGGCGAAATGCACCACGGCATCGACCGGCGCCGGCCCCCGGCCGCTCTCCAGACCCGTGAAGCCGAAATGCATGGAGAGTGCGTTGAAGGTCTGGCCGCTATCGGTGAGATCGGTGATGAGCGTGTTGACGCCGGGGCAATCGAGCGGCACCAGGTCGAGGTTGAACACCTCGTGTCCTTCGCGAAGAAGGTATGGCACGACATGCCGCCCCGCCTTGCCGCTGCCGCCGGTGAACACGATGCGCTTGCCCATGACCTCGCCTCCTCGAATGCCGTCCGCCGTCCGGGCGGCGATCCCGCCCGTCCTCCTCGCAGACCTGCCGTCTAGCTATCCCCAAACCGGCGGTCTGTCAGCCGGAATCGGTCAGCCGTGACCGACCTACTTAGGTCGGTTGCAGCGACATGACCACCACCGTGGGCCCGAGAGACGGACGGCCGCCAATGGCGGATGGTCTGGATGTGGAGGAAACGATTTCGAATGTTGCGCAACCCCTTTTCATGCGCCCCCGGAAAGCCTATATGGGGGATGCCGGACATCTGTCCGGCTATGGCAATAAACGGTCGGTGTAATAAACCTATTGGACCCGGGGGCGGTACCCGGCGCCTCCACCAAAAACCGGTCGGTCGCATTGGGAAACCTTGAAGACCGGCTTTTGATGGGGGCGAAATAGGATCGACAAGGGCGTAAAGATCGAACTTTTGCTCGGCATGATACCACCGTTATCGGGTCAAAAAGTGTAGTTGCAAACGACAACAACGCTAAGGGTTATGCTCTCGCTGCCTAATGGCGGTGCGGGAAATCCGAACTAAGTCCTTAGAGGTAGCACTTTAAGGCGGGGTCCGAAGGCACCTGGCAACAGAAGCCTTCACCTTCGCCCCCCAGTCGAATACTATGGAACTGACTCGGATGCTCGTCGGGGCTTCCCCGCGCCGGGCCGGCATGGCATAACGCGTCTGACTAAAAGACGAGAGAATGGAAAGACAGGACCGTATGGGGCAGGATCACATCCGTTACGATATTCTGGCGCAGGATGCTTTGCGTGGCGTCATCCGTAAGGTTTTGACCGAGGTTGCGGCCACCGGCCGTCTGCCGGGCGAGCACCATTTCTTCATCACATTTCTCACCGGCGCTCCTGGCGTGCGAATCTCGCAGCATCTGAAAGCAAAATATGCCGAGCAGATGACCATCGTCGTGCAGCACCAGTTCTGGGATCTGAAGGTTTCCGATACCCAATTCGAGGTAGGCCTTTCCTTCTCCGACACGCCGGAACGTCTGGTCGTTCCTTTCAATGCCATCCGCGGCTTCTATGACCCGTCGGTGAATTTCGAGCTCGAATTCGAAGTGCCGCTTGCGGAGGAGGACGACAACACCTCCGCTGAAATCACCGCGATCCCGGTCGAGGCGGTCGCCAAGTCCACAGACGCCGAAGCCAAGCCCGGCGAAGAGAAGAAACCGGGCTCGGTCATTTCGCTCGATTCCTTCCGCAAGAAGCAGTAGCGCCGGGAGGCGCATCAGCCATGAGCGCCGAAATCGTCAATCTTCGCCAGTTCCGCAAAGCTAAGGAACGGCTCGAAAAGGAAAAGGTGGCGGAACAGAACCGCCTTACCTTCGGCCGTACCAAGGCGGAAAAATCCCTGACCGAGGCCCGCAACGAGAAGGCGGACAAGCTGCTCGACCAGGGCCGGCTGGAAAAGCCCGCCAAGGACGACTGAGCTTTTGGCAGGTGGATATCAAGTGCGCGTTAACCAAGCTTGCGCCGGTCGGCTTGACGCCGCAGGTGCCGCGGTCTGAATAAGCGGACTTGTTCCGAAGGTCCGGAGAGTTTCGTGATCCGCAAACATTCCGCGACCCTTCACGGTCATCGCACCAGCTTCTCGCTCGAAGACGAATTCTGGGTCGAGCTGAAAGCGATCGCCATCAAACGCGACATCAGCCTCGCCACCCTCATTGCCGAGATCGACGATCAACGAGGCGCCGACAGCAATCTCTCGTCGGCGTTGCGCGTTCATGTCCTGAACTGGCTCAAATCCACCTGAATTCAAGAGCCGCCGTCGCCCGCAAGGCGACCGGCTATCGCTGTACCCCCGGCAGGCTCGGTATGCTGGGGCTGATGGCCGGCGGAAGGGTCGGAAAATTCTGGCGGATCGCGCCGTCGGTCGGCGGCACGATGAGCTGCGGCGGCTGGGTGATCTGGCGCTGTCGCGCCTCTTCCGCCGCACGCGCCGCCGCCTCCTGCCGCTGACGTTCCGCCTCGGCGGCCTGCTGGCGGGCCCGTTCCTCGGCGGCCGCCTTGTCGCGGGCGGCCTGCCGCTCGACAGCCTGGAAATTATAGAGCGCCACCTCGCGGCGAAGCCGCTGTTTCTCAAGGACGCTCGCCTGCAGGGTTTCGACGCGCCGCCGCTGCTGCTCGAAGGCACGCTGCGACAGGAAATTGGTCATTGCGGCGATATCGATCCGTTTAATGGGAGCCGCCAACTTCCCCGAATAGTCGAGCCGGACGGTCGGATCGCCGCCGGCAAGCGCCTCCTCGCCGGCATCGTAGGTAACCGCCAGATTGGCGCTCATACTGTCGTCGAGAACATCGAAACGCCCCTCACCCGACAGTTTCGTCGTCCCGACCGAGGCTGCGATATTCTGCGCCCGCGCCTCGCCCGCCGTGATCGTCACGGGAACGGTCACGTTGCCGATCGCCGCATTTCCCTGATGCAGCAGGCCGGCAACGATCGGCCGCACCCGCGCTTCCGTCACCTCGCCGCCAAGCTTGTCGACCCCGGCCATCAGAGGCTTCAACGCGTCGGGATTGAGGCCCGCCACAGTTACCCCCTTCAGCCGCAATTCCGCCGAACCGCTCGCGGCCCCCAGAAGCTCGGCAAGGTTCCGGCCGGTCGATTCCGCCGACATGTTGAAATCCAGCTTGCCCTGGGCAACCGGTTTGCCGCCCGCCGTCCACACGAGTGGCGCGAGATCGGCGTTTTCCGCCGAAAGCCTCGCCTGCAGGAGGCCCGTCCCGTCCCCGTTCGACATCATGAGCCGGCCGGCAAGCCTGCCGCCCTGCCAGTTGCCGACGCCGTTTTCGATGGTGATGCCGCCGCTGCGATGAGTGACGCGCGCCGCGAAATCCCCGACATTGCCGAACGCGCCCGCATGGAACGTCCGCGCCTTGACGTCGAGCGCGACATCCGCACCGGCAAACAGCGGCCGGGCGAACGGTTTTGAGGAAAACGCACCGCTCTGCGGATCGCCGACCGGCCCGTAGATCGCCTCCCCGAGCCAGGCGAGATCGAGAGCGTCGACATTGACCGAGCCAGTCGCGGGCAGGCCCGGCGCCTCGCGGTCGACGGTGATGTCGCCGCTGATCGCGTTGCCGTCCGCGGCACCTTTGAAGGCGGCGATCTTAACGGCCTCCGGTGTCATGCTGATATCGGCGTCGAGCGTGACCGGCAGGCCCGTTCCGAATTGCGGCAGGCTTATTCCGTTCATCAGCAGATAGGGTTCCAGGTCGGCGCTTCTCAGCGTGACGTGACCTGTGCCCTCGCCAAAGCCCTCGCTGTCGATCCGGATATCGCCGTTGATGTTAAGGGAGGTCTTTTCGGTCGTGAACGTCAGCGCGGTCTTTGCCGCGGCACCCGCGGCCTGATGGACGTTGACCAGCAGTTCCCCCGCGCCGTCCCCCTTGAACGGAAGCGGGTCGAGGCCAGACTGTCCCAGGAGAACCATCGGATCGCCGTTCTCCAGCGATGCAAGCAGCGTCATGTCGGTGTCGCTCGTCAGGTCCAGGAGACCGGGCAGCTTCAGGTCGGCGTTGACCACGCTGCCGTTGGTCTTGCCCTTGAGGATGACCTCCGCGCCGTTCAGGTTTCCGCCGACGGTGAGGTTGGCTCCGAGATCGGTATTGGCGAACCAGGCACCGTTGGCGGCAAGGCGGGCAAGCGCCGGGTGCGGCGGCAGCCGGTCGCGCAGCATGGTCAGGAAGGCCGTCGGATCGGCGGAGCGGAAGGTGAGGCTGCCATTGCCCGAATAGGCGAGCAGCGAACCCTCGATCCGGCCCCTCGCCGAAACAGTGGCGCCTTCGATATTGCCGATCGTCAGCCGTTCCAGCGACAGCGTGCCGCCGGTGACCGTGAAGGCGGTATCGACGTTGTTGGCCGCAACCCCGAAGGCGGTGAACCGGTCGGCTTTCAGCGTTGCCGCCACCCGATGGTCGAGGACGTCCTGGCCCGCGTCGTCGCCGGTCATCAGCGAGGCGAGCGCCCGCATCGCGTCGATGTCGATCTCGTTGCCGGCAAGGCTCATCGAGAGGTTGGGCGTCTGCCCCTGGCCCGACTGGCGCTCGACGCGTCCCTTGAGCGTCGCCGGGCCGATCGCCATTTCGAGGTTCTCGAACCGCTGCAGGTCCGGCGTCAGGTTGACCTTCGCCGAAAAGCCGGCGGACCGCAGCTGGCGCAGCTCCGGCGCGACCCGGCCCGAAAGCCAGTCGGAAAGGCCGGATGGCTGGCTGGATGCGACCAGCATGTCGCCGACGAAAGACGTCCGGCCCTGAAGCACGAGGCTGCCCTTCGCCTCCAGCTGCGTGCGGCCCGGCAGGGTGGCGACCACGTTGTCCACCGTCCAGCCGCGCCCCGCGGGCCGTATGTCGAGCCTGATATCGCGGATGGTGGTGTCGTTGGCGACGATCGCAGGCAGCTTGAGGCTGGCACGGCCGGGCACCTGCGGAATGGGGATCGAAGCAGCCAGACGGATGAAATTGTTGATGCGGCGCTGCGCGGATGCGGCAGCGTCACGACCGGTTTTTGCCCGTGCCCCGTCGCCCAGCCGGTTGACGTCGATCTGCTGGCCATCGGCGGTCAGCAGGAATTCCGGCTTGCCGCCGGTGTCGAGCGTCGCCTCGCCGGTCACCACGTAGGGATTGTCCGTCGCCCCCACTTCCAGCCTGTATTGCGGGATGCGGATCCGTTCGTTGGTGACCTCGAACCCGCCCTTCAGCCGCGGTCCGGGCGGCGGTGGCGCTACCGGTTCGGTCTCGTCTTCCTCCTGCAGGAAGTCGAGCGTGAAATTGCCCTTGTAGGCCGGCTTGTTCTCGGCCACGGTGAGCTCGCCGTCGAGATTGAGTTCGACGGGTTGCGCATCCGGCCAGAGCCTGAGCCGCATCGGCAAGCGCTTGCCCTCGGTATCCGCCGTGCCGCTCGCCAGATTGAAGCGCGTCTCGTAACCGTCGAGCGTCGCATTGCCCTCGCCCCGCCAGGGGCCGCGCAGCGAACCGGCGGAAAAATCGCCCGCAAGGCCTGTGATCTTCCGCGACCGGCCGGACTGTTCGTCGATCAGGTCGATCTCGCCGCCTGTGACATGCACGTCTTCGATGACCACGGTGCGGGCGGGAATGGCGGCGCGGCTGCCGCGCATCCAATCGAGCGTGCCGTCCTTCAGCACCCGGACCCGTGCCTTCGGCTGCTCGACGCGCATGTCGAAGATGCGCGCCTCGCCCGAGAGGAAAGGCGCAAGCTCCATATCCATCGAAAACTGCGCCACCTGGATCAAAGGCTGGCCGTCCGTGTCGGCCCCCACCCTCACGTCGTGAAGGGTGACGGAGGGAAATGGCAGTATGCGCGCATCGACGCTGCCGTGGACGGTGACCTTTTTGCCGAGGATCCGGCTTGCCTGTTCCTCGAACCCGACCCGGAGGCTCGACCAGTCGACAAAGAAAGGCGCGATCAGCGCTGTGAACAGCGCCACCACCACCAATCCGCCGAATGCCAACAGGATGCGTCCGAGCACGGTATCCGTTTCCCTGATCTTGCTAGGAGACTAGTTCTATTGGGTTCGCCGGCAAGTCAAGCTTGCGGGAGCATCTCATTCGGCATTCCTGAAGATCTTGCCCGGATTGAAGATATTCTTCGGATCGAACCCCTGCTTGATCGTCCGCATCAGGCCGACCGCACCGCCGAGCTCCTCTTCCAGAAACGCCATCTTGCCCTGGCCGATGCCGTGTTCGCCGGTGCAGGTTCCATCCATGCCGAGCGCCCGGTGGTTGAGGCGCCCGATGAACGCCTCGACCTTGTCGACCGAGGCCGGATCCTTGCCGTCGAAAAGCACCAGGACGTGGAAATTTCCATCGCCCGCATGGCCGACGATCGGCGCCAGCAATCCCTGTTCGGCAATATCGGCCTGCGTTTCGGCGACGCATTCGGCAAGCCGCGAGATCGGCACGCAGACATCCGTCGACAGGCCGTCGAGTTCCGGCGCCAGCGCCCGGCTTGCCCAATAGGCGTTGTGCCGCGCATTCCAGAGCTTCGCGCGCTCCTCGGCATTGGCGGTCCAGAGAAAATCGTCGCCGCCGCACTCGGCGGCAATCTCCGCAAACTGCGCCGATTGCAACGCCACCGTCTCCTCCGTGCCGTGGAATTCCAGAAACAAGGTCGGTTTTTCCGGATAGGAAAGTTTCGAATAGGCATTGCAGGCGCGCATCTGCACGTCGTCGAGCAGTTCGATGCGGGCGACCGGAATGCCCATTTGGATGGTCATGATCACAGCGTCGCAGGCGGCCTTCACGCTCGGGAAGGCGCAGACGCCGCCGCCGATCTTTTCCGGAATGCCCTGTAGCCTCAAAGTCACCGAGGTGATTACGCCGAGCGTGCCTTCCGAGCCGACGAAGAGACGGGTCAGGTCGTAGCCCGCCGAAGACTTCTTGGCGCGCTGCGCCGTGCGGATCTCCTCGCCATCAGCCGTGACGACGGTGAGCGACAGGACGTTGTCTTTCATCGTGCCGTAGCGCACCGCATTGGTGCCGGAGGCGCGGGTCGCGGTCATGCCGCCGATCGAGGCATTGGCGCCGGGATCGATCGGGAAGAACAGGCCGGTGTCGCGAAGCTCGCGGTTCAACTCCTCGCGGGTGATGCCGGGCTCCACGGTGACGTCGAGATCGGCGGGGCTGACGCGAAGCACCCTGTTCATGCGGCTGAAGTCGATCGAGATTCCGCCCGACGGCGCATTCACCTGGCCTTCGAGCGAGGAGCCGACCCCAAAGGGGACGACCGGAACGCGATGCTCGGCGCAGGCCCTGACCACGGTTTTCACGTCGTCGGCGCTCTCGACGAAGACGACCCCGTCCGGAAGCTGGGCGGGCAGATAGGTGGTCGTGTGAGCGTGCTGCTCGCGGAACGACTGGCCTGTCTGGAAGCGCTCGCCGAAGGATTGCTTGAGGATGCCGAGGACGGTCGCGATGCCCTCTTCGTTGCGAAGCCCCGCCTTCACGTCCTTGACCGCCATGATCCGTCTCCTCCTTGTCTTTTCAAGGGATTGGTTAGGCGACGGGTCGGGTTTTGTCCAGCCGCAACGATGAAGGATCGACCGGACGGAGTCCGGCCTTGGCGATTTCGGTTTGAAGGTCGGACGGGGCGCTGAAAGCTGCCTCGTAAGTTAGTTTATAGGTGACACCTCTCAGCGCCCCGTTCGGCGGTTTATGCCCGCGACTGCGGTCCCTCTGCCGTGGCTTTCCCGGACGGAATGTCGCCGCCGGTTGCTCCGATGGGATCGGTCGGACTTCAGGAATCCGGCGAAACCATCCGGGTCGACCACCATGTGTGCCGCACAGGCACGCCCGGCGCGCTGTTTCGGGCATCAAGAGACGAAGGCCCGGTCCGTGTGCCTCCATCTCTCCCCGTGTCGCCGGAGGGAGACCATTTTCCGCGAACCCGGATCATGAGGACTTACGTCGTTTCCCCATGACCCGCGCCGGTCCCGCCTCGCCGCAACGCCTTGCGGTGTATCCGCGACGGAACGGGGAGATTGTAGGCATGGGTCGGGAATGCGGGGATGAAAGAGGATGGAGATTTGGGTTAAGTCATTGAGCGGACAGGCGGGTAACGCTTGGGACATCCCCGCGACTGTACTGCCCGACGAACCCGAAAATGGGGATGACGGACGCGGAACCTGATGCCCAACTATGCGGGTATGGCGACGTTCAGTCTCTGCTGCACCTGATCGACATTGCCGCGGACATAAACAGCCGTGGGCTTGCCGCCGCTGCTGGCGAGTGCAAGAGCGATGATCGTGACTTCCTCTTCAAAGGTCGTGACGTAAAGCACCTGTGCGGGATTGATATAGACGGCCTGGTTGTGGGTGTTCTTGAAGCCGATCAGCGCCATACGTCTCTCCTTCTGCTGCGTGGCGAGATATGCCATGCCATGCCCAAGGTTGCCGCAAGTTTAACAGCCCCGTGTCGCGGCCGTCATCATGACAAGAAGTCTCAAAACCGACCACCACAGGGAGATACCCTCGGCGCACCTCGCGCGAGGGTAAGCCCTCACCGCCCGGCGTGGCGACGGATCGAAGAGCCGACGCGAATCACGGGACCTGCCTGCGACGGCCGCGAGGGGCGTGGCGGCAATTCCTGAACCAGGCGCCGCGCCGAACGTGATCGCAGGGCAAATAGTTCACCCGCAGGTCACCGATTGGTGCTCTAAGTCGGGTTCTACTTTTTTTCTCAGGAGGATCGACCATGCCGACGATTGCAATCATTGGAGCGGGCGCGATGGGAAGCGGGATCGGCCGGCAGCTGGCGGAAGGAGGCGCCCAGGTGCTGACCTACCTGGAAGGCCGCTCGTCCGAGACCCATGCGCGGGCGCGGGCCGCGGGAATGCAGCCCGCTCCCCTGCAGGAGATCATCGACGCGGAGATCGTTCTGTCGATCGTTCCGCCCGCCGAAGCGGTCGGTGTCGCCGGTCTCCTGTCCGAGGCAATCGGTGATCGCCCGAGCCCGGTAACATTCGTCGATTGCAACGCGATCTCGCCGGACACGATGAGCGAGGTCGCCGCCGCTTTCAGGCCCGGCCAGGCGAACGTGCTGGACGGCTCGATCATCGGCCTGCCGCCGCAGCCGGGAAAGGCGGGCCCCAAGCTCTATGTCAGCGGTGACGGCGCGGGCAGAAGCGCCGTTCTCGCGGCGCACGGGCTCGAGGTCCGCCGGATCGAAGGCGCGGTCGGAGCGGCCTCGGCGCTGAAGATGTGTTATGCCGGCATCAACAAGGGCATGACCGGCCTCGGCACCGCCATGCTGCTGGCGGCCATCAGGTCGGGTGCGGACGAAAGCCTCAAACGGGAGATGGCCGAAAGCATACCCGACCTCGACCGGAAGCTCTCGAGCGCCATTCCCGACATGTATGCGAAGGCCTATCGCTGGGTGGCGGAGATGGAGGAGATCGCCGCGTTCCTCGGCGAAGACGATCCGGCCTCGCTGATCTTCAAAGGAATGGCCGGGTTGTTTCGGAAGATGGCCGACGACCGGACGGACGGCGGCGAGCTTGCCGGCCAGTTGAACGCACTGCTCGGCCGGTAAGCCCGGCAGGCCCTTCGCGTTTTTCGAAGGGATTGGCGCCGGTGCAGCGGGGAGCGACGGCTTACGCCGGCGCTTCCGGACAGGCTCACTCGGCGGCGAGCAGCTGTTCCTTGCCATCCTCTTCGTCGTTGTCCTGCTTTTCTTGCCTGCGGCGCGTGGCATGCGCCAGTTCCTGATGGAACCGGGCTTCCTCGTGCACATGCGGCTTGGCGAAGCCGGCGATCAGAAGATAGGCGACGGGGGTGATGAACAGCGTCACCAGAACCGCGAAGCCGAGGCCGCCGACGATGACCCAGCCGAGCGCGATGCGCGCTTCCGCGCCGGCGCCCTGGGCGAGCAGCAGCGGCACGCCGCCGATGACGGTGGCGATCATCGTCATCATCACCGGACGCAGGCGGATCGCGCAGGCGGTTTCGATCGCCTCGCGCACGCTGGAGCCGCGGTCGCGCAGCTGGTTGGCGAACTCGACGATCAGGATGCCGTTTTTCGCCATGACGCCGACGAGCAGCACGAGGCCGATCTGGCTGTAGACGTTGAGGCTCGATCCGGTCAGCACCAGGGCGATCGCCGCGCAGGCAAGCCCGAGCGGCACGGTCGACATGATGATGATCGACGACAATACGCTTTCGAACTGCGCGGCCAGCACCAGGAAGATGATCGCGATCGCAAAACCGAAGGTCATCAGCATGGCGTTGGAGTTTTCGCCGAGCGTCTTGGCTTCCGCCATCGGCACCAGCCGGACGCCGGGCGGCAGCAGCGGCTGGGCGATCGCCGTCACCTGCTTGACCGCATCGCCGAGCGCCACGCCATCGCGCAGGTTCGACGAGATGGCGACCGAGGCGAGCTGCTGTTCGCGGTTGAGCTGTGGCGCCACGGCGCCTTCCCTGAGGGTCGCGATCGTCGACATCGGCACGATCTTGCCGTCGCCGGTCTTCAGGAAGATGTTTTCGAGGTCGGTCGGATCGTCGATCGGCCTCGTGGTCGAGGTGAGCTTGACCGGCAGCGCGTCGCCGTTGACGAAGACGTCGACGATCGAGCGGCCCTCGAGCAGCGACTGCATCGCGGTCGACAGGCCGGTGATGTCGATGCCGAGATCGGAAGCCCGCTCGCGGTCGATCGCCACCGAAAGCTGCGCCTGGGTCGGCTCGTTGGTGAGCCGCGGCGTATCGAAGAACCGGCCGCCTTCGCTTTCCATATGCGACACGAGCTTGAGGGCCGTCGCGGTCAGCACGTCGTAGTCGTTGCCGACCAGCGCCATCTGCAGGCCGTTGCCGGCGCCGCGGATCTTCAGGCTGTTGGCCTGCATGGTGAAACCGCGCAGGGCCGGCACGCGCAGGGCCGCGGCATTGACGTCGGCGGCGATCTGGTCCTGGGTCCGGGAGCGTTCCTCCCAGGGCGCCAGGGTCAGGACCATGAAGCCGCTATTGGTGTTGGCACCGAAACCGGAGATCGAGAAGATGTTGGCGATCTCGCCCGAATCCCGCAGCGGCTTCAGGTTCTCTTCGAGACGCTGCATCTGGTCGCGGGTATAATCGAGGCTGACGCCCTGCGGGCTGGTGACGCGCAGCATGATCGTCGCGCGGTCTTCGCGCGGCGTCAGCTCGCTCTTGACGAGGCCGAAGACGTTGTAGGCTGCGATCGAGAAAACCACCGAGACGACGATGACGACGAGCGGCGCATTGAGGCAGAACCGCAAGGCGGCGGCATAGACGCTGGCAAACGCGTTGCCGAAGGCGCCGAGCAGACCGTGATCCTCCTTCATCGGCTTGGTCAGCATGCGCGAGGCGAGCATCGGGCAAAGCGTCAGGGCGGTAATCGACGACAGGCCGACCGAGAAGGCGAGCACGAAGCCGAATTCCTTGAACAGGCCGCCGATCTGGCCGGGCAGGAAGGAGAGCGGAATGAAGACGGCCGCAAGCGTCGCGGTCGTCGCAATGACGGCGAAGAACACTTCCTGGGTGCCGAGCACGGCGGCGGCGCGCGGTCCCATGCCCTCCGCTCGCCGTCGCACGATGTTTTCGAGCACGACGATCGCGTCGTCGACCACGAGGCCGGTCGCGAGCACGATGGCGAGCAGCGTCAGGATGTTGATCGAGAAGCCGACCAGATAGATCGCCACCAGCGTGCCGATCAGCGCCACCGGCATGGTGATCGCAGGGATCAGCGTCGCGCGCCAGTCGCGCAGGAAGAGGTAGATGACCACGACGACGACCGCCGCCGACAGCATCAGCGCGGTCTCGACTTCGTGCAGCGCGCCCTGGATGAAGATCGCGTCGTCGCCGGTAATGGCGATGCGGGTGCCTTCCGGCAGGGTCTTCTGCATCTCCGCGACGGCGGCCTTGACGCCCTGGGAAATGTTGAGCGTGTTCGACTGCGCCTGGCGGATGATGCCGAGGCCGACGCCCTGCACGCCGTTGGCGCGCAGCACGGTCGTGCCGTCGTCAGGGCCGAGCGCGACCGTCGCCACATCGCGGATGCGAATATTCGGGCCGATCAGGACGTTTTCGAAATCCTGCGGCTTGGTGAGGCTGGCGGTGGCGCGAACGACGATATCCTGCGTCGTGCTTTTCAGCGAGCCGGCGGGAACGTCAAGCGCGGCGCTCGACAGCGCCTTGGAGACGTCGGCGACCGTCAGACCGCGGCCGGCCAATGCCGCCTGGTTGATATCGACGCGAAACACCTTGTCCTGGTCGCCGTAAAGTTCGACGTCGGCCACGCCTTCGACGGCGGCGAGCCGGTCGACGATCTCGTTGTTGACGAGCTGGGTGAGGTCTTCCATCGACATCTTCGACGACGTGACCGCAAGACGCATGATGGCGTCGGAATCGGCATCCGCCTTGACGATGCGGGGTTCGTCGGCATCGTCGGGCAGCTTGTTGACGACCCGGCCGACCGCGTCGCGCACGTCGTTGGCGGCTTCGGAAAGATCGACGCTGTCGGAAAACTCCATCGTCACACGGCTGGAGCCGAACTGCGACTGCGAGGATAGCGCCTTGAGGCCGGAAACGCGGGCGACCGCGCCTTCGATGACCTGCGTGACTTCCTGGTCCATGGTCTGCGGCGACGCGCCGTCGTAATTGGTGCGCACGGTGATGACCGGCTGGTCGACGTCGGGAAGTTCGCGCACTTCGACGCCCGCAAGGGCTGCAAGACCGGCGACGACGAGCAGCGTGTTCAGGACCGCCGCGAGCACGGGACGGCGCACGAAGAGAGCCGTGAAGCTCTGGCCGGATTTCTCCGCTAAGGCCTTGCCGTCGTCGTCATGGCCGTGGGCCGGCCCATGTCCCGGAAGTTCGATCTTCATTGGCGCGCCACCTCAGCCGTTTCCGGCGCCCCGAAGATCCGGACCGACGCCCCTTCCCTCACCCGTTGCAGGCCTTCGGTGACGATCCGGTCGCCTTCCTTGAGTTCGGCGCCCACGAGGACCGCGTCGGGATTGCGCTGGACGACGCGGACCCGGGTCTTGACCGATTTGTTGTCCCGGACCTGCCAGACATAGGACCCCTCGCCGTCCCACTGGATGGCGAGCGGATCGACCGCCGGATAACGTTCGCCGGCAAAACGCATGCCGACATTGAAGGCCATGCCGGCGCGCAGCACGTCACCTGGATTTTCGACCCTGGCGCGGATGCGCATCGTGCGGCTTGCCGGATCGATGCGGTTGTCGATCGCCTCGACCTTGCCGGAAAACACCTGGCCCGGACGGGCGATCGAGCTCGCCTCGACGGGCGCGCCCGGTTCGATCGCGACGGCGAAACGTTCCGGCGCCCAGAAATCGACCAGAATGGCCGTCCGGTCGTCGATCGTCACGACATTGGTCTGGGTGGTGACATTGTCGCCGATATTGACCGCAACGATGCCGGCGACGCCGTCGATGGGCGCGACGATGTCGCGGCGCCTGAGATTGAGTTCGGCGGTGGAGAGCGCAAGCTTCGCCGCCTGTTCGGCGATCTGGGCATTGAGCACGTCGAGCCGCGAGAACGACTGCAGGTTCCTGTAGGAGGCGGATTTTTCCTGGGCGCTCTGCAGCGCGACCTGCGCCTTTTCGCGCTCGATGATCTGCTCCTCGTCATCGAGACGGGCAAGCACCTGGCCCTTGGTGACCTTCTGGCCGGATGTGACCATGATCTCGTCGACCGTGCCGGAGGACTGCGGCATGACGACGACGGACTGGATGGCCTCGCCGCTGCCGATCGCCGAAAGGCGGTCGTTGACCGTGCCGATCGCCACCGGCTGGGCGACGACGAGCGTGGCCCGATTGCCGCCGCCCTGGCCTCCACCTTGTCCGCCTGCTCCGCGCTGGCCGTTCTGCGCCTGGGCATTGCCCTGCGCGCCGCCCTGGCCCTGCGGCCGCGCCGCGCCATTGCCGTTTGCGGCAGGTGCGGAGGAACTTGCCGGCTTCGGACGGATGGCGGCGATCACCTCACCGGGCACGCCCATCCTGGCAAGCGTTTCCCCGGCGCTCGGCACAAGATAGACCCACAGAGCCAGTGCTCCTGCAAGGACAACAAGACAGAGCAGAAGCTGTTTCCAAATCCGCATTCAATTCTCCGACGGGGCAGCAAAAGGCCATATTGCCCCGGAGTATCCTTGTTTGCCGGTGCTCACGCAATGGGGCAACGCCAACCTTACGGAAATGTAACCTCACGAAATTTCACGGATATGTTAGACGGCAAGCATACATATACTCCTAAAATTGTCGTTTTGGCAGAGAGCAACCGCCGGCCTCTCCATACTTTAGCCTTGCCTTGTGTGGAGACTTGGAATGAAAGCAGAACATTTTCTGGTCTTTCAGGTCCGAATCACTACATTGGCCGCATGACGAACAGTTTCGACGACATTCCGTTCTTCGACGAAGAACCCCAGCAGGCGCCACGCAAGGCCCCCGCCCCGGCACCGGCCGCGGGCCAGGGCGGCCTCGGCATCGCCGCCCGCGCCATGGCGGCCCGCGACCAGCACCGTGCGCCCGACTATCTTTCCGGCCTCAATCCCGAACAGCGCCAGGCGGTCGAGACCCTGGACGGCCCCGTCCTCGTGCTTGCCGGCGCCGGCACCGGCAAGACGCGCGTGCTGACCACCCGTATCGCCCATATCCTCGCGAGCGGCCGCGCCTTCCCCTCGCAGATCCTCGCGGTGACCTTCACCAACAAGGCGGCGCGCGAGATGAAGGAACGCATCGGCGTCCTGGTCGGCGGCGCGGTCGAGGGCATGCCCTGGCTCGGCACCTTCCATTCGATCGGCGTCAAACTGCTGCGCCGTCACGCGGAGCTGGCGGGCCTGCGCTCCGATTTCACCATTCTCGACACCGACGACGTGGTGCGGCTGATCAAGCAGCTGATCCAGGCCGAAGGTCTGGACGACAAGCGCTGGCCGGCAAAACAGTTCGCCGGCATGATCGACACCTGGAAGAACAAGGGCCTGCTGCCGGCCGACATCCCGGAAGGCGATGCCCGCGCATTTGCCAATGGCAAGGGCCGCGAACTCTACGCCGCCTATCAGGCCCGGCTGAGGACGCTCAACGCCTGCGATTTCGGCGATCTCCTGCTGCACCCGATCGCGATCTTCCGCAAGAACCCGGATCTCCTCAAGGAATATCACGCAAGGTTCCGCTATATCCTCGTCGACGAGTACCAGGACACCAATACTGCCCAATACATGTGGCTGCGGCTGCTCGCCCAGAGACCGCAGGGCACGCCCCAGAACGTCTGCTGCGTCGGCGACGACGACCAGTCGATCTATGGCTGGCGCGGCGCCGAAGTGGACAACATCCTGCGCTTCGAAAAGGATTTTCCGGGCGCCAAGGTGATCAAGCTCGAGCGCAACTACCGCTCCACCGAACACATCCTCGGCGCCGCCGGCCACCTGATCGCCCATAACGAGGGCCGGCTCGGCAAGACCCTGTTCACCGACCGCGCCGACCCCGACGACGAGAAGGTGGTGGTGCATGCCGCCTGGGATTCGGAGGAGGAAGCGCGTGCCATCGGCGAGGAGATCGAAACCCTCCAGCGCGGCAAACACAAGCTCAACGACATGGCGATCCTGGTGCGCGCCTCGTTCCAGATGCGCGAGTTCGAAGACCGGTTCGTGACGCTAGGCCTCAACTACCGCGTCATCGGCGGCCCGCGCTTCTACGAGCGGCTCGAGATCCGCGACGCCATGGCCTATTTCCGGCTCGTCTGCCAGCCGGCCGATGACCTTGCCTTCGACCGCATCGTAAACACGCCGAAGCGCGGCCTCGGCGACATTACCTTGCGCTATCTGAATAATTATGCCCGTACCCGCGATATTCCGAAGCTGCAGGCTATAGCCGAACTAGTAGAGACGGACGAACTGAAGCCTGCTCCTCGCAAAGCGCTGTTCGACGTGGTCACCGATTTCCGCCGCTGGCAGGGCCTGCTCGAAAACACGGCTCACACCACGCTCGCCGAGCAGATCCTCGACGAAAGCGGCTATACCGCCAAGTGGCAGAACGACAAGACGGCGGAAGCGCCGGGACGCCTGGAAAACCTCAAGGAACTGGTCCGTTCCATGGAAGCCTTCGAGAGCATGCGCGGTTTCCTCGAACACGTGGCTCTCGTCATGGATGCCGAGACCAACGAGAACCTCGACGCGGTGTCGATCATGACGCTGCATTCGGCCAAGGGCCTGGAATTCGACACCGTCTTCCTGCCCGGCTGGGAGGAAGGCCTGTTTCCGCACCAGCGGGCGCTCGACGAGGGCGGCCGCTCCGGCCTCGAAGAGGAACGCCGCCTCGCCTATGTCGGCCTGACGCGCGCAAAGCACCGTTGCCATATCTGGTTCGTCTCCAACCGCCGCATCCACGGCCTGTGGCAATCGACCATGCCGTCACGCTTCCTCGACGAACTGCCGGCCGCCCATGTGGACGTGGCGGCCTCCGACAGCAATTACGGCGGTTATGGCGGGCGCGGCGGTTACGGCCAGTCGCGCTTCGACAAGGCCGATCCCTTCGCCAACACCTATTCGACGCCGGGCTGGAAACGCGCCCAGGCCAACAGGACCGACGCCACCCGCGACAACTGGGGCACCCGCTCCGGCCACGCCGTGGAACGCATCGGCTACGGCGAAAGCGGCCCGCGCACGCGCACCATCGATGGGGAACTGGTGGCCAAGTCGGTCGCCGACACGCCGTCCCAGTTTTCGGTGGGCGACCGGGTATTCCACGTCAAGTTCGGCAACGGCAATATTTCGGCCATCGAAGGCAACAAGCTGACCATCGAGTTCGACAAGGCCGGGCAGAAGCGGGTGCTCGAGGGGTTTGTGGAGCGGGTGTGAGAGAGGCTTGACACAAGCTGATATCAATAGTCGCAGAGAAGCAGGTTCCGTCACGCGGAACGGAGAACGCCGCCCCTAGCATCCCGCTTGTCAGTCTCCCTGATTCCTTCTAGGTGAATCCGATAATTTTCGCGGATTGAGGGAGGAATTCATGAAAGCCATTGTTACTGCACCGGGCGGCCTCGATGCCCTGAAACTCGTCGATCGGCCCGACCCGGGCAGACCCGGCCGTGGCGAGATCCGGGTGAAGCTGCATGCGAGTTCGATCAATTTCCATGACCTCAGCGTCGCGAGCGGCCGCACCCCGACCGATGGGCGGGTGCTGATGGCCGATGGCGCCGGTGTGGTCGAGGAGGTCGGGGAAGGCGTGGGCGAGTTCAAGGCGGGCGATCATGTGGTCTCCTGCTTCTTCCCCGACTGGCAGGACGGCCCGCCGCCGGCGGGTGGTTTTTCGCGCACGCCCGGCGACGGCATCGACGGGTTCGCGACCGAATATGCGGTGCGGCCGGCGGCGGCCTTTACGCTCGCTCCGAAAGGGTTCAGCCATGTGGAAGCGGCGACGATCACCACCGCGGGGCTGACCGCCTGGCGGGCGCTGGTGGAGCTTGGGCGGCTGAAGGCCGGCGAGACGGTGCTGGCGCTCGGCACCGGCGGCGTGTCTATCTATGCGATGCAGATCGCAAGAGCGATGGGCGCACGGGTGGCGATCACCTCGTCCTCGAACGACAAGCTGGAGCGCGCCGGAAAACTCGGGGCCGAGTTCACCATCAACTACAAGGAGCAAGCCGACTGGGGCAAACAGGTCTTCGACTGGACCGGCGGCCGCGGCGTCGACCATGTGGTGGAAGTCGGCGGCCCGGCGACGCTTGGGCAATCCATCCAGGCTGTGAAGATGGGTGGCCATATCACCATGATCGGCGTCCTGACCGGCCCGCGCGGCGAGGTGCCGACCGCAGCCTTGATGGGCAAGCAGGCGGTTCTGTCGGGTATTCTGGTCGGCAACCGCCGCCAGCAGCAGGATTTCGTGCGGGCGCTCGATACGGGCACCGTCCGCCCGGTAATCGACAAGGTGTTTGCGCTCGAAAACCTGGCCGATGCCTTCCGCTACGAGATGAGCGGCAGCCATTTCGGCAAGATCGGCATCGAGTGGTGATTGGTCGGGCAGAGGTTTTTCTTGCGGAGAACCCCTGCCCCGGTTACCTCGGGACAAACCCGGCGATCAGGGAGCGGCCCCATGTTTCTCACCAACCAGGACGTCATCGAGCTCACCGCATGGCGGCGCAAGCTGCATGCCATGCCGGAAGTGTCCGGCGAGGAGGTCGCGACCGCTGCCGAGGTGCAGGGGTTTCTCGCGGATACCAAGCCGGACCGGGTCGTGACCGGCCTCGGCGGCACGGGCGTCGCGGTCGTTTATGACAGCGGCCTTGCCGGCCCGACCGTGCTCTTTCGCGCCGAGCTGGACGCGCTGCCGATCGAGGAGGTCGGTACGCCGGATTACCGCTCGAAAATTCCCGGCAAGGGCCATATGTGCGGACATGACGGCCACATGACCATGCTGGCGGCGCTCGGTCGTCAGTTCGGTCGCGAAAAGCCGAAGCGCGGCCGCGTCATCCTCATGTTCCAGCCGGCCGAAGAGACGGGCGCCGGTGCTGCGGCAGTCATCGCCGACGAAAAATTCCGGGACCTGGTGCCGGATTACAGTTTTTCCCTGCACAACATGCCCGGCCTGCCGCTGGGGCGCGTCTGGCTGAAGCAGGGGATCGTCAACTGCGCGTCGCGCGGCCTCAAGGTCGTCCTCACCGGGCGCACGGCGCATGCCTCCATGCCGGAAACCGGCATTTCGCCGGTGCCTGCGGTCGCAGCGCTGATGCCGGCGCTGACGGCGCTCAGCGAGGGCTCGATCGAAACCGGCGACATGCTGCTGGCCACGGTCACCCATGCCTCCGTCGGCGAACCGGCCTTCGGCATTGCGCCCGGCCGTGCCGAGGTCTGGGTGACATTGCGCACCATGACCGACGGCCAGATGGAAGCATTGATGGCGAGGGCCGAAACCCTCGTCCGCAAGATCGCCGCCGCCGACGGACTCGAATACGCAATGGATTACCATGATATCTTCGGCCAGTGCGAAAACGATGCGCAGGCGACCGAGCTGCTGCGGGCGGCGATGGAAACCGAGGGCGTTCCCCACGATGCAGGCGAGACGATGCGCGGCTCGGAGGATTTCGGCCGCTTCGCGACCGTCTCAAAATCGGCGATGTTCTTTCTGGGGGCCGGCGAAAACATGCCGAACCTGCACAACCCGAATTACGATTTCCCTGACGACCTGATCCCGATCGGCACCAAGATTTTTATGCGCGTGGCGAGAGATATTCTGGGCTGAAACGCCGTTTGTGACGCCGTCATCCGGCGTCACCATCATGGCTCCGACTAAGCGTCGTTATTGCCGAACAGCTTGGCCATGAAGCCGCCATTGGTGCCGCGGCCCGGACGCTTGCCGTCCCACTTGGGCACGATCACCATATGGGTGATGTCGCCGCGCTGGAAGGCTTTCAGGAACGCGGGATAATCGGCAAACGCGACGCAGCCGTGCGAGTCGCCGCGCACCCGCAGCAGGAAGCTGTGGGCGAGCAGGCCGGTGCGGCCCTGCGGCGCCTTGCCGTCGACCGGCGTCAGGCGGATCGCGGCGACGCCGTGGAACAGCGTTTCGCGCATCGACAGCTTGTAGGTGCCGGGGGGTGTCGGGCCACGCATCGTCACATGCGTAAAGTTCGGGTTGTCGCGCATCTTGCCGATGCCGGAATGCGCTTCGAGCTTCGAGCCGTTCGGCATATAGACCATGCCGCCGGAAATATCATAGACCGCGACCTTCGTGCCAATGCCGGGCCAGGCCGGAGCCGACTGCGACGGACGGGTGGGCTCCTCGCGCATCGGATTGTCGGGCTTGGCGAAGGCAAGCGCGGTCGGCTTTTCGTCGCGGTCGTCCGCCCTGGCGGGCTTCTGCGGCGCGACCGCGGCAATCGCGGCAAGCGCTGCCGGCTTGGCGGGCTTTTCGGCGGTAGAGCCCGGACGGATGACCGGCAGCGGGCCGGCCTTCGGCAGCGCATAGGAAGGCGCCGCGGGAACGGCCTCCTCGACCATCGCGACTTCGCTTTCGTCGGTGCCCTCGTCCGCGTCCTCTTCGAGGGCGGTTTCCTCAAGCGCGGCCATCTCGACCGGCTTCATATCCTTGAGCCCGGCGACGGTGGCGACCGTCTGGACGTCCTGGATCATGTCCGGCAGGGCGCCGCTAGGCGTGCGGGGCGCCACCACGACGAGGTTTTCCATCGCCGGCGCGAGCACGGCGCGGATGGCATTGGCGTCCGGACGGATCTTTTCGAGTGCTGCGAACTGCTGTTCGTGTTCCTGGTGGCGGGCAGCCTTGGACATCGCCACGTTGAGCATCTGGCTGACGCTTGAAACATCCGGCTTGCGCGCTTCAAGCGCAGCCACTTCGGCTCCGGCCAGGCGCTTGCCCTTCGGACCGGCGGGCGCGCTGCCCGGCAGGCGTGAGAATTTCGAGACGTCGATTTCGCGTTCGCGCGATACGGCCGCGGGAGCGGGAGCGGCAAGCGCGATCGGCTTCGTCAGCGCCGTTTCGAACTTGACGTCGGCTGCCGACTTCACCGCGGTCGCCATGGTAACCATCGACGCACCCATCAGGGCTGCGACCGTCAGACCGAAACCGACCGTGACATTGACAAGGAGAGAGCGGGATTTCTTGCGGCGCTGCGGCGCCTTGCCCGCATGCCTGCCATTCACCGACGTCTGGACCGAACGCGCCATCACTCGTTACCCGAACCGTTACTCACACCGGCAGGCGTCGCTTCCGCGAGACTGCCAACACAACCTCGGCGAGCACTGAGCATAAGAAGAATCTGCCCACCGCCGCCTATCGACTGCATGTGAGAATGAACGATTATGGTAACCAATGTCTTTACGCCGCCCCGATTTGGTTTCGGTGGTGCACATAAAAGCGCATGCCGTCGGAAGTTTAACCGAATTGCGGCAACAGGGTGTCCCCCGGGTGCCCAATTGAGGCTAGTCAAGCCAGCGACCGTTGCTGTTTAGCCACAAAATCTTATTCTTTCAAGGCTTGATACGATTTTTATACCAATTCCTTCTCTGGCACCGAATGCCTCGAGTCGCGCGTTGCCGCCCGAGCGTCCCGCCATTGCCCGTCATCGCGGGGCCCCTAGATGTATACCGAAGCCGTTTACGGGTAATCGGAAACAGCTTCGCGGCGGGTAACATGAGCGGTTCAAAAGCACCAAAACCAGGTCGTCGCCGGCTGCCGCAAAGTCCGCAGACAACCCTCTCCCCAATCAACTGTAAATACTCGACAGCGTTGCAGCGCCGGCGTTCCGGAAGACAAGGATCGCTCTCTCCGGCGCGGCTTCTGTCGAGGAATTCGACACCCGACCGCGCCGACGACCGCACTGCAAAACATAACGGCCTTGATCCTGTCCTCCGCCCTTGGCATCCTCCGCCGATCCAGGAATCGGAGAATGACCGATGAAAGCGCTGCTCCTGATCGACATCCAGAACGGTTTTTGTCCAGGCGGTAACCTGCCCGTCGCCCATGGCGACGAAATCGTGCCGGTCGCCAACCGGCTGATCGAGGACGGCGGATATGACGTCGTCGTCGCCTCGCAGGACTGGCACCCGGAGAACCATGGCAGTTTTGCCTCCCGGCATCCCGGCAAGAATCCGTTCGAGATGGGGGAACTGTCCGGCCAGCCGCAGGTCATGTGGCCGGACCATTGCGTCCAGGGCACGCCGGACGCGGAATTCCACCCCGACCTCAATATCGATGCGGTGGACTATATCCAGCAGAAGGGCGAAAACCCCGCGGTCGACAGCTATTCGGCCTTCCGCGATAACGACCAGGCCGCCATAACCGGGCTCGCCGGTTATCTGAGGGCCCAGCAGGTAACCGAACTCGACCTCTGCGGACTTGCGACCGACTATTGCGTGAAATTTTCCGCGCTGGATGCGCTGGAGATGCTGCCGGGCGTGAAGGTGCGCTTCATCAAGGATGCAAGCCGCGGCATCGATCCGCAGGGCGTCAAGAACGCCATCGCCGAGATGAAGGAGAAAGGCATCGGCATCGTCTCGAGCAGGGACATCCTTCGTAACTGAAGCCGGGACCGGTCGAACCTGACTGTTCAGCGAAATCGATCATAACATCAGCCCAATTGAATTGCGCGCGGTCCCGCAGGGCTCTAAAGCCGGTGCGTAAAGGATCTTCTTCGATGAATCGCAGCGAATTCAATCAGGGACTGAGGGGCGGCCTCGTCATCGCCCTCTCCTCGGCTCCCTTCGCGGTCCTGTTCGGCGCCGTGGCGAGCGATAACGGCCTGACGGTCATGGAAGCAGGCTTGATGAGCGCCACCGTCTATGCCGGCGCAAGCCAGCTCGTCGGCATCGAGCTCTTCGGCCACCATGTGGCGCCGTGGCTGATCGTGCTGTCGGTCTTCGCGGTGAATTTTCGCCATATCCTCTATTCGGCGGCGCTGACGCGGTTCATCGCCCACTTCTCGCCGGTCCAGAAATTCTTCGCCTTCTTCGTGCTGACCGACCCGCAGTTCGCCGAGGCGGTGAAGCACGGCGAAAGCGGCGGGCGCATCAGTTTTCCCTGGTATATCGGCTTCGGTGCCGCAGTCTATTTTCCCTGGCTGTTCTTCAGCGTCGTCGGCGCGTTTTTCGGGCGGATGATGGGCGATCCGCGAACGCTCGCCATCGACGTTCTGCTGCCGGTCTATTTCCTCGGGCTGGTCATCGGCTTCCGCCGCAAGCCGGGCTTCTATCCGGTGGTGGCGGCGAGCGCGCTCGGTTCGGTGCTCGGTTATCATTTCGTCGGCTCGCCCTGGCATGTCAGCATCGGCGCTGCGCTGGGCGTGATCGTCGCCGCCCTCCTGCCCCTGCCACCGGAATCAGTGCCGGTGACGGCCGCCAGCGAAACGGAGAGCTGACATGGCCGATCTGTTTTCCATGGAGACGGTTGTTCTGATCCTTGCCGCGGCGGTTGCGACCTACCTCACCCGGATCGGCGGTTACGTGCTGATCACCCGGATGAAGACGATCCCGCCGCGCATGGAACAGGCGCTCAACGCCGTGCCGGCGGCGGTGCTGACGACGCTCGTCGCCCCGGCCTTCTTCAACGGCGGCTGGGACGTCAAGATCGCCATGCTCGTGGCCCTCGTCGCCGGCATCCGGTATCCGGGCCTCTTGCTGCTCGGCGCCGGCTGGGCGGCGGCGATGATCTGCCGCCACCTGCTTGGCTTCTGATTTCAGGCGCTCCCCGATACGAGAAAGAGCCTTGGCTCAGGAAAGCGGCTCGGTTGCCTTCGCCAGCCAGGCCTTGACCGTTTCGTCGTCGATCAGCGGCAGCAGTTTTTCGCGCACCGCGGCGTGGTAGCCGTTGAGCCAGGACAGTTCTTCGGCCGTCATCAGCGCCGGCAGCACGAGGCGTCGGTCGATCGGGCACCAGGTCAGCGTCTCGAAGGCAAGCATCGGCTGGTCGCCACCGTCGATCTCTTCCGCCGGCTTCACATAGATCAGGTTCTCGATACGGATGCCGAAGGCGCCCGGACGGTAATAACCGGGTTCGTTGGAGAGGATCATGCCGGGCAGCAGTTCCTGCGTCGCCAGCCGCGAGATCCGCTGCGGCCCTTCATGCACGGAGAGGTAAGAACCGACGCCGTGGCCGGTGCCATGCGCATAATCGCCGCCAGCCTTCCACAGCGCGATGCGGGCGAGCGGATCGAGATCGCAGCCACGGGTGCCTTTCGGGAAACGCGCCGTGCTGATGCCGATCATGCCCTTCAGCACCAGGGTGAAAAAACGCTTGTGCTCGTCCGGAACGGAGCCGACCGCCACCGTGCGGGTGATATCGGTCGTGCCGTTGACATATTGCGCCCCCGAATCGACCAGGAAAAGCTCGCCGGCTTCGAGCCGGCGATTGGTTTCGGTCGTCACCCTATAGTGGATGACCGCGCCGTGCTCGCCGGCACCCGAGATCGTGTCGAAGGAAATGTCCTTCAGCGGGTTCTGCATGGCCTGGCCGACGCGGCCGCGCGCCACCTCCAGCGCCTTCACCGCATCGATCTCCGTGATCGTGCCGGGCGCCTGGGCGTCGAGCCAGCAGAGATATTCGACCATCGCGGCGCCATCCTGCAGATGCGCCTGGGCCGAGCCCTGGAGCTCTTCACGATTCTTGCAGGCGCGCGGCAGTTTTGCCGGGTCGGAAGCCTCGACCACCTCGCCGCCGGCGGTCGCGATCGCCTTGGTGAGTGCCAGCGGCGTAAGCTCCGGATCGATCAGGATTTTCGCACCATCCGCCGACAGGGCCGCAAGCCGTGCGAGAAACTCGGAGGGCGGGCGCTGCACCGCGATCTGGGCGAGATAGGCCGCTTGCTCGATGCCAGTCTTCATCCGGTCGAGAAAAATCTCGGCCTTGCCCTCGGCCGGAATGATCGCCCGCGACAGAGGATAGGGCGTGTGCGGCACGTCATCGCCGCGAATGTTGAAAATCCAGGCGACCGATGTCGGATCGGCTATGACGACTGCGGCAGCCCCCTTCTCTTTCACCTGTGCCGAGATCGCCGCGATCTTTTCGCTCGCCAGCGTACCGGCATGTTCCTGCTTCTGGATAGAAACGGCGCCGAGCGGCTCCGCCGGCCGGTCGGCCCAGATCGCGTCGAGCGGATTGGCGTCGAGAAGCACGAGCGAACCGCCGATCTCGGCCAGCGCCTTTTCAAGCCGCCGCACTTCCGCGCCCGCATGCAGCCAGGGATCGATGCCGAGCCGAAATCCCCTGGAACCATGGCGCGGCAGCCAGACATGCGGCGGCTCGTTGACGAGATCGCCGGGGCTGAACACCGAACCGTCCACCTGTTCGGCAAGCTGGGTGACGTAACGTCCGTCGACGAAAACCACGGCCTCACGCTGCGTGATGAGCGCCATGCCGGCCGATCCGGTAAAACCGGTGAGCCAGGACAGGCGTTCGGCCGAGGCCGGCACATATTCCCCCTGATATTCGTCGGCACGGGGAACGAGAAAACCGTCAATGCCGAGATCGGCGAATTTTGCCCGGAGTGCGCTGACGCGATCGCGGCCGAACTGCGGGGCGGACTTCACTTCGAAGGACTGGAACATGGGCTTGAATTTCCGGGCTGCTTGATTCCAACGGGTTCGGGCCATGTTAGCCGATCTTCGGCGGACAATGCCAGCCGACCCGCGGATGATCGAGGGCGGATGATCGAGGATTGTGCATCCGCTCGGAGGCCCGGCGCTTATCTGGGCATCCTATGCACCAAACGCATATCACCAATGAGAGAAGCCCTCTCACTGTGCAGTGCAGCAATCGCTATATTCACATCATCGAACGGGCGCCGGACAAGGCCCGTGTCAAAAGGATCGCTTCCATCATGGCCAACTCTTTCTTCCGCAATGCCTTCAACCGCATCGTCGAAGCCCGCGAGCGTCAGGTTGCCCGTTATGTCAACGGCGCGCTCCTGAACCTTGACGAGGAAACGCTGAAGGGCCTCGGCACCAGCCGCGAGGAACTGCGCCGCAAGGGCGCGCAAAGCTACGTGTTCTGATCACAGGGCCGGCGCGGGATCTCCTCCCTCACCCGCCCGGCTTCCAGAATACGAGGCCCCGCTCGAGCGTCTCCCTCCCTCAGGCTCGCGGGTTCGATCAGCGTCAAACCTGATCGCAAGGCGGCACCATTGGTGCCGCCTTTTTGCTGTCCGGCTCCGGCAGCCATGCGCGGATATCAATGCTGCACTGCGAGATAGAATCAGTTCCGGCGCAGATGGATCGTCACCCAGCCATTGCGCCAGATGGTACGCACATGCGCGAGGTGGATGCCGCTATAGGCGGCCAGCACCTTCCAGCGCTGCGCGGCCAGAATACCCGAGAGGATCACCGACCCGCCCGGTGCCAGATGCGCCGCGAGCTGCGGCGCCATCTTCATCAATGGCCGCGCCAGGATATTGGCGATGATCAGGTCGAAAGGCCCTTCCCGGTCGAACGACGGCGAATGAAATCCCGGCGCGGTCTCGAGCCGGATGCCGGTGGCAATGCCGTTGCGGCGGACGTTTTCGCGCGCCACTCGCACCGCGACCGGATCGATGTCGGTCGCGAGCACCGGGATGTTGCGCAGCTTGCGCACGGCAATCGCCAGCACGCCGCTTCCGGTTCCAAGGTCGAGCGCGTTGCGGACGGTCCGCGCGCGCACCACCTCCTCGATCACTTCGAGGCAGCCGGCCGTGGTGCCGTGATGGCCGGTGCCGAAAGCCTGGCCGGCATCGATTTCGATGGCGATATCGTTGACCTTCACCTTGTCGCGGTCATGCGAGCCATGGACGATGAACCGCCCGGCCCTGACCGGCTTCAGGCCCTCCAGCGACTTGGCGATCCAGTCGATATCCGGGATGATCTCCCTCTGGATTTCAAGCGTGGGAAAGGCCTGGGCGAGACCTTCGGCGATACGCTCGCGCACCGCCTCCTCGTCCTCCGCCATCATATAGACCGAGGCTTCCCATATGTCCTTTTTCTCATCCACCTCGGTGGTGGCGATGGCGAAATCCTCCTCCCCGAAGACCTCCGACAGGATATCGAGGATCTCGGTCGCACCTTTTTCGGTGGACGTGACGTAAAGGCGGATTTCGCTCAAGGAAGGGTCTCTCAGCTGTTCGAAACGGTGGCGGAGAGGATTGCCACAGAAGCCGGGTCGGCTTCAACGGCAAACGCATCAGCCCTTGATGAGATTTTCGAGCTTCTTGACCGCGACGTCGGGATTTTCCCCGTAAGCGATGGTGCCGGCGAAACGTCCGCCGTTGTCGAGCAGGAAGACCGAGGCGGTATGATCCATCGTGTAGTCGCCGTTCGGCACCTTCTCGTCGACCGGCACCTTCTTGGCATAGACCTTGAAGCCCTTGATCATCTCGTTGACCTTTTCCGGCGGGCCGGAAATGCCCTTCACCCGGTCGGTGACATTCGAAATGTACTGGCCGAGCAGTTCCGGGCTGTCGCGCTCCGGATCGACGCTGACGAAATAGCCGTTCAGCTTGGTGCCGTCAGGATCGACCTTGTGCAGCCAGCCGTTCAGCTCGAACAGGGTCGTCGGGCAGACTTCCGGGCAATGGGTGAAACCGAAGAACAGCGCGGTCGGCTTGTCCTGAAAGGCTTTTTCGGTGATCGGCTGGCCGTTCTGGGCGACGAGCTGGAACGGAACCCCGAACGGCCCCTCCGCGAGCTGCTGTTTCGAGCGCGTCACTTCCATCGTCAGCCAGACAAGTACGCCGGCAAGCGCCACGACGGCGATCCACAGGATGGTGCGAAAGCTCTTCATCGGTATCTCTTCAGCTCGGGCTACGTTGACGGAGCGATAAACCCGAGGCGGCGGACACGCAATTCAAGAAGTCGTTTTCGAAAGGTATCGCGCTGATTTGTCTCAACGACCGGAGAACCGGTCAAAGACACCAGGAAAGGCCGTTTTCGCCGAGCGTCAGCAGGATGGAGGAGCCGAAGGCCAGCCAGCCGTAAAAGGTCACGCCTGCCAGCCCGAACAGGAGCAGGCTCGCGGCGGCGATCAGCGGCAGACGGTAGCCATCGGAGGAGATGCGGTCCATGGCGTTCAATCTACAACCTTTTCCGGCCTTCCGGAAGGTCCGGCAGCTCCAAACAAGCTTAGCGGAAGATTAATATCTCTCTGAGACCTTATAAAGGCGAAGGTGGTTTACGAATCGTTGCGGCGAATGGGAGTGGGGATGCTTCATGCATCGCACTGGGGGCCGCGATATCGTCCGATCCGCCCACAGACATGACGTCGCCGACATCGGTTCGCTTCCTGTATCCATCTCTATCCGAAGCCTGCCGGGCCTGCCCGGCGCCGGGAGGAATTTCAACGGCATGACCGCAAAACCCATCCGCAAGTCGCTGTCGGTCAACCACCGGCTATGGACGCTGGCGGGCTCCGCCTTTGCCGGTATCGGCGCCATGCTGCTTGTCGGCTGGTACCAGGGCCTCCAGGTCGACGACGCTTTGCAGCGCGCCACCGAAATTCAGGAACACGTGGATACCGTCAACGCGATGCGAATCGCCAATCTGGAACTTGTCCTGGCGGCGATGGACACGATCGTCGACCGCGACGACAAACGCGTCGATCCGAGCCGGCTGAAGGCGATGGCGGATTCGTCCGACAGGCTGAAAAGCTCCGCAAGCGACCTGAAGAAACTGGGGGCCGAAATCGGCAATCCCGGCCTCGTGGCAAGCTTCGAAACGGATCTTGCAGCCGTTTCCACGGCGATCCAGGTCGATCTCAGAAAAATGGTCGAAACGGGCGCATCCGACGACGCTTACGACAGAATCGACGACGTCATCGACGGCGCCGGCGAACGGCTTGGCGCAATGCTCGAATCGGCGGCCGGCGCCGGCGAAAAACTGGTCCGCAGCCGGGTCCAGGAGGCGAACGCCCGTTCCTCGACATCTCTTTACGTGCAGCTTGGCTGCGGCCTGATCGCACTGGTCGCCATGGCGATCCTGCAGAGCATTCACGGCGGCGCCATCCGGCGCGGTATCGACGGCGTTCGCGCCAGCATGCAGCGCATCATCGGCGGTGACTACGAAACACCCGTTCCCGGCATCGACCGTGGCGACGAGATCGGCGAGATGGCGCGCGCCACCGACGTCTTCCGGCTTTCCGCCGTCGAACGCCGGACCCTCGAAGTCAACCTGGAAGACGAACGCCGCCAGAACGAAACCCGGCGGCGGACGAGCGAATCCGAGCAGAAGGCCGAAGCCGAAGCGCTCCACTTCGCCGTCGATTCGCTCGCAGCCGCGCTGAACCGCCTCTCCGAGGGCGACCTTGCCGCCGCCCTCGACCGCCCCTTCCGCGACGACCTGGAGCGCCTGCGCACCGACTTCAACCGGGTCGTCGAACGTCTGCGCCACATCATGACCGAGGTCGCCACCAGCTCGAGCTCCATCGGCGCCAACGCCAACCAGATGCGCTCCGCTGCCGACGATCTCGCCAAGCGCACCGAGAAGCAGGCGGCCTCGCTCGAGGAAACATCCGCAGCCCTTGAGGAAATCACCTCGACGGTACGCAATGCCACCAGCCGCGCCGAAGAGGCGACCCGGATGGTGAGCCATGCCAAGGATTATACGGAACAGTCTGCCGGCGTCGTCCGCGATGCCACGGCCGCCATGGGGCGGATAGAAGACGCCACCGCCGAGATCGGCAAGATCATCAACGTCATCGACGAGATCGCCTTCCAGACCAATCTCCTGGCGCTCAATGCAGGCGTCGAGGCGGCCCGCGCCGGCGAGGCCGGCAAGGGCTTTGCCGTGGTCGCCCAGGAAGTGCGCGAACTCGCCGGGCGTGCGGCGGGTGCGGCCAAGGATATCAAGGCTCTGGTCACCCGCTCCAACCAGGAGGTCAAGACCGGTGTCGATCTGGTAAGGGCAACGGGCGACGCCCTCACCCGGATCGGCGACGACGTGCTGAAAATCAACGACCACGTTCACGCGATCTTCACTTCTGCGCGCGAACAATCAACGGGACTGACAGAAATCAACACCTCGATCGGCCAGATGGACCAAGCAACGCAACAGAATGCCGCGATGGTGGAGCAGAGCACTGCGGCCAGCCATTCGCTGGCCAGCGACGCCGAAAACCTCAACCGGCTGATCAGCCAGTTTCAAATCCGTGGAGGCAATGGCCCGCGCGCCGTCGAGGCAGCGAGCGCTTCCACACTAGCCAAACCCTCCCCCGCCCTGAACTTGATGAACAAGCTCGCGGGAGCCTTCAGCAACAGTCCCGCCTCCGCCAAGCCGAAGGCCGTGGGATCCTCAGACAAATGGGAAGAGTTCTGACATGAGCAATGCCATCAAGCAGTCCGGCGCCTACCTGGAAATCGTCTCCTTCCACCTCGGAGACCAGGAATTCTGCATCGACATCATGGCGATCCGCGAAATCCGCGGCTGGGCGCCGGTGACCCCGATGCCCCACACGCCGCCCTACGTGCTCGGCCTCATCAACCTGCGCGGCGCGGTGATCCCGGTCATCGACATGGCCTGCCGTCTCGGCATGAAGATGACCGAACCGTCCGAGCGTTCGGCGATCATCGTCACCGACATCGCCGGCAAGCTGGTCGGCCTTCTGGTCGAACAGGTATCCGACATGATGACCATCCGCAGCGAAGACCTGCAGCCGGCGCCGGAAATCATTCCGGAAGAGCAGCGCGCCTTCTGCCGCGGCATCGTGGCGCTGGAAAAGACCATGGTCTGCTTCCTGAACCTCGACACCGTCATTGCCGACGAACTGGCCCGCGAAGCCGCGTAATTCTGCGGCTCCAAAAAGGTGCAAAATCAAGTCCGGATCTTCCGTCACACGCGAATGTGACGGAAGATTAACGCGTTGTAATCATTGCTTATTTGTAATAATTTCGGCCGGAACTGAAATACTGGCCGTGTCGTTCTCTCGTCGCAAAACGCCCAACCGAACCGCAACAAACGCATCGGCTGGTTACCAACACTAGGAGAACGACCATGAACAAGGCTTTTGCTCTCGCAGTCCTGATGTCCGCAGCCACGATGGGAACCGCCTATGCCCAGGATAAGAGCATGGCGACCAAGTCCGCCGGCGACGTCAACATCGTCTATACCAACCCGGAAATCGATAACAGCGCCAAGCGTCTCGACGTGCCCGAAAGTGTCATCCATCCGACCCCGGAAATGGTGCAGAAGGCCCAGGACGAGCTCAAGGCCGACCCCGCGTTGCGCGCCAATCTTCTGAGCCAGAATGTCGAACTCAACAATGTCGTCGGGATCGATACCGCCGCCGACGGCAGCCGGATCGTCTACGTCCGCTGATTCGCCCCCCCGTCTGCACCTCGCGCTTCAAAACCGGGCCCGCTCAGGCAGGCCCGGTTTTGCCGTTCTGGCGGCTATCCTGTTGACCTCGGCCGCACCGCATGACTGTATTCGTCGACGGGATGCAACATGACTTGCATCCCACGCTGGGGGAGAAGCGTGATTGAGCGACAGAGTTGACGTCATCGTGGTGGGCGCGGGCCTGGCGGGCCTGGTGACCGCCACCGAACTTGCGGATGCCGGCCGCTCCGTCATCATCCTCGACCAGGAACCGGAACAGAACCTCGGCGGCCAGGCCTTCTGGTCGCTCGGCGGGCTGTTCCTGGTCGATTCCCCCGAACAGCGGCGCATGGGCATCCGTGATTCGCTCGACCTTGCCTGGCAGGATTGGCTGGGCACCGCCGGTTTCGACCGCGAGGAAGACCACTGGCCGCGCCTGTGGGCGGAAGCCTATGTCACCTTTGCGGCGGGCGAGAAACGCGCCTGGCTGAGGCGGATGGGCCATCGAATCTTCCCGGTGGTCGGTTGGGCCGAGCGCGGCGGCGGCTCGGCGACGGCACACGGCAATTCCGTGCCGCGGTTCCACACCACCTGGGGCACCGGCCCCGGCGTCGTCGAACCTTTCGAGCGGCGGGCACGCGAGGCGGAGAAGGCCGGAAAGATCCGCTTCCTCTGGCGGCACCGCGTCGACAATCTGGTGAAGACCGGAAAGGCGGTGACAGGGGTTGTAGGCACCATCCTCGAAGCCAGCGCGGCCGAACGCGGCGAGGAGACCTCAAGGAGACCGGTCGGGAATTTCGAACTCCGGGCTCCGATCGTCATCGTCGCATCGGGCGGCGTCGGCGGCAACCAGGACCTGGTGCGGCAGATGTGGCCGGCAAGGCTGGGCAAGCCGCCTGCCTTCATGGTCTCGGGCGTGCCGAAACATGTCGACGGACGGATGATCGGCATCACGCGGGCGGCAGGCGGGCAGGTGATCAACCGCGATCGCATGTGGCACTATACCGAGGGCCTCAGGAACTGGAACCCGATCTGGCAGGACCACGGCATCCGCATATTGCCCGGCCCCTCCTCCATGTGGTTCGACGCGACCGGCAAGCGCCTGCCCGCCCCCTTCTATCCCGGCTACGATACGCTCGGCACGCTGCAGCACATCATGGCGACCGGTTACGACTACAGCTGGTTCGTGCTGAACCAGAGCATCATCCGCAAGGAATTCGCCCTCTCGGGCTCGGAACAGAACCCGGACCTGACCGGCCGGGACTGGAAGCTCACGGCACGCCGCGCGATCGGCAGGAAAGCGACCGGGCCGGTCGAGGCCTTCAAGGAACATGGCGAGGATTTCGTGATCGCCGACAGCCTTGGCGAACTGGTGGCAGGCATGAACCGGCTCTCCGGCGGCAATCTCCTGAACCTTGCCGATATCGAACATGAAATTCTTGCCCGCGACGGCCAGGTGGCTAATCCCTTCGCCAAGGACCCGCAGATCATGGGCATCCACAATGCGCGCCGTTCGCTCGGCGAAAAGCTGGTGCGGACCGCAAAACCGCACCGTATCCTCGATCCGGCGCATGGACCGCTGATCGCGGTGAGGCTGAATATCCTGACGCGCAAGACGCTCGGCGGGATCGAGACCGACCTCTCGGCCCGCGTGCTTGCAGAGGACGGGCAGGCCATTCCGGGGCTCTACGCAGTCGGCGAGGCCGCCGGCTTCGGCGGCGGCGGCATGCACGGCTACCGGGCGCTCGAAGGCACGTTTCTCGGCGGCTGCCTGTTTTCCGGCCGCACGGCCGGTCGGGCGGCCGCAAGCGCGCTCGCCTGAATCGTGATTTACGGCTTGGGCTTGCCGTTCTTCCAGGTGACGTTCTGGTTATAAAGCGGGATGGTCGAGATCGCCATCTTGGCCGAACCATCCACCACCTGGCGCGAGTGGGCGAGATAGATCAGCGTGTCGTTCGCCTTGTCGTAGATGCGCTTGACGAGCAGGTCCTTCCAGATCAGCGAGCGCCCCTGCCGGAACACTTCCTCGCCGCCCTTGCCGAGATCGATCTCGCCGATCTCGATCGGGCCCGTCTGCCGGCAGGCGATCGAATTGTTGGATGGGTCCTCGAACCAGTTGCCGTTCTTCAGCCGGTCGATGATGCCGCGCTCGAAATAGGTGACGTGGCAGGTGACGCCCTTGATCTGCGGATCGGCGACCGCCTCGACGATGATGTCGTTGCCGGTCCAGTCGACACCGACTTCCCCGACCACCTGGGCGGAGGCGGGCACGGCAAGCGCGCTAAGCGAAATCGCGGCGGCAGATGCGAGGCAGGCAAGGCGATGGATGGGGGCTTTCATGGGGGCACGGCTCCGGTAAACGATCCGTGATCTGAGATAAGGATTGCCGGCGCGGAAACAAGCCGGCGCTCCCGGGACTTCTATTTCATCCGGCAGGTACAGGGCGCGTAACCGCCGGAAAACAGCCGCCCCACCTTCATGCCGATCACCCCCGGAACGTCGCGGATATCAGGCACGGCAAGCGATTTGGCGATCGCGATCGTCGCCCGCGCGCAAATGGCGGCATCTTCGGCCGCGTTGTGATGGGCGAACCTGAGGCCGAGATGCTGGGCAAGGACGTTGAGCTTGTGCGAACCGAGATGCGGCCAGACCTTCTGCGACATTTTTACGCTGCAGAGATAGGAGAGTTCCGGATAGCTCTGCCGATAGGCATCGAGGCAGGCCCGCCAGACGCTGAAATCGAAGGCCGCGTTGTGGGCGATCATCGTCGCCCCCCGGAAATCGTCGATGAACTCGTCCATCACCTCGGGAAACTCCCCCGCATCCTCGACATGTTCCGGCCGGATGCCGTGGATGGCGATGTTGAAGGAAGAGAAACGCATATCCTTCGGACGGATCAGCCGTTCCTCCACCCGCACCACCTCGTCGCCCTCCAGCCAGGCAAGCCCGACCGAACAGGCGCTGCCGCGCTGCTCGTTGGCGGTTTCGAAATCGATGGCGATGGTTTTCAAGAGCACGTCCCGGATGAATGTCGCAGAACTTCTACAGTCCGCAGTCCGATTCGGCAAAGAAGGCCGGGGTTTCATCGACCCTTGACGATACGGCTGTTGTTTGAGACCTTGCGCGCCATGACCCGTTTCGCCGCCCACATGCATCTTACCGTGACCATTCGCCCTGCAGGGTGCGTGGCGGGTATGGCGCGTTAATCGGTCATCCGTCCACCAACCCTGCCGAAACATGGCAGGGTTCGGTTCTTCCGCTCTGCCTCGGCAAATGCCCCAAGGAGAGCAAGATGAGTGAATTCGATGCCCCGCCGCTGGATCCCGACGCCCGATGGCCTGAAGGCCTGTCGATCCGCGCCCGCGCACCGTCCGATGCCGTCGGTATTGCCGCGCTGCACAACATGCCCGGTTATCGTTACGGCACCCTTCGCACGCCACACCACACCGTCGAGGAAATCCGCAAATACATCGAGAGCCCTCCGGCCAACAACATGGGCCTTGTCGCCGTCATGGACGACATGATCGTCGGCGATGCCGGCCTCAATCGCTATCTCAACCGCCGCGCCCACGCCGGCAGCATCGGCATGGGCGTCCATGATGCCTACCAGGGCCGAGGCATCGCCCGCGCACTGATCGGTGAAGCCCTGGCCATCGCCGACCGCTGGCTGAACCTGAAGCGCATCGAGCTTATGGTCTATGCCGACAACGAAAAAGCCATCCGCCTCTATGAGCGCAACGGCTTCGTCAAGGAAGGGCATCTCAGGCAGTTCGCCTTCCGCGACGGGGAGTTCGCCGATGCCTATTCGATGGCGCGTTTCAGGGCCTGACGTCAGCCGATGAACGCCAGCCACTCATCCTCGTCCATCACCTGGACGCCGAGTTCTCTCGCCTTGTCGAGCTTGGAGCCGGCGCCCGGGCCTGCAACCACGTAGTCGGTCTTCTTTGAGACCGACCCGGCCACTTTGGCGCCGAGACTTTCCGCCCGCGCCTTGGCCTCGTCGCGGGTGAATTTTTCAAGCGAGCCGGTGAAGACGACCGTCTTGCCGGCGACCACGCTGTTGCTGGCGGCGATCTGTTCCGCGGCCTGTGGCGTTACCTCTTCCAGAAGCCGGGTGATGACCTCGACATTACGCGGCTCCTTGAAGAACTCGACGATCGCGCGCGCCATGACCTCGCCGATCCCCTCGATATTGTTCAGATCATCCCAGGCATCGCCGGAAAGCTCGGCCGCCTCCTGCATGGCCTTCACAAACGCCTCGTAGGTCCCGTAGGCGCGGGCCAGGAGCTTGGCGGTGGTCTCGCCCACATGGCGGATGCCGAGCGCATAGATGAAGCGGTGAAGCGCGATCCCGCGCCGCTCGTCGATCGCGTCGAACAGCTTCTTGACGCTCACCTTGCCGAAACCCTCGATATTCTCGAGCTTGGTGAGCGCGGACGCTTCCTGCCGCCGCTTCAGCGTAAAGATGTCCGGCGCCGTGCGGATCCTCAGCGTCTCGTCCTCCGCCTCGAAGAAGAAGTCGATCTGCTTGGATCCGAGGCCCTCGATATCGAAGGCGTTGCGGGAGACGAAATGTTTCAGGTGCTCGGTCGCCTGCGCCCGGCAGACGAAACCGCCGGTGCAGCGGGTGACCGAATCGAGCTTGCCGGTCTTTTCGTTGCGCTCGCGCACCGCATGGCTGTCGCAGACCGGGCACTTCTTCGGGAATTCGTAAGGCACGGCTTCCCGAGGGCGCTTTTCCATCACCACGTCGAGCACCTGCGGGATGACATCCCCTGCCCGCTGCACGATGACGGTATCCCCGACGCGGATATCGTGATCCGGCTCGCGGATCGGCTCGCCGGAATTGCCGAGCCCCTTGATGTAGTCCTCGTTGTGCAGCGTGGCGTTGGTGACCACCACGCCACCCACCGTCACCGGCGTCAGGCGTGCGACCGGCGTCAGCGCTCCGGTGCGGCCGACCTGGATGTCGATCCTCTCCACATGGGTGAAGGCCTGCTCGGCCGGAAACTTGTGCGCCGTCGCCCAGCGCGGCGAACGCGAGCGGAACCCGAGCCGCGCCTGAAGATCGAGGCGGTCGACCTTGTAGACGACGCCGTCGATTTCGTAATCCAGGTCCGGGCGCTTGAGGCCGATATCCTTGTAATGGGCGATGATGTCCTCGACCGCGTGCAGCCGTTTCATCAGCGGATTGACCGGAAACCCCCATTCCCTGAATTTTTCCACCATGCCCATCTGGGTATCGGCCGGCATTTCCGACATTTCTCCCCAGGCATAGGCGAAAAATTTGAGATTGCGGCTGGCGGTCACCTTGGCGTCGAGCTGGCGCAGAGAGCCTGCGGCCGTGTTGCGCGGGTTGACATAGGTCTGCTTGCCTTCCGCGGCCATCTTCTCGTTGAGCGCCAGGAAGTCGCTCTTGGTCATGTAGACCTCGCCGCGCACCTCCACCACGTCAGGCACGCCGGCCGGCAGGCGATTGGGGATTTCCTTGATGGTCTTGATGTTCTCGGTGACGTTCTCGCCGGTCGTACCGTCGCCGCGGGTGGCGGCATTCACCAGCCGGCCGTTCTCGTAACGAATGGACATCGAAAGCCCGTCGATCTTCGGCTCCGCCGTAAACGCGATGGATCCGTCCGGAAGCTGGCCGAGAAACCTGTAGACGGAGGAAACGAAATCCCGCACGTCGTCATCGGAAAACGTGTTGTCGAGCGACAGCATCGGCCGCGAATGGGTGATTGACGCGAAGGTCGGCAAGGGTGCGGCGCCGACCCGGATGGACGGGCTGTCGGCCCGGATCAGCTGCGGAAACCGCTTCTCGATCGCATCGTTGCGCCGCTTCAGCGCGTCGTATTCCGCATCCGAAATCTGCGGCGCGTCATGGCCGTGATAGAGCTCGTCATTGCGGGCAATCTCGGCCGCCAGATAGGCGAGCTCGGCTGCGGCCTGTTCTTCGGTCAGGTTTTCGACGGGCGTCTGTTCGGCGGGCATGGTCATGGACTCCTCAGCATAGCGGAGTCGTTTTAGAGCAAATTCGGCCGTTGGAAAGTATGAAGCGAGCGCGCCGGGCGGGTATGCGAAGGAATGGTCGTGCGCGCTGCGTTCCAACCGCGAGGGCGTGCCGTGCCCGCCCCTTCTTTTTGCCTCAGCCGTTCCCCGCCAAAAGCCGCTTCGCTGCCGCCCTCGCCTCGTCGGTGACGGAGGCGCCGGCGAGCATGCGGGCGATCTCTTCGGTACGATGCTCCGGCTCCATCGTGGCGACACGGGTGGCGATCTTGTCGGTGCCCTGGCCTGCCGGTCCCTTGGAGATCAGAAGATGCGTCGCGGCGCGCGCGGCCACCTGCGGCGCGTGGGTGACGGAAAGCACCTGCACCTTGTCCGAGAGCCGCTTCAGGCGTTGGCCGATCGCATCGGCGACGGCGCCGCCGACGCCGGTGTCGATTTCGTCGAAGACCAGCGTCGGGGCCGAACCGCGGTCGGCAAGCGCCACCTTGAGCGCCAAGAGGAAACGCGACAGTTCGCCGCCGGAAGCCACCTTCATGATCGGGCCTGGACGCGTGCCGGGATTGGTCTGGACGTGGAATTCGATGGTATCGATGCCCTCGGCGCCCGCGGTCTGCGGATCGCTCGCCACATCGACCATGAAACGGGCCCGTTCGAGCTTCAAGGCCGGCAGCTCGGCCATCACGGCCGCCGCCAGCGATTCGGCGCCATGCCGGCGTTTCCCGGATAGGATCACGGCTGCCTCATCATAGGCGGCCTTGGCGGCGGTGGTCAGCTTTTCCAGCTCGCCAAGCCTCTCTTCGCCGGCATCGAGATCGGCAAGGTCCGATATCATCTTTTCGGCGAGCGCCGGCAGGTCGGCGACAGGGATCGAATATTTGCGGCCGGCGGCACGCAGCGCAAACAGCCGCTCCTCGACCCGTTCCAGTTCGCGCGGGTCGAACTCGGTGCGCCGCAGCGCCGCCTCGACTTCCATCTGCGCATTGGAGAGGTAGTTGAGCGCCTGGTCGAGAAGCTCGACCGTCTCTTCGAGCAGGCCGGGCGCCTCATGGCTCTTGCGCTCCAGCCGCCGCACCATCGAGGCGATCAGCGGCACGGGCGATGCATTGCCGTTGAGGAACTCGGAAGCCTCGGAAATGTCGCCGACGATGCGCTCGGATTTCTGCATCCGCGAGCGCTGCTCGGCAAGCTCGTCCTCCTCGCCATCACGCGGCGACAGCGCCTCGAGTTCCTCGACCGAGGCGCGGATATAATCGGCCTCGCGGGCCGCAGCCTCCACCTTGGCGCGATGGGTCTTGAAGGCGCGTTCGGCGTCCCGCCAGGAGCGGTAGAGGCCGGAAAGCTGCTGAACCTCGTCGCCGAGGCCGGCAAAGGCATCGAGCAGCGTGCGGTGCGCATCCGTGTCGATCAGCGCCCGGTCGTCGTGCTGTCCGTGGATCTCGACGAGCAGCTGGCCGGCCTGGCGCATCAGCTGCACGCTGACCGGCTGGTCGTTGATCGAGGCGCGTGTGCGCCCGTCTGCCGACTGGATGCGCCGGAAGATCAGGTCGCCGTCGTCGTCGATGCCGTTGTCGCGGAGAAGTTTTCGGGCGCCGTGGCTGCCGGACACGTCGAAAACGGCCGTCACCTGGCCCTTGTCCTCGCCATGCCGCACCAGGCCGCCGTCACCGCGACCGCCCAATGCCAGCGAAAGGCTGTCGAGAAGGATAGATTTGCCGGCGCCGGTTTCGCCGGTCAGCACCGAAAGGCCGGTCTCGAAGGCAAGATCCAGCCGCTCGATCAGAACGATATCGCGGATCGACAACTGGATCAGCATGTCTTGAGACCTTATGCGCCGATCAGCTTGGCCCCGGCGCGGGAAATCCACGAGCCGCGATTCTCGCGGGGCTCGACGCCATTGCCCTTCAGCAGCTTGAAGGAATCGGCATACCACTGGCTGTCGGGATAGTTGCGCCCGAGGACGGCGGCAGCGGTCTGCGCCTCTTCCGTGATGCCCATCGCATAATAGGCCTCGGTCAGGCGCGCCAGCGCCTCTTCCACCTGGTTGGTGTTCGGGAATTGCTCGACGACGTTGCGGAAGCGCTGGATCGCGGCAAGATATTCCTTGCGCTCCAGGTAGTAGCGGCCGATCTGCATTTCCTTGCCGGCCAGCTGGTCGCGCGCGAAGCGGATCTTCGCCTGCGCGTCCTCGACATATTCCGAGCTCGGATAGTTGGTCACGACCTTGTTCATCGCGTCGATGGTGCGCACCGCGGCGCGCTGGTCCTGGGTCACGTCGGCGATTTGCTTGGAGTAGGCGAGGCCGACGAGATACTGGACATAGGCTGAATCCTGCGATTGCGGATACTGGCTCATATAGCGGTTGCCGGTGGCGACCGCCTCGTCGTTGCGGCCGAGCCGGTACTTGGTGAATGTGCTCATCACGAGCGCCTTGCGGCCCCATTCGGTAAACGGGTTCTGGCGGTCGATCGCGTCGAACTTGCGGCCCGCTTCGGCAAGGTTGCCGGCCTTCATGTTGGCGAGACCCTGGTTGTAGAGCGTCTCCGGCGCATCCGTTTCGAGACCGAGCTTGGTGATGTCGATATCGGGATCCGACTGGCAGGCGGTCATGCCAAAGCCGGCGCCGGCCAGCACCAGCGACACAAGCGCTACTCTTGCCGTCTTACGCATTCCAACAGACCTTACATGGTTCATTCGACAGTTCCTGATCGTCCCGCGCCTGAGAAGCCCGCTGCCCAAGCAGGCCGTTCTAGCCATAAAAGCAAAGGGAGAGCAACGCAATGCTGCGGCATTAATGCATTTTTGTGGCACGCCGCCGCAATAGGGCAATTCAAGGTTAAATCGAAACATGTCTCCAAAAGAAAAAGGCCGCTTCCAAGGAAGCGGCCGAGTCGACTGGATCAACTGTCTCAGGCAAACCAGGACGTCAGTTCCGGCACGTTGACCGGCACGAACTCCCGTGCACGCACGCGCGCCACCCGCGACGAGGGAGCCTCGACGACCTCATAGGCCGTCGGATCACTCATCAGCGCCTTCAGCGCATTGGCATTCATCTTGTGGCCGCCGCGATAGGACCGGTAGCAGCCGATGAACTGGGCGCCGGCAAGCGCCAGGTCGCCGACAGCATCGAGCGTCTTGTGGCGGACGAATTCATCCTTGTAGCGAAGGCCCTCGACATTGACGATCGTGTCGTCGTCGGAGATGACCACCGAGTTCTCGAGCGAGGAGCCGAGCGCGAAGCCGGCTGCCCAGAGACGTTCCACGTCGCGCATGAAACCGAAGGTGCGGGCGCGGGAAAGTTCCTGCTTGAAGGTTTCGGGGGTCAGGTCGCCCTTCCAGCTCTGGCGGCCGATCAGCGGCGAAGAGAAATCGATTTCCACCTCGAAACGCGTGCCGTCATAGGGCCGGAATTCCGACCAGGAAGCACCGGCATCGATACGGACGGGCTTCAGGACGCGGATGTAGCGACGCTTGATGCCGAGATTGACGATGCCGACCTGCTCGATCGCCTCGATGAACGGATAGGAGCTGCCGTCCATGATCGGCATCTCGCCGCTGTCGACTTCGACCATGACGTTATCGACGCCGAGCGCGTAAAGCGCGGCCATCACATGTTCGATGGTCGCGACGGAACGGGAAAGCGAGGTGCCGAGAACGGTGCAGAGATCGGTATTGCCGACCTGGGAGGAAACGGCGCGGTATTCGACCGAACTGCCGTCTTCCAGAAGACGCGTGAAGATCACGCCGGTACCGGCTTCGGCAGGCTGAAAAGTGAGGCTGACGGGGGCTCCCGAATGAACACCAATTCCCCTCAGGGTTACCGGGGAAGCGATGGTGGTCTGGAAACCGAACAGTCCGATGGTCATTCCTGCTGCCTTCTTTTCGCCGGATCCGTAAAGAAAATGGATCCGAAATTCTTTCTCGCCATCCGGACCGATCGCCTGAATCGGTCGATCTCTGTTGGCGTCCCTTAGCATCCTTCATACGCAGCCGTTTGGCACAATCCAAATCACTGTTCATTTCGGATTGTTACGTTGTTAACTCTGCGTCTTGATTGACAAAACGCGCGAAGGCCCGGATGCGTGATCCGGGCCTTCTTCACATTTCGTGACCGTCTTTAATTCAAGTCGAAATCAGTTCGATTGACGGCGCAGGAAGGCCGGGATTTCGAGCTGGTCTTCCTCGTGATGGGCCTGCGGAACCGCACGTCCATGATCGTCGAGATTGCCGCGGCGCGGTGCATAGAGGCTCGCTTCCGCCGACAGCGGACGACGCTGCTGCGGGGCCGGAGCGGGTGCCGCCGGCTCGACGTGAGCGGGCTCTTCCTCTTCGCGGCGGCCGAGCGAATTGGTGATCCGCTTCAGGAGGCCCATCGGGCCGCGCTCTTCCTGCACGTGGCTCACCGGCTGGGCGCGATGATCCATCTCGGCCTTCACGACCGGCGGGAAATCCTCGACCTTCGGCATGCGAACCGGCTCGACAACCTGCGACATCGAAGGCGCGACCGGCTCGCGATAGACCGGCTGTGCCGGACGCGGCGCCGGCTGGCTCATCATCGGAGCAGGCTGTGGCTGCAGGTGATGCTGAACCGGAGCCGGCTGCGGAGCCGGAGCCGGACGGCTCATGACCGGTGCCGGAGCTTCGACCGGAGCTGCACCGAAGATGCGGCTCTGCGGACGGAACTCTTCCTGCTGCTGCATGACAGGCTGCGGTGCGACCGGCTGGGGTGCCGGAGCCGCATACTGCTGCTGCGGTTCGACGATTGCGAGCTCGCGTTCCATCTCCGCTTCCGCCATGCGGATCGTCTCGGCGATCGGATCGACGACCGGCTTCGGAGCCGGGGCTGCCTGCATGACCGGAGCCGGCTGGACGGCAACCGGGGCCGGAGCGATCGCCGCCGACGGACGGATGATCGGCTTTGCGGCAGCGCGCATTTCAGCAGCACGGATGTCGACGGCGCCGGCGGCACGATCGATGCCGGTTGCGACGACCGACACGCGGATCAGGCCTTCGAGCGCTTCGTCGAAGGTCGCGCCAAGGATGATGTTGGCGTCCGGATCGACTTCCTCGCGGATGCGGGTCGCGGCTTCGTCGACTTCGAACAGCGTCAGGTCGCGGCCACCGGTGATCGAGATCAGGAGGCCCTGGGCGCCCTTCATCGAGGTTTCGTCGAGCAGCGGGTTGGCGATCGCGGCTTCGGCGGCCTGCATGGCGCGGCCCGGGCCGGATGCTTCGCCGGTACCCATCATCGCGCGGCCCATTTCGCGCATCACCGAGCGGACGTCGGCGAAGTCGAGGTTGATCAGGCCTTCCTTGACCATGAGGTCGGTGATGCAGGCGACGCCCGAATAGAGAACCTGGTCGGCCATCGCAAACGCGTCGGCGAAGGTGGTCTTGTCGTTGGCGATGCGGAACAGGTTCTGGTTCGGGATGACGATCAGCGTGTCGACCGACTTCTGCAGTTCCTGGATACCCGATTCGGCAAGGCGCATGCGGCGCTGGCCTTCGAAGTGGAACGGCTTGGTGACCACGCCGACGGTCAGGATGCCCTTGGAGCGGGCGGCCTGCGCGACGACAGGGGCAGCGCCCGTACCGGTGCCGCCGCCCATGCCGGCGGTGACGAAGCACATATGCGTGCCATGCAGGTGATCGACGATCTCGTCGAGGCACTCTTCGGCGGCAGCGCGGCCGACTTCCGGCTGCGAACCGGCGCCGAGACCTTCGGTGACCCGGGCACCCATCTGGATGATGCGTTCGGCCTTGGTCATGGTCAGCGCCTGGGCATCGGTATTGGCGACGACGAAGTCGACGCCTTCGAGGCCTGCGGTGATCATGTTGTTGACGGCGTTACCGCCGCCGCCACCGACGCCGAACACGGTAATCCGCGGCTTCAATTCGGTGATATCAGGCTTCTGCAGCTTGATGGTCATTGCACCAGTTCCTTCTTTTGCTGGCCGTATCGCCGCCGGCCAATTCATTGCAACTCTTCTCCGATGCGCGCGGGCTGAACGCCCCTCGCATCAAAAACTTTCCTTCAGCCACTGCCCGACGCGGGCCAGCCGGCCATTGCCGCTTCCCAGCGAGGCCATCAGGCCGCTCTGCGAGGCGTGTGTTTCGAGATCCGCGACCTGCGGATAGATCATCAGGCCGACCGCCGTCGAAAACGCCGGTCCCTTGGCTGCCGTCGGCAGGCCGGAGACGCCCATCGGGCGGCCGATCCGGACGTTGCGCGCCAGGATGCGGCGCGCCGTTTCCGAAAGACCGGTGAGCTGGCTGGCGCCACCGGTCAGCACGACGCGCTTTCCCACGATCGGGCTGAAGCCCGATTTCTGGATGCGGTCGCGAATGAGTTCGAGCGTTTCTTCGATGCGGGCCTGCACGATGCGGGTGACCAGCGAACGCGGCACCTGGGTCGGCTGGTCGCGGTCGTCCTCGCCGATCGGCGGAACGGAGATCACGTCGCGTTCGTCGGCACCGTTGGCGAGCGCCGAACCGTGCACGACCTTCATGCGCTCGGCATCCTCGATACGGGTCGAAAGGCCGCGCGCGAGGTCGGTCGTCACATGATGGCCGCCAAGGCTGATCGCGTCCGTGTGCACGAGCTTACCTTCGGCAAAGACCGAGATCGTCGTCGTGCCGCCGCCCATATCGATCGCAGCACAGCCCAGTTCGACCTCGTCGTCGACGAGGGCTGCAAGGCCGCTGGCGTAAGGGGTCGCCACCATGCCCTCGACGGAGAGGTGCGCACGGTTGACGCAGAGTTCGAGGTTCTTCAGGGTCGCGCGCTCGGCGGCCACCACATGCATGTCAACGCCCAGAGCATCGCCGAACATCGCCAGCGGGTCGCGGATGCCGCGCTCGCCGTCGAGCGAGAAGCCGGTCGGAAGCGAATGCAGGATGGCGCGATCCTGGCGCAGCGACTGCTGGCTTGCCGCGACGAGCACCTTCTTGAGATCCGCCTCTTCCACTTCCTGGCCACCGAGATCGATCGTCGCGGTATAGACGTCGCTGGTGATACGGCCGGCGGAAACATTGACGATCAGACTGTCGACGGTAAGCCCTGCCATACGCTCTGCAGCATCGACCGCCAGGCGAACAACGCTTTCGGCGGCATCGAGGTCTGCGATCACGCCGGACTTCACGCCGCGCGAACGCTGATGGCCAATGCCGATGATCTCGATATTGTGGGTACGGCCAGGCAGAACCTGGCTTTCCTGGCGCGGCGTCAGCCGGGCGATCATGCAGACCACCTTGGTGGAGCCGATATCCAGCACCGAGACGACGTGGCTGCGCTTGGATGACAGAGGCTTCATGCGAGGCAGGCCGAAATGAGAGGAACCGAATACGCTCAAGACTGCTCTCCCAGTTTCTTCAGGGCCTTTGTCCGCGCATCGAGCGCGTCCTTGCGGCGATCGATCGCACCGGGGGTCAGCTGAATGGTGGTGCGGTCCTCGAGCCGCAGGTCAACGGCTGCGACATCCCGCTCCAGCAAACCCTGATCCTTTTCAAGCTTTGCAAGCACGGTGAGCGCCTTGGCGACATTGTCTTCCGGCAGCTTCAGGACGATCCCGTTGTCGAGATGCAGATCCCAGCGACGGCCGGCGATGCGCACATAAGCCTTCACGCGATTCTTCAGTTCGGGCCAGCCGGACATCGCGCCGTCAAACGAGGCGGCAGCCGTCTCGGCATCGCGGCCGACGAAGAGCGGCAGCGAGGCGAACTTGTTGTCGCGGAGCGGCGCGATCACGCTGCCGTTCTTTTCGATCAGCGAAAGCTCGGAACCGTGCTGCCAGATGCCGAAAGCCTGACGCTCCTTCAGCATCACCTCGATCGTCCTCGGGTAGATCTTGCGGACTTCGGCATACTGGACCCAGGGAAGCGCCGAGAGCTTGCGGCGGGCCGAATCGATATCGAGGGCGACGAGCGAGGTCGTGCCGTCGAGGCCGAGGAGCTGCAGGATATCGATCTCGGAGGTCTGGTCATTGCCCGAAACGCGCACGTCCTCGATCGCAAAGCCGACTGCCGCCGTGGTCGCCTGGGCGACGACCTGGCCGTGCCCCCCGAGCGACATGCCATAGAGACCGACTGCGGCGAAGAAGCCGGCGGCGGAAACCGTTCCGGTATGGGCCGGGATATGGATGCGGCCGGTGGCGAGGCTGACGCAGAAGCGGAACACCCGGCGAAGCGGGCGCGGAAGTACCCGGCGCTCTTCGACACCGAGATAATGAGCCTGAGAACGGCCACGCGGTCCACCCGCCTTTTTGCCGATCAACGCAAACACGTAGCGTCCTCCACCATCCAACGGACGAGTTCACCAAACGAGTGGCCGGCATGCGCGGCCATTTCGGGCACCAGCGATGTCGGGGTCATGCCCGGCTGCGTATTGATTTCCAGCCAGATAACCTCGCCGTTCTCGGAGAACCGGTCGTCGTAGCGAAAGTCGGAGCGACTGACGCCACGGCAGCCCATCGCCTGATGCGCCTTGAGCGCTAGTGTTTGAATCTTTTGGTAAACATTCGGTGAAATTTGCGCCGGAATGACGTGTTTCGAACCACCTTCCGCGTATTTCGCGTCGTAATCGTAAAAGGCGTGGCTGACCGGCACCACTTCGGTAACCCCAAGCGCCACATCGCCCATCACGCCACAGGTCAGTTCGCGGCCGTAGATATAACGCTCGACCAGAACGCGATCACCGTAGCGCCACTCGGACGAACCGATGATCTGCGGCGGATGCGACTGATTTTCCTGGACGATCACCACGCCGAAGGACGACCCCTCGCGCACCGGCTTCACCACGTATGGCGGCTTGATCGGGTGAGTGCTGCCGATATCGAAGCGGCTCATGGCCTTGGCTTCGGCGACCGGAATGCCGGACGCCTTGGCGACATGCTTGGCCTGATGCTTGTCCATCGCGAGCGCCGAGGCCAGCACACCGGAATGGGTATAGGGGATTTCGAGATATTCGAGGATGCCCTGGATCGTCCCGTCCTCGCCGAAAGGTCCGTGCAAGGCATTGAAGGCAACGTCCGGCCGAAGCTCGGAGAGGACGGCGGCCACATCCCGGCCGACATCGACCCGGGTGACGCGATAGCCCTCACCTTCGAGAGCCTCCGCGCAGGCATTGCCGGAGGACAGGCTGACAGGCCGCTCGGAGGAAAACCCTCCCATCAAAACAGCCACGTGCTTGTCGCTCATCAATCACTCCCGCCAAAAGGACTTCACTCTAAACTGCGGCGCTTGCGCCAACCTGTCTTCCCGGACGATTCCCGCCGGACGTTAGGCATGCCTGCATTAGTGCCTGAATATAGTTAACAAACCGTTTACCTTGATTAACCCAGGCAGCCAAAAGCATGAAAACAAAGGAAAAATCGACCGGCCAGATATTAACGCCGAGTTTGAGGCGACATTCGGGATGGCGACAATGCAATGAGCGAGTCGGTCGAATCGACACACAATTCGCGAAGTTCGGCGCCGCGATCCTCGGGCCTTCCGAATGATGCCGGGCACTATCTCAGCCCGTCCGATCCCGTACCCCATGGCACGCCCGCACCGGGAAGATCAGGGCAACAAAAAGCCCGCGAAGCAATCTGCTTCGCGGGCTTTTCTTAACTCAGCGGAACGTTTCGTTTCGCCTATATCAGGCCCGGCCTTCCGAATCGTCCACCAGCTTCCATGCCAGCGCACCGAGAACGGCGCCCACGATCGGAGCCACCCAGAAAAGCCAAAGCTGTGCGAGCGCCCAGTCCCCGACGATCAGCGCCACGCCGGTCGAACGGGCCGGATTGACCGAGGTATTGGTCACCGGGATCGAGATCAGGTGGATGAGCGTCAGCGCAAGGCCGATGGCGATCGGAGCAAACCCTGCCGGCGCCTTCGGTCCGGTCGCGCCGAGGATGATGAAGATGAAGAAACCGGTGAGAACCAGCTCGATCAGCAGCGCGGAGGTCAGCGCATAACCGCCCGGCGAATGTTCGCCATAACCGTTGGACGCAAAACCGCCGAGCTGGAAACCGGCCTTGCCGGAAGCGATGAGATAAAGAACCAGAGCCGCGACAATGGCCCCCACCACCTGGGCAATGACATAACCCAGGAGGCTCGATGCCGGGAACCTGCCAGCCACCGTCAGCCCCACCGAAACCGCCGGATTGAAGTGGCCACCGGAAATGCCGCCGACCGCGTAAGCCATGGTCAGCACCGTCAGGCCGAAGGCAAGCGCAACGCCGACGAAACCGATGCCGAGATCCGGGAATGCAGCGGCCAGAACCGCGCTGCCGCATCCGCCGAAGACAAGCCAGAAAGTGCCGAAAAATTCGGCCGCTAGTTTTTTGAACATGTAATCCCCCTGATCGCGCCCCGGCACCCCGCCGGTCTCAGGCGCGACTCTCATTCAAGACAGGGTCATTATGCAACAGATGCTCATGAATGCTCAATGAATGAGAAAACGCTGAAACAGCCGCATTCCGTCGAAACGTCGCACACCTATAAACATGCCGAACAAACGCATGAGGGAATTGACACAAGCTTTTATTTTAAAAGCATTTTTTAGATTTTGAAGGTTCGCCGATGGCAGGCTGTTCCCTCGCCATCGGCCAGATCCGTCAGTCGGTCGTCACGCCCTGGAACGGTCTTACCTCACGGCCGGGCATGAAGATGCCCAACCGCTTGATTTCCCATTCGAGCTTTATGCCGGAATGTTCGAAGACCCGCTGGCGGATGGTCTCGCCGAGATATTCGAGGTCATAGCCGCTGGCATAGCCGATATTGATCATGAAATTGCAATGCAGCGACGACATCTGCGCGCCGCCGCTGACCAGTCCGCGGCAGCCGGCCTCGTCGATCAGCTTCCAGGCGGAATGGCCTTCCGGGTTCTTGAAGGTCGAGCCGCCGGTCTTTTCCTTGATCGGCTGCACCGTCTCGCGATGCTGGCGCACCGCATCCATCTCGGCGCGGATCTTCGCCCGCTCCTCGGCATAACCTTCGAAGACCGCGTGGGTGAAGATCATCTCAGCCGGAACCGATGAATGGCGGTAGCTGTAGCCCATCTCGGCGCCTGAGAAGACATGGCTGATGCCCTTGCGGTCGATGGCATGCACTTCGACGACGCGTGCCGCCGTCTCGCCGCCATTGGCGCCCGCGTTCATGCGCAGAGCCCCGCCGATCGAGCCGGGAATGCCGTAGTAGAAGGCAAAACCGCCGATGCCGTTGTCCATCGCCATCGCGGCAATATGCTTGTCGGGGCAGATGGCGCCGGCCTTGATGCGGTTCTCGCCGACGAGGTCGACCCCGCCGAACCCTTTGGCCGAGAGGCGCAGAACGACGCCTGGAATGCCGCCGTCGCGGACCAGCAGGTTGGAGCCGACGCCGACCACGGTCAGCGGCACCTCTTCCGGCAGGATCTGCAGGAAGGTCACGAGGTCGTCGACGTCATGGGGCTGGAACATCAGTTCGGCGAGACCGCCGGCCTGGAACCAGGTGACACGATCCATCGGCGCGTCCGGCGTCAGCCTGCCGCGCAATTTGTTGACGTCATCCCCCAACGACGCCAGAAGCTTTTCCCCGTTCACCTGTTTCATTTCCTATCGTCCCGATATGCTTTCCAGTTCCTTCGGCAATGCTGCCGCCCACTGCGTGATATTGCCTGCCCCCAGAAGAACCACGAAATCACCCGGTTTCGCAATGCCCGATACAATCGAAGCGAGTTCGCTCGGCGATGCCATGTATCGCGCGTCGCGATGGCCTCCCGAACGGATACGCGAAACCAGGGCCTCCGAATTCGCGCCTTCGATCGGTTCCTCGCCTGCGGCATAGACCGGAGCGAGGAGAATGCTGTCGGCATCGTTGAAGCAGTTGGCGAAATCCTCGAACAGGCTCGCCAGGCGGGTGTAGCGATGCGGCTGGTGGACGGCGATGATGCGGCCCTGGCACGATTCGCGCGCCGCCCTCAGCACGGCCTTGATCTCCACCGGATGGTGGCCGTAATCGTCGAAGATCGACACGCCGTTCCAGGTGCCGGTCAGCGTGAAGCGACGCTTGACGCCGCTGAAATTGGCAAGCCCCTTGCGGATATCTTCTTCCGAAATGCCGAGCCGGTTGGCGACCGCGATCGCGGCCGTGGCGTTGGAAATATTGTGGCGACCCGGCATCGGTAGCGCCAGGTCCTTGAACTGGAAGACCCTTCCGGTGCGACGGCGGCGGATCTCCACGTCGAAGATCGACTTGGTGCCTTCCATCCGCACATTCGAGAATCGGGCGTCGGCCTGCGGGTTTTCGCCGTAGGTCACGATCTTGCGGTCCTCGATGCGGCCGACCAGCGCCTGCACTTCCGGATGGTCGAGGCAGAGCACGCCGAACCCGTAGAACGGCACGTTCTCGACGAACTGCCGGAAGGCGGCACGGACCGCATCGAAATTACCGTAATGGTCGAGATGTTCGGGATCGATATTGGTGACCACGGCGACGTCGGCGGGCAGCTTGAGGAAAGTGCCGTCCGATTCGTCGGCTTCGACCACCATCCACTCGCCCTCGCCCATGCGGGCGTTCGTTCCATAGGCGTTGATGATACCGCCGTTGATGACGGTCGGATCGAGATTGCCGGCCTCGAGCAACGTCGCGACCATCGAAGTCGTCGTGGTCTTGCCATGCGTGCCGCCGATGGCGATCGCATTGCGGAAGCGCATCAGTTCGGCCAGCATTTCGGCGCGGCGGACGACCGGCAGCGATTTTTCGCGCGCCGCCACCAGTTCCGGGTTGTTCTTCTTGATCGCGGTGGAGACGACCACCACTTCGGCATCGCCGATGTTTTCGGCCTGATGGCCGACGAAGACCGGAATGCCCTTGTCGCGCAGGCGCTGGACATTGGCGCCGTCGGCCTGGTCTGATCCCTGCACCTTGTGGCCGAGATTATGCAGCACTTCCGCGATACCGCTCATGCCGATACCGCCAATGCCGATGAAATGGACGAGCCCGATGGCCTTCGGCATCTTCATGAATGCACTCTCCTGTCTGCCAGTGTCTTGAATTCCGAAATCGATTTCCGCTCGGCGATCGCGACGACCAGATCCGCAAGCAGGCCGGTGGCGTTGGGCCGTCCGGCGGACTTGGCGGCTGCCGCCATTCTCTCGAGCTTGTCCGGATCCTTCATCGCACCCGAAATGATCGCGGCAAGCTTTTCCGGAGACAGATCCGACTGCTGCACCACCTTGGCGCCGCCGGTCGCCACCAGCGCCTGCGCATTGGCTGCCTGATCATGATCCAGAGCATGCGGGTAAGGCACGAGAATGGCCGGCCGGCCGATCACCGCGATTTCCGACACCGTCGAGGCGCCGGAGCGGCAGATGACGAGATTAGCCGTCGCCAGCCGCTCGGCCATGTCCGAGAAGAACGAGGAAATGTCGGCCGGCGCCTTCAGCTTCGCAAAACAGGAGCTGACCCGATCCTTGTCTTCCGGACGCGCCTGCTGGGTGACGACGACACGATCGCGCTCGGCCTGGTCGAGCAGGCTGAGCGCCGTCGGCACGACAGACGAGAAGAACTGCGCGCCCTGACTGCCGCCGAACACGACCAGCCGGAACGGATCGCCGCCGCGCGACGGCCTGTACGGGACATTGGAGGCCGCAAGCACCGCAGGGCGCACCGGATTGCCGGTCGTCACCGTCTTGTCGGCATAGGGACCGCCGCTTTCGGGCAGGAAACCGCCGGCGATCGCCTGCACCTTGGCGGCCAGCGCCTTGTTGGCGCGGCCCATCACGGCGTTCTGCTCATGGATCAACGTCGGCACGCCCATGGCGGTCGAGGCCATCAGCGGCGGCACGGTCGGATACCCCCCGAAACCGACGACGGCGAGCGGCTTCAGCCGGGAAATCAAGCGGCGCGCCGCCCGCAGGCCCGTCCACAGCTTCCAGCCGGTGCGGGCGAGCGCGATCGGGTTCTTCGATCCGAACGTCCCGGACGGAACAACATGGATCTCGTCGGCCGGAAAGGTGCCGGAATAGCGCTCGGCCCGACTGTCGGTGACGAGGTGCACGGAATAACCGCGTTCCCTCAGTTCGTGTCCCAACGCTTCCGCCGGAAACACATGGCCGCCGGTTCCCCCGGCGGCAAGCAGGATAGTGCCCTTGCTCATTCGACTTTACTCCGCGGGTACGCCCTGGGCGACCCGGAACAGGCTCCGCTCCTGCGCTCGCTTCTCCGGACGATGGCGGGTAAGCGCCAGGATGAAGCCTGCAGTGATGCAGATCGCGATCATCGAGGAGCCGCCATAGGAGATCAAGGGGAGCGTCATGCCCTTGGCTGGCATGAGTTCGAGATTGACGCCGATATTGATGAGCGACTGCATACCGATCTGCAGGACGAGGCCAGCGACCGCGAACCGGTTGAAGTCGTTGCGCTCCTTGAAGGCGTGGTTCAGGCCGCGCAGCACGATGAAGGCGAAGATCGCCACCAGTGCCATACAAAAGATAATGCCGAATTCCTCGGCTGCAACCGAGAACACGAAGTCGGTGTGACTGTCCGGCAGGATGCGCTTGACGATGCCCTCGCCCGGCCCCTGCCCGAACCAGCCGCCCTGCAGGATGGCCTCATGCGCCGTCTCGATCTGGAAACGGTCGCCCTCGCCGGTCAGGAACTTGTCGAAACGGGCGGTCACGTGCGGCAGCATGTAATAGGCGGTGACGATGCCGCCGGCGCCAACGCCGCCGAGCATGACGATCCACAGCCACGGCATGCCGGCCATGAAGAACATGCCGCCCCAGACGACGCTGGTAAGAATGGTCTGGCCAAGGTCGGGCTGCGCGACGAGCAGCGCGGCGACGATGCCGAACAGGATGATGGCGAAGAGGTTGCCAGGGATTTCCGGCTGCCGCGCGTGCTCGGCGAACAGCCATGCACACACGACCACGAAGGCCGGCTTCATGAATTCCGAGGGCTGGATGGAGAATACCCCAACGCCGATCCAGCGGCGCGATCCCTTGACCTCGACGCCGAAGAACAGCGCCAGCACCATCAGCGCCAGCGCGATGATCAAGAGGACGATCGCCGTCCGGCGCACCTGCCGCGGCGTCAGGAAGGACAGGCCGACCATCACGATCAGCGAGGGAAGCAGGAACAGCGCGTGACGTTCGACGAAATGGAAGCTGTCGAGACCGATGCGCTCGGCCACCGCCGGCGAGGCGGCGAAGGAGAGCATGAAGCCGACCCCCATCAACAGCACGAAGGCGACGAGGAAGAAACGGTCGATCGTCCAGAACCAGTCTGCAAGCGGTCCACGGTCTGCGCGGCTTACCATCTGTCGTTCCCCTTTTCCGTCTCGATCAATCCAAACTCGATCAACCCAAGTCTATCAACATCGTGACGCCGTCGAGGCCCGCGACATGGCCGACAAAGGCATCGCCGCGAACCTCGAAATTCTTGAACTGATCGAAGCTGGCGCAGGCCGGCGACAACATCACCGCGGACGGTGTGGTATCGGCTCCGGCATCCGCCGCGGCATGTGCAACCGCCTTTTCGAGCGTGCCCGAAATCTCGTAGGGCACCGCCTCGCCAAGCGTCGCAGCAAAGGCCGGAGCTGCTTCTCCGATCAGATAGGCCTTGACGATACGCGGGAAGAGTGGAGCGAGGCTGACTATCCCGCCTTCTTTCGGCAGGCCGCCGGCAATCCAGTAGATCCGGTCGTAGCTGGAAAGCGCCGGAGCTGCCGCATCCGCATTGGTCGCCTTCGAATCGTTGACGAACACAACCTGAACCTTGCGGCCGACCGGCTGCATCCGGTGCTTCAGGCCCGGGAAAGATTTCAATCCTGCACGGATTTCGTCTTTCGAAACACCGACCGCCAGGCAGGCGGCGATTGCCGCGGCCGCATTCTGGGCGTTGTGGCTGCCCTTGAGCGTCTGGATGCCGTCGAGATCGACGAGCAGCGACGTCGCGCCGCCATGCGCCTCGATGATCCGGCTGCCCTCGGCATAAAGTCCGTCGGCAACGACAACCCGCTTGGAGATCCGGCGCACCTTGACCCCGGCCCGCTCGACGCGGTCAGCAATCAGCGCGCAGAACGAATCGTCGACGCCGATCACCGCCGTCTTGCTGCCGGCGACGAGCCGTTCCTTCACGTCAGCATAGTGCTGCATCGTGCCGTGGCGGTCGAGATGGTCGGGCGTGAGGTTCAACAGAATGCCTGCGGTCGGATTGAGCGTCGGGGCCAGATCGATCTGGTATGACGAACATTCGACGACGAAGAAGCGCTGATCCTTGGGCGGATCGAGCGTTAAAATCGCCGTGCCGATATTGCCGCCGAGCTGCGTGTCGCGGCCGCTGGATTTCAGGATATGGGCGATCAGCGCGGTGGTCGTCGACTTGCCGTTGGTGCCGGTAATGGCGATGAACGGGCAATCGGGCGCAAGCGCCCGCCGCTCGCGCACGAAAAGCTCCACGTCGCCGATGATCTCGACGCCGGCGGCGCGCGCGAGATCGACGCTCCAATGCGGTTTCGGATGGGTGAGCGGCACGCCGGGCGACAAGACGAAGGCGACCTGTGCCGACCAGTCTATGCCCCGCAGATCGGCAGTCGCGATCCCTTCCGCCGCGGCCTTGGCGACGCTGTCGGGATTGTCGTCCCAGGCAACCACCCGCGCGCCGCCCGCAACCAGCGCCTTGGCGGTCGCGAGCCCCGAGCCGCCGAGACCGAAGAGCGCGACGGGTTTGTCCTTGAACGTGGTGACCGCAATCATCAGGGCGTCACCGCAACTTGAGCGTCGAAAGGCCGAGCATCGCAAGGCCGACGGCGATGATCCAGAAGCGGATCACCACCTGGCTTTCCGTCCAGCCAAGCTTTTCGAAATGGTGATGGATCGGCGCCATCAGGAAGACACGCTTGCCGGTCATCTTGAAGAAGCCGACCTGGATGATCACGGACAGCGTCTCCATCACGAACAGGCCGCCGATGATCGCCATGACGATCTCGTGCTTGGTGGCGACCGCCACCGAACCGATCAGGCCACCGAGCGCCAGCGACCCGGTATCGCCCATGAAGATCGCGGCCGGCGGCGCATTGAACCAGAGGAAGCCGAGGCCGGCGCCGATCACCGCGCCGACGATCACGGCAAGCTCGCCGGTGCCGGGCACGAAATTGATCTGCAGGTAACCCGCAAACACCGAATTGCCGGCGAGATAGGCGATAACGCCGAAGGAGGCCGCGGCGATCATCACCGGCACGATCGCCAGCCCGTCGAGCCCGTCGGTCAGGTTTACCGCATTGCCGGCGGCAACGATGACGAAACCGCCGAACAGGACGAAGAAGACGCCGAGATTGACGAACAGGTCCTTGAAGAAGGGAAAGGCGATCGAGGTGCCGAGCGTCGGATTGCCCGACTGGCCGGTGGCGAGCGCCACGCGCATCATGAAGAAGACGGCGATCCCCGCGATCACGAACTCGATGCCGAGACGCGCCTTGCCGGAAAAGCCCTTGTCGGTCTGCTTGGTGACTTTCAGATAGTCGTCATAAAAGCCGATCGCGCCGAAACCGAGCGTCACGAGCAAAGTGGCTACCACGTAGACATTCGAAAGATCCGCCCAGAGCAGCGAGCCACCGACGATGCCAGCGAGGATCATCAGGCCGCCCATGGTCGGCGTGCCGGCCTTCTTGAAATGGGTCTGCGGCCCGTCGGCGCGGATCGGCTGGCCCTTGCCCTGGCGCAGTCGAAGCGAGGCGATGATCATCGGCCCGAACAGGAAGACGATCAGCGCGGACGTGAACATAGCAGCGCCGGTCCGGAAGGTGATGTACCGGAACAGGTTGAAAAACAGGACTTTGTCCGCCAGTTCCACAAGCCAGATCAGCATTCAGCGCCCTTTCCAGAAGCCCGTCTCATTAGTGGCGCTCCGTGTCGGAGAATGCCGGGTAGTTGTCAATAAGCGCGGCGACGATCTTGCCGAAACCGAGCCCGAGCGAGGATTTCACCATCACCACGTCGCCCGGCATCACCGAGCGCACCGCGTAATCGGCGAGATCCGCCGTTTTGTCGAAATACGTCACTTGGACGTTTGCCGGCAGCGATTCCTTGAGTGCCGCCATTTCTTTTCCTGCGAGCCAGACATGTTCGATGCCGGCGGCAAGCAGCGGGCCAGCCAGTTCCTCATGCACCTGGGCGGAAAACTCCCCCATCTCCAGCATGTCGCCGAGGACCGCGATCCGCCGGCCGGTCAGTTCCGGCGTCGCCGAGGCAAGCAGCGCGATCGCCGCGCGCATCGAGGCCGGATTGGCGTTGTAGCTTTCGTCGATCAGCGTCAGGTGGCCCTCGCCGATGCCGAGGCGGTGGCGTTCGCCCCTGCCCTTGACCGGCTTCAGCGCCGCGAGCGCCGCCATGGCGCCGGCCATGTCCGCGCCGACCAGCAGGCAGGCGCCGAGGACCGCCATGGCGTTTTCGGCGATATGCCGGCCGGGTGCGCCGATATGGACTTCCGACGTCTCGCCGTTCAGCACCGCCCAGACGACCGAGTTTTCCGCATTGCCTTCGAAATCCGCCAGCCGGAAATCCGCCTTGGCGTGCTGGCCGAAGGTGTGGATATGCGAAACACCGGCATCCTTCGCCTTTTGCTCGAGGAAGTCGAACTGCTTGATATCGCGGTTGAGGATTGCAGAGCCGCCCGGCTCCAGGCCTTCGAAGATCTCCGCCTTGGCGCTCGCGATCTCTTCCAGGTCCTTGAAATGGCCGAGATGGGCGGCGGCGATCGTGGTGATCATCGCCACATGCGGGCGCACCATCTTCACCAGCGGACGGATCTCGTCGGGATGGTTCATGCCGATCTCGAAAACGCCGAAATCGGTATCGGCCGGCATGCGCGCCAGCGTCAGCGGCACGCCCCAGTGATTGTTGAAGGAGGCGACGGCGGCATGCACCCGGCCGGAAGGCGCGAGCGCATGGCGCAGCATCTCCTTGGTGGTCGTCTTGCCGACCGAGCCGGTGACGGCGACGATCCGCGCGCGGCTCCTCGCCCGCGCGGCAAGCGCCAGCCTTCCGAGCGCCGCCAGCACGTCCTCGACGACGATCATCGGCACGCTCAGCTTGCCGAGCGCCGGCAGCTTCGCCTCGTTGACGACGATCAGCGTCGCGCCGTTGGCGACCGCCAGGCTCGCAAAATCATGACCATCGACGCGGTCGCCCCTGATGGCGAAAAAAGCCTCGTTCTGACCGATGGAGCGGCTGTCGATCGAGATGCCGGTAATGCCCGCCGGAAGCGAGCCGATCGGCCGGCCGCCCATGGCGGACGTCAGATCCTCGGAGGTCCATAACCAGCTCACGATTTCAGTTCCTCCAGCGCTTTGCGGACTTCGACGTGATCGGAAAACGGCAGGACCGTGGTGCCGATCGTCTGGCCTTCCTCATGGCCCTTGCCCGCGACGATCAACGTATCGCCCGACTGGAGCATCCCTACCGCCTCGCGGATCGCCTTTGCCCGGTCGCCGATCTCGATCGCGCCCGGGGCCGCGGCCATGATCTCGGAGCGGATCACTTCCGCGACCTCGGAGCGCGGGTTGTCGTCGGTGACGATGACGATGTCGGCAAGCCTCGTCGCGACATCGCCCATGATCGGCCGCTTGCCCTTGTCGCGGTCGCCGCCGCAGCCGAACACCACGATGACGCGGCCGGTCGTAAATGGACGCACGGAGATCAGCACGTTTTCCAGCGCGTCCGGCTTGTGGGCATAATCCACATAGGCGAGCGCGCCGTCCTTTGTCTGGCCGATCAGTTCGAGACGACCCGAGGCGCCGACCAGTTTTTCGAGCGCGGCCATGGTGATGGCGGCCGGAACACCGGTCGACATGGCAAGCCCTGCCGCGACCAGCGCGTTAGCCACCTGAAAATCACCGGCAAGCGGAATATCGACTTCGAAGATCTGGTCGCCGATATGGATCTCGGCCTTCTGCTTGTGGCGGAAATGCTCGACCCGCTTCAGGCAAAGATAGTCTCCCCTTCGCCCGACCGTGCGGACGTCGAGATCGGCAGCCGTCGCCACCCGCATCGCTTCCTCCGACCAGGCGTCATCGGCGAAGATCACCGCCGGCGAGCCTTTGGGCATCAGCGTATCGAAAAGCCGCATCTTGGCGGCCATGTAGCTTTCGATCGTCGGATGGTAATCCATGTGGTCGCGGCCGAGATTGGTGAAACCGGCGGCGGAAAGGCGCACGCCGTCGAGCCGGCTCTGGTCGAGGCCGTGGCTGGAAGCCTCCATGGCGGCGTGGGTGACGCCTTCGGCAGCCAGTTCTGCCAGCAGCTGCTGCAGTTCGATGGGATCCGGCGTGGTCAGCGTTCCGTAGTCGTTGCGGGTGGGCGAGACGACGCCGGTCGTGCCGATCTGGGCTGCGGCATGGCCGGCATGCGCCCAGATCTGGCGGGTGAAGGAGGCGACGGAAGTCTTGCCGGCCGTGCCGGTCACCGCCACCATCGTTTGCGGCTGCGCGCGGTAGAAACGGGCGGCGGCGAGCGCCAGCAGCCGGCGCGGATTGGAAACCGCAAGAACGGGAATGCCCGCCTCGGCCGCCTGCCCCGCAATCGCCGCGACCGCGCCGCGCGCGGCTGCATCGCCGATATAGCCGGAACCGTCCGCCTTGGTGCCCGCGAGCGCTGCAAACAGCATGCCGGGCCTCACCTTGCGGCTGTCTGAAGTAAGACCGGTCACATCGAGATCACCTGCCGGCCCGGCCATCAGATCGGCTATTTCCGGGAAATCCCCTCCGGCGAGTTCGCGCAATTTCATCAGCTGATTGTCCATTCTGAGCGTCGTCCCCTCGATTCGTCCGCTCACGTTGTTATCGCTCAATAAGACACGAGCAGGGCAGAACCGTCATTGCCGAATTTCGGCTTTACACCGAGAATGGGAGCAGCCCGGGTGATGATCTCCTTGACCATCGGAGCAGCGGATGTCGCGGCAAGAGCCGCGCCATTGCCCTTGTCGGTCTTGGGCTCGTCGCAGAACGTCAGGACCACATACTGGGGATTGTCCATCGGGAAGGCGGCGAGGAAGGCGTTGAAGTTCTTGTCATGGGCGTAGCGCCCGTTGACGACCTTGTCCGCCGTTCCCGTCTTGCCGCCGACGTTGAAGCCTGCGACGCGCGCGTTCCTGCCCGATCCGTTGACGCCGTTCCATTCGAAAAGGAAGCGCATGTCCTTGCTGGAGGTCGGCTTCATCACCTGGGTGGCCACCTTGTCGGCTTCCGCACGCGTGCGCGGCAGGAAGGTCGGTTCGACAAGCTTGCCGCCGTTGACCAGCGCCGCGCCGGCAACCGCCGTCTGCAGCGGCGTCGTCGACACGCCGTGGCCGAAGGAGATGGTGACCGAGTTGATCTTCTTCCACTCGCGCGGCTGGCTCGGATAGGCCACTTCCGGAAGCTCGGTGTGCATTTTCGTCAGCAGGCCGAGTTTCGTCAGGAAATCCTTGTGGGCTTCGATGCCCACCGTATCGGCAATCTTGGCGGTGCCGATATTCGACGAAAACTGAAAGATTTCCGGAACGCTCAGTATGCGGCCCTTGCCGTGGAAATCCTTGATGGTGAAACCGCCGATCCGGATCGGGAAACGCGCGTCGAACGTGCTCTGAAGGTTTACCTTGCCCGAATCCAGACCCATGGCGATGGTGAACGACTTGAAGGTGGAGCCCATTTCGAACGTGCCGTTCGACACGCGGTTGAACCATCCCTCCTCGCCGCCTTCGGCCGGATTGTTGGGATCGAAATCGGGCGCGGACGCCATGGCGAGCACCTCGCCGGTATGCACGTCGAGGACGACGGCGCCGGCGCCGATCGAGCTGTATTTGCTGATCGCCTCGGTCACCACGTCGCGAACGATGGACTGGACACGCAGGTCGATGGACAGCTTGACCGGTTCCAGCGGCTGGCTGGAGGTCATGCCGACGGCGGCCAGATCCGCAAGGCCCTGATTGTCGACGTAGCGTTCCATGCCGGCGACGCCGCGATTGTCGATATTGACGTAACCGACCACATGCGCAGCCGTCGGGCCGCCCGGATAGAAGCGGCGCTTCTCGGGACGGAACCCGATGCCCGGAATGCCGAGCGCCAGGATCTGGCTCTGCTGTTTCGGGGTCAGCTGGCGGCGAAGCCACTGGAAACGCGAGTTCGAAGTGAGCTTCGAATAGGTCCCCTTGACGTCGAGGTCGTTCAGAACCGTCGAGAGCTTCTCGATCACCTCGTCGGCGTCGATGATCTTGTTGGGTTCGGCAAACAGCGAGACGGTGCGGATGTCGGTCGCCAGAACCGCGCCGTTGCGGTCGACGAGGTCGGGACGCGAGGCGAGCAGCCGGTCCGCCGGCAGGATGCTCGACGTCGTCAGGGGCTGCGCCACGCCATACTGCATCAGGCGGCCGCCGATGACGCAATAGAAGACGGCGAAACCGGCGATCAGCAGGCCGACGCGATTTTTCGCCTGGGCGGACTTGCGCTTGCGGGTCCCCTCGAAGGACGCCTTCTCGGAACCGCGGCCGCGGCTGCCGGACGAGAAGTGCGCGCGGCTCTTGACGATCATGATGCGGGACAGGAAGGACATCAGCGTTTCACCGATCCTGTGGAAATGACTTCGATGGGACCGCGCCGCAGCGGCACGGGAATTTTTGCAGCGGGCTTGGCCTTGGCTGCCGCAACGCCCTTCAGCGCGGCGGCGACTTCGCTGTTCTTGCCGGCGATGATGTCCTCGATGGTCGTCTCGGGTTGCGGCAGCCGCGCCTTCGGCATCGGCAGCTCCTTCGGCATCGCAAGCTGGGTCGTCTCGGTCGGCGCGAGCGCCAGCTCGGAATTGTAGACGTTGATCAGCCGGTGCAGGCGGTTCGGCTGGGTCAGCAGGGCCCAGTCGGCCTTGAGCAGATCGATCGTGTCCTTCTCCAGCTTGATTTCCGCCTCGAGCCGGCGAACCTCGTTGAGCTTCTCGTCGGCGCGGTGCTTGATCGAATAGGTAACGACGGCCGCAGCCGTCATGACGCCGATCAGGACAAGATCGAAGCTACGCAGCATTATCAGGCTCCCATCTTTGCAAGGCTGGCGAGATCGGGCAGATCGAAAATGGACATGTCGGCGGCCCTCGGCGGGGCTTCCGTGCGGATACCGGCGCGAAGCTTGGCGGAACGGGCGCGCGGATTGAGCTCCGCCTCCTCGTCGCTCGCCGCGATCATCGACTTGCCGAGCGGGTCGAAGATCGCCGGCTTGGCCTCGACCATCGGAAGATGACGGGAACCGGAGGCCTTGCCGGAACGATCGGCGAAGAACTGCTTGACGATCCGGTCTTCGAGCGAATGGAAGGTGACCACCACCAGGCGTCCGCCCGGCTTCAGCGCCCGCTCGGCGGCGAACAGCGCCTGCGCAAGCTCGCCCAGCTCGTCGTTGACGAAGACCCTGAGCGCCTGGAAGACGCGGGTCGCCGGATGGATCTTGTCCTTGGCTTTGCGCGGATTGACCGTCTCGATGAGGTTGGCGAGTTCGCGCGTGGTGGTGAACGGCTCGGTCAGGCGACGCTTTTCAATGGCGCGGGCGATGCGGCCCGACTGCTTTTCCTCGCCGAGGAAACCGAAGATGCGGGTGAGATCACCGACCTTGGCGCGATTGACGACATCGGCCGCAGAGACGCCGCTCGCCGACATGCGCATGTCGAGCGGACCGTTGCGCTGGAAGGAGAAGCCGCGATCGGCCTCGTCGATCTGCATGGAGGAGACGCCGATATCGAGCACGAGGCCGTCGAGCCCGCCTTCCGGCACGTGATCGGCAAGGTTGGAGAATTGCGACTGAATGAGCCGGAGGCGGCCCTTGTGGGCGTCGACCAGCGCCTTGCCGGCAGCAATCGCATTCGGGTCGCGGTCAAGCGCGACCACCTCGGCATCCGCAGCAAGGATCGCCGACGTGTAGCCGCCCGCCCCGAACGTACCGTCGAGAATGAGCTTGCCGGCCCGGGGCTCGAGCGCCTGCAAAACTTCCTTCAGAAGAACCGGAATGTGGCGAACCGGTCCGCCTTCGGGCTCGGTTGTTCCGTCGCCTGGATTCGCCGCCATTCCGTTCCCCTGTATTACGCGGGGCGCGAACCGAAGCGCCCCTCTCTCGCCGCCGCCTGCGCCTCGTGAAACGCCTGCGGCTGCCAAAGTTGAAAATGATCCGAGCGCCCGACGAAGGTCACATCCGAGCTGATTCCCGTGAAGTCGCGGATAAAATCCGTGACCATCAGCCGGCCCTCCGCATCGAGCCTCATGAAGACGCCGCCACCGTGAACGAGCAGCGACATCCGGTTCGCTTCCGCCGAAAACGGATCGACGGAGGCGATCTGCCGCTCGTAACGATCGAGCAGATCCGGCCCGCCGACGCTGATCGCCGGATAGGTGAAATCCTGGAGGCAATAAAGCTCCTGGATCCCGCGCTCCGAAAGGACCGCACGAAAACTCGCCGGAACGGAGACCCGCCCCTTCGCATCGATCCTGTTCGTCGCATTCGACAGGAAGCGGCTCATCACGCCAAACATCCGCCCCGTTACGGTTCAAGACGGAAACCCGTCCACCAGTTGGCACCACACCAAACAAAGCTTCGCCGTCCGGATGGGCGGATATCCGCCCGGCCGCAGGACGACCGAAACTCTGGGATTGGCGGGCGCTCATTCGCCCTTGTGCAGTGCGATTTTGGGATACCATGGGACCATATGGGCGTCAATGGGAGAAGCCCCGCTAGCCACTCCCAAGCAGGATTTATTTATAAGCTGTTAAGTTTAACAAAGGGTTATTAGAGGAAGCGAAGAAACCGCCTTGGCAGCGTCCCGCAAGTCGGTTTGGGACACCCAGTAAGCTGCGGAAAATAAAATAGCTTTCAAAATTCCTCATATAAAAGACAAGGCGCCAAACGGGGCCTTTTGGGACGCCTGCCCGGTATCTGGCGGGCGCGCACAGAATCGCGAGGAAGGAAGATAAACGCCAGTTGGCCTGTAAGCCGGGTTCTGTATGGCCCCGGCGCAAGCACCGGAACGTGGCAGCCATTCATCTGGGACGACATTCGCATATCGCCTCACGCAACCCACCCGGATGACTGGCCCGGAAACAGGCTGTAGCCCGCGCTTTCGCGTGGGCCCGCGTCATCCCTATTCGGTCTTGCTCCCGGTGGGGTTTACCTTGCCGCCGCTGTTACCAGAAGCGCGGTGGGCTCTTACCCCACCCTTTCACCCTTACCCCGCCGGCTCTGCCGCTCTGTTCGAAGCGGTACAGCAAGCGGGGCGGTTTCCTTTCTGTGGCACTTTCCCTGGGGTCGCCCCCGCCGGACGTTATCCGGCACCGTGTTTCCGTGGAGCCCGGACTTTCCTCACCCTACCGCCTTTCGGCATTGGTAAAGCGCGGCTGCCCGGCCAACTGGCAGCGGTCACATAACCGAGATGCGGAACGAAAGCCATAGGCCGAAGGCAATCGGTTCAGAGATAATCCGCCCGGAAATCCGTCGAATAGGCCTCGTCCCGGATCTGCCCATGGAAGATCAGCTCCGCGCCGAGGCGTCCGATCTCGTCGGAACTTTTTGCCGCCGCCCCGCAGCCGCCGCTGAGGATGCCGATCCGGGAGGCCTCCGTCATCGCGATCGCCGGATATCCGGTCGGCGTGAACGAGGTGACGCAGGCCGCCATCGACGAGCGGGAGAGATCGAGGTCCGGCATCAGCCGCGTCATGATGTCGGCCAGCCGCGCCCGGGTGCTTTCGCGCCCGCCCGAGCGGAACCAGGTGCGGATGTCGGGTTCGGTCGGCAGCAGCAGGTCGTCCGGATCGCCTCCGATCTTCAGATAGATCCTGCCGTCGGGATAGCGTACCGGCGGCAGCAGATAGATGCCGTCCTCGCCCTCGCGCCATTTCCAGATCAGCGATGGCACCCTGCCCCAAACGTCCATCGCCGCCTCGTCGACCTCGAAGAAAGCGACGGTGCGCGCATAGACGCTGAGGTCCAGACGCCGGGGCAGAAGGTTTTCGTTGATCGAGAACCCGCCTGCCGCCACAAGCACTTTTTCCGCCGAAAGGCTGTTGCCCTCGGCGGTCGTGACGGTGACGGAATCGCCGTCCTGCCGCACGGAGACGACCGTTTCCGCGATGATCGCCGCTCCCTGGCGCTCGGCAACGAGAGCCTGGGCCTTCACCAGCCGGCGGGGATTGACGTGCCCGGCATTCTTCGGCTCCCAGACGCCCTCGCTGTCCTTCGGGAAGGAGAAGAAGCCGAATCGGCCGCCAAGATCCGCATCCGAGAGCGTCTCGGTCGAAACACCGAGCCGGCCTGCGGCATCGAGGACATTTGCGACATAGGATGGCCCCTCGCCGCGCTTCGGGCCGACCAGCAGGCAGCCCGATTCGGAATAGAAATCCACGCCGCTTTCACGGGCGATCTCGCCGTAACGTTCGATCGAACGATTGGCGAGGCGCGCCCACACGGGATCGGGATCGATCGTCCGGGTGATGCGCGCCTCGTCGTAGTGGCTGGCAAAGACGCCGTCATGGCGCCCATAGTCCGCCGGCTCACCTGGACCGACCAACGCAACACCGTCGGTCCATTTCGAGAGGTACCGGGCAGCCGCAGCGCCCATCATGCCCCTCCCGATCACGATATATCTGAACCGTTCCGTCATGCTCTCGCCTTTCGATTCCACCGGCCGAAATGCCTTCTGTCGGAAGCACTTCTAGCCGTTTTCGGAATCAAAATGCCACAGGCGAAAGCGACGCAGTCTGTTCCGCGGTTTCGATGACCGCCTGCACCCGATTGCAATAGCGCTTGGAAACCGGGTTCATGCGCTTGGCGCCGTGGCCGGCATTGTATTTGAGGATCGTGCCGCAGATCTTGCCGCCGCCGAGCTCGTGGGCGCCGGCCAGATATTTCATCCCGTAGCGGATGTTGGTTTCGGGATCGTAGAGCCCATAGTCGGGGCCCTCGTAACCCATCATCCTGGCGGTCGCCGGCTTGATCTGCATCAGCCCGATCTCGCCGGCACTGCCCTTGACCGTCGGGCGGAAATTGCTCTCGATCCGCACCACCGCAAGCGCGAGTTCTTCAGGAACGTCGTATTCATCGGCGTATTTCGATATCAGCTCGGAATAATGAAGCTGCCGAACCATGCGCTTGGCTTCGTCCGTGGGCGCGGCAAAGCCGGTTTCGCGCGTTTCCCATGGAGTGATGATCGGCTTGGTATAGGTGGTGACGTCGTCGTCCTGGGCGCGCACGAGTTCGGTTCCCGCGACCAGCATGGCAAGGCCCGCCGCGGCAGCAACAATCAGTGTATTCATGTAGGTGAAGTGTCTCCGGACCAACAGGAAGCGCGGGTGTCGTTACGCAAACACCCTCTCGCCGCGCCGCCGGATGGACGGCGCGATGTGTCAACGATCCTGGTCGTTTATCTCTGCAACCCCCGTCCAACATGGTGGCTGCCGTTAGCGGGTCCTTTAGACCGGGCTAATAAGGAGATGATGTGGCACGATGGATTTTTGGGGTTCGAGCGATATCCCGACGACCCGGCGCGACACCCCGCGCTAATTGAATTTCGGCAAGGACTTGAGCAGCCGGTGAAGCGTGTCGATCGTCGAGAAATCGGCGATCCCGTCGACCAGCTGCGGCCGGAAATGACGCTGGAAGGCTTCCACGACGCCCTTCGTGCGCTCGCAGAAATTGCCCGTGATTTCAATTCCGTAGCCATAGAGCGACAGCATCGACTGCAGCGCCTCGATGGGCTGGCCGCTCTCGCCGAACTGGAAAAACCGCCCGCCGCTGATTTGCGTTGGATCGATCCAGTGACCTATCCCGTCAAGGTACAATTTTTCCCAGGGGAAATTTTCGCCCGGATCGACCTTGCGGACAGGGGCAATATCCGAGTGTCCAAGCACCCTCTCGGGCGGAATCTGCCACCGGGCGCCGCAATCTCGACACAATTCGACGACCGCCTCGATCTGAGCCAGGGGATATTCGGGCAGACCTCCGGGATGGCCCGGATTGGCGATCTCGATGCCGATCGAACAGGAATTGATATCGGTCTCGCCGGCCCAGGAACTTTTGCCGGCATGCCAGGCGCGGCGATCCTCCGGCACGAGCTGCAGCACGCGCCCGTCCTCGTGGACGAAATAGTGGCTGGAGACCTGGCTCTCCTCGTTGCAGAGCCAGGAGAGCGCCTGATCGCCGCTCGGCATGCCCGTATAGTGCAGGATGATCATGTCTGGCCGGCGGTCGCCGGCACGTTCGCCATGATTGGGGGAAGGCCTTACCGTCGCGCCGGCATAATCGGCGTTAAACGGCGTCATGCGGCGCGGCGCTCTTTCTCGATCGCCGAATAGGCGGCATTGAGCGCGGCCATGCGTTCGTTGGCGGCCGCATGCAGCGAAGCCGGGACGCCGCGGGCGATCAGCCGGTCCGGATGATGCTCGGAAACCAGCAGGCGATACTGCTTGCGGATCTTGGCGAAATCGTCTTCCGGCGAAACGCCGAGCACCAGATAGGGATCGCGGCCGTCCAGATGCACGTGCCGCGCCATGATGCGGCGGAAATGCCCCTCGTCGATGCGGAAGATCTCGGCGATGCGCGACAGGAATGCGAGCTCCGCCTCATGCACGAGGCCGTCGGCCTTGGCGATATGGAACAGGCCATCGACGACGTTTTCCAGCATCGGGCAGTTATGGGCCTTCCCTGCTCCGGGGCTGCACAGGCCCGCGAGCTTCATCGCATAGGCCTCGTAGCCGGCGACGTCCTGGCGCGCGAGGTTATAAAGACGCGCGACGTTGCGGGCTTCCTCGTCGGGAAAATCGAAGATCTGCTGGAAGGCTTTGACTTCCGCCTCGGTGACGATACCGTCGGCCTTTGCCATCTTGGCCGACAGCGCGATTATCGCAACCGAGAACGACACCTGGCGGCGCGTTTCGGGATCGCCTTCGAACATCGTGCGGATCGCCTCGACGACGCGGCCGAGCGCGTTCCCGGCTGCGTCGCCCATGGCGCCGAGAAGCCGTTCCCAGAGGGAGGAAAACTGAAGGCAAGCAAAATCCCAGATCATGATAACAGTGGACCAGATTACCAGCGCGATTGCAAGGCGATGGACGGCCCGTCTCAGATTAAACTATGTTCATGTTTTCCGAACAATCAACGGCGCTCACAGGCAGGTGATCCGTCGTACGGGACAATGGAGATGACCTTGCCGGATCTGTTTTCCACAGGCGGGGCTCGGCCGCCGCAAGGGTTGAATCGATTATATTAGGCCCTCCTGCGCGACGAAGTCGAAGCTGCGGTTTTTCTTGAGAAATTCACTTTACAGGGGGCCGTCTCTGTCGCATCCATTCCAGCGGTTTTGAGCTGTACGCGAGCATGCGCGTCAAGGAGGATCGATGGCCAAACAGAAAGTAGCAATGCTGACCGCGGGGGGCCTCGCGCCCTGCCTGTCTTCCTCCGTCGGCGGCCTGATCGAGCGCTACAACGACGTCGCGCCCGATATCGAGATGGTCGCCTACCGCTCCGGTTATCAGGGCGTCCTGCTCGGCGACCGCATCGAAATCACCGCAGGCATGCGCGAAAAGGCCCATCTGCTGCACCGCTACGGCGGCTCGCCGATCGGCAACAGCCGCGTCAAGCTCACCAATGCCGCCGACTGCGTCAAGCGCGGCCTGGTCAAGGAAGGCGAAAATCCGCTGCGCGTCGCTGCCGACAGGCTCGCAGCCGACGGGATCACCATCCTTCACACGATCGGCGGCGACGACACCAACACGACCGCCGCCGACCTTGCCGCCTATCTCGGGGCCAACGGTTACGATCTGACCGTCGTCGGCCTGCCGAAGACCGTCGACAACGACATCGTGCCGATCCGCCAGTCGCTCGGCGCCTGGACGGCTGCCGAGGTCGGCGCCTATTTCTTCGACAACGTTTCCAACGAACAGAGTGCCGCTCCTCGCACATTTGTGATTCACGAAGTGATGGGACGTCACTGCGGCTGGCTTACCGCCGCGACCGCGCGGGCCTATATTCAAAGGACCAAAGGCAACGAATATGTCGAAGGCCTGATGATGGACGCGGCGCTGAAGAATATCGACGGCCTCTACCTGCCGGAAATGGTCTTCGACCTCGACAAGGAGGCCGCCAGACTGAAGCACGTCATGGACACGCGCGGCCAGGTGACGATCTTCGTGTCGGAAGGCGCGGGCCTCGACGCGATCGTCGCCGAGCGGGAGGCCGCAGGCGAAACCATCAAGCGCGACGCCTTCGGCCATGTAAAGATCGACACGATCAATGTCGGCGGCTGGTTCCAGAAACAGTTCGCGGCACTGATCGGCGCGGATCGCTCGATGGTGCAGAAGTCGGGCTATTTCGCGCGCTCGGCGCCGGCAAACGGCGACGACCTGCGCCTCATCCAGGGCATGGTGGATCTCGCCGTCGAAAGCGCGCTCAACAAGGTTTCGGGCGTCACCGGCCATGACGAGGATCAGAACGGAAAACTGCGCACGATCGAATTTCCCAGAATCAAGGGTGGAAAACATTTCGATCTGACGGCAAAATGGTTCGGCGAAGTGATGGATCATATCGGCCAGCCCTTCGAAGCGGCTTGAGACAGGAATATTGGCGGGCGTCACCGAAGGCGTCCGGGAGGAAATGGAATGACGGCTGACATCTGGCTCGCTTTTGCTGCGACCGCGATCTTTCTCGCCCTCCTTCCGAGCCCTCTCGCTTGCCTGACCGCCAGTTTTTCGCTCCAGCGCGGTCGCCGCACGGCGATCGCCACGGTTCCGGGGCTTGCCGTCGGAATGTCGGCGGCCCTGATCGTGGCGATGATCCCCATGGCCCTGATCGCCGTCTACCTTCCCAAGCTCATCGACGTGATCTCCTGGGCAGGGCTCGGCTACCTGATGCTCTATGTGCTCTGGTCCTACCAGGACCCGCGAATCTCCGGGCCGATTGCCGACAACGACAATCTTCCGGAATGTCGTGCAGCGCGAATCTTCGGGTGCCTGTTCGGCAAGTCCGCTTTCCAGGCCCGTTATTCCGTCGTCCTTGCGGCGGTGCTCGCACAGTTCATCGAGCCGGACCGCGCGCTCCTGCCCCAGCTTCTCGAAATGCAGGCGACCTTCCTTGTCTGCGCGGCGCTTGGCGCTGGAATTCACGTGATTTTTCCGCGCCGCGTGCTCAGCCGCAAACGCCGGCCCGCCAACCTCAATTCCGCTTCGCGCAAGCCCCAGACGCGCTTCATTTCGCGCCGCGCAGTTACCGCCGGCTATCGCCGGATCGCCGCCTGACGCTCTCCGTCTTGCCGGACGCCGCCCAATAGGTTAATGGAAACGCTCGTTTAGTGGCGTTTGGGCGGACTGGGGTAACCAATTTTTCATGAAAGCGACCCAATGGCGATAATCCGTTTCCTCGGCCGCGGGACGGCTGTGGCCTGTGCCGTTTCCTCGGTTCTCGCCGGATGTTCGAGCGTCGAACGCGAGCAGAAGCTGGCAGCGACGCAGTCGGTCGCCCCGATCAACGGCCAGGCGAACGGTCAGACGATCGGACCTGTCCAGGCGGCCTCCGCGGACAGCCAGACGACCACCCAGTATAAGGCCGACCTGCCCGTCTACGGCCCGGTCCAGGTCGCGGGCCAGACGCCCCCTCCGGGAGTTCAGCTTGCCTCGACCGCCCAGACCGACGGCATTCAGCCGACCGTAGCGCTGGCCAAGACCACCAGGCTTCCCATTCCGATGCCCGCCGCCGCCGATGCGATGTCCGTGCAGTCGGCCGCAATGGCATCGCCCGCCATGGCCCCGCTCGTCGCTTTCGCGCCGGCGCCCGGCCCGGCGATGATGCCGCCGCCGGTTGCGCCGACCACCTCGACGATCCTCGCTTCGGCCCAGCCGGCAAGCCCTGCGATGCAGAAGGGCGGCCGCCTCGTGTCGCCGCCGATCGCACCGGCCGTCACCGAAGGCCGGATCCAGCCGGCAGCCGCCTCGGCGATCGCGCTGGACGAACCGGAACTCACGCCGGACATGGTCGCGTTGCAGAGCGTCGTACCGACCCCTCGTCCGGCGACCGCGACGCTTGCCTATGCATCACAGCCGAGAGCGATTGCCGCATTGTCGGCCATGGAATTTCCGCCTGCCCCCGGCGAGCCGATGCCGACCACGGCATCCGATGCGCCGCCGGAATTGAACAAGCTCATCAAGCGTTATGCCGGCATGTACGGCGTGCCGGAATCGCTGGTACATCGCGTCGTGCATCGGGAAAGCAAGTACGATCCCAAGGCCTATCACAAGAACGGCTATTGGGGCCTCATGCAGATCAAATATTCGACCGCCAAGTCGATGGGCTACGAAGGCCCGCCGGCCGGCCTGCTCGACGCCGAGACCAACCTCAAATACGCGATCAAGTATCTGCGCGGCGCATGGCTCGTCGCCGACAACAAAAACGACAATGCCATCAAGCTTTATGCGCGCGGCTATTATTATGACGCCAAGCGCAAGGACATGCTGGACGTCCTGGAGAAGTGAGCCGGGGCTGAAAGGCCCGAGCAAAATGATCAAGCGGCGCCTCAGGGCGCCGTTGTCGTTTTGACCACCTCGGCGACAAGCCGCGTCGGATCGTAACGGTTCCAGCTCGGCGTCAGCCCGAGTCTCACCACCACGAGATCGAGCGACGGGATGACCGTGATCGTCTGCCCGTCATGCCCCTGCAGGAAAAACGCATCCGCCGGCATGCCCGGATTGTCCTTTCCCGGCAACCAGGTCTGCATCTTCGAATAACGGCCGTTCGACGCGGCATTCGGCTGATGCATCAGCGTGACAAAACCCTCGGGCAGGATCCGGTTGCCGTTCCAGACGCCGTCACGGGCGAGCAGCAGCCCGATCCGGGCCCAGTCGCGCGCGGTCGCGTACATATAGGAACTGCCGACAAACGTGCCGGCCGCATCTGCCTCCATGACCGCACTCGTCATGCCGAGCGGGCCGAACAGGGCGGCGCGGGGATAGGAGAGCGCCGCAGCCCGGTCGCCGATCTTGTCCATCCAGATTTTCGAGAGCATCACCGCCGTGCCGGAAGAATAGCTGAACCGCGAGCCGGGATCCGCCTCGAGCGGCTGGTCGGCGGCGAAACTCGCCATGTCCGGCTCGAGATAGAGCATGCGCGTCACGTCCGCGACCGCGCCGTAATCCTCGTTGAAGGCAAGCCCGCTCTCCATGGCGGCGAGGTCGGCGATCCGGATATCGCCGCGCTGGTTGCCCTGCCATTGCGCAAACAGGCCCTTGTCTTCCAGCGACAGCTTTCCGGCGCGGACCAGCGTGCCGATGATTGCGGCATTGACGGTCTTGGTCATCGACCAGCCGATCAGCGGCGTCTCCTTCGAAAAGCCTGCAGAATAGGTCTCGCCGACGATCCGTCCTTTCTTGACCACGACCACCGCCCGCATGCCCGGACCGGCAAGCGCCGCATCTGAAAGAAGCCGCGTAACCGACGGATCGGACTCCACTTTTCCACCGTCCGGCCAGAGCGCGGAGGGGTCGGCTGCCGTAACGGCAGGCACCGGCGCGCTGGCGGCGGCGGCCGGCGCCGCATCGGGCGTGACGGCGCAGCCAAGCCCTTCGCGGAATACCGCGTCATTGCCGGCGAAAATGCCGAGCAGCGCCGCATGAACGCGCTTTTCCGTTCGATCGACGGAGACCTGCATCAATCGCAGAAGCGGATGGCCCGGCGCCTGCACGTCCACGGAAAGAACCTCGCCACTGTCGCGGCCGGCAAGGAAGACGTTCGAGCAGACCATCTTGGCCGAATAGCCGCTGCCGACCCTCAGCAGTTCCGGCGGCGACGTATGGAGCCAGATCCCAAGCCCAATCAGGCCGACGACGATGACACCGACGAGGATTTTCACGAATCGGACCAAGAACCGCATGCCTGCCTCCCGTTTCAGGGCCCGCATGCAATCAGGATTCTTCGGAGCACGGAAGGGGTGATCGGCCGCTCGGCGCCGATTGCCGGACTGGACACAGGCGGCGTCATCAATCTGTAGCATGACGGGTTTACACGCGCTGAAACTCTGGACAAGGCGGGACTCGACCATGGCGGATATTGCACAGGAAGCCGGTTTTCGGAAAAACCAGAAGCTCAAGGACGCGCTTCTGCAGCATAAAGCGCTCTCCCGGCAGGGTTTCTCGGAAAGGCTTTTCGGCCTTCTGTTCTCCGGGCTCGTCTATCCGCAGATCTGGGAAGACCCGGAAGTCGACATGACCGCCATGGAGCTTTCCGACCGGCATTCGATCGTCACCATCGGCTCGGGCGGCTGCAACATGCTCGCCTATCTCTCGCGCTCGCCGAAGAAGATCGATGTGGTCGATTTGAACCCGCATCACGTCGCGCTGAACCGCCTGAAACTCGCCGCCTTCCGCCACCTGCCGGGCCATGGCGATGTCGTGCGCCATTTCGGCATGGACGGCGTGCGCACCAACAGCAAGAGCTACGACACCTTCATCGCCCCGAACCTCGATGCCGCGACCCGCGCCTACTGGGACAAACGCTCGCTCACCGGCAGCCGCCGGATCGAAGTGTTCGACCGCAACATCTACAAGACGGGCCTGCTCGGCCGTTTCATCGGCGCCGGCCACCTGATCGCCCGCCTGCACGGCATCAACCTGACGGAAATGGCGAATGCCAAGTCGCTGCGCGAGCAGCGCCAGTTCTTCGACGACCGTATCGCGCCGCTGTTCGACAAGCCGCTGATCCGCTGGATCACCAGCCGCAAGAGCTCGCTGTTCGGCCTCGGCATTCCGCCGCAGCAATATGACGAGCTGGCGAGCCTCGCCTCCGATGGCTCGATCGCGCCGGTCCTGCGCCAGCGCCTCGAAAAGCTCGCCTGCCACTTCCCGCTGCGCGACAACTATTTCGCCTGGCAGGCCTTCGCCCGCCGTTATCCGAAGCCGGAGGAAGGCACGCTGCCGACCTACCTCAAGGCGGAAAACTACCGCGCCATCCGCGACAATGCCGAGCGCGTCACGGTCCATCATGCCAGCTTCACCGAGCTTCTGGCGCAGAAGGCCGCCGGTTCGGTCGATCGTTACGTCCTCCTCGACGCGCAGGACTGGATGAACGACGAACAGCTGAACGACGTCTGGTCGGAGATCACCCGCACCGCCGCCCCCGGCGCGCGCGTGATCTTCCGCACCGCCGCTGAAAAGAGCGTGCTCGACGGCCGCCTTTCATCCGCACTGTTCGACCAGTGGACCTATCTGGAAGAGCGCTCCAACGAACTGAACCTCGAGGATCGCTCGGCGATCTACGGCGGCTTCCACATCTATGTGAAAAAAGCCTGATGGCGGCGGACATGGCGAGCAGCCCCCTGTCGAATGGCCACGCCGAGCGCATGGACCGGATGTACCGGTACCAGCGCCATATCTACGACATCACCCGCAAATATTACCTCTTCGGCCGTGACAGGGCGATTGCGGGATTGAACGTCCCGCCGAATGCCTCGCTGCTCGAGGTCGGCTGCGGCACGGGCCGAAACCTTGCCCTCGCCCACCGGCACTATCCGGCGGCCAGGCTCTACGGTCTCGATATCTCCGCCGAAATGCTGGAAAGCGCCCGGGCCAATTTCCGCGGCCAACCGGTTATGCCGGAATTCCAAGTCGCCGATGCCACCAGTTTCACGGCGGAGGAATTCGGCGCCACCGGTTTCGACCGCATCCTCATCTCCTACGCCCTGTCGATGATTCCCGATTGGGAAAAGGCGATCGACGCCTCGCTTGCGGCGCTCGCGCCGCACGGTTCGCTGCATATCGTCGATTTCGGCCAGCAGGAACGGCTGCCCGCCTGGTTCGGACGGCTTTTGAAGGCGTGGCTCATGCGTTTCCACGTCACGCCGCGGCCGAATCTGCACGAAGTGCTCGAAAGCAAGCTTGCCGCAGCCGATGCCGACATGATCTTCGAGGAGATCGGCGGAGGTTATGCCTGGCACGCGGTCATCCGCCGCCGGAGCTGAATCCCGCACATCCTGGCGTTTCTGGGAGGAATTCCCCTTGCCCTAACCGATTTTTTACGACGTTATGGTGAACATGGAGTTCACGCCTCCCTGTTTCGCGTCGAACGGGGCAAGAGGCTTCCACATCGACACCACACGGGATGTTCATGCCTCGGCTCCTTCTGGCCCTCCTTGCGACCGCGCTCCTTGCCACGGGATGCACCTCCTCAAGTTATGACCTGATGGAAACCTCATCGGTCAAGAAGATGCGGTTCAAGGACAATGATCCGCAGGATTTCGGCAAGAACCATCCGGGCCTGCATGAAATCCATGGCATCGACGTCTCGAAGTGGAACGGCACCGACATCGACTGGCCGGCGGTCAGAAAGTCCGGCATCGCTTTCGTGTTCATCAAGGCGACGGAAGGCAAGGATCGCATCGATCCGACCTTCGAGCTGAACTGGCGTGGCGCCGCGTCCGCGGGCATCCCATACGCCCCCTATCACTTCTATTATTTCTGCTCGACGGCCGACGAACAGGCCGACTGGTTCATCAACAATGTTCCCAAGGATGCGGTGAAGCTGCCGCCTGTCCTCGACATGGAATGGAACCAGTCGTCGCCGACCTGCAAGACCCGTCCGGACCCCGAAACGGTGCGGGCCTCCATGCAGCGCTTCATGGATCGCCTCGAAGCCTATTACGGCAAGCGGCCGATCATCTATACCTCGGTGGATTTCCACCGCGACAATCTGGTCGGCGCGTTCAACAATTACCATTTCTGGCTGCGTGCCGTGGCGCAGCATCCGACCAAGATCTACCCGGATCGCCGCTGGGCTTTCTGGCAATATACCTCGACGGGAATCGTGCCGGGCATCAAGGGCGAGATGGATATCAACGTCTTTGCGGGCACGTCCAAGAACTGGCACAACTGGCTTGCGGCGGCCGGCAAATAGCCGCCGTTCAGCTGGCGAACAGGTGTCTGGCAATGTGTGAGCAGTTGCGATAAAAACTGCGCCACCAGGGCTGCCGTCCACGTTTCGGTCACAAATTTTTCCGAGATCGGAGGCACTCACTCAGATTCTAGGAACGCCGAATGTCCGCTCGTTTTGCTCGCCACATCGCCCTTGCCTCCATTATCACCGGTTGCCTCGCATCCACCGCCCTCGCCCAGTCGCCGGCTCCCGCCTGCGGTGGCGATCTCGGCGCGTTCCTCGCCGGCGTCAAGGCTGAAGCCGTTTCCAAGGGCGCGTCGGCAAGTGCGGCAGACGAGGCCCTCGCTGGCGCCCAGATCGACCAGAAGGTTCTGTCCCGCGATCGGGCCCAGGGCGTCTTCCGCCAGACCTTCCTCGAATTCTCGCAGCGCACCGTCAGCCAGGCGCGCCTCGATATCGGCCGCCAGAAGATCAAGCAATACGCGGATGTGTTTGCCCGCGCGGAGAAGGAATTCGGCGTACCGCCCGGCGTCATCACCGCCTTCTGGGCGATGGAGACCGATTTCGGCGCCGTGCAGGGCGATTTCAACACCCGCAACGCGCTGGTGACGCTTGCGCATGACTGCCGCCGCCCCGAACTTTTCCGCCCGCAGCTGATTGCCCTGATCGAGATGGTCCAGCACGGCGACCTCAACCCGTCCGCCAACACGGGAGCCTGGGCCGGCGAGATCGGCCAGGTGCAGATGCTCCCGAAGGACATCATCGCCCATGGCGTCGATGGAGATGGCGATGGCCATATCAACGTAAAGATGAGCTCCCCGGACGCGATCCTGACCGCCGCCAAATTCATCCAGAGCATGGGCTTCAAGCCCGGCCAGCCGTGGCTCCAGGAAGTGACGCTGCCCGAGAACCTGCCCTGGGACAAGTCCGGGCTCGGCAACGAAATCCCCGCCGGCGAATGGCTCAAGCTGGGCGTCACGCCGCGCGACGGCGTCACCAATTTCGGCAACCTGCCGGCGGCCCTCATTCTGCCCCAGGGCCGCAAGGGACCTGCTTTCCTGACCTATCCCAACTTCAACATCTACCTGGAATGGAACCAGTCGTTCATCTACACGACCTCGGCCGCCTATTTCGCGACCCGTCTTGCCGGCGCCCCGACCTATCAGAAGGGCACTCCGGACCAGGGTCTCGACGATGGCGGCATGAAGGCGCTGCAGACCAAGCTCGAGGCGCTCGGCCACGATATCGGCAAGGTTGACGGCATCCTCGGATCGGGCACCCGCCAGGCCGTCCAGAAGGAACAGGCGCGGCTTGGCCTGCCGGCCGACGGCTGGCCGACCCAGTCGCTGCTCTCCGCTCTCTAAAAAACCGCGATCGGCGCCGCCCGAACGAAATCGGGTGGCGACTCGCGGACCATGACATTATCCCTCGCCTTGACCGCGAGGGAGATACCGCATGACAACCGCCGCCATTTCGAAGCCCGGCGCCACAGTCTGGGCACTGATCCTGCTGCTCGGGCTGATCTGGGGCGGATCCTTCTTCTTCGCGCGCATAGCGGTCCTGGAAGTGCCGCCCTTCACGCTCGTCTTCCTGCGCCTGTCTCTGGCGGCAGCGGCGCTGCACATCTACCTGCGCGGCCGGTTCGGGTTCTATGCGACGCTTCAGGCCCACTGGCGGTCGTTCCTGGTGATGGGCTTCGTCAACAACGCCCTGCCCCACACGCTGATCTTCTTCGGCCAGACCGAAATCGGCGCCGGTCTTGCCTCGATCCTCAACGCCAGCACGCCGATCTGGACGGTGCTGATCGCCAATCGCTGGACCGCCGACGAGAAACTGACGAGCGCCAAGATCGCCGGTTGCCTTGCGGGCCTAGCCGGCACCGCCGTGCTGATCGGCCCGGGCATTACAGCGGCCGCCTCCGTACCGTTCTGGGCGCTGATCCTGCCGGTCCTTGCCGCCATCTCCTACGGGATCGCCGGCACTTACGGCAAACGCTTCCGCGGTCTCCCCGCGCCGGTCAGCGCCGCCGGACAGCTCACCGCCTCCAGCCTGATCATGCTACCGGTGTCGCTGATCTCAGACCAGCCCTGGGCGCTGCCGGCGCCCTCGACGCATGCCGTTCTCGCAATCCTCGGCCTGGCGCTCTTGTCGACCGCCTTCGCCTACCTTCTGTATTTCCGGATTCTTGGGCTGGCCGGCGCCACCAATGCTTCTCTGGTAACGCTCGTCGTGCCGCCGAGCGCCATACTTCTCGGCGCGGTTTTTCTCGGAGAGAGACTCGAGACGACAGACCTGATCGGCATGCTGCTGATCGGTTTCGGCCTCATGCTGCTCGACGGAAGGCTCCTTCGCAGGCGCAGCAAATCGGCGCCGAAAGCCTCATAACGAAGCGAAATCATCACGGAATATGTCGGAAGTTAACAGTCGTACACGGCTTTTTAACTTTGCGGAAATTAAGATTAACGGATGATTTACAATTAAAAATCAGGCGGTTATGAAATTACGGCAGGCACGGCGTCAATAACTCGACGGCGGTGCAGCACAGAAACACGCTTCCCAAGCGGCACAAAATCGACATAAAGTCAGCCCGTCAACGCAAGGAGGCAGACATGGGACGTACATACTCTCTCAATGTCTTGGTAGTCGGTGCAGCGTTTGTGTTTGTGGCATCCATGCTCTTCATTTGAGCGCCACCAGTTTCCACTACCAGCTAAGATATCGCATCCACCACCGTTTGATAATCAGCACTTCCAGTGAAGACGCATGCTCCTTTTGTAGGAGCATGCGTTTTTTCTGAAACGCCGCCTCAGGCGGCGGCAATACGCGGCGCGCGGATCTGACGGCGGCCGAGCCGCTGCAGGACCGCCGATACGAGCGGTGCGCGGTTCATCGTGTAAATGTGGAAGTCGCCGATCCCACGACGGATAAGGTCCTGGATCTGTTCTGCGGCAATATCGGCGGCAACATTGGCGCGATCCTCCGGCCGTTCGTCCAGTCCTTCGAAACGGGCATCGAGGAAGGACGGAACCGAGGAACCGCAGCGGCCGGCGAAACGCTTGAGCTGGGTAAGGTTCTGGATCGGCATGATGCCCGGCACGATCGGGATGGAGATGCCGGCAGCACGCACCTTTTCGAGATAGCGTTCGAAAACGTCGTTGTCGAAGAAGAACTGGGTCAGAGCGCGGGCAGCGCCGGCATCCGCCTTGCGCTTCAGCATTTCGATATCGGCGGAAAGATCAGCGCTTTCCGGGTGCTTTTCGGGATAGGCGGAGACGGAAATATCGAAGCCGCCAAGCTCGGTCAGGCCGCGCACCAGATCCGCCGCATTGGCGTAACCCTGCGGATGCGGGCGATATTCGGTGCCGACACCACTTGCCGGATCGCCGCGCAGCGCAACGATGTGACGGATGCCGGCGGCCCGGTATTCGTTGACGACGGCGTGGGTTTCCTCGCGCGTGGCATCGACGCAGGTCAGGTGTGCGGCGGTGACAAGCGAGGTCTCGCCGACCAGTCGCCGGATCGTGTTGATCGTCGGTGCCTTGGTCGATCCCCCTGCCCCGTAGGTGACAGACACGAAACGCGGATCCCAGAGCGCCAGCTCGTCCACGGTGTCCCAGAGCTGGGCCTCCATCTCGTCCGACTTCGGCGGGAAGAATTCGAAGGAAACGCTGAAAGTTTCGCTATCGGCGGTCATTGGTTCAGCTCCCTTAAAGAACGGTTTGCGGTAGAGAGGATGCATGATGGGCGGCGATCAGCAGGCGGCGGTCACGGGCGAGCCACACGGTGGCCGTCAGCCCGCCTTCCCTGCCGGAGCCGAGGTCGATCGCCTGCTCGACTTCCAGGCCCATCTTCTCCAGCCATTCCGCCATCACCTGATGGGAAAAGCCGAGACGCACATGGGCATGGTCGTCGCGCAGGTATTCGAGCGTATGCGGTGCGAGATCGACGATCAGCAGGCGGCCGCCCGGACGCAGCACGCGGGCCGCCTCGGCGATCGCCAGTTCCGGCTGGTCGAGGAAGTGCAGCACCTGGTGAACGGTGATCAGGTCGAAATCCTGGCCTTCCAGCGGCAGATTGAGGATGTCGCCCTGCCGGACGGATGCCTTGACGATGCCGGCCTTGTCGAGATTGGACCGGGCGACCGAAAGCATGTCGCGGCTCGCGTCGATGCCGACGGCGCGGCGATAGATGCTGGAGAGAAGCTGCAGGATGCGTCCGGTGCCGGTGCCGAGATCGAGGAGCGCGTCGACCGGCGTCGTGCCGATCAGCTTCAGCAGCGCCGATTCGACGGCCGCGTCGCTGACATGCAGGCGCCGAAGCTCATCCCATTCGGAAGCATTGCGGGTAAAATAGGCCTGGGCGCGCTCGGCGCGCAGGCGCTTGACCGTGGTCAGCCGCTCGCTGTCGCGGAGCAGGACCGGATCGTCTTCGAAGGCGGCGGCCAGCAGCGTTCTGACCAGCGTCGCCGCCTTGCCCTCCTGCTTCAACCGGAAATAGGCCCAGGCACCTTCCTGATAACGATCGATCAGCGCTTCCTCGGCCAGCAGCTTCAGGTGCCGGGAAATGCGCGGCTGCGATTGACCCAGGATTTCGGTGAGATCGGTGACCGTCAGGTCTCCGGCAGCCAGAAGTGCGAGCAGGCGAAAGCGCGTCGGCTCGCCGGCCGTTTTCAGTACGTCCACCAGAGTGTCGAGTGACAATCCCATCCAGCCGCATCCTCATGCAATCAACATATAAAGATATGTTTATATGATTTCTCGCCCTTATGCAAGCGGCAACTCATGGGCCGGTTAGAATTGCCCAAAAACACGGAAGGCGGCCGAAGCCGCCCTCTTTGAGTTGTGGTCGTGGCCGGTGGGATCAGAATTCTTCCCATTCGTCGGCCGATTGGGCGAGAGCCGTATTGCCACGCGAGACCGGCGCGCGGGCCGGGATCGGGCGGCTCGGCGCAGCGGCAACCGGGCGGGAGACCGGAGCAGCCGGCGCCCGCATGCGGTTTGCCGTCTCGCGAAGCTGGCTGGAGGCGCCGCCGCCGAGCTGGAAGTGCGACAGCAGATCGCTGAGCTTTCCGCTTTCCTGGGCAAGGCCGGCACCGGCGGCGTTCATCTCCTCGACCATCGCCGCATTCTGCTGGGTCGACTGGTCCATATGGTTGACGGCGGTATTGACCTGCGCCAGGCCCACCGACTGTTCCTGCGCCGCGATCGCGATCGCATCCATGTGGCTGTTGACGGTCTGGACGAGTTGCTCGATGACGCTCAGCCCTTCGCCGGTCTCGCTGACCAGCTTGACGCCTTCGCCGACCGCAACCGCCGAGTTGGAGATCAGCGCCTTGATTTCCTTGGCGGCGTTGGCCGAGCGCTGGGCGAGCTCGCGGACTTCCTGGGCGACGACGGCAAAACCCTTGCCGGCTTCACCGGCACGAGCCGCCTCGACGCCTGCATTGAGGGCCAGAAGATTGGTCTGGAAGGCGATCTCGTCGATGACACCGATGATCTGGCCGATCTGCTGCGACGACTTCTCGATACGCTCCATGGCCGCGACCGCATTGCGGACGACCTGGCCGGACTGGTCGGCGCGTGTCCGGGCGTCGCGGACGACGTCACGGGCTTCGCCGGTACGCTTCGAGGTCGAAACGACGTTTGCGGTGATCTCTTCGAGCGCGGCGGCCGTTTCCTCCAGCGAGGCAGCCTGCTGTTCGGTGCGCTTGGAGAGGTTGTCGGATGCGTCGGAGATCTCCCTCGAACCGCTGGTGACGGTGGCGACCGAATTGCCGACGCTGAGCAGCGCGTCGCGCAGCTGGCGGACGGAGGTATTGAAGTCCTGACGCAGGCCTTCAAACTGCGGCGCCAGGGCCTCGTTCACTTCGCACAGCATGTCGCCTGCCGCCAGACGGCGAAGGTTGGCGGCGAGAGCGCCGGTCGCCTGGATCAGCTTCGCTTCGGCATCGGCCTCGCTCTGGCGCTGCATTTCCAGCCGCTCGGCTTCCGAACGGCGACGGGTAGCCTCCGCCTCCGCTTCCAGCTGAAGATTGCGGATGGCAGCTTCGCGGAAGACCTCGACCGAGCGGGCCATGTCGCCGATGCCGTCCCTGCGATCCGAATAGGGGATGGCCTCCTCGGTATTGCCGGAGGCGAGGCTCGCCATCCGGTCGCCGATCTTGCGGATCGAGCCTGACAGGCTGCGGGCGATCATCACGCTCAGCCCGATGACGGCCACGATGAAGATCGCAAGCGACGCAAAAAGCATCTGCAGGCTGGACGCGGCGTCGGAGGACTTCTCATCGCCCAGCTGCTTCAGCTCGTTCGCCGCCTGCGCGATGATGCCGGAGGTGAACGTGCGACGGTTTTCCATGGCGCGCACCCAGGCGGTGTTGTCGTCGGCACCCGGCGTATAGGGCTTCAGGCTGTCGAGGGCCTTCATCGTGTTGGTGATCAGCTGACCGTCAGCCGTCTGGAAATAGGCGTCGTACTGAGCGATGAGCTTCGGGGACAGGAAGGCGCGCATCGGCTTTTCGAAAAGCCGGACCTGCTGCCGTCCCTGCATGAAACGGGCGGCTTCCTCGACGGTCAAAGCGCCGTTCTTGGCATATTGCTGCCCCATTCGGCTGATGATGACGTAACCGTTGCTGAGTTGGACCAGCGCATGAAAGCCGTCCACATAGCGGGCGAGATCGCGGTCCTCGGTCAGCCCTGCGACACGGCCGATGATATCCAGCGTCTTTTCGGAAACCGGCGTAACGTATTGCGCGGACAGGAGCTGGTTCGTGTCCCCGCTATCGATCTTGGCGCGATATTCCGGCATCCGCAGGAAGCGCTCGTCGGCCGATGTCACAAGCTCGCGCAGGCTGGCCTCGCCGTAACCCTGCGCATCGATGGCCTTGAACTGGCTCACAAGGCGCTTTTCCGCCGCATCGACCGCAGCGCGAGCCTGCGGACGCTGCGCTACGGAACCAAAACTTTCTTCCGGAATGGCGTTCATCAGCTCGCCGGCGGCAAGCGCCAGGCCTTCGAGAGCGACCGCACGGTTCAGGTCCCGGTACTGGTTGTAGGATTCCCAGCTTGCGAATGCGCCAAGCCCAATCACGGCCGCCAGCGGAATGGAAGCAAGAAGTGTCAACGATGTTCGGAAAGGCAGACGTTCGATCAAACGCAGCATGAAATAAACCCTCTGAAGCGGCCCGTCATCATGACAGCGATAAGACCCCTGCAGACATGGCCTACCCGCGCGGAAAGTGCGTCGGGAACCTTTGCGATTGTCTTTATTAGGCTACGTAAAAAATCCCCATAATTTTGGGGGTGCAGAATTCAGCAGTTATTAACTTCGCGCAAAACAAAACCCCGGCAAAGCCGGGGTTCTAACTTAGATGAAGCTAAAAGATATTAACGCGTCAAACGCTTGTGGGCCTGGCTGCCCGGGTTGAGAGCGTCAGGGCCGAGACGGCGGACCTTGTCCTCCTCATAGTCCTCGAAATTGCCTTCGAACCACTCGACATGACCTTCGCCTTCGAAGGCGAGAATATGCGTCGCCAGACGGTCGAGGAACATGCGATCGTGGCTGATGATGATCGCGCAGCCGGCAAAGTTTTCCAGCGCGCTCTCGAGCGCACCCAGCGTTTCCGTATCGAGGTCGTTGGTCGGTTCGTCGAGGAGGAGGACGTTGCCGCCGGCCTTCAGCATCTTGGCGAGGTGAACGCGGTTGCGCTGGCCGCCCGAAAGGTTGCCGACCTTCTGCTGCTGGTCGCCGCCCTTGAAGTTGAAGGCGCCGCAATAGGCTCTGCTGTTCATGTCGAACTTGCCGAGCTTGATCACTTCGGCGCCGCCGGAAATTTCCTCCCACACGGTCTTGTTTGCGTCGAGCGCGTCGCGGCTCTGGTCGACATAACCGAGATGGACGGTGTCGCCGATGCGGATGGAGCCCGAATCCGGGGTTTCCTGGCCGGTGATCATCCTGAACAGCGTCGTCTTGCCGGCGCCGTTCGGGCCGATGATGCCGACGATGCCGCCCGGCGGCAGCTTGATCGACAGGTCCTTGATCAGCGTGCGGCCTTCGAAGCCCTTGGTGATGCCCTCCATCTCGATCACCACCTGGCCGAGACGCTCCGAGACCGGGATGATGATCTGCGCATCGCCGGGGCGCTGCTTTTCGGCGGCTTCCACCAGCTGCTCGTAGGACTTGATACGCGCCTTGGACTTGGCCTGGCGGGCCTTCGGGCTGGATGCGATCCATTCCTGCTCGCGGCTGATCGCCTTCTGGCGGCCGGCTTCCTCGCGGGCTTCCTGCTGCATGCGCTTGGCCTTGGCGGTCAGGTAGGCGGAATAGTTGCCTTCGTAAGGAATGCCGCGGCCGCGGTCGAGCTCGAGGATCCAGCCGGTGACGTTGTCGAGGAAGTAGCGATCGTGGGTGATCATCATCACGGCGCCCGGATAGTCGCGCAGGTGCTTTTCCAGCCAGGCGATGGTTTCGGCGTCCAGATGGTTGGTCGGTTCGTCGAGCAGCAGCAGGTCCGGCTGCGACAGGAGGAGCCGGCAGAGGGCAACGCGGCGGCGCTCACCACCGGAAAGGCTGGTGACTTCCGAATCGCGCGGCGGGCAGCGCAGCGCTTCCATGGCCATCTCGACCTGGCTTTCCAGATCCCAGAGGTTCTGGCTGTCGATGATGTCCTGAAGCTTGGCGCCCTCTTCCGCGGTCTCGTCGGAATAGTTCATCATCAGTTCGTTGTAGCGGTCGAGGACAGCCGTCTTCTTGGCGACGCCTTCCATGACGTTCTCGAACACGGTCTTGCTCGCATCGAGATGCGGCTCCTGCTCAAGATAGCCGACGGTCGCGCCTTCAGCGAGCCAGGCTTCGCCGGTATATTCCTTGTCCTGGCCGGCGATGATGCGCAGCACGGTCGATTTACCGGCGCCGTTCGGGCCGAGGATGCCGATCTTGGCATCCGGATAGAATGACAGATTGACGTTCTCGAGGATTTTCTTGGCGCCGTAGGACTTGTTGAGTCCCGACATGTGATAGATGAACTGACGTGCCATGGATAAAAGTGCTCCGGGGGGAATTTCGGTTTGCCGCTATGTAGGCGAATTGGGAGCCGGGAGCAATGCGCGAGCGGTCGAGGGAGCGAGGATGTTCGACGAAACGAGGCGGTTTTCGAGCCCGACAGGCGCAAGCCTTGCCTATCACTACCAGCCGGCGACGGAACCGCCCGCCGCCATCCTGCTGATCTCGCACGGACTTGCCGAGCATTCGAGGCGCTACAAGCCTTTCGCCGAAGCGATGGCCGCTCACGGCTTTCACATCTACGCCTTCGACCATCGCGGCCATGGCGAAACGACCGCGCCGGATGCACCGATCGGTCGCTTTGCCAGGCACGACGGCGTCAGCCTGGTGCTGGAGGACGTCAAGGCCATGCGTGACATGGCGGCAGGCGCCCATCCCGGCCTGCCTGTCCTGCTTTTCGGCCACTCGATGGGCGGCCTGATCGCGCTCAATGCCGCCGTCGATTATCCCGAGAGCTTCGATGCGGTTGCGGTCTGGAATTCCAACTTCCATCCGGGCCCCGCGGGCCGCGCCGCCCAGGTGATCCTGCGCATCGAAAAAGCCTTGAAAGGCTCGGACGTCCCGAGCGGGCTTCTGCCGAAACTCACTTTCGGCGCCTGGGGGAAATCCATTCCGGGCCACCGCACCGAGTTCGACTGGCTGAGCCACGACCCGGAGATCGTCGATGCCTATATCGCCGATCCGCTCTGCGGTTTCGATGCCAGCGTCTCGCTGTGGCTCGACCTTTTTGAACTCACCTTCCGCGCGCCAAAAATGATCGACCGGCTGGCGAAGAATCTGCCGATCCACCTGATCGGCGGAGCGGAAGACCCGGCCACCAATGGCGGCCGCGAAATCCTGTGGCTCTCGGAGCATTTCAAGAGCTGCGGCTTTTCGAATGTCACCACCAAGGTCTGGCCCGGCACGCGCCACGAGACGCTCAACGATACGGTGCGGGCGCGCGCCACCGCCGAATTCGCCGCCTGGGCGCGGTCCTCCCTGCCCGCCCCGGCGACGACGGTCTGAACCGGCGGTCCGTATCGGGCGGCCAACACCTCAGGCGGCCAGGACGGCAAGCGGCCAGACAGCAAACGGAATGAGTTCATGACATTTAATCAAGTGCTTCCGGGGCCGGTCCCGGCTATAGGAAATCCATGAATTCGTCGCCCGCAAGCCTTGCCGCATCAGCCCCGAACCGGATCGTCAACGGCCTCGGCCTGATGATCGTCGCGATGCTGATCGCCCCGTTCATCGACATCTTTTCAAAGCTTGCGACCGATACCGCGTCACCCACCTTCATTACCGCGGCCCGCTTCGTCTTCCAGGCGCTCTGCATGCTGCCGATTGTGCTCTGGAACGGTTACTGGCGGGCATTCTCCTGGCGGCTCAGCGCCTTTCACGCCATTCGTGCGACCCTCATCACCGTCTCGATGGTCTGTTTCGTCGCGACGCTGGCGGTTATGGAAGTGGCCGACGCGATCGCCATCTTCTTCGTCGAGCCGATCATCCTGACCGTTCTCTCCAGCATCTTTCTCAAGGAGACGATCGGCTGGCGGCGTTACACCGCCTGCGCCACCGGCTTCGTCGGCGCCATGATCGTCATCCGCCCGAGCTTCCAGGAGATCGGCTTCGTGGCGCTGCTGCCGATCGTCACCGCCTTCTGCGTGGCGATCTTCGCGCTCCTGACGCGGGCGCTGGCGCATCGGGAAGACCCGTGGTCGATGCAGTTCCAGATGGCGCTCTGGGGCATTCCGATCTCCGCGATCCTGCTGATTGTCGGCGACCATACTGGCATCGCCTTCCTGATGCCCTCCATGCCGGACGGAAAGACCCTGATATGGCTTGCCGGCGTCGGCGTGTTCGCCGCACTTTCGGGCGTCCTGGCCGTCTATGCCTATCGCGCCGCTCCGGCATCGGTGATCGCGCCGCTGCAATATTTCGAGATCGTCTCGGCGACGCTGTTCGGCTGGCTGGTCTTCGGCGATTTCCCCGATCCGATCAAATGGCTTGGCATTTCGATCATCATCGGCTCCGGCCTCTACATCATCTGGCGGGAACGCCGCGTCGCCTCCATCAAGCCGGTCACCAGTGCCGCCAAATCAACCATGACCCCGTGACATGACCCAGACACCCAAGAAACCGCCGCTTTCCGGCATCCGCGTCATCGAACTTGCCCGCGTGCTCGCCGGCCCCTGGGCCGGCCAGATGCTGGCCGACATGGGCGCCGACGTCATCAAGGTGGAAAACCCGGATGGCGGCGACGACACCCGCGCCTGGGGCCCACCCTTCGTGGAGAGCGCGAACGGCGAAAACCTGTCGGCCGCCTATTACCACTCCACCAATCGCGGCAAGCGCTCGATCGCCGTCGACCTGAAGACCGAGGAAGGCCAGGACATCGTGCGCCGGCTGGCCGCCACCGCCGACGTGCTGATCGAGAATTTCAAGCTCGGCGGGCTGGTCAAATACGGCCTCGACTACGAGAGCCTGAAAAAGATCAATCCGAAGCTGATCTATTGCTCGATCACCGGTTTCGGCCAGAACGGCCCCTACGCCAACCTCGCCGGCTACGACTATATCGTCCAGGGCATGTCCGGCTTCATGTCGATCACCGGCGAACCGGACGGCCAGCCGATGAAGGCGGGCGTGGCGATCGCCGACATCTTCACCGGCATCTATGCGGTGACCGCCATCCAGGGCGCGCTGATCCACGCGATGAAATCAGGCGAAGGCCAGCATGTCGACATGGCGCTGCTCGACGTCCAGGCCGGTATCCTCGCCAACCAGAACATGAATTACCTGATCTCGGGCGAAGCGCCGGTACGGCTCGGCAATGCCCATCCGAACATCAGCCCCTACGAAGTCGTGCCGACCGAAGACGGCCACCTGATCCTCGCGGTCGGCAATGACGGCCAGTTCCGCCGTCTCTGCCGCATCCTCGGCATCGAAGGCGTCGCCGACGACGAACGTTTCGCCACCAACAAGGCACGCGTCGCCAATCGCGTCGAAGTGCGCAGGCTGATTCTCGCGCAGACATCGAAATGGAAGAAGGCAGACCTGCTTGCCGCCTGCGGCGACAATGCCGTGCCTGCCGGACCGATCAACTCGATCGCCGAAATGTTCGACGACCCGCAGGTCAAGGAACGCGGGCTCCGGATCGATCTCGAAGCGGCCGACGGCACCGTCATTCCGGGCGTGCGCAGCCCGATCGTGCTGTCGGAGACACCGCTTGCCTATCACCGGCCGAGCCCCGCACTCGGCGAACATACCGCCGACGTGCTGGCGGAACTGGAAGCCATGGAAAAGAGGGGGAGTGAGAAATGAAAACCGTCATCAGGACCGGAGGCCAACTCATCGTCGAGGCGCTGAAGGCAAACGGCGTCAAGCGTATCTCCTGTGTTCCGGGCGAAAGTTATCTCGCCGTGCTCGACGCGCTTTATGAAAGCGGCATCGAGGTGCTCGTCTGCCGCCAGGAAGGTGGCGCTGCGATGATGGCCGACAGCTGGGGACGCCTCACCGGCGAGCCCGGCATCTGCATGGTGACCCGTGGTCCCGGCGCAACCAACGCCTCGGCCGGCCTGCATATCGCAAGGCAGGATTCAATCCCGATGATCCTCTTCGTTGGCCAGATCGGCCGCGACATGAAGGAGCGCGAGGCATTCCAGGAAGTCGAATACCGCCGTGCCTTCACCGAATTCGCCAAATGGGTCGGCGAGATCGACGATGCCCGCCGCATTCCCGAATTCGTCACCCGCGCCTTCGCGGTCGCCACGTCAGGCCGTCCCGGCCCGGTCGTGCTGACGCTGCCGGAGGACATGCTGGTCGAAGAGGTCGAGGCCGTCGAGGCGCGCGCCTACATGCCCGTCGAAAGCCATCCAGGCAAAAGCCAGATCGCCGCGTTCGAAACCTTGCTGAAGAATGCCGAGCGTCCGATGTTCGTCCTCGGCGGCACCCGCTGGAGCGAAGAGGCGCATGCGGATTTCGCCGATTTCGCCAGCCGCTTCAAGGTGCCGGTCGGCTGCTCCTTCCGCCGCCAGATGCTGTTCGATCACCTGCATCCCTCCTATGCGGGCGATGTCGGAATCGGCATCAATCCGGTGCTCGCCAAGGCGGTGAAAGAGGCGGACCTGCTGGTGCTGCTCGGCAGCCGCATGTCGGAAATGCCCTCCTCCAGCTATACGCTGATCGACATCCCCTATCCGAAGCAGAAGCTCGTCCACATCTTCCCGGATCCTGAAGAACTCGGCCGCATGTACCGGCCGGATCTGGCGATCTGCGCCGCACCTGCGGAATTCGTCGCCGCGCTGAAGGATCTGGAGCCGCCCGCCGCCCCGATCTGGGCCGAACGGAAATCGGCGCTGCACGACGCCTATCTCAAATGGTCGACGCCGCCGGAGGCCGGCCCCGGCCCGGTCAGGATGGGTCCGATCATGCAATGGATCGAGGAAAACGTGCCGGACGACGCTATCTTCACCAATGGCGCCGGCAACTATGCCACCTGGCTGCACCGTTTCCACCGTTTCCGGAAATACAATACCCAGTCCGCCCCGACCTCCGGCTCGATGGGCTACGGCCTGCCGGCCGCGGTCGCCGCCAAACAGCTGTTTCCGCAGCGTGAAGTCGTCTGCTTTGCCGGCGACGGCTGCTTCATGATGCACGGCCAGGAGTTCATCACCGCCGTGCGCTATGGCCTGCCGATCATCACCGTGCTGGTCAACAACGGCATCTACGGCACGATCCGCATGCACCAGGAGCGCGAATATCCCGGCCGCGTCAGCGCCACCGACCTCGTCAACCCGGATTTCGTCGCCTATGCCAAGGCTTTTGGCGGACACGGGGAACTGGTGGAGAAAACGGAGGAGTTCGGCCCCGCCTATGAGCGGGCTCGCGCCAGCGGAAAACCGTCGATCATCGAGGTGAGGCTCGATCCGGAAGCGATCACGCCGGCGCGGACGCTGACGCAGATCCGGGAAAAGGCTTGAGGATTTGGCGGTGCCCCTCATCCGGCTGCCGCCACCTTCTCCCCGCATGCGGGGAGAAGGACATATGCCGCACCCTCCGAGCGCCGCATGAGGCAAGTCCCCTCGCCCCGTCAGAACGGGGAGAGGGTTAGGGTGAGGGGCGCTCTTGCTTAGATCGCAGCAGTAACGATAAATTCGACCTTGTATTTCGGCGCGGCAAGCTTGGCTTCGCTGGTAGCGCGGGCCGGCGGGTTGGCTGGGTCGATCCAGCCTTCCCAGACGGCGTTCATTTCGCCGAAATAGGCGATGTCAGAGAGATAGATGATCGTCTGCAAGATCTTCGACTTGTCCGAACCGGCGGCTGCCAGCAGGCGGTCGACTTCGGAAAGCGCGTCCTTGCACTGGTCGGTGACACTCTCGCCCTCGCCGACCTGGCCGGCGAGATAGACGGTGTTGCCGTGGACGACGGCGCCGCTCATGCGGGCGCCCGGCTCGATGCGCTGGATGCTCATGGAATTCTCCTCAAAAAATTGAGCTTCGGGAAAAGGCCCCGCGCGAACGGCACGAGGCTGCGGAAGTCTTCAGCCGCGCAGATGCTGGCTCTTTTCGTAGATCGCGGTCGAACGGGCGCCGGAACGGCAAAACCCGAGCATCGGGCGGGGGAATTCCTCAAGCGCATCGACCATCGCGTTGACGCCCTGTTCGTCGACGCCCATGCGTCCGACCGGGATGTGGCGGATGTCGAGGCCGAGTTCCTTGGCGCGGGCTTCGATCTGGGCATAATGCGGCTGGCCCGGCTCCTCGTCGTCCGGACGGTGGCAGACGACCGACTTGAACCCCATGGCCTTTACCTGGTCGAGATCCTCGACGGTGATCTGGCCGGTGACGGAATACTCGTCGTTGATCTGGCGGATATCCATGGACTTAGCCCTCCGTTCTGATTGAGGCGAAAGCATTACGACGGTGCCCTTTGGGCGTCAATCGCCGAACGACATCTCTCACACGAAGCAGAAGCGCAGGCCGTATTCGACGCTTTCGCCCGGCCTGACGGAGCCGAGTTCACCACTCCCGGCAAGCTCCCCGCGGCTTGCCATGCGATGCGACACTGGCTCGATCCCGAGTACGTGCGCCGGTGCCTTCTGGTTGCGCCAGACCTGCAGATGCGGCAGCGTGTCGGTCCTGAACTTCACCTTGAGCGTCAGCCCGCCGATCGCCGCGATCGGCCCGAGCGCGACCTCGGCCCACTGCTCGCCCTCGACCGCCGCCGGCACGCAGAATATGCCGCCGGTCTCGCCGCCGAAGGTCCAGGGAAAGCCGCCGCCTTCGAGCATCCTGCCGGTAAGCCTGACCCGGTCGTCAAACAGCCATGCGCCGATATTCATATGGTACATATGCACCCGCGCGAACGGCTTCGAACCGGTATTGGTGACCTTGTCCGACAGGCTCACCTCGCCGGTCGCGCCGTCGATACGCCAATGCCTTTCCAGAAGCGCCGTTTCGCCCGTCGCAAGCGTCACTGGCACGCGCGCGCGGCATTCGGCATCCGGCCCCTGCGCGTCCCAGAACAGGATCTCGGCCGGGTGCGAGGAGAAGGATCCGTGCAGGGGATATTTGCGGCCGTCGGCCGAGCCTTCGATGGCCTCCGGATGACGGATATGGTCCGGCCCGCAGGTGAAGAGAAAGCCTTCGAGCGAATGATCGATTCGCGGATCGCCGTCGTCGGGAATGGCCCGGCCCGGCGCGAGGTCCACATCGCCGATGAAACAGCCTCCGATATCGAGAACCGAGCTCTCGTCGAGGAAAATCCTCGGTCCGTTGGCAGCCGAAAAAGCCTTCATAATCATTCCCTTCACGGTTTCGTCAAAACTTCTAACCCATCGTGATGTGAATTTAACGGTGCGTTCATGACGAATTCACTTTTTCCACACTACGGTCAAATTTACCTTGTCTGTGGCGACAGGCGCACGGGCGGGAACCAATGTCCGATTTCCCGATTACGTGTAGGTAGGAAACAAGGAAGTCGGTGACATCGTGAAGCGGCTATTTTTTGCATGTGCAAGCCTGATGATCTTGACCGCGGCGCAGGGGATCTCCTCCGCCGAGGCCCAGAACCGTTATGGCCGCTATCCCTCGGAAACGATGCTTGTCGCTCCTGACGGCTCGATCCTCGATTACGAGCCGGACCGCCGCGACGTCATCATCAGCCGCGACGGCATGGGCCGCCGCGTGCTGATCGACCATTTCGGCAATGTCGTCGCGACCGAAATCCGCCAGGAGACCTATCGCCCCAACCGGAGGCAGGAATATCCGCCGGCGCCGGGCGGTTACCGTTCCCTGCGCGATTCGGGCGGCTACCAGCAGGATGCCGGCGGTTATCGCGATTACCGCGAATACCGGCCCGGCGAGCCCGGAGCCATTACCGGCGGCATCCCGGGGCGAGGCTCGGTCAGCCGCATGCCGCTGGATGATCAGGCCCTCCCCGGCGCCGACGACGGCTATCCGCAGGAAGCCTCGATCGAGCAGGACCAGCGCCCTGCCGAAACACTTCTGCCGCAGAAGCCGATCATCGCCGTCACCAAGAAGCCGCAGGCCCAGATCGCGGCACTCCAAGTGTTTCTGGACCGTGAAGGCATCTCGCCCGGCGTCATCGACGGCCATCTCGGCGACAACGTCAACAAGGCGATCGCCGCCTGGCAGGAAATGACCGGCGAGACGCTCGATCCGAACAATTCCGAGGACATCCTGCAGCGGCTGACCTATTCGGGCGGCCTGCCGATCGTCGACTACACGATCACCCCGGCCGATGCCGCCGGCCCCTATGTCGCCTCGATCCCGGAAGACTATGCGCACAAGTCGCAGCTGCCGGCCATGTCCTATACGTCGGTGACCGAAAAGCTCGCCGAGCAGTTCCACATGGACGAAGGTTATCTCAAGGCGCTCAATCCGGGCGTCGATTTCACCATCCCCGGCTCGACCATCAAGGTCATCAATCCCGGCCAGCCGAAGGTTGGGCAGGTCACCCGCATCATCGCCGACAAGAGCAAGAAACAGGTTTTTGCCTATGGAGCCGACAACAAGCTGATCGCGGCTTATCCGGCGACCATCGGTTCGACCGACACGCCCTCGCCGACAGGAACCCATACGGTCGAACGCATCGCGCTCGATCCGGGCTATACCTACAATCCGAAGATCAATTTCAAGCAGGGCAATAACGACCAGATCCTGCAGATCCCGCCAGGCCCGAACGGCCCGGTCGGTACGGTGTGGATTGCGCTCTCGAAACCCACATACGGCATCCACGGCACGCCGGAACCCTCCAAGATCGGCAAGACCAACAGCCATGGCTGCGTGCGCCTGACCAACTGGGATGCAAGGGAACTCGCCAAGATGGTCAAGCCCGGCACAACGGTCGAATTCATCGAATAAGGTTCCAGAACAACGCTTGAGCCGTCGGCACCCGTTGCCGGCGGTTTTTGTTTGCCCGGCAATTGGCTTCATGCGACAGCGACCCTAGTTTTTCGCCAGAGGCATGTATATCGGCGGTGGATGGAATGGATTTCCCAACGAGACTGAAAGGCGCCCTGTCCCTTCTCTTCGGACGCGGGGACGATGAAGCCGTCTGCTCCTTTTGTGGCGAAAACCGCCGCTCCGTCGAAATGATCATTGCCGGTCCGGCAGCGACAGCGATCTGCAATCGCTGCGTCATCGTCTGCAACCAGGTCATGCTGGAGCATCAGGGCCCGCCCGGCTTCCGCCGCCATGCGGAAAAAGATCACGAAAAGACAATCGCGATACCGCTCGCCCATGACGAAGTCCTGCTGGGCGCTCCCGAGCGGGTCGCGCTCGAGCAAATGCTGCATGTCCTCGTCGAATCGCTTCCGCAAAGCAGATTGATCGGCTGGAGCTACATGCATTCGCAGGATCGGTTCGACCTGCTGACGGTCGAGATCTTGACGACGTCCGGAATGGCTCCGGGTGACATCGGCAACCTCGCCCAGCAGAACTGGCGCCGGATGCGCGACCGGTTCATCGCCGCGCGCAAAATCCCGGCCAATCAGGAAGAGCCGGACCTGATCGCAACCGCCGCCGCCGCGACCCAGGCGGCCGGCGCCTATGCAAAGGCGGTCGGCTCTTTCGAACCGACCGCCTCCTGAGCGAAATTTTGGGATCGCCGGCCCCCGGATGGTGATCAGGCGGCGTGGCGGCCCAGTCCGAAGAGGCGCGACGCGGCCGAACGGGTGATCTTCACAGGCATGAGGCGCAGGACTTCCTTCGCAAAGGCGCCGGCATTTTCCTTCGCCTTGTCGACATTGCTGACCTTGGCCGGGTCGAGCGTGTGCAGCGTGCCGCCGGTCTCGAACAGTTCCTTGAAGGCGATGCGTTCGCCGATCGGCGTATCGAGGACATGAACGCCGCGGGCCGCAAGCAGGCCCTTGATGGTCAGAAGCGCCTTGGTGGTCACCATCGAGGTGACGCGCGTCAGCACCACCGAATGCGGGATCACCAGGCCGGCTTTTTCCTTCATGTAGGACAGAAGGTCGAGAATCTGCGCCGCACCCTTGGCATCCATGGCCGATCCCTGAACCGGGATCATCACATGGTCGGAAAGGCCGATCGCCGTGGTCACCAGCGCATCACGGGCACCGGCGAGGTCGATGATGAAATAATCGGTGCGCGATGCCATTTCCCGCAGGTGACACTGGAGCGATGCGAGGGTGACTTCCGATACCACCTCGATGTTGCGTACCGCGCCAGAGGTTTCGAACCACTGGCTGATCCAGCGCTGGGGATCGCCATCGATGACGGTGACACGAAAACCCTGATGGGCGAGTTCGGTCGCGAGCAGGAGCGCGGCGGTCGTTTTTCCGGCTCCACCCTTGGCATTGGCAAAGGAAATTACTGGCATTGTCGGTCCTCGAAGAAGTCTAGAGCCACATCGCTCACGAGGACACCGGGAAGCATGGTGTCATAAACGCCATCCTTTCCAAACATGGTTAACGAATTGCAAATTTCGCTTCCATTAATATCACCCAAAAGATTTAGCTTCCGGCTCTAAAATGCGGAAAAGCCCGGAGGTTTCGGCCTCCGGGCTTCGTTAACGCCGATCTTGCGACGATCGAGAAGTCTTAAAAGCAGTCGAGGAAAAGCGCCTTGGTGTTCTCCATCGTCATGGTGACGGGGTTGCCGCCGCAGCTCGGGTCTTCCATCGCCATGGCCGTCAGCTCATCGATTCGGTCAGGCTTGATGCCCATCGCCGTAAGGTTGTCCGGTACGCCGAGTTCCGAGCGCAGCGACAGGACGTAATCGTAGAACCCGTCGAAGCCGCCTGAAATGCCGAGATAAGCGGCGGCGCGGGCGATCTTGTCCTCTATCGCCGGGCGATTGAAGCGCAGCACCGGCGGCATGACGACCGCATTGGTCATACCATGATGGGTATTGTAGACCGCGCCGATCGGGTGCGACAGCGAATGGATGGCGCCGAGCCCCTTCTGGAAGGCGACTGCCCCCATGGCGGCGGCCGACATCATGTTGGTGCGGGCTTCGAGATCCGCTCCGTCCTTATAGGCGCGCGGCAGGAATTCCTTGACGAGCCGCATGCCTTCGAGCGCGATGCCGCCGGACATCGGGTGGTAGAAGGGCGATGAATAGGCTTCCAGGCAATGGGCGAATGCATCCATGCCGGTGCCGACGGTGATCACCTTCGGCATGCCCATGGTCAGTTCCGGATCGCAGATGACGACGCCCGGCAGCAGTTTCGGATGGAAGATGATCTTCTTCACATGGGTGACGGAATTGGTGAGCACCCCTGCCCGGCCAACCTCCGACCCGGTGCCCGCCGTGGTCGGCACGGCAACGATCGGCGCAATCTTGGCAGCATCGGCGCGTGTCCACCAGTCGCCGATATCCTCGAAATCCCACACGGGCCTGGTCTGGCCGGCCATGAAGGCGATCAGCTTGCCGAGATCGAGGCCCGAACCGCCGCCGAAGGCGACGACGCCGTCATGGCCGCCGTCCTTGTAAGCCCTGACGCCGGCTTCGAGATTGTTCTCGTTCGGATTGGGGTCGACATCCGCAAAGATCGCCCGGCCGAGGCCCGCTTCTTCGAGCACATCCAGCGCATGACCGGTAATCGCCATCGAGGCCAGTCCCCGGTCGGTGACCAGAAGCGGCTTTTTCAGGCCGAGCGTCCTGCAGGCGTCCGCCAGTTCCTTGATCCGTCCGCGGCCCAGCTTGACGGCGGTCGGATAGCTCCAGTTCGCGACGATATTCATTTCGTGACCTTCTTCAGGTGATAGGATTTCGGGCGGGTCAGGTTGTGGAAGCCGAGGACGGAGAGCGAACCGCCGCGCCCGGTTTCCTTGACGCCGGTCCAGACCAGCGCCGGGTCGAGGTAATCGGCGCGGTTCATGAACACCGTGCCGGTTTCGAGCTGGCTGCCGATCCGGTTGGCACGATCGACATCTGGGGTCCACAGCGACGCCGTCAACCCGTAGCGGCTGTCGTTCATATAGCCGATTGCCTCCTCGTCGTCCTTCACCTTCATGATGCCGACGGCCGGACCAAAGGTCTCTTCGCGCATGATCTCCATGGAATGATCGACATCGACCAGAACCTGCGGCGCCAGATAGGCGCCGCCGTCATCGGTGGGGAAAAGCTTGGGATCGACGAGCGCCCTGGCGCCGCTCGCCACCGCATCGGCGATCTGCTGGCGCACCACCTTGGCGAAACGCTTGTTGGCCATCGGCCCGAGCGTCGTTTCCTTGTCGAGCGGATTGCCGAGCTTGTAGTTCGATACCCAGGCGACCGACTTCTCGACGAAGCTGTCGTAGAGCGATTCGTGCACGTAGATGCGCTCGATGCCGCAGCAGCACTGGCCGGAATTGTAGGTCGCGCCGTCCATCAGCGTATCGACGGCGGCGTCGAGATCGGCATCCTCCATCACGTAACCCGGATCCTTGCCCCCGAGTTCGAGCCCGATGCCGATAAAGGTGCCGGCCGCGGCGCGTTCGATCGACCGTCCGCCCTCGACCGAACCCGTGAAATTGATGAAGTTGAACAGCCCTTCCGAAATCAGCTTTGCCGACGTCGCGTGGTCGAGGAAGATGTTCTGGAAAACATCCTCGGGAACCCCGGCCTCGACGAAGGCGCGCACCATACGCTCGCCGACGAGCAGCGTCTGCGAGGCATGCTTGATGACGACCGCATTGCCTGCCATCAGCGCCGGCGCGACAGTGTTGATCGCCGTCATATAGGGATAGTTCCACGGCGCGATGACGAACACGACGCCATGCGGCTCGCGTTCGATACGGCGTTCGAAAGACGCACTGTCTTCGACGCGCAGCGGCGCCAGCGCATCGGCCGCAATCGAGGCCACATAGTTGGAACGCTCGTTGAAGCCCTTGAACTCGCCGCCGTAACGCACCGGCCGGCCCATCATCCAGGCAAGCTCCGGCACCACCTCGTCGACCATCTCGTTAAGACGTGCAACGCCCTTCAGCACCAGCTGGACGCGCTCGTCGAGCGGCCGCTTCGCCCAGGCCTTCTGCGCATGCCGAGCCCGGCCGACGGCCTCTGCTGCGGCCTCTGGCGACATGGCCGGACGTTCGGCATAGACCGAACCGTCGACCGGCGAGATACATTGGATCATCGTCATGATCGGTATTCCCATTGCGTTTTTGATGTGTGCGGAGAGATCTACACCCTCTCGAAGCCGCGTGCCACTTCCCAATCCGTCACGCGGCGGTCGTATTCCTCCTGCTCCCATTGGCCGGCGCGGACATAATGGTCGATGACGTCGTTGCCGAAGGCGGAACGCAGCAGCTCCGACCCGTTCAGAAGATCGATCGCATCGCGCAGCGTCCGCGGGATTTCGCGGATACCCTTGCCGCCATAGGCATCACCGACGAAGGCCGGCTCAAGCGCCATCTTCTTCTCGATCCCGTCGATGCCGGCGGCGATCAGTGCCGCCATGGCGAGATAGGGGTTGAGGTCGGAGCCGCCGACACGGCATTCGACGCGGATCCCCTTGGTCGCCTCGCCGCAAAGACGGTAGCCGGCGGTGCGGTTGTCCTTCGACCAGACGGCCTTGGTCGGCGCGAACGTGCCGGCCATGAACCGCTTGTAGGAATTGATGTAGGGCGCCAGGAAATAGGTGATCTCGCTTGCATGCGCGAGCAGCCCGGCGATGTAATGCCTCATCAGTTCTGACATGCCGTGCTCGCCGTCCTTGTCAAAGAACAGCGGGGTCTTGCCGTCGGCGCTCCATAGCGACTGGTGGATATGCGACGAGCTGCCGGCAGCGGAATAGTTCCACTTGGCAAGGAAGGTGATCGCCTTGCCCTTGCCCCAGGCGATTTCCTTGGCTGCATTCTTGATGATCACGTGCCGGTCGGCCATGGTCAGCGCATCGGCATAACGGACGTTGATTTCCTCCTGGCCGGCCGACGCCTCGCCCTTGGAGTTTTCGACCGGAATGCCGGCGCCCTGCAGCCCGGTGCGGATCGCCCGCATGACCTCCTCTTCCTTGGTGGTCTGGAAGATGTGGTAGTCCTCGTTATAACCGCTCGCGAGCTTCAGGTTGCGATAGCCGTTTTCGCGGGCCTGGTCATAGCTCTGGTCGAACAGGAAGAACTCGAGTTCGGTCGCCATGAAGGCCGACATGCCCATTGCTTCCAGCCGCTTGACCTGAGCCTTGAGGATGGCGCGCGGCGAATGCGGCACCTCTTCATGGGTGTGATGGTCGAGCACGTCGCAGAGCACCAGCGCCGTGCCTTCGAGCCAGGGCAGTTTCCGCAATGTCGAGAGGTCCGGCTTCATCGTATAGTCGCCGTAGCCCTGCTCCCAGCTCGTCGCCTTGTAGCCGGAAATGGTCTCCATCTCGATATCCGTCGCCAGCAGATAATTGCAGCTATGGGTTTCCTTGTAGGCGCTTTCGACGAAATATTCCGCCTGGAACCGCTTGCCCATCAGGCGGCCCTGCATATCCACCTGGGCGGCGATGATCGTATCGATGCTGCCGTCGGCGACATCGCGCTTCAGGTCGTCGAAGGAGTAAATCGGGGTCATGCCTCACATCCATTTCAAGAGGGTGAACCGCCACGACCTTTCGCGTGTCGTGGCGGCGGGATCATAGGGGCTTCAGGCCCGGTCGCGCTTACTTTTCTCCGACGGCCGCTTCCGCAGCGGCGATCTCGGCCTGCCGCTTGGCGATGGCGTCGCCGATCGGCGGCCCCATGAAGCGCCGGTTCTCGAAGGCGAACCACACAACCCCGGTCAGCACCAGGAAGCCGACGGTGATTTCGAGCGCCCAGTCGTTCGGCGGCTGGATGCCGATGAAGAAGATCACGATCATCGAGATGATCGCCAGGACAGCGACCAGCTTGTAGACCGGAACGCCCATGTTCCAGGGTCCCATGTTCGGCCATTTCGCGGTGCCGATGGTGAACAGGCCGAGCGCGATCGGCAGGGCGAAGGACAAGAACAGGAAGATGACCGTGCAGGACACGACGATCGAATAGGCCGGCGTGCCGGCAATGGTGATCGCCGAGGTGAACCAGACGAACAGGACGGCGAGGATGGAGCCGGTCCAGATCGCCGCGACCGGCGAACGGTATTTCGGGCTGACCTTGGCGAGCACCGACGACGCAGGCAGGCCCTTGTCGCGCGAGAATGCGAAGATCATCCGCGATACCGACGTGACGGTGGCCAGCCCGCACAGCAGCTGCGAGATGAAGATCAGGAAATACAGGATGCTCTTCACGGTCGGGTTCATCTGCGCGTCCATCGCCCAGAAGAACACGTTCCAGCCCTGCTTGGCCGCGTCGTCCATGTTCGGGATCATCAGCACGAAGGCGCACAGCATGATGTAGCCGAACACGGCGGACCACACGACGGCCGAGACCATGCCGCGCGGCACCGACTCCGCCGCCTTGACGGTTTCCTCGGACGTATGCGCCGAGGCGTCATAGCCTGTGATCGTGTAGATCGGCAGGAGCAGGCCGAGAAGAAAGGCCATGGTGCCCGAAACGCTGTTCGGCCAGACGAGCGCCGCCCCTTCCGTGCCGGTATAGTTGGCGAAGGTGAAGAGCCGCGCGAAATCGAAGCCTGGGGCTGCGATAAGGCATGCGACCGTCAGCAGGATCGCGGTCGCGAAGATCAGATAGCCGGAAAAGTCGGTGAGCTTCGCCGTCAGGCCGATGCCGAAATGATTGATGCCGGCCTGCAGCCCGGTGATGACGGCAACGAAAACCACGCGGTGCGTCAGCGTGTCCTCGATGCCGAAAGTCGGTCCGAAGGCACCGAAGAAGAAATAGAACGTCCCGACATTGATGGCGCCGAGCACGGTGACGAGGCCGAGCAGGTTGAGCCAGGCGGAAAGCCAGCCGGTAAAGCGGTTGCCGAGGATCGATCCCCAGTGATAGAGGCCGCCGGCCGTCGGATAGGCCGAGCCGATCTGCGCCAGCCCGAGCGCGAAGATGCCGGAAATCAGGCAGCCGAGCGGCCAGCCGATGCCGATCGAGGCGCCGCCGGCACCGGCGGTCGCCTGGCCCAGCGAATTGATGCCGCCGGAGAGAATGCAGATAATGGAAAAGGAAATTGCAAAGTTGGAAAAGGAGCTCATGCGCCGCTCGAGTTCCTGCGCATAGCCCATCGAATGCAGGATATGAATATCCTGCTTTTTATCGCCTTCTGTATAATCGGACATGACTTCCCCCTGTTGGCAGAAAGACCGCGCCATCGCGGCCATCCGGTTTGTCCTTCCCGCGGAATTGATCGCGGGCATGCGAGCTGCTGCTCCCCGGGTCTTTATCTTTGGACGTCTGCGAGGCTTTCCCGCAGCAATCCTGTCAGAAAATCGGCCGCGACCCCCTGGCCGATTTCGTCTGTTATGAGGTCGTTCCTGATTTCGATCATGACGTTGAGAAGCCCCGCCGGCAGGGCGTGGACTTCCAGCGTATGCGTTACGCCGTCCGCCGGCCCATAGGGCTCGTTGCGCTCGACGCGGTAGAGATGGGTGTCGGATGCGGCTTCCAGCATCCGGTCGGCGAGCCGGCTGTCGGTATCGTGAAGCACACCGATCTCGACTGGCCGTTCCTTGCCGAAATAGACCGGCGTGAAGCTGTGAACGGTGACCAGCGCCGTCTTCTGCCCCCTCGCCCGCCTCGCTGCGATCTCCTCGCGGATGCGGCTGTGGAACGGGAGGTAGATCGCCGTGGTCCGGCGGGATTTCTCCGCCTCGGAGAGGTTCTCGTTGCCGGGGATCCGGAAGATTTCCGACACGTCGCGCATCGCGGCAGGCGATTCCGGCGGTCGGTTGCAGTCGTAGATGAGGCGCGAAAACCGCTGGTGGATCAGTGTCGCGTCAAGGCTCTTCGACAATAGCCGGGAGACTGCAAGCGCCCCCGGATCCCAGGCGATATGCGAGGCGAGCGCATCCTTGGAAAGCCCAAGATCGCCATAACGTTCCGGCAGGCGCAGCGACGCATGTTCGCAGACGAGAAGCACCTCTCCGCGAGCGTCGGCATTGTCCACGGCAACGGGCTCGCCATCCGCCTCCGTAAAGAATTCCGACTGCACCAGCATGAACGCGTTCCGGAAAAAATCGTTTAAATTGGATTAAGAAGAGAATTCTTCACTTTCCGGCCGCCGTCAACGTGATTCTGAAATTTTCTCTTCACCCGCTCCATTGACACCTGTCACAAAAGTACTTTTAACTCGTGTCATAAACCGGCGAAGACCGGAGGGAACAGCTTTCGTGCCAGCAACTGCGCGCACCGTATCAGATGTCATTCGTGTTCGTTACGACAGCCTGACGCGCGCGGAAAAACAGTTGGCCGACAGCCTATTGGAGAATTATCCGGTGTCGGGGCTCGGCAGCATCACTGTGATCGCGGAGAACGCCGGCGTTTCGACGCCGACGGTTGCGCGAATGGTGCAGAAGCTCGGCTATCGCGGTTATCCGGAATTCCAGTCGCATCTCCACCAGGAGCTCGAGGCGACGATCTCCAATCCGATCGCCAAGCACGACCGCTGGGCTTCCAATGCGCCGGGCACCCATATCCTCAATCGCTTCGCCGACGCCATCACCGCCAATCTGCGCGATACGCTTTCGGATCTCGACACCACCACTTTTGAGGGTGCCGCCACACTTCTGCGTGATCGCAACCGCGGCATCTACTTCGTCGGCGGCCGCATTACCGGGGCGCTGGCCGAGTATTTTTTCACCCACATGCAGGTCATCCGTCCGAAGACGACGCTGATCTCCACCAATTCCAGTTCCTGGCCGCAGCACGTGTTGAACATGAGTGCCGGCGACGTCCTGGTGATCTTCGATATCCGCCGCTACGAGCAGGAGATGGCGACGCTGGCGGAAGCCGCGCGGGCGAACGGCGTCGTGATCGTCTTGCTGACCGACGTCTGGGCTTCGCCTGTCGCCAAATACGCGCAGCATATATTCAAGGTGCGGATCGAGGCGCCGTCGGCCTGGGACAGCTCCGTCATTACCCTGTTCGTCGTCGAGGCGCTGATCGAGGCGGTGCAGAGCGCGACCTGGGAGGAAACCCGCGAACGCATGAACTCTCTGGAAGGTCTTTTCGAGCGGACGATGCTGTTCCGCCGGCCGGGCCGCCAGAGCCGTCCCGACTGACCGTCGGGGACCCGAAATATGCCGGTAATCCGGGAGTTTCATGAGCGAATGCTCATCCTCCGGCCTGTCATATACGATACATAAACTGGCTCTACGAGTCGCGCCGAAACGATCCGGACCACACGACCTGAACCCTCAAGGAGGATACCGTGCTCAACAAGACCCAACGTCTTCTTTCCCTGACGACCGCCCTCGTCATCGCCTCCACCGCCATCGCCGCCGCCGAGCCGAGCGCCGAGCTGATCGCAGCCGCCAAGAAGGAAGGCACGCTGACCACGATCGCCCTGCCCCATAGCTGGTGCGGTTATGGCGACGTCATCGCCGGCTTCAAGGCGAAGTACGGTCTCGAAGTCAACGAACTCAACCCGGATGCCGGTTCGGGCGACGAAATCGAAGCCATCAAGGCCAACAAGGGCAACAAGGGCCCGCAGGCTCCCGACGTCATCGACGTCGGCCTCTCCTTCGGCCCGAGCGCCAAGGCCGAAGGCCTGATCCAGCCCTATAAGGTCTCCACCTGGGATTCGATCCCGGCCGACGCCAAGGATGCTGACGGCTTCTGGTACGGCGACTATTACGGCGTTCTCGCCTTCCTGGTGAACGAGGACCTCGTCAAGACCTCTCCGAAGGACTGGTCCGATCTCCTGAAGTCCGACTACGCCAATGCCGTCGCGCTTGCCGGCGATCCGCGCAGCGCCAACCAGGCCGTTCAGGGCGTTTATGCCGCCGGCCTCTCCGGCGCCAAGGGCGACTCCGCCAAGGCCGGCGACGAAGGCCTGAAGTTCTTCGCCGAACTCAACAAGAAGGGCAATTTCGTGCCCGTCACCGGCAAGGCCGCACCGTTCGCGCAGGGCACCACGCCGATCATCGTCGCCTGGGACTATAACGCGCTCTCCTGGGGCGAAAGCCTGAAGGGCAACCCGCCCTTCGAGGTCGTGGTTCCGGCATCGGGCGTCGTTGCCGGCGTCTACGTCCAGGCGATCTCCGCCTTTGCGCCGCATCCGAACGCTGCGAAACTGTGGATGGAATACCTCTATTCCGACGAAGGTCAGCTCGGCTGGCTGAAGGGATATTGCCACCCGATCCGCTTCAACGATCTTGCCAAGAACAACAAGATCCCGAAGAACCTGCTCGACGCACTGCCCCCGGCAGCCGCCTATGAGAAGGCCGTATTCCCGACGCTCGAACAGCAGGCCGCCGCCAAGGAAACGATCACCAAGAAATGGGATAGCGTCGTCGGCGCCAACGTCGCAAAGTAACCCGAACAAGACCGACCTCCCGCGCCGCCCGGCGCGGGAGTTTTCCCGTTTTCCCTGGATGGCCACCGTTCATGACCACCGCTTCCACGTCATTCGTCGATCGCCGGACAGTCATAGACTGGCTCGGCATCGTGCCGTTCATGGTATTTGCGCTCGCCTTCCTGATTATTCCGACGCTCTACCTGATCGTCGGCGCCTTCTTTAATCCGGCCGGCGAATTCACGTTTCAGAATATTGTCGATCTCTTTTCGCCTTCCATCCTCGGCGCCTACTGGATCAGTATCCGCGTCTCGGTGGCATCGGCGCTCGGTGGCGGATTGATCGGCTTCTTCCTCGCCTGGGCCGTCGTGCTCGGCGGCGTGCCGTCCTGGATACGCTCCAGCCTGCTGACGTTTTCCGGCGTTGCCTCGAATTTCGCCGGCGTGCCGCTCGCCTTCGCCTTCCTCGCCACGCTTGGCCGGACCGGTCTCGTCACCGTCTTCATGCGCGACTGGTTCGGCTTCAATCTCTACTCGACCGGCTTCAACCTGCTCTCGTTCTTCGGCCTGACCATCACCTACATGTTCTTCCAGATCCCGCTGATGGTGCTGATCCTCACCCCGGCGCTCGACGGGTTGAAGAAGGAATGGCGTGAGGCAGCCGAGATCCTCGGTGCGTCCAGCTGGCAATATTGGCGCATGGTGGTGCTGCCGATCCTCTGGCCGAGCCTGATGGGCGCGACGCTTCTCCTGTTCGCCAACGCCTTCGGCGCGATCGCCACCGCCTTTGCGCTCACCGGTGCCTCGCTCAACATCGTGCCGATCCTGCTCTACGCCCAGATCCGCGGCGACGTGCTGCACAATCCGAACCTCGGTTATGCGCTTGCCCTCGGCATGATCGTCATCACCGGCATTTCCAACGTCCTCTACATCTGGCTGCGCACCCGCGCCGAACGGTGGCAGAAATGAAGGCGTCCAAGATCCTCGCCTGGCTCGCGATCGCCATCGGCGCGATTTATTTCTTCGTGCCGCTGATCGGCACGTTCGAATTCTCGCTGCGCATGCGGCGCGGCGTCTATTCCTTCGACGCCTACCAGTCGGTCTTCACCGACGACCAGTTCCGGGCCACCTTCGGCTTCTCCATGCTGATGGCGCTGGTGACGATCGTCGTCGGCATGCTGCTCATCGTGCCGACGGCCTATTGGGTGCGGCTGCGGCTGCCGCAGATGCGGCCAGTCGTCGAATTCATCACGCTTCTGCCGCTCGTCATCCCGGCGATCGTCATCGTGTTCGGCTACCTGCGTCTCTACAATTCCTCGTCCTGGATCCCGTTCACCGGCTCGACGCAGGGCACCAACATCCTGCTGACCTTCTCATACGTGACGCTGGCGCTTCCCTACATGTACCGTTCGGTCGACACGGCGATGCGGACCATTGATGTCAGGACGCTGACCGAGGCCGCGGAAATCCTCGGCGCCAAATGGCCGACGATCATGTTCCGCTGCATTTTCCCGAACGTCATGTCCGGCGTGCTCTCGGGCGCCTTCATTACGCTTGCGATCGTCATGGGCGAATTCACCATGGCGGCCCTTCTCAACCGTCCGGCCTTCGGCCCCTATCTCCAGCTGGTCGGCGCCAACAAGGCTTACGAGCCTTCGGCGCTCGCCGTCATCGCCTTTGCGATCACCTGGCTCTCGATGGGGCTGATCCAGCTCGTTTCCCGCTTCAGCAAATTGACGCCGTCCAGGCCGTAAGGAATTTTGATGTCGTTTCTCGTTCTCGAAAGTATCAAGAAGAGCTTCGGCGCCACCCAGGTGGTCAAGGACTTCAACATGTCCATCGAGAAGGGCGAATTCGTCTCCTTTCTCGGGCCGTCCGGCTGCGGCAAGACGACCGTCCTGCGCATGATCGCCGGCTTCGAAAGCCCGAGCGACGGCGCCATCTCGATCAACGGCCGGAACCAGAACACGCTGAAGACCAACCAGCGCAATATCGGCATGGTCTTCCAGGCCTATGCGCTGTTTCCGAACATGAACGTCTTCGACAACGTCGCCTTCGGCCTGAAGGTGGCCGGCAAGTCCAAGGATGAGATCGAAACGCGCGTCAAGGAAATGCTCAAGCTGATCGGACTAGACCACCTGGCCGACCGCTATCCCTACCAGATGTCCGGCGGCCAGCAGCAGCGCGTCGCACTCGCCCGCGCGCTCGCCCCGAAACCGCAGGTCCTGCTGCTCGACGAGCCGCTGTCGGCGCTCGACGCAAAAATCCGCGTTTCGCTGCGCGAGGAAATCCGCCAGATCCAGCGCCAGCTCGGCATCACCACCGTTTTCGTCACCCATGACCAGGAAGAAGCGCTGTCGATCTCGGACCGGATCGTCGTCATGAATGCCGGGCGCGCCGACCAGATCGGCACGCCGTCGGAAATCTACAACCGCCCGACCACCCGTTTCGTCGCCTCCTTCGTCGGCACGCTCAACATCATCGAGGCGACGGTGATCGATCCCGCCGCCAACACCGTCCAGGTGGGCGAGAACACGATCCGGCTGAGGGAAACGATCGGCGCGCTGAAAGGCGGTGACAAGCTGTCCATCGCCCTTCGCCCGGAGGCCGGCTCGCTGTCCGAAAGCGCCAAGGGCGATACCTCGCTGACCGGCCAGGTGATCTCGTCGCATTTTCTGGGATCGGTCATCCGCACCAAGCTCGATGTCGGCGGCAACCAGATTTCCTTCGACATGTTCAACTCGCCGGACGCCGTCCTGCCGCAACCGGGCGAGACCTTGACCCTGCGCTTCAACGCCCACGATTTCCTGATCGTCAGGGACTGATCCGCCCGCAAGCAGGACATGCCGCACCATCATCCGTGGCTCGGCAAAAAGGGGCGCACTTGGCGCCCCTTTTTGATTGTCGCAGCCGGTCGTGCCCGGTTTATGCCGCGTCGTCCACCGCATCCTGGCCAGACGACGGAACGTAGTTGAGGACCGGACCGAGCCAGCGCTCGACCTCCTCGACCGACATGCCCTTGCGCTTGGCATAATCCTCGACCTGGTCGCGTTCGACCTTGGCCACGCCGAAGTAATAGGAGGCCGGATTGCCGATATAGAGGCCCGAGACAGAGGAGCCGGGCCACATCGCGTAGCTTTCCGTCAGAACGACGCCCGTCGCCTGTTCCGCGTCGAGCAGCCGGAACAGCGTCGCCTTTTCCGTATGGTCCGGCTGTGCCGGATAACCGGGCGCCGGCCGGATGCCGCCATAGGCTTCGGTGATCAGTTCCTCGGAAGAGAAATTCTCGTCGGGCGCATAACCCCAGAACTCCTTGCGGACCCGCTCGTGCATGCATTCGGCGAAGGCTTCGGCAAAACGGTCGGCCAGCGCCTTGACGAGGATCGACGAATAGTCGTCGTTGGCCCGCTCGAACCGTTCGGCAATCGCCACTTCCTCGATGCCTGCCGTGACGACGAAGCCGCCGACATAGTCCTCGAGGCCGGTCGCAACCGGTGCGACGAAATCCGACAGCGCCACGTTCGGCCGGCCGTCCCGCTTCGAAAGCTGCTGACGCAGCGTGAAGAAGGTCGCCAGTTCTTCGGCGCGGGTTTCATCCGTATAGACGCGGATATCGTCACCGACGGCATTGGCCGGCCAGAAGCCGATCACCGCGCGCGGCCGGAACCATTTTTCCGCGATGATCTTGTCGAGCATCGCCTGCGCATCGGCATAGAGCTGGCGCGCCGCCTCGCCCTGCTTTTCGTCTTCGAGGATCGCCGGGAAACGGCCCTTCAGTTCCCAGGTCTGGAAGAACGGCGTCCAGTCGATATATTTCGCCAGTTCCGCCAGATCGTAGGTCTCGAACACTTTGGTACCGGTGAACTGCGGCTTGGTCGGCCGGTAGGACGACCAGTCGACCTTCTCGGCATTGTCGCGGGCACGGGCGATCGGCAGGCGCGTCTTTTCCGCTTCCGAACGGGCATGCGCGGCAGCCACCTTGGCATATTCGGCCTGCACCGTGCTGATATAGCTCGGCTTCGCCTCTTCGGAGAGAAGCGAGGAGACGATACCGACGGCACGGCTGGCGTCGGTCACGTAGATCGCCTGACCGCGATCGTAGCGCGGATGGATCTTCACGGCGGTATGAACACGGCTGGTCGTCGCGCCGCCGATCAGAAGCGGAATGTCGAAACCCTGCCGCTCCATTTCCGACGCCACATGCACCATCTCGTCGAGCGACGGGGTGATCAGGCCGGAAAGCCCGATGATATCGACCTTCTCGGCAATCGCCGTTTCGAGGATCTTGGTCGAGGGCACCATCACCCCGAGATCGATGATCTCGTAATTGTTGCAGGCGAGCACGACGCCGACGATGTTCTTGCCGATATCGTGCACATCGCCCTTGACGGTCGCCATCAGCACCTTGCCGGCCGACTTCTTCTCGTCGCCGCCATTCAAGCGCTTTTCTTCCTCCATGTAGGGAAGCAGCACGGCCACGGCCTGTTTCATCACGCGGGCGGATTTCACCACCTGCGGCAGGAACATCTTTCCGGAGCCGAACAGGTCGCCAACCACGTTCATGCCGGCCATCAGCGGGCCTTCGATCACATGCAGGGGCCTTTCGGCATTCTGGCGCGCCTCTTCAGTGTCCGCCTCGATGAACTCGGTAATGCCATTGACGAGCGCGTGCGAAAGCCGCTTCTCCACCGGCCATTCGCGCCAGGCGAGATCCTTTTCCTTGGCTTCCTTCGATCCGGCGCCGCGATAGCGTTCGGCGATTTCGAGCATACGCTCGGTCGCGTCGTCGCGGCGATTGAGCACGACGTCTTCGCAGGCCTCGCGCAGTTCCGGATCGATGTTCTCGTAGATGGCGAGCTGCCCGGCATTGACGATGCCCATGTCCATGCCCGCCTGGATGGCGTGGTAGAGGAACACCGCATGCATCGCCTCGCGCACCGGCTCGTTGCCGCGGAACGAGAAGGACAGGTTCGAAACACCGCCCGAGACATGCACGAGCGGCATGCGCTCGCGGATCGTCCTGGTCGCCTGGATGAAGGCGAGACCGTAGCTGTTATGCTCCTCGATACCCGTCGCCACCGCAAAGATGTTCGGGTCGAAGATGATGTCTTCCGGCGGGAAATCCGCTTCTTCGGTCAAAAGCTTGTAGGCGCGTTCGCAGATGGCCACCTTGCGCTCGTAGGTATCGGCCTGGCCTTGTTCGTCGAAGGCCATGACCACGACGGCAGCTCCGTATTTCCGCAAGAGCTTGGCCTGGGCGATGAATTTCTCCTCGCCCTCCTTCATCGAGATCGAATTGACGACCGCCTTGCCCTGGACGCATTTCAGGCCGGCTTCCATGATCTCGAACTTCGACGAGTCGAGCATGATCGGCACCCGGGCGATATCCGGCTCGGCGGCGATCAGGTTGACGAACTCGACCATCGCCCGCTGCGAGTCGATCAGGCCTTCGTCCATGTTGATGTCGATGACGGAAGCGCCGTTTTCCACCTGGTCGCGGGCAATCGCCAGCGCGGCGGTAAAGTCACCCGCGGTGATCAGCTTGCGGAATTTCGCCGAGCCGGTGACGTTGGTGCGTTCGCCGACATTGACGAACGGCACGTCCTTGGTGAACTCGAAAGGTTCGAGGCCCGAAAGCGACATGAACGGCCGGTGCTCCGGCACTTCGCGCGGCTTGAACGGCGCGACCGCCTCGGCAATCGCGCGGATATGGTCCGGCGTCGATCCGCAGCAGCCGCCGACCACGTTGACCAGCCCTTCCTCGGCGAAACCGCGGATCTGGCGGGCCATATCGTCAGGCGATTCGTCATAACCGCCGAAGGAATTCGGCAGGCCGGCATTCGGATAGGCGGAGATGAACGTATCGGCGACGCCCGAAAGCTCCTGCAGGTGCGGCCGCATCGCATCGGCGCCGAGCGCGCAGTTGAGACCGACGGTGAAGGGCTTGGCATGACGGACCGAGGACCAGAAGGCCGACGGCGTCTGGCCGGACAGGGTGCGGCCGGAAAGGTCGGTGATCGTACCGGAAATCATTACCGGCAGGCGGATGCCCTTCGCCTCGAAGCGCTCGGCACAGGCGAAGATCGCCGCCTTGGCATTCAGCGTATCGAAGATCGTCTCGATCAGGATGATGTCGGCGCCGCCGTCGATCAGGCCGTCGAGCTGTTCGCCGTAGGCGATGCGCAGGTCGTCGAATGTCACCGCTCGGTAACCGGGATTGTTGACATCGGGCGAGATGGAGGCGGTGCGGTTGGTCGGGCCGATGGCGCCGGCGACGAACCGGCGGCGGCCGTCCTCCTTCTGAGCCCTCAGCACCGCGCGCCGCGCCAGCCGGGCGCCGTCGCGGTTCAGGTCGTAGACGGCATTCTCCATCTGGTAGTCGGCCTGGGCGATACGGGTCGACGAGAACGTATTGGTCTCGATGATGTCGGCGCCGGCCTTCGCGTAACGGTAATGGATGTCCTCGACCGCCTGCGGCTGCGACAGAATCAGCAGGTCGTTATTGCCCTGCTGATGGCAGGCACAGCCCGCAAACCGCTCGCCGCGGAAATGTCCCTCGTCGAAACCGAGCCCCTGGATTTCCGTACCCATGGCCCCGTCGATGACCAGGATACGCTCGCGCGCAGCCGCCTTGAGCGCCGCCAATATCTCGGCGCCATCACGCGCCGCAGCCTCGGGGCCAAAGAGTTCGTCGAACATGGCACATCCCTTCATCGTTCCGATTTCGCTCAATAACCGCATAAAGATATCTTTATGTCAATATATAACCGTTCAGACGCTTCATGTCGGCATGCCCGGAATAATCGATCCGACAAGGGCGATGACAGGCAACCTGCGGGGCGCTATAGGCGTTCTTGAGCGACATCCGCCCAACTCCGATTCCGAGGTTTTCATGAGCGACACCCGTCAGAAAGAAACCAACTGGGCGAGCCTTCCCTATCATCGTCGCTGGCTCCTCGATCAGGCGGACGGGCTCTTTGATTTCTTTCAGTACCGGGCCATCAACCCCAAGGGCGGTTTCTTCGATCTCGACGACCAGGGCTCGGCCCTTGGCGGCGCCAATCCGACCCGCGGCATCCACGCCTCGGCGCGCATGGTGCATTGCTTCTCGATCGGCTACATGCTCGGCCGGCCGGGATCGGGCGACATCATCGACCACGGCATGCGCACGCTCTGGGAGCGCCATCGCGATACCGAATATGGCGGCTATTTCTGGCAGGTCAACGATGACGGCGCGGTCGATTCCAACAAGCAGGGTTATGGCCACGCCTTCGTGCTGCTCGCCGCGTCTTCGGCAAAGGTCGCCGGCCATCCGCTCGCCGACAAGATGCTGGCCGATATCGGCGAAATTCTCGAAACCCGATTCTGGGAACCGCGCCACGGCGCGATCGCGGAAGAATTCAATCGCGACTGGTCGCCGATCGATGGCGGCAGCTATCGCGGCCAGAACTCCAACATGCACCTGACCGAAGCGCTGATGGCCGCCTTCGAGGCGACCGGCGAAACGGCCTATCTCGACAAGGCGGAAAGCATTGCCGACCTCGTCATCCGTCGTTCCGCCGGCAGCGTCGGGTTCAGGGTCGCCGAACATTTCGATCCCGACTGGACGATCGACAAAGATTATTACCATCCCGACGAAATGTTCCGGCCGGCCGGCACGACGCCCGGCCATTGGCTCGAATGGTCGCGGCTCCTGCTGCAGCTCTGGACGCTCGGGGGCAAGAAGCACGCCTGGATGCCGGATGCGGCGAAATCGCTTTTCGTCCAGTCCATGTCACTGGGCTGGGACAAGGAGAAGGGCGGCTTCTTCTATACGCTCGACTGGGCCGACAAGCCGGCCAAGACCAACAAGCTCTGGTGGCCGATGTGCGAGGCAGCTGGCGCCGCGCATTTCCTCAACGAGCACCTGCCGGCCGACGGCTTCTACGAGGACAGCTACCGGCGCATCTGGGGCACGATCGCCAACCGCTTCATCGATCACAAGAACGGCGGCTGGCACGAGGAGCTGACCGAGGACCTCGTGCCTGCACATACCCTCTTCCCCGGCAAGGGCGACATCTATCACGCCCTGCAGGCCTGCCTCATTCCGCTCTTCCCGGCAAACGGCAGCCTGACGAGGGTGATCGCCGAGGCCGAGGGACGTATCTGAGACGTTCGGGCGACGTCACCCGACGGTGACGGAACCATCCCGACCTTCACCGGTTTCCGACACGACGACACCGTCATATCGGAACATCGCGCCATGCTCGACACGCTTGCCAAGGAGTTTTCGCACGAGGCGCCCGTAGCGCTCGAAGTGCTTCTGGTGAGACTGATCGGCGCCGCGCTTCTCTGCGGCCTGATCGGCCTCGAACGCGAGCTCAGCAACAATTCCGCCGGCCTGCGCACCAACATGCTGATCGGCCTTGCGGCTGCCGTTTTCACGCTGGTCGGGCTGCAGGTCATGCATGAATTCGGAAATCAGCCCAATACGGTCCAGTTCGATCCGATCCGCCTCATCGAGGCGGTCACCGCCGGCATCGCATTTCTCGCCGCAGGCGTCGTCTTCCAGATGCGTGGTGATGTGAAAGGCCTGACGACGGGCGCCAGCATGTGGCTGTCCGGCGCGATCGGGCTCTGCGTCGGCCTCGGCATGTGGATCGTGGCGGTGGCGGCGACCGGCGCCGGCCTCCTCATCCTCTGGCTGCTGCGCAAGACCGAAGTGGCGGCCGGCATGAAGGATGAATAACGTCCCGGCGGCGAAGACAAATGCGCCTCAGCCGCCCCGGCGCGGCGTCACCATCGACCGGATGCGGGTCGTCAGCAGTTCGTAGTCGTAAGGCTTGGTGATCAGCGCCGTGTCGCCGAGCCCCTCGGATCCCGGCACGTTGCGGTCGCCGGTCGCGAAGATCACCGGCAGACGCGGCAGCGTTTCCCGCAGTTTCAACGCAAGCTGCAATCCGCTCATTTCCGGCAGATGCACGTCAGTGACAAGGATGTCGATCGCCTGGCCGCCGACCTCCGCAAGCGCCTCGTTCGCCGTCCCGGCCTCGATCACGGTCATGCCGGAATCCTGCAGGAAATCCGCCGTCGAGATGCGGATCAGCGCTTCGTCCTCCACCAGCAGGACGGCGATCGGCAGTTCCGGCGCCGGCCGCGTTTCAGCAGCGGGCTTCGCCGAATGTATCTCGGGAGGACTTTCCGGCAGAGGCTTTGGCTGAGCCTGCCGGTTCTGGTCGATCACCTGACGGATCTTCCGGGCAAGCGCCTCGCGCGTATAGGGCTTGCTCAAGAGGTTGACGCCCGGATCGAGCCGCCCGCCATGGACGATCGAATTTTCGGTATAACCCGAGGTGAACAGCACGCCGAGATGCGGCAGCCGCTCCTTGGCCCGCTTGGCGAGATCGCGGCTTTTCAACCGCCCTGGCATCACCACATCCGTGAACAGACAGTCGATCGGCACGCCGCTTTCGACGATCGCAAGCCCGCTATCGGCGTCCCTCGCCCGCAGGACCCGGTAGCCGAGTTCGGCAAGCAGGCTGACCGTGATCTCCCGAACCGCCTCGTCGTCCTCGACGACGAGGATCGTCTCGTGACCGCCCGATGCGGCGCCGCTGCCATTCTCGGCGACCACGTCTTCGTCTTCCATCGATCGCGGAAGATAGATCCGCACCGTCGTGCCGCTGCCCGGCTCGCTGTAGATGCGGATATGGCCTCCGGACTGCTTCACGAAACCGTAGACCATCGACAGCCCAAGCCCCGTCCCCTTGCCTTCCGGCTTGGTGGTGAAGAACGGATCGAAGACCTTGTCGAGGATATCGGCCGTCATGCCCGCACCCGTGTCGGAAACGGCGAGCATCACATATTGCCCGGCCTCCACATCGAACGTGTGGCGCGCATAGGCGTCGTCGAGATAGGCATTGCCGAGCTCGATCGTCAGCTTGCCCTGCCCGTTCATGGCGTCGCGCGCGTTGATCGCCAGGTTGAGAAGCGCGTTCTCGACATTGGTCGGGTCGACCAGCGTGTTCCACAGCCCGCCGCCGACGATCGTGTCGATCTCGATCGCCTCCCCAAGGCTGCGCCTGAGCAGATGATCCATCTCGCGGATCAGGCGGCTCAGATTGACCACCTTCGGCGAAAGCGGCTGACGGCGGCCGAAGGCGAGCAGCTGCGAGGCGAGCCGCGCGCCGCGCGAGGCGCCCGCAAGCGCGCTGTTGAGCCGCTTTTCAGCGGTCTCATTGCCAGCGAATTCCCGGCTGAGAAGCTGGAGATTGCCGGTGATCACCTGCAGGAGATTGTTGAAGTCGTGGGCGATGCCGCCGGCGAGATTGCCGATCGCCTCCATCTTCTGGCTCTGGCGAAGCACTTCCTGCGTCCGCTCGAGCTCGATCGTTCTTTCCTCGACGCGGTGGCCGAGGGTTTCGGCGAGGTTGGAAAGCTCCGATTCGGTCTTCTTCTGCTCGTCGATATCGGTATTGGTGGCGACCCAGAGGGTGATCTCCCCCTCGGCATTCTTGATCGGCACCGCGCGGGTAATGAACCAACGATAGACGCCGTCGTGACGGCGCAGGCGGATCTCCGTCTCCAGGCGCCCTCCGGCACGCAGCGCCTCGCCCCAGGCCGCCGCGATGCGCGGCGAATCCTCCGGATGCAGCATGTCGGAGCGACGCTCCCTGTCGAAATAGAAGGATTCCAGGCCGCTATAGGTGAAGATCTGGTCGTTGCACCATTGCATCCGCCCGTCCGGGGTCGCCGTCCAGACATGCGTCGGCAACGACTGCGCGAGCGTGCGGAAACGGTCCTCGTTTTCGCGGGCCGCCTCCTGTGCGCGGCGAAGCTCCGTGACGTCCTGTCCCTGGACGAAAATGCCGGTCACCAAGCCGTCCTGATCACGGATCGGCTGATAGACGAAATCGAGAAAGCGCTCTTCCGGCTGAACGCTGTCCGACGGCTGGAGGATGACGCGCGCGCCGTAGGCGCTATAGGGCGTGCCGGTCCGGTACACCTCGTCCAGCAGTTCGTAAAACCCCTGGCCGTCGAGATCCGGCAGAGCCTCGCGCACCGTCTTGCCGATCATGTCCTCGCGGCCGACGATCGCGCGATAGGACCTGTTGACGATCGAGAAAACATGCTCGGGACCGCGCAGTACCGCCATGAAACCGGGTGCCTGCTCGAACAGCATGCGCAGATATTCCCGCTCTTCGCCCAGCGCGACATTCTGGCCCTGGACCGCATCGGCCCGGCGCATCAGGTCGGTATGGACCTTCAGGTCGCCCGCGGAGCGACTGCGCAGAAGATGGAGTTCGGTCACGTCCACCGTGTGCTGCAGGATGAAAGTGAGCCGACCGGCCTCGTCCTTGATCGGCGTGTGGGTGGCGCTCCAGTAGCGTTCCTCCAGCTCTCCATCGGGACCCGGGATCGGATAGGGGATCAGCGGCAGGTGGTCCACCTGCCCGGTGGACAGTACCTTGGCGAAGGATTGGCGCAGCAGCCGGCCGGGCTGAGAGCTCGGATCGCTCGGAAACGCGTCGAATATGGCGCGGCCGACAAGCTCCTCGCGGCTGCGCCCCGTCACCCCCAGATAAGCGTCGTTCATCCCGACAAGCCGCAATTCCCGGTCGAGGATGACATAGGGATTGGGCGAGAGATTGAACAACTGATTCAGATCGATTGCGGAGAGCTCCGTCAGTCTGAACATGCGCCGTCCCTGATGCCAATGCACCGTCAGGTTATAGAGTTTCCGCGATTATTGACAATTGAAATCAAGACGGTTCGGGAAATGTCCCACGGGATTGTTGCTGCCGTCAAAGCATGTCCGGCCCCGCAATTTCGAGGCCGGTTTCGGCATTGGCCGGCGCGGGGCCGCCCGGAACTACTTGATCCGGATCCGCCGCATTTCCATCGGCTCGAAGAGCCGGGCGACCTCGTCGGCCGGCATCGCCTTGCCGTAGCGATAGCCTTGCCCCGCCTCGCAGCCCATCCTGCGAAGCGCCTCCTCCTGTTCCGCGGTCTCGATGCCTTCCGCAATCGTTTTCAGCCCGAGTTCCTTGCTGAGCATGATCAGCGCCCGGGTGATGGCGGCATCGCGCGGCTTGGTCAGCAGGTGGCGAACGAAGCCCATGTCGATCTTCAGCGTCGTCAGCGGATAGCGCTGCAGCGAACCGAGCGACGCGTAGCCGGTGCCGAAATCGTCGAAGGCGATGCCGACGCCGAGTTCGCGCAGCGCCTGGATCGATTCGAGCGACTGGTCGTCGTCGTTGAGGGTGACCGTCTCGGTGATTTCGATCTCGAGAAAACTCGGGTCCAGCCGGTAACGCGCGATCAGCTCGGAGACGCCCCGATGCAGATCGCCGCCGCGGACCTGGGCGGGAAACAGGTTGACGCCCATCTTGATCGGCGGATAGCCGGCCGCATTCCAGGCAGCCATCTGCCGGCCCGCCTCATCCAGCACCCAGAAGCCCACGTCGAGCGCGAGCGAACTCTGCTCCAGAGCCGGAAGAAAGGCGGCTGGCGACAGGAGGCCGCGCTCCGGATGTTGCCAGCGGATCAGCGCCTCGACGCCGAACACCTCGCCGGTGTCGAGCGTGACCTGCGGCTGATAATGCAGGACGAGCTCGCGCCGATGCAGCGCCCTCAGCAATTCGTCCCGCAGCGTCCGCCGGGCCACGGTCTCGTTGCGCATCGACAGCTCGAACATGCGCACCACGCGGCCGCCGGCCTGCTTGGCCCGATAAAGCGCGAAATCGGCGCTGGCGATCAGTTCCTCGGCATCCGCACCGTGGTTGGGAGCAAGCGAAAAACCGACGCTCGCACCGATGCGGAACGTGTGACCGGCAACTTCGAACGGCACTTTGAACGCCTCGATGACGGCATTGGCGGTATCCTGCGCGACGAGCGGGTCGCCGGTTCCGGGAATGAGGATCGCAAACTCGTCGCCGCCGAAACGAGCGACGGTGACATTGCGGTCGAGAACCGCCGGTAGCCTGACGCCGATCGCCTGCAGCAGCGAATCGCCGACGCCGTGGCCCAGGCGGTCGTTGACGTCCTTGAAGCCGTCGAGGTCGAAGAGCAGGACGGCCAGCGGCCGGCTGCGGCTGAGCTCCTCGCGCAGAAGGTCTTCGAAACGGTGTCGGTTGCACAGGCCCGTCAGAGTGTCCTGGCTTGCCAACCGCAACAGCCGGACATCACGGTCGCGGCGTTCCGATATGTCCTTGATGATGGCGCCGACGCCGACACCGCGCTGGTCGCGCCAGATCGACAGGGCCATCTCGACCGGGAATTCCGTGCCATCCTTGCGGCAGGCAGAAATCTCGACGGTCTTGCCCTTGAGCTTGGAGCTGCCGCCCGCGGCCACGCGCGCGAGGCCCGCATTGTGCGCGGCCCGGAAACGTTCCGGCACGATCAGGTCGAGCGAACTGCCGACCATCTCCTCCCGGTTAAAGCCGAACATGTCGAGAGCCGCCTGGTTGACGAACTCGACCCGGCCGGTCGGATCGACGGTAATCAGCGAAAGTTCGGTGGCATTCGCAAAGTTGGCAGCCGTCGCCTGAGGTATGCCCTCGCGGCGCAATTCCATGTGCTCCATGACCATGGCGGCAAGACCCGCAAGCGTGCGCCTTTCCCGCTCGGAGAAGTTTTCGCGCACGTGCGTGTCGGCGATGCAGAGCGCCCCGAGCCGAAACCCCTCCGGCGAGATCAGCGGCGCACCGGCATAAAACCGGATGAACGGATCGCCGGTGACGATCGGCAGACTGGAGAACCGTGGGTCGAGCCGGGCGTCGGACACCACGAGAACCTCGTCCGTGCGGATCGTGTGGTCGCAAAAGGATTCCGACCGGCGTGTCTCTTGAATATCGAAGCCCGAACAGGCCTTGAACCACTGCCGATCCTCTTCGATCAGCGTGACGAATGCCATGCGCGTGGAAAACAGCTCCGAAGCAAAACGGCAGATGCGGTCGAAACGGTTTTCAGGCCCGGAACCCGCGATGCGGTAGTCCTGCAACGCGCCGAGCCGTCTGCGCTCTGCACTATCGATGCTATCGGCGTAAGACATCTCTGCTCCAGGAACCGGCGGCGGAACCACACCATAGAAATCCATCAATTAGAGAAAGCATAACGACGCGACCCCAAGAAATGAATGGTATTTGCCGGGGGGCATATTCGTTAGACAGCCCTGAACGGCTTTTTTTCGATTCAAAATGAAAAACCTTCCGGATTCGACATCCGGAAGGCTCTAGCGACAAGGTACAACGTGCCGAAACGGGGCAGGTTTCATTCCGCAAGATAGTAACGGCCGCGCTCGTCGCGTTCCAGGCCCCTGGAGCGGAAGGTATCGAGTTCGCGAACAACGTCGCGGCCGTCGCGGCTGCCGACGGCTGCCATCAGTTCCTCGAAGTGCTTGGCACCGTCCTTCAATGCAGCCTCGAGCGAGGGAAAGCGCTTGCCCGGATAGGTCGGAGCCTGCGGCGTGACGAGTTCCCAGTTCTGGGCGTGCTGCATCGGCCAGGTCAGGTCGTAACCGGCCTTGGCGCCCGAGCGGGCGCCGTGCAGCGACGGATCGAGCGGCGAAAGGCGCACGCCCGTGGCGATCACCAGATCCCGGTCCGCCTGGAAGCGGGTGCCGAACGCCCATTCCATCTGGCTGTCGTCGAAGATGTCGATGTCCGGGTCGACGACAAAGACGTTCTTGACGCCGACCGCCCCGAGAACGGCGTAAAGCGCCGACCGCGCCTCGCCCGGATAGGTCTGGCGGATGGAGAAGCGCATGCTCATCGACCCCCCGGCGGCAACCGGCGCATAAACGGCGACCGGCTGGCGCACCACCTCGCCGAGCGTCTTCCAGACGTTCATCTCCATGCGCAGCGCTTCCAGATTGGACGTATCGGTGTAGTCCATGCGGTTGCCGGAAATCGTGGCTGTCTGGAACAGCGCATCCTTGCGGTGGGTGATCGCGGTGACATGGAAGACCGGGTTGGTCTTCACGACGCCGTAATAGCCGAGATATTCGCCGTAAGGCCCTTCCTTCTCGACATAACCACGTTCGTCGAAATAGCCCTCGATGACCATTTCCGCGTCCGCCGGAACCATGATGTCGCTGGTGACGCACTTGACGACCGGCAGTGGCGCGGCGCGCAGGGAGGAAATCAGCTCCAGCTCGTCGACCGGCTCCTTCATCGTCGCCGAGACCATGTCGATCGGATGGCAGCCGACCACGTAGGCGACGTTCAGCCGCTCGCCACGCCCGGAAGCGGCCATGTACATGACGCGCAGGTCGCTCGGCGCGATCAGGTCGACACCGGCTTCCTGCGGGCCGCGCAGCATCAGCCGGCGCATGCCGCAATTGTAGCGTCCGTCCTTCGGGTCGATCGTATAGTCGATCGTCGCGGAAATGTAGGGCGCGCCGTCGAGCGCGTGCTGCACGTGCACCGGCAGCTTGAGGAGATCGGCGTCCGGGCCGGCCAGCACCACCTGCTGCACGGGGGCTTCGTCCCTGGAAAGCTTGACCAGTTCCGGCTTCAGCGACAGGCGGCGGCGCATCTCGAGCGCCACTTCGCCTGCGGGCACGCCAAAAGCCTTGGCGAGACGGGAACGGCTGCCGACCACGTTGCCGATCAGCTCCTGGCCTTCCGGGCCGGCATTTTTGAACCAGACCGCCTTCGGATTGTTCTGCAGGATCGCCGCGACATCGGCCAGGTCGACCTTCTCGTCGCGGATCTCCAGCTCGTCGGCACTGAGGCCTTCGACGAAATTCTTCAACCGGAAACGGTCGAGATCGAGCGCGGCGGCGGATTGGGTTGGCGTATTGACGGTCATTCTGTCCTCTCCCGAAAACGCGTTTCTGCGTGAGTTGATTTCTATCCAGAACAGTTGATTAAATCAAATATAATTATACAATGTTGTATCAGGTCGTATCGGGGAGGTGCGACCGACCAGCGTCGACTGCAAGACCAGGTCATCCATGGGAGGAAATTTATGCAGACCACCACTCGTCGTTTTGTGCTTGCCGCATCGGTCGCCGTTGCGGCGACCGCGCTTGGTCTTTCGCCCGCTGCGGCCCAGGCGAATTATCCGAACCAGACCATCAGCATGATCTGCGCGTTTCCCGCAGGCAGCGGCGCCGACGTCATCGTCCGTTATTTCGCCGAGAAGATCGCCAAGGTTTCGGGCGCCACCGTCATCGTCGAAAACAAGCCCGGCGCCGGCGGCAACATTGCCGGCCAGTACGTCACGCGCTCCAAGCCGGACGGTTATACGATCTTCTTCCACACCGGCAGCGCGGTTGCCGGCAACATGCATATGTTCAAGACGCCGCCCTTCGACGTGGTGAAGGATCTGCAGGTCGCGGCCACCGTCAACAAGCAGCCGCACATGATCGCGGTTCCGGTGTCGAGCCCGATCAAGACCATGAAGGAACTGACCGAATACCTGAAGAAGCAAGGCTCGAACGCCAGCTACGCCATCAACAACACGTCGGGCAAAGTGCTTGCCGCCATCTACAAGCAGGAAGCCGGCCTCGAAACGGTCGAGGTCGCCTACAAGAGCAGCGCGGATTCGATGAACGACATCATGAGCGGCGCCATGGCCTTTGCCGCCCAGGATCCGGTCTTCTCGCTGTCGCAGCTTCGCGAAGGCCGTTATCGCCTGCTGGCGGTCAGCTCCGCCAAGCGTATTCCGGGTGCCCCCGACGTCCCGACCATGACCGAGGCCGGTTATCCGATGGACCAGGTCGGCTGGTTCGCGATGATGGTCCCCTCGGCGACGCCGAAGGATATCGTCAACAAGATCAACGGCTGGACCAGACAAGTCCTCGCTCAGGAAGACGTGAAGAAGTTCGTGACTGACCAGGGCGGCGACGTGTTCGTTTCGACGCCGGAAGAAGGCCAGGACTACCTGAAGAAGGAAGTCGCGGCCTGGGCAGATTACGTCAAGGTCGCCAATATCCCGCAACAGTGAACGGCCGCCCCCGCAGGTCACTCCGCAGGCAGGAAGCGGCGTCTCGGGCGCCGTTTCAGTCTTGCGGCGGACGCAGGACGGCGCCTCCGTCGCTGACCCGCGAAAACTTTGAGGATCATCTGTTTTTTTGGATGGCGACGGTTCCCGCCATTGGACGTCGCATCCGCCCTCATGCTAGAAACGGTTCAGGGACAGGCTGTCGGGTTTCACATGGACAAAGGGATGGAGTTCTTCCTGCAAACGATCGATCGCGGGTAAAGCAACATGGCGCCCAAGACCATCGCCGAGAAGAAGGATGACTATATTCAGTCTTTCTTGAGCCGCCGGTTTTCGGCCGGGGAAGTCTATTTTATTGCGACCGCCGGCGTGCTGATCGCCTTCGTGCTGCGTTTCTCGCTGCACGGCCTGCTCGACGACAAGGCCCCCTTCACGTTCTTCATTCCGCCGATCCTTGTTGCCGCCCTTATCGGCGGCATGCGCGCCTCGCTGTTTGCGGTGGCCCTTTCGGTTCTGGCCGCCTACATCATCAAGGAATTGACGCCGCGGGGCGCCAATTTTTCGGAAATGGCCGTCATCGCCATCGTCGGCGTGGTCATCGCGCTGGTCGGAGAAATCCTGCATACGGCCCGCAAGGCGATCGGAAAAGCCCAGACCAAGGCCGATTCCCGCGAGGCGCATCTGCGCTCCGTCCTCGACACGGTCCTCGATGCCAGCATCGTCAGCACGAGGGACGGCACGATCGTCTCCTTCAACGCCGCGGCGATCCGCCAGTTCGGCTACAGCGAAGAGGAGGCGATTGGCCAGAACCTGCGCATGCTGATGCCGGAACCCTATCATCGCGAGCATGACGGTTATCTTGAAAGGTATTTGAGGACCGGCGAAAAACGGATCATCGGCATGGACCGCGTGGTCGTCGGCCGCCGCAAGGACGGCTCGACCTTCCCGATGAAGCTCGCGGTCGGCGAGACCCACAGCGGCGGCGAAACCTTCTTCACCGGGTTCGTGCGCGACCTGACCGAACGCGAAGAATCGGCCGCACGCCTTCAGGAGATCCAGGGAGAACTCGCACGCCTTGCCCGTCTCAATGAAATGGGCGAAATGGCATCCACCCTCGCCCACGAATTGAACCAGCCGCTCTCGGCGATCGCCAATTACGTACACGGCTGCGCACGGCTTCTGCGCGACCTCGACGAAACCGTGGCGGTGCGCATGCGCGAAGCGCTGGAAGAAACGGCGAACCAGTCGCTACGGGCAGGACAGATCATCAAGCATCTGCGGGAATTCGTGACCAAGGGCGAAACGGAAAAGGCGCCGGAAAACATCCGCCGCCTTGTCGAGGAAGCCGGCGCCCTGGCGCTGGTCGGTTCGCGCGAAAAAGGGGTCCGTACGGTTTTCGAATTCGCGCAGGGGGCCGAAATGGTCATCGTCGACCGTATTCAGGTCCAGCAGGTGCTGACCAACCTGATGCGCAACGCCATCGAGGCGATGCGCGACTGTCCCCGCCGGGAACTGGTCATCCGCACCCGCCAGGAAGACCAGGACATGATCGAGGTGATCGTCCAGGATACCGGTCCCGGCATTCCGGGAGAGATCGCCGAACAGCTTTTCAAACCGTTCATCACCACCAAGGCCGGCGGTATGGGAATAGGCCTCTCGATCTCCAAGCGCATCGTCGAGGCCCATGGCGGCGAGATGACCGTGACGCGCAATGCGGCCGGCGGCGCGACGTTCCGTTTTACACTCCCGATCGACAAGGAGGAGCTCGAGCATGCAGACGGGTGACTATACGATCCATATCGTCGACGACGAGGAGCCCGTCAGAAAGTCCCTCGCCTTCATGCTGACCATGAACGGTTTTGCCGTGCGCATGCACGAAACCGCCTCGTCCTTCCTGCAGTTCGCCCCGAGCGTCCGCAATGGCGTTCTGGTCACCGATCTCAGAATGCCGGACATGACCGGCGTCGAGCTGATCCGCAAGCTGACGAACAGCCGCGCCGGCATCCCTTCGATCGTCATCACCGGCCATGGCGACGTGCCGATGGCCGTCGAGGCGATGAAGGCAGGCGCTGTCGACTTCATCGAAAAACCCTTCGGCGACACGGTCATCATCGAAGCTATCCAGCGGGCGGCCGAGCTGCTGTCGGACAAGATGATCGACACCGACGACCTGGCCGAGGTTCAGACACGGCTGGAGAGCCTGAGCGAGCGGGAGAGGCAGGTGCTGGCGGCCGTGGTTGCCGGGCTGCCGAACAAATCGATTGCCTACGATCTCGACATAAGCCCCCGCACCGTCGAGGTGCACCGCGCCAACGTCATGGCCAAGATGAAGGCGAAAAGCCTGCCGCAGCTCGTTCGCATGGCAATAGCCGCCGGTTTCGGCCCCAATTGAATACCCCGAGAATTAATTGAGGATTTCTTGATCTATCGCAAAGCGCAGACCCCCGTGCAGGAACTAGATGTCTGATTTGAGCGGCCCAGCAGCTGCCCCACCTGCGCGAGAAGTTTGGTGTTATCACAATCGAGAAACATAGTCGTCATCGCGCCCGACCACGGTCTCAGGCAATCGCTGACATTTGCTCTCGAGGTGGAAGGTTACCGCGTCGAGGCCTATGATTCCTGGTGCAACGGCAATGTCGTCGTCGGCCAGACGCTGTGCATGATCGTCGACGACCAGGTGCTACGCTCCTGTACCAATGCCCGCAAGCATCTGCGCCAATCGGGCCAGGCCGTGATCCTGCTGACCGACGGCATGTCTCCGTCCATCGAAGACGAACTCGGCCCGATCCTCAGCCTCGCCAAGCCGTTCAACGGCGCCGATCTCCTGGGCCTCGTCAGAAGCCTTGCAGTGGCCGCCTGAGCCACTTCGCAGACCGCTCTCCCGCCGACTCCAACCGCCCCCCCTACGTAAATACCCGTAGTGATACAACCGAATTTTGTCCGGAACTGACTTCTGTCATCTTGAGACTACAGCAAGGGAGACGTGAAGATGCAGACCGCAGCCGCTCATGCCACGAAGTTGGAGCTCACCAAGAGCCAGATCGTGATCGCGTCCCAGGCCGCGGGCTTCCTCCGCGCCAATACCGTAACGACCTTCGATGCCGGCGCTGAGATCTATGCCCCCGGCGACAAGGCAGGAACCTTCTATCACGTCGAATTCGGTGCCGTGCGGATTTACCGCCTGCTGTCGGACGGGCGCAGACAGGTCATCGCCTTCCATCTGGCCGGAGAAACCTTCGGCTTCGAGGCCGACGGAACCCATAGTTTCTTCGCCGAAGCCATCGCCGCGACGGGCCTGCGCGCCATCAACCGCGCAGCCAATGACCAGGCCTTGCCGGAACTGCTTTCGCTGGCGCTGCGCGGCATGCTGCGCGCTCACGAACATATCATGATGATCGGCCGTCAAACGGCCGTGGAACGGATCGCCGGCTTCCTGATCGACATGGCGGAACGCCAGGGCGGCCTCGAACATTTCGACATACCCATGACCCGGCTTGATATAGCCGATTATTTAGGCCTGACGATCGAAACGGTGTCGCGCGTTTTCGCAAAGCTCCGTTCGGCCGGCCTTATCAAACTGCGGAGCATTCGTTGCATCGAGATCAAGAAGCACGAAGCGCTGCGCAGCCTCTGCGCATGAGACTGAAATAGCAATTCGCATGGCAGTGAAATGGCAGTGCATGAACGGGCGAGCGGCGGCCGTCCGTGAAATTGAAAGTGCATATCTCCTCGATTTCAATAGTTCTCTCCCTGACTGCTGAGCGGCAGGTCGTCGTCCCCCCGACGGCCTGCCGCAAAGTCGTGTCGAACGGAGGATCAACCGCGCGCTGCGCCGAGCTCATCGAGCAGGCCGCGCATCTTCTGCACGATATCGCTGCTCGTCTCATGAGAAACAGGCGCCTGGAACCCGAAGGCGATGGCACGCTCGTCCATGCTTTCGACCGGCCGGCGGCAGGAGCTGTGGATCTCGTGCACGCCGGTTTCCCGGACCACCCGTTCGACGGTCGATAGATTGATGCCGCCGCCCGGCATGATCGACACCCTGCCGGCTGCCCGCTCCACCAGCGTCGTCAGCATATCGATCCCCTCGGGACCGCTGACTTTCAGGCCGGAGGTCAGGACACGCTCGACGCCGAGCTCGATCGCCTGTTCAAGGGCTTCGAACGGATCCGGCACCAGATCGAAGGCGCGATGCAGCGTGACGCCGAGCCCCTGAGCCCGCGCCATCAGCAGCCCGAGCATCGGCATGTCGAGCCTCATGTCCGCACGGCTCGCGCCGATCACCACTCCGGCAAGGCCTGCAGCACGCACCGCATCGATATCGGCCATCATCGCCGCCTCGTTGTCGGCGTCGTAGACGAAGCTGCCGGCGCGCGGGCGAATGATCACATAGGCCGGGATCGGCGCCCGTGCGGCAAGCGCGATCATGCCGGGCGGCGGCGTCAGCCCGCCGACATCGAGCGCGGCGCAGAGTTCGATGCGGTCCGCGCCACCGGCGATGGCGGCCGCCAGGCCTTCGGGACTATCGACACAGACTTCGAGCAGGATGGACAGAATCAGTCTCCTTGGTGGCCGCCACTCTCGTGGCCGCGGACGCCACTCTCACGGCCATGGACGGCATTTTCGCGACCATAGACGGCGCTTTCGCGGCCATGACCGCGGCTTTGATGCCCGAGCACCGCGGCGCCAACCAGCCCACCGTCCTCCTGCCGCAGCGCCGGTGTCACCAGCGGGTGATCGAAGCGGTTGAGGATACGCTTGCGCACCGCCCGGTCCAGCGCGTCGATCAGCGGCGTCACCGAGGCGAGCCCGCCTCCGACCGGCACGATCGACGCGCCGGTAACGTTCACCGACAGCGCCAGCGGGTCTGCGATCAGCTCGAGATAGACGGCGACGGTCCTGGACGCCTTCGCTTCGCCCGCCTGCCAGTCCTCGATGATCCGGTAGCTCGTCTCCTCGCAGGCATGCAGGAAATGATGCAGTCGCTCGATGCCGCGCGCTCCGCCGATCGTGTCGACGCAGCCGGATTGGCCGCAACCGCAGGAAAAACGCGGAACATGGATCGTACCGCCGTCGAGTTCGACACTCGTATTGAGGATCGGGCCATGGCCCCATTCGCCGGTGACGCCGCCCGCACCGCGCACCAGCCGCCCGTCGATCGCCAGCCCTCCGCCGATGCCGGTCCCCATGATGGCGCAGAACACCACCGAATGACCGCGTCCGGCACCCTCGTTGGCTTCCGCGAGCGTCAGGCAATCGGCATCGTTGGCGGCAAGCACGGGCCGTCCGAGAATGACGGACAGTTCGTCGCCGATCCGCCGTCCGGTAATGCAGGGAATATTGGCCGAAGTCGCAATGCCGTTTCCGGGATCGATGAGGCCGGCGATCGACAGCGCCAGCGGCGAAGCCGGATTGCCCGACTGCGCGTTGCGCGCGATCAGCGCCGAAAGCGAGGCTGCCAGATCGTCCCAGTTCGCGGCAGGCGTCGCCACCTTTTCGAGTGCCACCAGCACGCCCGGCGCAGGAGAGACCGCAAATTTCATGAACGATCCGCCGATATCGACGCAGAAGACCGGCCTTGCCGGCCCGGCGCTGCCGGTTGCCGGCTGGCCTCTCGTATGGGGGTTGGTGACGGTGCTCATTTGCGCGGATCCAGAAGGTCGCGAAGACCGTCGCCGAGGATGTTGAAGCCGAGCACGGTGATCATGATCGCGAGGCCTGGAAACAGCGACATCCAGATGTTGAGGCCGAGATAGTTGCGGCCGTCGCTCATCATCGCACCCCATTCCGGCAGCGGCGGCTGGGCGCCGAGGCCGAGGAACGAGAGGCTGGCTGCCGACAGGATGACGGTGCCGGCGGTCAGCGTCGACTGCACGATGATCGGCCCGATCGCATTGCGCAGGATGTAGTGGCTCATGATACGGCGGCGCGAGATGCCGAGCGAGACGGCGGCTTCGACATAATCCATGCGCTTCAGGCCCAGCGTCAGGTTTCGGCTGAGCCGGGCGTAGACCGGCACGGAGAAAATGGCAATCGCGATCAAAAGGTTGATCAGGCTTGAGCCGAGCACGCTGACGATCAGGATGGCAAGCACGATGCCCGGGAAGGCAAACAGGATATCCATCGTCCACATGATCGCCTGGTCGACATACCGTCCGCTCATGCCGGAGAGAATGCCGAGCGGCACGCCGACGAGCACGGCGAGCCCCACGGCCAGAACCACTTCCAGCAACGAGATGCGCGCTCCGAAAATCACCCGGGCGAAGATGTCGCGACCGTTGTCATCGGTACCGAACGGATGCGCCAGCGACGGCGGCTCCATGGTGGCCAGCAGGTCCTGCATATACGGGTCGGCAGGCGCGATCAGCGGCGCGAAGATCGCCGCCAGCACGATCATGCCGATCAAAAACCCGCCGAGCGCAATGCTGCGGTGGTTCGCCATCCAGCGCAACCCGCGAACCAGGACAGACCGGCGCGGCGCGATATCGGTGTCAGCGGACGCCATCAGTCGAACCTTATCTTCGGGTTGAGGACGGCGATCAAAAGCTCGGCAAGGAAATTCATCATCACCACGCCGGTGACCGCGACCAGCGTCACGCCCTGGATGACCGGATAATCGCGATAACGCACCGCATCGACGAGGAACCGTCCGATACCCGGCCAGTTGAACACGGACTCGGTGACGACCGCGCCACCGATCAGGCTGCCGAAATTCAGGCCGACAATGGTGATGATCGGCAGGAGCGCGTTGCGCAGCGCATGGCTCCAGTAGATCCTGCTGGGCGCCACGCCCTTGGCATAGGCCGTGCGGATATAGTCCTGGCTCATCACCTCGATCATGCTGGAGCGCGTCATGCGGGCAATAACGGCTGTCGGCAGCACCGCAAGCGTGATCGACGGCAGGATGAAGCTTTTCCACGAACTGGCGCCGAGCAGCGGCAGCCAGCCGAGCTGGACGGAAAACGTGTTCATCGCCATCAGCGCCAGCCAGAAATTGGCGATCGAGGCGCCGGCAATGGCAAGAATCATCACGAACTGGTCCGGCCAGCCATGGCGGTAGATCGCCGCGATCATGCCGGCCGGCACGCCGATGCCGATGGCGATCAGATAGGCGGTGATCGCCAGCCCGATGGTGAACGGCAGGCGTTCTGCGATCTCGGCGACGACCGGGAGCTTCGACTTGATCGAGGTGCCGAGATCGCCCCTCACCGCTCCATAGGCAAACGACGCATATTGCGCCGGCAGGCTGCGGTCGAGGCCGAGCCGCACGGTCATGTTGTCGACTGCTTCCTGCGTCGCCTCAGGCCCCGCCATCAACCGTGCCGGATCGCCCGGCAGCGCGCGGATCGCCACGAAGACCAGCAGCGACACACCGATGAGGATCAGCGGCAGGGTCAGCAATTTCTTGAGTATATAGGCTTTCATGCGCCTTCTACGTTTTTATCCTGGGCCGTATCACACCGAGAAAACCTTGCGGTCTGTCGAACAGCCCCTCGACATACCCGACGTCATCCTCGGCCTTGTGCCGAGGGTCCAACCACGTCCACGACATGAACGTTGCAGATACTCGGAACATCCTCGGGTTAAACCCGAGGATGAGCATGACGAAAGCAAGAGCACACGGCCTTTCGAACAGGCCCCTCCCTCCTTGCCGGGAAAAGAGGGACCATCGGCAACTTACATTACTGCTTCTTGGCATCCCTGACGACGATCAGGCCACCGGGGATCACCCAGGCGCCCTTGACGCTGGCGCGGGTCGCGAAAAGGTCCTGCTTGGTATAGAGCAGGACGTGCGGAGCCTGGTCATTCACCAGTTTCTGGGCATCGACATAGATCGCGTTGCGCGCCTTCTCGTCGAGCGTCGAAGCGGCCTTGTCGATCAGCTCGTCGAGCTTGGCGTCGGCGAAGAAGCCGAGGTTCGCGCCGGCCGGCGAAGCGCTCTTCGAGTAGTAGAGCGGACGGAACTGCAGGTCGGCGCCGTTGACGCCGGACGACCACGAGGCGATGGACGAACCGATATTGTCCTTTTCCTTGCCGGCCGGATCCTGGAACGCCGCCTTCGACCAGACACCGCCTTCCATCTTGCGCACTTCGAGCTTGACGCCGGCCTTGGCCCACATCGCCTGCAGCAGTTCGCCGATGCGCGCCTCCTGCTCCTGCACGATGGTCGACATCGCGAAACCGTCCGGATAACCGGCCTCCTTGAGGAGCTGCTTGGCCTTCTCGACATCATAGGTATAGGGCGACAGCGACTTGTCGTAACCCGGGGTGACCGGCGCAAGCGGCGAGTTGGCCGGCGTCGCGAAACCGTTCATGAACGCCTTGACGATGCCGTCGCGGTCGGTCGCGTAGTTCAACGCCTGGCGGACGCGAACGTCGTCGAGCGGCTTCAGCTTGGTGTTGAGCGAAACCCAGAAGACGGCCGAACCGTCAGTCGTCGAAAGCTTCATCTCCGGGTTCGCCTTCACCTGCGTGGCGAAAGCGGCCGGGAAAGGATTGATGACGTCGGCATCGCCCGTCTGCAGCGCCATGTTCATCACCGAAGGCTCTGCCGTCCAGGTCCATTTGATCTGGTCTTCGCCCTTCAGCGCCCCGCCCCACCATTCGCTGTTCTTGGTCTGGATCACGTATTCGCCGGACTTGTATTCCGCGAGCTTGTAGGGACCGGTACCGACCGCCTTGGAACCGATCGTGCCCGCGGCGTCAGCGGTCGGGCTGACCATCAGGCAGGGACCGGTCGTCAGAAGCGCCAGAAACGCCGGATATTGCGTTTTCAGCTTGAACTGCACGGTCATCGGATCGACCGCCGTGACGCCTTCAAGGAAGGTGCGCAGGCGGCCGCTGGCAGCGAGGCCGCGCTTGGTGTCGAGGTGACGGGTGAAATTCTTGACCACCGCATCCGCGTCAAAAGCCGTGCCGTCATGGAACTTGACGCCCTGGCGCAGTTTGAAAGTCCAGACGAGGCCGGAAGCGTCCGCCGACCATTCGGTGGCAAGCGCCGGCTTCAGCGACAGATCGGGATCGCGCTTGAGAAGCCCCTCATACATCGGATCGAGCAGGGCAGCGGTGTAGGTCGCGGTCTGGTCGCCGGGATCCATGGAGCGCGGCGCCTCGGTCTGCATCACATTGAGCGTCGCGGCGTGGGCGGCGATCGGAAACACGAGACTGCCGGCCACCGCGCAGGCCAGCGCAAAATGACGACTTTTCAAGAACATGGTCATGATTGTTCACCCTTGGTTTTGTTGACATGAGGGCGGTTATCGCCGCCTTAGATCATTTTTATAATTTATTGGCGTTGATTTGTTCATTTTCTGAACTTAGTGTCAAGCCACATTCACCAACAGAAAACAGTCGCCGTGAACGCTCTGCTCACCTCCTCCCAGCGCCAGCTCGTGCGCGTCATCAGCGAGTCCGGCCCGCTCAGCCGCACCGAGATGGCGAACCTGCTGGGCCTCAGCAAGGCAGCGATGAGCGGCATCGCCCGCGAGCTGATCGACCTCGGCGTGCTGCACGAAACCGAGACCGTCTATGGCCAAGGCCGCCCGTCCGTCCGCCTCGACCTGCATCCGGAATGCGCCTTCTTCGTCGGCATCTCGCTGCTCGAGGATCCGGCGCCGATGATCCTCAGCGACCTCAATGGCAAGATCATCGCCCGCCAGGCTATGCCGCTGTCGCGCGATCCCCAGGTCATCGCCCAGGCAATCACCGAGGGCCTGCCGAGACTGCTCGAAGCCCATCCGCAGGCAAAGGAAAAGCTTTCCGGCATCGGCGTCGCCCTCTCCGGCTTCGTCGACGAGACCCAGTCGAACTGCGTGCAATCGACCCTGCTCGGCTGGCAGGACGTGCCTCTGGCAAAAATCATCCGCGAACGCTCAGGCATCGAGACCTTCATCGAGAACGATGCCAAGGCGGTTGCCGTCAGCGAGAAGCTGTTCGGCAGCGCCCGCGAGATCCAGAGTTTCAGCGTCGTCTCTTTGGGCGACGGCATCGGCTGCGCGCATTTCATCGACGGCAAGCTCTATCGCGGCAATCACGGCGGCGCCGGCGAAATCGCCCATTGCACCATCGAACCCGGTGGCTCCCCCTGCCGCTGCGGCAAGCGCGGCTGCCTCGACACCGTCTCATCGATGAAGGCGATCAAGGAAGTTTCGCGCGCCGAGGGCCTCGAATGCACGTCGCTCTCCGAGATCGAACACGAGGCCTCGACCGGCAATGCCGCCGCGATCCGCATCCTGCACCGGGCCGGCTCCGCGCTCGGCCTTGCCATCGCCAACCTGATCCAGATGAACGACCCCGGCATGATCCTGATCACCCATGTCGAGGGCTCCTTCGACGGCCTGTTCGGCACGGTGGTCAACCAGGCGATCGAAACCAACGTCCTGCCGCGTTACGCCGGCCAGACGCCGATCCGCGTCAAGCGCGTCGATGGCGATGTCTGGGCCCGCGGCGCGGCCAGCATCGCCGCCCATAATTTTTTGATCGGTCCCAACTCCAACTGAGGTTTTTCCCCAAATGTCCAGGTCCTTGCGTATCGCTGTCGGCGGCATCCATATCGAATGCAGCACCTACAATCCGGTCCTCAACGAGGAGAAGGATTTCCGCATCGTGCGCGGCGAGGAACTGACGGCGGCGCCCTATTTCGCCTTTCTCAAGGACTATGACGCCGAATTCCTGCCCACCATCCACTGCCGCGCCATTGCCGGCGGGCCGGTCTCCCGCTCCACGTACGAACGTTTCAAGGCCGAGTTCCTCGACCGCCTGAAGCCGCTTCTGCCGCTTGACGGTCTCTACCTCGCCATGCACGGGGCCATGTATGTCCAGGGCATGGAGGATGCCGAGGGCGACTGGATCACCGCCGCCCGCGATTTCGTCGGCCCCGACTGCACGATCTCGGCCAGCTACGACTTGCACGGCAATGTCAGCCAGCGGATCGTCGACGCGCTCGACATGTATTCGACCTACCGCACCGCGCCGCATATCGACGTCGAGGAGACCATGCGCCGCTCGGTCAAAATGCTGGTCGAAAGCCTGAAGACCGGCGTCCGGCCGGTGCTGCTCTGGGCGCCGATCCCGGTCGTGCTGCCCGGCGAACGCACCTCGACGGTCGATGAGCCGGCCAAGAGCCTGTACGAGATGATGCCGGAAATCGACGCGATCGACGGCGTCTGGGATGCCTCGCTGATGGTCGGCTACGTCTGGGCAGACGAACCCCGCGGCACCGCCGCCGCGATCATGACCGGCACCGACCGGGCCGTTCTGGAGCGCGAGGCAAAACGCGTCGCCAGGGCCTATTGGGATGCGCGCGAAAAATTCGTGTTCGGATGCGAGACCGGCTCGATCCAGGAATGCGTCGACAAGGCGATCGCCTCGAAGACGGCACCGGTCGTGCTCGCCGAATCCGGCGACAACCCGACCGGCGGCGGCGTCGGCGACCGCGCCGAAGTGCTGGCCGAGTTAATGGCCAGGAATGCCACCGGTGTCGTCTTCGCCGGCATCGCCGACAAGGCAGCGACCGAGGCCTGCTACGCCGCCGGCGTCGGCGCCGAACTCGACCTTTCGATCGGCGCTTCGCTGGACACGATCGGCAGCAAGCCGGTTCAGGCCAGGGTGAGGGTCCAGTTCCTCCACGAGACAACCGACTTGGCCGACCGACAGGCGGTGGTCGCCATCGGCGGCATCGAACTCGTCCTTTCCGCCAAGCGGCGCCCCTACCACTACATCGCCGATTTCACCCGCCTCGGCCTTGACCCCAACGGTGCGAAGATCATCGTGGTAAAATCCGGCTATCTCTCCCCCGAACTGGCACCGATCGCCAACCCCAACCTGATGGCGCTGTCACCGGGCGTCGTCGACCAGTTCGTCGAACGCCTGGAACGCCACCGCAAGCTGAAGGCAACCTACCCCTTCGACAAGGATTTCAGCTACGAGCCGCAGGTGTTTTATTCGGCAAGGTCGCCGGGCGCTAAGTCCTGAAAACCTTGGCTAGTTCAGCGATGAAAAATAGTCGCAGGCGAAAGCAGATCTTCCTGCCACGGGTGTGATCGTCGCCTTGATGCTCTTGAAGACCGACAGCGCGGTTTGAGCCATTGCCACGGTCTTCATCTCAGGTTTGGTCAATTGAAGCTCGACCAGACCTGCAAGGGTATTGCCGCATTCCCACGAACCGATCTTAAGCTCCGTAAGCGATGCGTCGATCATCACGGACAGAGGAGCCATGGCATAGTCTGCCCGTCCGGTTTTCTGGCGCTTGAACCCTGCCCTCAGAGCCAGTTTGTAACTTTCCCGGGCTTCCTGTATGGCGCTGGCGCCATCTCGCCCGGTCGTCGCGTTGGCGATGCCGGTATAGGCTTCGAGTGGCTCGATCTTCTCGCGATTGGCAGCAATAATTGCCGATTTGTTGAATCGCAGAGCATCATCATATCTCTGGACCTGATAGGCGAGGCCTGCCAGCGCTAGGTTTTCGAAATAACTCGACCTGGCAAATATCTCATCCGGATATTTGCTGATCTTGTCGAGATGATAGCTGATCTGCACGATGGCGATTGAGTTCAGCATGAACCGGGCCTGATCGTTCAGGTTCGCTCCCTGGGACAGGGCGAATTCCTTGTAGACGGAAGCCATCTGCACGATGGCTTCCTTGACGCCCTCTTCCATCTTGACCTGGCTGCTGAAATAGGCTTCCCAAATTTCACTTGGGAACGTCCAGGCAACACCGATCACGAGACCGAGCACGCCGCAGACGTTTGCAGTGCCGTTCCAAAGGGAAGCCAGCGTCTTCCCGTTCGGTTTATCCGGGATCTCCGCAGCCGGACTGCTATCGACATCACTCATACCCCCACCCCCGCCTATTTTCCCACCGGCCGATCAACCCGTCTCCATTTGGCTCGGAGTCCTGCGAAAATACAACCCTATATAGACATAGAGGGTCGCACAACCGTGTCGACGCTGAAACAAGAGGGCGTGTCCCTATTCCCCCGCCGTCGCAAACACGGCGCTGGCATCGCTGACGATTTCCACATGGGAATAAGCCGCCTGCCCCGCCGCAGCGGCATCGGCGCGCATGATCGCCGCAACGATCCGGTCATGCTCCTCATAGGATTTCGCCAGCCGGCCCGGCAGACGGAACTGCGCCCGTCGGAAGGGGGCGAGCCGTGCCCGCGTCTGGGTCACCATCTCGAAGACATGGTCGTTATGGGCGCCGCGATAGAGCCTGGTGTGGAATTCGGTATTGTGCGCCGCATAGTCCTCTTCGGCGCCGGCATGGACGAGCCGCATCGAGCCGCGATGGTCGAGTTCCAGCGCCCGCCGCTCGTCCACCGTCATACGCTCCGCCGACAGCCGCGCGCAGATGCCTTCGAGTTCGGCCATAGCCTCGAACATCGAGTGGAGGTGAGTTTCGGTGACGTTGGTGACAACGGCGCTGCGGTTCGGCTCGCGCCCCACAAGCCCCATTGCCCCCAGCTCACGAAGCGCCTCGCGCACCGGCGTACGGGATACCTCGAAACGCGAGGCGAGCGATATCTCGTCGAGCTTCTCGCCCGGCAGAAGGGCACCAGTGACGATCATGTCGGCGATCGCCCGCACCATCTGCTCGACGGTGGTTCCGGTACGGATGACTTCTCTGCGCTTGACCTGCTTCACGGGAACGATTCTACTGAACTCCTAAAACTTGCATACAGATGCCGCTCCCAACTCCATAAGTCAAATGACGAGGGCAAACCATTGGTAATTTTCGGCTTTCGGAGGCCGGAAAACGGCACCGGCAATTGCCGTATTGCCCGCCCTGCCCGTTTGCTGAACAAATAATATCTACTGACTATTTCTTAATCGAATCCGCGATGAATCTGTATGCACTTTTCATCCTGCCGTTTCCGGTCACAAAAATTCAAATGCAATAACAACAGCTTGATGTCTGGCACGCACATTGCATGCACTTTTACTGTACCCGTTCGAAACCGGCCCAGCGCCGCAAGGAGCATCCCGATGACCAAACTCCTTTCCATGAACCGCCGCAATTTTCTCCAGGCCTCCGCCGCCGGCCTCGCCGCCGGTGTCGCGCCCGGCCTGATCGGCTCGCCGGCCTTGGCCCAGACGGCGCTTACCGTCGGCTTCATCTATGTCGGCCCCAAGGACGACTATGGTTACAACCAGGCGCATGCCGAGGGTGCCGCCGTCATCAAGAAGATGCCGGGCATCACGCTGGTCGAGGAGGAAAACGTTCCGGAAACGGTCGACGTCCAGAAGACCATGGCATCGATGATCAACCTCGATGGTGCCACCCTGCTTTTCCCGACCTCGTTCGGTTATTTCGACCCTCATATGCTGGCCATGGCCGCGAAATATCCGAAGATCCAGTTCCGCCATTGCGGCGGTCTGTGGACCGACGGCAAAAATCCGGCCAATACCGGCTCCTATTTCGGTTATATCTTCCAGGGCCAGTACCTGAACGGCGTCACGGCCGGTTATGCCTCGAAGAGCAAGAAGATCGGCTTCGTCGCCGCCAAGCCCATCCCGCAGGTGCTGCAGAACATCAATGCCTTCCTGCTCGGCGCCCGCTCGGTCGATCCGACCATCACCTGCCAGGTGATCTTCACCGGCGAATGGTCGCTCGCCGTCAAGGAGGCGGAGGCCACCAACGCGCTGGTCGACCAGGGCGCCGACGTCATCACCTGCCATGTGGACAGCCCGAAAGTGGTCGCGGAGACCGCCGCCGGCCGCGGCGCCTTCGTCTGCGGTTACCACGCCAACCAGAGCGCGCTCGCCAAGGACAAGTACCTGACCGGCGCCGAATGGGCCTGGGGCAATGTCTATACCAACTTCATCAAGGCGGCCCAGAGCGGCGGCAAGCTCGGCAATTTCGTCCGCGGCGGCCTGAAGGACGGTTTCGTCAAGATGAGCCCGCTCGGACCGGCCGTCTCCGCCGAAGGCCGCAAGAAGTTCGAAGCGACGCTCGCCGAGATCATGTCCGGCAAGTTCTCGGTCTTCAAGGGCCCGATCAAGGACAACAAGGGCAATGTCGTCATCACCGCCGACAAGGCCTATGCGGAAGACGCGATCGATCTCGAGAGCATGGCCTACCTGGTCGAGGGCGTCGTCGGCTCGACGTCCTGAACCTTGAAGCGAAGGAGAAGCGCCATGACGGTCGAAGCGAACGATCCGGGACTATCGGTAGCGGCGGGAAGCGGAGCTTCGCTCCGCCCCCTTCTCGAATGGCTGGCGCGACGGGCCGAGCCCGTGGCAATCGGGCTCGTGGCCATCCTGATCGGCCTGGCGCTTTTCTCCCTGTTCATCCTGGCGATCGGCAAGTCGCCGATCACCCTCTTCCAGCTCATGTACACGGGCGGTTTCGGAAGCTGGTTCTCGATACAGAACAGCCTGTCCCGCGCCGCCCCGCTGCTGCTGACGGCACTCTGCGTGGCGCTGCCGGCACGGCTCGGCCTCGTCATCATCGGCGCCGAGGGCGCGGTCGTCCTCGGCGGCGTCGCGGCGGCGGCCAGCGCCATGCCCTTCGTCGGCATCGTGCCGCCGGTCATGCTCTTCCTGTTCATGGGTTTCGCCGCCGCGGTCGTCGGCGGCATCTGGATCGGTTTTGCCGGCTTCCTGCGCCATTATCGCGGCGTCAACGAGACGATCTCCTCGCTGCTGTTGGCCTATATCGCCATTGCCCTGATGAACCAGTTCGTCGAAGGGCTGCTGCGTGATCCCGCCAGCCTCAACAAGCCCTCCACCAAACCGCTGCCGAAGGAATACATGCTCGGCCAGATCCCCGGCATGGACGTCCATTGGGGCCTCGTCATCGGCGTCGTCGCCTGCATCCTCTCCTGGGTGCTGATCGAGATCACCAGCTTCGGCTTTGCCGCCCGCATTGCCGGCGGCAATGTCCGCGCCGCCCAGATTCAAGGCCTGCCGGTCGGCAGGCTGATCGTCGGCTTCACCGCGATTGCCGGCGGTTTTGCCGGCCTGGCCGGCATGATCGAGGTCGCGGCGGTGCAGGGCAGCGCCAATGCCTCGCTTGCCGCCGGCTACGGTTATACCGGTATCCTCGTCGCCTTCCTGGCGCGGCACAATCCGCTGGCGATCATTCCCGTCGCCATCCTGCTCGGCGGCATCTCCGCCTCGGGCGGCCTGATCCAGCGGCGCATGGGCCTGCCCGATGCCACCGTCCTGGTGCTGCAGGGCACGCTCTTCATCGTCATCCTGTTCTGCGAGACCTTTTACGGCCGCTTCAAGATCTTCAATCCCGACCTCTGGAAAAGGAGCTGACCGATGGAAGACACAGGTATCGGCCTCTGGGGCGTGCCTCTGGCGATTTTCGCGGGCGCCATCCGCGTCTCCACGCCCTTCATCTTCGTCTCGCTCGGCGAGACGATCACCGAACGCTCCGGCCGCATCAATCTCGGGCTGGAAGGCACGCTCGTGTTCGGCGCCATGACGGCTTACGCGGTCGCGGTCATGACCGGCTCGCCGACCTTGGGCGTGCTCGCGGCGATGGCAACCGGCGCGATGTTCGGCACCATCCATGGCTGGATCTGCAAATGGCCCAAGGTCAACGACATCGCCATCGGCATCGCCATGATGCAGTTCGGCCTGGGCCTTGCCTTTTTCCTCGGAAAATCCTTCATCCAGCCGGTGGCGCCGAAACTGCCTTCCATTCCGCTCGGCTCCTGGTCGGCCGTGCCGCAGGTCCAGGCGGCACTCAACATCAATGTCCTGTTCTTCATCGGTGCCGCCCTCGCCCTGTTCCTCTGGTGGGCGTTCAAAAACACCCGCATCGGCCTCATCCTGCGCGTCGTCGGCGACAGCACCGATGCGGCCCGCGCCATGGGCATCAGCCCCGACCGCATCCGGCTGCTGGCGACCGCCGCCGGCGGCTCACTGGCCGCGATCGGCGGCGCCTACCTGTCGCTCTATTACCCCGGCTCCTGGAATGAGGGCATTTCCTCGGGCCAGGGCCTGATGGCGGTGGCGCTGGTCATCTTCGCCCGCTGGAACCCGATCGGCTGTTTCCTCGCCGCGCTGCTGTTCGGCGGCGCCGGCGCGCTCGGCCCCGCCCTGCAATCGGTCGGTGTCACGCAAGGCTATTACCTGTTCTACGCGGCACCTTACGTGCTCACCCTGATCATCCTGATTGCCACCTCCTCGCCCACCCGCGCGCTTGCCGGCGCGCCGGGCGCGCTGTCGCTGACGAAATAAGGGGAAAACAGAATGAACGGATTGGGCGGCCTCAACAAATCGGAGCACGGCGTCGGTATCGGCCTCGTGCAGCTCCAGCTTCCGGTGACCGTCACCCGGGCGGACCTCGCCCGGCAGACACAGGTCATCGTCGATCTCGTCGCCAAGGCCCGGCGCAACCAGCCGGGCATGGATCTCGTGGTCTTTCCCGAATACGCCCTGCACGGGCTTTCGATGGATATCAATCCGGAGATCATGTGCACGCTGGACGGCCCGGAAGTCGCGGCCTTCCGCAAGGCCTGCAAGGACAACGCGATCTGGGGCTGCTTCTCGCTCATGGAGCTCAATCCCGGCGGCATGCCCTATAATTCCGGCATCGTCATCGACGATAGCGGCGATCTGAAACTCTATTACCGCAAGATGCACCCCTGGGTACCGGTCGAACCCTGGGAGCCGGGCGATTTCGGCATCCCGGTCATCGACGGGCCGAAGGGCGCCAAACTGGCGCTGATCATCTGCCATGACGGCATGTTCCCGGAAATGGCCCGCGAATGCGCCTACAAGGGCGCCGAGATCATGATCCGCACCGCTGGATACACCGCGCCGATCCGCGAAAGCTGGAAATTCACCAACCAGTCGAACGCCTTCTGCAACCTGATGGTGACGGCAAGCGTGTGCATGTGCGGCTCGGACGGCACGTTCGATTCCATGGGCGAAGGCATGGTCTGCAATTTCGACGGTTCGATCATCGCCCACGGCACGTCCGGCCGCGTCAACGAGATCATCACCGCCGAAGTGCGCCCCGACCTGGTGCGCGAGGCAAGGCTCGGCTGGGGCGTCGAGAACAATATCTACCAGTTCGGCCATCGCGGTTACGTCGCCGTATCGGGCGGCGCGGGCGATGCGCCCTATACCTACATGCACGACCTGATTGCCGGGAAATACAGGCTGCCCTGGGAGGACGCGGTGAAGGTCACCGACGGCACCTCCTGCGGCTTCGACAAACCCGTGCGGTCTTATGGCGAGACTTTCAAGCTGGCTGGCGAATAGGAGAGACAATGATGGACGCGATGGTTGAAACCAAAGGGCATTATATCGACGCCGATCCCTATGCCTGGCCCTATAACGGCGATCTCAGACCCGAAAACACCGCCCTGATCATCATCGACATGCAGACCGATTTCTGCGGCAAGGGCGGTTATGTCGATCATATGGGTTACGACCTGTCGCTGGTGCAGGCCCCGATCGAGCCGATCAAGACGGTGCTCGCCGCCATGCGTGCGCGAGGCTACCACATCATCCACACCCGCGAGGGCCATCGCCCGGATCTTGCCGATCTGCCCGCCAACAAGCGCTGGCGCTCGCAGCGCATCGGCGCCGGCATCGGTGATCCCGGCCCCTGCGGCCGCATCCTGACGAGGGGCGAGCCCGGCTGGGACATCATCCCGGAACTCTATCCGATCGAGGGCGAGGTGATCATCGACAAGCCCGGCAAGGGCTCGTTCTGCGCCACCGACCTCGAACTCATCCTCAACCAGAAGCGCATCGAAAACATCATCCTGACTGGCATCACCACCGATGTCTGCGTCTCGACCACCATGCGCGAGGCGAACGACCGCGGCTTTGAGTGCCTGATGCTCGAGGACTGCTGCGGCGCCACCGACTACGGCAATCACCTCGCCGCCATCAAGATGGTCAAGATGCAGGGCGGCGTCTTCGGCTCAGTTTCCAATTCCTCGACCCTGGTGAGCCAACTGCCATGAGCGTTATCCGCGACACTCCGCTCCCCCAGTCCGGCAAGGCGGTCGGCATCGAGACCCTCGGCATGACGATGCGTTTCGGCTCCTTCACCGCGCTCGACAATGTCTCGATCTCGGTGCCCGCCGGTTCGTTCCACGCGCTGCTCGGCGAAAACGGCGCCGGCAAGTCGACGCTGGTCAAATGCATCATGGGCTTCTACCACGCGACCTCGGGTTCGCTTTCGGTCGATGGCCGCGAAGTCTCGGTCGCCTCGCCCAAGGATGCGGCGACCTACGGGCTCGGCATGGTCTACCAGCACTTCACCCTGGTTCCCTCGCTGACCGGCGCCGAAAACCTGGTCATCAGCCGCACCGCCGTGCCCTCGGTGATCAACTGGGCGAAGGAGCGCAAGGCTCTTGCCGCCTTCATGGAACGCATGCCGTTCAAGATCCCGCTCGAACGGCCGGTCAGCGAACTGGCGGCCGGCGAAAAACAGAAGCTGGAAATCGTCAAGCAGCTCTATCTTGGCCGTTCCTTCCTGGTGCTCGACGAACCGACCTCGGTGCTGACGCCTGCCGAAGCAGACGAAATGCTCGGTATCGTGCGCGGCATGACCGAGCGCGGCGAACTGACCGTGCTGATGATCAGCCACAAGTTCCACGAGGTGACCAAGTTCGCCGATGCCTGCTCGATCCTGCGGCGCGGCAAGCTGGTCGGCACCGGCAAGGTCAGCGAACTTTCCACCGCCGAGATGGCGGCGATGATGATCGGCGACGTCAAGCTCGCCGAACTCGACAGCCGCCTGCCGGTGGCGGAGGAAGCAAAATCGGTGCTGAAGGTCGAGCAGGTCAAGGCGCCGGACCGCTCGGGCCTCAAGACGATCGAGATCGACAGCCTGACGGTCCGTTCCGGGGAGATCGTCGGCATTGCCGGCATTTCCGGTAACGGCCAGAAGGAACTGACCGAAATCCTCGCCGGCCAGCGTCCGACCGACCGGGGCACGGTAACCGTTAACGGCGAGACCTATGGCGCGACGAGGCCGGAGACCCGCAGGAACAACGTCCGCTTCATTCCCGAAGAACCGCTGCAGAACGCCTGTGCGCCAAAGATGACGGTCAGCGAAAACCTCGCTTTCCGCACCTTCGACTTGAAGAGCGACGGCAAGGATGCGGTCTGGCTGAACAAGGGCGAGATGAAGAAACGGGCCTCCTCGCTGATCTCGGATTTCAAGGTCAAGACCGCCTCCTCCTCGTCTCCGATCGCAGCCCTGTCCGGCGGCAACGTCCAGCGCGCGGTGCTCGCCCGGGAACTCACCGGCGAGGTGGACCTGCTGATCGTCTCCAACCCCTGTTTCGGGCTGGATTTTTCCGCTGTGGCGGAAATCCGCGCCCGCATCATGCGCGCCCGCAACTCCGGCACCGCCGTGCTGCTGCTCTCGGAAGACCTCGACGAACTGCTGGAAATGTCGGACCGCATCATGGTGATCTCGGAGGGCAAGCTGGTCTATGAGACCCCGATCCGCGCCGCCGATATCGGCGTCATCGGCGCGCATATGGCGGGGCATCACTGATGGCCGGAGGGGTAATCGAGATCAAGGCGCAACCCTTCGCCTTCCCGGCGAAACCGGAGGCTCTGGCGCTGATCGTCATCGACATGCAGCGCGATTTCGCCGAGCCGGGCGGTTTCGGAGCGAGCCTCGGCAACGACGTCGGCCGGATCACCAAAATCGTGCCGGATGTGAAACGCCTGATCCAGGGATTTCGCGATGCCGGCCTGCCCGTCATCCACACGATGGAATGCCACAAGCCGGACCTTTCTGACCTGCCGCCCGCCAAGCGCGACCGCGGCAACCCGACACTCCGGATCGGCGATGTCGGCCCCATGGGCCGCGTGCTGATTTCCGGAGAACCGGGCACGGCGATCATTTCCGAACTCGCGCCGATCGACGGCGAGGTGGTGATCGAAAAGCCCGGCAAGGGCGCCTTCTACGCCACCGAGCTTGGCGAGGTGCTGAAGGCGAAAGGCATCAGGCAGCTCGTCTTCGCGGGCGTGACGACGGAAGTCTGCGTGCAGACGACCATGCGCGAGGCGAATGACCGCGGTTACGAATGCCTGCTCGCCGAAGAGGCGACCGAAAGCTATTTTCCCGAGTTCAAGGCCGCCGCCATCGCCATGATCCGCGCCCAGGGTGCCATCGTCGGCTGGACTGCGCATGTGGACGACATTCTGGAGAGGATCGTGCCCAAGGGGATGACGGATGCCTGAATCGACCCGCGAACTCCTGACGCTAGGCGGCTGGAAAGACTTGGAATTCGAGCCTTTTCGCAAGGAGGTGACAATCCACTGGATCAGACCCTTCGAAGGCGACCAGCCCGGCGTGGCGCTCCTCAAATACGAGGCCGGCGCCGGCGTGCCGCGCCATCGCCACGAGGGGCTCGAAACCATCCTCGTGCTCGAGGGCGTGCAGTCCGACGAGGCTGGCGATTACGGCCGCGGCAGCTATATCGTCAATGCGCCGGGCACCGAACACTCCGTCTGGAGCGATACCGGCTGCGTCGTGCTGATCCAGTGGGACCGGCCGGTGACAATATTGGAAGAGGAAATGGCATGAGCCTGCCGGAAAAGACACCTGCCTTCGATATCGCTTCGCTTCATGCGTTCTACCGGGACGGCGGCAGCGTGGCGGAAATCGTCGAAGCGGTTTTCGCGCGCATCGCCGAGGTGAATGATCCAGGCATCTTCATCCATCTGGCCGACAGGTCCGCGGTGCTGGCCGAAGCCGCCGAACTCGGGGCGTTCGATCCGGCACGGCCGCTGTTCGGCATTCCCTTCGCCGTCAAGGACAATATCGATGTCGCCGGTTTGCCGACCACTGCTGCCTGCCCGGATTATGTCTATGTGCCCGGGAAGGATGCGACCGTCGTCCAGCTGCTCAAGGCGGCCGGCGCCCTCGTCATCGGCAAGACCAATCTCGACCAGTTCGCGACCGGCCTTGTCGGGGTCCGCTCGCCCTATCCGATCCCGAGGAATGCCATCGACGCGACGCTCGTACCCGGCGGCTCCTCTTCCGGTTCGGCGGTCGCAACGGCGCAAGGCATCGTCAGTTTTGCTCTAGGCACCGATACCGCCGGCTCCGGCCGCATCCCGGCCGGTCTCAACAATATCGTCGGGCTGAAGCCGAGCGTCGGGGCGCTCTCGACCACCGGCGTCATTCCCGCCTGCCGCACGCTTGACTGCGTCTCGATTTTCGCGCTGACGGCGGACGACGCCTGGAAAGTCTTCTCCGTCGCCGCTCGATACGACGAAACGGATGCCTATTCGAAGGCCGTTCCGGTTAGCGGCTTCGGCTCGGCGCCTCCGGTGCTGACCATCGGCGTGCCGGCCAAAACGGACTTGCAGTTCTTCGGCGACACCGTCATGGAAGCAGCCTATGGCGACGCCCTGTCGATGCTCGCAAGGCTCGGACATCGCATCGTCGAAGTGCCCTTCGGCGAGTTCTACAAGGTCGCCAACCTTCTTTATGAAGGCGCCTGGGTGGCCGAACGTTATGCGGCGGTAAAACCCTTCTTCGACGCCAGGGAAGAAAGTTTTCACCCGGTCACGCGAAAAATCTACGGCGGCGCCAAATCGCTCTCCGCAGCCGATGCCTTCAAGGGCTTTTATGCGCTGCAGGCGCTCAGGAAAGCGCTGGCGCCGCTGATCGCCTCGGTGGACCTCTTCTGCGTGCCGACCGCGCCGACCCACTATAGCCGAGCGGATCTCGCGGCGGAGCCGATCCGGGAAAACTCCCGGCTCGGCACCTATACGAACTTCGTCAACCTGCTCGACATGTGCGGCATCGCCGTGCCGACCGGCACCCGTGCCGACGGTCTGCCGGCCAGCGTCACGCTGCTCGCCCCCTTCGGCAGCGACGGCCTCACCGCGTCACTGGCCCGTGACCTTCACCAGGCAAGCGGCCTCACGCTCGGCGCCACCGGCTGGCCGCTGCCCGCGCCGGCCGAAATTCCCGCGGCCGTCGCCGGCGATGACCTGATCGACGTCGTCGTGGTCGGCGCCCACCTTTCCGGCATGCCGCTCAACCACCAGCTCACCGATCTTGGCGGCACCTTTTCCCGCACCGCCCGGACATCCGCCGCCTACAAGCTCTACGCGCTGGCCGGCACGGTGCCGCCGAAACCCGGCATGATACGCGTCGCCGAGGGCGAAGGGGGCGAGATCGAGGTCGAGGTCTGGAAGCTCACGCCTGCGGCCTTCGGCCTGTTCGTCGCGGCAATCCCGCCGCCGCTTGGCATCGGCACCGTCACGCTGTCGGACGGCACGTCGGCCAAGGGGTTTCTGGCCGAACCGTTCGCGCTTCAGGGCGCACTCGACATCACGACCTATGGCGGCTGGCGCGCCTATATCAAGGAATTGTCGTCGCTCCAGCGGGTCGGAAAGGCCGGCTGACCGGTATCCGCCGGTCAGGCTGCCCTCGAATTGCGGCGGATGACCTGCGGCGGCTGGCCGAGTATGCGCAGGAAAGCCCGGCGCATGCGCTCGCGGTCGGCAAAGCCGGTTTCGTCGGCGATCACGTCCATGGAATGGCGGCCCTGCTCCATCAGCAGGCGCGCCGCCTCGACGCGGATGTTCTCGACCGCCTTTGCCGGGGACTGACCGGTCTCGGCCCGGAAGGCGCGGCTGAACTGGCGCGGGCTCAAGCCTGCGACATCCGCCAGTTCCTCCACCGACAAGGCATTCTTGAGGTGGCCATTGGCATAGATCAGCGTCTTCTGGATGCGGTCGGATTTAGGCTCGAGTTCGAGCAGGCTCGAAAACTGGGACTGGCCGCCGCTGCGGCGATGGTGGACGACGAGCTTGCGGGCGGCGGAGCGGGCGACCTCCGGCCCGTGATCCTTCTCGACCATGGCCAGCGCGAGATCGATGCCGGCCGTCATGCCGGCGGACGTCCAGACCGTCCCGTCGATGATGAAGATGCGGTCCTCTTCGACGCAGACGGCCGGGTATCTTGACTGGAGCTCGCGAGCGAAGGCCCAGTGCGTGGTGGCGCGGCGGCCGGACAATATGCCGGCCTCCGCCAGCGCGAAGGCACCGATACAGGGAGCGGCAAGCCGGCGCACGGTTGTCGCCGACCTCCGCACGAAATCGAGGAGGCCCGGCGAGAACGACGGCACCTGCATGCCGGCGCCGATCATCACCGTGTCGAATTCCGTCGCATCGAAGCGCTGCGTATCGACGGCAAAACCCGCGGAGGAACGGACAAGCCCACCCTCCTCCGACAGCATGGTGATCGAATAGGCATCATCGTCCAGCATCGTGTTTGCCACTTCGAACACCGTGATCGCGGCAAATCCCATGACCTGGAAATCCGGGAAAATGACGAAACCGATACGATGCATGGCAGACCTCACTCATGTCAGTGCAGAATGGCCGATTTCCGGGCCGGGATCTACGCCGCTTTCGATACGACCTTGTAGCGGTCGGCAGGAAGGGTGCGCGAAAGGTTCGGCAGCATCTTCTGGCGAGCCGCCTCATAGGCCTGCCAGTCGGCGAGATCCGGAAGCGCGGGAATGGTCACCAGTTCGCCCTGATCAAGACCGGCAAGCGCCGCATCGACCATATCCTCGGCGGACATGACGATCTCGGCCGGCAGGTGTTCCAGCGGCGTGCCCGCGACACCCCAGAAGTCGGTGGCGGTCGCTCCCGGCAGCACGGCCTGAACCGTCACGCCCTTTTCCGAGAGTTCGTGATGCAGCGACTGGCTGAAGGCGAGCACGAAGGCCTTGCTGCCGCCATAGACGCCGTTCAGCACTTCCGGGCCGATCGCCACGATCGAGGAAATGTTGATGATCGTGCCGCGGCCGCGGGCGACGAAGCCGGGGGCGGCAGCATAGGTGAGCCGCATCAGCGCATTGACATTGAGGGCCAGCATCTCCTCCATCTTGCCGATATCCGACGACAGCAGCGGCGCGGTGGCTCCGAGGCCGGCATTGTTGACCAGCACCCCGATGCTCTGATCGTTGCGCAGCACCTCTTCGATCCGGGCGAGATCGGCCTTGTCGGAAAGGTCGGCCGGGATGACTTCGACGGAACGGCCGGTCTCATCACTGATGCGGCGGGCGAGCGTATCAAGCTTGTCGCGACTGCGGGCGACGAGGATCAGGTCGTGACCGCGGCGGGCGAGACGCTGCGCATAGATGGCCCCGATGCCGGACGATGCGCCGGTAATGAGGGCAGCGCCCTTCGAAAGAGTGGACATTGTGGTTCTCCTGGGCGCCCCATGCGCCTGAGGAAGAACTACATTCAGAACGCCTTGGCTCAAATGTCATATAAGCCACCTTTTAGGACACGCGCATTTCTAAAAGCTGCGAATGCTGGGAACACCTTCCGGTGCCGGCCGTTCAGATGGCGCGCCGGTCGGGCGCTGGAGGAGAAATCATGGGTATCGAACAGGCACCAACCGAAAAGGGCAAGGAATCCGCGCGCGGTCTGAAACAGAGCACCCGCAAGGAAGAGAAGAAGGTCGAGGCCAGGAAGGGTTCGGATCTCGCCAAGGGCGCCGACCGTTTCGAGGAAAGGTCGAAAAGCTCCGACGGCAAGAGCGCCGGCGCCAAGCAGAAGTAGAGCGCGGATCGCCCTGCCCTACATCGTCCAGGTCTCGCTGACGCGACGGATGCATTGCAGAAGATTGACCGTCGGCGGCGTCATCAGGCCCTTCTTGCGGCGGTAGACGCGAAAGGTGCGCTGCCAGTCGAGTTCGGGCACGTTCACGCGTGCCATGTTCCCCCGTTCGACCTCTTCGCGGACGAGCGGTAGCGGCATCCAGCAGCAAAGCGCCTCCGAAAGCACCGCGGCCTTCAGGACCGGCACCGAACGGGAGACGATCGACGGCGCGTCCGGCTCCAGCGCGTTGTCGTGGAAGCGCCGCTGCCATTCCCGCACCGTCGGCGTTCCCGGAGGCGGCAGGGCCCAGCCGAAACGAGCCGCCTCGGCAAGCGTTACATGCTCCCGCAGGACGACCGGATGATCGGACCGTGCAAAGACGGACACCGTGTCGTGCATGAAATCAGGCGTCGCGATGATGATGTCGTCGTCGAGATAGGGCTCCGGCGAGATGGCGATGTCGATCGTGCCACCCTTTAGCCCTTCCAGCACCCGATCCTCGAGATCCTCGATCACCTGGTATTGCACTTCCGGGTGCTGTTCGCGCATCTCGCGGATGACGGCGATGATGAAGCCGCTGACGACGCTCGCCACCCCGCCGATCCTGACCACCCCGCGGCTGGCGCCCCGCATCTGCTGTATGACATCAGTCGCATTGCCGATCTCGGAAACGACCAGTTTGGCATAGGGAAGCAGCGCATCGCCGAACACAGTCGGCACCACGCCGCGGGTGGTGCGTTCGAACAGGGGAACGCCATAGCTGTCTTCCAGCCGCTTCAGCATGCGGGTAATCGCCGGCTGCGTCATGTTGAGCGCCGTCGCGGCCGCGCCGAGGCTTCCGCGCCGCGCGCATTCCAAAACGATTTGAGCCGATCGCACATCCAAAGTCATGCCTCTGTGTAATGGATTGTTGGAAATTCTTCAATTCCAAGACAGGGCGCTATCTGCAACACTCGCCGCGCTGGGAGAAGCGCTCAGGGTGCGAACCCTGCCGGCCGGGAGGAGGCCTGAAGTCATGAACAAGATGTCGCTGGATTTCCTGTCCGGCAGCACGAAGCTGCGTGGACAGACGGTAAGCGAGGCGGTTTTCGACTTTCTGAGACAGAAGGGCATCGACCGCATCTTCGGCAATCCCGGCTCGACCGAACTGCCGATGTTCGTCAACGTGCCGGAAGACTTTTCCTATGTGCTCGGCCTGCAGGAATCGATCGTCGTCGCCATGGCCGACGCCTATGCGCAGGCAAGCCGCAGGCCAGCCTTCGTCAACCTGCATTCGGCGGCCGGCCTCGGGCACGCGCTCGGCAATATCTACACTGCCTATCGCAATCGGGCGCCTCTGATCATCACCACCGGCCAGCAGAGCCGCGAGCTCCTGCCGCATGATCCCTTCCTGTTCGCCGAGAGCCCGACCGACTTTCCGAAACCCTATGTGAAATGGGCCTGCGAACCCGCCCGCGCCGAGGACGTGCCGGCCGCGATCGCCCGCGCCTATCACATGGCGATGCAGGCGCCGCGCGGCCCGGTCATGGTCTCGGTTCCGCTCGGCGACTGGCAGGCCGAAGCCGCTCCGATCGCCGTCCGCGACGTGGAAACGGTGATCAGCGGACCGGCCTCGGCGATCGACGATCTCGCCCGCCGGCTGAACGAGGCCCGCGAGCCTGTGCTGGTCGTCGGACCGGGCGTCGATCTCGACGACGCCTGGGATGCGACGGTGCGGCTGGCGGAAATCCTGCAGGCCAAGGTCTGGGTGAGCCCGCTCTCGTCCCGCTGCAGCTTCCCGGAACGCCATCCTTTGTTTGCCGGCTTCCTGCCGGCCTTCCAGCCGAAGCTTTCGAACTGCCTGCACGGTTCCGATTTCGTGCTGGTACTCGGCGCGCCGGCCTTCACCTATCATTTCGCCGGCTCCGGCCCGGATATCCCCGCGGGCGCCGAACTCTTCCTGATCACCGACGATCCGGCCCAGGCGGCGAGCGCCATCGTCGGCAACGCCATGGTCTCGAACCTGCGCGCCGCGACCGAAAGCCTCGTCTATCGCCTCCGCTGCCGCTCGCCGCGCGCCGGCGGTCCGGCCCGCACCATTCCGCGCCTGAAGCAGCCGAAGGGCATCACCCAGGAATTCTTCTACCAGACGCTTTCGGACGTCCGTTCGCCCGACAGCATCGTCTTCGAGGAAGCGCCGGGCGGCCGCGACGCGCTGCACGATTTCTTCCCGATCGAACGGCCCGGCGGCTTTTTCGCGACCGCCAGCGGCGGCCTGGGCTATGCCCTGCCCGGCTCGGTCGGCGCCGCCTTGACCAGGCCGGAACAGCCGGTCATCGCCGTGATCGGCGACGGGTCGAGCCTCTATTCCATCCAGTCGATCTGGTCCGCGGTTGAATACGATGCCGATCTGATGATCGTTATCCTCAACAACGGCGGCTACAAGGTGTTGAAGGGGATTGCCGAAAGGGCAGGCTCCGGCCGCATCGACGGTGTCGATATCGGCCACATGGATTTCGTAAAAATCGCCGAGGCGCAGGGCTGTAAGGCCGTCCGCTGCGAAAAGGGCGATGAACTATCGTCATGCCTGCGGGACCTTCTCAAGATGAAAGGGCCGCGGCTTTTGGAAATCATTCTATCAGAGGAGGAGACTGAAATGAATGTCGCTGTCAGAAACGAACAGGTTCTGAAAACCCCCGAAAAATTCTTCATCGGCGGTGAATGGGTCGCCCCGCTCGGCACCAACAAGCTCGACGTCATCTCGCCCGTGACCGAAGAAGTGCTGATGAGCTATCCGGAAGCCAGCAACGCCGATATCGACAAGGCCGTGGCGGCGGCCCGCGACGCCTTCGACAACGGCCCGTGGCCGCGCATGACCTTCAAGGAGCGCGCCGGTTACCTGCGCAAGGTCGCAGATCTCCTGACCGCCCGCCTCGACGAGATCGCCAATGCCTGGACCACCCAGGTCGGCGCGCCGATCTTCCTCACCAAGAAGCTGGTCGGCCAGAACCCGGGCCTCTACAACTACTATGCCGGCCTGATCGAGAACGACGATTTCGTCAGCCACCGCAAGCGCGCCGATGGCGGCGAAGTCCGCGTCGTGCGCGAACCGGTCGGCGTCTGCGCGGCGATCACGCCGTGGAATGCGCCGATGGTACTGCTGAACTACAAGGTCTCGGCAGCGCTGGCAGCCGGTTGCACCGTTGTCGCCAAGCCCTCGCCGGAAACCCCGCTCGATGCCTACCTGCTCGCCGAATGCATCGAGCAGGCCGGCATTCCGAAGGGCGTCTTCAACCTCGTGCCGGCCGGCCGCGAAGGAGGTGATTACCTCGTCCGCCACAAGGGCATCGACAAGGTGTCGTTCACCGGCTCGACCATTGCCGGCAAGGCGATCTCCGCCGCCTGCTCCGAACGCCTGACCCGCGTCAGCCTCGAACTCGGCGGCAAGTCCGCGGCCGTGCTTCTGGACGACGCCGATTTCACCAAGGCCCTGCCGGCCCTGATGGTCTATTCCATGCCGATCACCGGCCAGGTCTGCTTCTCGCTCACCCGCATCCTGGTGCCGGAATCCCGCAAACAGGAATTTATCGACCTCTATGTCGGAGCGGTGAAGAACATCAAGGTGGGCGATCCGGCTGACCCGACCACCCAGATGGGTCCGCTCACCATGGCGCGCCAGCTTTCCCGCGTCGAAGGTTATATCGCCGCCGGCCGCGAAGGCGGTGCGACGGTCGCCTGCGGCGGCGGACGCCCGAAGGGCCTCGACCGCGGTTACTTCATCGAACCGACCGTCTTCACCGACGTGACCATGGACATGAAGATCGCCCAGGAGGAAATCTTCGGCCCGGTCGTGTCGATCATCACCTACAAGGATGAGGACGAAGCGGCAAAGATCGCCAACGACACGACGTACGGCCTCTCCGGCGCGGTCTTCACGTCGCAACCGGAACGCGGTTACGCCTTTGCCCGCCGCATGCGCACCGGCAGCGTCACGGTCAACGGCATGATCGTCGACATCCACCATCCGTTCGGCGGCTTCAAACAGTCCGGCGTCGGCCGCGAAGGCGGTCCGGAAGGGCTCGAAAACTATTTCGAGGTCAAGACCATCCACATGGCCTGAGGCCAACCGGGTTTCATCGAGAACAAAAAAGGCCGCCGGGTTCATGATCCGGCGGCCTTTCAATTTGATGTCAGGACTGGCTCCCCCACTCGTCGTCATCCTCGGGCTCGACCCGAGGATCCACGCCCCTGGCACTGCGGATGCTGGATCCTCGGGTCGAGCCCGAGGATGACGGCAAGGTGGCTTACCTTCTGATCTCTCAGAAGGTCCAGAGCCGACCTAGCCGGCGGATCAAAGCACTTCGAAGACGCCAATCCTGACCGCACTGGCCAGACGCTCGCCGGTGCCGATGAACATCGTATGGTTCAGCCAGGAGTAACGCGGATCGCCGGTCTGCAGGCGGGGGCTGGTTCGCATGTAATAGAGCGCCGGATCGACCGTCTCGCCGGCTGCGAGCTTTGCCAGCACGTCAACCGGTCCATGGCGAAAACCGAAATTGCGGATGTCGATCATCGCCCCGTCATGGGTTTCGATCACGTAGCGCGTATCGAGCTCCGCATACCCGGCGTCATAGACGCTCTGCCAATCCGCGCCGAGATTGAGGACGCGGCCGGAAAGCCGCTCGCCCTCCACCACGCCGCCGATGATCGGGATGATCCGCCAGCGGCCGCCCGGGCCGCCTCCCTTTTCGATCGGCGTGCCGAGCTCGGCGCGGATTTCGCAAAGCTGCCTCAGGGCCGGGGCTGGTATCGGAGCCTGCATTTCCACTCTCCTATCGCATCGTCGTCGGCAGCCACAGCGCGATCGCCGGGAACAGGACGAGCAGGATGAGGCGGATGATGTCGGTCAGGATGAACGGCATCACGCCGCCATAGATCGTCGTTATCTTCACGTCCTTGGCGATCGAGTTGATGACGAAGACGTTGATGCCGACCGGTGGGGTGATCATCCCAAGCTCGCAGGCAACGACGATGATGACGCCGAACCAGATCGGATCGAAACCGAGATGGGTGATGACCGGAAACACGATCGGCACGAGAAGGATGATCATCGCCATCTCGTCCATCAGTGCGCCGGCGATGAAGAAGATCACCAGGATCAGCGTCAGCGTGCCATAGGGGCCAAGATCCATGCCGACCAGGAAGGCCGTCAGCTTCTGCGGCGACTGGGTGATCGCCAGGAAATAACCGAACAGGATGGCGCCGATCAGCACGCTGAACAGCGACACCGAGGTGCGCAGCGACTCCACGAGGCTCTGCATGATCAGCTTGAAGTTCAGCCGGCCGCGCAGGATGCCGATGATCATCGTCAGCGTCGCTCCGACGGCGGCTGCTTCCGTCGCCGTCGCAATGCCGAGATAGATGACGCCGATGACGGCCAGGAAAAGAACCAGCACGGCCCAGACATCGCGAAGCGAGGCGAACGCCTCCCTCAGATCGAACTTGCGACCCGGCGGCAGGCGCTTGCCATGCGCGATCAGCACGGTCGCCATGTACATGAGCGTCGCCAGAATGCCAGGAACGACGCCTGCCATCAGCAGCTGGCCGACATCCGTTTCGGTCAGGAACGCATAGACGACCATCATCACCGAGGGCGGGATGAGGATGCCGAGCGTGCCGCCGGCCGCGATCACGCCGGTGGAAGTCGCGTCCGCATATCCGGCCTTGCGCATTTCCGGCAGCGCCACGCGGGTCATGGTGGCGGCGGTGGCGATCGAACTGCCGCAGATCGCCGCAAACCCGGCGCAGGCGGCGATCGTCGACAGCGCCAGCCCGCCCCGGAACTGCCCGAGCCAGGCGTTCCCCGTCCTGAACAGTTCCCGCGACATGCCGGAATTGGTGGCGAACACGCCCATCAGGATGAAGAACGGCACCAGCGTCAGGTTGAAATCGGTGATCACCCGGATCGGCGAGGTGGTCAAAAGGTTGAGCGCCGGCGAGATGCCGCGCATGGCGGCAAACCCGAAAATGCCGACAAGGCCCATCGAGACGCCGAGCGGCACGCGCAGGCCCATCAGCACGAACATGGCGGCGAAGCCGCCGATGGCAACGAGATCCGCGGTGTTCATACGCCATGGCCCTCGAGCGGATTGGTCTCCTCGGCCTTGCGCCGCAGGAAGGGAACCATCGCCGTGGTGACGACGGCCGACGCGCAGCCAAGCCAGATCAGGCCGATCAGCGGCCAGACCGGAATGCGCAGGTCGAATGTGGATTCATTGCTGTTGTAGGCGCTCGTCAGGCGGAAGAACATCATGTAGGCGAGCAGCACGGTGAAGGCGAGCAGCGTGCTCCAGGCGATGAAATCGAGAACCCGGCGCCCCCTCGGCCCCAGCGGTTCGTAAAGCAGATCGACCGCGATATGGCCGCCGCGATAACCGATCGAGGCGAAACCCCACATCATGCAGGCGCCGATCAGGTAACGGGACAGGTCGAAACTGTCCGGGATCGCCCAGGAAAAGATGTAGCGGCCGATGGTGGAGACGACGATCAGGATCGTGCACAGCCCCAGCAGGAGGCCGGCGATCATATCGACTGCCTCGGTGAAGCGTTCGAGATATCGGTTCATGTCTGAGCTCGAAATACGGATGACGGGAAGGGCGGACGCCGAAACGCCCGCCCGGTTCGATCCCTGAAAACCTTCACTTCAGATCGGCATTGTATTTCTTCAGCGTCTCGCCGAGATTTGCCCACGCAGCCTTTGCGTCGATGCCGGCCTTGGTGGCGGCCGCTTCCCATTCGCCCTGCAGCGAGCCGGTCGCCTTCTTCCAGAGCCCGACTTCATCAGGCGTCGGCTTGTACATGGTGTGGCCGCCGGCATCGATCATCTTCTGACGGCCGGCCGCTTCCGCATCCGCCCATTTGGAGGCCATCTTCTCCGCCCATTGGGGCGTGCAGTGGTCGTTGATCACCTTGCGGTCGGCGGGCGACAGGCCGTCGATCTTGGCCTTGTTCATCACGAAGGCGAAGGTCGTGACGTAGAACGGCAGGTCGAGGTGATGTTTGGTGACGTCCTGCAGGCCGAACGTGTAGATCGAGTTCCACGGAGACGCCGTCATGTCGGCGGCACCCTTGGAGATCAGCTCGCGCATGTCGCCGGCCGGCACCTGAACGGAGGCCGCCCCCAGCGAATTGACCAGCCGCGCCATGGTGGCATGCGCCGGGCGGATGTTCTTGCCCTTGAGATCGGCCGGAACCTGGATCGGTCCCTTGGTGCCGTGCAGCGTGCCCGGATCATGGACGATCGCCATGCAGAACTGCACGTCCTTCATCTCCTTGGCGGCATATTGCATATACCACTCGTCGAGCGCCCGTGATCCGCCCTTGGCGTTCGAGATCAGGAACGGGATTTCGCCCGCCGCGATGATCGGGAACCGGCCCGGCTGATAACCCGGATTGATGAAGCCGATATCGACGATGCCGTCGCGCGCCATGTCGTAATGGTCGGGCGCGGCGCCGAGCTGCGAGGCGGGATAGATGGTGATCTTGATGCGTCCGCCGGATGCGTCGCTGATCGATTTCGCCCAGATCTCCATGCCGCCCGGCTGCAGCGCATGGGTGGCGGGCACCCAGTGCGACAATGTCAGTTCGACGTCGGCGGCCCGTGCGGTCGTGGTCGGCGCGGCCGCGGCCAGCGCCGCGAGGCAGGCCGAAGCAAGCAATGCCTTCAGTTTCATGTGTTCTCCTCCCGTTGAGATCAGAGGCCGGCGAGGCTCCCTCCCCGTTCCGGCCGGTGAATATCCCGCCGATCAGACCGCAGACTCACGTCCAGGGCAGATCGGCAAGGCCGTTGGAAATTCCTCGAAGGGACGCAATTGCCGGACGCAGAAAACCAGCCGGCGCGCGATGCATCGAAGGCACTGCCGCGATGGCGTCGCGCGCCATCTCCGCAGCCGAAACCGAACCCGCCACGTCCATAGCAGCCGCAACTGCCATGGACAGCTTTGTATACATCGATTTCCTCCCACGCCCGGTCTCCCAAGGTGACGCCTTCCTCCTGGCATCGCCTATCCGAGCAGGTGAATTTCAACACATCCGGCTTGAAACAACAAGCTGCCATTTCGTTTGGGATCCAAAAAATCAGGTGGCCTGAGATTTTTCCGATAGGCTCTTCACCCGGCGCCCAAACTGTCTAGAATGTTCGGGCGCGCTTCTTCATGCATACATGGGAGACGGAATGCGACAGGAGAGCAGGGTTGGGAGGCCCCGGTCGGCAGGAGGCCATGTTCGCTCGCAACCAGCCACCCGCCGATCGGTTGGGATACCGTATCGGCGTCAGACACCGTTGCGTGGAACCGCCGGAACAGGCGGAAATTTTCGGCCCGGTTGCCTCGACCGGCAACCGGAATCGAGCCTCGGGCATGACTATTCAATTCATCATCGCGGTATCAGGGAGGAAAACACATGGATGATTTCGGCACGCCGGTCGAAAGGGTGATCGCGCAACTCAAGGGCCTGCTCGGCGACAGGCTGGTGACGTCAGCCGCCGTCCGCGAACATCACAGCCACGATACCTCGCGGCTTGCCCCTCACCTGCCGGATGCCGTGGTATTTCCGCGCGACGAGGCGGACGTCCAGGCGATCGTTTCGGCCTGCGCGACGCATGGCGTCCCCGTCATACCCTTCGGCGCGGGGTCGTCGATGGAAGGCCACACGATCCCGATCCGCGGCGGCATTTCTCTGGATACCCGCGAAATGAACAGGATCGTCGAGATCCGCCCGGAGGACCTCCTGGCCGTCGTGCAGCCGGGCGTCACCCGCAAACAGCTGAATGTGGAACTGCGCGACACCGGCCTGATGTTCTCGGTCGATCCGGGGGCGGATGCCTCGATCGGCGGCATGGCATCGACGCGCGGCAGCGGCACGACCGCCGTCCGTTACGGCACGATGCGCGAAAACGTGCTGGCTCTCCGCGTGGTGACACCGGACGGCGAGGCCATCCGGACCGGTTCGCGAGCCCGAAAGTCCTCTTCCGGTTACGACCTGACGCATCTGTTCGTCGGTTCCGAAGGCACGCTCGGCGTCATCACCGAACTGACGGTCCGCCTGCATCCCATTCCGGAAGCGGTGTCGGTCGCCTTCTGCCCGTTCCCGACCGTCGCCAATGCCGTGGAGGCGGTCATCGAGGCGGTGCAATACGGCATCCCGGTCGCCCGCGTCGAATTCCTGGACGAGGTGGCGATCGCCGGCGTCAACAGCTATTCGAAGCTCGACATGCCCGTCGCCCCGACGCTGTTCTTCGAGTTTCATGGGACGCAAGCCTGGGTGAAGGAACAGGCCGAGCTTGCCGAAGAGATCACCCGCGGACACAACGCGATCTCGTTCCGCTGGACCGCGGATGCCGACGAGCGCGCCAAACTCTGGCAGGCCCGCCACGATCTTTACTGGGCGACCAAGGCGATCATTCCGGGCTGCGAGCTTTATACCGGCGATATCTGCGTGCCGATCTCGCGGCTTGCCGAAAGCATCGTCGCGGCCCGCGCCGATATCGACGCTTCCTCGCTGAAGGGCCAGATCATCGGCCATGTCGGCGACGGCAATTTCCACACCGCCTACCTGATCGATCCGAACAATCCGGACCACCTGAAGGAAGCCGACGAAATGGCCGACCGGGTCGTCGAACGGGCGCTGAAGGTCGGCGGCACGGCGAGCGGCGAGCATGGCATCGGCATGGCCAAGCTGAAGTTCATGCGTAAGGAGCATGGCAAGGCTGTCGATGTGATGAACCGGATCAAGGCGGCGCTCGATCCGCTCGGCATCATGAACCCGGGGAAGATGGGGGACGATTGGTCAGGCGAAGCCTGACCAATCGATCCGATTGTAGCGATGAACGCCCCGAGCCAAAGCAAAAGGTCCGGTAAAAGCAGCGGGGAGCATCTCGTCCCGCGCCCTGAACTTGGGCGTTGGTGGCCGCTTTGCGCCAATTGCGGACATTGCGGTATCAGGTCAATTCGCTATGCTTCCTCGCAGATTTAATGGAGGAAGAGTCATATCGAAAAGATCGCAATGAGTCATGATTCGGATACCGTCTAGAAATGTACGTATGCAGCGGAAAATATAGAAAGCGTTTATGGCTTCTACTATCTGCGTATTTTTTAGCAACATTGATAAATTTCGGCGTTCTTTCGCTGGAAAATTGGTGCAATTTAGCAGATTCACTTCATTTTCAATATGCATTATTCTTAGTATTTTATGCGCTAGGCTTCGCGTTGAGGTGGGGTTCCTATTCTACTTCGGCCTTGATAAGTGAAGGCCCCACCCCCGTTCTGTATGCATTCAAAACTCTATCATGGCTGCTTTCGCTCGCCGCACTTTCCTCCGTCTTACACATTCGGCAAGAGCCTACGTCTGCAGGCAGCTACACGCTATTCCAATACGCCCTACTATACCTCATCATTCTGATATTGTTCCAAGACATTCGATATATAATCAGGTATCGCAAAACGAGGTCGTGACGGAACGGATGCGCCCGCACCATATTTCTGTTGGAGTATCGGTCATCTCCCGAGTGAACCTTTACCTCTCTTAGAGCCACTGAAGGGGTCCGTCCTGAACGGGCCTCACGACCGCTTCTGGGCCGAAAGCGGACCATCACCCCAAGCCCAGCCGCCAACGTTCAAACAAAAAACGGCGCCCTCTCGGACGCCGCTTTTGTCTTCAGCCTGGGAGGCAATGCGAGACGATCAGGCCTTCTTGGTGCGCCAGCTTTCGGCGTAGTTTTCACGAGCTTCGGCGGCATAGGGCGTAGCCGAGACGCGGACGCGGATTTCGGCCTGTTTGTGGCCCTTTTCGACCGAGGTTTTGGACGTGCCGCCGTTCGGCTCGCCCCAGATCAGCGTCAGGACGTCGCCTTCCTGGACGTCGGCATCGACGATGCCGAGCGACAGCATGCAGCGTTCGTTGTAGCTGTAGCCGTTGAACATCGACATGCCGACGACCTTGTCGCCATGCATGATCCTGTCGGCGCTGGACGAGGCATAGTTCGGCTGCGGCAGGTCGATCCACTTGTAGGCCTGCTCACCGGGAACGAAGTTGGAGGCGATGACCTTCATCACGTCTTCCGCGTTCCACTCGAAGGTGACCTTCTTGCGCTGCGGCTTGTCCTTCATGGCCTCAAGAGCAGCACGGCCGACGAAATCGTGGTCGAACTTCACGTAAATGCCGTAACCGAGCTCGTACGGGTTGACGTAATAGTCCTCGATATTGTCGGAGACGAGGCTGCCGCCGATCGAGCCGGTCGCCTCATAGCTGTCTTCCGTCAGCCAGTCGCGATAGCCCTGCAGTTCGGCGCCGGTATAGATGCCCGGCAGCGGCGACGGGATCCAGCCGGATTCCAGCGTGTTGGTCGAATAGGCGCGCGCACCGACGAGGTAGAGATCGACGCCGGCATCCTTGGCGGCCTTGACGATGATCTCGCGGACCTCGTCCTTCTCGGCATAGGGACCCCATACTTCGAGACCGGGAGCGCCGGCCATGCCATGACGCAGGGCCTGGACCTTCTTGGAGCCGATATTGATCCAGTCGACATGGAAGAACTTGATGTCCTGGATCGGACCGCCGTTCATCTTGTCGAAAATCTTGTTGGCGTCCGGCCCCTGGATCTGGAAGCGATAGTGAACGCGGTTGACTTCCTTGCCGTCCGGGCGAGAAGGCGAACGCGGGTCGTGGGTGAGCTTGACGTCGTGCTTGCCGAGCGAGGCGTTATAGCGCAGCCAGTTGGCGGTTGGCGCCCGGCCGACGAGAACGAATTTCTGTTCCGTTTCGCGGAAGATGATCATGTCGCCGATGACGTGGCCGGCCGGCGTGACCGGAACATAGTGTTTGGCGCGGTTGGTGCCGAAATTGGCAAAACTGTTGATCGCCAGGCTTTCGAGGAATTTTGCCGCATCCGGGCCTTCGACGATCAGTTCGTCCATGTGGTGCGACTGGTCGAAGAGGACGGCAGAATGGCGCCATGCCATCTGCTCGGTGCGCCAGTTGGAAAATTCCGGCGCGACGACCGGATAAATATACATGCCGATGCGCGAATTGCGCAGCATCTCGACAGTATTGCCCTTCTCTTTCAGGACTTGGGTGAGATTCTTAGCCATTAACTTAACCTTCCCTCGGGTTCTCTCCTGCATGCCGCCCGCCGGGCAAAACCGGTTCGGGATACGATATGCATCGTCTCAAGATGTCTCATGCAAACGAGGGTCAGCGGTCTCCTCCCGCCATCTCCTCCTAAAAGCCCGGTTCTCGAACCTCGCCTCGACGGCTTGGCGGAAATCGAGGCCTCCTCCCGGTCGAAGCGATTCATAGAGCAATAGGATTTGGGATACAATACCCGATTTTGGCCCAGGGGCGAAAAGCGCTGCGACAACCCATTAGAATTGCGCAGGATCTATAATATATCGGTCAGAATTGATGCAGTGCGGAAAAACCAACCGGATCCGGATTGTCGTTATTCATCGACAAATTGGTGAATTTGGGATCCCAAATGCAAACAGAGTTATCCGGGACGCATCGGCTCAGTCCTCGCTATCGTCCTGCATGAGGCCATTGATATGGCCCGCCGGACTGTCGAGGTCGAAGATGGGCAGGATGCGCGAGCCGTCGATCGCGAAAAGCCCCTTGCTGATGCCGAGGCTGATCTTCACGCCTTCGCCATGCTCGCGGAACAGGCTTTCGGCGCGCGCGCCGTCGCGGGCGATCAGCGCGGAGACCATGTGATGGTGCTGCCAGTGCGCGTAATGCAGATGCTGCGCCCGCTCCTTGCGGGTGATGTTGTCGAAACGGATCGAATCGGGCGCGCCGAAGGGCACCCGATCGAACAGGCTGGTGAGCTGGTGCAGCAGGTTTCCGCCGGCAGCCTCGATGATCAGCGTGTGGAAACGCAGGTTCATCGCCGCGTAACGCTCCTCGTTGACGGGATCGTCGAAACCGCCGTTCTCGAAAATGTCGTCGCCTTCGCGCAGACAGTCCTTGAGCTCGGCGAGCAGCGTCGGCGACGGGCCTTCGCTGGCGATCTTCTTGGCCGCATAGCCTTCGATCATCGACCGCAGCTCGATTGCTTCGATGACGTCGGCCACCTTGTAAGCCCGGACACGATAACCGCGGGCACCGACCCGCTGCAGCACGCCCTCTTCGACGAGCACGGCCAGCGCATGCCGGATCGGCGTGCGCGACACGCCGAGCGCCTCGGCCAGTCCGGATTCGGACAGTTTCTTGCGCGGGTCGATCGTGCCGTTGCTCGCCCAGGTCCTCAGCTTGTCGATCACATGCTGCTGGCGGGTTTCCTGCTTCTCAGGCCCGGCAGTGTTCTGAGTTCGGGTGCCTGTGGTCATGTTTGGGCCTCGCCTGCGCCATATCGACATGCGGATCGCGCCGGACGGGAAACGGCCGGCGGGAACATCGCTTCAATATTGAATATCTGCGACAAAACGCAAGTTTTCCATATCGCCGGCCCGAACCCGAGCCGGATAGGCCCGGGCAGCGGGGAACGCTCAGTTCCGCACGGCCCAGGCGGCCTCCACGGGTGCGGCAACCGTGACCGGGCGGCCGATATCCACATGGGAAAGCGACGAAGCCTCGACATGCAGCGTCTGCGCCGGGGTCTTGACCATGATCGAGCGGTGCGAGCCGCGGAAGATCGCCTGCGACACCTCACCCGACCAGGAAAGATCGCCGTTCACCTCGCCCGCATTGCGGACATGCAGGTTTTCCGGCCGAACCATGACGGTGACATCGGCGCCCTTCGGCATTTCGGTCGCCGCATGACAGTCGCCGGACCAGCCCTGGCCTTCGACCGAGAGCTTATAATATTGACCGCCATTCGGACGGCAGTCTTTCACCGTCGCGTTCAGGAGGTTGGGCGTTCCGAAAAAGGCGGCGACCTGGCGGTTTTCCGGCCGGCGGTAGATCTCTTCCGGCGCGCCGACCTGCAGGATCCTGCCGCCATGCATGACCACGACCCGGTCGGACAGCGCCATCGCCTCCGCCTGGTCGTGGGTGACGTAGAGCGCGGTGATCTTCAGCCGCTGCTGCAGCGCACGAAAATCGTCGCCCATCTGGGTGCGCAGCCGGGCGTCAAGGTTGGAAAGCGGTTCGTCGAGCAAGAGCACTTCCGGCTCGAACACCAGCGCCCGGGCGATCGCGACGCGCTGCTGCTGGCCGCCGGAAAGCGCCGGCGACGGCCGCTCGGCATATTGCTCCATCTCGACCAGGCGCAGCGCGTTCATGACGCGATCCCGGATTTCCGTGTCGGGACGGCGGCGGATGCGCAACGGATAGGCGACGTTGTCGAACACCGTCATATGCGGCCAGATCGCGTAGGACTGGAAAACCATGCCGAGACGGCGGCGTTCGGACGGCACGAAATAGCCCTTATCCGCATCCGACACGACATTGTCGCCGATCGAGATGCGGCCGCCGGTATTCTTTTCGAGCCCGGCCACCATGCGCAGCGTCGTCGTCTTGCCGCAGCCCGAGGGCCCGAGCAGCGTGACGAATTCGCCGCTCTTGATCTTCAGGTTCACGTTGTCCACGGCGGTCACCGCGCCATACATGCGGCTCACGTTTTCGAGCGTCACCGAAGCCATATTTCTCTTCCTTGTCGAACACGGATTGCAGAAATCCGCTTATTGAAAACATACCGGGTTGTGGACGGCCACGAGCCGCCACGCAGGAGGGCCTAGAGCTTGCTGATCCGCGCCTTGATGAAACTGAGCTGCACCCAGCGGAACACGATGACCAGCAGCATCATCATCAGGCCGATGACGCTGACCTGTTCGGCATTGCCGTTGGCCCAGAGCTTCATCAGCACGACCGCGAGCGTTTCCGAACCGACCGAATAGAGAAGGATCGATGCCGACAGTTCGCGCATGATGCCGAAGAAGGTCAGCACCCAGCCGACGGCAAAGGCCGGCCAGGCAAGCGCCACCATGATCCGCCACATGGTCTGGAACCAGCTTGCGCCGTGAACGCGCGAGCATTCCTCCAGGTCATAGGAAAGCTGGTGATAGGCGCCGGTCATCACCCTGACCGAGACCGGCGTGCCGAGCGCGATATAGGCGAGCAGCAGCGCCCAGACGGTGCCGTAGATCGGGATCGGTCCCGGCAGCATCGCAAACGCCCAGAGGAAACCGACGCCGAGCACCATGCCCGGCATCATCCAGGGTAGCCAGGCCATGCCGTCGATCAGGCTGCGGCCGCGCCAGCGGGTGCGCACCGAGATGTAGGCGACGATCGCGCCGAGCGCCATGGTCGCGGTGGCGCCGAGCAGGCCGAGCATCATCGTATTGCGCACCGCCCGCCAGAATTCGCTGTTGGCGAAGACGGCCCTGTAATGCTCCAGCGTCAGCATGTCATAGGTGTAGAAGCCGAAGAAGCGGAAGAACGAGCCGAGCATCAGCTGCCCGATCGGCAGCACCACCGTGATGAAGAAGAACAACGCGCAAAAGGCGAAGGTGACCCAGCGCCAGGGGCCGAGCTCCATGACGCTCGGGCGAAAACCCTTGCCCGTGACGGTCTGAAAGCTCTTGCCGCGCAGCATCCACCACTGCCAGATGACGAGCAGGAACATCAGCCCCATGATCGCGAAGGAAAGCGAGGTCGCATACTGGTAGTCGGGCGTGGCCCGGTGGTTGATCGACTCGTAAATGTCGGTGGTGATCACCTTGATGCCGGCAGGCAGGCCGAAGAACAGCGCCGACTCGAAAGTCTCGATGCCCTTGATGAAGCTCAGCATGAAGGAACTGGTCAAAACCGGCAGCATCAGCAGCAGCGTGATCTTGCGAAACGTCGTCCAGCGTGAGGCGCCGCACATGCGGCTCGATTCCTCGAGCGACGGGTCCATCGCCCGGAAGGCGTCGACCATGAACAGGAACAGGAACGGGATCGAATACTGGCACATGTGCCAGATGACGCCGCCATAGGAATAGATGTTGACCAGCGGATCGGTCGCCCCGGTCGCCCAGCGCCAGACCATGTTGATGACGCCCACCTGCGGGTTGGCGAGCATGCCCCAGGCCATGGCGGTCAGGATCGGCGGAATGAAGAAGGGCAGCGTGATCAGCACTTCCAGCGCGCCGCGGAAGGGCGTGTCGGTGCGTGCGACGATCCAGGCCAGAAACACCGCGATCGTCAGCGACGGTATGGTTTTCGCAAGCGATATGCCGACCGTGTTGGCCAGAACGATCAGGTTCTGGGTGGTCATGATCGAGCGGTAGCCGTTCAGATTGAACTCGCCGGCCATGCCGGGCGGCGTCGAATGCAGGCTGCCGTAGAGCAGCATGGCAAGCGGATAGATCGTCAGGAAGCCGAGCAGCAGGATCAGCACCAGCATGCCGATCAGACGCCACAGCGAACCGCCGGAAAAGGCGCGCGTGAAGGCATTGCCGCCCAGCGTCGGCGCGGTCTCGGCGATATCGTCCAATGGGCGGTTATGAATGATCGTCATGGAATCCTCACGGTTCCGGGTATGAAAACGGCACCGCCGCCGGCTTGATTATCGGACCGGCGGCGGCCTGGGAGGCTTACTTGAAGATGTCCTTGGACTTGGCCAGCATCTCGTTCTGGCGGGTCGTATCCGTCGTGCCGTAGAGCTTGGCTTCGGAAATCGCCTTGACGTCCGCCGGCAGGCCTTCGGTCATGCCGCCAAGGACGGGGCCGTAGCCGAGACCTGCATAGATCTTCTGCACGACCGGGCCCTGCATGAAGTCGAGATAGAGCTTGGCGGCGTTCGGGTGCGGAGCCTTCTTGAGCATCACGTTGCCGTAGAGAACGTAAGGAACGCCCTCCTCGGGAATGATGAACTTGACCGGCAGTCCCTTCAGATCCGAAAAGTCGGTCATGATGACCGGCATGTAGATCGAATATTCGCCGCGCGCCGTGCGGCGCTGCGATTCGCGCTGGTCGCGGGTGAAAACCAGCTTCTGGCTTGCGACCTTCTTCACATAGTCTTCGCCGATCTTGTCATAGGTCGAGAAGAACCAGAGGTAACCGGCGCCGATCGCGCGCGGATCGTCCGACAGGATCTTGCCCTGCCATTTCGGGTCGGCAATGTCCTTCCAGCTCTTCGGTTCGTCGGCAGGCTTGACGAGGCCGGTATTGATCATGATCCCATAAGGGATGGTCATGACCGAGGCCATCGGCACCTTGAGCTTGAACTTGTCGCCGATCTTCTGGGAATTCGGGGTCACAGGCAGCGGATCGACGGACTTGTCCTCCTTGTCGTAGAGCATGGTCTGCCCTTCGCTGGTGAACATCACGTCGGCGGCGAAGCGGCCGGCGGCCTGCTCGACGCGGACGCGCTCGCGGATCTCCGAGGCGCGCGCTTCAAGCACTTCGACGGAAATTCCGTACTGCTTGGTGAAGGCTTCTGCGATCTGCTTGGTGCTGGGTTGGCCGACGAGCGCGGTATAAAGAACGAGTGAGCCTTCCTTCTTGCCCGCGTCGATCACCTTCTGCCACTCGGCATCCTGCGCGAAGGCAGGCATGCCGGCCGCCGCCGAAATGGCAAGGCTGCCAACAGCCGCCATGAAAAACCGGCGCGACCATGTATGAATGGCCGAAGTCATGGATGTGTTTGTCGTCACGTGTCTCTCCTCCCTGGAACTGACGATCGAGCGTCGCGCCCGGGACTTAGATCCCGGCACTCGACGCTCAAAATTTCTGCGGCCAACGGCCGCGATCTCCTTTTTCACCTCGGGCAGTGCCGTTTCCCGAACGGCCCCGCCATCTTTCCCGCCTGGACCTTCCATCGTCGTGGCGGCCGCAGAAGCTCGTCTGTTCCTGACCGTCCACCGGGCGTTCCAGACGCGATCTGGCGCATCTATCGCATTTGACAAGGTCCCTGATAAACGCCCCGGGATACGGGGCGACTGGACCTTCGGTTCGGGCAGGATTGGCCGCCTCAGCCAACTGCAAACTCCCTTTTCTGAATTCCGATCTGCGCCGGCTCTCCCCGCCGGCCGCAACGATGCCGCCCGGCACCGGAATTCCCTCTTCTGTTAGATTGACCTTTTCCCGAGCAGTGGAAAAGCACCATTTTTTTACATTCACTTTTCTCGAAAATAGAAAGATGAATCGTGTTACCGTTTATTCGGAGGGCCGCCTGGGAGAGCGGCATGGGAGAACTAAGACATTGGATACGCTTATCAATATCCGCACGTTCCTGGCAGTTGCGCGGTCAGGCAGCTTCTCGGCGGCGGGCCGCCATCTCGGCGTCGCGCCGTCCGTCGTGACCAAACGCATCAGCCGTCTGGAAGATCAGATGCGGGTGAAACTCTTCATCCGCTCGACCCGCCAGATCATCCTGACGGAGGTCGGCGAGCGTTATCTGCCGCGCTACCAATCCCTGGTGAAGGAGATCGACGATGCCGTGAGCGGAGCGGCCGCCGTTGCCCAGCGCATCGAGGGACATTTGAGGATCAAGGCGCCGACGACGGTGACGATTGCCTTCCTCGCCCGCATCCTCAGCGACTTCCAGCAGGAGAACCCGAACGTCACGATGGACCTTGCTCTGGTTGACCGTTCCGTCAATCCGGCTGAAGAGGGATATGACATCGCGCTCGGCGCCCTGCCCGCCTCCTATTCCAATGTCATCGACGAGCCGCTCTGTCCCTACCCGCGAAAACTCTGCGCCGCTCCCGGCTATCTCGAAAATCGCGGCCTGCCGAAACATCCGCGTGACCTCGTCAACCACATCTGCCTCACCTTCCATGCGACCGGCTCGACCTGGTCGTTCCTGAGCCCCGGCGGCCCGATCGACGTCGAGGTGCGGTCGGCCTTCAGCGCCAACGATACCCAGATCCTGCACGACCTGGCGCTCAGGGGCCGGGGTGTCGCCATGGTGGCGAGCTACGTGGCGGAAGAATCGATCAGGAGCGGCAAGCTGATTGAGCTGCTGCCGGACTTTCCGGTCGCGGAGCTCTGGCTGAAGGCGCTCATCCCCCAGACCCAGGCACGCAAACCCACCGTGCGCGCCCTGATGGAGTGGCTGCGCATCCATATGCACACGGCCCTGGTGATCGGCAATCGCGCCGCCTGAATGCGCCATCTTTGCCAGAGAGGAAAAGCTGAAAGCCGTTTAGCTTTCTCGATTCGAGAAAGCCGCTACGATGAAAAAGTATATTCTCTTGGCTCCCAGTGCCCCTTACCCTCCCAAATCGAGGAAACGCATCACTGATGCGAGGGCGCCGTCTTTTGAGACGCTGCCCGGGAGTGAGGTTCAGGCCCGCCGCTGATCGACGACGAGCGGCCGGTCAATAAGACGAGGGAGGTTTAAGCGGTGGATACTGCTGTCACCCAGCAGCGCCCTGTGCTTTCGCAACTGGGCGCGATCGATTGTGACGTTCATCCGGATGCACCGGGGCGCGACGATCTCCTGCCCTATTTCGACGACTACTGGCGCGAAATCGTCACCACGCGCGATGTCGACCGCCTGGAGCTCACCAATTTTCCGACCCGCACCAAGCCGTTCTTCCGGGAGGACTGGAAGAAGACGGAGGGCAAGGGCGTCGAAAAGCTGCGGAAAAACCTGCTCGATCCGTTCGGGCTCAAATACGCGATCCTGAACTGCGTGACCGCCGTGCACGCGATCTACGATCCCTATCTCGCGACCGCCGTCTGCCGCGCCACCAACGACTGGCTGAAGGCGGAATGGCTGGACCGGGACCCGCGCCTGCGCGCCTCGCTCGTCCTGCCGATGCAGAACCCGGAAGCCGCCGTCGAGGAGATCGAGCGCTTTGCCGGCGACAAGCGTTTCGTGCAGGTGCTGGCGCTCTGCATGGGCGAGATGCCGCTCGGCCGCCGCATCTACTGGCCGATCTACGAGGCTGCCCAGCGGCACGGTTTTGCGCTCGGCGTCCATGCCGGCAGCGCCTATCGCCACGCGCCGAGCCAGAGCGGATTCCTCTCCTATCTCGCCGAGGACTATGTCCACCAGATCCAGGGTTTTGCGGCCCAGGTCGGTAGTTTCGTCGCCGAAGGCGTGCTCGGCAAATTCCCGGACATGAAGATCGTGCTGATCGAATCCGGGGTCTCTTGGCTGCCCGGCCAGATGTGGCGGATGAGCAAGGACTGGCGCGGCGCCCGCATCGAAATCCCCTGGGTCAAGGAACCGCCATCGGCACTGGTCCGCCGCCAGATCCGCATGACGACGCAGCCCTTCGACGCGCCGCGCGACCCGGCCGAACTGGAACGCATCATCGAACACCTCGATTGCGACGACATGCTGCTGTTCTCGACCGATTATCCGCATGCGCAGTTCGAAGGCGAGGCCGCCATCCCTGCCGGTTTCCCGGAACGCCTGCTCGACCGGCTGGTTCGGGACAATGCGCTCGCCACCTATCCGCGACTGCCCCGCAATTCAGGACTGGAGGACTAAGCCATGAACCAGGCCGTTCTGGAAAAGGACACCACTCTCGAAAAAGAGGGCGAAGCCAGGCTCGGGATCGTCGATTGCGACATCCACCCGGCCTTCGGCTCGCCCACCGAACTTGCGAAATTCCTGCCCCTGCGCTGGCGCGACCACCTGGCCGACTACGGCCAGCGCAGCGCCAATCCGGTCGTCGGCACCCTGCCCTATCCGCGCATGACACCCGGCAACGGCATGCGCCGCGACGCCTGGCCGCCGAATGGCGGGCCGCCGGCCTCCGACCTTGCCTATCTTCAGGAGCAGCTGCTCGACCTGCTCGGCATCGAATACGGCATCCTGCAGCCGCTCGCTGCCGGTTCCTCGACGCTGAACCAGGAACTGGGCGCCGCCATGTGCGCGGCCGTCAACGACTGGCAGCTCGACAAGTGGACAGGTCCTGACCCGCGCCTGAAAGCCTCAATCTGCGTCACCCAGGAAGATGCGACGGCGGCTCTCGCCGAAATCGAGGCGCGCATCGGCGACAGGAGTTTTGCCCAGATCGCCATTCCGCCGCGCACCATCGAACCGGCGGGCCGCCGCCGCTACTGGCCGATCTACGAGGCCGCCGAACATTACGACATGCCGATCGGCATGCATTCGGCCGCCTACGGCCAGCATACGAACAGCGGCGCCGGCTGGCTGAACTTCTATATCGAGGAACACTACGCCTTCTCGCACAGCCTGCAGAGCGTGGTGACCAGCATGGTCTTCGAGGGCGTCTTCGAACGCTTCCCAAAATTGAAACTGGTCGTCGTCGAAGGCGGTTTCGCCTGGGCGGCACCGCTGATGTGGCGGCTCGACAAGCAGTGGGAGCGGATGCGCTCCGAGGTGCCGCATGTGAAGCGGCCGCCGTCCGAATATATCCGCGAAAACGTCTGGTTCACCACCCAGCCGATCGAGGAGCCGGAGAACAACCGCCACCTGCTCGACACGCTGCGCTGGGTCGGCACCGACCGATTGATGTTCTCGACCGACTACCCGCACTGGGATTTCGACGATCCGCGCTATGCCTTCAAGGTGCCGCTGTCACCGACGGAGCGCGCAAGGATCTTTCGCGACAATGCAAAAAGCGTCTACCGTCTGCCCTGAACACGGAGTGCAACGTCAGCTCCTCCGGAAAACGCAGTCAACATCGATGGATTGAACAGAGAATGGCCCGTCATGTCATCGCCAAGGTCGACGAACTCGACATCGGCAAATCCAAGCTGGTGAAGGTCGCAGGCCGCGACATTGCCCTCTTCAACGTCAAGGGCGAGTTCTTCGCCATCGCCAATCGGTGCCCGCACGAAGGTGCCGACCTGTGCCGCGGCCAGGTCGTGGGGCTTGCCGAATCCGACGAGCCCGGCAAGGTTCGAATGACGCGGCACGGGGAACTCATCCGTTGTCCCTGGCACGGCTGGGAATTCGACATCCGCACCGGAAAATCCTGGTGCGACCCGGCGCGCACGAGGGTCAAGAGCTTCGACGTTTCCGTCGCCAAGGGCGGAGCGCTGACGGAAGGCCCCTATCAGGCCGAAACCTTCCCGGTCTCCATCGACGAGGACTATGTCGTCGTCGAGATCTGAAGAACCAAGGCTCTATCCGTAAAGGTCCTCTCTGCCTGGATAGACGAAAAGCGCGGCAATCCCTCTTGCCGCGCTTTTTGCTCGCTTGGTCAGATCATTTCGAGCGCCAGCGCAATGCCCTGACCGCCGCCGATGCAGAGCGTCACGACGCCCCGCTTCAGACCGCCGCGCTGCATCGAATAAAGAAGCCTGGTCGTCAGGATCGCTCCCGTCGCGCCGATCGGATGGCCGTGCGCCACCGCCCCGCCCTCGACATTGGCGATGTCCTCCGGCAGTCCGAGCCCCTTGATGACCGCGAGCGGCACCGCCGCATAGGCCTCGTTGATCTCGATCCGCTCGATATCGCCGACAGTCCAGCCGGCCCGTTCCAGCGCCTGGTTGACGGCCGGGATCGGCCCGAGCGCGAACATGCCGGGTTCGACGGCGGCGACGCCATAGGACACCAGCCTCGCCATCGGCCGCAGGCCCTTGCTTTCCGCAAAAGCCCGGTCGGCGACGATCATTGCCGCGGCACCGCTGTTGAGGCCGGGCGCATTGCCGGCGGTGATCGTGCCGTCGTCGCGGAAGGCCGGCTTCAACTTCGAAAGCGCTTCGACCGTCGTGTCGGGCCTCGGCGTTTCGTCGGCGGCAAAACTCTTGACGCCGCCTTTCACGGGAAGATCGATCCCCACGATCTCGGCGGTGAACCTACCGTCCGCCTGCGCCGCGCTGAACCGCTGCTGAGAGCGCGCCGCCCAGCGGTCCTGATCGGCGCGACTGATCTGCAGTGAGGCGATCATGTCTTCCGTGTGCCAGCCGGAATGCCTGTCCGAGAATGCGTCGTGAAGACCGTCGAGCAGCATGCTGTCGAAAATCTCCGCATGGCCCATGCGATAACCCCAGCGGCCGCCGCTCATCAGGTAGGGTGCGCGGTCCATGTTCTCCATGCCGCCGGCAATCGCGACTTTGGCATGGCCCAGCCAGATATCCTTGGCCGCACTGGCGACCGCCTCGGCACCCGAACCGCAGACGCGGTTGACGGTGACGGCCGGTACCGAGACCGGCAGGCCCCCATGGATCGCCGCCTGCCGCGCCGGGTTCATTTTATTGCCGGCCTGCACGACATTGCCCATGGTGACCGAGGCCACGTCGCCAGCGCTGAGACCGGAGCGCGCGATCGTCTCGCGGATCACCGCGGCACCGAGGTCGACGGCCGCAATGCCGGCGAGCGAACCGTTATATTTGCCGATCGCGGTACGGACCGGCTGGACGATGACAACTTCAGACATGGTAGCTCCTAGTTTGCGTTTTCATCAAAGCGACGCAGAATGACGCTGGCATTCACGCCGCCAAAGCCGAACCCGTTGGACAGCGCGTATTCGACCTGTTGCGCCCGCGCCTGCGGACCGATGAGATCGAGGCCTTCGGCAAGCGGATCCGGATCTTCGAGATTGAGCGTCGGCGGCAATATGCCGTCGCGCAGCGCAAGCGCCGTGATGATCGCTTCCAGACCGCCCGCCGCACCGAGCAGATGCCCGGTTGCCGACTTGGTCGAGGAGATCGCCGGGCCGTTTTCGGTGCCGAAGATCGTCTTGATCGCCGCAAGCTCGCCTGCGTCGCCTACCTGCGTCGATGTGGCATGCGCGTTGAGGTAACCGATCGCCTCCGGTGGAAGACCGGCCATCTGCAGCGCCCTCCGCATGGCTCTCTGGGCTCCCGAACCGTCGGAGGGACCCGCCGTCAAATGGTATGCGTCGGCGCTGGTGCCGTAGCCGACGACTTCGACCAGCGGCGTCGCGCCGCGGGCCAGCGCGTGTTCCAGCGTCTCGATAACGACGATGCCGGCGCCCTCGCCCATGACGAAACCGTCACGCGCGGCGTCGAACGGCCGCGATGCCTTTTCCGGCGTCTCGTTGAACGCGGTGGAAAGGCCGCGGGCCGCCGCGAACCCGCCCAGCGCCACCCGGTTGATGCAGGCCTCGGTGCCGCCGCAGAGCGCCACATCCACCTCGCCGCTCCTGATCATCCGTACGCCGTCGCCGATCGCCTGGACGCTTGCGGCGCAGGCGGTCACCGGCGCGCCGATCGGGCCCTTGAATCCGTAACGGATGGAGACATGGCCGGCCGCAAGGTTGACGAGGAAGGACGGCACGGTAAATGGCGACAGCCGACCGGCGCCGCGGGCATCGACCGTGCGCACCGCCTCGGCGATGGTGTGGAAACCGCCGATGCCGGAGGCGATGATGGTCGCGGTGCGGTCCTGCCTGTCATCCGTATCTGCCACCCAGCCGGACTGTTCCAGCGCTTGCCGCGACGCTTCGAGCGCGAATGCGATGAAGCGGTCCATCTTCCTGCGGTCCTTGTGCGGCACCGCGAGATCCATGTCGAAACCGAACTCGTCCTCGTCAATGCCGGGCACGACGCCGCCGACCTTGGCGTCGATGTCCGGCACCATCTCCTCGGAGAGCCGCCGCAGCCCGGAACGCCCTTCGATCAGGCGGCGCCAGGTGGCTTCGACCCCGCTGGCAAGCGGCGAAACCATGCCCATGCCGGTGATCACTATCCTGTCGCCCACTCTTCCCGCGTTCGATCTTGCCGACATGTTTCACCTCGATTTAAATTTTGATCATCATATATCGCCCTTTTACATGACGATCAAAATATAAGAGTCAAGATGGCTTGAAGGAGAAGATGATGAAGGTGACCCGCCAGGAAGCCGAGGAGAACCGCAGCCGCGTGGTGCTGAGAGCCGGCGAACTGTTCCGCGAATACGGCTTCGATGGCATCGGCATAGCCGACCTGATGAAGGCGGCGGGCCTGACGCATGGCGGATTTTACGGCCAGTTCAGATCCAAGGTCGATCTGGCGGCCGAGGCGTCGCGCCAGGCGCTGGCGCACAACATCGCCCTCTGGCGGGAGACCATGGGCCGTGCCCGCGGCAGGGCCTTGAAGGCGATCACCGGCATGTATCTTTCCCGGCCGAACCTGCTCGTCAGGGCCAAGGGCTGTACCTTCGCCTCGCTCTGCGCCGATGCCTCCCGCCAGGGCGAAGCGGTGCAAACCGTGTTCGCCGAGGGCATCGAAAACCACTTGCAGCTGCTCCAGGAGATCGTCGACGGCAACGGCGACGAGGAACGGCGCCGCAGGTCGATCGTCATCCTCTCGCAGATGGTTGGAGGGCTGACGCTTGCCCGTGCGGTCGGCGATGCGCCGCTGGCGGAAGAGATCCTCGCCGCCCTTCGCGACGAGCTGGAAACCCGCCACTAAGTCGTTATACCGCAATGGAAATACTCCGGCGGTCCCAGCCTGCTCCAAGAATTTGTTCCCGAAAGTGAAACGGCAGGAATTTCCTGCCTGTGCGGCCGACGATTTCGCTGGCAATATCTCCGAAAACGCTGAATGCAGGAGAGAGCCATGACGATCGCCAACCCATCCCGACGGACCCTTTTGCAGGCAGGCGGCCTGCTGCTGGCCTCGACGGCGCTGCCCACTTTCACGCTTGCTCAGGCGGCGCCCGCCGGTGGACGTCTGGTCGTCGCAGCCGATTCCGAGCCCAAGAACCTCAACCCCGCGATCGTCGCCTCGAACGGCGTCTTCTTCATTGCCAGCAAGGTGGTCGAGCCGCTTGCGGAAGCCTCCTTCGACGGCAAGGATGGCCTTGCACCGCGCCTTGCAACCTCCTGGGAAGGTTCGGCCGACGGCAAGTCGGTCACCTTCAAGCTGCGCGAAGGCGGGAAATGGCATGACGGCAAACCGTTCACGTCGGCCGACGTCGCCTATTCGGCGCTCGCCATCTGGAAGCCGCTGCAAAACCTCGGCCGCCTCGTCTTCGCCAATCTCGAAGCCGTCGAGACGCCGGACGCGACGACGGCCGTCTTCAAGTTCTCAAAACCCACGCCGCTGCAGCTCATCCGCAACGCCCTGCCGGTCGTCAGCAGCGTCGTGCCGAAACATCTTTACGAAGGCACGGATATCGCCACCAACCCCGCCAATGTGAAGCTGGTCGGCACCGGCCCTTTCAAGCTGACCGAATACAAGCCGGGCGAATATTACCGCCTGACCAGGAATGCCGATTACTGGGGCAAGGGCGAGCCGAAACTGGACGAGATCATTTTTCGCGTCCTGCCGGACCGGGCCGGCGCCGGTGCCGCACTGGAGGCGGAAGAGATCCAGCTCGCCGCCTTTTCCGCGGTGCCGCTCACCGATCTCGCCCGCATCTCCAAGGTGCCGGGCATCAAGGTGATCTCCAAGGGCTACGAAGCGCTGACCTACCAGCTCGTCGTCGAGATCAACCATCGCCGCAAGGAGCTCGCCGACGTCAAGGTGAGGCAGGCGATCGCCCATGCGATCGACAGGAAGTTCGTGGTCGACACGATCTTCCTCGGCTACGCCGCCGCCTCCACCGGTCCGGTGCCGAAAAACGCCCCGGAATTCTACGACGCCAGCGTACCCACCTACGCCTTCGACACCGCCAAGGCGAATGCCCTGCTCGACGAGGCCGGCTACAAGAAGGGCGCCAATGGCACCCGCTTCTCGCTGAAACTGCGCCCAGCGCCCTATTTCAACGAGACAAAGCAGTTCGGCGACTATCTGCGCCAGGCGCTTGCGGCCGTCGGCATCGATGCGCAGCTCGTCAATGCGGATGCCGCCGCCCACCAGAAGGCGGTCTACACGGATCATGATTTCGATCTCGCCATCGGCCCGCCGGTCTTCCGCGGCGACCCGGCGATCTCGACGACCATTCTCGTCCAGTCCGGCATTCCGGCCGGTGTGCCCTTCTCCAACCAGGGCGGCTACGAGAACAAGGAGCTCGACGGCATCATCGCCAAGGCGTCCGAAACGATCGACACGGCGGCCCGCACCGAGCTCTACAAGCAGTTCCAGAAGATCGTCGCCACCGACCTGCCGCTGATCAACATCGCCGAATGGGGTTTTATCACGGTGGCGCGCGACACGGTGCAGAACGTCTCCAACAATCCGCGCTGGGCGGTGTCGAACTGGTCGGATACGGCTCTGAAATCGTGATAATCTTCAGGGACTATCCGATTCAGAGGCGCTTTTCGGCGTGAACCGAGCCATTCGATTGATCAGACGTCGCGCGATCAGCAGCATTCCGGTGCTGCTGATCGTCGTTGTCCTGACCTTCCTCCTGCTCGAATCCGCCTCCGGCGATGCGGTCGACGCCTATCTCCTGTCGATCGGCGGCGGAGATGCGACGGTCGCCCAGTCGCTGCGTCAGGCTTACGGCCTCGACCAGTCGATGTTTGCCCGGCTGTGGCTGTATGTCTCGTCGCTGGCGAGGTTCGATCTCGGCTGGTCGGTCGCCTTCGGAAGGCCCGTCCTCGACCTCGTTCTGGAACGCCTTCCGAATACGTTGCTCCTGATGGGCAGCGCCACCGCGCTTTCCTTCGGGTTCGGTTCGGCGCTCGGCATCGTCGCCGGATCAAAGCCTGAAAGCGTAAGAGACAGAGTACTTTCGACCGGTTCCCTCATCCTCTACGCGATACCGAGCTTCTGGCTCGGCCTGGTGCTCAGCATCATCTTTGCGGTGCAGCTTCGCTGGCTGCCGACCTCCGGCATCGAGACCATCGCCTCGGGCAAAACGGGTCTTGCACGCGCCATGGATATAGCAAGGCATCTCGTCCTGCCGGTCGCCGCACTTGCGCTGATCTACATGGCGCTATTCCTGCGGGTGATGCGTTCGGGCATGGCGGAGGTTTGGACACTGGATTTCGTGCTGTTTGCCCGCTCCAAGGGCTTGTCCCGTTTCCGCGTCGTGCTGCGCCATGTGGCGCGCAACGCGCTTCTGCCGCTTGTCACCATGCTCGGCCTGCAATCGGCCGCCATGCTCGGCGGCAGCGTCGTCGTCGAAAGCATCTTTGCCATTCCCGGTTTCGGCCGGCTGGCGCAGGAGGCTGTCGGCGGCCGCGACGCGCCGCTGCTGATGGGCATCATCGTCGTCAGCGCCGTTCTGGTGATCTGCGTCAACCTGATCATCGACCTCGTTTACGCTGCCCTCGACCCGCGCGTCGGTGCCTCGGAGCGCGGCACATGAGAGGGCGCGCATGAGGCTCGTTCGGCATCTCGTCCGCACGCCCGAAGGGGCGATCGGGCTCGCCATCCTCGCGGCCCTGGTGCTCGTCGCGTTGTTCGCGCCGGTGCTGTCGCCGGGCGATCCGCTGCGCATCGCCGGCCGGGCGCTGCTGCCGCCCTTTGCCGACCCCGCCTTCCCGCTCGGAACCGACCGGCTCGGCCGCGACGTGCTGGCCGGCATCCTGCATGGAACCCGCACATCGCTGGCCGTCGGCCTTGCGGCGGCGCTTGCGGCAATCGCCATCGGCCTCTGCGTCGGCCTGACGGCCGGTTTTGCCGGCGGGCTGGTCGACGAGGGGCTGATGCGTGTCGTCGATGCCTTCCAGATTGTCCCGAGCTTCCTTCTGGCGCTCGCCTTCGTCAGCGTCATCGGCGCTTCCGTGCCGGTCGTGGTGCTGGCGATCGCGCTCGGCGCCTGGGCCGATCCGGCGCGCCTGACGCGGGCGCAGGTGCTTTCGATCCGCGAGCGGGATTACGTCGCCTCGGCGAGGGTGATCGGCATGCACCCCGCCGAGATCGCGTTGCGCGAAATCCTGCCCAACGCCCTGCCGCCGGTTCTGGCGCTATCGGCCATCATCGTCGCGGCGGCGATCCTCACCGAAGCAGCCCTTTCCTTCCTCGGCCTTGGCGATCCGAATGTCGTCACCTGGGGATCGATGATCGCCGAGGGCCGCAACATCCTGCGCTCCTCGCCGTCGCTGTCGATTTTTCCGGGCATAGCGCTGGTCGTGACCGTCGTCGGTGTCTACCTGTTCAGCGAAGGCCTGACCAAGGCGCTTGCCGGGCGGAGGCTGGAGCCGTGAACCGACTTTGCGAGATCCGCGACCTATCGGTCACCTATCGCGGCCAGGCGGTGCCGGCGCTGGACCGGATAGAGCTCGATATCGTCACCGGCGAGCGGCTGGCGATCATCGGCGAAAGCGGATCGGGAAAAAGCACGCTGGCCCGCGGCATCGCCGGACTTTTGCCGCCCGGTACCAAGCTTTCGGGCGAGATGCGCTGGTCCTCCGGGCAAGCGCCCGCTCCCGGCCGCGACCTCGGTTTCGTTTTCCAGGATCCATCCGCGAGCCTCAACCCTGTCCTCACGGTCGGCGAACAGGTGGCAGAGGGCGCTCGCCGGCATCTCGGCCTCTCGTGGAAAGAGGCTCATGCGCACGCGTTAAAAATGCTGGAGCGCGTGCATATTCCTCAGCCGGACAAGGCGATGAACGCCTTTCCGCATCAGCTTTCCGGCGGCCAGCGGCAGCGCGTTGCCATCGCGGCGGCGCTTGCCGCACAACCCGGCATCCTGATCGCCGACGAGGCGACCAGCGCGCTCGACATGGTCGTGCAGGCGCAGATCGTTTCGCTGCTCGACGAACTGGTCCGCGAAGCCGGCATGACCCTCATCTTCATCACCCACGACATCGCGCTCGCTTCGGGCTTTGCGGACCGGGTGGCGATCTTCAAGGATGGCAGGCTTGTCGAAACCGGCCCGACCGGCGCTGTCCTTGCGTCGCCCACGGAGGCATATACGAAAACGCTGATCGCCAGCCATCGCGATCTCACGACGCCTCCGCTCATCCGGGAGGCCGGATTGTGACCCTGCTCGCGATAAGAAACCTCTCGAAGCGTTTTTCATCGGGCGGTCGCCGGGTCGCGGCCGTGGATGACGTTTCGCTGACGCTCAAGCCGGGCGAGACGCTTGGGCTTGTCGGCGCCTCGGGAAGCGGAAAATCCACCCTCGCCCGCATCCTGATGCGGCTGTTGCCGGCCGATGCCGGTTCGATCCGTTTCGAGGACGAGGACTGGCTGGCCCTTTCCGGCGCCGACCTGCGGCGCCGCCGGGCGAGGATGCAGATGGTGTTTCAGGACGTGCTCGGCGCTTTCAATCCGCGCGCCACGGTCGCTTCGGTGCTCGACGATCCGCTTCGCATCCACGCCATCGTGCCGAAGGCAGAGCGTCCCAAGGAAATCGCGGCACTCCTCGATCGCGTCGGCCTGCCCGCCAGCTATGCGGACCGGTCGATCCGCGAGGTTTCCGGTGGCCAGCGGCAGCGCATCGCAATTGCCCGCGCCATCGCCACAAAACCGTCGCTGATCGTGCTCGACGAGGCGGTGTCGGCTCTGGACGTCTCGATCCGCGGCAAGATACTCGAACTGCTGGTCGAGCTGCAGGAAGAGCGTGGCATCAGCTATCTGTTCGTCTCGCACGATCTTGCCGTCCTGCGCGCCGTCTCGCACCGGATTGCCGTCATGGATGCCGGACGGCTCACCGAGACCGGGCCGATGCGGCAGGTGATCGAAAACCCGCAATCGCCTGCGGCAATGGCCTTGATCCATGCCGTACCGCGCCTCGTCACCGAACCGACGGAAGGACCATGCCGTGACGTTTGACCGCTGGAACCCGCTGAACGATGTGCCGCCCTTCCCGACCGCGCGTTATGCCACGCTCGCCGACCGGATCGGCAAGATCCTGAAGACCCGCAACGACGTGCTGCTGATCCAGGCGGAGGCTGTCGTCGCGCTGGAGGCGGCGGCACTCAGCCTCGCCCGTCCCGGCCTGAAGGCAATCAACATCGTGACCAGCATCTATGGCGGATGGTTCGGCGCCTGGCTCCGGCGCGGCGGCGCCGAGGTAATCGATCTCGCAGCGGAACCAGCCCGCCCGATCGCGCTCGAAGCGGTCGAGGCGGCGCTCGATGCACATCCGGATATCGAGGTCCTGGCGCTCGTCCACGCGGAATCGGCAAGCGGCATCCGCAATCCGCTGGAGGAGATCGTCGCGCTGGCCCGGTCGCGCGGCATCGTCACCGTGGTGGACGCGGTCGCTTCGGTCGGCGGCCATGCACTGAACATCGATGAACTCGGCATCGACATCGCAATCATCGGACCGCAGAAGGCACTTGCCGGACCGGCCGGGCTTTCGGCGCTCACGGTCAGCCCCGCGGCCTGGAGGCTGATTTCGGCAAACGGCGGCCCAAGGGATTCGATCCTGTCGCTTCTCGACCAGAAGATCTGGCTTGAAACCGGTCGCGGCGCGCTCTCCGGCACCACCGCGCCACTCGAATTTTTCGCGCTCGAATCAGCCCTCGATCGAGTCGAGGCGGAAGGCGTGGATGCGATCGTCGCCCGGCATGTCCGCGCCGCCCGCGCGACCCGTGCAGCGCTCGCTGCCATGGGTGGCGAACCCTGGATCGGCGCCCTGCACGGCTCGAACCTGGTCACGACCGCCAGACTTCCAGCCGGAGCCGATCCGGCCGCGCTGCTTTCCGTCGCGCCTCAGGGCATCGAGCTTTCCGCCGGCGTCGGGCCTGGCGCCGAGCGGCTGATCCGGCTGAACCATACCGGCCAGCGTGCCCGCTTCGATATCGTGCTCGGCAATCTGACGGCCTATGGCATGGCGCTCCGAAGACGGGGGTTCAAAGCGGACATATCTGCCGCCGTCGATGCGATCGCGCTGCATTACGGCGATTGATCAGAAACCTCTTTCGATCAGCCAGTCATGGGCGATCATCTCGTCCTCGGCGCCGATGCCGTGATTGGTGTCGAGCGTTCTGGCGGTGAGTTCCGCGCCTGCGGTGCGAAGCCGTTCTTCGATTTCCTCAGCCAGCACCCCGTAAAAATCGTCGGTCGCGCTGAGCGACAGGACCCGGGTGCCGGAAAGATCGACGGCGGGCCGGGCTTCCAGGCAGTTCATCGACCGCAGCAGAACCGCTTTGCGGATCACGCCCGGATGAAGCTGCATCACCGCGCCGATCATGTTGCCGCCGTTGGACCAGCCGGCAAAGGCCGTCCGCGCCGGATCGATGCCATAGGCGGGGGCGAGATCCTCCACGAAGGCGACGAAGGCCTCCGCTTCGGACGCGATTTCCTTCTGGTCGAAGGTCGTCTCCGTGAAGCGGCGGAAATACCGTGGATGCCCCTCGTCCAATGAGCGCCCGCGCACCCCGATCAGCATCGAATTGGGCGCAGCCTTGCGTCCGAAAGGCAACATGGTGGTTTCGTTGCCGCCGGTGCCGTGCAGCAGAACCAGCGTCGACCCGTCCCAGCTCTCCGGCATGTGGATGCGGTGCACGAAAGGCAGGTCGCGATAGGTGATGCGCTCTTCGCCCGGAAGGCCGAACTGTGGCAGCATGACCCGCAGGACATCATGGTCCTCCTTGAAATGCGCCGGAATGAACAGTTCTGACCCGAGCGTTTCAAGCGGCTCGTCGGCCGTGAAACCGGGCCCGTCTGTCGCAAGCTCGATCAGCGTGCCTGACGGTTCGCGGACATAAAGCGAGTAGAAATAGTGGCGGTCGTGCATGTTCATCTCGCCGGCGTCTTCCGCCAGAAATCCCGCATGCACGGCCTCGACCTGGGGCCGGTCAACGGCGCGAAGGGCGATGTGGTCGATCGTGCCGGTGCCGGGCGCCGCGGTCCAGAAACCGCCCGCATCGCGGACGTCGATAAAATCCTGCGCATCCGACACCAGCCGCTGGATACCGCCTTCCTTCGGCCCGGGCCTGAGCCCCATGTGGCGTGTCAGGAATTGCGCCGTCTGCTCCGGCTTTTCGGAAAGGATCGTCGCACCGTGGAGCTTTCGGATGGCATCTGCCTCCGCGATACCGCCACCGCTCCACCAGACCCAGGGCGTCGTCTCCTCGACGCCGACGAGCTTGACGATGATGCCGTCCGGGTCGGTCAGCCGCAGCACCGTTTCGCCGAATTCCTGGGCGGGGCCGGCAAGCTTGACGTTGAACTGCAGCGCCCGCGTCAGCCAGAAACCGATGGCCTCCGGCGCAATCGCAAAGCTGATCTCGCTCGGCGCGCCGTGCCCGACGCGCCCGAGCGAGCCGTCTTCCCAGGCAAGGAAAGTGACCAGCGAGCCCGGCGTCGCCGCCCCGTCTCCGTAGAACAGGTGAAGCTGGCGGGCATCCTCGAAACCGGCGGTCCGCTTGACGAGTCTGAGGCCGAGAAAACCCGCGTAGAAATCGACATTCGCCTGGATCTTCCGGGTGATGGCGGTGATGTGATGCAGGCCACTTGTCATGCGAATGTCGAACCTTTTTATACTGAACATGGCGCAACGATATCAGCCCGGACTTCACCTAGCGATATGCGAGGCTGAAAAGAACCCGTGGAAACCTCCCGATGGTGTTTCAAAAAGATCGGCCGGCGAGCTTTTCACTCCCTTGTCCGCACCGCTCAGGCATTGGAATACCGAAAGCTCCCATGCTCAAAATTCAGGCGCCACACAGATCAAAAAATCACCACCGGGCTTCCGGTTTTCGGCCCAATTCGATTGACTGATCAGCGTCAGTATGCAGGCTAGATCCCGGTCCGAATCTTCATCTCATATTGGCCGTCTTCCCGGATAATTTTATCCGGCCCTGTGATTCATTTTTGGAATAGATCCGTGAGCAGCGATGCAACAGTTCGCGTCGCGAAGCCGTCGGCTTCGTTGGCGCTGGTGAATGCGGCAGGTTGGGGCAAGGGCTTCTCTATACTGACCCGCATCACCGTCATGGCCTTCCGTCATCCGTGGCAATCGAGCTTCGCGATCGGCGCGACCCTGATCGCCTCCGCGTTCCAGCTGATGATCCCGCGGCTGCTTGGGCAAGCGGTCGATCACACCCAGGTGGCGCTGACCGGCGGCGATGCCGGCCAGGCGGCGCAGGACGCGCTGCTGACGACCGCCCTGCTCTTGCTCGGCGCCAGCGTCCTGCGCGGCATCTTCACCCTGTTCCAGAACTATTACAGCGAAGCCGTCGGCCATCATATGGGCTATCGCCTCAGGCTCGCCTGTTACGAGAAGATCCAGCGGCTTTCCTTCAGCTTCCATGACAGCATGCATTCGGGCGACCTGATCACGGTCGGGCTTCTCGATCTCGAAGGCGTGCGCATGTATTTTTCGACGGCACTGGTGCGCATGGTCCTCCTGACCGTGCTGATCGGCTTCGGCGCCTATCTGCTGCTCTCGACCGACATGGTGCTCGGCCTGCTGGCCTTGAGCTTCGTGCCCTTCGTCGGCTGGCGGTCGTCGGTGACTCAGCTTCGGCTGCGCGCCACCTGGCTCGACCTGCAGGAACGGCTCTCGGTTCTCACCCGCGTCATGGAGGAAAACCTCGGCGGTATCCGCGTCGTGCGCGCCTTCGCCGCCCAGGACCACGAGCTCGACAAGTTCGAGACGGCATCGAAGAGCGCAGTCACGCTGGCCCACCAGCGCGTCGGCATCCGGGTCGCCAATACCAGCGCCATGACGCTCTCCTTCTTCGCCGCCATGGGCCTCGTTCTCTGGGTCGGCGGAAACAAGGTGATGGCGGGCGAGATGACCGTCGGCACGCTCACCTCTTTCCTCACCTTCATGACCATCCTACAGATGCCAGTGCGCCAGCTTGGCCTGATGGTCAACGCCTTCGCTCGCGCCTCCACCTGCGGCGCACGCCTGTTCGAACTGCTCGACCTCGATATCGCCATCAAGGACGAGAAGGGCGCCAAGGAACTGAAGGTCACGGACGGCACGCTGCGGTTCGAGAATGTCGATTTCGCTTATCCGAATGCCGAGAAACACCAGGTCCTGACCGGTGTATCCTTCGAGGCGAAGCGCGGCGAGACGATCGGCATCGTCGGCCCGCCCGGCAGCGGCAAGTCCACCATGGCCCACCTCATCCCGCGTTTCTACGATGTGACGGGCGGCAGGATCACCATCGACGGTCAGGATATCCGCCGCGCGACGCTGCAATCGCTGCGCCGGTCGGTCGCCGTGGTCCAGCAGGACAGTTTCCTGTTCACGACGACCATCGAGAACAACATCGCCTATGGCGACCCCTGGGCGAAAGAGGGCCGCATCGAGCGGGCCAGCGAGAGCGCCCAGCTCCATAACTACGTGCTCGGCCTGCCGACCGGTTACGGCACCATCGTCGGCGAACGCGGCGTATCGCTCTCCGGCGGCCAGCGGCAGCGGCTGTCGATCGCCCGCGCGCTGATGCTGCGCCCCGCCGTGATGGTGTTCGACGATTCGACGGCAGCGATCGACGCCGGCACCGAGCAGCGCATCCGCAGTGCCATGCGCAGATACGCTGCCGACCGGGTGACGATCATCGTCGCCCACCGGCTGAGCTCGCTGATGCATGCGGACCGCATCCTGTTCATGGAAGAGGGCCGCATCGTCGAAAGTGGAACGCATGACGAGCTGCTTGCGCTGGGCGGCCGCTACAAGGCGCTTTACGATCTGCAGGTACGTCCGGGCGACGACGCGCTCAGCGCCTGAGGGAGGATTTATGGCCGAGGAACTGGAAACCGAACGCTCCGACGTTCGCGAAGACGGCAGGCGCCCGCCCCGCGCGGTGGTCGGGTCGCATCGCATCGAAGAGGAAATCTTCGGCAAGGTCTTCGACAAGAATATCGTCAAGCGCATCTGGGCCTTCGTGCGTCCCTATCGCACCAAGATCTATTGGGCGGTGCTGGCCGTGCTCTGTTTCACGGCGATGCAGCTCCTCATTCCGCTGATCATCCGTTATGCGATCGACCACGGCATGCAGCCCGGCAGCGACAACCAATCCGTGCTGATGTGGTCGATGGCCGCCTTCCTGGTCGCAATCCTCATCAATTTCGCCGCCAGCTATGCCCAGGAAACCCTAGTCGGCGGCGTCGCCGAGGACGTGCTCTTCGATATCCGCAAGGCGATGTTCACCCATCTGCAGCGCGTCTCGCTCTCCTGGATGGACAAGACGGAGGTCGGGCGGCTGATGTCGCGCCTGCAGGGCGACGTCAATTCCATGCAGGAATTCCTGGAAACCTCGGTTCTGTCGGTCGGCGATATCACGCTTTTGTTCGGCATCGTTTTCGTCATGCTGACGCTCGACTTCAAGCTCGGCCTGCTGACGCTCTGCGCGCTCCCCGTCCTCTTCGTCGTGCGCCTCTTCTGGCTGCCGCGCGCGCGAAAATCCTTCATGGCCGCGCATGAGACCAATTCGATCGCCAACGGTGCGCTTGCCGAAGCCATCCACGGCGTGCGCGCCGTCCAGAGCATGGACCGCCAGAGCGTCAACTTCATGCTCTATGACGACAAGGCCCGCGCCAATCTCAACACCCATCTGAACGCGGCCAAATACGCCCAGGTCATGGTGCCGATCGTCGATTCGCTCACCGGCCTTGCGATGGCGCTGGTGGTCGTGGTCGGCGGCGCCCGCGTGCTCAACCAGGCGCTCGACGTCGGCGTCATGGTCGCTTTCCTGTTCTACATCCAGCGCTTCTTCGACCCGATCCGGTCGTTAACGCTGCAATATTCGGTGATGCAGCGCGCCATGGCGTCGGGCCAGCGCCTGACCGAAGTGCTGGACGTGCCGGTCGACATCAAGGATGCGCCGAATGCGAAAATCCTGTCGGCGGAGATGGATGGCTCGGTCGAGTTCAAGGACGTGGTCTTCGGCTACAATCCCAAGCACCCGGTCCTGAAGCATGTGAGCTTCAAGGTGAACCCGGGAGAAACGGTGGCGCTGGTCGGCCCGACGGGCTCCGGCAAGTCGAGCTGCATGTCGCTGATCCACCGCTTCTACGACGCGCAGCAGGGCCAGGTCCTGGTCGGCGGTCACGACGTGCGCGACCTGACGCAGGAATCGCTCGGCCGGCAGATCGCCATGGTGCTGCAGGAGCCGTTCCTGTTCACCGGCACGGTGTTCGAGAACATCCGCTACCACAAGACGGATGCGACCCGCGAACAGGTGGTCGAGGCCGCCAAGGCGGTCGGCGCCCATGATTTCATCATGCGCATGCCGGACGGTTACGAGAGCATTCTCGGCCAACGCGGCGGCAATCTCTCGCTCGGCCAGCGCCAGCTCCTGAGCTTTGCCCGGGCGCTGGTGGCCGACGCGAAAATCCTGGTGCTCGACGAGGCGACCGCCAATATCGACAGCTATACCGAAATGCTGATCCAGAAGGCGCTGGTAAAGCTGCTCGAAGGCCGCACCGGCCTCGTCATCGCCCATCGCCTCGCCACCATCCGCGAGGCCGACCGCATCATCGTGCTTCAGAACGGCGAGCTGATCGAAAGCGGCAATCACCGCGAGCTGATGAGGAATGAAAAGCTCTATTCGAAGCTCTACAACCTCAACTACTCGTCCTTCGACGACATCCCGGAAGATGTCATCGAAGAGGCCGTGACCGAATCTGCGACGTGAGGCCGGTTTTCGACCCGCCCGCTCCTTCGCCCTGAAGGCGACGCAGTCACCAGCCAGAAACAAAAAAGCCCGGAGGCGTCTGACGCATCCGGGCTTTCGAGTTTCTTGGGCAATCCTGAAGGGAAAACGGCGCCTCAGCGCCGCTGGTTGTAGACGTCGACGCAGACGGCGCCGAGCAGGACCAGGCCCTTGATGACCTGCTGGTAATCGATGCCGATGCCGAGGATCGACATGCCGTTGTTCATCACGCCCATCAGGAACGCCCCGATGACCGCGCCCGTCACCTTGCCGACGCCGCCATAGGCGGAGGCGCCGCCGATGAAGCAGGCCGCGATGACGTCGAGCTCGAACCCGGTGCCGGCCTTCGGCGTGGCGCTGTTGAGACGTGCCGCGACGACAAGCCCGCCGAGAGCGGCAAGCACTCCCATGTTGACGAAGGTGAAGAACACCAGCCGGGTCGTCTTGATGCCGGAAAGCTCGGCTGCGCGGGCGTTGCCGCCGACCGCATAGATCTGCCTGCCGATGATCGTGCGGGTGGTCAGGAAGCTATAGGCGGCGATCAGCACCGCCATGATGATCAGCACGTTCGGCATGCCGCGATGCGACGAGATCAGGAAGGCGATGTAGCCGACGCCGGCGAGGATCAGCAGGTTCTTGGCAACGAAGAAGCCGAACGGCTCGGTCTCGACGCCATGCGAAACGCGCCGCTTGCGGCTTGCGAAATTCTGCACGATGAGGATGACCGCCAGCACCAGCCCGAGCAGGAACGAGGTGATGTAGAGGCCGCCGGCTGACGAGATCAGCTCGACGACATAACCCGACGAAAGCTTCTGGAAGATCGTCGGGAAAGGCCCGATCGCCTGGCTGCCGAGGATGGCGATCATCAGACCGCGGAAGACCAGCATGCCCGCCAGCGTGACGATGAAGGACGGTATCTTGAAATAGGCGACGAAATAGCCCTGAATCGCCCCGATCAGGCCGCCGACGGCAAGGCTGATAAGGATGACGACAGCGAAATTGATACCCCACTGGACCATCAGCAACCCGGCAAAACCGCCGATGAAGCCCGCAACCGACCCAACCGACAGGTCGATATGGCCGGTGACGATCACCATCAGCATGCCGAGCGCCATGATGACGATATAGGAGTTCTGCAGCACGATGTTGGTGACGTTGAGCGGCTTCAGGAGAACGCCGTCGGTGGCGATCTGGAAGAAGATGACGATCACGACCAGCGAGATCAGCATGCCGAAATCGCGCAGATTGTCCTTCAGAAAACCGCCCACGCTCTGAGGCGCCGATATCGTTTCCTGCGGAGTACTCATTATTCTCTCCCTTTGCGCCGCATGATGGCGCGCATGATATTTTCCTGCGTGGCTTCCTCGCCGGCCACTTCGCCGACAAACGCACCTTCGTGCATGACCACGATACGGTCGCAAATGCCGATCAGCTCGGGCATTTCCGACGAGATCACGATCACCGCCTTGCCGGCATCGGCGAGTTCGTTGATGATCGTGTAAATTTCGTATTTCGCACCGACATCGATACCGCGCGTCGGCTCATCGAGAATGAGCACGTCAGGACCGGTGAACAGCCATTTCGACAATACCACTTTCTGCTGGTTGCCGCCCGAAAGCTTGCCGGTTTCCTGGTAGACGTTGTGGCTTCGGATGCGCATCCGGCTGCGGAATTCCTGCGCCACCTTCATCTCGGCGATGTCATCGATGACACCGCGAGAGGAAACGCCGCCGAGATGGGCGAGCGAAACGTTCTTGCGGATATCTTCCGGCAGGATGAGGCCGAGCTGTTTGCGGTCTTCCGTCACATAGGCAAGGCCGGCCTTGATCGCCTTGTGGACATCGGAAAGGTCGAGTTCCTTGCCGTGCAGCCTGGCGGTGCCGGTGACGTGGCGTCCCCAGGACCGGCCGAACAGGCTCATGGCGAATTCGGTGCGCCCGGCGCCCATCAATCCGGAAATACCGACGATCTCGCCGGCCCGCACCTTGAGCGAGACGTTCTTGACGACCTGCCGGTCGGAATGCATCGGATGGTAGGCGGACCAGTTCTCGACCTCGAAGATCACGTCGCCGATCTTCGGATCGCGCTTCGGATAGCGGCTATCGAGATCGCGATCGACCATGCGGCGCACGATCTCGTCCTCGTCGACCGGGCCGGCGTGGCAATCCATGGTGCCGACGGTACGGCCATCGCGCAAAACAGTAATGCGATCGGCGATTTCGGTGATCTCGTTCAGCTTGTGGCTGATCATGATGGAGGTAATGCCGTGGCGGCGGAATTCCTTGAGGAGTTCCAGAAGCGCGGCGCTGTCCGTCTCGTTAAGCGAAGCCGTCGGCTCGTCGAGGATCAGCAGCCGCACGTCTTTTGACAGCGCCTTGGCGATTTCGACCAGCTGCTGCTTGCCGACGCCGATATTGGTGATCAGCGTGTCCGGTTGTTCGGTCAGCCCCACCTTTGCAAGCAAGGCCTGGGTGCGCCTATGCCGCTCGCTCCGGTCGATCACCCCGCGATGTGCCGGCGGATTGGTCAGGAAGATGTTTTCCGCGATCGACATCAGCGGAATGAGCGCCAGTTCCTGGTGAATGATGATGATGCCGAGCTTTTCGGAATCGTTGATGTCGCGAAAATGGCGTTCTTCACCCGCAAACAGGATCGACCCCTCGTAGGAGCCGTGCGGATAAACGCCGGAAAGGACCTTCATCAGCGTCGATTTGCCAGCGCCGTTTTCGCCGACAAGCGCGTGAATCTCGCCTTCCTGAACGGCGAAGCTGACATCAGAAAGCGCCTTCACGGCGCCAAAGCTTTTCGAAATCCCCCGCATCTCGAGAATGGGTGGCTTTTCGACAAGCGGAACGGGATCGAGCATGATCACTCCGAAACAAAAAAGGGTCCGCGCGGCAGAATACCACCGCGCGGATTAAAAGGCTTACTTAACCTGCGATTCCTTGTAGTAACCGCCGTCGACCAGAACCTGCTTCCAGTTGGACTTGTCGACCACGACCGGCTTCAGGAGGTAGGACGGAACGACCTTCTTGCCGTTGTCGTAGGTCTTGGTGTCGTTGACGGTTGGTTCCTTGCCGCTCATCGCAGCATCGACCATGTCGACGGTCACCTTGGCGAGGTCACGGGTGTCCTTGAAGATCGTCGAATACTGCTCTCCGGCGATGATCGACTTGACGGACGGGACTTCTGCGTCCTGGCCGGTGACGATCGGCATCGGCATGTCGCCGGAGCCGTAGCCAACGCCCTTCACGGAGGAGAGGATGCCGATCGAGAGACCGTCATAGGGCGAAAGCACGCCGTTCAGCTTCTTGCCGGAATAGGTGGAGGACAGGATCGCGTCCATGCGGGCCTGGGCCGTTGCCGGATCCCAGCGGAGCGTCGCGACCTTGTCCATGCCGACCTGACCGCTGCCGACAACCAGAACCTTCTTGTCGATCAGCGGCTGCAGAACGCTCATCGCACCGTTGTAGAAGAAGAAGGCGTTGTTGTCGTCCGGCGAACCGCCGAAGAGCTCGATGTTGAACGGGCCCTTTTCGGTGTCGGCCTTGAGGCCCTTCACCAGCGAGGTCGCCTGCTGCACGCCGACCTGGAAGTTGTCGAAGGTGGCGTAGTAGTCGACGTTAGGCGTGTCGCGGATCAGGCGGTCATAGGCGATAACCTTGATGCCCTGGTCGTGCGCCTGCTTCAGCACGTCGGAAAGCGTCGTGCCGTCGATCGAGGCGATGACCAGAACCTTGGCGCCCTTGGTGATCATGTTTTCGATCTGCGCGAGCTGGTTCGGGATATCGTCTTCGGCGTACTGAAGATCGGTCTTGTAGCCGCGTTCCTTCAGAACCTTGACCATGTTGTCGCCATCGGCGATCCAGCGCGCCGAAGACTTGGTCGGCATGGCGACGCCGACGAGGCCCTTTTCCTGGGCCCCGGCCGGAGCCGCGATGGCCAGACCAGCCAGCATGGCTGCGGTCGCGAGATATTTGAACATTCGCATGGATTACTCCTCCTTTGGAGCGGCTCCCTTCGAGCCGCCAATCTTGTCTGGGGCGGCCTCCCGCCGCCCTGGGGACCGAAAACCGGTCAGTGGTTGTCGCGGGGAATGCCGTTGGTCTGGGCAATCCGCTGGTATTTGACGGCCGGCTCCAGCACCGCGCCGGTTTCCAGCTGGCCGACATAGTGGCGCTGGATTTCCTGCCACGGCGTCTGGTGCTCCGGATAATGATACCCGCCGTCGGCCTCCAGGGCCTTGCGGCGCTCCGCCATCTCCTCGTCGGAGATCAGGATGTCCGCCGTGCCGCGACCGACGTCGATGCGCACGCGGTCGCCGGTCCGCAGAATGGCCAGGCCACCGCCGGCCGCCGCTTCCGGCGAGGCATTGAGGATCGACGGGCTGCCGGACGTTCCCGACTGGCGGCCGTCGCCGATGCAGGCGAGCGACGAGATGCCCTGTTTCAGCAGATAGTCCGGCGCGCGCATATTGACGACCTCGGCAGCCCCCGGATAACCGATCGGGCCGGCGCCGCGCATGAACAGGATCGTATGCGCGTCGATCTCGAGCGACGGATCGTCGATCCGGTGATGATAATCCTCCGGCCCGTCGAACACGACCGCCCTGCCCTCGAAGGCCTCCGGATCGTTCGGATTGGAAAGATAACGCTGGCGGAATTCCGGCGAGATGACGCTGGTCTTCATGATCGCCGACGAGAACAGATTGCCGCGCAATACGCGGAAACCGGCAGCCGGCTTCAGAGGCTCGTCATAACGGCGGATGACCTTTTCGTCCTCGATGATCGCGCCGCCGCAATTTTCGCCGATCGTCTTGCCGTTGACCGTCATGGCGTCCTCATGGATGAGGCCCTGGGTCATCAGCTGGTTGACGACGGCCGGAACACCGCCGGCATGATAATAGTCCTCACCGAGATATTCGCCGGCCGGCTGCAGGTTGACGAGCAGCGGCACTTCCTCGCCGTAAGCCTGCCAGTCGTCGACCGTCAGTTCGACGCCGATATGCCGGGCGAGCGCGTTCAGATGGATCGGCGCATTGGTCGAGCCGCCGATCGCCGAATTGACGCGGATGGCGTTGACGAAAGCTTCCTTGGTCAGGATGTCGGAGGGCTTCAGGTCTTCCCTGACCATCTCGACGATGCGAAGGCCGGTCAAATAGGAGACCTCCTGCCGGTCGCGATAGGGAGCCGGGATGGCTGCCGAACCGGGAAGCTGCATGCCGAGCGCTTCGGCGAGCGAGTTCATGGTCGTCGCCGTGCCCATCGTGTTGCAATAGCCGGTGGAGGGCGCGGAAGAGGCGACGAGCTTCACGAAGCCCGCATAGTCGATCTCGCCCTTTGCGAGCAGTTCGCGGGCCTTCCAGACGATCGTGCCGGAACCGGTGCGCTCGCCGCGGAACCAGCCATTCAGCATCGGGCCGACCGAGAGAGCGATCGACGGGATGTTGACGGTGGCTGCGGCCATGAGACAGGCCGGCGTGGTCTTGTCGCAGCCGATCGTCAGCACGACGCCGTCGAGCGGGTAGCCGTAAAGCACTTCGACGAGGCCGAGATAGGCGAGGTTACGGTCGAGGCCGGCAGTCGGGCGCTTGCCCGTCTCCTGAATGGGGTGAACCGGGAATTCGATCGCAATGCCGCCCGCCTCGCGGATGCCCTCGCGCAGGCGATGCGCCAGTTCGAGATGATGACGGTTGCACGGCGAAAGGTCCGAACCCGTCTGGGCGATGCCGATGATCGGTCGGTCGGACTGCAGTTCAGCCTGGCTGAGACCGAAATTCATGTAACGCTCGAGATAAAGCGCCGTCATGTCGACGTTCGAAGGATTGTCGAACCATGCACGCGAACGAAGCTTTCGGACCTCCTGGCGACGATTGTCGGTTTCGGCGATCTCGTTCGAGGTTACGTTTTCGGAATTGGTCATCATCAGTCCTCAAATTCATCTGTTTGAATGCGCCGGCCCAGCATAAAGGCATCGGCGACATGCACCAGCGGCGAGAAATCGGTATCGCTGCGACCCTCGGTCACAAGCGTCACGAAATCACGATAGAGATTGCGGTATTCCCGGTCTTCCTCGACGATCACGCTTTCGCCATCGACGAAAAGGCGGCTGCCGCCATGGGTCAGGACGATCGGGCCCTCGTCGGTCTCGACCCGGATATCCCAGGTCTGCGGGCCGGTCTGGCGCCAGTCGAACTCGGCTGAGACAGGAATGCCGCCATCCGTTTCGAACGAAAGGCTCGCGGCAATCGGCGCCGCCCGGTTGGCCGGGAAGGTCAGTTCCGAACGGGTCAGATGAAAACTCTCGGGCATGATGCGGGTGACGATCGACAGCGCATTGATGCCGGGGTCGAAGACGCCGAGCCCGCCCGGCTCCCAGATCCAGGCCTGGCCCGGATGCCAATGACGGACATCTTCCTTCCACTCGACCGCTACGCTGCGGATCTTCCGCTTTGCGAGCAGCCCCCGCGCCGGCTCGACGGCAGCCGCCGCCCGCGAATGCCAGGTCGAAAACAGCGAAACGCCCTTCGCCTTGGCGAGCTTTTCCAGTGCATAGACTTCCGAAAGCGTCGCACCCGGCGGCTTTTCGAGCATCACATGCTTGCCCGCATCGAGCGCGGCCTTCGCCTGCTCGAAGCGCCCCACCGGCGGCGTACAGAGAGAGACCGCATCGAACTTGACGTCGGAGGCGAGCAGATCGCCGATCTCATGAAAACAGGCGATCTGATCGAGCTTGGCGTGGCGGCTGGCGACAGCGACGAGTTCGATGCCGTCGGTCGCTTCGATCGCGCCGAGATGCTGGTCTCTGGCGATCTTTCCAAGCCCGACGATGGCGACACGAATGGGAGCCATGGACATTTCTCAGAGCTTCTTGATCGTCACGGGCTCAGCCGCCGCGACGGCGAGCCGGTTGACGAGCGGCAGTTTGAAGGGAGCGGCTGAAATCTCGAACACGTCGCCCGCTTCCGTCTTTATGTCATCAGAGAACGACAGCGTCGCCGTACCGAAGAAATGCACGTGCAGATCGCCCGGCTGGCGGAAGACGTCGTACTTGAAATTATGATGTTCTAGGTTGGCGATGGTGTGCGACATGTTCGCTTCGCCGGACAGGAAAGGCTTTTCGAAGATCACCTTGTCGCCACGCCGCACGCGCGAAGTGCCTTCCACATGCTGCGGCAGGTCGCCGACGATAAGTTCGGCGCCGAGTGCCGCCTGGCGCAGCTTCGAATGGGCGAGCCAGAGATAGTTGCCCTTCTCGGTCACATGATCGGAAAACTCGTTGGCGAGACAGAAGCCGACGCGGAACGGCGTGCCGTCCGGTCCGATCAGATAGATCGCCGCCAGTTCCGGCTCTTCGCCGCCATCGAGCGCGAAGGCAGGCGAAACGAGATCGCTGCCGGTGGCGCGAAGCTGCGAGCCATTGCCTTTATAGAACCATTCCGGCTGCACGCCGACTTCGCCGGGTTTCGGCTTGCCGCCTTCGACACCCATAAGGAACATGCGCATGGAATCGGTCGGCTTTTCGGCAGCCTGCGCCGCCTTGTGCATCTTGTCGCGACCGTCGGCCGAGCCGAGATGGGTCAATCCCGTGCCGGCGACGACGAAATGCGCCGGATCCGGGTGCGCGATCGGCAGGGCAAGACGCCCCTCGGCCGCGGCCTTTTCGAGGTCGATGCTGTCGCCGAGGCCGGCGGCATCGATCCGCTCAGCCAGGGTCTGGCCGGCGGCAATGGCCTGCATGGCGAGATCATAGGTGGACGAAACGCCCTTGACCGCACGGGCGGCACCTTCGCCATCCCATGCCACAACAATCGACGCACCAGCGCCATCCACGACCTGAAGAACCCGCAACATCGATTTCGTCACCCAAATGCTTCCAATACCGACACGGCGTCTCCTGTCGCCATGCCACTCCCCCCATCAGAACCGTTTGGTCCGATGCAGTCATTAATACGACTATTGGATTGGCATCGGCCTTGTCAAGGATAAGAAAACACTCTTTTGGCAATCCGCAGGTTTCTAAAAAACTACCTTTATCACAAGGATTCAATCGATTGTTTGGCGTGCAGACGGGCGAGAGGCACATTTCTCGCAACTTCTTTGAAATTAGCGCTTGAAAAAGTAATATTATATGCCATTCCTTTCAGCCGTCAGTTCGCTTTCTCATCTCTGGGAGGATTTAAGATGAAAAGAGCTCTCGCGGCAGCTGCAGCCGCCCTTACCCTGTCCCTGGCATCCGGTGTTTCAGCCGCATCCCTGACCGTCGGCTTCTCGCAGATCGGTTCGGAATCCGGCTGGCGTGCCGCCGAAACCACGGTCACCAAGCAGGAAGCCGAAAAGCGCGGCGTCACCCTGAAATTCGCCGACGCACAGCAGAAGCAGGAAAACCAGATCAAGGCGATCCGCGGCTTCATCGCCCAGAAGGTCGACGCGATCTTCATCGCACCGGTCGTCGCCACCGGCTGGGATGCGGTTCTCAAGGAAGCCAAGGAAGAAAAGATCCCGGTCATCCTGCTCGACCGCGACATCGAATCGCCGAAGGACCTCTACCTGACGGCCGTCACCTCCGACCAGGTGTTCGAAGGCAAGGTTGCCGGCGACTGGCTGGTCAAGGAAATCGGCTCCAAGAACTGCAAGGTCATGGAACTTCAGGGCACCACGGGCTCCTCGCCTGCCATCAACCGCAAGAAGGGCTTTGAACAGGCGATCGCCGGACACTCCAACATCAAGATCGCCCGCTCGCAGACCGGTGACTTCACCCGCACCAAGGGCAAGGAAGTCATGGAAAGCTTCATCAAGGCTGAAGGCGGCGGCAAGGATATCTGCGCTGTCTACGCCCATAACGACGACATGGCGGTCGGCGCCATCCAGGCGATCAAGGAAGCCGGCCTGAAGCCCGGCACCGACATCAAGATCGTCTCGATCGACGCCGTGCCGGATATCTTCCAGGCCATGGCCAAGGGCGAAGCCAATGCGACGGTTGAGTTGACGCCGAACATGGCCGGCCCTGCCTTCGAAGCCCTCAACGCCTACCTGAAGGACAAGAAGGCCCCGCCGAAGTGGATCCAGACCGAATCCAAGCTCTATACAGCCAAGGATGACCCGATGAAGGTCTACGAAGCCAAGAAGGGCCTCGGTTACTGATCTCCCGCCGCCCGGCTCCGCCTCCTTTCTCTTCAGGGCCGGGCGCCTCCAGCAACCGGAGCGGTGCACCTTCGCCGCTCCGGTTCTTCGATAGATGCGGGACTTTAGGCATGTCTGACAAGAATTCACTTCTGGAAGCCCGGGGCATCGGCAAGGCCTTCCTCGGCATCACGGCGCTCGACGGAGTAGACCTCACGCTCGAACGCGGCGAAATCCATGCATTGCTCGGCGAAAACGGCGCCGGAAAATCGACGCTGATCAAGATCCTGACCGGGGTCTACAGCCGCGATCACGGCACCATGCGCCTCGAAGGCGCGGAGGTCACTCCCTCCAGCGTCGCGGAGGCTCAAGGGCTCGGCATCGGCACCGTCTACCAGGAGGTCAATCTCCTCGAAAACCTGACAGTCGCGGAAAACCTCTTCCTCGGCCGCCAGCCACGCCGGTTCGGCCTGATCGACCGCGGCGAAATGCGCCGACGCTCGAAAACGCTGCTCGAACGCTACGGCCTCGACATCGATGTCGACGCCCTGCTCTCGTCCTATTCCGTCGCCGTCCGCCAGATCGTCGCCATCGCGCGCGCCGTCGATCTTTCCGGCAAGGTTCTTGTGCTCGACGAACCGACCGCCAGCCTCGACGCCCACGAGGTGGAGATGCTGTTTGCGGTGTTGCGGCGCCTGCGCGAGGAAGGCCTCGGCATCATCATCATCACCCATTTTCTCAATCAGGTTTATGCGGTCGCCGACCGCGTCACGGTTCTGCGCAATGGTCGCCTCGTCGGCACCCGCAAGCTTGCGGAACTGCCGCGGCTCGAGCTGATCTCGATGATGCTCGGCCGTGAGCTGCAGCACATCACCCGCGAACATCAGGCGCAGGAAGAGACCGTCATCTCCGCCGCCGAGGCGCCGATCCGCTTTTCGGGCTACGGCAAGCGCGGCAGCGTCGCGCCGTTCGATCTGGATATCCGCCCCGGCGAGGTCGTCGGCGTCGCGGGCCTGCTTGGCTCCGGCCGCACCGAGACGGCCTTCCTGCTGTTCGGCATCGACCGCGCCGACAGCGGCACCGCGACCGTCGACAATCGAGAGGTCGCCCTCTCCTCCCCGGAGGCGGCGATCGCCAGCGGCTTCGGTTTCTGCCCGGAAGAACGCAAGACGGACGGCATTATCGGCGACTTTTCCGTCGCCGATAATATCGCGCTTGCGGTCCAGGCCCGCCAGGGCTGGGCAAAACCGATCTCGTCGCGGGAAAAGGCAGCGCTCGCCGAAAACTTCATCAAGTCGCTGGATATCCGCCCGGCCGATGCCGACAGGCAGATGAAATTCCTCTCCGGCGGCAACCAGCAGAAGGCGATCCTCGCCCGCTGGCTGGCGACCGAACCCCGCCTGCTGATATTGGACGAACCGACCCGCGGCATCGATATCGGCGCGCATGCGGAAATCCTCAAAATGATCGAAAAACTCTGCGCCGACGGCATGTCGCTGGTCGTCATTTCCTCCGAACTGGAGGAGCTGACCGCCATCGCCCACCGCGTCATCGTGCTGTCCGACCGCAAGCATATCGCCGAACTCAAGGGCGATCAGGTGACCGCCGACAATATCATGCAGGCCATCGCCACCCGCACGGAGGCCGCGTGATGAACCGCCTCACCCGCCGGCTGAAACGGCTGGCCCCCCAGATCATCGCGCTTGCGGTCATCATCGCCCTAATCACCGCGGTCGCCCCGGGCTTCCTCAACGTCTCATTCCAGAACGGCCGCCTCTACGGCAGCCTGATCGACATCCTCGTGCGCGCCGCCCCGGTCGCATTGCTGACGATCGGCATGACGCTGGTGATTGCCACCCGCGGCATCGACCTCTCGATCGGCGCGGTGATTGCCATCTGCGGTGCCGTTGCCGCAACGCTGATCAGCAAGGACTACCCGCTGCCTGTCGTGATCGTGATCTCACTCGGCGTCGGCCTCGTCTGCGGGCTCTGGAACGGCGTGCTGGTCGCCCTCCTCGACATCCAGCCGATCATCGCCACCCTGATCCTGATGGTGGCTGGCCGCGGCATCGCCCAGCTGATCACAGAGGGCGTCATCCTCACCTTCAACAATGACAGCTTCGCGGCACTCGGATCCGGCTCCCTGGCCGGCATCCCGATCCCCATCCTCATCTGGGTCTGCGCCGCGCTGATCATCGGCGTGCTGGTGCGCCGCTCGGCGCTCGGTTTCCTGATCGAGGCGACCGGCATCAACCGCCGCGCCGCGACGCTTGCCGGCGTGCGCGCCCGCTTCCTGCTGTTCTTCGTCTATGCGATCTCCGGCATCTGCGCGGCGATCGCCGGGCTGATCGTCACCGCAGATATCCGCGGCGCCGATGCCAACAATGCAGGCCTGTGGCTTGAGCTCGACGCCATCCTCGCCGTCGTCATCGGCGGCACCTCGCTGAATGGCGGGCGTTTCTCGATCACCGCATCGCTGATCGGCGCGCTGATCATCCAGTCGATCAATACCGGCATCCTGGTGTCCGGCTTCCCTCCGGAATTCAACCTGATCATCAAGGCCGGCATCATCATGATCGTTCTGACCCTGCAGTCGCCGGCGATCATGGCGCTGCTCGGCTTCGTCAAGGCTCCGCGGCACAAGGCAGACCCCGTATCGCGCGACACATCCCGTAAGGCGGAGGGCACGGTCCGATGATCCATACCCGCAACCTGCCCTTCGTCACCACGCTCGGCATCTTCGTCATCGCCTATGCGCTTTGCGTGCTGCAGTTCCCGAACATGCTGTCGACCCGGGTGATCGGCAATCTCCTGACCGACAACGCCTTTCTCGGCATCGCCGCGGTCGGCATGACCTTCGTCATCCTGTCGGGCGGCATCGATCTGTCGATCGGCTCGGTGATCGCCTTCACCAGCGTCTTCGTCGCGGTCCTCGTCGGCTCGCTCGGCGTCCATCCGCTCGTCGCCTTCGCGGCCGTGCTGGTCATTTCGACCCTGTTCGGCAGCCTGATGGGTGCGATGATCCGTTATCTCGGCATACCGCCCTTCGTCGTCACGCTCGCCGGCATGTTCCTGGCCCGAGGCGCCGCCTATCTGATCTCGACCGAATCCGTGCCGATCTCGCACGAGATGATCGACGCGATCCAAGGCTTCTATTTCCGCTTCCCGGGCGGCGGCAGGCTGACGGCGCTTGCCATGCTCATGCTGCTGGTCTTCATCGTCGGAGCCTTCATCGCCGCCCGCACACGCTTCGGCGCCAATGTCTATGCGATCGGCGGCAGCCAGCAGTCGGCAGAGCTGATGGGCGTTCCGGTGGGCTCCACGACGGTCGGCATCTACGCGCTCTCCGGCTTCCTCTCCGGCCTCGCCGGCATCGCCTATACGCTCTATACCTCCTCCGGCTATTCGCTGGCGACGGTCGGCGTCGAGCTCGATGCGATCGCGGCCGTTGTCATCGGCGGCACGCTGCTCACCGGCGGTGTCGGGCTGGTGGCCGGGACCTTCATCGGGATCCTGATCCAGGGGCTGATCCAGACCTACATCGTCTTCGACGGCACGCTGTCGTCCTGGTGGACGAAAATCGTCATCGGCATCCTGCTGTTCGTCTTCATTGTATTGCAGCGCGGAATCATCTGGTATTCAAACCGGCGACTTGCCGAGGGACGGCTGAAGGAGATCTGAGTTGGGACTTCTGGAAACAACGATCAGTGGGCGAAAGCGCCGCAGCAACCACGCGCATGTGGTGGCGGAGCTCGGCCGGGGGATCGTTTCCGGCAAGATCCCGGAAGGTTCGCTTCTGCCCGGCGATGCCGAGCTTTCCGCCCGCTTCGGGGTTTCGCGCACCGTTTTGCGCGAATCCATGAAGACGCTCGCCGCCAAGAGGCTGGTCGAGGCCAAGGCCAAGGTCGGCACCCGCGTGCTCGACAAGGCGAGCTGGAACTTCTTCGATTCGGATGTTCTCGGCTGGCGATTCGAATCCGGGCTTGATTTCGAATTCATCGAACACCTCGCCGAGATGCGCATGGCGCTGGAGCCGGCAGCGGCCGCCGCAGCCTCGCTGCGCGCCTCCAGCGACGACATTGTCGCGCTCTACGCGATTGCCGCGAAATTCGACAATCTCTCCCATACGCCGGAAACCATCGCCAAGGTGGACCTAGAATTCCACCTTGCCATCGCCCGCATGTCCGGCAATCCGTTCATGCGCTCGGCGAGCGCGCTGATCGAGGCGGCGCTCGCCATCTCCTTCCAGCTCTCCTCGCCCGCCGCCTCGCCGGAAAAGATCGACGAGGTCGCCACCAATCATCTGCGGATCGCCCACGCGGTCGCCTCGCGCGATCCTGACAGGGCGATCGCCGCCATGCGTCACGTCATCGAGGTCGGCAAAAGCCGCATTGCCAACTCGTTCGAAGTAACCTTGCCGGCCTGAGGCGGCTTATTTCGCTTCCAGCGAAATCATCAGGTTGGCGAGCAGCGCGGTGCGCGGCGCAACGCTGCTGACGAAGATATGTTCGTTGAACGTATGCGGCCCGGCACCATCGGCACCCAGGCCGTCAAGCGTCGGCACGCCCAGCGCCGCGGTGAAATTGCCGTCCGAGCCGCCGCCCGTCGCCATTCCTTCGAGCGTGATGCCGAGGCCTTCCGCGATCTCCGCCGCCACGTCGAACAGGCGCTTGCCCTCTTCCGACTGCGCGAAGGGCGGGCGGTTCATCCGGCCGTCGATTTCGAAGCTGATATCCGGATCGATAGGCTTCATCGCCTCGATCCTGCCGGTGATTTCTTTGGCGATCGCATCGTCCGGCACACGAACGTCAACCTGAAGGCGGCATTCCGCCGGCACCGTGTTGCGGCCCGTGCCGCCCTGGATCGTGCCGACCGTCACGGTCACGCCGCGCTCCGTATCGTTGAGTGCCTCAAGCTCCAGGACCAACCTTGCGGCAGCACGAATGGCGCTACGTCCATCCTGCGGCCGCGCGCCCGCATGCGCTGCCCGTCCCCGCACGGTGACGTCGTACATAGCGACCCCTTTTCGGGCGATCACGACCTTGCCCCCATCGCGGGCGGGCTCGACCACCAGCGTATAACCGGCGTTCTTGGCCGCCTCTTCCATGAAGGCGCGTGACGAGAGACTGCCCATCTCCTCGTCGGGCACGAAGATCAGGTCGATCGGCATCTTCGCTCCATGCCCGACGGCAAGCTTCATCGCCTCGAGCGCCATCAGCGCCCCGGATTTCATGTCGTAGATGCCCGGGCCATAAAGCTTGTCGCCTTCCTGGCGCAGCGGAAGCTGGTTGTGGATCACGCCGACCGCATGCACAGTGTCGAGATGCGCGAGGATCAGAACCGTCTTTTCGTTGCTGCCGGCCGGACGGGGCGAACGGACCGCCAGGATATCGCCGAAACCGAGCGTGCCCGGCAGCCGTTCCGTCTCAAGGCCCGCCGCCTTGCCGATCGCCTCGACCCGATCCGCCAGGAAATTGACCGCAGCCGCATCGAGCGTCGGGGTCTCGATCTCGACCCATTGCTTCAGCTCCTCGATAAGAGCCTTGTCGTCGATGTCTTTGGCGGAAATGGCAAGCGTCATGGGAATTACCTTGGGCGTTCTTCGGCGGGGGATGATGCCGCGGAAGGCGCGGCCCGGCCACTATAGTTGGCCGAGCCAGGATCGCCAGACCCGTTGCCCGAATAACCGGCGGAAAATCACCGGCGCCCCGAATGAGGCAGCCCGATATCGATCCCGCCTATGGCCGCCGATGTCAGGCGGAGAGCGACTTCAGGAAGGATTCGACGCCGGCCTGGGCGCATTCCGTATCTTGCGCCGGCGTGCCGGAGCTGAGGCCGATGCCGCCGACGACATCGCCGTCGACGATGACCGGCAGGCCGCCGGCAACCACCAGGATACGCCCGCCGATCGCCGAATTGATGCCATAGGCCGGGCTGCCGGGCTGGCTGGCGGTGCCGTAGCTTTCCGTGGTGCGCTTGGCGCCGGCTGCGGTATAGGCCTTGTCCTGGGCGATGATCGTGCTGGTGATCTTGCCGCCATCCATGCGTTCGAACGCAATCAGCTGGCCGGATTCGTCGGTGATGGCGATGCACATCGGCACCTTGATCTCCTCCGCCTTGGCGCGGGCACCGGCTATCAGCACACGCGCATCCTCAAGGCTCAACCGCTTGATCGTCAGCATTGAATCTCCTCTCCAGTTTCAAAACAGGTCAGGGCAGCGCTATGCCAGAAAACCCGGCCGCCATATACGTCGCTTGACGCGAATTTCCGGAAAACTTCGCGCTGGCGAAATGGCGCGAGACAGGATCAGGCAGGTTCCAAACGCTCGCTGCGAATAAGGCTGTTACCGGCGTCGGCCATCACCCGCCGCGTCGTTTCGACGAAATCGAGCACGATGCGCGACTTCTCCTCGGCCTGCCAGGCGACCAGCAGTTCCACTTCGGCAGGAATGTCTTCCAGCGGCCGGTAGACCAGGTATGGGCTCGGGTTATGCGCCAGCCAGGAAGGCGCGATTGCGATCCCGACGCCAGCCGCGACCAGCGTCGCTATCGCCAGGGTATGGGAGACTTCCTGCACGATGACCGGATAGACGCCGGCGCGACGCAGCGCATCCATGATCGCATGGTAATAGCTGGCGCCGACGGTCGGCGCATAAGTGATGATCGGCTCGCCGGCGAAATCCTTGACCGTCAGGTCGCTCTTGCCCGCCAGCCGATGATCCTTCGGCAGGACCGCGACGAAACCCTCCTCCAGGATATGTTCCGTCTTCAGGAAACCGGCCGGATTCGTCGGGCGGATGAAGGCCACCTGCACCTTGTTGTTCTGGAGCAGTTCGAGCTGCTGTGCGGTGCCGAGCACCTGCACGTCGACGGTCATCGCCGGATAGCGTTTGCGAAAGTCCGAAATGACCAATGGCAGGACATGCGAGAGCGCCACGTGCACGCCGCTGACGGAAATCGTTCCGCTATCGTCCCCGGAAATGGAACGGGTATGCGTGACCGCCCGGTCGATGCCCCCTAGGATTTCCTGGGCGTGACGCAGGAAGATTTCGCCGGCCGGGGTCAGCTTCACGCGGCGCGTGGTGCGGCGGAAAAGCTTGGTGCCGAGGCGGTCCTCGAGCTGCCGGATCTGCTGGCTGAGCGGAGCCTGCGCCATGCCGAGCTTGTCGGCGGCGCGGCTGAAATGCAGCTCCTCGGCGACGCAGGCGAAATAGTGGAGGTGACGAAATTCGATGCCGTATTTCATATCTGGAACATATCAATGCTGCTTTGATTTTGTAATAGATAATAATTTATTCCCGTGATTAGTTTTCAAAAAACGACAATAAGAATTGGAACAGCTGGAGCTTCGGCTCCCGAAACGGAGCGTGATGACGCGTTTCTGGGTGTTAAAAATTCTGCGAACCGTGCTGACGCTTTGGTTCGTGGTGACTTTCGCATTTGTGGTGCTCAGGACTTCGGGCGACCCTGTCGTGGCACTTGTCGGCGCCGATGCCACGCCCGAGGAGGTGGAGCAGTTCCGCCAGCTCTGGCGTCTCGACGACCCGCTCTGGGTCCAGTATTTCCGCTACGTCTTCCAAATGGCGACGGGCCAGTTCGGCATTTCCTATCGCGACGGCCGCGAGGTCCTCGACATCATCGTCGAGCGGGTGCCGTGGACCCTGATGCTCGGCCTCTTCTCCTATATCGGCGCGATCCTGATCGGCGTGCCGGCCGGCATCGTCGCCGCCATCAAGCGCGGCTCGACTTTCGACAACCTGATCATGGCGACCGCCGTCTTCGGTTTCGCGCTGCCGAACTTCTTTCTCGGCATCCTGATGATCCTGCTGTTTTCCTTGAGCCTGCAATGGCTGCCGAGTTCCGGCACGGGCACCGTCTGGCACCTGATCATGCCCGCGATCACGCTTGCGACCTTCACGGCCGGCACGCTCGCGCGTTTCACCCGTTCAGCGATGCTCGAAGTGCTGGACAAGCTCTATATCCGCGCCGCCGCCGCCAAGGGCGTCGGTTACTGGAAACGCATCATTTTCCACGCCCTGCCGAATGCCAGCATTCCCTTGGTGACGATCATCGGCCTCAATCTCGGCGAACTGATCGGCGGGGCCATCGTCGTGGAAACCGTGTTCGCCTGGCCGGGTGTCGGCCGCCTGCTGGTGACGGCCGTCTCCTCTCGTGACCTTGCGGTCGTGCAGGGGCTCGTGCTGATCATGGCGGTGACGATGGTCCTCGCAAACCTCGTGGTCGACCTGCTCTACGGCCTGCTCGACCCGCGCATCCGCGTGCAGAACTGAGGGCCGGCAGATGAAACGCGTTTCTCCTGTTCTCGTTTTCGCCATCGCGGTCCTCGCCATCACGGTTGTCGTCGCCATCATCGGCAATGTCTTTACCTCACACGGCATGTCGCAGCAGAACCTGCTCGCCCGCCTGAAGCCCCCGGCGTTCATGACCGGCAGCAATCCGAGCTTCCCGCTCGGCACCGACCGCATCGGCCGCGACATGGTCGCAAGGGTGATCGCCGGCCTGCAGATGTCGCTTTCCGTGGCGATCGCCGGCACGATCATCGGCGCCGTCTTCGGTTCGGCGATCGGCTTCGTCGCCGCGCATTTCCGCGGCTGGGTCGAGGAAGTGCTGATGATGCTGGTCGATTTCCAGGCGTCCCTGCCCTTCATCCTCATCACGCTGACGCTGCTCGCCTTTTTCGGCAACAGCATGGTGCTGTTCATCATCCTGATGGGCCTGTTCGGATGGGAGAAATATGCCCGCCTGTCGCGCGGCGTGGTTCTGTCGGCGATCAACCAGCCCTATGCCAAGGCGATCGTCGCGCTCGGCGCGGGCAATGGCCGGCTTTATCTCAAACACGTGCTGCCGAACGTGGCGAGCGCGCTGATCGTCCAGGTGACGCTGACATTCCCGCAGATCATCCTTCTGGAAACCTCGCTCAGCTTCTTAGGACTCGGCATCCAGGCCCCGCAGACCAGCCTCGGCCAGATCCTCGGCGACGGCCGCGACTACCTCTCGACCGCCTGGTGGATCTCGGTCTGGCCCGGCCTGGTCATCTTTCTCGTCACTCTTTCGATGAGCATCGTCGGCGACTGGCTGCGTGACCGCCTCGATCCGATGCTGCGCGCCCGAACAACCTGAAAAATGCCGCTCGAACATACATGAACAAGGGAAGGTGGAACGATGTTTACAAGACGTGAAGTAGGAAGTCTCATTCTCGGCGCGGGGGCGCTGTCCATGGTCGGCAGCCTCCCGAAGGCAAATGCCGCGGACCGGCCGTCGCTGACTATCGCGGTCGACAATCTCTGGGCCAATATGGCGACGATCAACGGCATCTCGACCACGTCGCGCCGTATCTTCCCGAACTTCTACGACAACCTCGTCGACCGCGATTACATCAAGGACGAGAACGGCCTGATCTTCGCGCCGAAGCTCGCCACCAAATGGGAGCAGAACGGCAACGTCTGGAAGTTCACGCTGCGTGAGGGCGTCAAGTTCCACGACGGCACCGAGATGACGGCGGAAGACGCGGTCTTCACCCTGTCGCCGGAACGCCTCTGGGGCGCAAAGCCCTTCGAACCGCGCGGCAAGACCTTTACCGCCGGCTTCAAGCGCGTCGAGGCGACCGGCAAATACACGTTCGAGATCGAGACCGAGCGGCCGGACCCGAACATCCCGAGCAAGCTCACCGGCTATATCGGCTTCGTGGTGCCGAAGAAATATTACATGGAAGTCGGCGTCGACGCCTTCGGCCAGAAGCCGATCGGCACCGGTCCCTACAAGGTGACAACCTTCCGCTCCGGCGAAATCATGGTTCTCGAAGCCTTCGACGACTATTGGGACGGCCCGCCGCCGGTCAAGCAGATCTCCTGGAAGATCGTCCCGGAATTCGCCGCCCGCATGGCCGGTCTCGTATCCAAGGAATTCGACTTCATCGTCAACATCCCGACCGACCAGGAAGCGGCACTCGAGAAATACCAGGGCGTCACCCTCAAGCGCGTTCTGGCCGACAACTATCCGGCCCTCGCCTTCAACACCCGTCCGGATCCGGAAGACAATCCGCTGGTCGATGCGAACCTGCGCTACGCCATGGTCCAGGCGATCGACATGAACGCGATTGTCCAGGCCCTGTTCAACGGCACCACGGAACACCCGGCAGTACCCTTCAACTTCACGGAATACGGCAAGTTCTTCGATCCGAAAGCACCGGTGAAGCTTCCCTACGACGTCGCGGCCGCCAAGGCGCTCGTCGCCAAGACCAAGTACAAGGGCGAGAAGCTCCTCTGGCACATCACCCGCCAGTATTATCCGAACTACGAGGCGGCCGCCGAAATCATGGTCGAGCAATGGCGCGAGGTCGGCATCAATGTCGAGGCGCAGATCCTCGACAATTTCGAACTCGTCTATCGCCGCCCCTACCACCTGATGAACATGTCGATGAGCTCGGACTTCATCCCCGGCGATCCCTACCAGCCGCTGTGGCTCGACTGGGGTCCGACCGCATCCCGCTCCACTGCCACCTGGAAGACCTGGGACCCGACCCCGGAATATCTGGCGGCAGGCAAGAAATTCGACGAGGCGATCGAGTTCGAGGACCGCAAAAAGGCCTACCTGGAACTTTCGGACGCATGGCAGAAGGTGACGCCCGGCTACTACATGTGGAAGAGCGTCTACAACTGCGCCCACCGCGCCGGCATCCAGTTCAAGTTCAAGCCGAACGGCGAGATGCGTATCTACGGCGATTACTTCAAGTTCGTATGATGGATAGCAAACGCAAGCATGCGCTCAAGGACATGACGTTCGCGGAATTCCGCGAACGTCTTTCCGAAAAGCCCGTCATCCTGCTGCCCTTCGGCAGCCAGGAGGAACAAGGCCCCCACGCCCCGATGGGCGATTTCATGCTGACCGAAGCGGTGGCCGGACAAGTGGCGGAAGCCTCCGGCGCGATCGTCGCACCGATCATTCCCTTCGGTTATGCCGATTTCTTCAAGACCATTCCGGGCGGCATCCAGTTGCGGCCCTCGACCTTCTCGGCCGTGGTCGAGGATACCGTGACCGCGTTTCTGGATCACGGCATCGAGCATATCCTGATCCTCAACGGCCATACCAGCAATGCGCCGCTCTTCGACCAGACACTCCGCCGCATCCGTGCCGAACGCGGCGTGTCGGTCGCCTTCATCAATCTCTGGCAGGCGATCCCCGATGCGCTCTGGAAGGAGCTGCATGGTCCTTCGGTCGCGGCGGCCCGCGGCCATGGCGGCGATCCACTGACCTCGATCTACATGCATCTCTTCCCCGAACTGATGCGCATGGATCTTGCCCGTCCCTCGGTGCGTGAAAAGGCCTTCGGCCTGCCGACCGGCGGCGTCAACAATGTCCAGTTCGAAGGAATGCCGGTGCATGTGCCGCTGAACTGCCATGAGGTGAATGCCGACGGCATGCTCGGCGGCGACCCGTTGCTCGCCAGCGCCGAAAAGGGCCAGAAGATGGTCGAACATCTGGTCGGCTTCTGCGCCCGGTTCGTGGAACACCTGCGCCGCTGCGACATGCGCTCCGTGAAGGCCTTTTCACCGCAAGAGGAGAAGGCGGCATCATGAGCAACGAACGGCTGTCCATCGAACATCTGAGCGTGCCGCTGCCGCGGGGCGCCGATCGTGCCTTCGCAGTCGAGGATCTGTCGCTTTCGGTCAGCAAGGGCGAAATCCTCTGCATCGTCGGCGAATCCGGCTCGGGCAAGTCGCTGACGGCGCTTGCCACCATGGGCCTCCTGCCCCGCAATCTCGGACGGCCGACGGGCAAGGTTGTGTTCGAGGGCAAGGACCTGCTCACCCTCGACGAGGCGACCCGCCGCGACATCACCGGCCGGCGCATCGCCATGATCTTCCAGGAGCCGACGGCGGCGCTCAACCCGATCTTCCGGATCGGCGAACAGGTGTCGGAAACGTTTCGCATCCACACGTCGCTCAGCCAGGCGGAGATCCGCAAGAAGGTCATCGACCTCTTCCGCGAGGTGCAGCTCCCCAATCCGGAGCAGATCTTCCATTCCTATCCGCACCAGCTTTCCGGCGGCCAGTGCCAGCGGGTGATGATCGCGACCGCGCTCGCGCTCGATCCGTCGGTGCTGATCGCCGACGAACCGACCACCGCGCTGGATGTCACCACCCAGGCACAGATCCTCAAGCTGATGCTGGAGCTTCGCGCGAGGCACGATACCGGCATCATCTTCATCACCCATGATTTCGGCGTCGTCGCCGAGATCGCCGACCGCGTCGCCGTCATGCAGATGGGCAGGCTGGTCGAGATCGGCACCCGCGACGAAATCCTCAACCATCCGAAGGAGGACTATACCCGCCGCTTGCTCGCCGCCGTGCCGACGCTGACGCCGCGAAAGGAACGCGAAGGCCTCGGCAACCCGGTGCTGATCGCAAAAAATATCGTCAAGACATTTACGCGCTCCGGCCTTTTCGGCGGCGGCCGCACGGTGAAGGCGGTGGACGACGTCGATATCACCATCCGCCGCGGCGAAACGCTCGGCCTGGTCGGCGAATCCGGCTCCGGCAAGTCGACGCTGGCGCAATGCGTCATCCGCCTCGTGCAGCCGGAGAGCGGTGATATCCTGATTTCCGGTGGCGATTTCGCGGGCCTTTCCGGCAAGGCGTTGCGCGAGGCGCGCCGCAAGGTGCAGATCGTTTTCCAGGACCCCTATACGGCGCTCGATCCCCGCCAGAAGGTCGGCGATTCCATTGCCGAAGGCCCGGTCATCCACGGCCTCGACCGCAAGGCGGCGAGGGCTCGCGCCCTCGACCTGCTCGAAGCGTGCGGCCTCGACCGGACCTCCGCCGACCGCTTTCCGCACGAGTTCTCCGGTGGGCAAAGGCAGCGCATCTGCATCGCCCGGGCACTCGCGGTCGAACCCGAGCTGCTGATCGCCGACGAGAGCGTTTCCGCCCTTGATGTCTCGGTCCAGGCACAGGTGCTGAAACTGCTTGCCGACATGCAGGCCAGGCTCGGCTTCGGCATCCTGTTCATCACCCACGACCTCAGGGTCGCAAGCCAGATCTGCGACAATATCGCGGTGATGAGAAACGGCCGCATCGTCGAACGGGGCGATCCGGCATCGCTCTTCGGTGCGCCGAAGGAAACCTACACGAAGGAACTGCTCGCCGCCGTGCCCGGCAAGGGCTGGCAGCACCACGCCAGTGAGAACGAGGCCGGGACGACAAGATCCCGGGAGGAAACCCCATGAAGAAATATCACGTCGGCAATGTGCCGAAACAGGTCGACCCGGAACTCATCGCCAGGTTCGAGAGCGTCGAGGTGGCGACGATCGGCCATTTCCGCCATCGCGGTTTCGTGCATCATTCGATCACCCCGGTCGTCGAGCCGGGCAGGACGCTGGTCGGCACGGCGGTGACGGTGGCCATCCCAGCGACGGACTCCACCCTCCTCCATCATGCGGTCGGCTTGCTGCGCCCCGGCGACTTCCTGTTCGTCGACCGGCTCGGAGACGATCGCCATGCCTGCATCGGCGGCGGCGTCGCCTTCGCGATCAAGACGGCGGGCGCCATCGGCGTGGCGATTGACGGTCCCTGCACCGATGTCGAGGAAATCGTCGAACTCGGCCTGCCGCTGTGGTCGTCGGGCGTATCGGGCATCACCACAAGGCTCAACGATCTCGGCGGCTCGCTCAACCTTCCGATCTCCTGCGGCAACGTGCCGGTGCTTCCGGGCGATGTCGTGGTCGCCGATGCCAGCGGCATCGTCGTGATCCCGGTCGATGAGGCCGAAGAGGTCGTCGAGGAGGCGATCGCGCGCCAGGCACGCGCGGGCCGCAACAAGGACAAGATCGCTGCAGGCGAAAAGCTTGGCGACCTGTCGGGCGCAAGCCGTCTCGTGGCCGCTGCGCTGGAGCCGAAATGATGGAAAATCCGCTATACGATCACCTGCGCGTCGAGCGCGGCGTCTATCGCAAAGTGGCCGGCGTCAGCGAGCGCGGCGTCGTCACCTCCCAGCATTATGCGGCGGCCGAGGCAGGCGCAGCAGTACTTGCAGCCGGCGGCAACGCAGTAGACGCAGCCGTATCCGCTGCCTTCACCTTGCAGACCGTCGAACCCTGGATGACCAGCCTCGCCGCCTGCGGCTACATGCTGATTGCCCAGCCAGACGGAAAAGTCGAAGTCGTGGAGTTCACCGGCCGCGTGCCGTCCACGTTCGACGAGGAGTTCTACAAGCCCGATCCCAGCATCAAGACTTTCATCGGCCACCCCGCTTCGATCGACAACCGTAACGTCCGCGGCTTTACCGCCGCCGTCGTGCCCGGCTGCGTGCGCGGTTTCGCCGAAGCGCTGAAGCGTTACGGCACGATCGGCTTCGACCGGGCGCTGCAGCCCGCCATCGATCGCGCCCGCAAGGGCATGTTCGTCGACTGGCACACGACGCTGGCGATCGCGATTGCCGAAGGCGACCTCGGTCTGGATCCCGGCGCCCGTTCGGTCTTCCTGCCAGGCGGCCATGCACCAGAGCCGGGAACGACGCTGCCGCTCGACCGGCTTGCCAAAACGCTGGAACGTCTCGCGGGCGAAGGCCCGGACGCGCTCTACGGCGGCGCGATCGGCGAGATGCTGGTCGCCGACCTCAATGCCGGCGGCAGCTCGATCACGCTGGAGGACCTGGCCAGCTACGCCCCCCTCCTCTACCCGTCCCGGACCATGCCGCTGCAGGGCAAGACCGTGCATGTGGCGGGGGAAACCAGCGCCGGCCAGCGGCTCTTCGACGCGCTCGATCACTTCGACAGGAAGCGCGGCAAAGGCCCGGTCGACGCTGGTTTCTTTACCGCCATGGCCGAGGCCCTCTGGGAAAGTTTCGGCGCCCATCGCAAGCGCCTCAACCCGGCCGAAACGACCAACAAAACCAGCACGACGCAGGTCAACGCCGTCGATCACGAAGGCCGGATGGTGGCGATCACCTTCACCCTGCTCAACCGGTTCGGCGCCCGGGCCCTGTCTCCCTCGACCGGCATCCTGCTCAACAACGGCATGTCCTGGTTCGACCCGACGCCCGGCCGCGCCAATTCGCTGACGCCCAACGCCTATGCGCCGAGCAATATGTGCCCGGTGGCGATCACCGACGAAAACGGCGCTTTCGCAGCTTATGGCGCCGCCGGCGGCAATCAGATCGTTCCGTCGCTCGCCCAGCTCACCGGCATGATCCTGCATGCCGGCCTCGATATCGAGGAGGCCATGAACATGCCACGCATGACCACCGGACCGAATGCCGACATCATCGTCAATGTCGACATGCCGGCCGAGCAGATCGAAGCGCTCGAAAAGATCGCGAAGGTGAAGCCCGCGGCAGCCGTCGTCTATCCCCGGCCCTTTGCCGCTCCAGGCATGGTCGGCAGGCGCGGCAGTGCCTTTGTCGGCATGCCCGACATCACCTACCCCGCTGCCTATGCGGCGACAGCCTGAACGAGACCATGATGACCGACATGACCTTCGCCCCCGTCGAAATCGACGGCGTCCTCAAGATCATTCCGCCGACCGTGCCGTCCATCCCGATGGTGTTCGACTCGCCGCATAGCGGCCTGACATTGCCGGATTTCGAGCGCACGGTTTCCGACGAACTGGTGCGCGTCGCTTCCGACACCTATGTGGACGACCTCTTCGGCTTCGCCCCCTCGATCGGCGCACCGCTGCTGCTGGCTCATTTCCCCCGCAGCTTTCTCGACCTCAACCGGTCGCTGCAGGATGTCGACCTGGAAATGGTCGAAGGGCAATGGCCGCATCCGGTCCGCGACAGCGCCTCGGCCCGCCGCGGCATGGGCATCACCTGGCGTTACGCCTGGGGCGACACGCCGATGTACGGCCGCAAGTTCACGGTGAAGGAGCTCGAAGAGCGCATCGACACCTACTGGCGGCCCTATCACCGCGAATTGGTGCGGCTGCTCGACGAGACCTATGCCGCCTTCGGCAAGGTCTATCACGTCAACTGCCATTCCATGCCGGCGATCGGCCACGTTCTCTCGCCCGACCCGGCCGGCACGGTCCGCAAGGATATCGTGGTCGGCGATTACGAAGGCCTGTCGAGCGAGCCGGACTTCGTGAAGCTCGTCGCCGAGACCCTCGAAGGTTTTGGCTATTCGGTCTCGCTCAACGTGCCCTTCAAAGGCGCGGAGCTGGTCTCGGCGTATTCCGCGCCGGCAAGAAACCGCCACAGCATCCAGATCGAGCTCAACCGCAAGCTCTACATGGACGAGGAGACCCGCGAGAAGATCGCGGGTTATGACGAGTTGAAGGCCAACCTCGCCAGGCTCGGCACGGTCATGCGAAACTATGTGACAAGCAAGGCCTGAGTTCAGTGACCTGAAGATCTAACGCGCCGCCTTGTCGGGATGAGCATTGTCGGGATGCGCATCGGCAAACGGTTTCAGCCCGGCGCAGCGGTCGGCGATTGCGACGAGCGTCGGGCAGGCCGAGAGATCGACGCTCCACCGCCGCGCATTGTAGACCTGCGGCACGAGGCAGATATCCGCCATGCTCGGCCGCTCGCCATGGCAGAACGTGCCGGTTGAAGGTGAAGCCAGAAGCGTCTCGAAGGCGGCCAGCCCCTCGCCGATGAACTTCTGCATCCAGGCGATCCGCGTTTCATCGCCGCCGCCGGTCAGTGACATGACATGGCCCGTAACGTTGAGATTGCAGACCGGGTGGATTTCCATGGCAATGACATAGGAGAGCGCCCTCACCCGCTGCCGGCAGGCGGGATCGCCCGGTAGAAAGGCCCCGCCGCGCGTCTCATCGAGATATTCGATCACGGAGAGCGACTGGGTGAAACTGTGGCCGTCGATCTCCAGTACCGGCACCAGCCCCTGCGGATTGCGTTGCAGATGCTCCGGCGACCGGTGCGCCTTGGCGAGGAGATCGACAGGCACCGAACGGAACGTCTCGCCGAGCATGTTGAGGGCGATCCTCAGCCGATAACTGGCGGAGGACCGCCAGTAGTCGTAGAGCAGCGTCTCGCTCATCACGCCTTCTCGTATTTCGTCACGGTCTGTTCGATCGCGCCGAAGATCGAATGCCCCCTGTCGTCCTTCATCTCGATCCGGACCGTATCGCCGAAATGCAGGAACGGCGTTTTCGGAGCTCCAAGATTGATCATCTCGATGGTGCGGACTTCGGCAATGCAGGAATACCCGGCGCCGCCATCGGCAATCGGTTTGCCGGGACCGCCGTCGAGCTTGTTGGAGACAGTGCCCGAACCGATGATCGTGCCGGCCACCAGCGGCCGGGTCTTCGCCGCATGGGCGATCAGCTGCGGGAAATCGAAGGTCATGTCGATACCGGCATTGGCGCGGCCGAAGGGCTTGCCGTTGAGATCGACCTTCAGCGGCAGGGAAAGCTTGCCGCCATCCCAGGCGGAACCCAGCTCGTCCGGCGACACCGCGACCGGCGAAAAGGCTGAAGACGGCTTCGACTGGAAGAAACCGAAACCCTTGGCGAGTTCCGAAGGGATCAGTCCACGCAGCGACACATCGTTGACGAGAAGCACGAGGCGGATCGCCTCGCGCGCCTCTTCGGGAGAAGCGCCCATCGGCACGTCGCCGACGATCACCGCGATCTCGCCTTCCATGTCCGCACCCCAGGCCTCGTCGCCGAGCAGGATCGGATCGCGCGGACCGAGGAAACTGTCGGAGCCTCCCTGATAGATCAGTGGATCGGTCCAGAAGCTTTCCGGCATGTCGGCATTGCGCGCCCGGCGCACCAGTTCGACGTGGTTGAGGTAGGCCGATCCGTCAGCCCACTGATAGGCGCGCGGCAGCGGCGATGCCGCATCATGTTCGTGGAAACGAATGGTCGGCTGCGCACCAGTCTCGATACCCTCCGCGACCCGCTCGAGCCGCGGACCGACATATGCCCAGTCGTCCAGCGCCGCCTGGAGGGTGCGGGCGATATGGCCGACCTCCGAGCATTGGGTCAGGTCCTTCGAGACGACGACCAGGCGGCCGTCGCGGGTGGAATCCTTCAGTGTCGCGAGCTTCATGAATGAGTGTTTCCCGTTTTATCGTTGGTATTGCCCACAGAATGTGTGGAGATCGCGCAAGAAGGCAACCGGAATGTATCGCCGCCTCACTTGATCCCCGGCGTACCGTCGAACTTTCGCTCCAGCCCGGACCAGCAATCCACGTAATTGTCCTGCAGGGTCTCCAGTTCGGCCGCGAATTGGGTCAGCTGCTGCGGGAAACGGGTCTCGAACATGAAGGCCATGGTGTTGTCGAGCTTGACGGGTTTCAGCTCGCCATTCGAGGCCTTTTCAAAGCCTGTAAAGTCGGGGCCGTGCGGCAGCATCATGTTGTGCAGGCTCATGCCGCCCGGCACGAAACCTTCCTCCTTGGCATCGTACCGGCCGTAGATCAGGCCCATGAATTCGCTCATGATATTGCGATGGTACCAGGGCGGCCGGAACGTGTGCTCGGCCACCAGCCAGCGGGGCGGAAAGATGACAAAATCGACGTTGGCGGTTCCCTCCTCGCCGGAGGGGGCGGTCAGAACCGTGAAGATCGACGGATCGGGATGGTCGAAGAGAATGGCACCCACCGGCGAGAAGGTGCGCAGGTCGTATTTGTAGGGCGCGTAATTTCCGTGCCAGGCAACCACATCGAGCGGCGAATGGCCGATCTCCGTCACATGGAAGGAGCCGCACCACTTCACCTGCACCCGGCAGGGCGTCTCCTTGTCCTCATAAGCCGCCACCGGTGTCTTGAAATCGCGGGGGTTGGCGAGGCAGTTGGCGCCGATCGGGCCGCGATCCGGCAACGTGAACTTGGCGCCGTAATTCTCGCAGATATACCCTCGCCAGACCTTTTCCTCGCCGAGCCGGGTGACCTTGAACATGGTGCCGCGCGGGATGACGCAGATTTCGGATGGCTCGAGATCCATCTTGCCGAGCTCGGTGAAAACCCGGATCGAACCGACCTCCGGCACGATCATCATCTCGCCGTCGGCATTGAAGAAATAGTCGTCCACCATGTCAGTGTTGAAGGCATAGACATGCGCCGCCATGCCGGACTGGGAGAGCGCATCGCCCGCCGTCGTCATCGTGCGGATGCCTTCGAGGAAGTTCAACTGCTCGCTCGGCGCCGGCAGCGGGCTCCAGCGAAGCTGGCCGAGCGCCAGCGAATGTTCGGCGATGTGAGGCGCCGTCTTCCACGACGGATAGTCGATCTTCCTGAACCTTCCCGTATGCCGCACGCTCGGGCGGATGCGGTAGAGCCAGGAGCGTTCGTTGGTCCCGCGCGGTGCGGTGAACGGCGAGCCGGAAAGCTGCTCCGCATAAAGCCCATAATTGCATTTCTGCGGGCTGTTCTGGCCCTGCGGCAGAGCGCCGGGCAGGCTCTCGGTCTCGAAATCATTGCCGAAACCAGGCATATAGGCGAGCACCTCGGCATTCGCCCCGGTGCCTAACGCGGTGGTTGGATCGACCTTGTCCAGCATGGCTTGTTTCCTCCCATGATGACGATATGGTTGCAAATGTAACCATCATTTTTGTAACCATCAACGCCGCATCGATGCCATGACGACGGATAGTTTCGAACTCGAGCAGTTTCTTCCCTACCGGCTCAATCGCGCCGCCGAATTTGTCGGCCTGCGCTTTGCCGCGCATTACAAGGCGAAATACGGCATGACCCGGCCGGAATGGCGCACCCTTGCGGCGCTTGGCAGTTCGGGCCGCATGACATCGAAAGCAGTCGGCATTCATTCCAGCATGCACAAGACCAAGGTGAGCCGCGCCGTCTTCGCGCTCGAACAGCGCCGATGGCTGAAGCGCAGTCAGGACGAAACGGACCGCCGCCTCGAGCATCTCGAACTCACCGCCACCGGGCAGCAGGCCTATCGGGAACTGATCGAACTTGCCCGCGGTTACCAGGCCGAGCTGGAGGCGGAAATCGGCGAAAGTGGCATCAGGATGCTGTCGACCGGCCTCGCGGCAATCGAGCAGGTCATCGGCCGCTCGGGCAAGGCAAAGCTGCCGGAATCGGACGATGCCTAACCCTTGGTGGGCCGTTGAATCGGAATCCCACCAAAGTCCTTCAACACGCTGAGAACGATCGATGTTTTGACATGCTGCACGCTCTCGTGCGGCAGCAGCACATCGTTGACGAAATGGGAGAGGCCCGCGAGATCCCGCGTCACCACCTTCAGGTGATAATCCATCTCGCCGGTCAGTGAGAAACATTCCAGCACTTCCGGCAGGTCCTCGACAAGGCGCGCGAACCGCTTGGCATTGTCGCGGTTATGGGTCGCGAGCGTCACGGCGATCACCACCATGAGGTCGAGCCCGAGTTTCTGCCGGTTGAGATGCGCCCGATAGGTCTGGATGAACCCTTCGCCTTCGAGACGTGCCCGACGGCGTGAACATTGCGACGGCGACAGCGCGATGAGTTCCGACAACTCGTTATTGGTCAGCCGCCCATCCGCCTGCAGATGGCTCAGGATCTTCAGGTCGTATCCGTCCAGCGCGTCCATCGTGCATCCAATCCGTAAATTCCGCATGCTTCATGCACAAATCCAGCAGAACCGGGCAAAGATTGCAAGCACAATGCGCCTCTCCTGCATCATCATGGCAATCGACCGACAGGAGGAGTTTGCCATGGGTCCTTTCCCGCACGATGCGCCGGTTTCTGAGATCACCAAAGACAATCCGGCCGGGACCGACGGTTTCGAATTCGTCGAATTCGCCCATCCGGAGCCGCAGAAGCTGGAAGAGCTGTTCACCCGGATGGGTTACAAGCCCGTGGCACGTCACCGGACCAAGAACATCACCGTCTGGAGACAGGGCGACATCAATTACATCGTCAATGCCGAACCGGGCAGCCATGCCATGCGCTTCGTCGGAGAACACGGCCCCTGCGCGCCGGCGATGGCCTGGCGTGTCGTCGATGCCAAACATGCTTTCGATCACGCGGTCGCCAAGGGCGCAACGCCCTATGAAGGTACCGACAAGGCGCTCGACGTACCGGCCATCGTCGGCATCGGCGGTTCGCTTCTCTATTTCATCGAGACCTATGGCGAGAAGGGTTCGGCCTATGACGCCGAGTTCGAATGGCTCGGTGAGCCGAACCCGAAACCGGAGGGCGTCGGTTTCTATTATCTCGATCACCTGACCCACAACGTCTATCGCGGCAACATGGACAAGTGGTGGGATTTCTACCGCGAACTCTTCAATTTCAAGCAGATCCATTTCTTCAACATCGACGGCCGCATCACCGGTCTGGTGAGCCGGGCAATCACCTCCCCTTGCGGCAAGATCCGCATTCCGCTGAACGAGTCCAAGGACGAGACCAGCCAGATCGAGGAATTCCTGAAGAAGTACAAGGGCGAAGGCATCCAGCACATTGCGGTGGGCACCGACGGCATCTACGAAGCGACCGACAAGCTTGCCGAGAACGGTCTCAAATTCATGCCGGGCCCGCCGGACACCTATTACGAAATGTCCGGCACCCGCGTACACGGCCATGACGAGCCGATCGGGCGGATGAAGAAACACGGCATCCTGATCGACGGCGAAGGCGTCGTCGATGGCGGCATGACCAAGATCCTGCTGCAGATCTTCTCGAAGACGGTGATCGGCCCGATCTTCTTCGAATTCATCCAGCGCAAGGGCGACGAAGGATTTGGCGAGGGCAATTTCCGCGCCCTCTTCGAGTCGATCGAGGAAGACCAGATCCGCCGCGGCGTCTTGAAACCGCGGGAAGCCGCCGAATAGCGAGAACGGCCTTGGAGGGGCGCAAGGCCCGGCGGTCATTCCGCCGGGCTTTTCGTGTCAAAACCTTTCGCGATTGAGGGCCTGATCGGAAAACCTCGTGATGGGTGGCGACATAAAATTCCCCCGGCATCGCCCAGCCGCGAAACATGCCGTCCGTACTGCAAGGTGCTCGGCGGTCGAGCCACCGCCTCGAAGGCGTCCGGTTCGGCCTCGATCTGTCCTAGACCCTGTCCACCAGGATTTTCATGATCGCGACGCGTTCGGGCAACGCGACGAGATAGTGCGGATCGCGGTCGAGATGATGCACCTTGTTCGGATCGCCACCGGTAAAAGCGGCCATGGATTGGAAGTCCGGCCAGTAGGACGTCGTCACGAATTCCGTTTCGTCGCCCAGATCCTCCCGGAAAAGCTGGACCGAAAGCGCGGTTTTGACGAGCGGCGGAATGCCCGTCTCGCGGAGATAGGCTTCATATTCGTCGGCCACTGCCGCGAGCGTGCGGCCGCGCCAGATCCTTGCAATCGTCGCCTTGGTACTCATGGGGTGCTCCTCACTCCGGTTTCGCGGAGCAATTAGAGCCGGAACCGCGGTTGCCAACAGGAAAGGTGCTACCCTTTCCCCCGCCCCGGCGCGACGAAAGCGGCGATTGCCGTTTCATCGAGCCCGGCTTCCTGCAGGAAACGCCGGGCAAACTCGGCTGCGGAAGCCTTCATGCCGTCGTTCGGCCGGATCAGGTGAAAGGCGACATGGTGTTCGATCGTCCTCTCCGACACGGCGACGACCCGGCCGGACGCAAGCGCCGCATCCGCGAGCGGCGGCCGCGCCAGCGCGACGCCGAGCCCTTGCGCGCAGGCGTCGACCACCAGGTTATAATCCTCGAAGCGCCGGTCCTGTCCGCGCGGCACGTAGTCTACATTTTCAACTGCCAGCCAGCGCCGCCACGCCTCGACATTGGAATCGTGCAGGATCGGCATCTCCAGCAGGGATTTCGCATCCGACCGCCCAGCCAGACGTTCGGCGACGGCAGGCGCTGCGATCGGCACCAGCTTTTCCTGCCAGAGCGGCAGACTGCGCACGCCGGCCCACGGCCCCTTGCCGCAGCGAATCGCCAGATCGATCCCCTCGCTGAAATCCGCCAGCCGGTGTTCCAGGATCAGTTCCAGATGGATGTCGGCGGCCTCCAGCTTCGGCAAGCGCGAAAACAGCCAGAGCGAGGCGACCGACGGCGTCACCGAAAGCCGGACCACCGTCTTGTTGCGGCGAGGCAGCCACCGCTCGTCCGTATCTCCGAGCAGCGCCAGCGCCTCTTCCGCACGGGAGAAAAACCGCATGCCTTCCGGCGTCAAGGTCACGCCGCGGGCCTCGCGTGCGAAGAGCCGCACGCCCATCCAGCGCTCCAGCCGGGATATTTGTCGCGAGACGGCGCCATGAGTGACGCCACCTTCCTCCGCCGCGGCGGAAAACGATCCCAGCCGGGCGGCGCGTGCAAAAGTCTCGAGCGTGTCGAGCGGCGGCAAAGTCTGCGAGCTGTGAACCATACGCACATATGATCATCGATCACGGTGCTTTTCAAGCACGGATCAGAGGGTCTAAATCTCCTCCTGGCTTCGATGGAGAAAAGAGATGAGCACGGTCGCCATGAATGCAGGAACGGACGAGAGACAGGGATTTGATGCGATCGCCTTCCTGGCGATCCTGGTGACCATCGTCTTCTGGGCCTCGTCTTTCGCCGTCATCCGCGTCGCGCTCGGGCCGCTGACGCCGATCGGGCTTGCGACTGCGCGTTATGTCCCGGCCGCCTTGATCGCGGCCTTCTATCTTGTCGCCGCCCGGCCGGCTCTTCCCGCCAAAAGCGATCTGCTTCGCCTCGTCATCGCAGCGGTGCTCTTCATCGCCGCCTATGCCATTTTCCTCAACATGGGCGAGCGAACGGTGGCGGCAGGGCCGGCGAGCTTCATCATCAACACGATGCCGGTCTTTACAGCGCTGATCGCCACGTTTGCGCTCAGTGAGAGATTCGGCCGCTGGGGCTGGGTCGGGACGGGTATCTCCTTTGCCGGCGTGGCGCTGATCGCGGCCTCCGGCGACGACGGTTTCGACCTCGATCCGAACGCCATCCTCATTCTCGGCGCAGCGCTCTGCTCGGCGATCGCAAGCGTGCTGCAGAAGCCGATACTTGGCCGCATGCCGGCTCTCGCCGTCACCGCCTGGCTGATGCTGATCGGCTCCATTCCGCTGCTGCCGGCCGTTCCGTCCACCCTGCAGGCGCTGGCCGCCGCTCCGGCGGATGTGAACTGGGGCATCGTCTACCTGGTGCTCTTCCCGACCGCGATCGGTTACGTCACCTGGGCAATCGCCTTGAAGCGGCTGTCCGCCGCGCGGGCCGCCAATTTCCTCTACGGCGTGCCTCCAACCGCGACCCTGATCGGCTTCCTCTGGCTTGGCGAAGTGCCGACCCTGATCGGCGCAATCGGCGGTGTCATGGCCATCATTGGCGTGCTCGTCGTCAACGTGATGCGCAGGCGATAGGTGCCGTCGCGATCCGGCTAACTGCAAATGAAGCATTGCGAGCGGCGCCCTATTTGCCGGCGCCGTTGACGAATTGCAGGATGAGCTGGTGGACATTGCCGCCCTCGCTCATCTCCATCCGGTCGTAGTCGTTGCTGCGCTTCTGCTGCGCCTTCGAAATTTCGCCAAGCCTGGCCGTCAGCTCAGTCCGGATCTTTGTGCATTTCGGATCCTCGGCAACGCTCAAGCCCACGCTCACCCGCTCGATCTCCTTCACCATGTCGGTGATGATGACCCCGTGGAGCAGCTCGTGCTTGCGGACGCCTTCGATGAAGACATCCCATTTCTTCTTGAGTTCGGGGGAAAGCGCCGATGCTGGTTTCGGCAGCGTGTAGGTGATGATCAGCTTCGGCCGCGCCGAAACCAGCGTGCAGGCGCCGTCCGGCTGCGGCCGGTAATCCCGCGTCCAGGTCAGCTTGAAATTGGTATGGGCGATGGCCCGGACCTCCCTGCCGATCTTCGGGCCGCGCTCGCCGATAGAGGCATAGAGATCGACGCCGGAATCACCCGTGACAGGATAGGTCTGGATCTGCTCGACCGGCTGCCACTGGCTCTGTGCCAATGCATCGACCGGCATCAGCGAAAGACACGCCGCCGTCCCGAGAATTGCTGCACCTACCCTCACACATATCCTCCCGTTTCGATTGCCGAGAACCTACGAAGACGGTGTCGCAGTTTCAATCGGCCAGATGTGTTTCAGTGAACGCTATCCATCACGACTTTTGTTCCGGGCCTTGCCATATTTCCTTCAAAATGGATGATGACAGTTATGTGACAGAGCATTGTGATTTGGTGGGGGAGTTAATGGGGGAAAAGCGGAAGGTCTACGAGGCATTGGTCGACGGCGCCATGGATGGCCTCACCGACGACGCCTTGTTCAAATTCGTCAGCAAACGCTGCCCGAAAACATCGAGCAAGAAAATCGTCCGGGCAGCTTTGCTCGGCCTTACCGACCCCCACCTGCGTGACCGCAACATCCTCGACACGATCTATGCACTGGCGATCAAGCACCGGATGGACGAGCTTCGGGACGGCGAGGATGGCGATGACAGGGATGCGTGGCCCGCACCTTTCGCCCGCCCGCTGGACAAGGAAACGGCCCGGCCGGATTTGGCCTAGGCGCTTTCCCGCGCTGTCATCCACCCTACACAGAAGCTGTCTAGGCTGCCCTCATCGAGGGTGAGTTCATGCACGGTCGCGCCAATCTCACAGCCATGAGGCTCATGGATGCCTGCGAGCATCTGCTTTGCGAAGCCGAGACCCTGGAGGATCTGACCGCGCGGCGGATCGCCATCGAGGCGCATGCGACACCTTCCGCCATCAGCTATCATTTCGGCTCCCAGGAGGAACTCGTCGCTGCGGTCGCGGAGCGTGTCTACCGGCGGCTCAATGCCGAACGGCTGAGCCTGCTGCGCAAGGCCGCCGACCGCCGGGCGCCCAATCCACCGGACCTCGATGAAGTCATCGCAGCCCTTGTCGGCCCCTCGATCCGCTGGAGCATCGATCCCACCTCCAGTTATCCGGTCCTGTCGCATTTCACCTCGATGGCCAAGACCCATCGGGAACGCGCGCCCCATTACCGCCGCATCATCGACGACGTCGAACATCATCGGGCTTTCATCCCGCATCTGAAGCGGATCGCGCCCTGGCTCGATGAGGTCGATATCGGCTGGCGGCTCAATTGCGCGCTCGGCATCCGCTCGCAGGTCACCCGTTCGCGGTCGCGCACCGAGGTGCTGACCAATTACAGCATCGACCTCGACGATCCGGACACCGTCATCGCCCGCATGGTCGAGGTCATCGCCCCGATGTTCCGTCGCTGAGCCGGTTTCGAACGGCATTCGAAATCCGTCACGCGCAGGAAACAAACCGCTTCTAACGGTCCTCCTGACGAAACCATGGAGGCCTCCGGTGCGACGCGAAACCACATTCATCCATCTGACCGACCTGCATATCGGCACCGCCGACGACAGCCACCTGCACAGCGACACGACCGAGACGCTGCACCAGGTGCTCGATCTCGTCGCGACCGTGACGCCGAAGCCGCAATTCGTCATCGCCAGCGGCGATCTCACCAATCGGGGCGACGCCGAAAGTTTTCGCCGGCTGAAGGAGATCATCGATGCCAGGATCGATGTGCCGGTCGTCTACGCGCTCGGCAACCACGACACCCGTCCCGGCTTCTACGAGGGCATGGGCGTCGAAACCCATGATCCGGATGCGCCCTACGACCATGACACGATCATCGACGGCATCCACATCATCACCATCGATTCCACGACCCCCGGCCTGATCGGCGGCACGATCGATCCGGAACAGTTCGACTGGCTCGCCTCGACGCTCGACAGCCATCCCGAATTGCCGAAGCTGATCGTCGTCCATCACCCGCCGGCGCTCGGCGAGGAAGCCGATGCCGCTCACTGGCGGACGATCCATTTCCCGCAGTCGGAGCGCTTTCGCGAGCTGCTGAAGGGCCGCAACATCATCGGCATCCTCAGCGGCCATATCCATCACGACCGCGTCTCGGTCTGGCACGGCATCCCGGTCGTCGTCGGCACCGGCCAGCATGCCGCCACCGACATCCTGCGCACCGACATCCTGCGCATGGTGCGCGGCGCCTCCTTCGGCATCGGCACCATCCGCCCGTCCGGCCTCACCATGGCCTTCGTGCCGCTGCCGTCCGACCGCGCCGAACTCAACACCTATCCGCTCGAACTGCTGATGGCGCGGGCGATGCCCGTTGCTGCTGAATAACCTCACCCGGAGACACGCAACATGCTGCGCAGAACCACGCTCAAGCTCATGGCGACGCTCACCGCCGCCTCCCTGTTGCCGCTCGGCGCCTCTGCCGAAATGCCGGCAACCATCGACAAGCCGGTCACCATCAGCTTCTACAACTACAACCTCGCCTCTGCCGGCATCGGCTCCGAGGCCACCAAGGAACTGATCGCCGGCTTCGAGAAGAAGTTCCCGAACGTGAAGGTCGAGACGATCGCCGTTCCCTCGAACGAGATCATCAACCGCGTCCAGGCCGATATCGTCGCCGGCAAGCAGCCGGACGTCGCCCAGCTGACCTTCCGCGACCTGATCTTCATCGCCAGCGACCTCGGCGGCAACGCGCTTGAGGACATGGTGAAACCGGCCGAACTCAAGGATCATCTCGCCGGCATGATCCCCAAGGGCCTCGAACTCGGCAAGGTCGATGGCAAGACCTATGGCCTCGCCTACACCTTCTCGACGCCCGTCCTTTATTACAACGGCGACCTATTCAAGCAGGCCGGCCTCGACCCGAACAACCCGCCGAAGACCTGGGCCGATGTCAACATCGCCGGCAAGGCGATCAAGGAAAAGACCGGCAAGAACGGCTTCTTCCCCGGCGCCTACGGCCCGAGCGACGGCACCTTCGTCTATCAGGCGATCGTCATGTCGAACGGCGGCAAGGTGCGCGACGGCGACAAGCTCACCTTCGCGGACAAGAATGCCGCCGAGGCCGTCAGGATGCTGCGCGACATGGTCGATAGCGGCGCCCATGCCAAGATCGACCCGGCCAGCGGCTCGGACACCTTTGCCGCCGGCAATCTCGGCATGTTCGTCTATACGACCGCGACGCTCGGCGCCTACAAGAAGGCCGCTCAAGGAAAATTCGACCTGCGCATCGCCCCGATGCCGTCCTTCGGCGAAAAGCCGACCGCTCCGACCAATTCCGGCAGCGCCCTTTTTGTCTTCAGCAAGGACCCCGCCAAGCAGCGCGCGGCCTACGAGCTCCTGAAATACCTGACGAGCAAGGAAGCCTACACGATCATCACCAGCAAGATCGGCTACCTGCCGCTGCGCCTCGATATCGTCGACGACCCGAACTACCTCGGCCCCTGGGTCAAGGAAAACCCGATGTTCCGCGCCAACCTGGAACAGCTGAACCGCCTCACCGCCAACGTCGCCTTCCCCGGCCCGAACTACCGCCAGGTCGAGAAGATGATGATGGACTCGGTGCGCGAAGCCGTCTTCGGCCAGGGCAATCCGGTCGCGACGCTGAAGGCCGCCCAGAACCAGAGCCAGGAGCTGATGCCGTAACCATCACGAGGAGATGCCGGGCGGGTCTCGCTTTCCCGTCCGGCGTCAGTGTCCCCTTGGGGTCATTCGGGGAAATTTCATGACCGATATCCAGGCCGATCTCGCAGGACCGCTCTCCGTTGCCCGGGTACCTACGGCTGCCCGCCAGCGCAGTACCTTCACCGTACAGCCCTGGCTCTATCTCGCGCCGGCGCTTTGCCTCCTGATGATGTGGACCTATGTGCCTCTGGTCGAGGCGTTCCAGCTTTCCTTCTACCAGTGGAACATGCTGCCGACTGCGCCGCAGCGCTATGTGGGCCTCACCAACTACCAGCGCCTCTTCGCCTTGCCCGAGATGCGCGCCGCCCTCTGGAATACGCTTTTCTACATTCTCGGCCTCTTCCCGATGTCGGTGATCATTCCGCTCTTCGTGGCGATCTGGACCCAGGATCTCGAAGGCCGCGCCCGGACGATCTACCGCGCGCTGATCTTCGTGCCGATGATCGTCGCCCCCGTGGTCGCCGCCATCCTCTGGCGCTGGTTGCTCAACGAGGACCAGGGGCTGATCACGCTCGGCCTGGAGACGACCGGCCTCGGCCGCATCGGTTTTCTGACCGATCCGAAATACGCGCTTGCGACGCTGACCTGGATCACCGGCTGGAAGCTGATCGGCTTTTCCACCCTTTTGTTTTCCGCCGCCAATGCCGGCATCAATCCCTCCTATATCGAAGCGGCGCGCATCGACGGCGCCAGCCGCTGGGGGATCATCCGCGATATAAGACTGCCGCTGCTGTCGCCGACCATCCTGCTTCTGTCGATGATGACGATACTGTTCGGGGCGCAGTGGAGCTTCGCCTATATCAACGTGCTCACCAATGGCGGCCCGCTGAAATCGACCACCAACATCTTCTACCTGCTCTGGGAATACGGATTCCAGACCATGTCGGCCGGCTGGAGTTCGGCCGCCGGCATGATCGCCTTTGCCGGTTTTGCGGTCATCGCAGCGGGCTGCATGTGGCTCACGAAAAGGTTTGCGGTCTATGACAATTGACGCTTCCCATGCCTCGATCGCGCTCGCTTCTGCGGAAACGAAGTCCGGCAGGACCCGCCGGTTCGCGGTGCATGCGGTGATGATCCTCCTGTCTTTCCTGTCGATCTTTCCGATCTACTGGATGATCGTCACTTCGCTTCGGCCGGAGAACGAGATCTTCTCCACGTCGCTCTGGCCGTCGAACCCGTCGCTCGAAAACTACGTCTTCGTGCTGACCCGCATTCCGATGATCGGGATGCTGATCAACACCACGATCGTCTCCGCCGCCACGGCCCTTCTCCAGGTCGTGACCGGCCTGTTTGCGGCCTATGCGCTGGTGCGCTGGCGCATGCGCCTGTCCGGCATCATCCACGGGCTCATCGCCCTCTCCTGGCTGGTGCCGTTCCAGGTCACCATGATCCCCAACTACGTGCTCGCCTCGCGGCTCGGCCTCCTCGACACGTTGACCGGTCTCATCGTGCCGAACGCGGCGCATGCCTTTGCGATCCTGCTTCTCTACAACGCGATGCGCTCCTTCCCGACCGAGATCCTCGAAGCGGCGCGCATCGACGGCGCGAGAAGCTGGAAGATCCTCTGGCAGATCGTCGTGCCGAACATGGGCGCGCCGATCGCCTCGCTGTCGATCATCGCCTTCATTTCCGCCTGGAACGAATATTTCTGGCCGCTGCTCCTGTCGCGCAAGCCGGAAAACTCGGTGGTCCAGATCGGCCTGCAGATGTTCATGACCCAGGAGGGCAATCTCTGGGGGCCGCTGATGGCGGCCGCCGCACTCGCCAGCCTGCCGATCCTGGTCATCTACCTTGTCCTGCAGCGCCACGTCATCGAATCCTTCATGAAATCCGGAATCCGCTGATATGCTGAGCTACGAACGCCTGATCGCGCTGGAAGGCGCCCACAATGTCCGCGACCTCGGGGGTTACAGAACCGCAAACGGCGGCCTGACCCGCTGGCGCTCGATCCTGCGCGGCGACGCATTGCACCGCCTGAGCGAGGCCGATATCGACACCTTGCTGGACAACGGGCTCGCCACCGTCATCGACTTGCGCAACGCCCACGAGATCGCCATCGAAGCCAATCCCTTCACCGACCATGCCCAAATTCGCTACCACAACACGCCGCTGTTTTCCGCGCTGGCACCGGTCGAGATGATGGCGAATGCCGCATTGAGCTTCGACATGGGCGATCGTTATTGCCAGGCGATCGACGACTGCCAGCCGGCGATCGCCGAAGTCCTGAAAACCATCGCCGACGCGCCCGAAGGAGCCGTGCTCTTCCATTGCAGCGCCGGCAAGGACCGCACCGGCGTTATCTCTGCGCTGTTGCTCGCCAACGCCGGCGTCGATGAAGCAACCATTGTCGAGGATTATGCCCTGACGGCGACGATTTCCGGGCCGCTGATCGCAAGGCTGAGGGAACGCGCACTTGGCCGCGGCACGCCGGCCGCTCTCGTCGATATCGTCCTGGCCTCCGAGCCGCGCAGCATGCGCCAGGCGCTCGACCATATCGCCAGGAACTACGGCAGCGTGCGGGACTACCTCGTCCGTCTCGGTTTCGACGAACCGGCGATGGCACGGCTGAGGACCCGCCTGTCCTAGAACCGCGTGGCGGGCAAGAGTGTCGGAAAGCACCTCGGCCGGCAGCCGATTGCCGCTAAAATCGTCACGGGATTGGCCAGCGCATCAGCATCCGCCCATCACGCCCCGTTATGAGGCCGAGCGGCCGGAACGAGAACGCGATCGACGATCCGCGAGTCGAGGTCGTAGACGGAGATCGGCGTGTCCTTGCCGATCCGGGTCCCGTCAAGGAGACGGATCAGATCGTCGGCGCCGCCAACGGGCTGGCCGTCGATCGCCAGGATGAAATCGCCTTCCTTCAGGCCTGCGCGGTCGGCCGGACTGCCCGGGTCGATGCGGCGGATGCGCACCGTCGTTTCCTGGGTCATCCCTGCCTTCACCGCGACGCGGCGCGGCAGCGCGGTCGTATCGACGACGATGCCGATGAAGGCGCGCCGCACATGACCGAAACGCAGGATTTCCGAAACGACGAAGTTGGCCGTGTTGGAGGCCACAGCAAAGGCGATGCCCTGTGCGCCGCGGATGACCGCGGTATTGACGCCGACCACCTCACCTGAGGCGGATACCAGCGGCCCGCCGGAATTGCCCGGATTGAGCGCGGCATCGGTCTGCACGACGTCGTCGATCAGCCGCCCGGTGGAGGACCGCATCGAACGGCCGAGCGCGGAGACGACGCCTGACGTCACCGACCAGTCGAAGCCGAGCGGGTTGCCGATCGCAATCGCGATATGGCCGCGCCGCAATTTCTGGGAATCGCCGAGCCGTGCCCAGGCCTGCACGTCCATGTCGGCACGCACCAGCGCGATATCGGTATCGGCGTCGCGGCCGAGAACGGCGCCCTGCCCGACCGCGCCATTGGCGCTGCGGATGCGCACTGTCCTGGCATCTGCCACGACGTGGTGGTTGGTGATGATCAGGCCGTCGGGCGAAACCGCGAAGCCAGACCCGTGACCGTTATCACCGAGCCGCTCGATGCGGCTGACGGCCGGGCCGACGCGGTCCACGGCGCCGGCAACCGTCTCCGAATAGGCGTCGAGAAGCGCGCCATCCTCGGGGACGGGAGGATTGATATCGATAAATCCCATGACAAGAACTCCGGAAAACACCTTCTCGGACAAGAGAAGGTCTTTGAAGGAGCTGATGTGGTGGGTTCGAAAGCCGGAAACAAGAACCCCGCTTTAGCCGGCTCAGCTCTCCGAAAAGATCGGGTCCTGGGTGAACATGCCGCCCTGGTAGACTGCGGCCGGGGATGTCGGTTCCGGGCGCCCCTTGGCGTCGAGCTCGGCACGGAAGCGTTCGGCATTGTCCTTCGGCTTCCAGCCGAGATAGGACGCGTGGGAATTGTCCCACCACTTGCTGTCATTGTCGGAAATGCCCCAGATGATCGGGCAGCCGAGCATCGGCGCGCGAAACACGCAGTCGATCAGGGATGCGAAGTCGTCATAGGACATCCAGCCCGACAGCATGCGGTGGTTGATCGGCTTCTCGAAACAGCTGCCGATCCGGACGAGGGCCGTCTCCTGACCGAATTTTTCGAAATACATCCGCGCCAGCGCCTCGCCGAAGCATTTCGACACGCCGTAGAGCCCATCCGGCTTCATCGGAGCCTTGACGTCGATATGCTCGTCCTGGCGATAGAAGCCAACGACATGGTTGGAGCTGGCAAACAGGATCCGCGGCTGGCCATGGGCCCGCGCCGCCTCGTAGATGTTGTAGAGGCCGAGCAGGTTGGCATTGAGGATCTTGGAAAACTTGTCTTCCACGGAGATGCCGCCGAGATGCAGGATACCGTCGCAGCCTTCGACCAGCTTCATGACCGCATCCGGGTCGCCGAGGTCGCATGTGACGACTTCCTCGTTCGGACCGGGGGTGCCGAGATCGACGATATCGGAGAGCCGAAGCGTCTCGGCAAAACCGGCAAGGCGCGAGCGCATGGCGCGTCCGAGGCCGCCGCCGGCACCGGTGATCAAAAGTCTTTTCAAGAAATCATCCTCCGAAAGCGGCCTGTCGACCGCGGCAATCAATTCATCGGCCGGCATGGCGGCCAACTTGTTCGTGACAAGGGTCGATACTTATCATACATGTTGAAGAAACACGGTCAATAAGTTGAAGCCGGTTTGGAGTGGTCACCCACTTGAGATATAGGTCGGCGCCATATTGTCATGCGCCGCCGAGCAGGGAGGAATGAAATGAGCGTTGAAACCAAACTCGATACCGGCAGGGGATCGAGAACGCTTGTTTCCCGCCTCGGAGAGACGTTGCGCCAGGCGATCGCGGCAGGGCAGTTTCCGCCGGGCTCGCGCCTGCCGAGCGAGGCGCAGCTGACCGAGGCGCACGGTGTCAGCCGCACCGTCGTGCGCGAGGCGATCGCATCGCTGCGCGCCGACCGGCTGGTGGAGGCCCGCCAGGGCGCCGGCGTCTTCGTGCTGGAGCCTTCAGGCGCAGCACAGCCGGTTTTGCTGTCCCTTTCGAACATCGATCTTGCCCGCGTATCCTCGATGATCGAGCTCCTGGAGCTCCGGACCGCCGTCGAAGTCGAGGCAGCGGGCCTCGCCGCCCTTCGCCGTTCGCCCGCCCAGGAAGAGGTCATCCTCGACCGCCATTACGCGGTCCGGGCCTGTTTCGAGGCGGGAAAACCGACCAGCGAGGCCGATTTCGCGCTGCATCTGGCAATCGCCGAAGCGACCAACAATCCCCGCTTCCGCGAGTTCCTGACGATGATCGGCCGCAGCCTGATCCCGCGCGCAGCCCTGCGCCCGGACGATTCGGAGCCCGATCAGGCTGCTTATATCAAGCTGCTCGACGAAGAGCACAACGCCATCGTGGTGGCGATTTCCGATGGCGACGAAGACCGTGCCCGTGACGCCATGCGCCGGCATCTGAGGGGTGCGCAGCTGCGTTATCGCACCCTGCTTCGGGAGCTCCGCGAATCTGTAAGATGACTTGTTGACACAAGTCTGCGCAACCTGTACGACAATTTTTGTCTGGAGGAGACGCTTACAAAGGAAATCCGCATGATGACGCCTGAAGAAATCAAGGTCGCACTTGGTGCCGGCCTGCTGTCCTTTCCCGTCACCCATTTCGACAAGGAAGGCCAGTTCCAGCCGGAAAGCTATCGCCGCCATGTCGAGTGGCTGTCCGGCTTTGACGCACCGGTCCTGTTTGCCGCCGGCGGCACGGGCGAATTCTTCTCGCTGTCTCCCAATGAAGTCCCCGCAATCGTCTCTGCGGCCAAGGAAGCGGCCGGCAAGACCGCGATCGTCTCCGGTTGCGGTTTCGGCACCCATGTCGGCGTCGAAATGGCCCGCGCGGTCGAAAAGGCCGGCGCCGATGGCATCCTGCTGCTGCCGCATTATCTGATCGATGCGCCGCAGGAAGGCCTCTACCAGCATGTGAAGCGCATCTGCCAGTCGGTTGGCATAGGCGTCATGGTCTATAACCGCGACAACTCCATTCTCTCGGTCGATACGTTGAAGCGCCTCTGCGACGAGTGCCCCAACCTGGTCGGCTTCAAGGACGGCAGCGGCGATATCGGACTTGTCCGACAGATCACCGCGACGATGGGCGACCGGCTGATGTATCTCGGCGGCATGCCGACGGCCGAACTGTTCGCCGAAGCCTATCTCGGCGCCGGCTTCACCACCTATTCCTCGGCAGTCTTCAACTTCGTGCCGGGCCTCGCCGTTGAATTCTACAAGGCGCTGCGAGCCGGCAACCGCGCCCGCTGCGAAGAGATCCTCAAGGACTTCTTCTATCCCTTCATGGCGATCCGCAACCGCCGCAAGGGTTACGCTGTCGCCGCCATCAAGGCAGGCGTGCGCCTGCAGGGCTTCGATGCCGGCAAGGTGCGCCCGCCGCTCGACGACCTGACGGCGGAAGAAGAAGACATGCTTCTGAAGCTCATCGGCTCCCACAAGCGGTAACGCCATGAAGATCGTCTCGGTCCGCACACATCTTCTCGAACACAGGCTCGACGTCGCCTTCGAAAGCGCCTCGATGCGCTTCGATCGCCGTGCCCATGTGCTTGTCGAGATCGAGTGTGATGATGGCACGATCGGCTGGGGCGAATGCCTGGGCCCGGCCCGGCCGAATGCTGCCGTGGTCGCGACTTATGCGAATTGGCTGATCGGCGAAAACCCGCTCGAAACCGAAAAGATCTGGGCGCGGCTCTATAATGCGTTGCGCGACCAGGGCCAGCGCGGCCTTGCCGTCACCGCGCTTTCGGGCATCGACATCGCGCTCTGGGACATCAAGGGCAAACATTTCGGCGTGCCCGTCTCGATCCTGCTCGGCGGCCGTTTCCGCGAGAGCGTCAAGGCCTATGCGACCGGCAGCTTCAAGCGCGACGGCGTCGACCGGGTCGAAGACAACGCAACGGACGTCGCCCGCTATTGGGACGAGGGGTTCCACGCCAGCAAGATCAAGATCGGTTTCGGCATCGAGGAAGATCTGCGCGTCATCCGTGCCGTGCGCGATGCCGTCGGCCCCGACATGCGCCTGATGGTCGATGCCAACCATGGTTATGACGCCATCGAGGCGATCAAGTTCGGGCAGGCGGCTGTGGAGCTCAACATCGATTGGTTCGAAGAACCCGTCGTGCCGGAACAGCTTGCCGCCTACCGCGAAGTCCGCGCCCGCCAGCCGATCCCGGTTGCCGGCGGCGAGACCTGGCACACCCGCTGGGGCATGCGCGAGCCGGTGGAAACCCGCGCCGTCGATATTCTCCAGCCCGACCTTGCCGGCGTCGGCGGCTTTACCGAAGCCAAACGCGTCGCCGATCTGGCGGCTCTCCATGGCATCCGGGTCGTGCCGCATGTCTGGGGCACCGCCGTCCATATCGCCGCCGCCCTGCAGTTCATGGCGGCGATGATCCCGAGCCCGGTTCGCGTCAACCCGATCGAACCGATCCTCGAATTCGACCGTACCCACAATCCGTTCCGTCAGGCGGTGATCAAAACCCCGATCGAACACGAGCGCGGCGTGGTGCAGATTCCAGACGGCCCAGGGCTTGGAATCGAAATCAACCGCGATGCGCTCAAAGAATTCCGCATGGGAGACAACTGATGCTCGTCCGCACCCTTTCCGGCACCCCGCCCAAGACAAAGCTGCCCAAGGGCGCGGTCGATACTCAGATGCATGCCTATCTGCCGGGCTACCCTTCCCTGCCCGGCGGCCCCGGCCTGCCGGCGGGAGACCTGCCGACGCCGACCCAATACCTTGAATTCATGCGCTGGCTCGGCATCGACCGGGTGATCGTCACCCAGGGCAATGCGCAGCAGCGCGACAACTCCAATCTCAATGCCTGCCTTGCGGAATTCGGCTCGATCGCCCGCGGCGTCTGCGTCATCGACTCGACGACATCGGACGCCGAGCTGGAGCGCCTTTCCGCCGCCGGCAATGTCGGCGCCCGGATCATGGATCTGCCCGGCGGCGCGGTGAACCTCTCCGAACTCGAAGCCGTCGATGCCAGGGCCGCATCCCAGGGCTGGATGCTCGCCGTCCAGTTCGACGGGAGCAACATTCTCGATCACGAGGCACGGCTCGCAAAGCTGAAATCCCGCTGGGTCCTCGATCACCACGGAAAATTCTTCGCCGGCGTCACGCCCGACAGCGCCCAGATCGGCGCGGTCAAGCGGCTGATCGACGGCGGCAGATGCTGGTTCAAGTTCGCCGGCGTCTACGAATCCTCGAAAGCCGGCGGCCCGGATTACGCCGATGTCGCAGCCGTTGCCCGCGAGATCGCCAGATACGCGCCGGAACGCATCGTCTGGGGCACCAACTGGCCGCACAACCTTGCCCGCGAACAGGCCGATTATCCCGATGACGTGGCGCTCACCGATACCGTGCTGGGCTGGCTCCCGGACGACAAGGCGCGCCAGCTCGCGCTCGTGAAAAACCCCGAAGAGCTTTACGGCCTGTCCGCGCAATAAACGGCAGGGCGGCGGCTACGGGAGGCGAATACCCAAACGACCGGCGCGTGGAGGCGCCGGCGAATAACGGAGGAGGACAATATGAAACTCGCCAAAATGCTCGGCCTCGCCTTCGGCATCGCGCTCGCCGCGACCGCTGCCAATGCCCAGGTCACGCTCCGCTCGGCGGACATCCATCCGGACGGTTATCCGACCGTGGACGCGGTCAAATACATGGGCCAGCTCGTCTCCGAGCGCACCAACGGCCGCATCAAGATCCAGGTGATGAACAACTCGGTTCTCGGCCAGGAAAAGGACACGATCGAGCAGACCCGTTTCGGCGTCATCGACCTGAACCGCGTCAATGCCGCGCCGTTCAACAACCTCGTGCCGGAAACCACCGTTCTCGGCCTGCCCTTCCTGTTCCGCTCGACCGACCACATGCACAAGGTCGTCGATGGCCCGATCGGCGACCAGATCCTCGCCGCCTTCGAAAAGCACGGCCTGATCGGTCTTGCCTATTACGACTCCGGCGCCCGTTCGTTCTACACGACCAAGAAGCCGATCACCAAGCTTGCCGACCTGAAAGGCATGAAGATCCGCGTCCAGCAGTCCGACCTCTGGATCGCCATGATGCAGGCCTTCGGCGCCAACCCGACCCCGATGCCGATGGGCGAGGTCTATTCATCGCTCGAAACCGGCGTGGTCGATGGTGCTGAAAACAACTGGCCTTCCTATGAATCGGCCCGTCACTATGAAGTCGCCAAGAACTACACCCTGACCGAGCACTCGCTGAACCCTGAAATCCTCGTCATGTCGAAGATCTCCTGGGACAAGCTGACGCCGGAAGACCAGAAGATCGTCCGCCAGGCAGCCAAGGATTCTGTCGGCAAGATGCGCGAACTCTGGACCGCCCGCGAAAAGACCTCGGAAGCCAAGGTCCGCGCCGGCGGCGCCAACGTCATCAAGGTCAACAAGGACGAATTCTCGGCCGTCATGAAGCCGGTCTACGACAAGTTCGTGACCGATCCGAAGCAGAAGGCGCTGCTGGAACAGATCCAGGCGGTCAAGTAACTCAAAGAAACAAGGACCGGCCCTCCTCACGAGGGCCGGTTTTTCATTTCCGGTGCCTGGGAGCGCTCGCCGGATCGAGGAGGACTGGGTCATGAGAAACTTCATGTTGGCCATCAAACCAATTCTGGGCGGGCTGAGCCGCCTGTCGCTTTATATCGCCGGCCTCGGCATCATCGCCATGACCATCATCGTCGGCTGGCAGGTGTTCGGCCGCTACATCCTGAACGACTCGCCCAGTTGGTCCGAGCCGTTGTCGCTCTATCTGATGTCCTGGTTCATCATGCTCGGAGCCGCCGTCGGCGTGCGTGAGAGCGTTCATCTCGGGCTCGACATCGTCCGTTACGTGATGCCGCCGGTTATCCAGAAGACCATGGATCTCATAAGCCTCGGCCTGATCGTGCTGTTCGGCATCGGCATGGCCTATTATTCGACGCTGCTCGCCATGGGCACATGGTCGGCGACTATCCCCGTTCTGGGCTGGCCCGGCGGGACGGACTTCTTCCCGATGATCGTCGGCGGCGCCATGATTTCCCTTTTCGCTCTTGAGCGCTTCGTCGATGTCGCAATCGGCGAGGAAGTGGCCGCCGACATTCTCGTGCAGGAGGCCGCGTGATGGCCTACGCCATTCTTTTCGGTTCGTTCACCCTCCTGATGCTGATCGGCATGCCGATCGCCTTCTGCCTCGGCATCGCATCCTTCGCGACGGTCCTCTATATGGGCCTGCCGCCGATCGTCGTTTTCCAGCAGCTGAATTCCGGCATGAACGTCTTCGCCATGATGGCGATCCCGTTCTTCATTTTTGCGGGCGACCTGATGGTGCGCGGTGGTATTGCCCACAGGCTCATCCGTTTCGCAGCCGGCCTTGTCGGCCATATGCGCGGGGGGCTCGGCCAGGTCAACGTCGTCGCCTCGACATTGTTCGGCGGCATTTCCGGCTCGGCCGTGGCGGACGCATCGGCCGTTGGCGGATTGATGATCCCGCAGATGGCCGCCCGCGGTTACGACAAGGATTATGCGGTGAACGTGACGGCCAACGCCGCCATCATCGCGCTGATGATCCCGCCTTCGCACAACATGATCCTCTATTCGATCGCAGCAGGCGGCAACGTCTCCGTGGCCGACCTCTTCACCGCCGGTATCATTCCCGGCCTGCTGCTCGCCGGGGCGCTGATGTTCACCGCCTGGTGGGTTGCCGTCAAACGCGGCTATCCGGCCGATCCCTTCCCGGGCTTTGCCCGCGTGGGATATTACCTGCTGGCCTCGCTGCCCGGCATCCTGCTGATCGCCATCATCTTCGGCGGCGTCCGCTCCGGCGTGTTCACGGCAACGGAGAGCTCCTGCATCGCCGTCCTCTACGCCTTCCTCGTCGCCATGCTCGTCTATCGGGAACTGAACTGGGAAGGTTTCGTCGAGGCCGTGATGGGCGCCGTGCGCACCACGGCGATGGTTCTGTTGGTCATCGGCACCGCCGCCTCGTTCGGCTGGCTAATGGCATTCCTGCAGGTCCAGACGCTGATCATCGCGGCGATCGGAGCGATCTCGGACAATCCGATTGTCGTGCTCCTGATGATCAACGTCATCCTGCTGGTCCTCGGCACGTTCATGGACATGGCGCCGATGGTCATCATCTCGACCCCGATCCTGCTGCCCGTCGTCAAGGCCTTCGGGATCGATCCGGTCCATTTCGGCGTCATCATGATCCTCAACGCCGGCATCGGCCTCAACACGCCTCCGGTCGGAACCGTGCTCTTCGTCAGTTGCGCGGTCGGCGGCATCACGATACGTGAAGCGATGCGCACGATCTGGCCTTTCTTCGGAGCCAGCATCGCAGTATTGCTGCTCGTGACTTACGTCCCATCCCTGTCGCTCTGGCTGCCAAGCATTTTCAGATAAGCGACCGAACAAGCTTTACCTGACGGTCCCGCTCCCTGGCGGGACCTTTCACATGAAAGGAGAGGTCCATGACCATCTACCAGAACCTGATCGCCGGCGAATGGGTCGGCTCAGACGCTTCGAAGAACATCAATCCGTCCGACACGAATGATGTCGTGGGCATGTATGCCCAAGGCAGCGCAGACGATGCCAAGCAGGCAATCGCAGCTGCCAAGGCTGCCTTCCCCGCCTGGGCGCGCTCCGGCATCCTGGAACGCCACGCGATCCTGAGAAAGACCTCCGACGAGATCCTTGCCCGCAAGGAAGAGCTCGGCGCGCTTCTCGCCCGCGAGGAAGGCAAGATCCTTCCCGAAGCGATCGGCGAAGTCACCCGCGCCGCCCAGATTTTTGATTTCTTCGCCGGCGAAGCCCTGCGGCTCACCGGCGAGATGGTGCCGTCCGCACGCCCGAACATCGGCGTCGAGATCACCCGCGAACCGCTCGGCGTCATCGGCATCATCACGCCCTGGAATTTCCCGATCGCCATTCCGGCCTGGAAGATCGCGCCGGCGCTCTGCTACGGCAACACGGTGGTCTTCAAGCCGGCCGACCTCGTGCCGGGCTGCGCATGGGCGATCGTCGATATTCTGCACCGCGCCGGCCTGCCCAAGGGCGTGCTCAACCTCGTCATGGGCCGCGGTTCGGTCGTCGGCCAGGCCATGCTCGAAAGCCCGGACCTCGCCGGCATCACGTTCACCGGTTCCACCGGCACCGGCAAGCGCGTGGCGCTCGCCTCGATCGAGCATAACCGCAAGTTCCAGCTCGAAATGGGCGGCAAGAACCCGATGGTCGTCCTCGACGACGCCGACCTTTCCGTCGCCGTCGAAGCGGCCGCCAATTCCGGTTTCTTCTCGACCGGCCAGCGTTGCACCGCCTCCTCGCGCCTGATCGTCACGGAAGGCATCCACGACAAGTTCGTTGCGGCCCTCACCGAAAGGCTGAAGACGCTCAATGTCGACAACGCCATGAAGGCCGGCAGCCATATCGGCCCGGTTGTCGACGACAAGCAGCTGAAGCAGGACACCGACTATATCGAGATCGGCAAAAACGAGGGCGCCAAGCTCGCCTTCGGTGGCGAACTCGTGAAGCGCGATACCCCCGGCTTCTACCTGCAGCCGACGCTGTTCACCGAAGCGACCAACCAGATGCGCATCTCCCGCGAGGAAATCTTCGGGCCGGTCGCATCGGTCATCCGTGCCAAGAACTACGAAGAAGCGCTGGCGATTGCCAACGACACGCCGTTCGGCCTCTCCGCCGGCATCGCCACCACCAGCCTCAAGCATGCGACCCACTTCAAGCGCAATTCGGAGGCCGGCATGGTGATGGTCAACCTGCCGACGGCAGGCGTCGACTTCCACGTGCCGTTCGGTGGCCGCAAGGCCTCCTCCTTCGGTCCGCGCGAACAGGGCAAGTATGCCGCCGAATTCTTCACCGTGGTGAAGACCGCCTACACGCTGGCTTAAACAAAAAAAGGCGCTGCCATTTTCAAATGGCAGCGCCTCCAATTGATGAGCTGAGATAGATTACTCGGCGGCAGCGATGCTGGCGCGCTTCGGCAGCTTCCAGTTCGGCCGCGGGAAATGGCAGGTATAGCCATTCGGATAACGCTCCAGATAATCCTGGTGCTCCGGTTCCGCCTGCCAGAAATCGCCGACCGGCTCCACTTCCGTCACCACCTTGCCCGGCCACAGGCCCGATGCATTGACATCGGCGATCGTGTCTTCGGCGACGCGCTTCTGTTCGTCGTCCTCGTAATAGATCGCCGAGCGATAGCTCGTGCCGATATCGTTGCCCTGGCGGTTCTTGGTCGACGGATCGTGGATCTGGAAGAAGAATTCCAGAATATCCCGATAGCTGGTCTTGGCCGGATCGAAAACGATCTCGATCGCTTCGGCATGGGTACCGTGATTGCGGTAGGTCGCGTTCGGCACATCGCCGCCGCTATAGCCGACGCGGGTCGAAACCACGCCGGGCAGACGCCGGATCAGGTCCTGCATGCCCCAGAAACAGCCGCCAGCCAAAACGGCTCGTTCGGTAGACGTCGTCATGCTTTCCTCCTTCGGGTTTCGGATTTGCCTTAAAATGGCGATCCGACCGAAGAAATTCAATCCGCGCTCACCAACAACCAGATCGCCAACGATCTTGACTCGTGCAGTTCTCTGCAACCGCCATCACCGCCGGATGGCAAACTCGAAAACCTCTTCTTTCGGTTCGACGCCGAGGCCGGCACCGGTCGGCACCACATAGGTGCCCTCGCCCGAAGCCATGTCGCCCTTCGTATAGGTCAAGTTCCGGTCGAAGATGGAGTGCTGGTATTCGTGATAGGGCACGTTCTGCAGCGCCGACGAGGCCTGAAGGCTCGCCGCCATGAAGATGCCGACGCTGATCGAGGCATGCGGCATGATGTTCATGTGGAAGGCTTGCGCCATCTGGCCGATGCGGATGAATTCGGTAATGCCCGTATGACCCATTTCAGGCTGCACGATGCTCATCGCCCGTTTCTCGAAACGGGGCCGGTATTCGTAGGTGGTACGCAATTCCTCGCCGAGCGCCAGCGGCACGCCGATGCCCGCCGCCACCCTTGCCTGACCCTCGAGATTTTCCGGCTGAACCGGCGCTTCCGCAAAATAGAGATTGTAGGGCTCCAGCCGCCGGATGATGCGGATCGCCTCGCTCGCCTCGAACTTCCAGTGCAGGTCGACCATCAGGTCGATATCCGGCCCGACCGCCTCGCGCAGAGCCGCCATTTCCTTGACGATATCCTCTTCGGACACCACAGCGGCGAACTTGATGCCCTTGTAGCCCTTGCCCACCCAATAGGCGGCAAGATCGCAGCGTTCCTTCAGCGTCGCCTTCGGCAGACCGGAGACATAGGCGCGGATCGTGTCGTGCCGCCGCCCCCCGAGCAGCGTCGAGACCGGCACGCCGAGGTTCTTGCCGGCAAGGTCCCAGAGCGCGATGTCGACGCCCGCCAGCGCATCGAGATAATAACCGCCGAAGAAACCGCGCACCCGCATCAGGTCGTAGAGATCCTCGTGGATGACCGCGGCATCGCCCGGATCGCGGCCGATGATGACCGGGCCGAGCACGTCGTCGATGATCGCCTTGGTCGCCTCGGGCGCGACGATGCCGTAACACTCGCCCCAGCCGGTCTTGCCGCTTTCGCCGGTCACCTTGATCAGCAGCGTCATGTCGGTCGAGGGATAGATGGTGCGGTTGCCCTTGCGGATCAGGTAACCGCGCGCGTTGATCGCCTCACCTTCCTTCAGCGGGCCGAGATACGGCACCTCTCGTGGAATGGAGATGATGAAGGTCTCGACCGAGACGATCGCATCGACGACGTTTTTCGGCTTAGATCTTAGCATAGGGTCCCGGCTCAGTTCGGCTTGTGATTGGTATAGGGCAGATCGGCCTCCGCCAGAAGCAGCGCCAGTTCCTTGAGGTCGCCCTCATCGAATTTCGGCCCCTTGCCGCGCACGAACGTGTGCTGGATGACACCGCGCCGGCGCAGCACTTCCTTGGTCATGTGCATACGGAAGATCGCCTGGAAATTCAGGAGCGGCAGCGAGACGTTGTAGAGTTTTCGCGTGGTCGCCACGTCGCCCTTCTGCCAGGCGTGGATCATCTGCGCATGGATATCGGCAAGCTCAACGGCCGGCATCGTGCCGGCGGCGCCGCGCGCCAGTTCGTCGGTGACATAGCGTCCGCCGGCACCGCCGAAGATCGCATCCAACGAGCCGTTGGCGGCCGCCTTAATGCGCGTGAGGTGCTGGCCGCAGGGCGCGGTCTCTTCCTTGACGTAGCGGATTTCCGGCACGGCATTGGCGACCGCCGCCACCTCTTCCGGCGTCAGGCCGGCGCCGATCGGCTTCGGCTGGTTCTGCAGCATGATCGGTACGCCGGCATTGGCCGCCACCTCTTTAAAATAAGCAGTCTGCGCGGCGATGTCGTTCCCGAGCGAAAGCGGTGCCATCACCATGGCCGCCCCTGCCCCGATCTCGGCCGCCTGCGCCACATGTTTCGCCGCCGCCTTCGGATCCGGGTCGCTGGCGCCGATGATGATTGGGATGCGGCCGCCGATGCGCTCCGCCAGCAATTCCACCTGCCGCTTGCGCTCTTCCGGGGAAAGCGTGTCCACCTCGCTCGCGACGCCCGGATAAACGACGCCGTCCACCCTGCTCTCCAGGGCAAAGTCGATGATCGACAGGAAATCCGCCTCGTCGATCGAGCCGTCGTCGCGGAAAGGCGTGGGAAGAACGGGAAAGGCTCCGGCTAAAATCTTGCTCATTTGACTGCTCCGGCGGTGACGCCCTGAATGAAATAACGTTGGAGGAACATGAAGGCCGCGACGATGGGCGCGGATGCGATCAGTGAGGCCGCCATGGCGCCGCCCCAGTCGGCATTGACCTCGTTGAGATAGGTGAGGAGCAGGCCCGGCCCGATCGTGCGCTTCTCGTCCGAGACGATCAGCGTCATCGAATACAGAAGGTCGTTCCAGGACCACATGAAGGAATAGAGGAAGACGGTCACGATCGGCGGGATGGAAATCGGAATGACGATCGTGTGGAAAATCCTGAGATCGCTCGCGCCATCCGCCCGCGCCGCGTCGATCAGCTCGTCCGGCACCTGGGAAAAGTAGCTGTAGAGCATGTAGGTCGAGACCGGCAGCGCAAAGACGATATAGCTGAGGATCAGTCCCGGCCGGGTATCGAGCAAGTTCAGCTCGCTCATCATCGGATAGATGGAGATGAGCAGCAAGCCGAACGGAAACATCTGCGCCGAGAGCATGAACAGCATCACCGGCTGCCGGCCGAAATAGCGGTATTTCGCGAAGCTGAAACCGGCATAGAGCGCCAGCAGCGTCACCAGCGAAGCGCTGCATGTCGAGGTGATCAGGCTGTTGGTCAGGTACATCGGCAGCTTGCCGGTGGTCAGCGCCCGGACGAAATGCTCGAGGCTCGGCATGGTCGGGAACGGCGTCGGCACCACTCGATAGAGCTCGGCATTCGCCTTCAGCGACGAGATCACCAGCCAGTAGAGTGGGAAGAACAGGAAGAAGCCGATCACCGCAAGCGCAGCGAAGAAAACGATCTTGGCCTGTCGGGAGGAAAGGTCGAACATGTCAGTTTCCTTTCACCAGCATGCGCAGATAGAGGAAAGCCGGCGGCAGGAGGGCCGCGACCCACAGCACGCCGACGGCGGACGCAAAACCGATATCCCACTGCTCGAAGGCGCGGCGATAGACCTCGACCGAAAGCACCGTCGTCGCCCGCACCGGCCCGCCGCCGGTCAACGCATAGATCGTATCGAACTGCTGCAGATTGCCGATCACCCCGAGCACCACGACGATCATCAGGACGGGGCGAAGATGCGGCAGGATATGGTCGCGCAGCACCGCCCAGTTGCCGGCGCCATCGACGCGGGCGGCGTCGATCTGCTCCTTGTCGAGGTTCTGCAGGCCGGCGAGGAAGAACGACATGAAGAGCGGGATCGACAGCCAGACCTTGGTCAGCACGACGGCCAGCATGGCGCCCTCGGGCGTCGACAACCAGGCCTGCGGATAATCGATCAGGCCCAGTTCCATCAGGAAGGCATTCAGCACACCGTAGCGGGAATTGAAGATCCAGCCCCAGATGAAGGCGCTGACCGTCGCCGGCAGAACCCATGGCAGCAGCGACAGCGAACGCAGCACGCCGCGGCCCGCGAAAGGCTGATTCATGATCAGCGCCCAGCCGAGGCCGGCGATCAGCGTCCCGGTCGTCGACAGCACCACATAGATCGCAGTCGTCCAGAAGGCCGCCCAGACATCCGGGTCGGCGGCAATCTTCGCGAAATTCTCAAGGCCGATGAACCGCGGCTCCATCATCTCGACGGTATATTCGAACAGCGACAGGCCGAGCGCCGAAAGAAACGGATAGAGGATGATCGCACAAAAGCCGGTCGCCGCCGGCAGCAGCAGAAGAAGCCCGATGCGGTTCTGCCCTGCTTTCAAACCTCCGCGGTTCGCATGCGGCGAAACCGGATAGGCACCAACGTTGTTTTCGATCACGGCCATGGGGTGGTTTCCTGTTGAATGAAGGCGGCAGCCCCTGATCCGGCTGCCACCACCTTCTCCCCGCATGCGGGCAGAAGGACATATGCCGTACCCTCTCCGCCACATTCGGCGTTGCTCAGGACACGTCCCCTCTCCCTGCGGGCGGGGAGAGGGTTAGGGTGAGGGGCAGCCTTCAAATGAGGCTGCAGAAGCGGCACTACTCCGACTTCTTGGCCTTCTCCATGCTGGTCGTCAGCCGCGCCTGCATCGACTTGATGGCGTCGTCGGCAGACTTCTGGCCGAGCAGCGCCCCCTGCACTTCCTCGCCGATGATGTTGGTGAGGTCGGCGGCATTCGACCAGATCCCGACTTCGTTGCGGCGGGCGTCACCCGTCGCGGCCGACCAGTTCTTGAGGTAAGCGTCGTCGGCAACCGCCGCGCGGGCGGACTTGGTGACCGGCAGCGCGCTCATCTTCAGCGGAAGATCCGTCTGCACCTTGTCCGAAATGATGTAGGTCAGGAACTTGTCGGCCGGATCGTCCGCCTTTGCCTTGCCGCCACTGGCAAACTGCACGAGCAGATGCCCCCACTGGACGGAAACAGGCTTGTCGCCGGCCTTCAGCACCGGCGTCGGCATCGGCAGGACATTGGCGTCGAAGGCCTGGCCCTTGCCGGAGAAATCACGCAGGAAGGTGCGGGTCTGCGGCGCGTCGAGATAGAAGGCCGAAGCGCCCTGCGCCAGCAGGCGACGAGAGTCCGGGCGGTCGATTTCCGGAGCCGCCAGACGGTCCTTCATCAGCCCGACCATGAAGGTGAGCGCATCGCGGCTTTGCTTGCTGTCGACGACGACCTTGCCGGCGTCGTCGATGATCCGGCCGCCATGCACCCAGTTCCAGACCATGAAGTCGATCAGGATCGAGCCGTTGTTCTTGGTCGCCATGGAGTAAGGCACCGAGTTGGGCACCTTGTCGCGCACCGCGACCAGAGCTTTCCTGAAGTCGTCGACGCTCTTCGGCGCGTCGTTGATGCCGGCCTTGGTCAGCACTTCCCTGTTGGCCACCATGCCGATCGACCCGGACAGAAGCGGCAACGCCAGCTGCTTGCCGTTGATATTGCCCATGGCGAGCGCATCCGGCGCAAACGCAGCTTCAAGCTTGTCCTTGCCGTAGACCGTGTTCAGGTCGACCAGGTTGTCAAGGCTTGCGAAGGTCGGCAGCCAGCGTTCGGAAAGCTGGGCGATGTCAGGCAAAGTCTTCGACCGGGCGCGCAAAAAGATGTTCTTCTGCATGTCGCCCCAGGCGAAGCCGAGCGGCTCGACCGTCAGCTTCTCGGCCTTCTGAAAATTGTCCAGGACGCCCTGGACGATCGCCTTGTTGGCCTCCTCCGCGTAAGTGAAGCTCATGAAACTCAAATCGGCCGCCTTGGCTACACCCGAGCCGAGCGTGAGAGCGATGGCAGCGGTGCCGATCAGTCTGGTAAAGGTATTCATCAGATCCTCCCGAAACGATGATGATGGAACTCTGTTTCAACTTGAAAAAGAACAAGCGGCGAGCGCCGGTCTCCGCCTGATCCCCCTTAGACGACGCCTCCATCGACGATGAACGTCTGCGACGTGATGAGGCGGGAATCATCCGCCGCCAGAAACAGCGCCATGCGGGCGATATCGGGCGGCAGCAGATGCTCCTTGAGGCACTGGACCTCGAGGTATTCGGAAAATTTGCCCTGGTAGACGCGCTTGGCGCGCTCCACCTGGCGTTCGGTGAGCACCCAGCCGGGCGCGATGGAATTGACGCGGATATTCCGCTCGCCGAGCTCGCGGGCGAGCGACTTGGTCATGCCCACGACCGCGGATTTCGCGGTCGTGTAGAAGATCAGGCCGGCAGCACCGCGCATCCAGGAGATCGATCCCATGTTGATGATCGACCCGCCGCCGGCTTCCGCCATGTCCGGCACCACGGCCTGAACCGCGAAGAACTGGTGGCGCAGGTTGGTCTGGAACCGTTCGTCCCAATAGTCCGGCGTCACGTCTTCGAGCGGCTTGCGGTCGTCATTGCCAGCATTGTTGACGAGCACCCGGATAGGCCCGATCTCGGAGCGGAGCGCCTCGATCCCTGCCTTCAGGGCGTCGATGTCACGCAGATCCGCAGCATGATAGAACGGAGCATTGCCGGTCTTCCTGCCGATCGCTTCGGCCGTTTCGTCGGCAACATTGGCATTCAAGTCGAGGAAACCGACCCTGCAGCCCTGCGCGCAAAAATGCTCGACCAGCGAGGCACCGATGCCCGATCCGCCGCCGGTGATCAGCACGCCCTTGCCCTTGAGGCTCGGGTACTTCGCGGTCTCGACCTGAACCTTTGCGACGAGTTCGGGATGGATGGTCATGCGGCCTCCAGGGCAACGGCACGCGCGGAGGCAAGCGAAAGGCCATCGGCGGAAAAGACATGGATCATCGCCGGATCGACATGCACGCCAATCGGCTCGCCTCGTTTGACGGCGCGGTCGCCGGACAGGCGGACGACGACCATCTCCTCGGACCCTTCCAGCGCCACATAGGCATAGGTGTCGCTGCCGAGATGCTCGGTCATGGTGACGTTGCCAGCAAGCGAATCCGGTGCGCCGCGGCCCACCAGTTCCACATGTTCCGGCCGGATGCCGATTTCAGCCGGCGTCGAAGACAGGTTGCGCGGCAGGCGTACCTCGCCACCCGGGACAGTGAATATGCCCTCGCCCTTTCTGGCGCCGAGCTTCAGGAAGTTCATGCGCGGCGAGCCGATGAAGCCCGCGACGAAACGGTTGACCGGCTTGTTGTAGAGATCGAGCGGCGAGCCGATCTGCTCGACGCGGCCGGAATTCAGCACCACGATCTTGTCGGCCAGCGTCATCGCCTCGATCTGGTCGTGGGTCACATAGACCATCGTCGTGCCGAGCGTGTCCTTCATCCGGGCGATCTCGATGCGCATCTCCACCCGCAACGAGGCGTCGAGGTTGGAAAGCGGCTCATCGAACAGGAAGATGCGCGGTTCGCGCACGATGGCGCGGCCGATCGCCACGCGCTGGCGTTGGCCGCCGGAGAGCTGGCGGGGCTTTCGGTCGAGATAGGTATCAATGCGGAGTTTCCTGGCCGCCTGGGAGACGCGCGCGTCAATCTCCTGCTTCGGCGTACCGGCAAGGCGAAGCGCATAGCCCATGTTTTCGGCAACCGTCATATGCGGATAAAGCGCATAGGACTGGAAGACCATGGCGATGCCGCGCTTGGCCGGCGGCACGTCATTCACCAGTTCGCCGTCGATCGCCATCTTGCCCGAGGTGATTTCATCGAGGCCGCAGATGAGCCGCAGCAGCGTCGACTTTCCGCAGCCCGACGGGCCGACGAAAGCGACGAATTCGCCGTCCTCGACGGTGAGGTCGATGCCCTTCAGCACTTCGGCCGAACCGAAGGATTTGCGGATGTCTTTGAGTTCAAGCTTGGCCATGGATGTCTCTTGAGTTCTCAGCCCGCAAACATCTGGGCTGCCTGCCCCTTGATGCCGGTATCGATGGAAAACACGCTGCCGGAGAGCGGCGCTTCGGAAAGCTGGGCGGCCGAAAGCCGGATACGGGCAGACGTAACGAATAGGGTCTGCATGTCGGGGCCGCCGAAAACGCAGCTTGTCGGGCGCGGTATCGGCAGGTTGATCACCCGTTCCACTTTCCCTTGAGGATCGTAGCGGGTGACGCACCAGCCGTCCCAATGGGCGACCCAGACGAAACCTTCCGCATCCACCGTCATGCCGTCTGGCTTGCCTTCGGCCTCCGGTACGACAATGAACGGACGACGGTTGGCGATCTCGCCACTTTCAATATCGAAATCATATGCATAGATCGTTTGCTTCGCCGTATCTGTGAAGTACAGGATGCGGTCGTCCGGGCTCCAGCCGAGGCCGTTGGAGACGTGGAAGCCGCGGTCCATTTCCTGTGACCGGCCATCCGGATCCAGCCGCCACAGCCGCCCCTGGTCCGGCGACGTGTCGATCGCCAGAGTACCCGCCCAGAGCCTGCCGCGGCGGTCGCATTTGCCGTCGTTGAAACGGTTGCCCGGGCGGTCGGCTTCCGGCCGGGCGATGGTGGTAATGTCGCCTGTCGTCAGATCGATGCCGCGGATCTCGCCATGCATGGCGGCAACGAAACCGCCGCGCGAACGCGGAATGACGAAACCGATCAGTTCCGGCACCTGCATGGACGTATAGGTGCCCTTGGACGGATCGCCGGTATGGACGGCAGGCGCCAGGATATCGACGAAATAGAGCTTCTTGTGCTCCGGCGACCAGTGCGGGCCTTCGCCAAGGAACGTGCTTGCGGGAATGACACAGCGCACATCGGCGCGGTCCGGGCCAAGGGGGCGCGGCTTGACCGCAAGCGACATGGCGAATTCTCCAAAATTGCCGGAGGTGCGGCGCGCCGCCTCGATGACGTCGCGGCCGAAAGCGTGCAGCCGGTCGACAGGCAGGCGGAAAGACGGGCCGATGATGCCGATCGCCCCGATCGGCTCGCCGCGATGATTGAGAACCGGGGCCGCCACGGAAGAAATGCCGATATGCTGCTCGTCGATAGAGACGGCGTAGCCACGCGCCTTGGTAAGATCGAGCTGCCGGCTGAGTTCTTCGGCATTGACGATCGTATTCGGGGTCAGCCGTTCCAGCTCGACGCCATCGAGCAGGGCGCGACGCTTTTCGAGCGACAGATGCGCCAGGATCGCCTTGCCAAGGCCGCTCGCATGCGGCGCGGCGCGCGATCCGACGCCATTGTTGAGGCGCAGCGGCTGCGGCACTTCCCGCTGGTCGATATAGAGAACGCTGTCGCCATCGAGCACGCCGAGACGGATCGCCTCGCCGGTCAGGTCGCGAAGCCGCGCCAATTCCGGTTCCGCGGCACCGCGCAGGTCAAAGTTGTCCCAGACCTTGTGCGCCCACTGGAAGAGGCGCGGCGCCAAACGATAGACCTGATCGCGGGTATCGAAGGCAAGCAGCCGTTCGTCTACCAGCGCCTGCAGCAGACGGTGCAGCGTGCCCTTCGGCAGCTGCGTCTGATCGAGCAGTTCGGTGAAGCGCAGGCCGCGGGCTTCCGCCGCCACCGCATCGACGATCTGGATGCCGCGCGTCAGTGCCTGCACGCCCGGCACGCCATGCGTGTCGTTGGCGACATCCTTGTCGATCGCTTCCAATTGTACCTTGGCCATGTCCTCTCCCGAGAGCGCCGTGCGTCCGTTCGGACACACAAAGGACGCTCTCAATTTTAAAACGGCGCATCGACCGAAAACCGGATCGATTTTGGTCGATGCGCCAGGGTGATTTTGTCACCCACCGGCACAGCATTTTGCCTCGCTCTTGCCAAGAGAGTTATCTTGGAACTAAGTTCCATGTCAACAGTGAAACTGAAGCGGCCCCGGAAACGGCTGCCCAAGGGAGGATATCTTGCGCATTACCAAAGTGGATCACTGGCTGGTCCGTATGCCGTTTACCGAGGACATTCTCTGGGGTTCAGGCCGGCGGATAGGCACGACGCGGCTGATCTGCCGGATCGAGACGGATGCCGGGATCGTCGGCTGGGGTGAAACGATCTCGCTGATCGCCAATGTGCCTGCGGTGTTTTCCGATATCGTCGCGCCGCTGGCGCTCGGCTATCCGGTCGCGGATGCGGAGCGTTTCCACCGGCATGTGCTCGGCGCCGGCTTTTATCACCACAAGCGCGCCGCGGTGATGGCGATCTGCGCCATGGAAATGGCGATGTGGGACGCGCTCGGCAAACAGGCCGGCCTGCCGCTCTATGCCATGTGGGGCGGTCGCTGGCGCAAGGATGTGGAAGCTGCCGCCTATCTCTTCACCAACGACCCCAAAGGTCTCTCCGAACGGCTGAAGCGCTTCCTCGATCTCGGTTACACGACCTTCAAGGTAAAAATCGGCTTCGACGAGAGGAGCGACATCATGCTCGCCGAGACATCCCGAAAGGTGATCGGCGACCATCCGCTGCGGCTCGACGTCAACGGCGCCTGGAATCCCGCGACCGCCAAGCGCCAGCTCGAAAAGCTGAAAGCCTTCGATCCCGCCTATGTGGAACAGCCGCTGGAACTCGACGATCTCGCCGGCCATGCAGCACTCGTCGCAAACTCCGCCGTGCCGATCGCGCTCGACGAAAGCGCCTATACGCTCTCCGACGTGGGGAATATCGTCCGCGCCCATGCCGCCGATGTCGTGCTTCTCGATCCGCACGAAGCCGGCGGCTTGTGGCAGACGATCAAGGCGGCGGCGATCTGCGAGGCAGTCGGCATGTCGGTGACGCTGCATTCCGGCGCCGAACTCGCCCTGTCGCAATCCGCCTATATCCACCTCGCAGCCTCCCTGCCGAACATGTCGATCGCCATCGATACCGAACGCGCCTATCTCGGCGGCGATGTCTCGCCCAATCCACCGGTCCTGAAGGATGGTCGGTTCCAGGTGCCGGAAGGGCCGGGCCTCGGCGTCGAGGTGGATATCGACATGCTCGAAAAATACCGGGTGGATGGCATTGCTGGCGCCTATCTCGATACCGCGCGCAAGGACTGGTTTCCCGTCAAACCCGCCTACTGATCATAGGAATAATTTCCAATGTATATTGCCATTGAATGGACTTCCGCCGCTTTCCGGGCACTGCTTCTCGACGACGACACGGCACTCGGTGAAAAGAAAAGCGATCGCGGCACCACCAGGGTCGCCGCCGGCGATTTCGAAACCGCGCTCAGGGAAGAACTCGGGGACTGGATCGACAAGGCGGAAAAGATCTTGTTTTCGGGCATGGTCACCAGTCGCAATGGCTGGATCGAAAGCCCGTTTGCGCCCGTGCCGGCTGGCCCTGCCGACCTCCTGGCGCAGGCGATCACCCATCAGGTGGAAGGCCTGCCGCCGCTGATCTTCCTGCCCGGCATCGCCCAGACGAAGCCGCTTCCGGACGTGATGCGCGGCGAGGAAATGTCGCTCTTCGGCCTCACGGAAACCAACGGCATCTTCGTGCTCCCCGGGCCGCATGCCAAGTGGGTGACGATGGAAGGCGGGCGCATCACCGCCATCACCACCTACATGTCCGGCGAAATCCTCAATCTGCTCAAAAAGGATTCGCTCGTCTCCCGCCTCATCCCCGCAACCTATGAAGAGAACCCGGAGGCATTTCGCCGCGGCGTCCAGACAGCCCATGAAGAGAACACCCTGCCCGGCCGCATCCTCGCCCGTATCTTTTCGGCCCGCAGTCTCGTGCTGTTCGACCGGCTGGCGCCCGAAGAGATCGCCGATTATCTCGCAGGACTGATGATCGGCGGGGAAATCTCCGAAGCGCTTGGGGCCGACAGATCGAAGAAAATCGATATCGTCGGCCACGCCGCGATTGCCGGTCGTTACAAGACGGCGATCGAGCTCTTCGGCGGACAGGCAAATCTCGTCACGCCCGATATCGCCGCCGGTTTCCGTCGGGTCGCCTCTCGACAGGGCGATGGGTCACGGGCTATCGAAGGGGCGAAAGCCGCTTCGGGAGAAATGTGACATGCCAATACCAACCTCGATCATCCTCGATTGGGGAACGAGCTCGTTGCGCGCCATGCTGGTTTCGGAAACAGGCGAGACGCTCGATACCCGGGATACGTCGAGCGGCGGCATCCAGTTCGTCAAGGACGGCGCCTTCGAGGCGGCGCTGATGGGGACCGTCGGCGAATGGTTCTCGGCGCATGGTCCCCTGCCGGTTCTGGCAAGCGGCATGATCACCAGCCGCAACGGCTGGGTGGAAGTACCCTACGTTGATACGCCGGGCGGTGTCGCCGAACTAGCCGCGGGAACGAAGACGCTGACGCTGGCGAACGGCGCGGTCATCACTTTCCTGCCCGGCATGCGCGATCCGGCAGCGAAACCGTTTCCGGACGTGATGCGCGGCGAGGAAACCCAGATCGTCGGGTACGGCCTCGACCGCGACCGCACGCTTGTCCTGCCCGGCACCCACAGCAAATGGGCCCGGATCAGGGACAACCGCATCGACGGTTTCCAGACCTATGCGACCGGCGAGGTGTTTGCGCTTCTGACCAAACATTCGTTCATCGCCAAGGCCCTGGAGCCGCAACCCGGCGCCGAGCCGGACTGGAAGTCCTTCGATCAGGGCGCCGAATTCGCGGCAAGCGATTCGGCTTCCGCCGACGCCTTTCTCTCGGCGATCTTCAGCGCCCGCACCGGCATTCTGGACGGCAAGCTGAAGCCGGAGGATATTCTGGACTACGTCTCTGGCCTCGTCATCGGCTCGGAATTCCGCCAGGCCCGGGCCGCCGGATGGTTCAGGACCGGCGATGCGATCGGTATCGTCGGCAACAACGTGCTCAACAGCCGGTACGGCCGCATCGCGCCCCTGTTCGGGCTGACGGTCGAACCCGGCCCGGACAATGCCGCCAAACGCGGCATCCTGCTGATCGCCGCACACGCTACTGCAAAGAAATAAAGGGAGTTCCGAGATGACCTTCGAAGAGGCGCTCAAGGCATGCAATCTGGTCGCCATCCTACGCGGCATCAAGCCGGAAGAGGCTGAAAGCGTCGGCGAGGTGCTGGTCGAGGCGGGCTGGCGGATCATCGAAGTGCCGCTCAATTCCCCCGATCCGCTGAAGAGCATCGAAAAGCTCGTCAAACGCTTTGGCGACCAGGCGCTGATCGGCGCCGGCACCGTGTTGACGCCCGCTCAAGTCGCAGACGTCGCCGCGACCGGCGCCAGGGTGATCATTTCGCCGAATGCCAATGTCGAGGTCATCAAGGCCAGCCGCGCGGCGGACATGGTGAGCCTGCCGGGTGTCGCAACCCCCACCGAAGCCTTCGCGGCGATCGAGGCCGGCGCCACCGGCATCAAGGCGTTTCCGGCGGAAGCCATCCCGCCACATGTCATCAAGGCGTGGAAGGCAGTGCTGCCGAAGCACATCCCGGTGCTTGCCGTCGGCGGCGTCACGCCTGAGAACATGGCGGTCTACGCGCAGGCGGGTACGGCCGGATTCGGCATCGGCTCCTCCCTTTACAAACCCGGCGCCGATATCGCCTCCATCGGGCAAAAGGCGAAAGAATTCATCGACGCAATGCGTGCCCTCTGAGGTTAGAAAGCCCGTCGCAAAAGCGTCGTGAAGCGGAACTATCGTTTTCGTCCTGAGTTTCAGTCCGAGCAGGGCAAACCGGAGGGGGACTAGCTTGGCAGTGATCCGCAACAGCGCCGAACATCAGCAGAAGGTGTATGAACGGTGGGCGCCGGTCTATGACCGGGTCTATCGTGGCTTGCTGCGCGACGGGCACCGCACGGTTGCGAAGCTCGCCGCCGAGGCGGGCCGGGACATCCTCGAGGTCGGCGTCGGCACCGGGCTTGTCTTGCCCTACTATGAGAAACACTGCCGTGTGACCGGCATCGATCTTTCCGAACACATGATCGCCAAGGCGCGCGAAAAGGTCGCCCGCCACCGGCTTGGCCATGTGCAATCGCTGCATGTGATGGATGCGCACAACCTCGACTTTGCAGGCCACTCGTTCGATGCCGTCTGCCTTCCCTTCGTCATCACCCTGATCCCGGATCCCGAACGCGCGCTCGACGAATGCGCCCGCGTGCTGCGACCCGGCGGCGAGATCATCGTCGCGAGCAAACTCGGCGACGGGCGCGGCCTGCAGGGAGCGATCGAGGAAGCCGTCGCACCGCTGGTCCACCGGGTGGGTTGGAGTTCGTCCTTCCGCATCTCCCGGATCGTCGAATGGGCCGAGCGCCGTGGAGATTTCGAGGTGGCAGGTATCCGCCGGGTTTTTCCGAATGGTTTCTTCAAGGTCATGCGGCTGAAGCACCGCCTGAGCGCCTGAACTCGGGTCACTTTGTCTTCAGTACCGAGACCGCAAGCTCGCTGTTATGGACATATTCGTTGGCGTCCGGCTGGCGTTGGACGAGCAGGATGAACAGCAGGTCCGTCAGCATCAGCTGCGCGTCTCGTGCGGTGATGGACGAAGACCGCACGCGCTCCTCGTCGGCGACCGTATAAAGCCGGATATCCGCCGCCTGCATCAACGCATTGCCGTTGAGACCGGTAATCGCAATCACCGTCGCACCACGCTGCCGCGCCAGTTCGGCAATCCTCAGCGTCTCGATGCTGGTGCCGGAATAGGAAAGGGCCAGCAGCACATCCTGGCTGTTGAGCGTCGAGACATTGGCCATCTGCACATGGCTGTCGCTGTCATGCAGCACGTTGCGGCCGAGCTTCATCAGCTTGTAGGAAAAGTCCCGGGCGACCAGCGACGAGGCCCCGACGCCCGCCATATGGATGCGTCGCGCATCGTTGAGTGCGGTCAGCGCCCGCTCGATCTCCTGTTCGTTGTTGACCGCAAGCGTCTGCTGCATCGAGAGCATCTTGCTGCCGATCAGCTTCTGCAGGATCGTCAGGTAGCTGTCGCCGACCTCGATCGAGCCGTGGATCATGCCAGGCGGCGCATGCCATTCCTGAGCCTTCGCCTCGCTGACGGCGAGTTTGAGTTCCTGGTAACCGGCAAAACCGAGCTTCTGGCTGAACTTGACGACGCTCGACTGGCTGCGCCCCGTTTCGGCAGCAAGGGCCGCGGAGGAAAGCCGCAGCATCTGGTCCGGATTGTCGAGGATGAACTGGCCGATCTCTCGGTCCGCCGGTGCCATATCCTCAAGCTGCGCGTTGATCTTCTTTAAGACTGACATGCGTTCCTTCGGAAGCTTCGCGATACGGTTTGGACGATGGCGGAGGATAGCACCGCAACGCCCGTCTGCAACACCGTTTCCATTCTCGACCCCAGGATGGATTATCGCAGATAACACCGCCCAAAGGAATAAAAAATTCCGAAAGATTGACAGGAACGCCGGGTGGTTTAGTTTCGGGAAAGCGTAGAGTGATTTGAGATTCACCGCACCTCTTCGACAGGTTTCGTCATGGACAGATTACGGATCGTCGGCGGTCATCGGCTTCAGGGGGCCGTCACCATTGCCGGGGCGAAAAACGCGGCCCTTCCGCAGATTGCGGCAACGCTGCTGAGCCCCTACCCGGTCGAGCTTACCAACCTGCCGCAGGTCAGCGACGTGGAAAACATGCTCGGCGTGGTCGAGCTGCATGGCGCCGAGGTCACCCGCAACGGCCAGTCCACCATCGTCGATGCGAAGGCGATCGTCTCGAAAGAAACATCCTATGACACCGTCCGCAAGATGCGCGCGACCGTGCTGGTTCTGGCGCCGTTGCTCGCCCGTTTCGGCCAGGCGCGCGTCTCGCTCCCCGGCGGCTGCGCCATCGGAGCGCGTCCGGTCGACATGCATATCAAGGCGCTCGCGGCGCTCGGAGCCGATATCGATATCGAGAGCGGCCTGATCGTCGCTTCGGCACCGGGCGGCCTGAAGGGCGGACGCATCGTGCTTCCCTCTCCCTCGGTCGGCGCCACCGAGACGGCGATGATGGCGGCCACCGCCGCCAAAGGCGAAACCGAGATTCTCAATGCCGCCCGCGAGCCGGAGGTCGCCGACCTCGCCGCCTGCCTGATCGCCATGGGCGCACGCATCGAAGGCGCCGGAACCCATCGCATCCTGGTGGAAGGTGCCACGACCTGGCAGCCGGCGAAACATCACGGCATCCCCGACCGGATCGAAGCCGGAACCTATGCCGTGGCGGCCGCGATTACCGGCGGCATGCTCGAACTCACCAATGCTCGCCTGGAAAACATGGCCTCGATCGTGCAGGTGCTGGAGGCGATGGGCGTCAGCATCTGGCCGAGCGACCGCGGCCTCGTCGTTTCGCGCGAGGGGCCGCTCCGGGCGACAGACATCACCACCGAACCCTATCCCGGCTTCCCGACCGATCTCCAGGCACAGTTCATGGCGCTTGCCGCCTGCGCGGAAGGTGCGTCGCTTATCCGGGAAACGGTCTTCGAAAGCCGCTTCATGCACGTGCCGGAACTGATGCGTCTCGGCGCCAACGTGGCGCTGCAGGGCACCACCGCGCTGGTGCGCGGCGGCGCGCCGCTGAAAGGCGCGCAGGTGATGGCGACGGATCTGCGCGCCTCCGTGTCGTTGGTACTGGCCGGGCTCGTGTCATCGGGCGAAACGATCATCAACCGGGTCTACCATCTCGATCGCGGCTACGAGCAACTCGACCGCAAGCTTCGCCAGTGCGGCGCCGATATCGAGCGGCTCAGCGCATGACGACCGGAACAGAGCACTTTTTCCTGGGCGTCGACGGCGGCGGGACCGGCTGCCGCGCCCGCATCGAGGACGGATCCGGCGTGGTGCTGGGACAAGGCCTTTCGGGCCCCGCCACGACACGTCTCGGTATCGAGGAGGCCTGGGCTTCGATCTCTCGCGCCTTCAACGCAGCCTTCGACGAAGCAGGCTTCGGACCCGAAGAGGTAGCCCGCACCCATGTGGGCGTCGGCCTTGCCGGCACCGGACGCAAGGGGTCGGTCGAAGCGTTGATGGCGATCCCGCATCCATTCGCCAGCATCGATTTCGTCAGCGACGGCATGGGCGCCTGCCTCGGTGCCCATTCGGGCCGCGACGGCGCGATCGTGATCGCCGGCACAGGTTCGATCGGACTTGGTTTCGCCGAAGGGCGCAGCCTGCGCGTCGGTGGCTACGGCTTCCCGATCTCCGATGAAGGCAGCGGCGCCGATCTCGGCCTGAAAGCCATCCAGTTTGCGTTGCGAGCCAATGACGGGCGGATGGAAAAGACCGCTCTTCTGATCGAAGTCATGCAGCGTTTCCAGAACGATCCCGCAGAAGCCATAGCCTGGATGGACCGCTCGTCGGCAACCGACTACGCCTCGCTCGCGCCGATGGTCATGCGCCATGCGGACCAGGGCGATTCCGCCGGCCGCCGTATCGTCCAGAGTGCCGCCGAACAGATCGACACGCTGGTGCGTACCCTGTTCGACCAGGGGGCCCCTCGCGTGACGCTGCTGGGGGGCCTGTCGAGCCCGCTTGAGGCCTGGCTGGCACCCGATGTCCGCCGCCGCCTGAAACCCGCCGACGGCGATGCCGTCTCGGGCGCGATCATCCTCGCCCGCAAGGCCCTACAAGCTTCCTGAGCCTCGATCCTGCTCCCCCGATAAATCCAGGCAACAAGGAATAATATATTCCAATACTCGATTGACTCGTGGAATGGATGATCCTAATCCTTTGGGAAAGGCAACGAAGGGTGAGGAGCTACCTCGTATGACGCAGATCCTGCGAAGCGCTGCACCGGACCCGGATCTCGAAGGCAGGGTCATGAGCGACGAACGGCTGATATCCGAACTGGAAAGACTTGTTTCGGAAGACCGCAATCCCCGCTCCATGGATATCGACCTGCTACCGACCGTCGACGTCCTCCGCGAGATCAACGAGGAAGACAAGGGTGTCGCGACTGCGGTCGAAAAGGTCATCCCGCAGATAGCCGAAGCCGTCGATGAAGTGGTTCGCGCCTTTCAAAAGGGCGCGCGGCTGATTTATATCGGCGCCGGCACAAGCGGCCGTCTCGGCGTCCTCGACGCTTCCGAATGCCCGCCGACCTTCAGCGTTCCGGAAGGCATGGTCGTCGGCCTGATCGCCGGCGGCGACTACGCGCTACGCCATGCCGTAGAAGGTGCGGAAGACAGCCCGGAACAGGGCCGGCAGGACCTTCTGGACATCGGCCTGACCGCCGACGACGTCGTCGTTGGCATCGCCGTCAGCGGCCGCACTCCTTACGTTATCGGCGCATTGAACTACGCCAGGGAGCTTGGCGCCAGAACGGTGGCCCTCTCCTGCAATCCCGACGCCGTCATCGCCGATATCGCAGACATCGCCATTTCACCGGTCGTCGGCCCGGAAATCCTGACCGGCTCGACCCGGTTGAAATCCGGCACCGCCCAGAAACTCGTGCTCAACATGCTGACCACCGCCAGCATGATCCGCATCGGCAAGACCTATCAGAACCTGATGGTCGACGTGTACGCCAGCAACCAGAAGCTCGTCGCCCGCGCCGCGCGCATAGTCATGCAGGCGACCGGCTGCACGGCCGAGGAGGCACGCCGCGCGCTTGACCTCACCGGCAACGACGTCAAACTGGCGATCCTGATCGCGCTGACGGGAATGGATGTCGATGCGGCGCGCGCAGCACTCGACGATGCCGGAGGCTTCCTCCGCAAGGCAATTGATGGGAAGACAGCGTAAAGCTGCTGAATGAGGACCGCGGCCGTTTGAATGTGACTGGCCGGGATGACGAAGAGATCTCAAAAGAGGGAGCATAAAATGGGAAGACATCTTTCGACCAAACTGCTGTCCGGCCTCGCACTGGCCGTCGCCATCGGCGTGACGGCAATCGCCTCGCCGGCATCCGCCGCCTCGCTGAAAATGGCCTGGAAGCAGGATGCGACCGGCCTTGATCCGCACAAGCAGACCGCGTTTTCGTCGATCCGCCTGCTGGAGCTGATCTATGAGCCGCTGGTTCGCTTCGACAAGGATCTGCAGATCGTCCCGGCCGTCGCGGCCTCCTGGGAATTCACGCCCGACGCCAAGCAGCTGACCTTCAAGCTCAACCCGAATGCAAAGTTCCAGGACGGCAAGCCGGTCACCGCCGCCGACGTCAAGGCGTCCTTCGAACGCGTTCTCGACGAAAAGACCGCCGCCGCCGCGCGCGCCAACTACCTGTCGATCGCCTCGATCGAGACGCCGGACGACAAGACGGTCGTCTTCAAGCTGTCACAGCCCGACGTGCCGCTGCTCGCCGCCATGGCAAGCATCAACGCTGCGATCGTCCCGGCTGCCGAGATCGCCGCAGGCGCGATCGGCACCAAGGCACTCGGCTCCGGCCCGTTCAAGCTCGACAAGTGGGAGCCCAACTCCAAGGAAACGCTCTCCGCCAACAAGGACTGGGCCGGCGGCAAGGTGGCGGTCGACGGCATCGACATCAGCGTCCTGCCGGACGAGACCGCGATCCTCGCGGCGCTCCGCACCAAGCAGGTGGATTTCGCGCTGATCAACGATCCGCTCGTCGCGACGCTCGTGCCGAAAGAGCCCAGCCTGCAACTGAACCGCATGCCGGTTCTCGCCTATCACGTGCTGCAGCTCAACGCGTCGCGCAAACCGATGGACAACCTCGCCGTCCGCCAGGCGATCTCCTGCGCCGTCGACCGCCAGGACGTGCTCGACACGGCTTCCGTCGGCGAAGGCAAGGTCACCGGCCCGCTGACCATGCCGGGCTATACCAGCGATGCCTCGACGCTGTTCTGCTACAAGAAGGATATCGCCAAGGCGAAGAAGCTGATGGCCGATGCCGGCTTCGCGAGCGGCTTCTCCGCCACCGTGATCGCCGCCAACGGCGAACCGGCAACGGCCGCCGCCGAAGCGCAGGTCCTGCAGTCGCAGCTCGCCGAGATCGGCGTCAAGCTCAACATCAAGATGATGGAGCTCAACGTCTATGTGGACACCTGGCTGAAGGGCGATTTCGACATGGCGGTGGCGCTGAACGGCGGCCGCGCCGACCCCTATCCGATGTATAACCGCTACTGGACGAAGACCGGCAACCTGCAGAAGGTGGCGAACTATATCGACGACACGCTCGACAGCCTGATGCAGAAGGGCCGCGTCGAGACCGATCCGGCCAAGCGCAAGGCGATCTTCGCCGATTTCGAAAAGCACCTTGTCGAGGTCTCGCCCTGGGTCTGGCTCTATACATCCTACAGCTATACCGCCCAGCAGAAGAACGTTCAGGGCTTCGTGCCGACACCGGAAGGTTCGCTGTTCGGCCTGAGCAAGGTCACGTTGAAGTAATCGCGAAAGCATGACGGATACGAGGTTGTTGCACGAATGAGTTACCTGGCGCGACGGCTGTTGACGTTTCCGCTCGTGATGCTCGGGGTTTCCATCCTCGTGTTCTTCGCAATCCGCATGGTGCCGGGCGACGCGATCACCGCGATGCTCGGCACCGAGGCGGGCCTTCTGACGCCTGCCCAGAGGGCGGCGCTGGCCGCCTATTTCGGCATCGACAAGCCGATCCTGGTACAATACTGGAGCTGGCTCCTCGGCGTCCTCCAGGGCGATCTCGGCATTTCCGTCATCCACGGCAAGCCGGCCCTCGCCATCATCCTCGAACGTTTCCCACTGACGCTGCAGCTCGCCCTGATGTCGATGTGCGTGGCGCTTCTCGTCGGCCTGCCGGCCGGCGTGTTCGCCGCCACCCGCAACGAAAGGATGTCCGATCTAGCGGTGCGGATCTTTGCGATGATCGGCCAGTCGACCCCCAATTTCGTCGTTGGCCTGCTGATCATCTACGCGCTGTCGGCCGGTTTCGGCATCCTGCCGACCATGGGCGAGTTCACGCCGCTGTTCACCGACCCCTTGCGCAATCTCGGCCAGATGATCCTGCCGGCGATCACGCTCGGTTTTGCCTTCGCCGCCTCGGTCACCCGCATCTCGCGCTCCGCAATGCTCGATGTGCTTTCCGACGACTATGTCCGCACCGCCCGTTCGAAGGGCGTGCCGAAACGCAGCGTTATCTGGCGCCATGCCCTGCCGAACGCGCTGATCCCGGTCGTGACGCTCAGCGGCGTCGAATTCGGCTACCTGCTCGGCGGCGCCGTGCTGGTCGAGCAGATCTACGCCCTGCCCGGCCTAGGCCGTCTCGTCCTCGAAGCGATCCTGCAGCGTGATTACGCCCTGGTGCAGGGCTGCGTCCTCTTCATTGCCTTCAACTTCCTGGTGGTCAACCTGCTCGTCGATCTCCTCTATGTGACGCTCGATCCCCGCATCCGGCTCGGAGAGGGCAACTGATGTCGATGCTGCGTGCAATTTTCAGCCATCCCAGCGGCAGGATCGGCGGGACCATCGTCCTGCTCTACATCGTCGTGGCGCTGCTCGGCATGTCCGGCATCACCCCGCACAATCCTCTGCAGCAGTTCCGCATCGACCGCCTGCATGCGCCGAGCGCCCTATACTGGATGGGCACTGACCTGTTCGGACGCGATGTCGCGAGCCGCCTGATGAATGGCATCGGCCAGTCCTTCCTCGTCGCCTTCTGCTCGGTGGCGATCGCCACCTTTGCCGGAACCGTGCTCGGCCTCACGGCCGCCTGGTTCGGCAAGGCCTGGGACGGGCTCGTGATGCGCATCATGGACGTGCTGCTCGCCTTCCCGGCCATCCTGCTCGCCCTGCTGATCATTGCCGTTGTCGGCCCCGGGACCTGGACCAGCGTCGCGGCGATCGCCATCGTCTACACGCCGATCTTCACCCGCGTGGTGCGGGGTCCGGCGCTGTCCATCAAGGCCCGCGAATTCGTGGACGCCGCACGGACCTTCGGCTCCAGCCGGCGCTATATCCTGACCCGGCACCTGCTCCTCAACCTCGTCGCGCCGCTGACCGTCCAGGTGACGCTGGCGCTGGCATGGTCGCTGCTGACCGAGGCCGGTTTGAGCTTCCTCGGCCTCGGCACCCAGCCGCCGGCCTCCTCGCTGGGTCTCATGCTCGCCGACAGCCGCAACCTGATGGAAAACGCGCCCTGGATGCTGATCTTCCCGGCGGTCGCCATCATGATCAGCATCCTCGGCTTCAACCTGCTCGGCGACGCCCTTCGCGATATCCTCGACCCCAAGACGCGGAGGTCCGCGCCATGACACCGCTTCTCTCGGTATCCAGCCTGCGCGTCGGTTTCGGCCGTGATCCCCGGGCAAACGAGATCGTCAAGGGCGTCAGCTTCGACCTCGATGCCGGCGAAACGCTGGCGATCGTCGGCGAAAGCGGCTCCGGCAAATCCGTGACCGCGCTCTCCGTCAACCGGCTTGTCGATTTCGGCGGCGGCCGCATCATCGGCGGCTCGATCGCCCTGAAACGCGCCGACGGCAGCATCCTCGACATCACCGGGGCGCAAGAGCCTGTGCTCGAAAAGATCCGCGGTTCCGAGATCGGCATGATCTTCCAGGAACCGATGACCTCGCTCAACCCTGTCCTGACCATCGGCACCCAGATCGAGGAATCCTTCCGACTGCATCGCGGCCTGACCGGCACGCAGGCGACGGCTGCCGCAAAGGACGCGCTCGACCGCGTCCGCATTCCCGATGCCGCGCGGCGCCTTAAATACACGCCGAACCAGCTTTCGGGCGGCATGCTCCAGCGCGTCATGATCGCCATGGCGCTCGCCTGCAATCCGCGCCTGCTGATCGCCGACGAGCCCACGACCGCACTCGACGTTACGGTGCAGGCGCAGATCATGGCGCTGCTCGGCGAGCTGAAGCGCGAGACCGACATGGGGATGATCTTCATCACCCACGATATCGGTCTGGTCGCCGGCATTGCCGACAAGGTCATGGTCATGCAGGCCGGCGAAGCGGTCGAACAGGGTCCGCTCGGCGACGTCCTCGATCAGCCGAAACATCCCTATACCCGGCACCTCCTCAGCGCCGTGCCGCATTTCGAATCCGGCCGCGCCGCCCGCTCCGATTTCAGCCGGGAAAAATCCGAGGCGATCGTACCCGCCCTGAAGGTCGACGGACTGACGGTGCGCTTCAAGGTCGCGGGCAGCATTCTTACCCGCTCGCCGGGTTCGGTCCATGCGGTCGAGAATGTCGGCTTCGACCTGATGCCGGGCGAGACGCTGGCGATCGTCGGCGAAAGCGGCTCAGGCAAATCGACGACCGCGCGCGCCATCCTTGGCCTCGTGAAGCCGACCCGCGGCAGCTTTTCCGCCAATAATGGCGCGATCGTCGACGGCAGTGATCCCTCCGTGCAGATGGTCTTCCAGAACCCCTACGCGTCTCTCAATCCGCGCCTGAGGATCGACAGCATTCTCGCGGAACCGGTGATCGCCGCCGGCGGCCGGATCGACGCCGAGACCCGCGCGAAAATGGTCGCGCTGCTGAAGCGCGTCGGCCTGCCCGAAAACAGCCTGCTGCGCTACCCGCACGAATTTTCCGGCGGCCAGCGCCAGCGCCTCTGCATCGCCCGCGCGCTGATGCTCAATCCGTCGATCGTCGTGCTCGACGAGGCGGTCTCGGCGCTGGACGTCTCGGTCCAGGCCAAAGTGCTGGAACTGCTGGTCGACCTGCAGCACGAATACGGCCTCGCCTATCTGTTCGTGTCGCATGACATGGCGGTCGTCGAGCGTATCGCCCACCGCATTGCTGTGCTGTATGCCGGCCAGATCGTCGAGATCGGCGACGCCGCATCGGTGCTGTCAAACCCGCAACACTCTTACACGAAGCGCCTGATTTCCGCCGTGCCGAGCATCGAACGCCGCAACCAGCATTTCGAACTCGACACACGCCAGGTCCCGTCGCTGGTTCGCCCGCAAGGCTTCGAACCGCCGCCCGCCAAGTGGCGGACATATGGGGCCGATCACCAAGTCAGGGCGGAAGGCTGAGGATCGAGCATCATGGGCGACAGAGCTTCCGCCAGTCCCGAATTTGCCGCCGTCTTCGAACGCGGCTTCGCCCCGCTCGCGGCGGCTGTAAGCGACAAACGCATCCCCGGTGGCGTGCTCGGCATCGTCGATCTCAAACATGGCCGTTTGACCCGTGCCATCGGCTCGGCGCAGGTCGTTCCCGCCACGCGCCCGATGACCGAGGAAACCTGGTTCGATCTCGCATCGCTCACCAAGGTGATCTTCACCACGACGCGCATCCTGAAACTTGCCGATGAAGGCGTCATCGATCTCGATGCTCCGCTCACCGCCCTGCTGCCGGATTTGCGCCAGTACGATGCCGATGCCTGGGAGCGGAAGATCACCTTCCGCCAGTGCCTCGGCCACCAGACGCCCTTCCCTGCCGTGGAGCCGATCTATACCTACGGCCGCGACCCGGACCTTTTGCGCGCCTTCATCCTGCAGCGGGATTGGAGAGCCGGGCCGCCGGTCTATTCCGACATCAACTTCATCCTGCTCGGCTTCGCGCTGGAACGGCTGACGAAAAAGACGCTGCGCGACCTCGATCCGGGCCAGGGCTTGGCCTGGTCCGCCGATCCGGAACATTCGGCCGCAACCGAAGACTGCACCTGGCGGCATCGGGTGCTGTCAGGCGAAGTGCATGACGACAACTGCTCGGCGCTTCAAGGTTCCGGCCATGCCGGCCTGTTCGGTACGGTGACGTCGGTTCTCGATTTCGCCGAAAGCCTGCTCGACGGCACCGGTGCCTCGAAAAGCGCTATCGCATTGATGCGCACGCCGCTCTCCAACAAGCGGACGCATGGCTGGGAACATCCCTATGCCGACTGGTGGGGCGGCACGACCTGCAGCCCTGCCACGATCGGCCATACCGGCTTCACCGGGGTAAGCCTGCTGGTCGATTTCGACAGGGGGCGCGCCGCAACACTGCTGACCAATCGCATTCACCCGACCCGCCATTTCGACAGCGGCATCCTGGCGCTGAGACAGGCGGTCGGCAATCTCGTCTACCAGTCTTGAGAGGAGCTGGACCATGGAGCCAATCTGGGCCGTCGGCCTGATGACCGGAACCGTTCTCGACGGCAATATCGACGTGGCTCTCCTGAAGACCGACGGCGAGACGATCGAGACTTTTGGCGCTTATACGCTCGCCCCCTATCCGCCGGAAATCCGCACCCTGCTTGAGGAAACGCTCGCGCAGGCTCGGGTCTGGAATTTCGAAGGACCGGATCCGGCAATCTTTCGCGAGGCCGAGGAAGCGCTGACGAGGGCGCAGTCCTACGCGGTCAGGGACCTCGTGGAGAGCACGGGGCTCACCATGGCCGATATCGGCATCGTCGGCTTCCACGGCCAGAGCGTCCTGCACCGGGCGCCAACGAAGGAGCGGATCGGCGACACCCGCCAGCTCGGCGATGGGGAACTCATGGCGTCGATCCTCGGCACCAAGGTCGCCTACGATTTCCGCTCGGCGGATGTTCGCGCCGGCGGCCAGGGCGCGCCGCTTGCCGCCGCCTATCATTCCGCCCTGCTGCGCGGCGTCGATACGAGCGGCGATACCGCCGTGCTCAATCTCGGCGGCGTCGCCAACATCACCTGGTGGGATGGCAAGGACTTGGTTATCGCCTTCGACACCGGTCCGGCCAATGCGCCGCTCAACGATTTCATCAAGGCGCGCGGGCTCGGTGAGATGGACCGCGATGGCGCGCTCGGCGCCTCCGGCAAAGTGGATGAGGAACGCCTGGCGAAGCTTCTCCAGCATCCCTATCTCACGGCACCTTACCCGAAATCGCTCGACCGCTTCGACTTCACCGCCGCCATGGCGGATGGTCTCGACGATGCCACCGGCGCGGCGACGCTGTCGGCCTTCACGGCATCGGCCGTCGGCAAGGCGCTCGATCTTCTGCCGCACCGTCCGAAGCGGCTGATCGTCTCGGGCGGCGGCCGCCGCAATCCGACGATCATGTCGATGATCGAAAGCCGCGCCGGCGTCAAAGCCGTTTCCGCCGATACCCTCGGCTGGCGCGGCGATGCGGTGGAAGCGGAATGTTTCGCGTTTCTCGCGGTACGCGTTTTGCGCGGCCTGCCGATCAGCTTTCCGACAACCACCGGTGCACCAAAACCCTTGCAAGGTGGCCGGCTCGCCGGGTAAGTCCCGGCTTTCGAAATACGGGATCAGAGTCGGGAGCGCTCGGGCATCATGAACAGAAGAGCTGCCTCGGCGATAACGGGCAATGCGGTACTGGCAGGCATCCTGCTGATGCTGCTCGGCGATTTCATGTTTGCGCTGAACGACGCGATGGGCAAATGGCTGGTGGCGAGCTTCTCCGTCGGCCAGGTCTTGCTGATCCGCTCGATCGGGGCGTTTTTCGTGCTCGGGCCGATGCTCAGCCGCCAGCCGGTTTCGGCGCTCTACAAGGTCGAGAAGCCGCCATTGCATGTGCTGCGCATCGTCCTCTCGACCGCCGATACCGGGCTTTTCTATGCCGCAGTCGCCTACCTGCCGCTCGCGGACGTCATGACCTTCTATATGGCCGGTCCGATCTATGTCGCGGCGCTCTCGCATTTCCTGCTCGGCGAGCGTATCGGCTGGCGGCGCTGGCTCGCGGTCCTGATCGGCTTCATCGGTGTTGTGATCGCGCTGCGTCCCTCTTCCGAAATGCTGTCATTGCCGTCTATCTTCGGTCTCATCGGCAGCCTTTCCTTCGCATTGACGCTGGTGCTGAACCGCATGCTCCGCTCGACGCCCGACGCGACGCTCGTCACCTGGCAGACGCTCGCCTGCCTCGTGGCCGGCGCGTTCCTGGCCATCGGCAACTGGAGCCCGTTCAATACCGGCGAACTGCTTGCCCTGCTGCTGCTCGGCATCGTTTCCTGCGCCGCGCATCTGCTGATCACCCGTTCGCTGAAGCTCGCGCCTGCCTCGGTTCTCGCGCCGCTGCAATATACGCTGCTGCTCTGGGCGATCGTGCTCGGCTGGATCTTCTTCGGCGATTTTCCGGATGTGCAGACGCTTGCAGGCGCCGGCATCATCGTTGTTGCCGGACTGTTCATCTTCCATCGCGGCAACCTGAAACAGGATGCGGAACCGGTCGTACCGACCGATTCCAGCCACGGCTAGGCCGTCCCCGTCCGACGGGCGATCATCGCTTCGACGGCCGAGAGCCCGTCATAGATCAGCACCGCAAGCGCGCCGACGATCAGGCCGCCCTGCAGCACGAAGGCCAGGTTGTTCGACTGCAGCCCGGCGATGATCACTTCGCCGAGCGTCTTTGCTGCGACCGTCGAACCGATCGTCGCGGTCGCAAGGCTGATCACCACCGAAAGCCGGACGCCCGCGACGATGATCGGCAGCGACAACGGCAGTTCCACCTGGAGGAGCCGCTGGAAAGGGGTCATGCCGGAACCCCGTGCCGCCTCCATTACCGACCGCGGAAGATTGGTGAGTGCGGTCAGGGTATTTTCGAAGATCGGCAGAAGGCCGTAGAGAAACAGCGCGATCAGCGTCGGTTTTTCGCCGAAACCGACGGCCGGCACGGCGAGCGCCAGCACCGCGACCGGCGGAAACGTCTGGCCGATATTCACCAGGCTGCGGGACAGAGCCAGGAACTCCGCCCCGAACGGCCTGGTGACGAGGATCGCCAGAAGCACGGCGATGACCGTCGCCGCCAGCGTCGCAATAAACACGGTCCGCAGATGCAGCAGCGTCAGGCTGAGCAGGCTGCCCTGATTGTAGATCGCCGGCGCGTTCGGCTGTACAAGCGGCTTGAGCAGCGGCTCGAAGCTTCCCGGCGACAGCAGGAAAGCGATCAGCACGACAAGCAGAAGGCCTCGCAGAAGGGTCGGCACCCACTCCCTCATCGTTGCCTCGCGGCGCGCTTGAGGATTGCGTCGAGTGTGACCCGGCCCATCGGTGTACCGGTCTTCGAGACGACGGGAAGCGCGTTGCGGCCGCTCCAGATGAGATCGGCCAGCGCTTCCTGCTGGCTCCTGTCTTCGCGGATCGGCGCCCCTTCCGCCTCGCCCGGTTCGGCCGCAGCACCGGTTTTTGCGATCGATAGCAGGCGGAACGGCCGCTCCGCATCGCCAATCAGGGTTTCGACGAAGGGCGTGGCCGGCGAACATACCAATTCGGCCGGCGGCCCGTACTGCACCACCCTGCCCTTGTCCATCACCGCGATCTTGTCGGCCAGATGGAAGGCCTCGTTCATGTCATGGGTGACGAGCACGATCGTCGTGCCGAAGTGTTTCTGGATCGCCAGCAGGTCCTCCTGCGCCTTGGCGCGGATGATGGGGTCGAGCGCCCCGAAGGGCTCGTCCATCAGCAGCACGTTCGGCTCGGCCGCGAGCGCCCGGGCAACGCCAACGCGCTGCTGCTGGCCGCCCGAAAGTTCGTGCGGATAGCGCGGTCCGAACGTCTTCGGCTCGAGCTGGAAGAGCGTCAGCAATTCCTCGACCTTGGCGTCGATCCGGGCCTTCGTCCAGCCGAGCAGACCCGGCACGGTCGCGATGTTCTGGGCCACCGTCCGGTGCGGGAAAAGGCCGTGCCCCTGGATGGCGTAGCCGATCCGGCGGCGCAGCTCGTAGCCGGGGATCGACCGGTTGTCCTCGCCGTCGAGCCGGATGGCGCCCTCGCTCGCCTCCACCAGCCGGTTGATCATCCGGATCAGCGTCGTCTTGCCCGAACCGGACGTGCCGACGACGACCGTGACGGTGCGCGGCTCGATCACCATCGAGACATTGTCGACGACGGTTACGCCGTCATAGCGCTTGGTGATGGCGTCGATCTCGATCATGCGGATCTGGCTCCGTTGGGGACACGGGAGTTCATTTCGATCAGCGCGTCGAGGACGACGGCCGAGGCAAAGGCAAGCGCCACGGTCGGTACGGCGCCGAGCAGAACCAGATCCATCGCCGTCTGGCCGATGCCCTGGAAGACAAACACGCCGAAACCGCCGCCGCCGATCAGGGCGGCAATCGTCGCCATGCCGATGTTCTGGACGAGCACGATACGGATCGCCGTCAGGATGACCGGCAGCGCCAGCGGAAACTCGACCTTGAACAGCCGCTGGCGGCCGGTCATGCCGATGCCGCGGGCGGCGTCGTTGGCCGCGCGCGGCACGCCGGCAAGCCCGACGACCGTATTGGCGACAACAGGCAGCAGCGAATAAAGGAATAGCGCCACGAAGGCAGGCGCCACCCCGATGCCACGGATACCGATTGCCGCCGCACCCGGCACATTCGCGGCAATCCAGCCGAGCGGCGCGATCAGCAAGCCGAAAAGCGCGATAGACGGGATGGTCTGAACGAGGTTCAGCGTGTTGAGGACGCCGTCCCTGAGCGGCGTCACCCGATGACAGAGGATGCCGAGCGGCAGCCCGACGAGAACCGCCGCAAACAGCGAGCCGAGCGCCAGTTCCACATGCTTGCCCGCCTCGACCCAGAAGACATCGGCGCGGCCGGAATATTCCTTCATGATCGACAACCCGTTCCAGCTCCCCGACATCAGCAGAGCGCCGACGCCGACCGCCGCCAGGATCAGGAATAGCACCCGCATTCCCGGCGGAGGCTCAAGCCGCGTGATGGCATCGGCGGCCAGAAGCGCGAAGGCGAACAGCAGGATCCAGAAGCCGGAGGCGGGAGAGACACGGGCATAGGTATTGCCGGCCGGCGTCAGGAAGGTCGCCGCATACCCGATCGCAAGCGTCAGCGCCGCAAGTGCTGCGACGGCGGCAAGCAGCTTAATCCACGGCGACGTACGAAACAGTGCCGCGGCAGTCGCGGCAACGAGCAGGCCGGCCAGGCTCCAGCCCGCCCAGGCCGGCAGCGATTGAAGCATGGCCTCCGCCTGTCCCTGCACGATGCGGTTGGGCTTGAGCGTCGCAAAGGACGACCAGAGGGCGCCATAGACGGCAAGAAGGGCGATGACGAAACCGAGCTTATCGAACTGAACTCTCAAACGCCCCTGCCCTCATTGCCGACCCATGACCGATGAAAAAGCCGGGCGCTCGAACGCCCGGCCCATGTTGGCACGAAACCGCGCCGAAAAGGAATTACTTCAGGAAGCCATTCTTCTTGAGGAAGTCCTCGGCAACCGCCTTGGCCGGCTCGCCGCCCACCTGCACACGACCGTTGAGGTCTTGGAGGGTGACGAGGTCGAGCTTGGCGAAGACCGGCTTCAGCACCGCCTCGATGTTCGGGTTTTTCTTGAGCACCGCTTCGCGGATGATCGGGGTCGGCTGGTAGACCGGCTGAACGCCCTTGTCGTCTTCGAGCACCACGAGGCCGGAAGGCGCAATGCCGCCGTCGGTGCCGTAGACCATTGCCGCGTTGGCATTGTTGGTCTGGTTGGCGGCAGCGGCGATGGTGGCCGCCGTATCGCCGCCCGAGAGCGTGATCAGCTGGTCGGGCTTCAGCTTGAAGCCGTAGGTGGTCTGGAAGGCCGGAAGTGCTGCGGCCGAATTGACGAATTCGGACGATGCCGCGAGCACGATCTTGCCGCCGCCGGCGACATATTTGCCGAAGTCGGTCAGCGTCTTCAGTTTGTTGGCGTCGGCGACATCCTTGCGCACCGCGATCGCCCAGGTGTTGTTGGCCGAAGACGGCGTCAGCCAGACGATCTTGTTGGCATCGTAATCAAGCTTCTTCACCGCTTCATAGGCTTTCTGCGGGTTCTTCCAGGCCGGATCGTCGCCCTTTTCGAAGAAGAACGCGCCATTGCCGGTATATTCCGGATAGATGTCGATCTCGCCGGCGGTGATCGCCTTGCGTACGACCGGGGTCGCGCCGAGCTGGATGCGGTCGGTGGTCTGGATGTTGTTCGCCTTCAGCATGGCAAGGATGATATTGCCGAGCACGCCGCCCTCGGTATCGATTTTGGACGAGACGACGACCTGCGCCTGGGCCATGGTGGCCGAAACGCCAAGCGCAAAAGCAATGCCCAAAAGTTTCTTTTTCAAAGACATGACAGAATTTCCCTCCGGATCGCCGGCCGACGCGTTTGACTTGGCCTGGAACATACAAAAGCCAAGGTTATGTAGGGCGGCTTGGCGAATGTGCGAGTTCTGGACGTGCCCATCGAGCAAATATTTTGTGCGCTGCGAACGGCGGTCGATCTGGCCTGATAAGGCACACGCCCGTTCATGCCGCGCCGAGGAATGATCCGTCCTTGACCGAGCCGGCTTTCAGGAGCCGCAAGTGAAGGAAGACGCAAAGCCCCAGCATCGCCAGCGAGAACAGATAGCTGCCCGGCGCGTGGACGGCCATGTCCGGCAGTCTCATGATATTCGTCGCAATATGTGCCCTGAACATCAGTGCCATTACCGCAAGGTTCGCCCACAGCCAGCCTTGTCCGGCCTGGATCAACAATGCCGGCAGGATCAGCAGGTCGTAGCGGTGCTGAGGGATGAGAAGCATCGTCCAGGCCAGCAGCAGTACGAGACTGAGCGCCGGAGACATCCGCTCCGGGCTTCGCCAGCTGAACCAGCCGAGGATCATGCCCAGAAGGCCTGCTCCGATCGAAAGCACGATGCCGGAGACGGAAATCCCGAACCAATGCATCAACAGATTGCGCAGACCGGTAACCTCGAGCGGACCGTTGACGTCGAATTTGGTATATTGCGCGATCCCGTTGAAATATCCCGTGACGGTCTCGAACGTTCCGCCCGCCAGAAAGGCCGGTACAGAAGCCACGAGCGCAATACCGCCCGCCAGCAGCATCGGAAGGCGCAGCCGCGGATTTGCCGCGGCATAACCTATGAAGGGCAAGGCGAGGCTGAGCTTCATGCTGAGCAGGACGAGAGCGACGACGACCGCCCAGTTCCGGTGGCGCAGGACACCATAAAAGAAAAGGACGACGGCCAGGAAGAGAAAGGCGGAAAACTGGCCGATGGTGAAGTTGATCGAACCCGGCTGGGAGGTCGCGGCCCAAACAAGCAGCACCGCCCAGAGCAGCCGGTTCCAGCCGCGTCCCTCCCCGGATCTCAACGAAACCACCAGTCCGGTCCCGACGGCAAGCGCCACGACCGAAAGCACGCGCCAGACAAGCAGCGCGGTATCGAAACCAAATACCGCCAGCGGGCGCGACAGGAGCCAGGTATGGGGGGAATAGAACCAGCCGTTGATTGCTTCAAAGCCGAATTCGGTGCGGACCCGGACGTTGAAATCGGCGCCATAAGGGTTCCCGCCCATGGCCCACAGCTTTCCCGCCGCCCAGAAATGCCAGAAATCCCCGGCAACGTCATGGCTCATCGCCAGGCGCATCACATAGGCCAGGCACAAGATCAGCGTCAGCGCCGCAAGAATAAACCCGCCGGTGCGAGAAGCCAGGCGTGCCTCGATGTCATCGAGGCTAAACACTTTCGACATGAAATACTCCGGGCCCGTCCATCAAAGATGCACCGGATGGTCTCAAAGTTCTTTCTGGCCTGCAAGACAAGCAGCCTTCCAGTTCAACTGCGACGGGCCTGTCCGTAATGCCTATTGACTACGCCGAAAGTTCGAAATTCTTCGTCTCGATATGCCGATACAATCCAAAAGGCAGATAACGTCTTATCCTTTCGGAGGAAGCTCTTTCGACGGCGATGTCAGGCGAGCTGCATCACCATGGAGCCCTCGATCGTCTCCCCGGCTGCCAGCCAAGCGAGATCGCCATAGTCCGCCAGGTCGCGTCGATTGTGGACGTCGGGAACGTGACTGACGGGTTCGACGCAAAGAATGGGCCGGTCGTCCGGCACATAGACATGCAGGTTGGTCAGCGCACCCGTCGCCGAAAGCCTCATGCTGACCCCGGCCCGCCTCCACTCGACGACTGCATTCCGCGATACCCAGCCGGCAAAATGTCCGTCGAACCACGGCATCTTCGACGTATCGAGGCCCTCGGCGAAAGCCGGCCCCCCATCCGCGGGGACAGGCCTGGTCGGAAGGCCCCGCTCGTCGCGGACGAAAGCGGTCGCGGCAGCGAAGCTCAGCCAGGTATCCTCATCCTTGCGGAACCAGGGGTGAAAACCCATTCCATAGGGAAGCGTACGATCGGCGGTATTGGTCAAGGTCAGCGAGAGCTCGGCGGCGTCGGGGCGGACCGAGACATGCTGCACCAGCCGATAGGCAAACGGGATCGTCTCGTGGACGAATTCATCGACCAGGGTCAGCGCGTTTTCCGCAGCGGCGACCACCTGCCAGGCCCTGTCTCGCGAAAACCCATGCAGCGCCATGTTCTGTTCCGGCCGGTTGACCGGAACCTCGACCGGGCCGTCGGGGCTCGGGAAGCGGCCGGCATCGAGCCGGTTGGCGAACGGCACCATGACGAAGGAGCCGCCGGTCAGGGCGACCTGCGCCGGCGGACAGGGGTGCAGGATCTCGAACCAGTCGCCATCCGCTTTCCGCCACCGGAAGGAAGTGAGGCTCGCACCGTGGGCGGCATCGACAACCAGGTCGCAACGGCCCGCCTTGAGCCGATAGATGGAATCGTCAGTCATCGGTGTTGTCGTCCCTGTCGGAGCTCATGGTCAAAACCCTTTCATGCGCATGACCGGCACCCCGGCGACCGGCGCCGGTCCGACCAGCACGGCGCCGCTCAAAGGATAGGCCTCCAGCTTCTCCGGCGAAAGATAGCGATGCGAGGTGACAAGCAGTGTTTTCAGGCCGGGGCCGCAGAAACACGGCATTGTCGGTGTCGCGACCGGCACCGGATATTTTTCGACCACCGCGCCTTGAGGAGAATAGCGATTGATGCAGCCGGCCGAAACGCCGGCGCTCCAGTAGAAGCCGTCGATATCCGTCGCACCGCCATCCGGTCGTCCGTCCGCTTCGCCGGGTGTGGCGATCCGGACAGCTTCGCCCATCTCCCCCGTCGCGATATCGAAATCATGCCGCTCGATCCAGTGGCCACCCGAATCCGAATGATACATGCCTGTGCCGTCCAGCGACCACGCGAGCCCGTTCGAGATCAAGAGACCGCTTTTCTTGCGGACGAGGTTTCCATCCGCCCCGATGCGGTAAAGCGAACAGACCGGCTGTCGCTCCGGCCGCTGGTCCGTCGTGCCGACCCAGAAGGCACCGTCAGGCCCAACCTTGCCGTCGTTCAGCCGATTGGTCTCGAGCTCTCCTTCGAGATGCGCGAGCGTCTGGCGGGCGCCGGTGTCCGGATCGAAAAGAATAATCTCGCGGGTCAACGATACGATGAGCCTGCCGCTGTCGCAGAGCCCGATCGAACAGACATTCGTGCCGAGAACCCACTCGTCGACGAGGCCCCCGTCCAGCCGGATCGCCAGCAGCCGGCCGGTCGGGATATCGCAGAGAAAGACGAGATTGCGTCTTTCGTCCCAGATCGGGCTTTCGCCGAGCCCGAGACTGAGCCCTCCGATCGGCGCGAAGCCTATCACAGGTCGCTGCCCTTGGTGGTGCGGCGGATGACGTCGGGATTGTCGAGAACGTAGTCGCTGAGTTCCAGCCCGAGACCGGCTCCCTCGAACGGATAGATCTGGCCGTTCTCGATCCGCGGCATCACGGTGACGAGATCGCGGTACCATGTCGAGTAATAGGCGCGCACGGACTCCTGGAAGACCGCGTTCGGCGCGTTGAGCGCCAGATGGATCGAGGCGGTGAAGACGACCGGGCCGGTGCAGTCATGCGGCGCGATCGGCCGCTGGAAAGCCTCTGCCATGGTCGCGATCTTCTTGGCCTCGCTCAAGCCCCCGCACCAGGAAATGTCGAGCATGACATAATCGACGGCGTTCTTGCGCAGCAGTTCGACGAACTGGGCGCGGGTCGCGAGCGTCTCGCTGGCGCAGACCGGCAATCCCGAGCGCTGAGCATAGATCGCCAGCGCCTCGGTATCCTGCATCTTGATCGGGTCTTCCATCCAGAACGGCCGGAATTGCTTCATCTCGCGAGCGATCGTCAGCGCCGACGGCAGGTCCCACATCGAATGCAGCTCAACCATCACCTCCATCTTGTTGCCGACCGCATCGCGTATCTTGCGGAATGGCTCGAGCCCCTTTTCGAGGTCATCCCGATGAATGAAATTGCCGCCGCTGGCGACCGCGAACGGGTCGAGCGGCCAGATCTTCATGGCGGTGATGCCTTCGGACAAAAGGCTCTCGGCAAGCGCTCCCGCATCGTTGGTGAACGCGACCTGATCGTCATAGGGGCCCTGCGGCCTGTCCGCATCACCGATATAACGGCGCGAACCGCGGCTGTTGTAGGAATAGCCGGCGCAGGTATTGTAGGTGCGGATCGACGGCCGCGAGAGGCCGCCGAGCAGCTGGTGGATCGGCAGGTTCGCCGATTTGCCGAAAACGTCCCACAGGGCGATGTCGACGGCCGAGGCAGCGCGGATTTCGACGCCGGACGAACGGAAGCCCACATAGGTCTCGGTCAGTTGCTTGGAAATCCGGTCGATTTCCAGCGGGTTCTTGCCGACCAGCGCCGGCGCGACCTCCGCATGCAGATAGGTCGCGACCGCATCCGCCCCGCGAAATGTCTCGCCGAGGCCGATGATGCCTTCGTCCGTGTGGATGCGAAGCCAGATGATATTGTTCAGGCTGGGAAGTTGGACGGTTTCGAGCGCTGTGATTTTCATGGGTCTATCCGGTTGAACGCGAGGACGGGCCGGCAGTAGACCCGCCGGGGCGAAATCAGTGGGCAATCGCGGACTGGTTGCCGCGGGCGACGATCCGGGTCGGGTTGACGAAGCGCAGCGCCATTTGCCGGGTCCAGTCGAGAAGCTATTCGGCCGTCTTCGGCACTGTCTTCACCTTGGCCGGCATGTAGCTAGTCAACGGGCCGGGACGGATGGCAGCTGATCGTTACCCCGCGCCCTTGAGAGTGCCTGCACGCGATAGGCCGTTACAGGCAGCCGCGACTCCGAGGAATCCACAGCGTGAGAATTTCCAGTTCATTTAGAGCTCCTCCACTCAATGTCTGGCATGATCCACTCCGGCGCCGGGCAGGCCGGTATTCGCGCGGCCTCCCTCGCCGCTCAGGCGGCGACCGTTTCCCAGCCCTTCAAGATTTGTTCGAGGCGATCGCGGTCGGCGGCATCGAGCGCCGGCAGGCCCGGCAGGCGCACCGGCCCGAGGTTTTCGCCGCGCAAGGCCAAAGCCTCCTTGACCACCGTGACATTGGCGCCGTTGTTGAACTTGGTGCGCAGCATTTCGAAGCCGGCGATCTTGGCGACCAGCGCCCGCGTCCCGGCATAGTCGCCCGCTTCGAGCGCATTCCAGATCGCCAGCGACCTGGCAGGATCGATGTTGACGAGGCCGGACGTAAAACCCTTGGCACCGAGCGCGTAAAAAGGTGCTGCCCAACCTTCCGCAAGTCCGCAGATCCAGATCGCGTCCGTGCCTTCGGTCGCCCGCACGCATTCGGAAAACAGCATCATGTCGGTCGAGGCGAACTTGACGCCCGCAATATTCTGATGGGTCGCCATGCGGGCGAGATCGTCGGCGGCGATCGCGTTGGACCGCACATAAGCGACAAGCGGCAGTTCCGAAGCCTCGGCGATGGCGATGAAATAATCGGCCTGCGAACGGGGTGCGGCGAACGGATCGAGCGGGTGATGGACCATCACGCCCTGAGCTCCCTCACGCTTCGCGGCCTTCGCGGTCGCGATCGCCTCGCCGACCGAACGGCCGGCGGCGGCGGTCACCGCCGCCCTGCCTTCCACGGCCGCGATGCAGATCGCCTGCAGGCGAAGCACCTCCTCGTGCTGGAGGCTGTAGAACTCGCCGGTATTGCCGCCGCAGACGATGTTGTGAATACCCGCATCGGCAATTCGGCGGATGATCTTGCCGGTCAACTTGGGATCGATCGCCCCTTCGTTGTCATAGGCGGTCACGTGGACGCCCGAAATGCCCATGAGGGCGCGCTTGTAATCGCGGATATTCATGTCCGTTTCCCTGGTTGCCGACTTGCTACACGCGAAGAAGATGCTTCTCGCCCGAGCGAATGACGTGGTCGCGCATCAGCCGCTCGGCGAGATCGGGCTCGCGGGCGGCGATCGCGTTGGCGATGGCCTCATGCTCCTCGACCGCCAGGAAGCGCTCCCGCTCTTCCGACAGCACGCTGAGACGAGCCGCATGAGTGTAGATGTTCTGGCCACCCTGCAGCCGCCGGAGATAACTGCAGCCCGATGCTTCATGGATGACGTTATGGAAGCGCTCGTTGAGAGCGATGAGCTGCAGCACGTCCACCGTCTCGAGGCCGGCCCGCATTTCGACGATGAGCTCGCGCATCAGGGCCACGTCCTCATCTTTGACGCGCTTGGCGGCCTGCCGGGCGATCATGCTTTCAAGCGCGGCACGGGCAAGCATCATCTCTTCCGCCTGGCCGGCATTGAAGGTGATATAGATCCCGCGGCGAGGCTCCGACCGCACCAGCCCTTCGGCCTCGAGCACCCGCAAAGCCTCTTTCAGCGGCGTCGTGCTGATGCCGAGCTGGCTGGCGAGGTGGCGCTCGTTGAGCTTTTCGCCGCCCTTGAGGCGGCCGGAAAGAATGGCGTCGCGCACCAGGCTGTAAACGTGGTCGCGCAGGCTTTTCAGAAAAACCGGCTCCACTGGCAGAAGCGCGTCGCCACCTCCCATTCCCATCTCCATTCTCATTGTTGGTGCCGATCTATCACCTGAAATTTGATATATCAAGACATCGATCTGAAATTTGATATATCAATATGCGCGAGCGGTGTTTAAGCTGGCGCCGGGCGGGAGGAGCTCCGTCCCCGGGATCGCACGATGACGGATCGCGGAACGATGGCAGGATTTCTGGAAGACAAGCATGACAAAGGAAGTAACCAATCTCCGCAGCGCCCGCTGGTTCGCGCCGGATGATCTCCGTTCGTCGGGACATCGCTCCCGCATGATGCAGATGGGCTACGACGAAAAGGATTGGGGCAAGAGGCCGATCATTGCCATCCTCAACACCTGGTCCGACCTCAACGCCTGCCACGCCCATTTCAAGGATCGCGTCGAACATGTGAAGCGCGGCGTGCTTCAGGCGGGCGGCTTCCCCGTGGAGCTGCCGGTGCAGTCTCTGTCCGAAAGCGCGCTGAAGCCGACATCCATGCTCTACCGCAACTTCCTTGCCATGGAGGCCGAGGAATTGTTGCGCGCCCACCCGGTCGATGGGGCAGTCCTGATGGGCGGCTGCGACAAGACAACGCCGGCTCTCGTCATGGGTGCCATCAGCGCAGGTTTTCCGATGATCTTCCTGCCCGCGGGCCCGATGCTGCGCGGCAACTACAAGGGCGAATGGCTGGGCTCCGGTTCGGACGCCTGGAAATACTGGGACGAACGCCGCGCCGGTACGATTTCCGAAGAGCAATGGACCGGCGTCGAGGAAGGCATCGCCCGCTCCTACGGCCATTGCATGACCTTCGGCACTGCCAGCACCATGACGGCGATCGCCGAAGCGCTCGGACTTACCCTCCCCGGCGCGAGCTCCATTCCCGCCGCGGATGTCAACCATATGCGCATGAGCACCCGCTGCGGCAGGCGGATCGTCGAAATGGTCTGGGACGACCTCACCCCGGACAAGATCATCACGCCCGATGCCGTCCACAATGCGACGACCGTCGCCATGGCGACCGGCTGTTCCACCAATGCGGTCGTGCATCTCCTGTCGATGGCGCGCCGCGCCGGCGTGCCGCTGACCCTGGATGATCTGGACAAGGCCGGCCGCACGACGCCGGTCGTCGCCAACATCCGCCCATCGGGCGACAAGTATCTGATGGAGGACTTCTATTACGCCGGCGGCCTGCGCGCCCTGATGGCGGAGATCAAGGATCTGCTGAAACTCGACGCCATGACCGTCAGCGGTTTTCCGCTCGGCGAGACGCTGAAGGGTGCGGAAGTCTACAACAGCGATGTCATTCGCCCGCTGTCCAACCCGATCTACCACGAAGGTTCGCTTGCCGTTCTCAAAGGCAATCTCGCACCGGACGGCTGCGTCATGAAGCCTTCCGCCTGCGAACCGCGGCTGCGGGTCCACGAAGGCCCTGCCCTCGTCTTCGACAGCTATCCCGAGATGAAGGCGATGATCGACCGCGAGGACCTGGACGTCACCGCGGATCACGTGCTGATTCTCCGCAATGCCGGCCCGAAGGGCGGCCCCGGCATGCCGGAATGGGGCATGCTGCCAATCCCGAAGAAGATCCTCAAACAGGGTTATCGCGACATGCTGCGCATTTCCGATGCCCGCATGTCCGGCACGAGCTACGGCGCCTGCATCCTGCATGTGGCGCCAGAAGCCCATATCGGCGGCCCGCTGGCGCTGGTGCGCACCGGCGACATCATCCGCGTCGACCTGCCGAACCGCTCGATCGACATGCTGATCGATGAAGAGACCCTCGCCAGGCGCCGTGCCGAATGGGTGGCGCCTGCCGACAAATACGAACGCGGCTACGGTTGGATGTTCTCGAAACACATCAAGCAGGCCAACGAAGGCTGCGATTTCGATTTCCTCGAACGGGAGTTCGGCGCGACCGCCGGCGAGCCCGACATCTTCTGAGCCCCTATTCCAGACCCCAGGTATTTCCGAGTGGAGACCCCATGACCGACTACGTTCTTTCCGAGACGACGCGCAAGAAATACGAAGGCGTGAGCTGCGCGACGATCTGCACCGCGCTCTTCAAGCGCGGCCTGCGCAGCCAGTTCATCCAGGATGTCCGACCGCTTTCCGATAAGCCAACAAACATGGTCGGCCAGGCCTTCACCCTGCGCTACATCCCGGCCCGGGAAGACCTGAACCAGCTTTCCACCTTCCAGAACCCGCAGCATCCGCAGCGCGCAGCCGTCGAACAGTGCCCCCCCGGGCATGTCATGATCATGGATAGCCGCAAGGATCCGCGAGCCGCCTCGGCGGGCTCGATCCTCGTCTCGCGCCTGATGGTGCGCGGCGTCGCCGGCGTGGTCACGGACGGCGGTTTTCGCGATAGCCCCGAAATCGCCCAGCTCGGCATCCGTTCCTATCACAACCGGCCCTCCGCGCCGACCAACCTCACCCTGCACCAGGCGCTCGACATCAATGTGCCGATCGGCTGCGGCGATGTCGCCGTCTGGCCGGGCGACGTGGTGGTCGGCGACAATGAAGGCGTCGTCATCATTCCGGCTCATATCGCCGACGAAATCGCCGACGAGGTGGTCGAGATGACCGCATTCGAAGACTTCGTCACCGAGGAGGTCCTGAACGGCCGCTCAATCATCGGTCTCTATCCGGCGACGAAGGAGGAAACCAAGACCGATTTCGCCCGCTGGCGGGAGGCCAAAGGCCGCTGAGCCGCTGCCTCGCCGTTGATACGAACGACACGGCGCCGGGCATCCCCCGGCGCCGTCCTTCGTTCAGGATCGCGGAATTATGGAGCCGGCATCATGAATGGCCGACAGGCAAACGCTTACGCGCCTACGGGTATTTCGCGCAGGTCCTTGAAGAGCACGCTCTGGTCGGTGAGATATTTGGCAAAGATCGGCAGGCTGGCGCCGCCGATCGCCCGCGCCTGGGAGCCGACCATTCCCTCTATAATGTCGGGAATGATGACGCCCTGAAGGTCGAGCCGCGCCACCGCCTCGATGGTCGAGGCGACGATCCGCTTGCGCACCCAGGCCGGAAAACCGCCGTCGATCACCGCCGCGCCGAAATCGATGATCGACGCGGCCGCGACGATCGCCTGGGCAAGCGCATTCGCGGTCTGCCGGATCCACAGATCGAGCGGTTCGCCGAAATCGATCCAGTCATTGGCGGAATACCAGAGCGGCTGGGGATCTATATTCTGCTCCTTCAGAAGATTCTCCAGAACGAAGATCGAGGCTATGTCCAGCAGCTGGCGCGTCTCGCCATCCTTGCCGCGCACCGGAAGCGGCCCCACCGCCCCCGCGGTCCCGGTTCGTCCGGAAAAAATCGCCGAGTTCAGCACGATCCCGCCGCCGATGAACGATCCGATGAAGAAATACACGAAATCCGGGTAGGACGGGCCGACGCCGAACACCAGTTCCGCGCCGCAGGCGCTGGTCGCGTCGTTCTGCAGATAGACCGCATGCTGGACCCGGCTGGCGATTTCCGCCTGCAGATCGAACCCGCGCCAGGCCTCCATCGCCCCTTGCGGAGCGCCCACCTCCTCGGCCCAGTTCCAGAGTTCGAACGGCGCGGCGATCCCGATCCCGGCGATCCGGCCGCGTTGCGCCTCGTCCAACTGGCCTTCGAGCCGTGCTATGCCGGACGTGATGATCTCGATGATCTTCAGAGGAAGCGGATAGGCATAGGTCTCGTGATATTGCAGCCTTATATCGCCGAGGAAATCCATCAGGACGAGGTCGGCACTGCGCCGGCCGATCTTGACGCCGAACGAATAGACGGCGTCCGGATTGAGGCGCATCGGCACCGAAGGCTGCCCCACTCGGCCGCGTACCGGCTCACCGCGCAGCAAAAGCCCGTCCTTCTCCAGCGACCGCATGATGACGGAGACGGTCTGGGCCGAAAGCCCGCTGCGGCGGGTGATATCCGCCTTCGACATCGAACCGTTCAGACGCACCAGCGAAAGCACGAGCCGCTCGTTATAGGCCCGCACCCGCACCTGATTGGAACCGCCGGTGAAATTGCCCAGCAGCGCATGGCCTTGCGCCACGCCATCTGAAACCGACATTGGCTTTTCCTCCCAGAAGCCTCGAATCGACGTGGCCACCGCATCGTGAATACGGATATCTTTTTGATATCCCGCAATAAACGGCAAGACAGACCGCACACGGATCGTCGGAATTCGAACCTCCACTCCGCCAAACTATGGCACGAGAAATAAATAATTCAATCGGAATTAATTATTGACAGTCTATTTCAACTCGTTCTTAATTAGACGTGTAAGGGCACAGGACGGCTTTGGAGGAGGCACCTGTCGAACTCGGTGGCGCCGGTGCCCATTCCTATGTCTGAACATTGGTCCGCGTGACGGACAGTCTTAACTCTGGGAGGAGACCATGAAGAAATCCGTATTGTCCGCCGCATTCGGCGCCCTCGCCCTCGGCGTCGCGTTTTCCGCCCCCGCCGAAGCCGCGGGCGTATCCGCCTGCCTGATCACCAAGACCGACACCAACCCCTTCTTCGTCAAGATGAAGGAAGGTGCGACGGCCAAGGCCAAGGAACTGGGCGTGACACTGAAATCCTACGCCGGCAAGATCGACGGTGACAGCGAGAGCCAGGTCGCAGCCATCGAAAGCTGCATCGCCGACGGCGCCAAGGGTATTCTCATCACCGCATCCGATACCAAGGGCATCGTGCCGACCGTCAAGAAGGCCCGTGACGCCGGCGTTCTGGTCATCGCCCTCGACACCCCCCTCGATCCGATCAATGCTGCCGACGCCACGTTCGCCACCGACAATCTTCTCGCCGGCAAGCTGATCGGCCAGTGGGCCAAGGAAACCATGGGCGACAAGGCCAAGGATGCCAAGGTCGGCTTCCTCGACCTGACGCCGGACCAGCCGACCGTCGACGTGCTGCGCGACCAGGGCTTCATGATCGGCTTCGGCATCGACCCCAAGAACCCGGACAAGATCGGTGACGAAACCGACAAACGCATCGTCGGCCACGACGTGACCAACGGCAACGAGGAAGGCGGCCGCAAGGCCATGGAAAACCTTCTCCAGAAGGATCCCGGCATCAACGTCATCCACACGATCAACGAACCCTCGGCCGTCGGCGCCTACCAGGCCCTCAAGGCCGTCGGACTGGAAAAGAACGTGCTGATCGTTTCAGTCGACGGCGGTTGCCCGGGCGTCAAGTCGGTCAAGGACGGCCAGATCGGCGCCACCTCGCAGCAATACCCGCTGCTGATGGCCTCGCTCGGCATCGAAGCGATCAAGAAGTTCGCCGATACCAAGGAAAAGCCGAAGCCGACCGAAGGCAAGTCCTTCTTCGACACCGGCGTTTCGCTGGTCACCGACAAGCCGGTCTCCGGCGTCAAGTCGATCAGCGTCAAGGAAGGCACGGACAAGTGCTGGGGCTGATCCCCTGACCTTCAGCCGGCCGGAGCGAAAGCTCCGGCCGTTCCGAACAGACTTTACAAGCCCTTGCGACCAGGCCGGCCAAACACCGGTCCAAACCTATCTTTCGTAGATGGTCCGACAGGCGGAGGAGGAAACATGAGCGGTATACAGGAGTTCGAGCGCGCGCTCGACGGCAGCGACAAGAACGTCGCTTCCTTCGAACACCAGAACATCTCCCCATTGAAGCGGGCCCAGCATTTCCTGCACTCGACGCCAGCTGCCGTGCCGCTGATCGTGCTGGTGCTTTCGATCATCATCTTCGGATTGGCGATCGGCGGACGGTTCTTCTCGTCCTACACGCTGACGCTGATCCTGCAGCAGATTGCCGTGGTCGGCATTCTCGGCTCGGCGCAGACGCTGGTCATCCTCACCGCCGGCATCGACCTTTCGATCGGCGTCGTGATGGTCATCTCTGCCGTTATCATGGGCAATTTCGCCGTGACCTACGGCCTGCCGGCGCCGATCGCGATTCTCGCCGGCATGGTGACAGGCGGGATCTGCGGGTTCTTCAACGGCTTCCTCGTGGCAATCGTCAAGTTGCCGCCCTTCATCGTCACGCTCGGTTCGTGGAACATCGTCATGGCGACGAATTTCATCTACTCGGCCAACCAGACGATCCGCGACGCCGACGTGGACGCAAACGCTCCGCTCCTGCATCTCTTCGCCATCAACTTCAGGTTCGGCAGTGCCATCCTCACCCTCGGCGTCATCTCGATGGTCCTGCTGGTCGGCGTTCTTTGGTACGTGATGAACCACACCGCCTGGGGCCGGCACGTCTATGCGGTCGGAGACGACCCGGAAGCGGCAAAGCTCTCCGGCATCCAGACCCGCAAGGTGCTCCTCAGCGTCTATACCCTCGCCGGCGTCATCGCGGCCTTCGCGGCCTGGGTCTCGATCGGCCGCAACGGCTCGGTCTCGCCCTCCGCCGCGGTGACCGACTACAACCTGCAGGCCATTACCGCGACGGTGATCGGCGGCATTTCCCTCTTCGGCGGGCGCGGCTCGATCCTTGGCACGCTGTTCGGCGCCATGCTCGTCGGCGTCGTGTCGATGGGGCTGAACATGCTCGGCGCCGACCCGCAATGGAAAGTCATGCTGACCGGCTGGCTCATCATCGCCGCCGTCGCAATCGACCAGTGGATCAGAAAGGCAGGCGTCTGATGGAACCGACCATGCAGTCCAATGTGGAACCCATCCTCTCCGGCCGCGGCCTCTTCAAGCGTTACGGCCGGGTGACAGCGCTCGACAATGCGGACTTCGACCTCTATCCGGGCGAGATCCTCGCGGTCATCGGCGACAACGGTGCAGGCAAATCCTCGCTGATCAAGGCGGTCTCCGGCGCCATCCGCCCGGATAGCGGCGAGATCAAGCTGGAAGGCCAGGTGGTGAATTTCAGGTCACCGCTCGAAGCCCGCGACGCCGGCATCGAAACCGTCTACCAGAACCTGGCGCTCTCGCCGGCCCTGTCGATCACCGACAACATGTTCCTCGGCCGGGAGATCCGCAAACCCGGTTTCATGGGAAGTGTCCTGCGCAAACTCGACCATAAGGCGATGGACAAGTTCGCCCGCGAAAAGCTGTCCGAGCTCGGCCTGATGACGATCCAGAATATCAATCAGGCCGTGGAAACGCTCTCCGGCGGCCAGCGTCAGGGCGTCGCGGTGGCGCGCGCCGCGGCCTTCGGCTCGAAAGTCATCATCCTCGACGAACCGACCGCCGCGCTCGGCGTCAAGGAAAGCCGCAAGGTTCTCGAATTGATTCTCGACGTGCGCTCCCGCGGCATCCCGATCGTGCTCATCTCGCACAACATGCCGCATGTGTTCGAAGTGGCCGATCGCATCCACATCCATCGGCTCGGACGACGGCTCACCGTCATCAACCCGAAGGACTATACGATGTCCGACGCGGTCGCCTTCATGACCGGCGCCAAGGCGCCCGCCCAGCCGGTCGCGGCTTAACCGTCGCCGATCAGCGCGCCGTCCCGCACCCGCGGTCCCGAAAAGATCGCGGGCGCCCCACCGGGAGGATTACGAAGCGCAAACCGCGTCGCCGACCTGGCGGCGCAGATCAAAAATGCCGCTGTCGAAATGGCGTGTGGGGTGGATCCGGTTGGTGAGAAGCGTCCAGGCCCGCCCGCGTTCGAAATCGATCCAGAGGCCTGTCCCGGTAAAGCCGGTATGTCCGATGGTAGCGGCGCTGCAAACGTCTCCGCCCGGCCAGCCGGCATGGTGCCGCTCCCATCCATGGGTTCTCCTGTCGGAAAGAGGCTGGCGCATCAGCTGGACGACCGGATCGCCCCTGGCGTCGCCCTCCAGAACGCCGGCTGCGAAATCGAGAACCGCGTCCGCGGTGCCGAACAGGCCGGCGTGACCGGCGCCTTCGAGCGCAGCACAGTTTTCATCATGAACCTCGCCACAGATCATGCGCTGCCGCCACGGGCATTGCTCGGTGGCCGCGGAAAGTTCGAGCGGTGCTGAAAAAGCAAATCCCGATCCCGCATCCATGTCCCTGATCCCCTCGCCCATCAGCCGCTCGAGCACGAATCCGAGCAGAATGAAGTTCATGTCGGAATAGACGCTCTCGCCCTTCGGCCATTCGCGCTGCAGCTCAGAGGTCCTGAGCAGATGCGGAGACAATCCCTGGATATAAAGCGGTGTGGTCGCCGGAAAATGGGTTAGGTGGCCGAGGCACTGCCGGAAGGTCACCTTCCGCTCCCACGCGCTTATATCCTGCTGGCGAAAATCCGGAATGACCGAAGTCAGGGATGCATCCAGATCGATCGCGCCGGCGGCTGCCAACTTCAATATCCGGGTCGTCGTAAAGATCACCTTGGTGAGCGAAGCGAGATCGAACCACGTTTCCCGCGTCATCGGCCGGCGATCGGGAAACACCTGCGCGCTACCGTGGGCAAGAACGGTCCGGCCGCCGTTCCGGTCGACGATGCCCAGCACTCCGCCGGGAATGCGGCCCTTTTCGATCGCGGAGCGCACAAGTGCGAAGGCGCGTCCCGCTACACCTGTCACGCCGTCGCTGCCAGCCTTTGTCGTCACGTTTTCGTCCTATCAGAAACCCGCCTGGTCGGCCGCCGCTGTCCCAGCCTTGCGGATATGGATCGTCGGCAGGGTATTCTCCAACATGATCCTCTCCCAGGCCTTTCGGTGGCAACCCCCATCATGTGAACGATTACGATATAAAATTCCGAACGACAACAATCTTAAGAATTTTATATTCCATTCTTCATTCACGAGAAAGCCACCCGGCAGCGTGCGGCAGAATACCGGAATCGCGGCCTGTCGAAGGGTTTACTACCCGCTTTTCATCTTGATTCATTCGACCACTTGCGGTTTTTAGCCAGTCGAACTGGAGGCCGCGACGGATTAGCCTGTTGAAATCATTTGATACGAATAAAAAATTCCATGCTTAATTGACAGGGCGGAATTATCTAATAGGTTGTTAACACTCAAGGGTAAGGGAGTGGCCTGGAGCCGGCTGATGAAGAAACGCGAAAAAATCTTCATTTTCGATATTGGCGGCGTGTTCGTGAAGCTCGATCCGGCTTCGCGCGACCGGGCCGTATCCAGACAAGGCATTGCCGGCCCTCCCCTGCGATACGGCGACGTGCCGGAAGCGATCTTCCGCGATTTCCGCCTGGGGCGGTCGGCGGAGCCCGATTACGTCGAGGCGCTCGCCAAGGTATTCGGCGTGCCGTCCGAAAGCGTCTATGCAGCAGAGCATGCCTATGTCGCCCAAGGCTTTGAGGAGTTCATCGGTTTTGTTCGCAAACTCAGGCAGGACCATCGCGTCGTCTGCCTCAGCAACAATCAGCCGATCCACTGGCGCTATATCAGCGACAATCTCCTGGGCAGCGGCTATTTCGATCGCGAATACCTGTCCCAGGAAATGGGCCTCGAAAAGCCGGACCGCATGATTTTCCAGGCGGTGTCGGAAGCGGAAGGATGTTCCGAAAAGGATGTCTTCTTCATCGACGACATCGAGGAAAACGTCCTGGCCGCACGCGAGATCGGATGGCAGCATTGCATCGTCCATCGCGACCCGGCTGAAACAGCTGAATTGCTCACGGCGCTTGCCGCCGGGCACACTTTGAATTGACGAGCACGGAGTTTCGGCATGGCTCGAATGACCCTCAGCGGTATCAAGAAAAGCTTTAAATCCGTGGACGTGCTGCATGGCATCGATCTCGAGATTTCCGACAGGGAATTCGTCGTTTTCGTCGGCCCGTCGGGATGCGGAAAGTCGACGCTGCTGAGACTGATCGCCGGCCTCGATACGATCAGTTCCGGCGAATTTCACATCGACGACCGCCGGATGAACGAGGTGGCGCCGTCGCGCCGCGGCATCGCCATGGTCTTCCAGTCCTATGCGCTCTATCCGCATATGGATGTCTACGAAAACATGGCTTTTGGCGCGCGCCTGATGGGTCTCGAAAAAGACGAGGTCGAAAAGCGCATCGACGAGGCCTCCAGGATGCTGCGGCTCGATCCGCTCTTGAAGCGCAAGCCGCGGGAACTGTCCGGCGGCCAGCGCCAGCGTGTCGCGATCGGCCGCGCGTTGGTCAGAAAACCGAAAGTGCTGCTCCTCGACGAGCCGCTTTCCAACCTCGATGCGGCGCTGCGCTCCGACGTGCGACTGGAAATCGCCAGGCTCCACCGCGAGATCGGCGGCACCACGATCTACGTCACCCACGACCAGGTGGAAGCCATGACGCTTGCCGACCGGATCGTCGTCATGAACAACGGCAAGGTGGAACAGTTCGGCAGTCCGCGCGAACTTTACGAACGGCCGGCGAATACGTTTGTCGCGACCTTCATCGGCTCGCCGCGCATGTCGCTCCTGAATGTCGAGCGCGACGGCAGCAATCTGGCGCTTGCCGGTTCCGGATCGGTCAATGTCTCCCGTCTGCCCCAGTCCGGCGAGCGGGAACTGGTCATCGGCGTCCGGCCGGACGCGATGGCGGTCTCCACTGACGAGAATGCCAAAGGCTTCAAGGGTAGCGTCGTCTATACGGAATACCTGGGCGAGAACACGTATGTCTACGTGCGCCTCGGCGACGGCACGCTGGTCGGCATCCGCTCGTCGGCTTCCGTCGACCTGCCTCCGGACACGCCGGTCGTCATCGCGGTCGCGTCCGAGGAAATCCACTATTTCAGTCGCGCAACGAGGGAGAGGTTGGCGGCCTGAAAGCACTTTTCGTCTCCTATAAATACCAAGAGGATGGAACCAGATGAAAAAGCTAGTTTGCAGCACGATAGTAGCCCTGGGGGCCCTTGCGACCGCCTTGCCGGCGATGGCGCAGGAATTGACTTTCTGGAGCTGGCGTCAGGAAGACAAGGCCCAGTACGAAAAGTTCATCGACGTCTTTGAGGCGAAGAACCCAGGCATCACCGTCAAGTTCGAGACGTTCGAGGCGACGAACTACAACACCATCCTGTCGACGGCCCTTGCCGGCGGTTCGGGACCGGACCTGATGTTCGCCCGCGCCTATGGCGGCCTGGAAAATGTCGCGAACGCGGGATACCTGCTGCCGCTCGACAAAACCAACGTTCCGGCGCTCGAAAAATTCGCGCCTGCCGCGGTCGCTGCCGAAACGGTCCGTTCCAGCAAGATCACCTACGCAGTGCCCTTCGCCAGCCAGACCATGCTGGTCATCTACAACAAGGACATCTTCGACAAGAACGGCCTGAAAGAGCCTGAAACCGTTGACGATCTGGTCAAGGCCGCCGAAAAGCTGAAGGCATCGGGCGTCATGCCGTTCGGCAACGGCACGGCAACGGCCTGGCAGAACGAAGTCATGGTCGGCGGCATCGCTTCCACGCTGATGGGCCGCAGCTTTTACGAAGACCTGATGGCCGGCAAGGCCGACTTCACCGACAAGCGCTACGTCGAGGCACTCACCAAGCTCAAGGAAATCACCAAATATTTCCCGGACGGCTTCATCGGCCTCGACTATGCTTCCTCGCAGCAGCTCTTTTCGTCCGGCATGGCCGGCATGTTCGTGGGCGGCTCCTATGAGCTTGCCAACTTCAAGAAGCAGAACCCCAAGATGAACATGGGCATTTTCGCCATGCCCGGCCTGAAGGCCGGCGACGAAAAGCTGGTCGCCCAGTATTTCGACGGCGGTTATGCGGTCAACGCCAAGACCACCAAGAAGGAAGCCGCACTGAAGTTCGTGAACTTCCTCGCCAGCCAGGAATTCGGCCAGATGTTCGCCGACGACCTGAACAACATCTCGGCGGTGCCGGGCGTCAACTTCAAGGATTCGCTGCTCGGTGAAGTCGCCGAGCTCAACAAGCACTCTATCCCGTACATCATGCTGGTGCATTTCCGCTACGGCGAGCCTTCCGGCTCCGTGCTGCTGCAGGGCGAGATCCAGAAGCTGTTCGGCGGCAAGGTGACCCCGGAAGAGGTCGGCAAGAACCTGACGACCGGCCTCGCCGCCTGGTACGCACCGTTCAAGAAGTAATCGAAAAGGGAGCGGCCAGATGCTTAGGCCGCTCCCCATCCCTTCCAATCAAAGAGACATGTGATGCCCGGATCGCCCCTCATGGCGCGACGTTTATGGATCACGGCGCTGATCGTGCCGCCGCTTGCCTTCGTCGCCCTGTTCGTCGTCTATCCCATCATCTCCGCCTTCGCCTATGCCTTCTTCCAGTGGCATGGGCTGGCGCGCGGCGAATTCGTGGGCTTCGCGAATTTCTATCGGGTCCTGTTCACCCAGCCCTATGCGGACTGGACGGTGAATGCTTTCACCCACAACGTGCTGGTGTTCTTCGCGCTGATGGTGCTGCAGAACGGCGTCGGCTTTCTACTCGCTTACTGCCTGTGGCGCGAGTTGCCCGGTGCCGCCTTCCACCGCATCGCGGTTTTCCTGCCGGTCGTGCTGTCGACCATCATCGTCGGTTTCCTCTGGAAGCTCTTTCTGCACCCGCTCTTCGGCGTGGTGAACATCTCCCTGCGTGGCACCGGCCTCGGTGGCCTTGCCCAGCCCTGGCTCGGGCAGGATACGACGGCGCTCTGGGCGCTGATCATCGCCAATGCGTGGCACATGGTCGGCTTCCCGACACTCGTCTTCCTCGCCGGCATGCAGCGGATCCCCGGCGAGATCCTCGATGCGGTCCGCATGGAGACCGAAAGCGAGTGGGTGAAGATCAGCAAGGTCGTCTGGCCGCTGGTGGCGCCGAGCGCGACCGTCGTCTTCACGCTGCTTTTCGTCGGCTCGTTCAACTGGTTCGAACTGCCTTACATCATGGCCGGCGTCGACGGCTCGCCGCACAAGGCGACCGACGTCCTGGGCCTTTATTTCTACCGCACCGCCTTCGGCGACCAGTCGGGCTCGGGCCAGGATTTCGGCGCCGGCAGCGCGCTTGCCGTGCTGATCTTCTTGTTCATCGCCATCGTCGCCGGCTTCATCACCTTCCGGCTTAGAGCCCGGGAGATCCAGATATGAGCGCGGCAACCGAAAGCTACTACGACCGCCGCGGCCTGTTGCAGACGCTTGGTCGCGACGGACTGATCCAGATCATCCTGATCCTCAATACGATCGTGATGCTCGGGCCGCTGGTGATCATGTTCTTCGCGGCATTCAAGACCAATGCCCAGATCTTCCAGTCTCCGTTCTCGATCCCCGATTTTTCGAATGTCGCGAATATCGTGAAGATCTGGACCGAAACGAACTTCCTGCGCTATCTGATAAACTCGGCCATCGTCACCGGTTCGTCGATCGTCCTCATCCTGACGCTTGGCACCATGGCGGCCTATGGCATTGCCCGCTACAATTTCCGCGGCTCGGGCTTCGTGCTGATGTTCTTCGTGGCGGGACTGACCCTGCCGCTGAAGCTCGCGATCATTCCGCTCTTCATTCTGATGCGCGATCTCGGCATTTTGAACACCCAGCTTTCGCTCGTGATCATCTACGTTGCGATGGGCCTGCCGACCACCGTGTTCATCATGACCGGCTTCATTCGTACCCTGCCGAACGAGCTCGAGGATGCCGCCCGCATGGACGGCGCCAGCGAACCGCGCATCATGTGGTCGGTCATGCTGCCGCTCGTACGGCCGGCGATGGTGATCGCCGGCATCCAGAACGTAGTGCCGATCTGGAACGACTTCTTCTTCCCGCTGATCTTCATCCAGAAGGACGCGCTGAAGACCCTGCCGCAGGGCCTGACGACCTTCATGGGCGAATATACGACCGATTGGGGCGTGCTGTTTGCCGGGCTCCTGCTTTCCTCGGCCCCGGTCATCATCGTCTACATCGTCCTGTCACGCCAGTTCATCAACGGCATGACCGCGGGAGCTGTGAAATAGGCCGACAGGCGCCGGGACTGTCACTATACGACAGGTTGAATGCGGATCGGCATGCTGTTATGCCGGTCGGTGTGGCGCTTGCATCGGCAGCGCCGTGAACAATCGCAACACGACAGTGGCGGTTCGGGAAGTTCGGCGGTAAAAGCAGATCCATGAACGACAACGTCATCAAATTCCGGCGCCCGGAACCACCACCGCGAGAGCCGAACCCGCTGCTGCGCAAGCTGGCGGTCATTGTGATCATAGTCGCTTGTCTCGTTCTCGCCTGGGCCTATTTCCAGTTCCTCGCAAGCCCGACGCCGGCGTGATTTGCGGCTGAGCCGGCACCGCTATCCTGGGCGTGCCCGCCTTTGCGCCCGATTCAACCGAAAGCGGAGACCTAAAAACGCGCCTTCGACCATGACGATAAAACGATGATTTGACGAAGCGCGCGGGAACTGTATCTTACGGGCTCAACAGTATCAAAAATACGTGTACAGCCAGTCCTCATAACGATACATATTTTCGACAACAACGCGTAGTTCCGAACAGCAAACAATGCTCGAAAATACGATGCTAAAAATCCGTTTGCTCGGTCGCCCCTCCCTTGAGTGGGACGGCCAGAACATTGCGCTGCCGGAAAAAGCCTATTTTCTGTTTGCTGTCGTCGCGATGGCCCCCAGATTGACCGTCGACCGCGAAACCATACGTCGGCTTCTGTGGCCTTCCCACGACGCGGAGAAGCGGGCCAACAGCCTGCGCCAGCTTCTGGCACGTATCGCCAAGGCAATCGGCCCCCATGCCCCCTCTATCCTCGTTACCGACGATGACGCGCTTCAGCTCGCGTCGGATCGGCTGGAGGTCGATCTTCTCGCCCTGATGGAACCGGGCCCGTTGAGGGAAGACCGCTGGGATCTGATCCGTGGCGAACTGCTGGAAGCCGTGGAAGCCCCGACCGGCGGCGCCGAAGACTGGCTTTCGGATGCCCGGCGCAAGGTCGGAGACTGGCGATCGAGCCATATCGAAACCCTGCTTGCGATGCCGGTTCACCAGCGGTCCCCATCCCTGCCCCTGCTTGCCAATCGCCTGATCGAGCTCGATGCCTCCCACGAGGGGGCCACGCGGGCATTGATGAAATATCATGTCGGCCAGGGCGATTTCGCCGCCGCCCGCCAGGCCTATGGCAGATGCCGGGACCAGCTCCGGGCCGACTACGACACGCCGCCGACACCGGAGACCGTTGGGCTCGCCCGCGAGCTCGGCATCCTGAGCCGGCCAGCCTCCGAGCCCATGCCGGCGGACGAGCGTCCGAGGGACGTCATGCCGGTACAGCCGCGCGTGGTGATCCTGCCGCCCGAAACGATCGTTCAGGATGCCCTTGTTCAGCGGCTCGGCAGAGCTCTGCTCGAAGACGTCACGATCGGCCTCAGCCACCAGCGGGTCTTCAAGATCATCGCCGCCCATACGAGTTTCGAACTCGTCAACCGGTCGGCCGATCCGCAGCAGCGCCAGTCGGTGCTCAACGATCTTCAGTTCGATTATTCCGTGTTCGTAACGATCCAGGGCGAAGGCGACGAGATTTTCGCAACCTGCCGGCTGACGAGGGTAGGCACCGGCGAAGTGCTCTGGGCCATCAACCTGCCGCTCGACGTCCAGCATATGAGCGCATCTTTCGGTCAGCTGGCGCGGCGCATTTCGGCCTCCCTGACGGACGTGATCGAACGGCATGAAATCGCCAAGTCGCTCGACGACGTCGATCCGTCCGCCTACCGCCTCTACCTAGAAGGGAAGCGCTACCTCTCCGGCACGGACCTCCAGCATCTGCGCCAGGCGCGCAAATGGTTCAAGTCGGCGGTCAAGCGGTGTGACAGCTTCTCGCCGGCGCATGCGGGTATTTCACGCTCGCTCGGCATGGAATGGCTGGTCCGCGGCATGAAGGATCATGAGCTGCTGGATGTGGCCAACCAATCCGCCCGTGCATCGCGCGATCTCGATCCCGGCAGCGGCCGCGCCTTCCGGGAGCTTGGTTTCATCTCCCTCTATCGGCGACGTTTCGACGAGAGCCTCGACCTGTTTCAGGAAGCCCAGAACCTCAACCCCAGCGATGCGGATGTGCTGGTCGATTATTCGGACGCGCTGTCGCATGCCGGCGACCTGGACAAGGCACTCGATCTCGGGCTTGCCGCCTTCAAGCTGAACCCGCTGCCGCCGGATTATTACTACTGGATCCTAGGCTCCACCTATTACGTCCGCCAGGAATATTCGAAGGCGATCGATACCATCGACCCGGTCCGCACCAAACACGCGACTGCGCGGCTGCTTGCCGCCAGCCACGCGATGGCCGGGGACATGGCCGCGGCGCGCGGTTACGCGGCGATCGTCAGGGAGAACTTCCCGGATTTCCGCAGCGAGGATATCCGTTATTTCGTGCCCGACCGCGACCCGGCGCACGCCGAACTTCTCATTCACGGCCTCAAGCTCGCCGGACTGCCCTGAGGGGCGTGAAAATGCCTGTCACGCTGGAATAACACCCGGTGTGGTGATTTCTCGATGCTCGCAGCACAGGCTGCCTTTTAGCGGAGAGAAAGATGGAAACGAAGTTCAAGACCTCCAAGCCGGTTGAATCCACTGCCTCGGCCCCGACCCTGCGGTTTTCCGCCGCTGCCGAAGCCGTCCTTGGCCGTCAGACCGAGATTGCGCCGAACGCGCTCTCCCAGGTCACGCATGCAATGAGATACCAGTAATGAGCGTCAAAGCCCAAGGCGCCGATGGTTGCCTTGGGCTTAACCGCGAGCCGCGACGGCTCCGGAATGCCGACCAAGCAGAAGATCTTTCAGCCGCCAAACTCGCCTCCCTCACAAGCCTGTCACGCCCAAGTCACGGTGCCTTTGGTCTCTTCTCTCATGGAGATCTCAAGAGGGACGAGTCGACGGGATGAGTAGGGCATCGCAATCGCTTTTGCAGACCCGGCAGTCGCCCGCCCTATCTCATTCGAGTTCAGGGTCCCTTGAATTTTGGCAGCCGGAAACGACGATGCAGATCCAGTCATCGACACAGACGATACAGAAGTTTGCAGCTTCCCTAACGCAGCGGGAGCACGGCTTCAGCACGTATCACGACAGACGCGTTTCGCCGGCGGAAACCTTCGAAGCGATCAGGCCCTTTTTCAGCGATCTCGGCATTACCCGGGTCGGTTTCCTGACCGGCCTCGACACGGTGGGCATTCCCGTCGCCTTCGCGACGCGGCCGAACAGCTACACCCTCTCGGTCTTCCAGGGCAAAGGCGTCGATGCCGATGCCGCGCGTACCTCGGCCGCAATGGAGGCCCTGGAAACGCGGGTTGCCGAAATCGAGCCGTCATCGCTCACCTGGGCGACCGTCAGCGAGGCCGCTGGCTCCCCAACAGCCATGATCGATCTTCATTCGACCGCGCGGTGCGTCCCGTCCGAAATTGGCGATCGGCAGATACCGTGGGTCACCGGTCTTGATATCCTTTCCGGCAATCAGATCATGGTGCCCTGGTGGCTGGCCGGAATGGACCACCGCGGCGAACGGCCCGCCGGTTTCGAACAGTCCAGCGATGGTCTCGCATCCGGAAACTCACAGGCCGAGGCACTTCTGCACGGGCTCTGCGAACTCGTCGAACGAGACGCCTGGACCCTCGTCCAGCTCAAGTCCGAGCAAGAGCTGAATGCCTGCCTTGTCGATCCGGCCACGGTCGAGGATGCCCTGCTCGACCTGATGGTCGGACGCCTTCGCGACGCCGGCATGCAGCTGGTCCTGCTCGACATGACGACCGATCTCCAGGTTCCGGCATTCCTGGCCGTCCTCATTCCCGATTCGACGGCCAAGCGGTCCGATCCGCGCTGGAGCCAGGTTTGCGGCGGCTGCGGTTGCCATCCGGACCCGGTGCGCGCCATGCTGCGCGCCATCACCGAGGCCGCCCAGAGCCGCCTGACCGCGATTGCCGGCAGCCGCGACGACTTCTCGCCGCGCATCTATCAGCACATGCGCGCCGATAACGCCCTCGGTCGCCTCGTGGCGCTGTCGTCCCAGGACAGGCGGCGGGTTCACTACCGCGAGGTCGACGCCGCTCGCCACTCCATCAACGGCACGATCGATCACATCCTCGGACGTTTGAAACTGGCCGGCATCCGGCAGGTCGTCGCGGTTCCCATGCAGGATGCCGGACTCCCCGTTTCGGTCGTCCGCGTCATCGTTCCTGGCCTGGAAGTCGAACTTTCCGGCCAATATTTGCAGCTCGGCATCCGCGCTGCAAACGCGATAAGGAGGTCACGGCATTGAAAGTCGTTTTTGTCGGGCCGAGCCTCGGATCGTCGATCCGCCAGATGAAGCAACGGTTTCCCGCGCTGACCTTCCGAGGCCCCGCGGCGCGCGGCGACATTCTGAAGGCGGTCGAGGACGGCGCCGAGGCGATCGCCCTGATCGACGGATATTTCGGCGAGTCAGCCTCCGTGTGGCACAAGGAGATCCTTTATGCGCTGAGCCGGGATGTCTCCATCGGCGGAGGCTCCAGCATGGGAGCCTTGCGCGCTGCGGAATGCGAGGCATTCGGCATGACCGGCATCGGCCGGATTTATTCCGATTATGCCGCAGGCCGGCTGATCGACGACGAAGCCGTCGCGCTGATCCACGGTCCCGAGGAACTCGGCTGGATGCCGCTCTCGGTGCCGCGCGTCGACTACGAGGCGACGATTCGCAAGCTTGGGCGGATGGGGCTCATTTCGGCGGCCGAACGGGAGAGATTTTTCCTCACCGCCAATTTCATGCACTACACCGAGCGGACCTACCAGGCCATCCTCGAACGATGCGAGTTCAGCGATCCTCAGCGAAGCGCGGTGATCCTTCACGACATCAAACGCCACAAGGTGGAATTGAAGCGTGAGGATGCAAGAGCCGTTCTCGTTTGGCTCAACGGCATCACCAATTCCCGTAAACACTCCAAGTGGACGTTCGCACAGACCGCCCATTGGGAAAAACTGCGCGACGAGGTGGACTCGGCGCAAGGATCCATGAATGATTGATCTCGCACACGACGTCGCCAGTGACGAATATGCCCGCCTGTTCCGCATGCTCTCCGCGGTCAACAAGGAGGCGGAATCGCTTCACCTTTCCACGGTCGTCCACCTGACGAACATGGCTCTTCTGCAACTCTCGCTCGATTGGGAAGGCATTCGCCCCGAGAACGAGAAGAGTGCGAAGTTGAGTGCGATATTCCGCAGCAAGACCAAGCTGGCGCTTGATGAGGATGGTCCCAGGATTTAGAAAGTCAGGATCCGGTCACTCGGCCGGCTGCCTCTCGATCTCGGCCTCAAATTCATCCATCTCGACTTCCTTGGCGGCAACCGACTGAACCAGCTCCAGGATGCGCTTGCGAAGAAGAGGCTTGGAAATACTCATGAAGGCAGTGCTCATCAGCAAGGCCTCATGGGTGAAATCGAACTGCGGGTTTTCGAGCTGATTGTCGTTCGACGGTTCGACCGTCGGGATCCGGTCGAAGAATGCCACCATCTCGACCTTCAGCGCCGTCGCGATCTCCACAAGCTTACCCACGGCGATCCGGTTCACGCCGCTTTCGTATTTCTGGAGCTGCTGAGACGTGATGCCCACGTGGTGGGCGAGTTGCGGCTGGGTGAATTTCCTTTCCCGCCTGTGGAGGCGGATACGCTTTCCAACTTCCTTGTCGGCTGCATTCGGTGCTTTGCTCACAGCAGGACCATTTCTTCGACGCTGGGTTACTCAGGGTGTTATTCGTATCCTATCATCGACAAGTTGCCGAGTACTCTGCAAGCCTTTTCTATCTTGAGTGGATAAATAAATAAAACGTCTACTATCAACCGGCCGTTTTTACTGCGTTCGGGATCTTGCAGCGGACACCCTTGGCTGGTCGAGACGGCTTCGGCTTTCGGTTCGCTAAGACGGCATCGCCGAAAGCGTTGCCTTTTCGGCAACGAAATATGCTAAATATTGTTCTTTATTAGAACGCGACATTGCGCCATCCTCTTCGCAATCCGGCAGTGAGACCGGCTCTAGTCAAGCGAAAATGTATCAGGCCTTAAGGCCAACAGGGGAACGCTATGTCTAACTTCACCATGAATCGTCGCCGTTTTATCTCCAATGCCGTGGCCGCAGGCGGGCTCGCCGCAACCTCCAGCTTCCTCGGCATCACCGCCGGCAATGCCAAGGACGTGGCGAAGGTGCGCATGCAGCTCGGCTGGCTCGTATCGAACGGCGTCCTCGGCGAAGTCGCCGCCATCAAGAAGGGTTTCTTCGAGGAACAGGGTATCGAGCTTGAGATCGTCCCCGGCGGGCCGAGCGTCGATGGCGTTGCGGGCGTCGCATCGGGCCAGTCCGCGACCGGCCAGATCTCGTCGAGCCCGTCCGTCATGCTGGCGCGTTCGGCCGGCCTCCCGGTCAAGGCCTTCCTGTCCGGTTACCAGAAACATCCCTTCACCTATTTCTCGCTGAAGAACAAGGCGATCAAGACTCCGAAGGACATGATCGGCAAGACGATTGCCACCCAGCCGACCGCCTTCATCCTGCTGCGCGCGCTTCTCGCCCAGAACGGCATCGCCGAGGATCAGGTGAAGATGGTCAACATGGGTTCCGACATGAACCAGTTGATCACCGGCCAGGCCGATGCGGTCACCGGCTGGCTTACCAACGTCAACGCCCTCGACGTGCTCGGCGACAACCGCGTCGACATGATGCTCTGGGACAGTGGCCTGCAGCTCTACGCCAACGTCTACTACACGACCGACGACCAGATCGCCAAGCACTCCGACGTTCTCGAACGCTTCACCCGCGCCGCCGCCAAGGGCTGGGGTTACGTTCGCAACAATCAGAAGGAAGCGGTCGAGATGCTCTGCTCCGCCTACCCGATCCTCGACAAGCCGAGCGAGCTTCGCGCCGTCGGCCCCTGCGTCGACTTCTCCTTCGGCCCGACCACCAAGGCCTCCGGCTGGGGCACCATGACGCGCGAGAACTGGGCGGCGCAGATCAAGGCCTATGCCGATCTCAAGCAGTTCAAGGGTACGGTCCCGACGGTTGACGACGTCGCGAACTTCTCCATCCTCGAAGCCACGACCGACGTTCGTAAACAGGTAGGATGATGGCCATGTCAGGAGCGGCGAAGTTGATGCCGAGCGTTCCCTTGACCGAGCCGGCAGCCACGGCGGTTTCGATCCGAAACCTCTCCGTCCGGTTCGGTGACAGGAACAACGAATTCACGGCCCTTTCCGACGTTTCCGTCGAAATACCGGAGGGTGCCTTCGTCACCATGCTCGGCCCCTCCGGCTGCGGAAAATCGACGCTGCTGAGATGCGTCGCGGATCTCGTCCATATCAGCGACGGTTCGATTTCCGTGTTCGGCCAAAGCCCCCAACAGGCCCGCGAGGGTCGCGACTTCGCCTTCGTCTTCCAGGATGCGACGCTGCTCCCCTGGCGGAACGTGCTCGACAATGTCCGCCTGCCGCTGGAAGTCGGAAAACACGCCCAGACCGGCAATCATGCGGATCCGCATGAGTTGCTGGCCATGGTCGGCCTGAAGGGGCGCGAAAATGCGCTCCCTCACGAGCTCTCCGGCGGCATGCGCCAGCGCGTGGCGATCGCCCGCGCGCTGATCACCAGGCCGCGCATCCTGTTGATGGACGAACCCTTCGGGGCGCTCGACGAGATCACCCGCGACCGGCTGAACGAGGAACTGCTGCGTGTCTGGCAGGAAACGGGAACGACGATCCTGTTCGTCACCCATTCCATCCCGGAAGCGGCTTTCCTCGGACAGAACGTGCTGATGCTCCAGGCCCATCCGGGCCGCGTCAAGGAGTTCATGAGGGTCGACCTGCCCTTCCCGCGTTCGCTTGCCGTCCGTGACACGGTGGAGTTCATCGGCGTTACAGCGCATCTGCGCCGCCTTCTGGAGGAATGCCTGTGAGCCACGTCGTTTCCTCCGCAGCCAAGACCACGGCAGATCGCAAGATCGCGCTTCTCGATGCCACCGCCGGCGTGCTCGCCAAACACATGCCGGCGATCGCGGCCGCCGTCGGGCTCGTCGTCCTCTGGCAGTTCGTCGTGTGGGCTTTCAAGATCCCGACCTTCATGGCCCCGAGCCCTGTCGATGTCGCCTATGCCTTCCAGCAAAACGCCGGCATCCTCTGGACCAACATGCTGCCGACGATTCTGGAGGCTTTCCTCGGCTTCGTCTTCGGCAACCTCGTCGCCATCCTTCTGGCGATCTGGTTCGTCCACAGTTCGACGGCGGAAAAGGCCTTCTACCCGATCGCCGTCTTCATCAAGGCGATCCCGATCATCGCGCTCGCCCCGATCCTGGTGCTGATCTTCGGCAACGGGCTGGCGCCGAAAATCATCATCGCCGGGCTGATCTGCTTCTTCCCGACGCTGGTCAACATGGTCCAGGGCCTGAAATCCGCAAGCCCCGCCATGCTCGACCTGATGCGCGTGCTTTCGGCCAGCAACACCGAAATCCTCTGGAAGGTGCGGCTGCCGAGTTCGATGCCGTTCCTGTTCGCGGCGCTGAAGATCGCCGCCACCAGCAGCGTCATGGGCGCCATCGTCGCCGAATGGATCGGGTCCAGCTTCGGCCTCGGCGCCCTCATCATCGAGGCGACCTACAATTTCCGTTCGCCCCTGCTCTACGCAACCGTCGTGATCGCCGCGGTCCTTGCCGTCGTCCTCTTCTTCATCGTTTCGGTGGTCGAAGCACGGATGATCCGCTGGAAGCCGGCCGGCTCGCACTAAAATCCTTCGGTCCTCGGACCCGGTTCCTTGGGAGTTTGAACCAATGCAACAGACAATTCTTCAGGCGGCGCGCGACGTCGCAGTGGTCGACCGTTCCGATGTGGTGGTGGTCGGCGGAGGACCGGCCGGCATTTCCGCGGCGGTTTCGGCAGCCCGCAACGGCGCCAAGGTGACCCTTCTCGAACGCTACCCCTATGTGGGCGGGCTTGCCGCCGGCGGCATGGTGCTGGTGCTCGACGACATGATCAACCAGCTCGAAATCACCGTGCAGGGCATCTGCATGGAGATGATCGAGCGGATGAAGAAATGGGATCTCTGCGTTACCCCGACCGGCCGCGACCGCGAACTCGACATCCGCGAAACACCGGAGGCCTGGCGGCGCTGGGCGCGCTGGGGCCTGTTCGATTTCCACACCCAGTCCATGCCGCACCCGATCTGCTTCTCGGCCGCCTTCGATCCGGACGGTTTTAAACGCGCTTCCTATGATGTCCTGACCGAGGCCGGCGTAAAGCTTCGTACCCACAGCTGGTTCTCCTCCGCCATCATGGAAGGCAAGACCATCAAGGGCGTCATCTGCCAGACCAAGTCGGGCATGGAAGCGATACTCGGCGATATCGTCATCGACACGACCGGCGACCTGGATGTCGCGGCCTCCGCCGGCGCCTCGCATGTGGAATCGAACTTCATCCTGACCACCGTCTCCCGCTGGGGCGGCGTCGATACGGAAGCCGCCGAACGTTTCGAGTTCGAGGAGCCGGAAGCCTTCAAGAAGATCGACCACGAGGCCAAGCGCCTGATCGGCGGGTGCTGGTCCTTCTGGTGGCTGAAGACCCCGCTGCCGGGCGTCGTCTGGCTCAACTGCCCGCATATGCCGAACCTCTCCGGCCTCAAGACCGAGGATCTGACCAAGGCCGAGCTCGAAGGCCGCAACCGCATCGCCCGTCTGCTCGACTTTACCCGCGAAAAGATGCCGGGCTTCGAAAAGGCCTATGTGGTCGATTTCGCGCCGCAGACCGGCGTGCGCCAGACGCGACTGCTGGAAGGCGAATACGTCGTCACCAAGGACGACGTCATGAACCGCATCCACTTCTCCGACACCGTCTGCCGCGGCCGCGACTATTACACGCCCTACCGCTCGATGCTGCCGCGTGAGGTGGACCAGCTGATCGTTGCCGGACGTCACTATTCGGCGACACCACAGGCCCAGAAGTCGAGCCGCGAAATCCCGCCCTGCATGGCCATGGGCGAGGCAGCGGGCGTCGCTGCCGTCGTGGCGCTCAATGCCGGGACCACCGTACGGAAAGCCGATGTTCGGGCGATCCAGAAACAGATGAGGGCGCAGGGAGCCGATCCCGGCGACGTGCCTTCCGACAATGCGACATTCCTGGAGGCTGCCGAATGAACTCTTTACCCCTCGATGGCATCCGCGTGATCGACTTCACTCAGGTCATGCTCGGCCCCTGCTGCACCCAGACGCTTGCCGATTACGGCGCCGAAGTCATCAAGATCGAAAAGAGCAAGATCGGCGACCTGTCGCGCTGGTCGCTCGGCTCGGATCCGGACGGCCTCAACAACCCTGTCTTCTGCTCGCTGAACCGTAACAAAAAGAGCCTGGCGCTCGACCTGAAGCTGACCGAAGCGCGCGACGCCGTGCTTACCCTGATCGCGGGCGCCGACGTGGTGGTCAACAATTTCCGCCCCGGCGTCATGGAGCGCATGGGCTTCGGTTACGAGGACCTGAAGAAGATCAACAAGCGGCTGATCTACGCCGTCGGCACCGGCTTCGGCCTGACCGGCCCCTACCAGCACAAGGGTGGCCAGGACATCCTCGCCCAGGCGCTCTCGGGCGTCATGCGCCGCAAGTCGGACAGCGCCCACCCGACCTCGATCTATGCCACGCCGCTTGCCGACTATTCCGCCGGCATGCATCTGGTCCAGGGCATTCTGCTTGCCATCCTGCAGCGGGAAAAGACCGGCGAAGGCCAGCAGGTTGCCGTCAGCCTCTACAATTCCATGCTTGCCATGCAGATGCAGGAAGGTGCCGCGCACATGATGCGCGAGAAGGACCTCAACTGGGGCGCCTTCCCGCTGACCGGCGTGTTCGACACGACCGACGGCGCGATCGTCATGGTCGGCGCCTTCAAGCAGAACCCGTTGCAGGACATCTGCAACGCGCTGGAGATCGAGGACCTTTCCGCCCAGCCGCGCTACAAGGATTTCGATTCCCAGATGGCGCATCGCCCGGAACTGCAGGCGATCTTCCGCGAGAATTTTGCGAAAAACAGCAATGCCCACTGGCTGAAGCGCCTGGAAGAAGTCGATATCCTCTGCGCCCCGGTGCGCAACCTCGCCGAAGCGCTGCGGGATCCGCAGACGGTGATCAACAAGATGATCCTCGAAGCCGGAGAAACCGCAGCCGGCCCGATCCGCCTGATCGGATCGCCGATCGACATGTCGGCGGCTCCGGTCTCGGTACGTATCGCGCCGCCGCGTCTCGGCGAGCACAATGACGAGATCCTCGGTTCGCTGGATGCTCGTCGCGGGGATGCGGCATGACCGTTGGATTTTCCGTCGAGAACCGTGTCGCAAGGGTGACGCTCGACCGCCCGGACCGCATGAACGCCGTCGATGCCGCGACCGAAAAGGAACTCGACGCGATCTGGTCGCAGATCGAGGCACGCGACGACATTTCCTGCGTGGTCCTGACCGGCAGCGGCAGCAAGGCGTTCTGCACCGGCGCTGACCTCAAGGGCGGTGCCACCAAGTCCGGCCTCGAATACTGGGCCGAAAGCCGCGCCAACGGTTTTGGCGGCCTTGCCTTCCGCAAGTCGCTGGACGTGCCGGTCATCGCCCGCGTCAACGGTTATGCGCTCGGCGGCGGCTTCGAGATGGTGCTCGGCTGCGATATCGTGATTGCTGCCGAGACCGCGAAATTCGGCTTGCCGGAAGCCCGCGTCGGCCGCATGCCGCTCGATGGCGGCATGGTCATGCTGCAGAGGAAAATCCCCCACAACCTCGCCATGGCCGTGATGCTGACCGGCCGGCAGTTCACCGCCGCCGAGATGCGGGGCTTCGGCATCGTCAACGAAACGGTACCCTTCGACGAACTGGATGCCGCCGTCGACAGATGGGTGAAGGACATCGTCGCCTGCGCGCCGCTGTCGCTGAAGGCGATCAAGCAGACGGTCAACCGCACCGGCCATCTCAGCCCTGCCGAAGCCCAAGGCCTGCGCACCCCCGCGCTGATCCGGGCCCTGCAGAGCGAGGATGCCATGGAGGGCGTCACGGCCTTCCGCGAAAAGCGCGCGCCGGTTTGGCAGGGCCGCTGATGCATGTCGCGCAAAATTGTGCGGCGGTTTTGCGGTAAGGACATGCATCGGACAAGGAAAGGGAGCGTGGCAAGCGAATCCGAAGGATCGCAACACGCTTCTGGCATGGTATGAATTTCAGGATCTTGGGGGATGAGTATGCACGCCAGTATCCTGAAATATTTCGTCGAAGTCGCGCGCTCGGGCTCGATCCGCAAGGCCTCCGAAGAGCTGCATGTGGCGACCTCGGCCGTCAGCCGCCAGATCCGCAAGCTTGAGGACGAGCTCGGCACCCCGCTGTTCGAACGTTTTTCCGATGGCCTGCGCCTGACCTCCGCCGGCAAGGTGGTGCTGAAACACGCCAAGGAAACGATGCACCATTACGAGATCATGAAATCCGATCTCGGCGACCTGCAGGGCAAGCGCACCGGCCGCGTCCATATCGCCTGCCTGGACAGCCTCGCGGTGCAGTTCATGCCGGAATTCGTCATGGCGTTTCACCACAGGAACCCGGCGGTCGACTTCCGCATCCGCGCCGACAATTTCAACAACATCTTCCATTTCGTCGCCGAAGGCGATTGCGATATCGGCATTACCTTCGATCTCGCCCGCCCGCACGACATCAAGCTGGTGCATGGCGTACGCATGCCGCTGATGGTGATCGTCGCCAAACACCATCCGCTCGCTCGCCAGAAAAGCGTGACGCTGCAGGAATGCGCCCAGTTCAAGCTGCTGCTGCAGCTCGACAACGAGGTGATGAGCTCGATGATCGCCGTCGAGCTCGCCTCGCTCGACCGCGTCGGCCGCACCTTCGTCGCCACCAACAACCAGATGATGCTCAAACCGCTGATCCTATCGGGCGCAGGCGTTGCCTTCTTCACCCCGCTCGGCCTCCTGAAGGAATTGAAGGCCGGTGACGTCGTGGCCCTGCCGATCGCCGGCTCCCGCCTGCAAAACATGGAGGTCGGCATCGTCGCGCCCCATAACCGGCAGCTCACCCATGCCACCGAAGCGGTGATCGAGGCGCTCAGCATCGATCTCGAAAAATTCAGCAACCAGATCGCGGAGGTCATCAGACGGTGACATCGATAAAAGACTGGCGCTTCCTGCAGCAACCGGGCCGTCAAAAAGCCCTGCGCGGCGACGCCGTTCCGGCTGCCCTTCCCACCCTCGCTTCAGCCATCGCGCTCGGCCCGGGCGACCTTATTCTGCCCATGCCGGTGAACGCCCATGACCACGGCTATGGCATCCGCACGCTGGATTTCGGCAGTCTCGACGACGCGCTGGAGGCCTGGATCCCGACGATGCGGCTGCGGCCCCGCACCGAGGCCTATCTCGAAGCCCTCGTCGCCTTTGGCCGCCTCGCGAAGACCGGCGTCGCCGCGACCATCCACTGCCATAATTCGCTCAATGCCGCCCGCCTGGTCGAAGAAGCGCTGGAGGTGATCCGCGCGGCAAAGGATGTCGGCATCCGGCTCGGCCTCTCCTGCCCGCTCCTCGACCACGACGCCTGGGCCTATGATGGCGGACCGGAAAGGCTGAAGCCGTTCCTGAGCGCGGCGGACTGGGAAGCCCTTTCCCCGCTCGCCCCGCGCTACGCGCCTTTCCGGGAACAGCTCGCCGCCGCCGACGCAGTCGCCGCCGCGAATACCAATCCGCTTGTCGATGTCCAATACGGTCCGATAGGCCCGCAATGGTGCTCCAACGCGCTCCTCGAAGCGATCGCCGATGCCTCCGCCACGAACGACCGCCGCATCCACATGCACCTGCTTGAAAGCCCGCGGCAGAGGGCCTGGCTGGACCGGCGCTTCCCGCAGGGCATCGTCCGTTATCTCGACGAGATCGGCTTCCTCTCGCCCCGGCTGGCGGTTGCCCATGGCGTGCAACTGCGGCCCGACGAATACGAATTGCTGGCCGAACGCGGTGTCCAGCTCGTCTCCAACCCGTCCGCCAACCTGCGCCTTCGCTCGGGCATCGCCCCGCTGGCGGATGCCGTCAAACGTAGCCTGCGCTTCGGCATCGGGCTCGACGGCAGCGCCTTCGACGACGACCAGGATCTCTGGCGCGAAATGCGGCTCCTCTATCTCCTGCATGGCGGCCGCGAACTCGAACGGAGCTTTACGGCAGCCGACATTTTCGAAGCCGCGATCCGCACCGGAGCCGCCGTTATCAACGCGCCGCTCGGAGAGGATTTCACGGTCATCGACTACGAAGCCCTGCTCGCCGACAGCGTCTTCGACGATCTCGACGAGGCCGAAGTGCTGTTGAACCGCATGTCGGCCGCCCATGCCAAGGCGACCTATGTCGCCGGTCGCCCGGTGATGCGGGACGGCGAGCTTCTCAACGTCGATTTTGACGCTGCCCGCAAGGAACTGCTGGCGCAGGCCAGAGCCGATCTGCCTCGCCTCACCATCGAGCGGGAACGATGCGGCAAGCTGATTGCCGCGACCCGCGCCTACTATGAAAGCTGGACAGAGAATTAATGGGCCGGCTCGCGCATGGGCATGGCTGTCACCACCGGGTGATCGACATTTCGCGTCCGGCTCTTGTCCCAGCCGCCCGGAGATCCCAAACCGGTGACCTCGGGGCCGAAATAGTCCCGGTTCACCGGAACGAAGGCCATCTGCGCCTCGCTCGCTTCCTCGTCATAGGCGATGGCATCGACCGGACAGATGGAAAGACAGAGACCGCAATTGATGCACTCGTCCGGATGGATATAGAACATCCTGCCGCCCTCATAGATGCAGTCGACGGGACAGGCCGCGGTACAGGCGCCGTCCTTAACGTCGATACAAGGTTCGGTGATGATGTAGGCCATCGGATCGTTCGCCTCTCATTGCCTTTGGCGCACTATCCCAAACCTCAGCGTTGCTGAAAAGAAGCATATTTCGCAGCAAGCATTCGAATTTAGGCAACACCCCGATTGCGTTCATTTCCTATTCGCGCTTCCTTGCCCTGATGGCTTTCCCTACAATCACGCTTGTCCTCCGCGAATCCTGGAAATGAGGTTTTCATGCCCGCCCTCACCCGCTTCTCCGTCCAGCCCCTTTCGACCATGACCCGCCGCCTGGCGGATGTCGCCTCCGCCCGCCACGATCCGGATCTCGTCATTCAGGGCGCACGCGTGCTCTCCACCTATTCGGAACGCATTCTCGACGGTCGCGAAGTCTGGATCTCGGGCGGCCGCATCGCAGCCGTGAAGCCTGCCGGCAGCTACCGGAATGGCTCGGCAAAACTCTATGACGCCAAGGGCGGCATCATTGCCCCCGGCCTCGTCGATCCGCACATCCACATCGAATCCTCGATGGTGACGGCCTGCGCCTATGCCGAGGCTGCCCTTCTCAACGGCACCACGACGATCTTCTGCGACAGCCACGAGATCGGCAACGTCATCGACGTGGCAGGCGTCGAGGCGATGCTCGAAGACGCACGCCAGGCGCCGCTGTCGATCTTCCTGACCGTCCCGAGCACCGTGCCGGCTACGTCGCCGGAGCTCGAAACTGCCGGTGGCGACCTGACGCCCGCCAAGATCGCCGCCCTGTTCGACAAATGGCCGGAGGCGGTGGCACTCGGCGAAAAGATGGACTTCGTGCCGGTCGCCATGGGCGATGAACGCAGCCATGCGATCCTGGCCGCAGCACTGCAGCGCGGCCGGCCGGTCTCGGGCCACGTCTACGGCCGGGAATTCGTCGCTGCCTATGCCGCGTCGGGCGTTACCGATACCCACGAGGCGATCGATCGCGACATCGCCGACGACCTGCTCGAGGCCGGCGTCTGGCTCTTCCTGCGCGGCGGACCGCCGACGACGCCGTGGCATTCCCTGCCGCATGCGATCAAGACGATCACCGAACTCGGCGCCTCGCACAAGCGCGTTGCCGTCTGCACCGACGACCGCGATGCCGAGGACCTGCTCGCCTTCGGCCTGGACTGGGTGACACGCGAAGCCATCAAGGCCGGCATGACGCCGGAACAGGCCTGGGCGATGGGCTCGCTGCACGGCGCGACCCGTTTCGGCATGGAAGGCGAGATCGGAGGCATGGGCGGCGGCCGCCGTGCCGATCTGGTGCTTCTGTCCGACGATCTGAAACCGGTCAGCACCTGGTATGGCGGCGAACTGGTGGTCGACAATCGCAAGATCACGCCGGTCCTTGATGAAGCCCTGTCGAAACCCTATCGTTATCCCGAGACCGCCTATCACACCGTAAAACTGCCGAAAAACCTCAGGCTGACGCCCGACCTGCCGACCGACACCGTCACGGCCCATACGATCCGCACGGAGCTGCCCGGCATCACGCTCGGCCACGTGACGGTGACGCTCGAACCCGCCAACGACTGGCAGGCCCATTTCGACCGTCATGACCTCTGCTTCGTCACCGTCGTCGAACGGCACGGCAAATCGTCCGGCAACGTCGCGCACGGGCTGCTGAACGGTTTCGGCCTGAAGAAGGGCGCGGTCGCCTCCTCCGTCGGCCACGACAGCCACAACATCATCGTTGCGGGCACCCACGAGACCGACATGCAGGTGGCGCTTGATGCGATCGAGGAAACGCAGGGCGGCGTCTGCGTCGTGATGGACGGCAAGGTCACGGCCATGGTGCCGTTGCCGATCGCCGGCCTGCTCTCCGACAAGCGCGTCCACGACGTCGCCGACGAGGTGAAGGCTCTCAAGCTCGAATGGGAAAAGGCCGGCTGCACCATCGCCTATATGGGCTTCAACCTCATCCCGCTGTCGGTCATTCCGGAAATCCGCATCACCGACAAGGGACTTGTGCTGGTGCCTGAAATGGTGATCTCGCCGCTCTTCGAAAAAGCCTGAGCGGCGAAAAGGTCAGTCGGCAAGCTCGGCGAGAATGCGCACCCAGGAGCGGATCCCCTTGTGGAAGCTCGACAGGTCGTATTTCTCGTTCGGGCTGTGAACGCGGTTGTCGAAACGGGCGAAGCCGACCAGCAGGGCATCGCAGCCGAGGCGGCGCTTGAACTCTCCGATAATCGGGATCGAGCCCCCGGTTCCGGCAAGCGCGGCCTCGCATTCCCATTCGGTGGAAAGCGCCGCCAGCGTCTTGGTCAGGAACGGGCTCTCGATCGGCATCACGGTCGCCGGCGCAAGGCCGAAATCCTTGAAGGTCACCGAGCAGTCGGCCGGAATGCGAGCCTCGACATGCGCCTTGAAGGCATCGCGGATCTTCTCCGGCACTTGCCCCTCGACCAGCCGGAACGAGATCTTGGCGGTCGCCTTGGCCGGAATGACCGTCTTGAACCCCTCGCCCGTATATCCACCGCTCATGCCGTTGATCTCGCAGCTCGGGCGCGCCCAGACCTGTTCGAGGATCGACCGGCCCGCTTCGCCCGCCGGAATATTCAGCCCGATATCGGCAAGGAAACCCTTCTCGTCGAACGGCAGCCGCTGCCACTGTGCCTTGATCGCCTCCGGCAGCTCCTTCACGCCGTCGTAAAACCCTTCGACGGCGACGCCGCCATCTGGCGTCCTAAGACTCGCGACGACATCCGACAGCACCTGCAACGCGTTGCGGGCGGCATTGCCGAACATGCCGGAATGCAGGTCCCGGTCGGCGCAGGATATCTCGATCTCGGTGCTGTAGAGCCCGCGCAGCATGGTGGTGACGGCCGGCGTTTCGCGGTCCCACATGTCGGTGTCGCAGACATAGACCATGTCGGCCTTCAGTTCTTCGGCGGTCGCGTCGAGGAATGGCGCAAGGCTTGGGCTGCCCGCCTCCTCCTCGCCTTCGAAAAGAATGCTGACCTGCACCGGCAGCTTTCCGGTCACGGCCTTCCAGGCGCGGCAGGCCTCGACAAAGGTCATCATCTGGCCCTTGTCGTCCGAAGCGCCGCGCGCAACGATCGCGGTATCGCCGTTGGGCAGCGGTTCCAGCCGCGGCTCGAACGGGTCGCTCACCCATAGCGCCAGCGGATCGACAGGCTGGACGTCATAATGGCCATAGAACAGCAGATGCGGCCCGGCCGCATCCTTCTGGTGCGCAACGACCATCGGATGCCCCGTCGTCGGCCGGACGGACGCGTCGAAACCGATCGAAGCGAGGTCGCGGCTCAGCCACTCGGCAGCAGCCTTGCACTGCTCGCGATAATCGGGATCGGTGGAGATGCTCGGAATGCGGATCAAATCGAAGAGGCGCGCGAGGCTCTTGTCGATGTCGGCATCGACGAGAGCCAGTACGGCGTCGATCTGGTCCCTGGATAGTCTCGGCATCTTGCACTCCTTGTCCGTTCGTCATTTCGGATCAAGGATGTAGCACTGTTTTCAGCGGCTCAGGAAGCACCAGGACGCCGCCGGCCACCCTTAATTTGAGGACCGGAAATCGAGTCCGATATCCAGCGTCGGCGCGCTGTGAGTGATCCATCCCACGGAGAGCAGGTCCACACCCGAAGCGGCGACAGTCGCAGCGGTCGCCGGCGTGATCCCGCCCGAGGCTTCGGTGATCGCCCGGCCACCGACGATGCCGACCGCCTCGCTAAGCTCACCCGGCGTCATGTTGTCGAGCAGCACCGCATCGACGCCGACCTGCATGGCTTCGTGAAGCTGGGCGAGCGTATCCACCTCTACCTCGATTTTCACCATATGCCCGACGCCCGACCGGGCGCGGCGGATGGCTTCCGCGATGCCGCCCGCGATCGCCACGTGATTGTCCTTGATCAGCACCGCGTCATAGAGCGCGAAGCGATGATTCATGCCGCCGCCGGCACGTACCGCATATTTTTCCAGCGCCCTCAGTCCCGGCGTCGTCTTGCGGGTGCAGACGACCGAGGCCTTGGTGCCTTCGATCGCCGTAACGATGCCGGCCGTGACGCTGGCGATGCCGGAGAGATGGCCGAGGAAGTTGAGCGCGGTGCGTTCGCCGGTCAGAAGCCCGCGCGAGGGGCCCTCGATCGTCGCGATCACGTCACCCGGCTTCACGGCCCCGCCGTCCTCGATATGACGCGTCATGACGATTTTCGGATCGACGAGCTGGAAGGCGAGTTCCGCCGCATCGAGGCCGGCGATGACACCCGGCTTGCGCGCCGCCATGACGACGGTCGAGCGATGATCGGCTGGAATGACGGCCGTCGAGGTCACGTCTCCGGCAAGGCCGAGATCCTCCAGAAGGGCTGCGCGCACGGGCGGTTCGACGAGAAGTCGCGGAAGGGCGGCAAGGGTCATGTCAGGCACTCCGGGCAAGGGGATGGGAGGCAGTCCCGCGGGCAATTTCCAGCGCATCGGCGAAGCACATCCGCCGCCGCTCCGCATAGGCGAGCTTCAACGGAAAATCGGTGCGCGCATGCGCGCCACGGGATTCCTTCCGAAGCGATGCAAATACCGCGATCAACAATGCGACGATCGCCGGATCGGCCGCCGCCCCTTCGCTCTCGACGAGCGGCAACAGGCTGGCAATCGCGCCGTGGATTGCGCCGGCATTTCTCAGAACGCCGAGATGCCGCGACACGATCGGCCGCACGGCGGAAATATCCGCCGGCACCGGCAGTTCGGCGTCGGCGACCCGATGCACTATTAGGGCGGATGCGGCGGAAAGGTCCTGCGCGGCCCGCATGCCCATGACCGCGGCTTCGAGCAGCGAGTTGCTGGCCAGCCGGTTGGCGCCGTGGAGACCGGTCGAGGCTGCCTCCCCGACCACCCAGAGGCCGGACAGGGAACTGCGGCCGTTCTCATCCGTCGCCACGCCGCCCATGTGATAATGAACGGCGGGACGAACCGGGATGAGCTCGGAATTGGGATCGACACGCGCCTCCCGGCAAAGTGCGTCGATCGACGGGAACCTCCTGGAGAAACCGCTTCCAAGCGCCGGTCGCGCATCGAGGAAGACCCGCCCGCCCCGGGCGATCTCGGCGCTGATCGCCCGCGCCACGATGTCCCGCGGAGCAAGTTCCGCACCCGGTTCGCGGGCCAGAAAACGCTCGCCCTTCTCGTTCACGAGAACCGCTCCTTCCCCGCGCACGGCCTCGCTGACCAATGCCAGCGGCCGTCGCGGCGAATCGAGCGCCGTCGGATGGAACTGCACGAATTCCATATCCGCAAGCATCGCGCCGGCGCGCGCGGCAAGCATAACGCCCTGGCCGAAATTGCCGGTGGGATTGGTGGTCGCATCATAAAGCCCGCCGACGCCGCCGGTCGCAAGAACCACGCGCGAAGCCTGCAGGATGGCAGTGCCCTTGGCCGTCGCGCAAAGCAGGCCGGATACCGCATCGCCATTCATCAGAAGCCGACGAACCTCGACGCCATCAAGCACGGTGATCGACGGGGTTGTGGAAACGGCCTCGACCAGAGCCCGGACGATCGCCGCACCCGAGCCGTCGCCCGCCACATGAACGATGCGGCGGCGTGAATGGGCGGCTTCGAGGCCGAGCGAAAGCGAGCCGTCGGCGGCCCGGTCGAAACGCACGCCGAACCTTTCCAGGATGGCGATGGCGTTCGGGGCTTCCCTCAGGATCGAAGCTGCAACCGCCGCGTCGCAAAGTCCGTCGCCGGCTGCGAGCGTGTCGGCAAGATGCAGGTCCGCGCTGTCGTCAGCGCCGAGGCTCGCGGCGATGCCGCCCTGCGCCCAGGCGCTCGAAGTTTCCGCACCCAGCGCCGCGCGGGTGACCAGGACGACGGGCTGCGGCGCCAAGGTCAGCGCCGTCACCAGCCCCGCCAGACCGCTGCCGACAATCGCGACGTGGCCGGCGAGATGGTCGAGGATCTCGGTCATATGGCGAGCATCCTCTCGACTGCGCGGCGGGCATCCGCGGCGATCGACGGATCGACGGTCACCTCGTGCTGGTTCTCCTCCAAGGCCTTGCGGATGTTGCCGAGCGTGATGCGCTTCATGTGCGGGCAGAGATTGCACGGCCGCACGAATTCCACGTCCGGGTGATGCACGGCGACATTGTCGCTCATCGAGCATTCGGTCAGAAGCACGACCCGAGCCGGCTTCTTGGCTCCGACATAGTCCGACATGACGGCGGTCGAACCGGCAAAATCAGCCTCGGCGACCACTTCCGGCGGACATTCAGGATGCGCCAGCACCATCACGCCCGGATGCGCCTCGCGCAGATCGCGGACATCCTGCGCGTTGAACAACTCGTGTACTTCGCAATGGCCATGCCAGGCGATGATCTCGACATCGGTTTCGCGCGCCACGTTCTGCGCCAGATATTCGTCGGGGATCATCAGCACTTTGGGAACGCCGAGCGATTCCACCACCTGCCTGGCATTGCCGGACGTGCAGCAGATATCGGACGCCGCCTTCACCGCCGCAGACGTATTCACATAGGTGATGATCGGCACACCCGGATGCGCCTGCCGCAGCAGGGCAATATCCTCAGGCGTGATCGAATCCGCCAGCGAACAGCCCGCTCCCATGTCGGGGATCAGCACCGTCTTTTCCGGGTTCAGGAGTTTTGCCGTCTCCGCCATGAAGTGCACTCCGGCGAGCACGATGACATCCGCGTCCACATCGATCGCCTTGCGGGCGAGCGCCAGGCTGTCGCCGACGATATCCGCGACGCCATGGAAGATCTCCGGTGTCTGATAGTTATGCGCCAGGATGACGGCGTTGCGCGTTCGCTTGAGTTCAAGGATCGCCGCGACATCCGCCTCGTAGCTCATCCATTCGGCCTTGGGGATGACGCGGCTGACACGATCGTAAAGCGAGGAAACCGAAAGCGGAGAATTCATCAGTAACTCCTTTTATACTCGAAGTGAGTATATCCGGCGCAAAGAGATATTCTCGATTCGAGTTTATGTCAATTGCGTGAAAGCGGAAGTTTCGAACCCGATAGCGCGCGCTCCTCAAGGACCGCGTGACGGTAGCGGAAGAGCTTGGCAGGCCGGCCGCCTGTCTCGCTGGTTGCCTCCCCGGTTTCCTCGATCAGCTCCTGCTGGTCGATCAGCCGGCGGAAATTCGGCTTGTGCAGGGTGAGCCCCGCCAGCGCCTCGACTGTGCGCTGCAATTGCGACAGCGTAAAACTCTCCGGCATCAGTTCGAAGACGACCGGCCGGTATTTGATCTTGGCGCGCAGCCGCGCGATCCCTGTCGCCAGGATGCGGCGGTGATCGGCAAACATCGAGCGACCGAAACTTTTGGCCGCCGAGCAGCCCGCCTCGATGACGAGCCCCGCCTCGTACATCAACTCATAACGCTGCAGGGCGAGATCTTCGTTCCAGGCAGCCCCATCGAGGCCAAAGGCGAAATCGACTCGGCGCTGGCGGTGTTCGCGGCGGGCGGGTTCGGCCGCCACCCAATCCTGCATCCGGCCGGTAATGCCGGCTAGAATCTCCGGCCTCCCGCCGCGATGATCCTCCCAGGGGAAATATTCGTACCAACCGTGCCAGCCGGGCTTTCCGGCACCGGGGGCTGCCTGTTCGCGAACGAGGCCGAGATAGCTGATCGAAATCGTCCGCTCCCCGGCATCCTCATGGGTGCGGTCGCGATCGGCGAACGTGTAGAGCTGTTCGAGATAGCCGAGCGGATGGCCCGTCTGGTCTCCCACCCATTCACGGAGCCCGGCCTGCAGGCTGCGATGGCCGAGCTCGAAAGGGCCGGACGGCAGCGCATCGCCGGAGCGAACTGTCATGACGCGCGGTTCGTCGCCTGTGACGGCGGAAAGAACCGCGATCAGTTCCGCATGGGCAAGTCCGATGGTCAAGCAAACTCCGGGGCGCGTAACGTGAAAAAGTCTCCAATATGGAAGTCACGTTACGCGAACCGGAACCGAAATCCAACAAGATCAGCGACTTGGCCTACCTGATTTCCACTGCGACGTCCGCGACCGGAGGCGCGGCCTTGATCAGCCCGGTCTCCTGCATGAAGGCGGCGAAACGCTGGTAGCGGCCCTGGTCGAGCGCGGCCGGACGCTTGGCGAAACGCGGCAGCGTGTCGAAGAAGGCGGTGCGGTTCAGCTCGTCGTCAAGGTTCGGATAGGCCTTGACGAAAAGCTGCCAGGCCTCCTGCGGGTGGTTGGTGATGAAGATCGAGGCCTGTTCGACCGCATGCAGGAAGCGCGGCAGCCGGCTGTCGGCGACCAGATCACGGCGGGTGACGAAGATCAGCTCGTCATAGGCGGGAACCCCGTGCTCCTCGGGGAAAAAGGCGCGCCCCGCATGGCCTTCCAGCTTCATCTGGGTCAACTCGAAATTGCGGAAACCGCCGAGCGTCGCATCCACCTTGCCGCCGATCAGCGAAGGCGACAGCGAGAAATTGACGTTGATCAGTTCCACGTCGTCGTTCGAGAGCCCTTCGGAAGCCAGCATGCGCTTCAGCATGGCATCCTCGAAGCCGGTGACGGAAAAGCCGACCTTCTTGCCCTTCAGGTCCTTGAGGCTCTTGATCGGGCCATCCGCCAGAACCGTGACGGTATTGAGCGGGGTTTCGACCAGCGTGCCGAACCGCACCAGCGGCAGGCCGGCCTCGTGATCGAGATAGAGATTGGGCTGGTAATGAATGCCGATATCCGCCTGCCCCGCCGAGACGAGGCGCGGCACCGCGGAAGGGTCGGACGGCGGGATGAGCTCGACGTCGAGATTGGCATCGGCAAACAGGCCGCGCTCCTTGGCGATGACCATCGGTGCGTGATCCGGATTGACGAACCATTCGAGCAGCACGCCGAGCTTGTCGGCCGCCTGCGAGGAAGCGGGCGCGGCCAGGGTGGCGAGCGCGATGACGGACGCTGTGAGGATACGGATCATGACTGGGCGGAGCTCCTTGATGCGGATGAGGATGAGGATGCAGGATCGGCTTCGCTGGCCCAGGGGGCGAGGCCTGCGGTCAGCCGGTCGATGAGAAGCCTTAAAGCGACAGTGAGGATGGCGAGGACGACCATGGCGGCGAACACCGTATCGGTCTGCATGCGGGCATTCGCCTGGACCATGACGAAACCGAGCCCGCCGGATGCCCCGACCCACTCACCGACGACCGCCCCGAGCGGTGCCAGAGGCGCGGCAACCCTGAGGCCCGAGACGAGGCTCGGGATCGCCAGCGGCACGCGGATCGCAACCAGCGCCTGCCAGTGGCTCGCGCCCTCCAGCGATACGGCGTCGAGGATTTCCTGATCTGTGCGGCGAAGGCCGTCGGCAAAGGCCGAGGCGACCGGAAAGAAGATGATGATCGTCGTCATCGCCACTTTCGAGGCGAGCCCGAAACCGAGCCAGAGAACCAGGATCGGCGCCAGAACGAAGACGGGAAAGGCCTGCAGGACGAGAACCATCGGCCAGACGAGGCGCCCAAGCCGCGGCAATGCCGCGACCCCGAAGGCGGTCGCGATGCCGAAGGTGCCGCCGATGACCAGGCCGAGCGCGATTTCCGTCAGCGTAACTGCGCTGTTTCTCAGCAGGAACCCCGGCTGACGCCAGAAGGCGGAGACCACCTCAATCGGAGACGGCAGGATGTAGCGGGGCGGAGTAAAAAGCCAGACGCCAGCCTGCCATAGAGCGACAAGCAGGACGAGGCCAATCACCGCGTGGGACGCCCGCATGATGCTAAGCGCCGGATCTGACGACCGGAAACGGGCTTGGGAATGCGGAAAGAATGGATGTCATCGTCGATCTCCAGATCAGCTCAATCACGGAGATCCAGGTGAAGCGGAGAAGAGAAAAATCGTCGGAGGACGCCTGTTTCCGTTCCTACGCCGGCATGACCCGGATCAGGTTCAAGGGTCCGGCTCACCGCCATCTCAGCATCGTCAAGATGCCCCCCTCGGAATATCCCTGAGCTATCGGACGGAGAGGTTTTTTTGTCAATCCTCGAACGGCCGCCAAGATTAGAAGATGCAGCGGCGGAAGGCGCAAAATGCAAAACGCGGACAACCGGGGTGCCCGCGTTTCGAAACTTAAGGTCCGGTCGAATGCGACCGGCTCAGGCAGCCTGGCTGACGGCGTCGAGCGGGATCTCGACATCGATCTCCAGGATCGTGACATCCTCGTCGCGATCCATCTTGACCTGCACCTTGTCGCTGTCGACCTGCACGTGCTTGGCGATCACCGCGAGGATTTCTTCGCGAAGCACGGATACGAGGTCAGAGCCGTTCGACGAACGTTCGTGGGCGAGAAGCACCTGCAGGCGTTCGCGGGCCGTTGGAGCGGAGCGCTGTTTGCGGAAGAGGTTGAATATCGTCATGCGGCCCTCCGTGCGAAGATCTTGCCGAATATCCCGCGCTTTTCCCCCGGGACCGTGATCGGCAGAACCTCGCCGGCAAGCCGGCGTGCGGCCTCGAAATAGGCCATGGCCGGGGCGCTGCGCGCATCCGCCAGGGTGACCGGCGACCCGATGTTCGACGCGCGAAGCACGTCCATGCTTTCCGGAATGATGCCGATCAGCGGGATGGACAGGATTTCCAGCACGTCCTCCACCTTCAGCATGTCGCCCCGTTCCGCGCGGTTGGCGTCGTAGCGCGTGAGAAGCAGGTGCTTTTCCATGCGTTCGCCGCGCTCGGCCTTCAACGTCTTCGAGTCGAGCAGGCCGATGATGCGGTCCGAGTCGCGAACCGACGAGACTTCCGGATTGGTGACCACCACGGCCATGTCGGCATGGCGCATGGCAAGCGTTGCGCCGCTTTCGATGCCGGCCGGGCTGTCGCAGATGACCCAGTCGAACACCCGCCTCAGCTCGGTGATGACCCGTTCGACACCCTCCGGCGTCAGGTTGTCCTTGTCGCGCGTCTGGGACGCCGGCAGCAGGAACAGCGTCTCCAGCCGCTTGTCACGGATCAGCGCCTGCGAAAGCTTGGCTTCACCCTGAATGACGTTGATCAGGTCGTAGACGACCCGGCGCTCGGCGCCCATCACCAGGTCGAGATTGCGCAGCCCGACGTCGAAATCGACGACAACGACCCGTTCGTTTCGCTGTGCCAGAGCCGCTCCAAGTGCGGCAGTCGAGGTCGTCTTGCCAACCCCGCCCTTGCCTGAAGTGACTACGATGACTTTCCCCATCTTGCTCTCCTGTTTGCTGGCCGGTTTCGGCTCAAATAAGTTTCTCTGCCATGATCGAATCCCCTTCCAGCCAAAGCTGGACCGAGTGTCCGCGAAGGCCGGGGGCCATGTCGTCCGCCATCTTGTAGATGCCGTCGATTGCCAGCAGCTCTGCCTCGAGCTTGCGGCAGAAGATGCGCGCCGATGCGTTTCCGAGCGACCCCGCCATGGCCCTGCCGCGCAGGGTGCCGTAGATATGGATCGATCCGCCGGCGATGATTTCGGCCCCGGAAGCGACCGACCCGATGATCGTCACGTCGCCTTCGGGAAAGATCACCGACTGTCCTGACCGCACCGGGTCGCGAATGACGATGGACTGCAAGGTCGGACGTGCCTCGGGCACCGACGGCTTCGGCTCGCTGTTGCGCAGCTCGATAATCGGCTCCTTGGCGACGGCCTCGTCCGACACCGGCCGGCCGCCCTTGAGCGCCGGAGGCATGCCCTGCCCCAGGATCGAAGGACGGCCGCCTTCGATGCCCATGATATTGACGTTGCGCCCGGCAAGCTCGGTTATGAGCTCCTTCAGCTGAGCGCGATCGATCGGCAGATCGGTCACGTCAAGCACGACCGGGCGGCCGAGAAAGAAACCTGCGGAACGAGCCGCGAGATCATCCAGCCTGACGAGCCAGTCGTCGAAAGGAAGATCGGGGGCAAGGACGACCGCCAGAAATGAGCGGCCCTTGATGCGGATAGATCGAGCGTCCGTTAGCATTTTGGTCATCTACGTAAAGAAATCGTTGACCGTTTTTTAGCGCCGATATGGTTAACAAAGGGTAAATGAAGGCCCGCACGGGGGCCGGTTTTTAACCGATCGTTACGATCTTCATTGACTGACTGGCGGACCACGGCAGACGTGGTCGCGGCGATGAACGAAGCATCCCCTGGAAGGGCAAAGAAGACAGGTCAACAGGCGATATACGTCCGGAGGACGACACGTCTTCACGCGCTTTGGCGAGAATCGCGATTCTCGGCCGCCGGCAAGGCGGCGTTGCGACGCGAAGCGAAGGCTGCTCACGCCTGGCCGGCCGCTCTGTCGACGGGTCTGCGACAGCACCTCATCCCGCCCCTCGAATTTCAGGCAGGAATCGTCCGCACCCGAGCCCGGCAAGGGCAAACGCACGCGACTTTGAGTTCTGGAAAATCCTCGGTCCCGAAAACGAAAAAGCCTGCCGCGGGAGGAGGTGCGGCAGGCTTTCCGAAAAGAACCGAACAGCGGCTGGGAGGAGGAGTGCCGCTGTTCCTACAAACGCCCCTGGGAGGAGGAGTGAGGCGCCTGATAACACGAAGCTTTGCGGGAGGAGGTGCATCGCTTCGATAAGTATGACTATACGCCGATCCGGCTGAATTGATAGTCATTATGTTGCAGTGCAGCTATACGAAATTTGCATACCGAAAAATGAGCGCTTACGGCACCGACGAGATCCGGCCGATCCGGTCACCTCTGGACGCGAAAACGCCCGCGGCAATGGCGGGCGTCTTGAAACTGCAGTGCAGAAATATCGCGATCAGCGACCGATGGCTGCCCGGGCGACATTGCGGATGTCGGCGCGGTCGATGCCGAGGTCCTGCAGCTCGCGGCTGGTCATGCGGCCGAGTTCGGTGACGGTCTGACGATACTTGCGCCAGTTGTTGAAAGAGCGTGCTACGTTCATGATCGGGTCCCTTTCCTGAGACAGTCTGACGTCAGCAACCGTTCTTGGCTCCGGCGTCGTTCGATGAGAGTGATATAGCCCTCCTCGCCTGCCTGGAAAAGCAACAAAGCCTCAAGTCACCCATGCAGTGTGCGCAATGGTCTTGCTAATATGCCTTCTATTCCGCCTTGGCTGATGCGGCAGCGCACACCATGATCATCTCCACCTTGAGGTTGGGATTGGCAAGCCGTGCCTCGAAACAGGCCCGGGCCGGCGGGGCCATGCCCGAAACCCAGGCGTCCCAGACCTCGTTCATTTCGGCATAACCGTCCATGTCCGCCAATATGATGGCGCAGAAGATCAGGCCCTGCCTGGCGCTGCCGATCTCGGCGAGACGCGCCTCGGCCTTGGCGAGCAGCTGCCGGGTCTGTTCGGCGACGCTCAGATCGCCGTCATAGGGCGACTGGGGCGTCACGGCGAAATAGCCGGTGCCCTGATGCACAACGGCCGAGCTGCCGCGACTGCCGACACCGAAACGTTCGATGATGGAAGAGAAATCCTGGATCATGAAATACCTGTACTGGTCTTGAACGATGGATGTGATGATGATGCAACGATCGGCGGCAGCGATGTCCCTGCCGCCGGGACTCCTTCATGAATCTATGAATCGTGATCTGCGACCGGGTTATTCGGCGTTGCGCGTCGTCTCAAACAGGAACCAGGCGCGCCGTTCCGTCTCGTCGATCCAGACTTCCAGCAGGCTCGTGGTGGCTACGTCATTATGTTCGGCGCAGACTTCGTGTGCCTGGCGCAGGAACGAGACAAGCTGCCGGTTGTCGTCCTTGAGCTCCGCCAGCATGTCGCGCGGCGTGACGAAATCGGCGTCGTTGTCGAGAAGACGCTGCAGCCGGCCGATATGGCCGATGGAGCGGATGGTCGTGCCGCCGACCTTGCGGGCACGTTCGGCAATCGCGTCGGTCATGGCAAAGATCTGCTCGCCCTGCTCGTCGAGCATCACGTGGTAGTCTCGAAAATGTGGGCCGCTCATGTGCCAGTGAAAATTCTTGGTCTTGAGGTAGAGCGCGAACGTGTCCGCAAGCAGCGCCGCAAGCGCACCGGCGATATCGGCGGTGGCATTGGAGGGCAGATCTGATGGAGTATTCAGCGACGCCTTGCGGCGGCTTTCGACTGCGGTGCGGTCCATGGCTGTTCTCCTTGGGTGAGACGGATGGATTTCAGGACTTTGCATCGGCCGGAGGCCGGTGCAACGGGAGTGATCCTACGGGCGATCCGTGGATCGCGTGTGTCAGCTAAACTGCCCGGGAGTGTTCTCGGGATCGAGCATGGTTATACGACCAGGACCGGATCTCCGATAGCCACCATGAGATCGCGGATGCCGATGCGCCCGTAGACCGCGACCGGCGATGCCTCCTCCTCTGGCCGACCACGCCGCAATTGCTATTTGGCCAAGCTTACTGATAGTTCGAAAAGGAGCCGCGGACACAGACCTGATCTGCGACGACGGGCATTCCCATCGACTAAGGAGATGATCATGACACGCACCCCGCGCCGGCCCGTCAATCCGCTCGACGCCGCAGAGGCTCTGTTTGCGCCGGCCAAGAAGACATCGCCCGCTCCCGCCGTCGAGCGGCGCCCGCTGCCGAATGTCAAGGAGCAGGTGTCGCTGAAGCTCGACAGCGACGTGCTCGCGTATTTCCAGGAGGACGGCCCCGGCTGGCAGGATCGCATCAACGACACCCTCCGCGCAGCCATGAACGACAAGGGCTGACGACGAAAGACGGATTCGGCACGCATGGCGCAGAGCGCCTGAAAGGGATATGATCTCTGCCAAGGAGCCGATCATGCCAGCTTTGCCCAACCTGAACATCGTGCCGTTCATCAGCGTCGAGAACATGATGGATCTCGTCCTCGATACCGGAGTCGAGACATTCCTCAAGGAACTGGCCGGCTATATCGAGGCGGACTTCCGCCGCTGGGCAACCTTCGACAAGGTACCGCGCATCGCCTCCCACTCGCAGGAAGGCGTGATCGAGCTGATGCCGACCTCCGACGGCTCACTTTACGGGTTCAAATATGTCAACGGCCACCCCAAGAATACCAGAACCGGCCGGCAGACGGTAACGGCTTTCGGGGTCCTCTCCGATGTCGACAGCGGCTACCCTCTCCTCATATCCGAAATGACCATCCTGACGGCGCTACGCACCGCGGCAACCTCGGCAGTAGCCGCCAAATATCTCGCGCCTGAAGGCGCCGATTGCATGGCGATCATCGGCAATGGCGCCCAGAGCGAATTCCAGGCGATCGCCTTCAAGGCGCTGGTCGGCATCGGCAAGTTGCGCCTCTACGACATCGACCTTAATGCGACCGAACGATGCGCCAAAAATCTTGCGGGCATGGGCTTTGACATTACCCGATGCCGGTCATCCCAGGAGGCGGTCGAGGGCGCCCAGGTCATCACCACCGCCACGGCCGACAAGCAGAATGCCACCATCCTCACCGACAACATGGTCGGACCGGGCGTTCACATCAATGCCGTCGGCGGCGATTGCCCCGGCAAGACCGAGCTTCACAAGGATATCCTCACCCGCTCCGACATCTTTGTCGAATATCCGCCGCAGACCCGTGTCGAAGGCGAAATCCAGCAGATGCCGGCGGATTACCCCGTTACCGAAATCTGGCAGGTGATCTCCGGTCTTTCGACGGGCCGGACCGGCAGCGCGCAGGTCACGCTGTTCGACAGCGTCGGTTTCGCGACCGAGGACTTTTCGGCGCTCCGCTATATAAGAGACAAGCTCGCCGGCACCGGCCTCTACGAAAATCTCGACCTGCTGGCCGATCCCGACGAGCCGCGCGACCTCTTCGGCATGCTGCTCAGGCGCGAAGCCTTGCGGAAAAATACGGTCCGGAATGCAATCCCGAACGAATAACCCGTCCGCAGCGCGGGCGGCGCGTCGCCCCGACCTATGAAGCGGGGCACTGCCCGTTGGAATGACGACCTCTAACGTATGCCGGCTTGCCGAAAGGCGGCGATTTTCCGCAGCAAGCTGGACATCACGCGCTTTTCGTCTCCCGTAAGGCAGGCGAAATAAGCCTCGACTTCCTTCCGATTTCGAGAAACCTCGCTTGCCGCAACGTGACGCCCGCGCGCGGTCAAGCTCACGATCTGAATTCTCCGATCTTTTTCCATCGGATGCTGCTCCACCAGCCCGGCGGCGCTTAGTCCTTTGACGATCTGCGAGATGTTGCTTGGCATCACCGCCAGCCGCGCCGCCAACTCGCCCACTCTGAGCCCAGAGTGCGCGGGAAAAAGCTCCTTCATCACCTGCACCTGAGCGAGCGTACAATGGAATTCGCTTCTGTGAGCCCGCCCCAATTGCGTCTCGACAACCTTCACGGACAAGGTCAGGTTATCCCATAAGCTGAGATCTTCTGGTGGCAAATCGCACCTCAAACGATGGCGTCGCTGCTCTATCAATCGGATTGCAGGCCGGATCGTTCTAACGATCCAATTTGTATCCTTCGGCTTCCCTGTCCCAGGTGGTTTTCGTCACCCCTTGCTCGATCAGCTTGAATTTCTGAACCTTGCCGTTTTCCGTCAGCGGCAACGCATCGACGAAATCCACGAAGCGCGGCACGGAGAAATAGCTCATCTTGGGCTGGCAGAAGTCGAGCAGCTCCGCAGCGCCCAGATCGAAGCCCTCTTTGAGGACGATCGACGCCATCACCTCGTCTTCCGCCAGTTCCGACCGGACCGGAAACACCGCCGCGTTCTCGACGCTCGGGTGGGAAATCAGCACCTGCTCCACCTCGAAGGAGGAGATGTTCTCCCCTCGCCTGCGGATGGCATCTTTCATGCGGTCCAGAAACTGAATATAGCCGTCCGCATCCTTGGTGACGCGATCGCCGGTATGGAACCAGAGGTTCCGCCAGGCTTCCACGGTCTTTTCGGCCATGCCGAAATAGCCGGTCGCGATCGCAAACGGCTCGGCGGCGCGCACCACCAGTTCTCCGGGCGTGCCGTCCGGCACCAGGTTGTCACTCTCGTCGAATACGGCGATCTCGAAGCCCGGCCGTGCCTTTCCCATCGTTCCGGGCCTCTGCTCATGAAGCAGCGCGCCGACGACAAAGTTCGTCTCGGTCGAGCCATAACCGTCGAGCAGCGCCACACCGGAGCGTTCCGTGAAAGGCGCATGGAACTGGGGCGGAACGCCGGGTGCGAGCGCTATCCGCGTCCTGTGCTGCTTTTCGGCATCGCTCGCGTCTTTCGACAGCAGGATCGGCACCATGGCGCCAAGCAGATAGGTGACCGTTGCGCCGTGCGTGGCAAGGCTCGTCCAGAAGCGCGATGCCGAAAAACGCGTGTCGACCACGAGGCATGCGCCGGTCAGAAGCGCCTGGAAGAATGTGTTCAGCGCATTGGTGTGGAAAAGCGGAAGGCAGGTGAGCAGAACATCGTCGTCCGCAATGCCGAGAAGTGCCGCCGTATGGACACCCCACCAGAAATATTGTGCGTGGGGGCAGCAGACGCCTTTCGAAAGGCCCGTCGTGCCGGACGTGTAGAGGATCGCCATCGTATCGGAAGGCCGGCTCGGGTAAGCCTCCATGTCGCCCATCATCTCGGGGATTTTGTGGTGCGGCCAGCGCAGGACGAGATCGTCCGGCACGTCCCCGACAGTCCAGATCCGTTCCACAGGCAGCGGCGCATCCTGGAGATTTGCCATCGCGCCAAGAAGATTCCCTTCGACGAGGGCGAGCTTGGCACCGCTGTTCTTCAGAATATGCGCGAGCTGAGCCCCTCGGGAGGCCGTATTGATGGGGACGGCAATCGCACCGCACCAGGCGCAGCCGAGCAGGATCTGAAGAAATTCAAGCCTGTTGGAGCAGATAATGGCGACCGTATCGCCGGCTTTCACATCTGCCGCACGAAGCGTGCTGGCCGCTGCGGCCGCCAGCTCCTTCACCGCGGAAAAGCTGAGCGTCCCGCCGTCGATCTTGACCAGCGGGCGATCGCCATAGCGCTCGGCCTGAAGGGAAATCATCTGCGGGAATGTCCGCATCGACGGGCTGAACGTCTCCGTCAGCTGAAAGACCTTCGCCTCTCGAGATAATTCGATCTGGTGTGCGTTCATTGTCGTTCGCGCGCCTGCCCTCAGTTTATCCGTTGTTCGCTCTGCTGGTCGAAGAGATGGACCTTCTGGGGATCGAACTTGACACGAAGAACATCTCCGGGCCGGGTCGCAAATCGCTCGCGGAAAACACCGATGACCCGCTGTCCGGATATGTGACCGACGACATGGGTTTCGGCGCCTGTCGGCTCGATGACTTCGACGACAAGAGGCAGGCCGCCGTCGTCGGCAATGGCCAGGTTTTCGGGGCGGATGCCGTAGATCACCTGCCGCCCTTCGCTGGCGGAGGCCGGAGGATTCGAAACCGGAAGCGAGACGTCGCCGATCCAGACCGCGCCGCCGGCATATCGGCCTGACAGGAAGTTCATGCCCGGCGAACCGATGAAACCCGCAACGAAGAGATTGGCCGGCCGATCGTAGAGAGCAAGGGGAGAGCCGACCTGCTCGACGAAACCGTCCCGCATCACCACGATCTTGTCTGCCATGGTCATGGCTTCGATCTGGTCGTGCGTCACGTAGACCATGGTGCTTCCCAGCCTCTGGTGCAGCGCCTTGATCTCGCCGCGCATGATGACGCGCAGCTTGGCGTCCAGATTGGACAGCGGCTCATCGAACAGGAAGACCTGCGGATTGCGCACGATCGCCCGCCCCATGGCAACGCGCTGCCGCTGGCCGCCCGACAATTGCCGCGGATAACGCTCGAGCAGCGGCTCGAGGTTCAGGATCTTGGCGGCTTTTTCGACCTCGGTGCGGATCTCCGCCTTGGCGCTGCCGCGCATCTGCAAGGAGAAACCCATGTTCTGTGCAACGGTCATATGTGGATAGAGCGCGTAACTCTGGAAAACCATCGCGATATCCCGGTCCTTCGGGGACATGTCGTTGACGACGGTCGATCCGATATGGACCTGGCCGTCGCTGATTTCCTCCAGCCCGGCGATCATCCGCAGCAGTGTCGACTTTCCGCATCCCGACGGTCCGACCAGAACCACGAACTCGCCGTCGTCGATGTCGACGTTCACGCCGTGAATGACCTGAGTCTGATTGTAGATCTTTCTGACATCCCGAAGATTTACGTTGGCCATGCTTCCATTCCTCCTTGCGCGCTCCGACTCTGTCGTCGGGCGCAGCGGTTGCCTTCCGCTCCCGGCGGATCGCAATCCGTTGATGGTTATCCTTTGACCGCGCCGCCAAGCACGCCGCGTACGAAATATTTCTGAAGGGTGACGATCAGGACCAAAGGCACGATCACCGAGATGAAGGTCGCGGCCGTCAGCGTGTTGAGGCCACCCGCATTGGTCTGCGCCAGGCTTGCCACCTGCACCGTCAGCGGTGAGAGCGAGCCGGACCCCAGGAAGATCAGCGGGATCAGGAGGTGATTCCAGGCGATCATGAACTGCAGGATTGCCAGCGATGCGAGAACGGCTCCCGAAAGCGGCAGGATGATCTGGAAGAATATCCGGGGCTCGGACGCGCCGTCGATGCGGGCGGCTTCCACAAGATCGGACGGAATGCTGGCGAAGAAGCCGTAAAGGAGGAATATCCCGAACGGCACCGTCAGTCCCATCTCTATGATCCACACCGGGATGAATGTTCCGGTAAGGCCAAGCGCGAGAAAGAATTTGAGCATCGGCACCAGCACCAGCTGGGGCGGAAGCACCTGGAAACCGACCATCGCGAGGAACAGCGCGATGCGCCCGCGAAACCGCATCCGCGCCAGCGCGAACGCGCCGATCGCGGAGAACAGCACCGTGCCGAGAACGGTTGGAACCGTCAGGACGATCGAGTTCACGATGCTCCGGCCGACGCCGGTCAGATACATCGCTTCGACATAGTTGGACAGCACCGGCCGCCACTCGACGAAGGCATGCCACCACCCGGTCTGCGAGGAGTCGCTTTCCGACCGGAACGTGGTCACGAAAAGCGACAGGACAGGCGTGAACCAGACCAGGCAAAGGAGGAACACCGCCGTGTGGAGCCCTATCCGTTTCAGCCGGGTTCCGAGCTTGGACGTGGATTGCATCGGTGCGGACATGGTGGTGCGGCTTTCGATTGCGGACATCGTCACTCTCCTCCCCCCGACTTGATCTGCTTGATGTTCATGAAGATCACGGGGGACGCCAGGATCAGGAGCAAGACGGCGATGGCGCTGGCCGTTCCGAGATTCTGCTTCACGAAGAGTTCCGTATACATCCGGTTGGCAATCACGTCGGTGCCGAACGAGCCGTTGGTCATGACGTAGACGATGTCGAATACCTTGAGGGAGAAGATCGCCTGGGTGGTCAGGACCACGAGGATCGTCGGCCACAGCGAGGGAAGCGTCACGAAACGGAAAATCGCCCACTCCCCCGCCCCGTCTATGCGGGCCGCCTCGACCAGTTCGCGCGGTATGTTCTTGACGCCCGCCGAAAGGATGAGCGTGGCGACGCCGATGCTCATCCATACCGCGACGAAGATCAGCGCATAGTTGTTGACGCCTCGGTCTATCAGCCAGGCGATCGGCATTTTCCCGGTAAGCGCGGTCCAGATGGCGTTGAGCGTACCGGTCTGGGGCTGCATCGGGGGCTCGTAGGTATACATCATCTTCCAGATGACGGCGCCGGCCACAAAAGACATGGCGGTGGGCAGGATCAGGAAGGTTCTGGCGACGCGCTCGTATTTGACCCGGTCCAGCATGATGGCGGCAGAAAGGGCAAGCACGGCCGTCAGGACGGGAAAGACGACGATCCACAGGACGTTGTTGAACAGAACGGGCCGCATGGCGCTCCCGAATGCCCAGGCGAAATTGCTGAATCCGACCCACTTGCTGGCCGTCGCATCGCGGAAACTGAAAATGATCGATGCGGCAAGCGGATAGGCGATGACAAGCCCGACCAGAGCAAGGACAGGCGAGAGCCAGATCCATGGTCGCAGGGTGCTCTGGCGCTTCTGCGGAAACCTTCTGATCGCCAGTTCGCCCGGCAGGATGACGGCGAGGACCACCGCGGGCAGTGCGAGAAGCCCAAGGACAAGTTGAAGGATCTGACTACTCATGGTGCATATTCCGTCTTGTGCCGGGAGCGACCTCGGGCCGCTCCCGGAAATTGATCGTTGGCCTATCTCGCGGCGTCGATGGACTTCAGGACGCTGTCGAGGCTCTCAGGCTCGAGCACATATTGCACAATCCCCTTCCAGAAGGCCTGGATTACCGGCGGATCGACGACCTGGGTCGGCTGCGCAACGAGCGTCACGCCCGGCTTGAGCAGCGTCTCGCGAGCCCGCTTGAGGACCGGGTTGGAATAGTCGCTCGGCTGAACCGCCTGGCTGGCCACGGTCCAGTTGCCGGCGGAAGCCACAAGCTTCTGCGCCTCGTCGGAGACCAGATAGGACAGGAATGCCTTGACCTGCGGCGTATCCTTGAATGCCAGGTAGAGCGTTCCGCCGAAGGTCTCATAGGCGGCATTTTCCGGCTTGCCCGGCACCGGCATGAAGTCCAGGTCCTCGATCGGCTTGACCTTCGGATAGATCAGGGTGGTCAGGCTGCCGGCATAGGTGCCCCAGAGCAGAACGGAGCACTGCGGCGGTTCGTAGAAAAGTCCGGTGCCGACTTTGACGGCGGGCGTCGACATGGCGGCAACCGGGCCACCCGGGATCATCTTGGGGTCGTGGGCAACCTTGCCGAAGGCCTCGAAGGCGGCCTTCACTTCGGGGGCAGTCCAGGAAACCGAGCCATCGGCAAGACCTTTGAGGGTTTTCTGGCCGGAATTCTTCAGGATGTAGGCCTGGATCCAGTTGCCGGCGAGCGCCCCCGAGGAGGCGCCTCGCTCGTCGGTATAACACCATGGCGTCTTGCCGGCATTGGCGCGCTTCACTGCCCATGCGTCGAACTGCTCCCAGGTCGGCGAGTCCTTCGGACCGTCATAGGTATGGACGTTGTACCAGACCATGAAGTTGTTGAGTTCGGTCCAGACCCCGTAGATCTTCCCGTTCAAACTTGCCGCATCGACCAGCCCGGCATCGAATTTACCCTTGATGGCACCTTCGCCGACCATCGCCCCGACATCCTTCAGGGCGCCCTGCTTGGCGTAACGCATGAGGTTGTTGATATTGGTGGAGCCGGCAAGATCCGGCGGATCGCCTGCCTGGACGCGCGTCTGCAGCACCGCCGCGAAATCGGTCGTGCCCGTATAGTCGACGGTAATACCGGTCGCCGCCTGGAACGGCGCCCAGGCCGCCTTGAGCATATCGAGTTCCCGGCCACCATTGACGCCGAGAATGGAGACCTTGCCGCCGATCTTCTGCCCGCCGGTCAGTTTAGACGCATAGGCCTGCGCGGCATCGATGAGGGGCTTCGGAAGCTCCACCGCCTGCGCATGCGCCATCCTCTCGGAGGATGCCAACGCCATCGCCACCACGAAACCCATGGACAGCAGTGTCGGCAAGCGCGACGTCTTCTCAGTTTTTAGCAACACCATGATGTATTCACCTCCAGTTAATACGGTCATTCGCAGATTCTTGGCGTTTGCGCGCACGAGTGCCGCCAGCATCTCCTCGAAATGCAGGATGCTTACAGCTCGATCGTGTGTACAAATCCCGGTGCAGCTCCGGCCCGGCGTTTCCGTTTTCCGTGACTATGACGCCAAGCTTCCAGGTTTCGGAATATTCAGCGCAGTCACCGTGTTCCCTTATGCGGCCGGTTTTAGCGGAACAATCACCATGCATGCCGATCCGGTGTCGATATGTCATGGCGGGGTTCCACCCGGCCTTTATGACACGACAGTCGGTTCACGGCGGCGCGAAGTCAAACAACTAACATTGCCCGAGGTATAACCTTTAGTCATACTGCCATCTGTAGACGCGTTTCGCAGCAAGGCCCTCATGAACAAAAACCTACATCGGCTAGATCTTCGACAGCTCCGGCATTTCATTGCGGTCGTACATACGGGCAGTTTCAGCATGGCGGCGGAAAACCTGCGTCTAACCCAGCCTGCGCTCAGCAAAAGCATCCGTAGCATGGAACAGTCGCTTGGCGTGCGCCTGCTCGACCGGGGACCAACGGGAATTCAGGTCACACTGTTTGGGCAACGCCTGATCGGCTACAGCGAACTACTGCTGTCGCTCGCCGACGAAGCCGTGGATGAAATCGACGCCATGCGCGGGGCGCGCCGCGGTTCCCTGCGGATCGGCGGCATGCCGGCGGCGCTGAAGAAGCTTATTCCCGATGCCCTGGTGCGCTTTACGGCGGCGCGTCCGGATGTCAGCCTTGTCATCCATGAAGGACTGAACGAGGTCATGCTGCCCCAGCTTTTCAACGGCAAGCTGGATATCGTCTTTACGGTCAAACCCACCGACATCCTCAACGAGGACTTCGAATGGCGGCTGGTTTTGAATGAGCCAGTCGAGATTGTCGCCCACAAATCCCATCCATTGGCAGGGCGCAGGAAACTCACCCCGGAGGATCTGGTGCCCTACAACTGGGTGCTTCCGCCGCTTCCTGAGCCGGATCGGATCACCCTCGATGGGGTTTTCCGGGCGGCGGGCCTGCCGAAACCGCGGGTCGTCATGGAGACGACCTCCGTGACCTTCATGACGTCGATGATCGCCAGGACGCAGCACCTCGCCTACCTGACGCGGGCCAGTGTCGAAGGAAGCGGAATGGGGCTGGTCGCCCTCGACTTCAAGGAAGTGTCGTTGACACGCAACATCTTCGCCGTATTCCGGCGCAAGGGCGAATTGCGCCCGACGGTCTCCGCACTGCTGCGCGAGATCGAGCGGACCGGCGGAACCACGACAGGCGTCCTCCTAGAATAGTACCGGTCCGCCCCTATGAAAATGAGTTATACCCAGGCCAGTCGAAGTTATTTTATTCGATGAAGGCGCTCATGTACCTCTAGGCGTACTCGTCTCATCGACAAAACGCGCAGTAAGGGCATTTCGCATCATCCGGACACCTGTCCGGCTGCTGGTGGAGGCATGCCCGAAATGGAGGGACGAGCGGCGCGGAAAACCCAAAAGCGGACATTCTTCATGACGGATCCTCTATTTGCTTCTGGCGGCTACAAATTCGCTCTCAATCCCATCCAGTGGTTCGCGACGGAAGACGGCTGGCTCGATCCGACCAAAGGACCTGCCCCGCAGGACCTGCTGAAGGAAATCGCGCGCTCCGGATTTCACGCCGTCCACGCCCAGGTCCCGGGCGGATGGACGACGGAGGATTACAAGGACGCCCTGAAGGATGCGGGCCTGCAGCCTGCCCCGGGCTATCTGTCGATGGCGCTGCCGGAACACGGTGTCGACTTAGCGACAACGCTGGAAACGGCGCGCACCGGTGCCGCGCAACAGGCCGAGCTCGGCCTGACCGACATGTTCATCGCCACCCGCATGACCAAGGATGCGCCACGCGTCCAACGCCCCGGCGTCGGGGCGGACTTCGACGAGGCGCGCTTTGCGATGATCTTCGACCTTGTCGACAAGGCCTCCGCAATTCTGAAGGAGGAAGGCGTCAGGGCAGCACTCCATCCTCATATCGGAACCTGGATCGAGACGGAGGCCGAAACCCGCCGCCTGCTGGACGGTATCGGCTCGGATCAGCTCGGTTTCGGCCCCGACACCGGACATCTGTCATGGGCCGGGGCAGACGTGATCGGTCTCATGAGCGATTACCGCGACCGCACACGGGTCGTGCATGTCAAGGACTGCCGGCTGGGCGTGCGCGACGCGGCCAAGGCTGCGGCAAAGACCTACCAGGAAACCGTTGTTTCCGGCCTTTGGGCGGAACCCGGGACCGGCGAACTCGATCTTGCCGGGATGATCGCGGCCCTTGGCCCTGATTTCGACGGCTGGCTGGTTGCCGAAGTGGATTTCCCCACGCTTCCCCCCTTCGAATGCGCCGAGGCCAGCGCGCTGTGGCTGGCAGGTCTGCGGCGCCCCGCCGCTTCCCATTGAGCCGGCGCAGCGCCCGCACCACACCGGATCGCTGCATGAACGGGCCGTTGCGGCCCGTCCAACGCCCGGAAATCCCGTTGATATCTCGGGACAAATCCATTTGCCGCAGGCAGGATACTGAAAGCTATGTCTCAAACCGTCTATGATGCACTGGTCGTCGGTTCCGGCGCGGCCGGGTCCTTCGCAGCCAAGGAACTGACCGCTCAAGGCTTGTCGGTCCTTCTTCTCGAGGCAGGGCCTTCGATCGGTCCGAAGGACTTCGACCCGGCTCGTAAAAAGGCGGCGCAGAAAGACATCAACATCTGGGAACGGGCACGCGCGACAGCAAACGGGCAGCCAGTCCAGGCGCGCGCGGTTTTCTTCAAGGAGTGGATGAGCCACCTCTTCATCAACGATCGCCGCAATCCCTACACGACGCCCCCGGATGCTCCCTTCCTCTGGATCAGAGGGCGGCAGGCCGGCGGGAGGCTGCATACCTTCGGCCGCGTTCTCCTGCGGTGGAGCGATGACGATTTCAGGCAGCATGCCCGAACCGGCCAGGGCGTCGACTGGCCTCTTTCCTATGAGGAGCTCGATCCCTTTTATGCCGAGGTCGAATCCTATCTCGGCCTCTACGGCCAAAAGGACAACGTCTCGACGCTGCCGGATGGAATCTATTCAAAACGGGCAACTCTCACCCCGGCCGAGGAAGCGTTCAAGGCAGCCGTCGAAGGGCGATGGCCGCAACGGCGGGTCGTATCCTGGCGCTATATCGCTCCGGAAACCGAACGCGTCCCCCGTGCCCTTCGTGACGCACAAGCCACCGGCCATCTCACCATCCGCTACAATGCGGTCGCGCGTCGCATCACGACTGATAGTCACACGGGCCTGGCGACCGGGGCGGAATTCACCGACAGCGCCACCGGAGCGACCGAGACGGTCCGTGCTTCGAACGTGGTCGTCTGTGCCTCGCCGATCGAGAGCATCCGGCTTCTTCTGAACTCTGCCTCCTCCCTGCATCCGCAGGGTCTCGGCAACAGTTCGGGAACATTGGGCCGTTACTTCATGGACCAGCTGCCGTCTCTGGCCATGGGGTCATTTCCGCCGGTCTCGGGGTGGATGAAGGATGATTCGGCACCGGCAGACCCGTTCTACAACGCCTCCGGCGGCATATTCATCCCGCGGTTCGAACCGTCGGGGGACGCAAGCCAAAGCGGTGACTTCGCCTATCAAGGGGCCGTCGGCAGGACGCCCGTTTCGAGTGATACCCCGGCCCGCATGGCATTTTTCGGCTACGGCCGGATGCTGGCGCACGCCGACAACCGCGTGACATTGGATCGTCACAAGACGGACAACTGGAACATTCCCGTTGCGCATATCCGCTGTGTCATGAGTGCCGGCGAGCGTGAGATCCTGGCCACGCAGGAAGAAACCCTGATCGAAATGATCAGGCAAGCCGGCGGCGATCTGGAATTCATCGGATCACCGCTTGGACTGAAGGAAATGGGAAGGGGCGCCTATCCCGATGCCGATATCTTCAGCCGCCTGTTGTTCCGAAAGATGTTCCATCGAAGCATGTCGATGGGCGCTGCCATTCACGAGACCGGGGGCGTACGGATGGGAACGTCGCCTGAAACATCGGTCCTGAACGCCTGGAACCAGAGCTGGGACGTTCCCAACCTGCTCGTTACGGACGCCAGTTCCTTCCCCACCAGCGGTGTCGCGGGAACGACCCTCACCGTGATGGCGCTCACGACCCGCGCATGCCGCCGCCTTGCACAGGCACACCATGCCGCCCGAGGCTAGGCCGACGGCATGAAACCCGGCTATTGGAGCATGCCCGCCTCGAGTGCGGCGGACAGGAACGTCTCGCGCGCCGCTGCCGCGTCGATCTGCCTGCGCAGGGCGGCCGAGCAGACCTGGGTCGCCGTTCTGTAGCGCTCGTTGCGCGCCGCCGGCCATTTGTTGGTGAGATAGATCAGGGCCTCCGCAGGTGTCCGGATAATTTCCGGAGACCGCCGCCCGACCGCCACGACCACCGGCTCCTGCCAGTTCGGATCGCTTTTCACCCGTTTTTTCATGCATTTCCTCCACTTGCGGGTCCAACCTTGGAGATCCGATAGTGGCACGGCTTCCGCCGTCTATCTATTTGACCGGGCCTACTTCATTGGGAGTAGAACATCACAGCTTGTGATCGCCGGTAGGTGTCACAGCATCTTTCTTTTGCGCTAGGATGCCCTAGTTCCGTTCTCCAACCAACCGCTACGCAGTGAATGGCAAGCCCCGAGGACAAATCCAACAGTCCGGATGAACATGCCCCCGGCGGCCCCGCGCGGGTGACTGACATCGAGACAACACCGCAAGGCGCTTCGAAAGAGAACGAGCGTCACCGGGAGGGTTTAGCCTCCGATAACCCCGCGGACGAGCCGAAACCAGACGGGAATTCGGCCGCGCCTTTCGGGCAGAGCGGGCAAGCCATTCGCGGCCTGCTGGCCGCACTCCGCCATGACCTTCGAGCTTTGTGGCAATCGGGCTCTCTCGGGATGAGGAACACCGTCTCGGCACTTCGGCGGAAATACGCAGGACCGGGAGAACCCGGATCGAACCCGGCCTCGGGGATCGCGACACGACGCCTTTCCGCCCTCCCCGGAAAAGCGATCGCAGGCTTGGCAGCGCTGCGGCGCCCTCAATTCCTCTCCCGGCAGAACCCACCGGCCAGGCGGCGTTCTTGGCTCTCCCTGGCCGCCTTCGCATCGCTCGGCTGCGTCCTCGTCTTCGGCACCATTCTGATATGGGCGCTGAAGGACGTGCCGTGGCGGGAGATCGCCGCGGGCTCGCTGAAGCCCGTCATCGTGCTCGAAACCGCTGATGGCGCGCCACTTGTCCGGCAGGGACCCTATCAAGGGCCGTACGCGTCGTACGACCAGTTTCCGCAGTCGCTCATCGACGCCGTCCTGTCGATCGAGGACAGGCGGTTCATGAGCCATTACGGCATCGATCCGCAGGGCATCGGCCGCGCCCTGATCCGCAATTTTCGGGCCGGCTCGGTCGTCCAGGGCGGAAGCACGATCACCCAGCAGCTGATCAAGCTGCAATATCTGGAAAGCGACCGAACGCTGAAACGGAAGATCCAGGAAGTGGTCATTGCGTTCTGGCTGGAATGGAAACTCGGCAAGCGGGAAATCCTGACCCGATACCTGAATGCCGCCTATCTGGGCTCGGGCGCGACCGGAATGCCCGCTGCCGCCCGCATCTATTTCAACAAGGGCATCGGCGATCTCGACGTATCCGAATCGGCGATGCTCGCCGGGCTGCTGAAGGCGCCGAGCCAGCTCAACCCGATCGACAATTTCGAAGGCGCCCGTCAACGCACGGCAACGGTGCTCGCCGCGATGGTCGACAATGGAAAGCTGACGCCCGATAGGGCCGCGGCCGCCAAGGCCGATTTCGGCAAGCTGCGTCCAACGGCTCCGACACCGCGCTCGGGAAGCTGGTTCGCCGACTGGATCTCGCCGCAGGCAAGCGAGATCGCCGGCGCCTCTCCAGGTTCGACGACGGTGCGCACCACACTGGTGTCGCGCCTGCAACGCCTTGCCGAAAGGGTTGTGACCGAGGCTCTCGATGAAGACGGAAAGACGCTCGGCGCCAGCCAGGCGGCGCTGGTGGCGATGACGCCCGAGGGCGCGGTCGTCGCCATGGTCGGCGGCCACGATTACAAGACGAGCCAGTTCAACCGCGCCGTCACGGCCATGCGCCAGCCGGGCTCCACGTTCAAGCTGTTCGTTTATTACGCAGCCTTGAAAAAAGGACTGACCCTTTCCGATCGTGTCCTCGACGCTCCGATCGAGATCGACGGCTGGTCGCCGGAAAATTCCGGCGGCAGCTACCGCGGCTGGGTCACATTGGCGGAAGCCTTCGCCCGTTCCCTGAATGCGGCGACCGTCGCCCTGGCGCAGGAAGTGGGGTTCGACAACGTCGTCGCGGCCGCCAAGGAACTCGGCATCGACCCGCCTCTGCCCCCCTCTCCTTCCCTGGCGCTCGGAACATCGGAGGTCAACCTTCTGGACCTGACCAGCGCCTATGCATCGGTTCGCCTCGGGAAGGCGCCGGTCGAGCCATGGGGCATCCTGGATTTTCAGGCGGCCGGCCAATCCCAGGCCTTTCGGGTGGGCGAGAAGACCGCGCCCTCGATCGATCTTGCGCCCTACCAGTCCGACCTGCTCGGCCTGCTGCAGCTCGTCGTCGAGCGCGGCACCGGCCGCGACGCGGACCCCGGCACGTTCGCGGCAGGCAAGACAGGCACCAGTCAGAACAATCGCGACGCCTGGTTCGTCGGTTTCACCGAACCGCTTGTCGTCGGCGTCTGGGTCGGAAACGACGACGACACGCCGATGAAAGGCGTCACGGGCGGCTCGCTGCCGGCCCGGATCTGGCGCAACTTCATCCGCGCCGCGATGGCCGAGCCCGCTCCCGATTTTGATCTCGACAAGGGCCAGATATCAGGCGATCCGGGATCCGCCCCCTCGTGCAACATCACCGCCTGCTCCCGCACCTACCGCTCTTTCCGGCCTTCCGACTGTACCTACCAACCTTTTCGAGGCGAACGCCGGCTTTGCGAAAGGTGACGTCGGTGTCGGGGGGCGAATGCCATAGCTGGCCGAGGATGGATCATCTCTTGGACGGCCTTATCAACGCAGTGCGTAATTACCAGGACCGAACTCTGGTGTGGGCAGTGTGGGGCGTACGGGTCTCGGTGTGCATTTTCCCTGATAAGTGTCGTTTTACAGGGAAAAATGATAACTAGGCGAAGTCCGCCGCCCAATCGAGCGGGATTCCGGAAAGAATTCAGCGGCTTGGCGATGCATTCCCTATAAATCCATCAGGGAAAATTTGCGGATATATCAGGGAAATAAACTATGCTAAATCGGGATTGCCGATGAGGGGAAGGCTAGGGATGCGGGCAAGGAACGGCCGGACGAAAGCTCGCATCGAGGTTTCCGGGTGCGAGAATGGCTGGAGTGGCAGCGTGAGGCTGGCTTGGTAACAAGAGACATATATTAGAAGTCACTCCCACCACGCGAGTGAATTGACTAGGGCCTAAATACCGGGACCCCAGACATGATCCCGCCACTACGGGATCACTCCCCTCGCAGCATTCGGCTACTTTTCGGTACATGAGGATGCTCTGATCCCGGAAAGCTCCAAATCCCAGTGGGATCGAAACTTCGGTCTTAGGGCAGTTTCGCTTGCTAGCGGACTCGGGACGACCGGGAGCCAGCCCTAAAAACAAAATGAAGAAGGGAGATTTTCAAAAAACCACTGCGTTACGATTGCTCGGCGAATGAAGCTTTGCTAGAGCAAGCCGCACTCGCTGAACGATATTTCAATTGCAGCGATGATATTGGGGCGTCGCCAAGCGGTAAGGCAACGGTTTTTGGTACCGTCATCCCTGGTTCGAATCCAGGCGCCCCAGCCACTGCATTCGGGGTCCGTTCTGGACACATAGGTGACGTTTTATTCCTAAAACATGGGTAACACTTTCGGGCCGAAAGGGTTCGGCAAAGGTTCGAGCCTGCATGTCTCGTCATCGAAATATCCCAGGTCGTAATCCATGAAGCTCGCGAGCCAGATGCGGTCTTCAACCTGTTTGATGCCGACGGCCTGCGCCCTGCGCCCCATCTCCTCCACTTTTCGGGAAGCAGAGCACGCGGAATGGATAGTCGAGATCCGGCAGGCGGCGATAGGCTCGCGGTGAAGCGTCGTAGCGTCATGCCGGGCAAGCCTCGCCGAGCGCTAGCCCAGATTCATCGAGGAGGTTCACAATGCTAAGCGGCTGCACTCGGCCCTTGGCTACAGATCGCTAAAAGAATTCGAAACCCAACTCGCCCGGCAAGCGGCTCAGTGTGAAGCGCCTCGCTGGTCCGGCCAGAAGGGTTCACGCCAAACGCCGTGTCAGTTCTCAGTGGCAATCAACAGGCAGGCCATATTCAGCGCCCGGTGGGGCCGTTTGATGAACCCCTCAGCGAAGTCGTCGAAGCGGACCTTCTGCAGGTCAAAGGCACCTGCACTCTTCACCTCGAAGACAATAGTGTAAACCATGTCCCCCGGTTGAGGTGTCAACCATTTCTCGGGAAGGACATCTTAGTTTAATACGAACGCCGCTCATCGACTAGGCGCTTGATATAATCTCCAGGGTGGGAAATTGCATCTGCTTTCAAGGTATCGCGAGAAAGAGAGGTTTCCTTCCGGCGAATAGCGTGGCCAGTTTGTGGAACAACCTTGTGAATGACCCCGGCGCTGATGGTGCTCATATTCCAGGTCCAGTCCTCAAACCCGATCCCTGCTCGCAGGTCAGTGGCCGGATATGGGTTTTCTAGATAAAGTTCTCGAGCCCCAAAGCTCAGCGCAGTCCAATAGTTGTCGAGGACAAGACCTGAATGAAGGAAGCTCGGATCTTCCATGTCGATGTGAAAGAACAACAGTTGCGCGACACCAAAATATACATTGACTTCTGGATGCCAGATGACTGGATCATCTCGTGTTTGGGCAATAGCGGCCGCTTTGGTCAACCAGTCTGCTCCCCATAGATCGTCGGCGTCCAGAAACCCTACAAAATCCCCGGTTGCCGCCTCAATCGCACAGTTGCGTGCCAAACCGAGGTCTCCAAAATCTGTCTCAATAATCCGGTAATTTTCATGGCAACTATTTCTGATAATGGCCTGCGTCAACGCGTCAGAGCAATCAAGTATGGCAATGGTTTCGACATGATACCCAGCCTCCACTGCATTCTTTACGCTACGATCAAGGCTTTCAAGCGATGGTAAAGCTAGCAACCCCTCCCGATGCGCATTCAAAACTGCTGTTATCGAAGGTTTATGCACTTAAAAAGCCTCCCGTCCCCAGTGGCTCATTGAAGAGAATTTTTTTGTAGGCCGCCCAATTGTGCTCTTCCAGAAGCTTTTGCTGCATCGCATTCGCGCGCTCAAAGGCTTGAGCTGGGTCGTCTGCCAACTCTTGAAGGGCAGCAATATATTCGACTGCATCATCCGACGACGATATCAACCACCCTGTCTGGGGGGTGACAAGTTCAGCAATGCCGCCGCTGTTCGACGCGACAATCGGCAGGCCAGCTGCGGCTGCCTCTAAAAGCACATTGGGAAGCCCATCCCACAGTGAAGTGTAAAGAAAGGCATCATAGGAATCCAGAGGCAGCTGCCCGAATCCATCGAACTGCCCGTGCAGAAAGATGTTGGTCTCGGATTCGGCTACATCCTCCAACATAGCCTTCAGAGTGCCATCGGCCGTCCCTCCCCAAATGTGAAAATCGAACTGAGGGGCATTGCGTAATATTTCAAGCAGAAGGCCGATGTTCTTCTGGCGGGCGATCCGGCCCGCCCACAGCACTCTGAGCCGGTTGTTACCGCCCTTATCTCTAAGCCGCGCTGGAGTTAACGAAGGTGCCGGCTGTTTAAGTGTAATCAAGCGAGACCTCAACTCGGGCGGGATTCCAAATTGCTGTATGACCTCAGTGATGTGAGTCGCGTTATCGAAATAAACCCCTGATAGAAACGACAAGCATGAACGCAGGTAAAGATCAGAATATCCAATACGCCGCCCTGAAGGTCCGTAATCTGGACAGAACAACATCGCGTAGAGTCTAGTAAAATGAGCCAGCCGTCGACCGCGTCGCTTGACGGCGTCCCAGCACGCCCGGCTGTTAATGTTGATGATGGTTGCCGGTTGGAGACTGCGCACCAGCAACTCAACTAACTCTGCCCTGTCCGTATCCGACAGATCTTCAGCAATAGCGGAGAACGAAACGACTGGTATATTGTCAGGCAAGCGGCGCATGCCAACTTCATCCCCACCATCAGTCAGTACCACAAGGACAGAGGAGGAGCCGTAACACTCTGCCTGAGCCCGTGCGGCATGGCACGCAACTAGATCTGCGCCTCCATGGCTAAGCCATGGCGCAAAAACGATTGATTTAGGTGGTGCCGGGATAGTGGATATAATTCTTTCGAAAATAAACGCTACACGATTCCGTGGCATGCTCATCGCAATTTCCAGCACTTCAATTCGATTGCGATAGTCGGCAGCATATAATTCGGGATCGAGATCTTCGAGTTCGCCAATCACCTCCATAGCAACGTCAAGGTTGACTTTCGGCGGCATCGGAATGCGACCTTCCTCTTTACCACAAGTAATAAAGTGAATTAAGGGATTCCGTCCAATGATCTCAGGATACCTGGTTACGTACCATGACGAGTCGAAATATGGACCAGGTGAACGATTCTCTCGCCATCCAAAGATCAGAAAATGCTTTAGCGCGGGTATCCGTGACTCCAACACGTCGGGATAAGCGGCGTAGTACCAGGCCTCATCGAAAAGCCCGGAATCCTCAATTAAGTCCGCTTCGCTAGGTGGTGATGGTTGCGTCAAGAACCCCCGCCATTGACCGACGAGCAAATAATGGATCAGCGGATTTGCTGCAGGCGCGTCTCTTAGATAGGCGTTCCGGTAAGCCTGCGAATCGAAGCTCCGGCTGGGAGCATAACCCAGCGCGGCGCCTGTTTTCAGATAATGGATAATGCTGTTTCTTTTTTGCTTTATAGGATAGGCGAGTTGATACCATGCCGCATCAAACAATCCTGAGGCACGCAGCAAAAATCCAGCGACGACATAATAAACAAGTCTCAAAGCTAATGATGAGGAGCGTCTCCACGACCTTTTGACTGTCATTTGGGATCGTTACCTAGAACGTAATCGCACTGATAAACAGTGGAGCAGATATTGCTTTGAAAGCAAGCCGTACGCCAGGAGGCGTTGATTATCAACGGTCGGCTCCCTTGGGGCTTGAGGGGCATAGTGTGGCCAAACGCGGTGAGAGATCTCGCGGATAAACGCCAAGACTGCGATCTCCTGTGACGAGCGAGAGATTTGGGTTATAAAATGGGTCACTTTCAAGGATGTCGCCCCAGCGTTTCCGCATGTAAGCCTCCTCGGACGCAAAGCGAGCGATTTTTTCAGGTGTATCATCTGGACCTCGGGAAACCGATTCCCGATGTATTAGACGCGCATGGGGGGTCCACATAATTCGCTTCCCCATTTCACGTAATTTCAGACAATAATCTACATCATTAAAGGCGACGGCTAGTCGATCTTCATCCATACCACCAACGCTATTCCACATGCTTCTTCGGGTCATCAGGCAAGCGGCGGTCACTGCACTCATCTCCTGTCTCTGAGAAAGAAGTCCACTATCCTCACCTGCTTGGGGATGAACGAAGCTGAAATTGTGGCGCGCGACAGAGCCTGTACCCAAGGTGACGCCACCATGTTGGACGTATCCGTCGGGATAAAGAAGTAGCGCGCCGACCGCTCCTACGTCCGCATCATCCAGTTCTTCTACTAGCTGGCTCAGCCAACCAGGCTCCAGCGGCTCAATGTCGTTGTTTAGAAGCAAGACAAGTTCATGACGAGCCTCGGCGACACCGAGATTGCATGCGCGCGAGAAGTTAAATAGGCCAGATAGCGGAATTCGACGGATGCGATCCGATCCCTCGTAGTGATGAAAAAGAGCAAGCGTCTCGCCTTCGCGACTCTCATTATCGACTACAATTACATCGAGATCATCGTAACGCGTACGGGTAAAGAGACCTTCAAGGCAGGCCCTCAATAAGTCGGCGCGGTCTCGGGTGGGGATGACTACAGTGACGTTCGTCTTAGACTTTACAGTTTTCGGCTTCGATGCCACCACATTTGAGCGCGGCTCGATACGGTGTAGAAGCACGCGCGGAAGATGAGCAATCTGCCCTCGTCGCGCCGTATAGAGCAAAAGCTGACCGGCATCTGCCGCTTCTAAGTCAATTTCTCCCGCAAGAGCTTGGACGCGGATCAGGGCGCCATCTGGCGCAAGCCAACCGGTTTCGGCCAGCGGGGGGTTCCAAGCTGGTTTGAAGAACGGCCGACAACGGCGACCTCGAAATCCAATCAGATCTTCGTCGCAATACACAGCAACACTCCCGTTATGTACTAAGAGGGCCTGGACCATAAGCTCAATGGCTTGGGGGTGTAAAAGTATGCCGGAAGGAAGCTTGACCCATAAACAATCATTCGCCTCTGGATCCTTCAATTGCTCAACGGATACTTCCCGGACAAAGGGGTAGGTTTGCTGTGCAACTGACCGGCGGCTAACCTCAGCAAATTCTTTATCGCCTACGATGGAAATGAGCACGGACGGCAGCGAGACTGAACCGAGGCTCAAATCTCTAGTTTTGGGGAATTCAGGGATCGTGTTCAACCATTGTCTGTAGGACGGCTCATTTAGTCGATCGAAGCATCTTGCAAACCGATACCTGAAGCCGCGCCGGTTCCCCGCCACCAGAAGTTTTAACATCTCTATCATCGTGTGCGGCGACTTCAAAACCGTCCGTAATGCGATCTCTGTGAGACCGACTCGGCGAAGCCTCAGCTGAAGTCGCCGCGTCCGGCCTTCCTCGAGCGGTCCAGAGTTTACGTAAATCCCAATCAATCCCGTGGGGATCCAGCCGAAGAAGCTTCCTCTGCCGTGCTCATCGACAAGCATCTGCCTGCTCAATGTTTGAGGGACCCTTCCGTCGCGCTCGAAAAAAATGGTTACGACGCTGCCGAGGAGGAGATCCGGATCGTGAATCTCAATGAGGACTGGACTTTTTGAATAGCGATGAGCGTCATCTCTTTTCAAAATGACGATGCGTTCATGTGCCATAACGGTCTTTCATTGCGGATAAGCAGAGTGATCCTTCCCGACGCACCGTCGTCGTCGGCGTCCATTCGTCAGCAATGCCTCATCCTATACAGAATTGCCGGATGTCACTACAAAACGCTCCGCAAATGCTCAGCCCGTCTTATGCCCGCTTGAGAAGTAGACCGCTCTGCATTTTTCGATTCTCTTCATATTGGTTATCGCCATCTTATCGTGCTTCAGTCCGTTCGCCATGCTATTGTCATATCTCCCGCTGATGCTTATCGAGACGGTGAAGCAATTATGTGCCATCTGCCCCACAAGTGGAGCATCGGTTTGATCTGCATAGAAAATTCAGACGGTACGTTCGTATGATTCCGAAGTTCAACCATTCGGGACAGGTCATAGAGCAATACGATCAAGCTGCGCCGAGTGACAAGGAGCTGGATCTTAGAGAAGCTGATGAATTTCGTCGCCCCAAGCATTTCTATTCGAAAAAAAATTCCTTTATTTTTTTCGTCGCCATCCCCAGTTTCCTCGCCGCCATCTTTTACGGGCTCGTCGTAAGTGAGCAATACACGTCGGAAGTGAGGATGATCGTCCGAACAATCGGCGTAAGCGAAAGATTTGATACCTCGGAGCAAAGAGAGGGCCGCTCGATAATTGGCGGCGATTCGCTGACGCAGGACTCCTATATTGTCGCAAACTATCTAACATCGCCAGAAATCGTAAGGAGATTGGACGAGGAAATTGGTTTGCACAAGCGTTTCTCGCGCATCGAAATAGATTTACTTTCCCGTCTCCCATCTGAGGCGGGATTCGAGAAGCTCCAAAAATATTGGAAGCGGCAAGTAGGAACTTACGTGGATGGGCCATCTGGAATTATCGTATTCACCGTTCGCGCCTTTTCGCCAAGCGATGCCGTGGAGATCTCCGACGCCGCGTTGGGCGCCGCTGATAGAATGATCGCGCGAATTTCCGATAAAGCTCAAAGGGATCTTGTGGCTCGCGCGGAGTCGGAGGTCAAGAACAGCCTAAAAGAGTATCAGACCGCTCTCGACGAGTTAAAATCTTATCAAAATAAGACGGGGATACTTGATCCTACGTCTTCCGCCAAATTGACTACCGAGGTTATTGCGAAGCTGACGGAGGAGAGACTCAAACTAGTCGTGCAACTGAAGGGACTGGAAGCTGCAAACGCCGATAACTCAGCGAAGGCTCGTCAGCTAAACCGGTCAATTACAGCTCTTGATGAGCAGATTAAATCACGGCAGGACAGCCTTGCCGGCGAAAGCAGCACTAGATCTCAACTTTCGCAAGCTCTCACTGAATTCTCACGGCTGGAAACGAACCGTATCGTCTCGCAGGCTCTTTATGAAGCAGCCGTTAGGAACCTCGATACGGCTAGATCAACTGCATTGAAACGCACGACGTTCATGTCTGTCTTCTCAAGAACAAATTTACCAGAGAAGTCGGAGTATCCCGCCCGCTTCTCGTCATGGCTGATTTTTTCCTTGGGCCTATTTACACTTTGGATAACGGGAATGCTGATCTGGATGTCAGTTGAGGATCATCGCACATGAGCATGATCAGGATGGATAACGTAACGAAGTTCTACAAAACTGCAGCCCACCGGCGCTATATCTTACGCGGACAAAGCGTTCATTTCACCAAAGGAACATCGTATGGCCTCTTGGGAGTGAACGGTGCAGGCAAATCGACAACAATGCGGCTCATCGCTGGGTCTGAAATGGCAAACACAGGCAGGATCACCCGCAATGTTCGCGTTTCCTGGCCCTTGGGCTTTGCTTCCGGCCTGAATCATCAACTCAGCGGTAAGGAAAACCTTAAATTCGTGGCTCGCGCATACGGCGAAGATTTCAGGCGAGTGCTGCGTTTCGTTTCCGATTTCGCGGAAATAGGTAGCTACATTAACGAACCTTTGAGAACGTATTCATCCGGCATGATGGCTAAATACGCATTCGGTCTCTCCATGGCGGTGCAATTCGACTGCTATTTGGTCGATGAAATCACCGCGGTCGGGGATGCAAATTTTCAAAGAAGATGCCGGGAAGCTTTCCAAGCGCGACGCGCAAAGGCGGATGTGATCATGATTTCGCATGATATGAACACGATCAAAGACTACTGCGACGTCGTGATGGTGTTGATCGACGGTAACATAGTGCAGTTCAGTAATGTCGAGGATGGTATCGCAACCTACATGCGTCTCAATCGCTGATGGTAGGCGGTCGCCTCTAGGAGAATGCAGTTGGCGGAAGATAACCACAATTTGAAAACCGGTTCGACACCAGCGACTGTGCGAAGCCAAAATATGGCCGCGGCGCTAAGCTCTTATGCCCGTGCATTGACGTTCGAAAATAAAAGCAGGCGTAATTTCTACCGCCTCGCAGGTCTAAAGCCTCGGCAGCGGGATCGCTTCTTCTCTGCGGCCATCATCCTGGCTGGCATCTTCGCTTTTGTTCTTCCAGTATTTGGAAGTATAGTATACTTTATTTTTATTGCCACCCCCCAATACACCTCCGAGGTGCGGTTCGTGGTGCGTTCATCGGTGCCGCTACTGTCACGGGATAGGTACTCCTCTGAATCCGTTGAACCAAAGGCGAAGATAGTCCAGGACACTGCCGTTCTTTTGAATTACCTTTCGAGCCCGGCCCTAGTGCAGATATTGGATAAAGAAGCGGATTTTCAAAGGCTTTTCGGGCGAAGCGAGATTGATTTGATCGCACGGTTGAAGTCGTCGCCCACTCAAGAAGAATTAGTCAAATATTGGGAGGGGCGCTATTCCGCTTCCGTCAATCCTAGAAGCGGTATTGTCGAGTTGGAGGTAACGGCCTTTTCGCCTCAAGAAGCCAATGACCTGCTGAAGCGGGTGGTGAAAGCAACAGAGGATCAGGTCAATAAACTCAATGCAAATATGTGGAATAATTTGCGCCTCTCGGTTCAGAAAGATGTAGATGAAACTACACGTGACTTGACCGCCCTGCGCGACAAATATCGTGAGACCCAAAATCAAACGGGGGTCTACAACATCGGAACCGCGGCGACGAGCATTATGACAGTCCTGACGGCGCTGGAAACGGAGACCGCGGCCTTAAGGAGTAGACGGGATGCCTTAAGCCAAAGCGTTGCCGCAAACTCACCTAACCTTGTCGATTTGAACAGGCGCATCGAGGCGCAAGAAAATCAGGCTGCTCTCCTGAAGGAAACGATAGCCGGAACGCGCAACCAAAACGGCAACTTTGCCGATTATTCACAACTCTTCAGTCAGCTAGATTTAGAACTAAAAATGGCTGAAGGGCGACTGAGATCGGCAATCAGTGAGCAAGAAAAGGTTAATCTCGTAAGCTCGCTTCAATTGTTGTATGTAGATACTTTCACAGAACCAACCATTCCTGATTATAGCAAGTACCCGAGACGATTAGTGGGAATAGCAGTAAGTATTATTGCTGCACTCGCGGCTTTCGGCGTAGTGTTCGGCTGCATTGTGATCCTTCGCCGGAAGTTTGACTAATGCAGGATAGGAGTCGACTACTTCGGTAATGTCGTAAGATTCACTCGCATACCACACATCGATTCCTGTGATATGAGCCAAGAGCCATCGATGATCAATACGGACCAATTGCGCTTCCACCTTGCACGTGGCCTGCCCTCGCCCCGACTCAGGGCCACGCCGGCGAATTACCCGCACCGGGAGGTAAAGACGATCATATTGTGTGGACGTCATCCCAACCCGACCATGGACTATTATTTTACGGCGCGGCTTATGGCGCCTGGAATGCCTCCGCACCATATCCTTGACATAGACGCACCAAACTTCGACAACTTGGACCCTAATGGGGCTTTTGTGATAGTTTGCAGATATGCTTCGCCAAGTGTTTTAAGCTGGATTGAATCCTCAGCGGAACAGCTTGCTGGTCTTGGCCTCTTCTTGGATGACGATATTTCAGCCGTCATTGCAAGCCGGGAGTCTAGTTTATCCTACAAAGCATCTTTGCTCGCTAGGGGAATATTGCCTCTTTTCCGCCTCAACGGGCGCCTCGATATCATATGGGCTTCGACGCCTAGTCTAGCGCAGAGCTTAAGGTACGCATCCGCGCGCATCCTACCACCGGCACCACCAAAACATCTATGGGATGTTTTGAAGGAAGATGGCATGACCGAAAGGGATCCCAAACGGATTCTGATGGGCTACCACGCTTCAGGTATCCACATTCAGGAGCATTTTTTTCTTCAGCCGATCATTCAAGATGTTCTCACACTGAGGCCTGACGTTCGCTTTGAGGTTTTCACCGATAAGAAAACCGAGCACCTTTGGCGCGAAATGGATCGCGTCCAAATTAGGCGGCAACTTCCCTGGAAAGCCTACCTGGACGAGAGCGCAGCGCGCCGGATTGATATAATGCTGGTTCCTTTAAGCCCTTCTCATATCAACAATTGTCGTGCACCTACGAAGCGTGTCGATGTTGCGCGCCTCGGTGCTGCTGGAATCTTCTCTGTTTCTGAAGCTTATGGCGATCAAGATGAAAGCGGAGAGATCCGTATAGCGTACAATGCTGACGTTTGGCGTGAGACTATTCTGCTATTGGTTGACGACCCATGCCGGCGCTCCAACGCCGCAGCGGCGACGCGGACTCTGGTTGAGCAAATGTCACAGGAAGCAGAGGCAGGATTGCGTTTTTGGTGATGCCATCGAGCCCCCCAATACGATTTTACGAGCGTAAGCGTAAGCGTCCGGTGAAGCTGCTCTGGAGATTTCCCACGAACACCTGAAGTTACGTCGCTAATTCCGTCATTAGAGACGTCATCGGGGATGAACTATGGGCTGAATAGAGATTTTGACGGGCGTCGAGCGTCGGCGCGACTGGTCCGACGTGGATAAGTTCTCGATACTGCAAGAGGCTGTTGAGCCGGATACAAAGATTGCCGACGTCGCTCGTCGGCACGATTTCAAACCACAGCAGATTACACCTGGCCGCGGAAGTTCGCGGCGGGGCAGGCTGAGCCGTTGGTTTCTTTTCTACCGGTCGCCCTGATCGCCACGGAAACGAGCGACGAAGCTGGCGGCTTCCCGCCTGGACCTCTGCGCCGACACGAGTTGCCTAATGCATATGTCAATCTTTACAGATAGATAGGTAGTAATCTGAGGGAAAATCGGCTATAGAGTTTGGTATGGAAGTGAGCCCTTCGATCCTGCCTGAAGACGTCGATGCGTTGCGAGCCATCATCGGTGCGCAGCCTGACCAACTGGCTGAACAGGCTCGGAAGCTTCAATCCCGCGATACCCTGATTGACAAGCTGAAGGCGCAGCCGTCCTCAAGCGGGCACGGTTCGGCTCGTCCTCCGAGAAGATGGACCGCGCCACTGAACAGCTCGAACTGGCGCTGGAAGATATCGAGGCGGCCGAGGCGGAAGCCATCAATTGCCGGTGCGATCACCTGCCGCTCTATCGCCAATCCGAGATTTACTACGCGCGGGAAGGCGTCGATCTTTCCCGCTCGACCATGGCCGCCTGGATCGGCAAGGCCAGCACATTGCTGGAGCCGCTGCTAGTGAAGCTTCGCGAGCATGTGTTCGCTGGCCATCGACTTCATGGTGACGAGACGCCCGTTCCGGTTCTGGAGCCAGGTAAGGGCAATACCAGGACCGGGGGCTTGTGGACCTATGTTCGCGACGGCCGTCCCTATGGTGACACGATCCCACCTGCAGTTTGCTAACTTCTTCAGTCCGGATCGTAGAGGACTGCATCCCAGGCAGCATCTGGCCACCTTCTCCGACGTCCTGCATGCCGAAGGCTATGCAGGCTTTCGGGACCTCTACGAACCACACAAGCCAGGCGGCTCACCGACCATCCTGGAAGCCGCCTACTAGGCGGATGCAAGACGCAAGTTCTTCGATCTGGCGACTTCAGGAAAAGCACCGATTGCGGAGGAAGCGCTAGGTCGGATCGGCGAACTCTACGACGTCGAAAGGCCATTCGTGGTGAGCCGCCAGATGTGCGGAAAGCTGTGCGGCAACATAGCAGCACTCCCAAGGTCGAAGCTCTGTGGCTATGGCTGGATGACAACCTCAAACGCCTGCCGCAAAATCCGGGACAGCGGAAGCGATCCGATACGCGCTTTGTCGACAACAATGCGGCTGAACGCGCGATCCGGCCGATTGCGCTCGGCCGCAGAACTGGCTGTTTGCGGGATCAGACAAGGGTGGCGAACGCGCAGCTGCAATCCTGTCGTCAATCGAGACCGCAAAGCTCAACGGCCTCGATCCGGAAGCCTACCTGCGGGAGGTCATCAACCGCATCGCCGATCATCCCATTCAACCGGATCGACGAACTCCTCCCGTGGAACCTGCAAGTTCCGTCACAAATGGACTGACTGGACGCTTACTTACGAGCCAACCTTAAAATCTCAGAACTGGATAAGGGCGATCGCGGCTTTCCTAATCCATCTCACTTGTTTATGAGGTGTCATCTTCTAAATGGGTGAAGCTGATGCCTAGGGTTGCATTTGTAACGGAAGAACTGTCGAACCTCGGGCGGTCCGGAGGGATTGGCGCCGCCATCTACGAGCTTGCGGCCAGCCTCGCCGATAGAGATGTTGATGTCGAGATAATCTTCTTTCCTCATGAAGAAATGGCAAAAGAGCGAAAAGAAGCCGCTGCAGAGAGTTTTGCGAAGCTTGGCATCAAGCTAAAATTTATAGATCCTTCCAACTATGTTTACGACACGCTGAATGTAAGGAATCGCTCATACTGCGTTTTTGCGGCGCTAAGAGAGCAGACGGAGGAATATGATTTCATTCATTTTCACGACTATAAAGGCCTAGGCTATTTCTGTACCGCTGCAAAGCGTCAAAACGTTGCTTTTCAATCGACGACGCTAGTAGTTCAGTTGCACGGTCCACTGCGTTGGACGCTTAGCGCAAATCGATCGCTTTTTACGCACATCGATCAGCTTTCCATCGATTTTATGGAACGGGAAAGTATTAGGATGGCAGACCATGTTGTCAGTCCCAGTCAGTATCTTGTGTCTTGGTTGAAGGAGCATAACTTCCAGCTACCGCCTGATGATTGTGTTCACGTTATTAAGAACGTATGCAGCTATTTCCAATTCGACGTCGATCCAAAAGCTGAATGCAAAGCTGTAGATGTCAAAGAAGTCATTTTCTTCGGACGACACGAAGCGCGGAAGGGGATAGTAACCTTTTGCGATGCCCTTGATTTGGCTGAACCAGAATTAACCGCAGAAGGCATACGAGTCACCTTTTTAGGCGGGCTGGGCGAGGTAAACGGTATCTCATCCGGCGTGTACCTGACTGATAAAGCGTTAAAATGGAAGTTTAAACTTCGCGCTCTTGTTAACCTCAATCGTGAAGAAGCGATGGCTTACCTTGCATCGCGAGATAATGCGATTGTTGTGATTCCGTCCTCCGCGGAAAACTCGCCCTATACGGTGGTAGAGGCGATGTCCGTGGGAAGGCCGATTCTTACATCGAGCGCAGGTGGAGGAAAGGAATTAATCGATAAGGAGTTTCATGGGGAGGCGGTAGTCGATGCCGAGCCGGAAGCGATCGCTGATAGGTTAATTTCGTTAGCGCGAAATGGTGTGCAAACTCCCCGACCCGCCGAAAGCGCCGATACCATCATTAATCAATGGGTAGAATTTCATCGGTCCAAACACAATACCTCCCCGATAGCCGCTTCGCCAGTTACCCATCCCAAAGTGGTTGTGGGCATTACTCATTTTGAACGCCCGCGGAAGGTGATCGGGGCGATCCTGTCAGTATTGCGTCAAACATACGACAACATTGAAGTCGTCGTAGTTGATGACGGCTCTCGAAGCAATGAAACCCTAGATGCACTCGATCAAATCGAGAAACTCTTGGTACGCGTGGGAGGTCGATTGATCCGCCGGGAGAACGGATACCTCGGGGCAGCAAGAAACACGATAGCCAATCAAACTAATTCTGAGTTTTTGCTATTCCTCGACGACGATGACTTGCTGCTTCCTGACGCAGTGCAAAAACTCGTGCACGTCGCGACCAGTACCAACGCAGATATTGTAAACTGCTTCAACTACTACATGGATGCAGCGGAGCGATCTAAGTACGAAGTTGCCCCCGAAAGCATGGTTGCAAAAGTGGCATATGTCCCAATAGGCGGCCCCTTGTCGATCGCACATCTGTCCAATGTCTATGGTGCCGCGACTGCTATTATCAAACGCTCTTTTTTTGAAAGTATTGGAGGCTACACTGAAAAAAGACGTGTCGGTTACGAAGACTACGAACTATACGTTCGCGCGGCGCAACACAATGCAGACATTCGAATTATTCCTGAAGTTTTGTACCTTTATGAAGTAAATAAGCCGAGTATGATTTCGGGTACCTCTCGCTTTGCAAATAAGGCTCGTGTCATCGATGCTATTGAAATGCGGCTGAGCCACAGCCAGTGGCATGATGCAATTTCACTCGCGGCAGGCCAGGAATGCATTGTGGACGAGATGAACTACAATAATTGGCGAATGTCGATTTCCCCCTTCAGCGAACAACTGCAGAAAATCCAAACTACTCGAAATGATTTGCCTCTCCATCTGTCGGCGCTTCACGAATATGCCGCAGCTATCGGATCGCCTGCTGCTTCAATGTGGGTTAGCGCCATGGATAAAACCGCGAACGCTTTAGCGCAAGACGACGAAACTGAAGCGACCTATAGGACAGTTGGCGACAACCCAGCTGCATCTCTCGAAGGCGAAATCGGAGTACTTGCCGAGTTGATCGCGTCGTGGAAACTTAAACCCGCCGACGAGGGCGCTGCGGATCTCATTCGGCACGTCGAATTTACTGCGGATGTCAGTGAGCTCGTCATAGATTTTGCCTTCCTGTTTGCGGCTTCTCAGGATCTCTCAATTGCGAGGGCGGCCGCTGTTGCAGAGTCACTAGATCGCGCAAAAGCAAGGGTAAGTGGCGAGCGAGCCGTAAAACTTCAAGGTGCTATAATAGCTCTCGAAACGGCTGCCGGACAAATTGTGAAGGCAAAAAGCCGTTTTTCTCGCTTAATTCAGGAAGAGGCACATGCATATGTCCAGCGTCACCCGGATCTCAGAATAGCGCTCAGGAAGCCTGCTATCCAAGGCTTTAAGCATTTCCAGCGCTACGGCAAGGACGAAGGACGGGAGGGTTTTACCGTCCTACGAAAAGTGGCAGATGCAATCTCGCTTCGGACAGGCGCAGAGGTAAACTACTTGCACCTGTCGGAAGACTTGGATCGCATGTGTAGCACCTCCACTAGGAAGCTGTCTCGGATGCGCCGCTTCTTGCCTTTTGCCAAATAGGTCAAGCCTAGACCGCCGGAGGTGCCATAACTTGCGAAGGCGAGTGCGCTGGAACGAAATAAGCAATAGGCTGAGTTGTGCGTAGTTGGAGAAAAACATGGCGGATAGCACCTTACCGAATCAAAAGCAGCAGTCGGCAAAAGACACCGCCTTCTTCTATCCTGAATTTTCCTTTGGGCCTGGTGAGCCAGTCGAAGCCATTCTCCACGCGATGGCAGGGAATACTGGCAATATTTACTTTTGGGAGTCGATGGCGCCCATTATACAATTCGGAACCCGCCTCACGCAAATAGGTCCCATACCCGCTGACATTAAGACACTGGTATTAAGTATGGGGAACTGGATTTCTTCTTCGACAGACATGGGGTGGTACGTCGATGAGATAGAGCGATCGAATGTGGAAAATGTGGTTGTCATTGGTGCCGGCGTGCAAGTCCAACGGCGGGAAGAAGAAATCGTCCTCAGCCCCGGGACGCGACGGTTTCTTGATCTTATATCAGAACGATCAAAATCCATCGGTGTCCGTGGGGATTTCACCGCAGAAGTCTTGTCAAAGCTCGGTATAAAGAACGTTGACGTAGTCGGCTGTCCGTCAATTTTCTTAATTGATGGTAATTTTCGCGCCATCGAGACGGAAAGCACATTGCGTATAGCAACGCATACCACTTGGCATGGGCACTACCGAGATGCGATTGCTGAATTGCTGAGGTTCGGAATCAAGTATGACGCTCTGTTCGTTGAGCAGGCAGAAACTTCAATTATGAGGCTGTTGCAAACGAAAGCTCTAGATTCGGATTCACAATTTAGAATCAGATATTACTCGGACAACGATGCCGACTCCTGGAAGCTACTCGATTGGCTGTCCAGACGAGCCCATTACTATTTAGATTCCAAATCCTGGAATTCCGCTATGAGGCAAGTCGACTTGTCGATTGGCTCTCGTTTTCATGGGAATATAGCTGCGGCCGCGGCGGGAGCACGCGTTTTGCTGCTCACAATTGATGTGAGAACAGAAGAATTGGCGCGCTATTTCAACATGCCCCACATGCGTCTCACTGATTTTGACGAAAGGACTGATCCAAAAACACTGTGGGACGCAGCAGATCCTTCCCTATTTTTGAAGACACTGCCTATGAAGAAAGAGCGGATGTGGGCTTTCTTGTTGAAGAACGGTCTAAAACTCTCTCCGTCGGTGACAGGGCTAAAAGCGGAAAAGACATTATCCCCAATTGAACCCGAAATTCATGACCGTTCCGCTGACGAGCGTAGATTAGTGAGTGATGGCCAAGTAATTGGTCTTTCAGACGAGGCAATCAAACGGGAACTGAACCGACGAAGTCAACCTATGCGCGATGCGGAGGAAGGATCTAGAATTGAAAATTCGGAATTTATTTTTACGTACGCAGAGAGAGCTGGTCACGAGCCTGTCAGAGCAAGGGTATCATGGCGGGATCGACAAGGAGTTGCTCCCACTTATGTTCATCAACCGGAACCCACTGCCTATGACGACCGCGGCATGAAGGATGAGTGGCAGCGAGGTGTCTACGAGAACGCAGCTCGTATTGCAGAAGCAAATAACTTCACTAGTGTCGTTGACTATGGTTGTGGGTCCGGCTTTAAGCTCATTAACAACTTCGGAGGTCTTCAAACTACGGGCGTCGAGATTGAACCCACACTATCTGAACTGAAGCAAATTTATCCTGAGAGAGCTTGGATTGACGGGAGTTTTCTTAGACCCGAGATTTTTAACGTGGATTTAGTCATCTGCTCCGATGTATTGGAGCATCTTATGGAGCCTGACCGTCTCCTGAGCGCATTCGCTGCTTCTAAAGGTCGAATCTTCATTTTATCAACACCGGCTCTAGAGTTACTCGCGGATAGAGGGAAATCCAACCGCGGAGGCCCCCCCACCAATCCGACGCATATATACGAATGGTCCACGAGGGAATTCGCGGACCTGGTGGGCCGACATCTGAAGATCATCTCACACTCAATTAGTAACCTTCCCCAGGCGACGCAGCTTTGTATAGCTTACCGCCACGATGACAGATCTGACTATATTTTGCCGAACGTAATCACGGATACGAAGCGGTTAGTGACGTCCTAGCTGTGGAGCCTCAACACGTTGTCGCTGTTCAGACTGAGGCGACTGATGGGTGTTTTTGATTTTAAGCCGCCGTGCGGACGATGCCAATTATGGCTATCGCCGCGTTCACGTTCTGATCAGGCGTCATGGTTGGGCCGTCAACCCGAAGAGAATCTATCGACGTAAGCGGTGTTTTGCACCCACCTCCGGATCACGGCGTGATTGACGATGTTGAGCCCGAATGAGGGCTTGGACGTATCCATCCGGTCGTATCCATCCGGTCAGGGCCGCGGGATTTATGATTTTGGCTCGTCTGCCATGATGCGTTCGATCCGTAAGCCTCCGGTGGAGACCGCAGGTTACGCCGCTTGAGCGTTCAGCGCGTCTGGCTGCCAGTTCCACGGAAGCAATTGCTGCAGCTTGGTGATCGGCGTGTCGGCGATGCGGGCGAGAACGTCGGCAAGCCATGCCTGTTGACCTGCCACTGAGAATTTCCTCCAGAATGGATTAGAGTCCGGCCTATTAAAGGACGGACGAATGAAGAAGCAGCGATTTACGGAAGAGCAGATTATTGCGGTGCTGAAGGAGCAGGAGGCTGGTGCGAAGGCAGCCGATCTCTGCCGTAAGCACGGGATTTCAGAGGCGACGTTTTACAACTGGAAAGCCAAATACGGCTGTCAGTACCGGAGCAATACTCCCCAATAGTGCCGTTTGAATCTTCCCCAGGTGCTGCGGCCGCTGGTCTTCCGGGGCGCGCCCCGGAAGACCAGCGGCGCGACATCGCCGATACTCCTTCCGATGGTCGGAAGGGGGATGTTGGTGATCAATCTGAGGGAGACGATCATGATCCTGGATCTGCATCAGCAGGGGCTGACGGTGTCGGCTATTTCCAGAGAAACGGGTATCGATCCGCAAGACGGTGCGCAAATATATCGAGCGAGGCCTCGAGGCCCCAGCCTATGGACCGAGAAAGCCACGGGTGACGGTTATCGACCCGTTCGCTTCATACCTGCGGGAGCGGGTGAAGACCTATCCCGGCCTCACTGGCAGTCGGTTGCTCCGAGAACTCCGGGATCGAGGCTACACCGGCGGCTACACCACCGTCACAGATTTTCTCCGCGATGTGCGACCACCGGCCAACCAAGGCTTCGAAGTTCGTTTCGAGACGCCGCCTGGCGACCAAGCTCAGGTCGATTTTGCCCAGTTCCATGTCGTTTTCACCGACGAGCCGATGACGCCAAGGATCGTCTGGTTATTCTCGATGGTATTGGGTCACAGCCGCCTCATCTGGGCGCGTTTCGTCATGCATCAGAACCTGCCGACCGTCCTACGTTGCCACATCGCCGCGTTTGAGGCGATTGGTGGGGCTCCACGGGAGGTGCTGTACGATCGGATGAAGACCGCTGTCATCGGTGAAGGTCAGACGGAGGGCATCATCTATAATCGTGCCCTGATCGACCTGGCCCGCCACTATGGATTTCATCCGAAGGCGTGCAAACCTTATCGTGCCAAGACAAAGGGCAAGGTCGAGCGGCCGTTCCGTTATATCCGCGAAGACTTCTTCCTAGCCCGCTCCTTTCGCAATCTCGACGACATGAACGCACAGCTCCGGCACTGGCTCGATACCGTCGCCAATCCACGGAAGCATGCCACCACCCAACGCGTCGTCAACGAGGCTTTCGCCGAAGAACGGCCGCATCTGCGACCGTTGCCGCTGGCACCGTGCAAATCCGTCCTGAAGCTGGAGCGCCGCGTATCGCGGGAAGGCATGGTCAGCGTCGGCGGCAATACCTACAGCGTTCCTGATGCGACCCGCAGTCGGGCGGTGGAGGTACATTCGCTTGCTGACGAGGTCCGCATCTTCGAGAACGGCACCCTGATCGCCGCTCATCCGGTCCTCGAGGGCCGTAAACAACGCCGGGTTCATCCTGACCACCGACGAACACTCACACCGCAACACCGGCCACGAACACGAGGCGAAGCCATTGTCGTCAAACCCGCCGGCGATACCGTGCTGCAGCGGTCTCTCGCCTTCTATGACGCCGTCGGCAAGGTCCTCGCGAAGGAGAGCCGCCCGTGAGTGCAACCCTCGACGCAATCCCGTCCATGATCGATCGCATCCGACATGATCTCGTGGGCCTGAAGATGCCGCGCGCATTGGAAGCGCTTGACCACGTCGTGCGCCGCCTCGAACACGGTGAGCTGTCGGCCCTCGAAGCGATCGATATCCTCCTGTCCGAGGAACTGACGCTGCGCGAGAACAGCCGGATCAAGACGGCGCTGCGAATGGGCAGGCTTGCAACGATCAAGACACTCTCTGGCTTCGATTTTACCTTCCAGCCTTCGCTCGACCGCGATCGCATCTTTACCTTGGCGCAGCTCGGCTTCGTCGATCGACACGAGGCCGTGCATTTCCTTGGCCCACCCGGAACCGGAAAGAGCCATCTCGCCACGGCGCTCGGCGTCGAAGCCGTCAAAGCTGGAAAGAGTGTCTACTTTACCACGCTTGCCGACCTCATCGGTTCGCTGGCCCGTTCCGAACGCGAAGGCAGGCTTCAGGAGCGCATTCGCTTCTTCTGCAGGCCGAGTCTGCTGATCGTCGACGAGATCGGCTACCTGCCTGTCATCCAGGGTGGCGGCAATCTGTTCTTCCAGCTCGTCAATGCCCGCTATGAACGCGGCGCCATGATCCTGACGTCAAACCGCGGCTTCGCCGAATGGGGCGATGTGTTCGGCGATCCTGTTGTCGCCACTGCGCTGCTCGACAGACTGCTTCACCATGCCGTTGTCGTGCAGATCGAAGGATCCAGCTACCGGCTACGGCAGCACGCCGAACTCATGCCAGAGCACGTCCGCTCCAAAGCCCTCATAGCTCCGCCCGCATTCGCGCCGCCACAAAAGCCACGCGGTCGGCCGCCGAAAAATCCGCAATTCTCCTTGGCGCCCCCATCGGCATAAATGGGGAATTTTACTTCGGCACTTAGGAGGTGCGGACGAAAACTTGGACTAACAGGGAGATAGTTCATGTATTCGTACGAAGACCGCATGAGGGCCGTGCAGCTCTATATCAAGCTCGGC
>NZ_JAVDTC010000003.1:0-733087 GCF_031455615.1 Neorhizobium sp. 2083 | reverse complement strand
CCGGCCCAGCCGGCCGGATCGGGGGCTGACCACCAGAGCCAGTGTCGCGTTTCTAACTGGCTGACAGCGTCGCAGCCCTATTCAGCTTTGACATCACTCGTGACCGAGCCGGAAACTCGCGAATTGGACTCGCGGCTTCAATGAAGCCGCGAGTTTGTCGGGTTGTTCACTGCCCCCAGGTCATTTCGCCCTTGGCGACTTTCGCACCCAGCTCCAGCGAGATAGGCATAGCGTCGTTGGGATAGAGCTTCTTCATGGCGGCGATCAATGCCTTGGAGTCCGCGGCCTTGGCGGCCTCGACGTCGAATGCGATCAGGTAGTCGCGGGTGTAGCTGACTGCAGAGGCATCCTTAGGCCAGGCGGCGGTGGCGTGACCCGGCACGACGATCTTGGGCTTGCGAGCGAGGATCTGCTCGAGTGCCACGCGCCAAGCTTTCCGTTCCTCGACCGTCGGAAGATCGGCGACCCAGGGATACATCCCGCCGAATACCGTCACGCCGCCAAACAAGGCGCTGAGCGAAGGAACCCAGATATAACGGCCGCGATCCTTGAGGCCGGGCGCGGTGATGATTTCCAGCTTCTCGCCGTCCACCGAAAGTGCGGTGATGTCGCTGACCTCCGGGAAAACGAGGTCCGAAACCGATCCAGGGCCGTTGTTGCCAAGGACCGGCGACCAGGTCTGAATCTTGCCTTCGGCTTTCTTGCGCATCAGTGCGACGGTGTCAGCCGCCGCAAGGATGCGGGCATCCGGAAAGGCCTGTTGAACGGGAGCAAGACCGAAGTAGTAGTCCGGATCGTTGGTGGTGATGTAGACCGTGGTCAGTTGCTTGCCGCTGGCCTTGATGGCATCGGCGACGACCTTGCCGTCCGAAAAGCTGAAGCTTGAGTCGATGAGGACCGCCTCCGTCTTCCCGGTTACGAGAACCGGAGCACGCAGGAAGCCCGCTTCGGTGGAGTTGAATACCGTCCACGACAGGGCGGGCTTCTCCTGAGCGATACCGGATGTGGCCAGGGGAATCATGACGGCGGCTGTCGCAGCGATCGTCTTCAATGTAGTGCGTCTGTTGATCATCTCAGGTTTCCAGGGTTTGGGACCGATCCGCCTTCAGGGCAAAAGGGTCCGGTGGCAGCCGACATCCAGATGGTGCCGACCCGCGAAGGGGGATTCAGTTTGGAAGTTTGATTTAGTAGCCGACGGTGAACCGCTGCCTGACGTGGGCCGGAGTTTCGATTTCGTCGACGAGAGCAACCGCGAAGTCCTCGAAGGAAATACTGCTGCCCTTTTCGGTGGTCAGCAGCCGGTCCTTGCCCAGGCGGAAAGTACCGGTCCGCTCGCCGGGTACGAATGCGGCGGATGGCGACAGAAAGGTCCAGTCGAGGTCGTTTTCAGCCTTGAGCCTGTTGAGGTATTCGACGCCACCCTGTGCTTCGGCCTTGTAGATCGCCGGGAACTCGGGCGTGTTCACAAGAAGGACTCCGGGAGCAATTTCAAGGCTGCCCGCCCCGCCGACCACATAATAACGACTAATGCCGGAGGCCTTGACCGCACCAATCAGCTTGTCCGGATCGCTGGCGGAGAAATGCACGGAGCTGATGATTGCGTCATGACCTCTCAGAACCTCTGCAAGAGCTTCCGGCGCGTCGATGTCGCCATGAGCCGCGGTGACGTTTGGCAGCGATGCGACCTTGGACGGATCCCGGGCAATTGCCGTGACGATGTGGCCGCGAGCGGACAATTCGGACAGGATGCGGGAACCGGCCTGGCCTGAAGCTCCGATAAGAGCAATTTTCATGATGGTACTCCTCGTTGGGATGGATGGTTCAAGCGGCTGCGGAGAGCTCGTCGAGCGTTGCAACGATCCGCGCCGGACCGTGATAGAGGTCCTCGCCATTGAGGACATGGGGCTTGCCGTTGACGACGGCGACGAGTTGCGGAACACCGCGAATGCCGAGGGCGCTCATCTGACGCTGGCTATCTTCCATGCGCTTTAGCATGCGCTCCCTCAGATCGGCGTCGCTGCGAAGCCTTTCGTCGAATGTTCCGGCGGTCAGTTCGATGCCGTGCTCTGCAGCTACCCGAGCAGCAACCTTCGCGACCTCATGCGGATTGGACGTGTCGCGCCCTTCGACATAGCGAGCAATCTGGACGGCATGCAGGAAACGAGGCTCGATCGTCATATCACTTTCGCCAAGCGCGGTGAGCGCAAGCGTGGCAGGCCCTGAATCGAAGATTCCGTCCGGGGCCAGCAGGACGTTCCGAAGGTATTCTTCGGAAAAACGCTGCCCCGTCAGGCTCTGGATCCGCTGGTCGTTGCGCCAGGCGCGGTCGGCGATGGACGAGATCGGCCGCCCGCCAACGAACAATCCGGACGGGCGCATCTTGAGCTTGTCTGCGAACTTATCGGCGAGGCCAGCGAGTGCGGGTGCGCTTGCGTAGCACCAGCCGCAGAAAGGGTCGAAAAAATACTGAAGTTCGATGTCGGTGGTCACTGCGATCTCCTTGTGTTGAGGAGAATGTAATGTTGCATAACTCAAAGATAAACGTCATTGTGATCGACAGAATGTTGCATGGATCGAGCAAATAGATGGACCGGATAATCGCGGCAAAAGTTCTGTTGAAGACCATCGAGCGCGGAAGCGCTTCCGGCGCGGCCGAAGAGCTCGGCATGTCCCGAGCGATGGCGTCGCGTTATATAGCGTCCATGGAAGACTGGTCGGGAACCCGGCTTCTCCACCGCACCACGCGGCAGCTCAGCTTGACGTCCGCCGGAGAACGCGTTCTCGAGTTGTGTAAGGAAATCGTGCGCGTTGCCGACGCGGTGACGGAAGTCGCGGAGCATGCCGATACTCCGCACGGTCTTCTTCGGGTGACGGCACCGGGCATCCTGGCGGAGGCACAACTCGTCCCGCTTCTTTCCGAATTTGCGGACGCCTATCCGCGCATCAAGGTCGATTTGCAGGTTTCCGATCGGGCGGTCGACCTGGTGCAGGATCGCATCGATGTGGCGATACGGATCGCCAACCACCTGGACCCATCCCTGATCGCGAAAAGGCTGGGACAGTGCCCGTCGCGGCTCTACGCCTCACCAGGTTATCTCAAGGAATTCGGAACGCCATCAGGACCGGAGGATCTCGACGACCACAGGTGCCTCACCTACACCCGCCTTGGAGGAGCGGAATGGTCGCTGAAGAATCTCGAAACGCAGGTCGTCGTTACTGTGGGGGGCGCTTTCCAGACCAACGACGCCGTCGCGCTCCGACGTGCCGCGCTGTCCGGCCTGGGCATCGCGATGCTGCCGTGTTTCGCCGCCGATCGGGAGGTCGATGCGGGCAGGCTGGCGGTTGTCTTGCCTGGATGGGAGCCAAGCACCCTTGGCATCTACGCTCTCTATGTTTCCCGAAGGCATCTCCCCATGGCGGCACGGGCGCTTATCGACTTCCTGGCAGCGCGGCTACCGGACGCATAGGACCTTCGAGCTCGGATTGCGCCTGCCAGGTCGCAGGATGATCCCCTCAGAACGCCAGCTGAACCTTCATTGATTTTGCCCTGTCGGCTGCGGTTTCGAAGGCGTTGATGGCGTCGTCGATGGGGAAGATGGCGGTGAGGAGCGGTTTGAGGTCGACGCGGCGCTTGCCGATCAGGTCGACGGCGAGGCCGAATTCCTCGTGGAAGCGGAAGGTGCCCTTCATCTCGATTTCCTTGGCGACCACCATGTTCTGGGGAATGGCGACGTCGCCGCCAAGCCCGAGCTGGACCAGCACTCCGCGCGGCTTCAGCACCTCCAGGCCCGACCGGACGGCCCGCTCGTTGCCGGACGCCTCGAACTGCACGTCGAAGTAACCCTTGTTGGCCGAATAGGCGGCAAGCTCTTCCGGATGGCTGGCGACATCGATGACCCGGTCGGCGCCGATCGCCAGCGCCTTGTCGAGGACCGCGGCCATCACGTCGGTCGCGACGATCTCGCGGGCGCCATGGGCACGCGCGGCGATGATCGCCAGCGCCCCGATCGGGCCGCAGCCGGTGACCAGCACCCGCTTGTCCGCGAGCGAGCCGGCCCGGTTGACCGCATGCAGCGTCACCGCGAACGGTTCGGCCATCGCCGCCTCGTTGATCGAGACGCCGTCGGCGATCCTGTGGCACTGCCACTGTTCGGCCACCAGCCGCTGGCGGAACGCGCCCTGGATATGCGGCATCGGCATCGCCGAGCCGTAGAAGCGCATGTTGAGGCAATGGTTCTGCTGCCCCTTCAGGCAATAGTCGCAGGCATTGCAGGGCCGGCTCGGCGAGACCGCCACCCGGTCTCCGACCGCAAGGGTAGAGACGCCCTCCCCCAATGCCTTAATCGTGCCGGCCACCTCGTGGCCGAGGATCATCGGCTCGCGCAGCCGCACCGTGCCGAAGCCGCCGTGATTGTAATAATGCAGGTCGGAGCCGCAGATGCCGCCGGCCTCGATGGCCACCTCCACCTGGCCGGGGCCGATGGCTTCGGCCTCGCGCTCCTCGATGCGCAGGTCCCTGGCGGCATGGATGACGACGGCTTTCATGGGCTTTTCCTCTTAAAGGCAGGCCGTGCAAGGGTGTAAAACGGCCTTGCGATTGCGGCATGCGTCAAAACAAGGGTCCGAAGCGCAACGCGCTTCAGAGGACCGGCGTGGGCAGGGCGGCGCCGGCAAAATGGGCGGCGAGATTGTCGCGCACCAGCCTGCCCATCGCCTTGCGGGTTTCGATCGTGCCGGATGCGTGGTGCGGCTGGACCAGAACGTTGTCGAGCGTCAGGAACCGCGGATCGAGCTTCGGCTCGGCTTCGAACACGTCGAGCGCCGCCGAACCCAGTGCGCCGCTTTCCAGCGCCTCGAGCAGCGCTTCCTCGTCGATATTGGACGCGCGCGAGATGTTGATCAGCATCCCCTCCGGGCCGAGAGCGGCAATGACATCCTTCGAGACGATATGGCGGGTGGCGGCCGATGCCGCCAGCGTCACGAACAGGAAGTCCGAACGCCGGGCGAGCTCGACCGGATCGGCGACGAAGGTCATGCCTTCGCCATGGGGTTTTTCCGACACGTCGCTATAGGCGATGTCCATGTCGAAGCCCTTCAGCCGCTTGGCCACTTCGAAGCCGATGCGGCCGAGCCCGAGCACGCCGGCCTTGCGGCCCCAGACGCGGCGCTTCAGCGGATAAAGGCCCTTCTCCACCCAGCTGCCGTCCTTCACCCAGGTTTCCGCGCCGATCATGCCGCGCGACTGGACCAGCATCATCGCCACGCCAAGATCGGCGACGTCGTTGGTCAGCACGTCCGGCGTATTGGTGACGCGGATGCCGCGCGCCCGGCAGGCGTCGAGATCGACCGCGTCGTAACCGACGCCGTAGACCGAGACGACTTCGAGCTTCGGCAACCGGGCGATCAGCTCGGCGGAGACGCCGAGCTCGCCGCGCGTGGCGATGGCGCGGATGCCCTGCGCATGCTCCCGGACGAAGGCATCGCGGTCTTCGGCCTCGTAAAGCTTCAGCACGTTGTACTGCGCTTCCAGTTCGACGAGATCCCATTCCGGGTAGGGCCCGATGAGCAGGATGTCCGGCTTGGCCATTGTGTCCTCCAGGGTGTTTTCTTGTGATGGTTTGTCGCCATGGCAGGGCCATGGACGCGATAAGGATGCGATGCGGGCCACCGCCGCCGGACGGCCCTCACCAGGGCCGGCCGGTCCCGACGGTCATGACGTTCCCCTGCCCGCAAGGCAGGCTCCGCGGCCGGGGGCCGCTAGAGGGAAGTGGTGATGCCGCCGTCGACATAGAGCGTGTGGCCGTTGACGAAGGAGGAAGCCCTGCCGGCGAGAAACACCGCGGCGCCCACCAGTTCCTCGACATTGCCCCAGCGCGCCGCCGGCGTCCGCTTCTCCAGCCAGGACGAGAATTCCGGGTTGTCGACCAGCGCCTGGTTCAAGGGCGTCTTGAAATAGCCCGGCGCGATCGCGTTGACCTGCAGGCCGTGTTTCGCCCAGTCCGTGCACATGCCGCGCGTCAGGTTCTTCACCGCGCCCTTGGTGGCCGTGTAGGGAGCGATGCCCGGGCGGGCCAGCTCGCTCTGCACCGAGGCGATGTTGATGATCTTGCCCTGCCCGCGGCCGATCATGTGACGCGCCACCGCCTGGCCGACGTAAAAGACGCTGGAGACGTTGGTCTTCATCAGCTGCTCCCAGCGGTCCACCGGAAACTCCTCCAGCGGACTGCGGAACTGCATGCCGGCATTGTTGACCAGGATGTCGATCGGCCCGATCCCGGCCTCGATCGCGTCCACGCCCCGCCTGACCGCCTCGGGATCGGTCACGTCGAAATCGGAAACGGACACGACGGCGCCCGCCTCCTGCAACTGCCGCGAGGCGGCCTCGAGTTTGCCGGTGTCGCGGCCGTTCAGGACGATCGCTGCGCCGTGATCAGCCAGCCCCTTGGCCAGGGCAAACCCGATCCCCTGCGACGAACCCGTCACCAAAGCACGCCGGCCCGAAAGATCAAACAATCCGTAAGTCATCGAAATTCCTAACGTGCCAGCGTCTGCTTGACGCCTGCGATGCCGCGGCGCAGGAATGGATCGGTGTGGATGTAGAAGAACTGGACGCCCTTCTCCAGCCAGTACGGCAGCTCTTCGGCCGTGACCAGGGTTCCCGGAATTTTGCCCGCGGCTCTAATCTTGTCGACGGCGATACCGACCTTTTCGATGACGGCAGCGGGACGCGGCTCGCCGAATGGCGGCGCGGGTGGGTAGCCCATGTTCTGCGACAGGTCGCCTGGTCCGATAAAGAACACATCGACACCTTCGACCGTGAGCATCTCATCGAGATTGTCTATCGCGTCGACAGTCTCGATCATCGCCACCACGAGGCGCTTTTCGTAATCGGCAGGGAGCGCGTAGCGGACAGCATCGACGATCGCCCGCGCCTGCTCCGCGGTATCGACCATCGGGACCATGATGCCGTCGGCACCAGCATTAAGATAACGGATGATCAGCGGCCGTTCGTGCGAATGCGGTCGGATGATCCCGGCTCCGCCGGCCGACCTGACGATCTGCCCCGTGCTGCGCACGTCCTCGAAGCTCCAGGTTCCGTGCTCGCAGTCGACGAAGACGGAATCGGCTCCAAGCTCGATCAGGCGGCCAGCCAAACCGGACGATGCATGATGGGTGTTGTACATGGTGATCGCTTCACCGGCCAAAAGCCGGGAGCGTAACTTCGCTCCGTTCATCATTCCCTCCCGGTTTATTTCTTCGGCATGTCCGGCGTATCGGCGGGTGCGCCGACCCAACGCGCAATTTCGATATCGGCGGACGTGTCACGCATGAAGGTCGGGCAGATATGGAGTTCGGGAATAACCGCGCTCTGGCTCAAGCTGGCGCACAGGGCAATCGCCCGCGCGACATCGTGCGGATCCATCATGACGGCCCGTTCCGACTCCAAGGGCGGTCTCGCGCGGTTGTCCATGATCGGCGTGTTCGTCTCGCCCGGCAGGATCGTGGTCGCCCGGATGCCCTGGTTGCGATAGGTGTTGTGGACGAAGGTCATGAAGTTCTTCACGCCGGCCTTCGCAGCACCATAAGCGGCGCCACCGAGAAGATTAGGATTGACCACGGCCAGGGAGGACACCGTGATGATCGTGCCTCCACCCCTGGCGATCATTTCAGGCAGAACGGCTTGAGTAAGGTTGAATACCGCCGTCAGATTGACGTTAAGCGTGGAATTCCATTCCTCCTCGCTGAGGAACCGCGCGTTCAGCACCTTGCTTGCGCTTCCAGCATTGTTCACCAGGATATCGATGGCGCCGATGCCGTCCCGGACCCATCTCACCGTTTCGACGACCGCTTCCCGAGACGCGATGTCGAGCGCCCTGGTGAACGCTTTGCCCTTCGCCTTCTCGACCAGCGAGGCGACTTCGCGGAGCGGCTCGAGACGGCGTCCGGTCAAAACGACCGTTGCCCCTTCCTTCGCCAGCAGCAGAGCGGTTTCTCGACCGATCCCCGACCCCGCCCCGGTGATAAGAGCGATCTTTCCGTCCAGAAGTCCCATTTTTCTCCCCTATTCAGCGGCAACGGCTATCCGGCCAGAATAGCCGTAAATTTCCTTCGCCGCCTTCGGCGTAATCAGGCTCTCCTGAAGATCCTGTTCGATGAGTTCACGAGAGCGCTCGGCCGCCCGTCCCCAACCGCCGCCGCCTGGGGTCTCGACCTCGAGCCGCTCGCCGGTCTTCAGAGTGACCTTGCCTTTCGGGAAATGCGGCTTCCCTTGCTTGCTGACCTTGCCGGCGGTACCGTTCTGGCCCTCGACAACGCCGAAGCAGGGGTGACGAACGCGTTCCGACGCAAGATAGATGCTCATCGGGTTCTTCCCGAGATTACGCAGCACCACGCGTTGGCCAAGACCGCCACGATGTTTCCCGGCTCCGCCGGAATCCGCGATCAGCTCCTTCCGCTCCGTCAATACTGGAACCGCAACCTCGAACATCTCGATCGCGGTCACCTTGCAGTTCGATGGAAAGCTCAGGGTGTCGAGACCGTCGAACTCGGCGCGAGCGCCCTGCCCGCCGTGGAAATTCTGAACGGAACCATATTGCGTACCGTCGTTGCGCTGGCCGACGCAGTTCGCCGCCCAGATCGGAGCGCCGCCGCTGTCGCCCATCACTTTCCTCGGGACGACACCTTCCAGCGCCTTGAAGATCAGCGACGGAATGACATGTCCGATCAGATTGCGGGAATTGCCCGCGGTCCATTGCTGCGGATTGAGGATGGAACCCAGCGGCGCCTCGTCGGTGATCGGGACGATGCAACCCTCGTTGTTGGGCGTCTCCGGGTCGAGCAGGCACTTCAGCGCATAAACCGAATGCGCGTAGCGGTAGTTCGTGCGGCAGTTGATCGAATGCAGCACCTGGTCCGAGGTGCCGGTATAGTCGACATGGATCGAGTCATCCCTGACGATGACCGAGGCCTTCAGCGTAACGTCGACGTCATAGCCGTCGAGAAGGACTTCGGCGCTGTAGGTGCCGTTCGGCCACTCCTTGATCGCCTTGCGCGTCTGGGCTTCGGAGCGGGAATGGATCGCCGCGGCCAGGCCTTCGACATCGTCGAGACCGTATTCGTCGAGGAATTTTACGAGTTCGCGACCCATCACGTTGTTGGCCGCGATCATTGATTCAAGGTCGCCGCGGACTTCGGTGGGCAGGCGGACGGAGGCTTCGATGATGTCGAACACGTCCTCGTTCGGAACGCCCGCCTTGAGCAGCTTCACGATCGGAAAGCGGATGCCCTCGGCGAAGATGTCGCTCGCTTCCGAGTGCAGCGGCGCGCCGCCGATGTCTGGAAGGTGGGCGATGGATCCGGCATAGGCGACGACTTTGCCGTTCTTGAAGATCGGCGTGATCATCGTCACGTCCGGAAGGTGGCCTGTCCCGATTTCAGGATCGTTGGTGGCGAGGACGTCGCCCTCCACGAGCTTCTCGGTGGGGAATTTCGGCAGAAAGTAGTTCTGCGCGGCGGCCGGCAGGGAGGTGATGAAGACGGGGATGGACCAGGTGCACTGGGCGAGCGCCCTGCCCTGAGCATCCAGGAGGACGGTGACGTAGTCATGGTTCTCCCGGACGATCGGGGAAAAGGCCGTCTTGCCGAGCACATTGTCAGCCTGGTCTGCAATGAAGATGAGGCGGTTCCACATGACCTGCAGGTTGATCGGGTCATTGAAATCGGTGGCGGGTTTCGACATCTCAAGTATCCCGTTAGTGAATGTTGATCACGAGGTTGCCGTGGGCATCCACGTGGAAGACACCGCTCGGACCGACGACAGCCGTCGATTCCCGCTGCTCGACGATGGCCGGGCCCCTCACCTCCTGCCCGACGGGCAGCTTGTAGTGATCGTAGACAGCGGTATCGGCGTAGCTGCCGATTTCCTGGAAGAAAACCTGTCGGCTGCCCTTCTTTGCATCGGCGACAACCGTCTCGTGAGGGCGGGTGACCTGATCCTTCTCGCCACTGGCACGCAGGCGCCAGGTGATGACTTCGAGAGGTGCGGCTACCGTCCGGCCGAAGAGTTCGCGGTACAGCTTGAAGAACGCGTCGCGCAATTCGTTGAGGAAGGCCTCCTTCGGCAGGCTCCGATCCGGAAGGACGACCGTGATCTCATGGCCTTGGCCGACATGACGCATATCGACGGTATAGCGGTTGGTGATCGTTTCCCTCGGCACGCCCGCGGCCGACACGACCTCGCCACCCTGGGATGCCAGGTCATCGAGCAGACGGTTCATCGCTTCGACATTCCAGGAGTCGAGCGGCATCGGATGGCTTGCCGAAAGGTCCACCGCGACCGGCGCGATGAGAAGCCCGATCGCCGAGCTGACCCCGGCGCCCGTCGGGCAGATGATCCGCGAGATGCCGAGCTTGCGCGCGATCCCGTAGGCATGGACAGGTCCTGCACCGCCGAAGGCGACCATGGGCAGCGACCGTGGGTCAACACCGAGATCGGTCGCATGCATCGCGGCCGCCTTGCTCATGGATTCGTTGACCAGGTCGTGGATGCCCCAGGCGCAGCGCTCGACGGAGACCTCAAGCGAGTCCGCCAGTTTGGACATCGCTTCGCGCGCCGCGTCCTTGGAAACCTTGAACGAGCCGCCGACGAAGGACTCCGTCCCCATATAGCCGAGCAGGATATCCGCATCGGTTACGGTCGGCTGGGTGCCGCCCCGCTGATAGGCCGCAGGGCCTGGCATCGCTCCTGCCGAGTGTGGACCGACGTCGAGGAGGCCCAGCGGGTTCCTGGCGGCAATCGAGCCGCCGCCGGCACCGATTTCGATCATCTGGATAGACTGGATCTTGAGCGGGAATCCGGAGCCTTTGCGGAAGCGCTGATAATGCGCCACCTCGAGATCGGTGCCGACGTTCGGCTCGCCGTTCGGGATCAGGCAGAGCTTCGCCGTCGTCCCGCCCATGTCGAACGAAAGAACGCTTTTTTCGCCCGCCGTACGCCCGAACTCGGCAGCAGCGACAGCACCTGCAGCCGGACCGGATTCGATGAGCCGGACCGGAAGTTCCGCAGCGCGGCGGCTCGGCACCAGACCGCCGGAGGACGTCATCCAGAGAACCTGGCGATCGATACCCTTGGCAGCGAACTCCCGCTGGAGATGGGCGACATGCCCTGCCATCTGCGGGCGGGTATAGGCGTTGACCACCGTCGTGGAGGCACGGTCGAACTCGCGCATCTCCGGGCAGACTTCGGACGAGAGCGAAACGAAGATATCCGGGTCTTCTTCACGAAGAAGCGCGGCCACCCGCTGCTCGTGCTGCGGATACTTGTAGGCGTGCAGAAGGCAGACGGCGACCGATCGGATGCCCTTTTCCTTGAGGCGGGCGGCGATCTCGCGGACGCCCTCCTCCTTGAGCACGGTCATGATGGTGCCGTCGGCGGCGATCCGTTCCGTGGCACCGTGGCTGTTCGCCCGGGAGACCAACGGGTCGGGATATTTGATGTTCAGGTCGTAGAGGTCGTAGCGACCTTCGTTGCGGATCCTCAGCATGTCCTGAAAACCGTCGGTGGTGACGAAGCCCGTCTCGACGCCCTTCCGCTCCAGAACCGCATTGGTGACGACCGTGGTCGCGCCGAGAACTTGCAGGTTGTCGATCGAGATCACGTCCGCGAACTGTTCCAGAAGTTCGGAAACGCCTTGGACAACCGCCTCCGCCGGGTTCTTCGGAGTGCTCAGAACCTTGTGGAGGTGCAGGTCGCCCCTGTCGTCGAGCAGCGCGAAGTCGGTGAACGTACCGCCAGTGTCGAAAGCCAGCTTTGCCATGTTTCCCTCAATGCGACCTGTATGGCGGACGCCGCCATGAACGGGGCCGATTTGGTTCGACCCCCTTATCTGTCATGACGTTAGGCGACGGTGGTTCGTGTTGGCCAACACAACTACGGTCTGCCGCCATAGAGTTTGCTTATGGCGATTTGCAAACAAGAATCGGCTTGTCCTCGGGGTCCCCGCAAAGGGTCGAGGGGAGCAACGAGGCGAATGCGGCAAAGCAACCGCTCTACATTGTGGGAAGACCCGTTTCAGATGGGCCGAATGCCTGCATGATGACTGCTCAGAAGCTTGCTCACGATGTCCAGCAGCACTGACCGTGCAGCAAGCGCTGGCTCCGAGAGCGGCAGGTGATCCGAAACACACAACGACACCGTGGCATCGATCACCGGGGTCGTCAGCCGGCGGATCTGAGTTCCGGCAAAGGTGGGGGTGTCCGTAACCACCGATGCAGGAAGGATCGTCGAGCCGAGCCCCTCAAGAACTGCGGCACCCAGGGCCGGCACGGATTCGATCTCGGAGACCACATCGGGTTCTGACCTCGCCCGGCTCATCGCCTCGTCAATGAGCCGTCTGAGGAAATGCCCCTTGCTGGGAAGGAGAAGGGGAACGCCGTCGAGAGCCGACAACGGCAAAGCGGCATATGCCTCCCCGGAAAGCTCCATATCGGCCGGCGACACCAGGAACATCTCCTCGCGGAAAAGCGGCTGCAGGGTCACCCCCTTGATCGGGTTCGACGTGTAGATCAACGCCATATCCATTTTGCCGGTCATGATCAGCTCACTCAGGATATGGCCAAAGCTGTCATTGATGTGGACGATGATGTGGGGATATTTCGCTTTCATCTCCTTGAGGAGAGGCAAGGAAAGCGAACTTGAGGACGAGTAGGTTGCGAGCCCGATGGAAACGCGCCCGGCCACGGATTTCGCAGACTGGTCGATCTCGATCTGCGCCTGATCGATTTGTTTCAGCATGATCTGCGCGTGGCGGTACAGGATCAGGCCGGCTTCGGTCGGCGCGATGCCGACATTGCTGCGGATCAGAAGCTGGTGCTTGAAATGGGCTTCGAGGGAGGCGATCTGCTGCGAGAGCGCGGGCTGGGCAACACGGAGAATACTTGCTGCACGGGAGACGCTTCCGGTGTCGATGACCTTGACGAAGCTTTTAAGTTTCTTGAAATCGACGCTCATGGTTCCGATGCCTTTGCCCGGAACCTTAAGGCCAGCAAGAAGGGCTTTGCAAGCCCTTCACCGGGCGTGCAGTCCGTCAAGCCAGTGCCTTGACGGCCTTTTCGATCCTGTCGCACGCTTCCTTGATGACCTCCATGAAGGTAGCGAAGGAAAGGCGGAAATAAGGAGACAATCCGTATGCCGCGCCCTGAAGCGCGGCCACGCCGACGCCGTCGAGAAGATAGAGAACGAAATCGAGGTCGTTTTCGATGACCTTGCCGTCGGGTGTCTTCTTGCCAATGACGCCGCTGCAGTTCGGATAAAGGTAGAAGGCTCCGTCGGGAACGACGCAGGAAAGGCCCGGGATTGAATTGAGCCTCTCGCAGGCATAGTCGCGACGATCCTTATAGACCTTGACGCTCTTGCCGATGAAGCTCTGATCGTTCGAAAGCGCGTAGGCGGCGGCCGCCTGACTGATCGACGATGGACAGGAAGACATCTGAGACTGCAGCTTGTTGATCGCGGCCACGAGCGCACCGGGGCCCGCGGCATAGCCGATCCGCCATCCTGTCATCGCGTAGGATTTCGATACGCCGTTGGTCAGAAGGACCCTGTCCTTCAATTCCGGGACCGCAGCGACGAGCGTCGTCATCGGCTCATCCTTGAACCAGACCTGGTCATAGATGTCATCGGAGAGCACGAACACGTGTGGATGCCGCAGGAGGACCTTGCCGAGCGCCTCGAGCTCGCTCTTCGAGTAGGCGGCCCCTGTAGGGTTTGACGGTGCGTTGAGGATCAGCCACAGCGTCTTCGGGGTTACCGCCGTTTCAAGAGCCTCCGGCGTGAGCTTGAAGCCAGCCTCCTGGGGGCATTGCACGATCACCGGCTTGCCGTCGTTGGCGATGACCATGTCGGGATAGGAGACCCAGTATGGTGCCGGGATGATGACTTCCGCATCATTCTCGACGCTTGCCATCAGTGCCAGGAAGAGAATTTGCTTCGCTCCGCCGCCGACGCAGATCTCGTTGTCGGAATAGGTCAGGCCAAGGCGACGTTGGAAGTCGCCGATGATCGCCTTGCGGAGCGCAGGCGTACCGTTGACCGCGGTGTATTTCGTTTCGCCTCGATCAATCGCCGCGTGGGCGGCTGCCTTGACGTTTTCAGGAGTGTCGAAATCGGGCTCGCCGACCGTTAGGTCGACGATATCGCGACCTGCCGCCTTGAGTTCCCTTGCGCGGGCGGAGGCGGCCGTGCTCGGCGACACCTTGATTCTCGACACGCGTGATGCAGGCACGAAAGTGCTCATTGGAGCTTCCTCGGTTTGAATTTTAACAGGCAGCCGTCAGTGGACGGCTTCGGTTTCGCCGCGCATCTTCCCGGTCAAGAAAAGCTCGCCGAGTTCGTCATGGGTGATATCCTTCGGCAGGCCGTCCCAGATGACCTTTCCGAGCCTCAGGATGACCGCGCGTTGCGCGACCTCCATCGCCTTCTTGGTATTCTGCTCGACCAGGAGGATCGTCATCCCGTCGGCGTGAAGTCGAAGAAGCTCGTCGAATACGATCCCGATCGCCGCGGGCGAAAGCCCGACGGAAGGTTCGTCGACCAATAGAACCTTCGGACGCTGCAGCACGGCCATGGCGACTTCCAGCAGCTGCTGCTCTCCTCCGGACATGTTGCCCGCAAGCGTGGCGCGACGTTTCTTCAGGATGGGGAAGAGGTCATAGACGTAGTCGCGATCGGCTTTCACCCTGGCATCGCGTATCGAGTAGGCAGCCATCTGAAGGTTCTCGTCGACCGTCATGACGGGGAAGTTGCAGCGACCCTGGGGAACGAACGAGATTCCCTCGCCCAAAATGGATTTCGACTTGTAGCCGGCAATGTTCTTGCCACACCAGTCGATGTTCCCACCCTTGATCGTGGTCATCCCGTAAAGCGTCTTCAGCAGCGTGGATTTTCCGGCGCCGTTCGGGCCCAACAGGGCTACGAACTGCCCCCTGGGCACGTCGAGATCCACGCCGTTCAAGATGTCCAGACTGCCGTAGCCTGCACGCAGATCGCGAATGAAAAGATTCGTCTCAGCCCCCAAGATAGGCCTCCCTCACACGCTGGTCTTGAACGATGTCATGCGGCAGGCCCTCGACGAGCTTGGCTCCCTGATCGAGGACGATGACCCGCTGGCAGATGCTCGTCACCACATCGATATTGTGTTCGATCACCAGGAAGCTGACCCCGAGCGACTTGTTTGCATAAAGGATGGTGTCCACGACGCGCTCGATGATCTTCGGGTTGATGCCTGCCATCGGCTCATCCAGCAGGATCAGCTTCGGTTCGGGCATCAGCATGGACGCGAACTGGATCAGCTTCTGCTGCCCCCCGGACAGGTTGCCCGCCGGCTGGTGGCGAACATCCCAGAGGCCCGCCATCTTGATCAGTTCTCGTGCCCTCTCGCGAAGGCCGTCGATGCGGCTTCGCGAACGCTTGCCGAGGCCGAACGTCGCGGCGATCGAAGGGAAGGTGAACATCTGACCCGCGATGATCAGATTCTCCTCGACATCCAGCGCCTTGAACGTCACGGTCTTCTGAAACGACCGCAGCATGCGGCCCTCGCGAGCAATGCGATTGAGCGACCAGCCGGTTATGTCCTGACCGTCGAGTATGACCGTGCCGGCGTCAGGGCGGGCAAGACCGGTGCTGCAGTCGAAGAACGTGGACTTGCCTGATCCGTTCGGACCGATCAGTCCCGCGATCTCCCCTCGATCGATATGAATGCTGACATCGGCCACGGCCTTCACCGCGCCATAGGACTTGGTGAGGTTCTTGATTTCCAGGAGGGGCAGAGGAGCAGTCATTTGACACCTCCGATCACATTCCAGAACCGGTTGATCAGCGGCGCGAAGCCTTTCTTGAACCAGAAGACCAGGACCAACAGGCAGAAACCGTAGGCGATCATGCGCAATTCAGGGGTGATGCGCAGCGCTTCCGTCAATCCGACGAAGAGCAGACTGCCAAAGACCGTACCCGATATCATTCCAGCGCCCCCGCCCAGCACGATGATGAGCATCGTCGTGGAATAGTACATCTGGAAGGTCAGAGGGCTGACGACCGTCAGATAGTACGCATAGAGGCAGCCGCCGATGCCGGCAAATACCGCACTGAGCATGAAGACGATCAGCTTGTAATGCCAGGTGGGCACGCCGAGGGATTCGGCCAGGGTCTCGTTTTCCCGGATGGCCACCATGTTCCGTCCCGCGGGCGATCTGACGATCGCCCATGCGGCGAAGGTCGCGAGAGCGCCGATAGCCAGGGCGAGATAGTAGAAGTTTGTCGTGCCCGATATGGAGAATGATAGTGGCCCGAGCTCGAAGTAAGGCTTTGGAATACCGGAGAGGCCCATGTCCCCGCGCGTCAGAGATACCCAGTTCTTGGAGATGGCCTGGCCGATGATGACGAAGCCCAGCGTACACATCACGAACGAGGTCGAGCGCAGACGCAGTGCCGGAATGCCGAGCGGGAGCGCGACAGCGCCGGATACCACGCCGGCGGCGATCAGATTGACGTAGAACGGGGTTCCGTAGGTTACGGCGAGCAGGCCCGCCGTGTAGGCGCCGATGCCGAAAAATGCCGCCTGCGCGAGCGACAGAAGCCCCGTGTACCCCACGAGAAGATTGAGACCATGTGCGGGAAGCATGAAGATCAGTGCAATGATCAGGGAGTGGGTAACGTAGCGGCTTCCGATGTAGGGCGCGGCAAGCGCTATGACGACCAGGATCGCGGCGAGCGGGATCCGAAGATCGCGTCTGCGGGCCTGTGGGACTGTTTCCGTGAGAGACATGTCGAGTCCTCAGAAGTTCGAGAGAGTTCGGCGGGAGCTGCTCTTAGAAGCGCGCCTGCGTCGAAAAGAGGCCGTACGGACGCCACATCAGCACCAGGATGAGCGTTGCGAACCCGACGGTATCGCGGAATTGCAAGCCGACATATGTAGCGACGAGGCTCTCGGCGATGCCAAGGATCATTGCTGCAAAGAAGGTCCCGCGCACGTTGCCAAGTCCGCCCATGATGATGATCGGCAGGGTCTTGAAAGTAATCAGCTCACCCATGCCGCCATAGACGCTGACATTGACGGGTGCCGTGAGAACGCCCGAGAGAGCGGCCAACGCCGCGCCGAGAATGAACGTGCGGAGCACGACCTGCGGAACATCGATGCCGACCACTTCGCAGCATTCGACGTTCTGCGAAACCGCGCGCATCGCCATCCCGAGGCGGCTGTAGGTGACCATCAGCTCCAGCCCGACGAAGACGACCAGGCAGACGACGAGAATAAGGATACGTTGCTGGGCAAGGCTGAAGCCGAGGATCGAGATCGGCTCGATATAGCCTCCGGAGAAGAACTTGTAGCCTCCCCCGAAGACGAAGATGACCGCGTTCTGCAGGATAAGCGCGATGCCGAGGGTTGCGAGCACGCCCGATTCCGCAGGCGCTCCGACCATCCGCCGCATCACAAGCTGCCCGACCACGTAGGCAACTACGATCGTCGCAAGGATGCCCACGACGATTGACGCCTCATAGGACAATCCAAGATAATCAACTGCAAACCAGGCCCCGAACGTCCCGAGCATGTAATATTCGCCGTGAGCGAAATTGATGGCTCTCAGCACGCCGAAGATCATGGTCATGCCGACGGCGACGATCGCGTAAACAGAACCGGTCACGATTCCATTGACGACCTGCTCAAGAACGGTCGAGAGCATGGGTGTACTCCTCCCGGGTTAGTTACTTGGCAGGATACTGAATGTCTGCCGTATATGCACCCTTGATGCTCGGCACGCCCTTTTCGATCTGCAGCAGGATCATCGGCAGACGAGCCTGATTGTGATCGTCGAAGGTGACTTCGCCAACGGGGCTCTTGTACTTGATCTTCGAGAGAGCGTCCCGGACCTTGGTCTTGTCGGCGCTTCCGGCCTGCTTGATTGCCGCTGCGAGGAGATTGACGGTATCCCAGTGAACGTAGGCGTGGTTGTTCGGAGCCTCCTTGTACGTCGTCGTGAACTTTTCAACGAACGCCTTGCTAGCCGGAGAGTCGAATTGCGGAAGCCATGCGGCGGCCTCGACTGCGCCTTCCAGCGCACTCGGGGCGGCCTTGATCGTCTTTTCCGTATTGAATTCGCCATTGCCGATCAGCGTAACCTTGCCGGCCATGCCAAGCTCGATCATCTGGCGAGCAAGGATCGGGGTGGTGTCGGCAAGGCCGTAATAGATGATCGCCTGGGCGCCGTTGTCCCGGATCTTGGCAAGAACGCTGCGGAAGTCGACTTCGCCTTCCTTGTAGTAGTCTTCACTGAGGATCTGACCCTTGAAGTCGGGCAGATATTTCTTCGTGAACGTGATCGCCGAACGGCCATAATCGCTATCGACCGAAAGCACTGCGAATTTCGTGAATCCACGCTGCTCGGCAGCGTATTTGGCGACAATCAGCGCGCGGTTCTCGTCGGTCGGGTAGTTGCGGTAGGTCCACTTGAAGCCGCCGACGCCTGCCTGATAGGTGATCTTCGGGTTTGAAGAAGCGGCGTTGAGGAGCAGCACCTGGGCATCCTCGGCCACAGGCTGCATTGCAAGCGTGACCGAACTCGAAACATCGCCGATGAGAAAGTCGACGCCGTCCTGGTCGATCAGGCGGCGGGTCGCCGAAACGCCCTCCACAGGCGTGCCCTGGCTATCGGCATTGAAGAGTTCGATCTTCATGCCGTTGACGCCACCAGCGGCGTTGATGTCTTTAACGGCCAGCTCGGCACCATGCATGGAGAACGCTCCGTAGCGGGCGTTCGGACCGCTCATCGGAGCTACAATTCCCAGCTTTATCGTGTCGGCAGCCTGCGCCATGGTCGCAAAAGGAGCCGCTCCCGCAACGGACAGGACGGCGCCGGTGATGCAGAGCATTCTGCGAGAGAAAATATGTGTCATGTTCCCACTCCGTGTTCGGATTTCATCGCTCGGCTTATGCCGGTCGCGTATTGCCGCTTCAGCGGTTCTTTTCTGGGTAGCCTCATGCTGCCCGATGGGTCACACTAGGTTCAGGTGACGGCGTTTGGCCAACACAACTCCTTTCTGGCGCTATAGCGTTTCCTTATGGCGAAGAGGGATGTGAAAATGGAGAATCTGGCACAGGGAATCCTGGTGTCGCTGCCTTCCCTTCGGTAGCGGCGGTGCCGATCAAACGGGACGCCAGCCGAAGTCCAGAACTGAGCGCGGTCGTGGCCGAGACTCTTTCCAAAGTCAGCCGCCTCGTCAATGACGCGATGACTACGCGCTACGCTATTGGCAGCCGTCATAGGCACAGCCTTTCCTGACCGTGAGAATTTGGCCCCCTGAACGGCCGGCGAGCTTCACATCGCTTTGTTCCACCCACGCCTTCAAACCCATTCACGTAACCCTCGTCGCTGACCTGCGTTTGGAGGCCCGAACAGCGGGGCCACTTCAGCAGCACGGCGTCAATTTGCCTATTGTGCACGACGAGAATAACTTATGTGTACATCAGGTATACAAAATTCTTGACTTCAGCCTCGGCAGGATGCAGGTTCCTTTTGCGACCTCGAAAAAAACAGGAGGCTTTGGTGACGAGCGGCAAAAACGGGCTCTACGAGGATCTGAAGCGTCAGATTCTGACAATGGAACTCGATCCGGATCAGGATTTGGATGAAGTCGGCCTGAGCGAGCGATACGGTCTCTCACGCACTCCCGTTCGGGAAATCTTCCGCCGCCTCGAGGGGGAAGGTTATGTCGACATCCGCGCCAACCGCGGTGCGCGCGTCATTCCGATGAACCACCAGACCCTGCGGAACTTCTTCCTTGTCGCTCCGATGATTTACGCGGCGATTGGCCGGCTTGCCGTGCAGAACTTCAAGCCCAAACAGCTCGTCGACCTCAAGGACACCCAGGAGCGTTTTCGAAGCGCCAGCGCCAAAGGCAACGCGCTTTCGATGGTTCTCGAAAACAACCGTTTCCACGAAATCATGGGCGAGATGTCGGGAAATGCGTACCTGCAGCCAAGCCTCGGTCGTCTCCTGATCGACCATGCTCGCATCGGCCACACCTTCTTTCGCCCGCGTAACGACGACATGCGCAAACGCCTGCAGCTTGCCGTCGACCATCATGACGGTTTCATCGCCGCGATCGGCTCCCATGACGAGGATACGGTGGTCGACCTGGTGTTCGAGCATTGGGAACTGTCTCGCGAGAACATGGAAATGTTCATCGCGCCCCAGGGAATGAAGGCGGACGCGCTCGTTGAAGTACCCGTCGCATCGGTGGAGAAATCGTCTTGAAGTTCGAGGGCATCTACACTCCGGCAATCACGCCGCTCACTCCCGATGGAGAGATCGACAGGCAGGCGTTCGCCGCCGTACTTGAATCGCTGATCGAAGCCGGGGTGCACGGCATCATCGTCGGCGGCTCGACGGGCGAATATTACGCCCAAAGCTCCAAAGAGCGCTTTGCCCTGGCGGAGTATGCCAAGGATGTGATCGGGAACAGGCTTCCGCTTATCGTGGGCACAGGCGCGACCCGCACCGAAGACTCGGTCGAATATGCCAGATCGGCCAGGGAGATCGGTGCGGACGCCATCCTGGTGTCGTCGCCGCCTTATGCCTTGCCGACCGAGCGCGAAAACGCCGTTCATGCCCTCACCATCGATCGCGCCGCCAACCTGCCGATCATGCTCTACAACTATCCGGCACGCATGGGCGTGGTGATGGGAGAGGAATATTTCTCCCGGGTCGGCAAATCGAAGAACGTCGTGGCGATCAAGGAAAGCTCCGGCGATATGGCCAACCTCCACCGTCTGGCCCGGAAATTCCCCCATATCGCGCTTTCCTGCGGCTGGGACGATCAGGCCCTCGAATTCTTTGCCTGGGGTGCGAAAAGCTGGGTCTGCGCCGGTTCGAATTTCCTGCCGCGCGAACACGTTGCGCTCTACGAAGCCTGCGTGATCGAGAAGAATTTCGACAAAGGCCGCGCGATCATGACCGCGATGCTGCCGCTGATGGACTTTCTGGAGACCGGCAAATTCGTCCAGTCCATCAAGCACGGCTGCGAGATCATCGGACTGAAAACAGGTTCGGTTCGCGCGCCGCTGCGCCCTCTCAATTCCGATGAGAAGAGAACACTCCAGACTGTCGTTGCCACCCTGAAGCGGACGGTCGCCCAGATTACGGCGGGAGCCAATCATGCATGAACCTTTGACCGCGGCCGAATACAAGGCGATCGCTGCAGATCTTCAACTGCCCACCAACGCCTTCATCGATGGTGCCTTCCGTCCGGCCAGCTCCGGCAAGACGTTCAGCACGACCAATCCTGCCACGGGAGACGCGCTCGCCGAAATCGCGGCATGTGACGCAAGCGATGTTGATTACGCAGTTTCCAAGGCACGGCAGGCTTTCGAAGACGGCCGCTGGCGCCTTCAATCACCCGGCGACCGGAAGGCCACGCTCCTCAGGTTCGCGAAGCTCCTCGAAGAGAACCGCCACGAACTCGCCGTCATGGAAAGCCTCGACAGCGGCAAGCCGATTCGCGAGTGTCAGACCGTCGACGTTCCGGACACGATCCATACCATCCGCTGGCATGCGGAATTGATCGACAAGCTCTATGACAATACCGCTCCGGTCGGCCCGAATGCACTGACCATGGTCGTGCGCGAGCCGGTTGGTGTGGTCGGCTGCGTCCTGCCTTGGAATTTCCCGCTCCTGATGCTGGCCTGGAAGATCGGCCCGGCTCTGGCCTCGGGCTGCTCCGTCATCGTCAAGCCTGCCCAGGAAACGACGCTGACGACATTGCGCGTCGCCGAACTCGCGTTCGAAGCGGGCATCCCCGCCGGTGTCTTCAACGTCGTGACGGGCGGCGGCAAGGATGTCGGCGAGCCGATCGGCCTGCACATGGATGTCGACATGGTGGCGTTCACCGGATCGACGCCGACCGGCCGCCGATTCCTGCGCTATGCGGCTGATTCCAACCTCAAGCGTGTCGTTCTGGAATGCGGCGGCAAGAACCCTGCCGTGGTGCTCGAAGATGCCGAGGATCTGGACCTGGTCGCCGAACAGGTGGTCAACGGAGCGTTCTGGAACATGGGCGAGAACTGCTCGGCCACGTCGCGGCTGATCGTCCAGTCGAGCATCAAGGATGAACTGCTCCGGCGGATCGGCGCCTATATGCGCGAGTGGAAGACGGGCGACCCGCTCGATCCGGAAAACCGCATCGGCGCTCTCGTCAGCAAGAACCATTTCGAAAAGGTGAAATCGTTCCTCGACGACGTCAAAACCGAGAAGCTCTCGATTGCCCACGGCGGCGAAACGCAGGACGGGATCTTCATCGAACCGACGGTGGTCGATGGCGTCACGCCGACAAGCCGCCTTTTCAAGGAGGAAATTTTCGGGCCGATCCTTTCTGTGACGGCCTTTGAAAATCTGGCTGAGGCCATCGCGCTCGCCAACGACACAAATTATGGCCTGACGGCCTCGGTTTATACCGGAAGTCTCCGGAAGGCGATCAAGCTGTCGCGGGAAATCCGGGCGGGTGTTGTTACCGTCAACTGCTTCGGCGAGGGCGACGCGACAACTCCCTTCGGCGGCTACAAGGAGTCCGGTTTCGGCGGGCGCGACAAGTCGATCTTCGCGCATGACAACTACTGCGAACTCAAGACGATCTGGATCGACGTGTCGGAACGCTCGATCGACGAGACGGTCCGATGATCACAAGATCCGTCAAACGCCTGCCGGTTGAGAATGGCGTCTCGGGGTGGGAGGCGATCGGTCAGCGATCCTTCCCGGCCGTGAGCCTCGACGGTAACGTGACGGCGGACTGGTTGATCATCGGCGCGGGGTTTGCGGGCCTCTCCGCAGCCCGCCGGCTGCTCGAGCTGAGACCTCAGGACAAGATCGTCATCCTCGAAGCGAGCGAAGTGGGGAAAGGAACGTCGGGCCGCAATTCCGGCTTCATGATCGACGTCCCGCACAATCTGTCCTCCAGCGAGTATTCGAGCGGCGGCGCCGACTCCACTCGGCTGGAAATGGCGCAAAACCGCTCGGCAATCGCCTTCGCAACGCGGGCTGCGGAAGAGTATGGAATGTCGCGCGAGACATTCGATCCCTCGGGCAAGATCAATGCCGCTGCCACCGCGCGTGGCCTGGGGCTGAACCGGAGTTTCGGAGCATCTCTGAAGAACGCCGGCGAGAAACACGTTTTTCTCGATGCCGCCGAGATGCGCGACATCACCGGCTCGAACTACTATCTGGGCGGGCTTTTTACGCCGGGAGCCGTGCTGATACAGCCCGCCGATTACATCCGCGAATTCGCCGCCGGGCTCTCTTCCAAGGTCGCTCTTTTCGAACGGTCACCCGTAGTCTCCCTAGAGCGCAGGAGCGGAGCTTGGACTGCCGTTTCCGCGCGGGGAAAGGTTACCGCTCCCAAGGTGATCCTCGGGGTGAACGGCCACATCGACGACTTCGGCTATTACGGCGGCCGGCTGATGCACATATTTGCCTACGCCTCCATGACCGCCCCCTTCCCTGTGGAAGATTTCGGACGCAAGGCGTCGGGCCGGGACAGATGGGCACTGCTTCCCGCCGACGCGATGGGAGCGACGGTCCGCAAGATCACGACTGGCGGGCAATCACGCATCGCAATCCGGACAAAATATACCTACGAAACCGCCGTCGAGATAACGGAACGTCGCATGGCCAGGATGGTCCGGGAGCACCGAGCCTCCCTCGATGCGCGGTTTCCCGGCCTGAAAGGCATTCCCTTCGAACATAGTTGGGCGGGACGGATCTGCCTGACGCTGAACCATGTGCCTGCCTCGGGCGAACTCGAGGAAGGTCTCTATTCGGCCTGCGTCGAAAACGGATTGGGCACCGTAAAAAGCACGCTCGCCGGCATGATGGCCGCCGAACTGGCGACAGGGACCGCGTCCCGACATCTCGAACAATACATGGATCACCCCGAGCCATCCCGGCTTCCCCCGGAACCGCTGGCATGGCTCGGCATCAACTCGGTGATCCGATTGCAGGAATTGCGTGCTGGTCGCGAGGGATGATCCCTCGCCGCGCAATCTGAGGGCTGAGCCAACCGCCGGTCTTCAACACAGATGGGAACGAAAAAAGAGGAGAATGCAATGAAGGCTTGGTGGAAAGCGCTCTGCGCGGCCGCAATGGTCGGCATGACCATGGTGTCCGCTCACGCGGAGGAAAAGACGATTACGGTGGGTACGATGTCGTGGGAGGATCTGACGCCCATCACCGGAATCACCAAAAAGGTCCTGGAGGACTCCGGCTACACGGTCAAAGTGGTGCCGTTTTCGGAATGGGGCATTGCCTACGCCGCGCTGAGCAAGGGCGACATCCAGATCCTCGCTTCCCAGACGGATTATGTCGCCCAGGATTACTGGGACAAGAACAAGAACCGTCTCGAGAAGGTTTCACCGGTTTCGCACGGCCTGTTTCAGGCGATCGCCGTGCCGAAATACGTGACGATCGATTCCCTCGACCAGCTCAACGACAATGCCGACAAGTTCGGCGGCAAGATCGTCGGCATCGAGCCGGGATCCGGCCTGATGCGGGATACCAGCAAGGCCGTCAAGGACTATGGCCTCAAGCTCCAGCTCGTCGAAGGCAGCACCGCAGCCATGACCGCCGCCCTGAAATCGGCGACCGATCGCAAGGAATGGATTGCCGTCACGGTCTGGGAACCGTCGTGGATGATGCAGAAGTACGACGTGAAGTTCCTCAAGGATCCGAAGGGCGTCTTCCCGCCGCCGCAAAGCTATTACTGGATCGGCCAGAAGGGCTTCTCCGAGAAATATCCCCGCGCTCGTGAGGTCATCGCAAGCGTTTATGTGCCGCTCGCCGACATCACCTCCATCAACAGCGCCGTCAATGACGGCAAGACGATGGACGAAGCCGTTGCGGCGTGGATCCAGGCTCACGCAGACCTCATCAAGCGCTGGGAAAACATCAAGAAGCAATAACTTTCGAAACGCGGACCGCCAGCTCGGCGGCCCGCGAAACCACAGGCAGACCAGCAAAAGCTGGCGTTGGGGAACGCAATGAACACCGTCAAAGAAGCAAATGACGTGCTGCTGGATTGCCAGAACGTCTGGAAGATATTCGGCGCACGATCTTCAGCGGCCGTGAAGGCCGTGTCCGAACGCGGATTGTCGAAGAAGCAGGTGCTCCAGGATTTCGATTGTGTCGTCGGCGTCTCTGACGCCAGCCTTCAGGTTCGCCGCGGCGAAATCTTCTGCATCATGGGCCTTTCGGGCAGCGGAAAGTCGACGCTCGTGCGCCTTCTCAACCGCCTGATCGAGCCGAGCCTCGGCAAGATCGTCGTGAAAGGCAGGGAGATCGCCAAACTGAATCCGGCTGAGCTGCGCGACATGCGGGCGCGCAATATCGGCATGGTCTTCCAGAGTGTCGCCCTTCTTCCCTATCGGACGGTGCTGGAAAATGCCGCGTTCGGCCTTGAGGTCCGCGGCGTTCCAAAGGACGAGCGCAACGAAACCGCACGCGCGGCCTTGGCGAAGGTCGGTCTTTCCGACTGGATATCGCGATATCCCTCGGAGCTGTCAGGCGGAATGCAGCAGCGTGTCGGGCTCGCCAGGGCCCTGGCAGCCGATCCCGAAATCATCCTGATGGACGAGCCGTTCAGCGCGCTCGATCCTCTGATCAGGCGCCAGCTGCAGGACGAATTCCGGCAGTTGACCAAATCTCTGGGCAAGTCTGCGGTGTTCATCACCCATGACCTTGAGGAAGCCATCCGGATCGGCGACCGGATTGCGATCATGAAGGACGGTATCATCGTCCAGGTCGGCACGGCCGAAGAGATCGTCACCAAACCGGCCGGCGACTATGTCGCCGAATTCGTGGCGGGCATTTCCCGAATTCATCTGGTCAAGGCGCATTCGGTGATGCGTCCCGTCGCCGACTTCAAGACCTCACAGCCCCACTGCGACGTAGACGCGCTTCTCAAGGCCTCGCCCGAGGCGGACATCGGCGAACTCATCGACATCACCATGCGCTCCGAGCGGGATGCGGTGGCTGTCGTCGAAAACGGCTCAATTGTTGGCGTTGTCACGACCCGCGGCCTGCTCCGCGGTGTCGCCGGGATGCCTGCTGGAGCGCCCGGCGCGGCGTAGGAGGAGTGGGCATGGACACCTCAGTCATTACCGATCTTTTCGACACCTCGACGGACAATGCGCTTGGCTGGATCGGCGACAACGGCGAATGGCTGTTCGACTTCATCAGGTTTGTCCTGGAGGGCACCTATGACGGCATTCTCTGGTTCCTGGAACTCGCTCCCTTCCATGTCATCGCGATCATTGCCGGACTGCTCGGCTGGCGACTTCTCAATCCAGTGGCTGGTTTGCTTGCAGGCATTGCGCTGGCGTTCTGCGCTTTCATGGGCCTGTGGGCGGAGACCATGAGCACACTTGCCCTCGTGGCAACTGCCACGATACTCGCACTCGCGGTCGGCATTCCCATCGGCATAGTCGCGGGCTTCGTAAAAACCTTCGACCGCGCTCTGGAACCGGCGCTCGATCTGATCCAGACGCTGCCGCCCTACATATACCTTCTGCCGGCCATTGCCCTTCTTGGATATGGTCCGGCGACTGCGCTGGTCGCCACATTTATCGTTGCGATGCCGCCCTCGATCCGCCTCACCTCGCTCGGCATCCGCATGACGCCGCGCGAGTTCATCGAACTCGGACAGGCAAGCGGCCTCTCCCCGTGGCAGATGTTCACCAAGATAAGGCTTCCTTTCGCCATGCTCAGCATCATGGCGGGCATTAATCAAAGCCTGATGATGGCTTTCGGCATGGTGGTGATTGCCGGCATCGTCGGCTCGGGCGGTCTCGGCGAGACCATCTACGGGGCGGTCCGGACACTCGACATTGCCACATCGATCAACGCCGCCATCGCCATCGTCATCCTGACCATGGTGTTGGACAGGCTCACTCAAAGCGCGGCGCACCGTGCGAAGGCGGGTGTAAGATGAATCCGGATGTCCTGCGTTTTTCTCCAGGCGCTTACCTCGCTCCCGCGGTCGATTGGCTGAACGCGAATTTCCATCCGTTCTTCGCCGCCCTCACGAAGCTGATCGAAACCGTGCTTGGAGGAATTGAAGCCGCTCTCCTTTATCCGCCCGCTTATGCCGTGATAATCGCAGCCGTTCTTCTCGCGGGGTTCCTGATCGGCTTCCGCGCGGCCACCGTGACGGCCATTGCATTGGCTTTCTGTTTTCTGTCCGGTCTTTGGACCGCCTCGATGCAGACGCTGGCCCTGGTCACCGTGGCGGTAATGATCTCGGTGCTGGTGGCGTTTCCGCTCGGAATTCTAGCCTCGCGATACGAGAAGTTCGAGGCCGCCAGCCGCCCTGTGCTGGACATCATGCAGACCGTTCCGCCATGGGTTTATCTCATCCCTGCCGTCATGCTTTTCAGCCTCGGCCGGGTCCCGGCGATCATCGCGACGATCGTCTACGGAATCCCGCCGATGCTGCGTCTGACGACGCTCGCCTTCAACCAGGTGCCGAAGGACCTTCTCGAACTCGGACAGGCAAGCGGTGCTTCACCCCGATCGATCCTGCTCAAGATCGAAATTCCGTCGGCCACTCCGACGCTTCTGGTTGGCCTCAATCAGTGCATCCTGCTGTCATTGGCAATGGTCGTGCTGGCCGGGCTCGTCGGGGCCGGGGGGCTTGGCGCCGAAGTGACCCGCGGCCTGACCCGCATGGAAATGGGGCTCGGTCTTAGAGCCGGACTTGCCATCGTGGCGATCGCGATCCTGCTGGACCGGTTGTCCAAGGGGGCGTTGCAGGGACGCCGGATCGGACGATCGGCGACGGCCGCCTAGTCGGAGATTTTTCAGTGCGCCGCAGTTTCTTTTGCATCGACTCCCATACTTGCGGCAACCCGGTGAGGCTCGTGGCTGCCGGCGGGCCGCTGCTTCCGCATCTGCCGATCGCGGAGCGCCGCGACATCTTCATTCGTGAGCATGACTGGATCCGCCAGGCATTGATGTTCGAACCCCGTGGCCACGACATCATGTCGGGAGCCCTCATCTATCCCGCCTATCGAGATGATTGCGATTTTGCGGTGATTTTTATCGAGGTCAGCGGCTGTCTGCCGATGTGCGGCGCCGGCACGATCGGGCTGGTCACGGCCGCCATCGAAGAGGGACTTGTTACGCCGCGTGTTCCGGGGCAGCTCTCGATAGAGACGCCTGCGGGAAAAGTCGACATCAAGTACGACAAGCAGGGCGAGTTCGTGGAATCCGTGCGCATGTTCAACGTCGCGAGTTACCTCCACGAGGCGGACGTGGAGGTTCACGTACCGGGTCTTGGCGGGCTTGTCGTCGATGTCTCCTATGGCGGAAACTATTATGCAGTGGTCGAGCCGCAACGGAACTGGAAAGGGCTCGACGGCATGTCAGCAAGCGATATCGTCGAGCTGAGCCGCCGGCTTCGCGACGCCCTTGCGCCGATCTGCGATCCCGTCCATCCGCAAGACGGGAGAATAAACGGCGTCCATCACGCCCTCTGGTGCGACAGGCCGACGAACGGCGGTGCCGATGGACGCGGGGTGGTGTTTTACGGAGACAAGGCCATCGACCGATCACCGGGCGGCACCGGAACTTCCGCGCGCATGGCGCAGCTCCATGGCAAGGGGCGCCTCAAAGTCGGAGAAGGCTATCGCCAGGAGAGCCTGATCGGCACCGTTTTCGAAGGGCGGGTGGAAGCCGAGGCGACGATCGGACGTTTTCGGGGTATAAGACCGAGCATAAGCGGCTGGGCGCGGATCATCGGCCACAATACGATATTCGTCGATGATCGAGATCCGTTGGCGCAGGGTTTTCAGATCAGGTAAGGAAAAACCAGAGAAGGCGGGCATCGGCCGGACAGCAATAGTCAAATGTCCAGGCACGCAGCGCCCTGCAACAGGATCCGGATGGATTCTACGCGGTAACGGCGGACTTACAGGTGGCCTTCGACAAGGCGGGTATCGCAGCCGAAGTTGAATTTTGATGGAGACGAGGATGAAGGCGGAGAGCGAAACTTTAGCCCCCAAACAGTTGAAGATCGGCTTCGTACTCGCCCGCTCTTTCACGCTGTCGGCATTTGCCTTGTTCGTCGACACGTTGCGGCTGGCCAGCGACGAATCCGACAGGTCCGGCCGTGTCTTCGCCGACTGGCAGGTATTGGGAAGCACGCGCCACCTGATCACGTCCAGTTGCGGAGTTCAGGTGGCCCCGACATCGGATTTCATCGATCCCGGTGAATTCGACTATATCGTCGTTGTAGGGGGCCTGCTGAACACCGGGCAACCCATCGACGAGGCAACGATCGGCTATCTCAAGAAATCTGCGGCCAAGAAGGTTCCGTTGATCGGGGTCTGCACCGGGACGTTCATTCTCGCCGAAGCCGGTTTGATGAAAAACCATCAGACGTGCGTCAGCTGGCTTCACTACCCGGCTTTCCGCGAGCGTTTTCCGGACCACGAGGTGAGGGCCGACCGGATATTCAACCTGGATCGCAGCAGGGGTTCCTGCGCCGGCGGCAGCAGCGCGGCCGACATGGCCGCGTCGATCGTCCGGCGCCATATCAGCAAGGAGGCCGAAAGAAACGCGCTCGATGTGCTGCAGATCGACAAGGCGAGGACCGCGTTGGATATCCAGCCGCGCAGACCCCTGTCCATCGAATGCGAGGATCCTCGCCTCCGGGCGGTGCTCATCACGATGGAGAGCCATATCGACAGCATGATCCCCATCCATGACCTGGCGGCCTCGGTCGGCCTGTCACGCCGGCAGCTGGAGCGCCTCTTTGCCAAAAATGGGATGAGCTCTCCGGGCCACGTCTACACGCGCCTGCGCCTGGAACGTGCCAAGCGGCTGTTGATCCAGACAAAGGCTCCGCTGATCGAGATCGCAATGGAAATAGGCTTCGAAAACGCCTCGCATTTCGGGAAACTGTTTCGAAAGACATACGGCCAGACGCCGGCTCAATTGAGGGCTGCCGTCCGCGCCTGATCGACGAGCAGTCGGAGATGGATTGCGCCGGGCAACGCAATGACCGTCACAATAACGTAACCTTTAACTTGCGGTTTTCCCGAATAACGCGTTTATTATGCTGCTGTGGGGTGTCCGTAAATGAAAAGTAGAAAGCAGCATTTTTACCTGTTCGGGAAACGTGTCGCATGCGGGATCTATGACCCCGCGACGCGAGCCCTCAGGCTTATCTATCGAAGCGGACGCGAACGCGTTTACCGGAACATCTCTCCTATCCAGATCTTGGCACTTCTGTCCCGCTCTAAAGTAGAGAACTTTTTTGCAGCCTGGGTGCCCGTGTTCTCGCCACTAGGCCTGCTCTGCTAGAGTTGCGGCAAAAGAAACAGCGCACATTGAATGCCTGGGGAGCAAACCTGTCGCACCTGCCTGGATCGCGTGCAGCACCGTACCGCCCGAGTTCCCGTAGCAGATCGGGAGACCTTCGGTATATTGCGGGCCCCTCGACACAGGCCCGCTTGTGGTCATGACGTCAAGCGCCCCGCTCCCGTCACCTCTCGATCCGTATGGTCGTACCATTCGAGACGGCCATCGCGTGGATAATCTTCTCGATCTCTAGACCAGCCTCGAAATCCGGCCCGACATTCGGCTCGCCTGCAATCGCGGCCAGGAGGTCGCGCGCTTCGATGACCTTCTGTTCGTTGAAGCCGAAATTGTGGCCCGGCGCCGGGCAGAAAGCTGAAAAGTCCGGCTGGCCGGGTCCGGTAAGATGTCGCACGAAACCGTCCTCACCGGTTCGATGCACCCACAACTCGTTCATGTTTTCCTGGTCGAAAACGATCGTACCGTCGGTGCCGTGCACTTCCCATTGCAGACGGCATTTGCGCCCGCGCGCCACGCGCGATGTGGCGAACGAACCCTGTGCGCCGGAGGTAAATCGCAGAAGCGCAAGCGCGCTGTCCTCGTTCTCCACCCGCTTCGGCCCGTCGGGCGAAGGGCGCGTTGGAATGGCGATCTGCGTCTGGGCGACGAGCTCTGCGACCGGCCCCATCAGCGCCGTCATATGGCTCACGAGATGGCAACCGAGGTCGCCCAGCGCACCGAGGCCCCCACCCTCGTGCGTCATCCGCCATGACCAGGGGAGGAGCGGATCGGCGGAATAGTCCTCGTCGTAGACCCCGCGAAAGGCCAGGGGCGTGCCGATCGTGCCGTCGCGGACCATGCCGGACGCAGCGCGGAAGGCAGGGTTTCTCAGATAATTGTAACCGAGCATGGTGACCTGCCCTGGATGGGCGGCAGCAATCTTGGCCATAGCTTCGGCATCGGCGAGCGTCAGCGCCATCGGCTTTTCCAGCCAGACGTGCTTACCGGCGGTCAGCGCCGCCTCGGCCATAGGCCGATGCATGCCGTTGGGCGCGGTGATCGATACAATGTCGACGTTCGGATCGGAGACGGCCTCCTCCCACCGGGCCGTCGCCCGGGCGAAACCGAACTGCCGCGCGAACCGCGCGGCGCTCTCCTCGGTGACGTCTGAAAGGATCTCGAGCCTGGGATGCGCGCCGCCGAAGACCGCGCTGACATTGCGCCAGGCCATGGCGTGGCACTTGCCCATGAACCCCGTGCCGATCAGGGCAATTCCAAGTTCTCTCTGCGGCATCGAAAACGACATTTCCCTCTCCCCTTTAAAGCGCGACAAGGCGGCGCATCCGTCGCCCCCGATCCTAGGATCGCTCCCGTTAAGATAGCTTTCGGTCCTGACCGGTTGCGGCCCACCCGCCAGCAGGTCCGGCGAGCCGAAGCGCCCGGCCGGACATGATGACGTCGGTTCAGGCCCTTTGCCCTGCCCGCGGCGCGTCTGGCGATTCCAAAGGTTATCTCAAAGCGTTTGCGGCTATTTATACGGAAGTTGCCCGCGCCATCAACGCCGTCAATGGTGCCGCTAAGATGGCGCGTTGCCGAGCGGTCGTGGCGCGTGTGCCAGCGACATTTTCGCTGCAAAGTGCGGCGGCACATCAATTGAAGCTGCTGCGGCGCGGGAACAGCCGGCCACGCCCGAACCTCCTGTTCGCTTGAACATTCGGTCCCTGGTCGGCCGTGCCTCAGCGCACGTGCGGATCCTTGTCCCGCCTCAAGCCGGACGGGGCAATGGCGTCAGTTTCCGGCGCCAGCAGATCGTGTTTCTCGGCAAAGGCGGCAAAGAGGCCGCGTGCGGTCTCCGGCTCGATCTCGCCCCGAAGTGCGGCGCCGCAGGCTTTGAATGCCACCGAATGCGCGGTGTCTCTGAACGATGCCGGCCATTCGGCGAGATGCCTGTAGGCGTCCGCAACGCTGCGGATCTGCGCCGGGAATCCAAGGCCCACAAGAATGCAAACAGGCTGTCTGAACATGTCGGGTTTCATCATTCTCTCCTTTCCAACCCGCTATGTTGAAGGGCGCCGCTGCGACGGCGCCCTCCGGTATCCTGCTATCAGGCCGCCTTCTGCGCTTCGATCTGCGCCGGAGCAGCCGATGTCAAAGCGGGGGTGTTCTGGATTGATATTTTCCGCGGTTTCAGGGCCTCCGGGATCTCACGGACGAGATCGATCGACAAAAGACCGTTGCTCAGATCGGCGCCTTCGACCCGGACGTGGTCGGCAAGTTCGAATCGATGTTCGAAAGGCCGGCCGGCAATGCCACGATGCAGGTAACCGTCCGCAGGACCTTCCTGTTTCTTGCCGCTGACGGTCAGCAGATTGGACTGGAAGGTGATCTCGAGATCGTCTTGCGTAAAGCCCGCGACCGCGATCGAGATCCGGTAGCTGTCGTCACCGGTCTTGACGATATCGTAAGGCGGCCAGTCGCTGATGGACCGGGCGCGCTGGGCGTTTTCCAAGAGGTTGAAGACCCGGTCGAAGCCGATGCTGGACCGGAACAGCGGTGCATAGTCGTAAGATGTTGCCATAGCCATATCCTCCTTGAAGCAACATGGGTACGGACGCGCCGAAAATCGGCGCTTCCAGCAAGGCCAGCTCTTCTTGAGCAGCTGGCAACGATCGATTTGGTTTTTGAGATTTTCGGATTCAAGAGAATCACGAGAAAAATTTCACGCTTTCCTTCGCCGGCGGTACACGCGATCCCGCTTGCCTCATCGGGACTAGGCGGCTGCCAAACGACACTCTACCTCAGTGCAAAATAGATGAGGGCAATTCCAAGAAGAATCGATCCGCCAACGAGGACGGGCGCATAGATGTAATCCATGATCGGGCCTCCGGTGTTGTCGCCCTACCTAGGGCGACTTGCCGAGACGTCCACGATTCGGGAGCCTTGCCTGGCCGCGACGGGCATGCCCGTTCCCACAGGCGTTAGACGGAAGGAACTGTTTTTCATGCTGAGAAGGCAGGAAAACGAGGGCAAGAAAACTCACGTTTCATGCCTGATGGAGAAACCACCGGCGCCGTCCCTAAATTAAGATTGGAATAAGCCGAAGCGAAATTGTCCCGCTTACGCAAAACGAGACAATTTCGGAAAAACCAAGCATAATCAATGCTTGAAAATGGAATGGTGCCCAGAAGAGGACTCGAACCTCCACGCCTCGCGGCACAGGTACCTGAAACCTGCGCGTCTACCAATTCCGCCATCTGGGCGACGGAGAGCCATGTACGGGTGTGACCTTCCCCTGTCAACTGGCTTTTTGAAGTTTCCGTGTCAGTCGCAAAAAAACCTTCATGGATCGCTTGCGAGCGAACCTTAGCCCTCACCGTTTTCGGGCGCCTTGCGGTCCACGTGGCCAAGGTCGCGATCCGGATCGATCACGTCGCGTACCCGTTGTTTCAGCTCCTTCGGGCCGGGAAAACCGCCGTCGCGCTTGCGCTCCCAGATGAGCGTCTCGTTCACCTGGATCTCGAAATTGCCGCCGGTACCGGGAATCAGCGCCACCTCGCCCAGCGCATCGCCGAAAGTCTGCAGCAGCTCCTGCGCCATCCATCCGGCGCGCAGCAGCCAGTTGCACTGGGTGCAGTAAAGAATCGTAATGCGCGGTTTTTCCATCATGTTTTGCCTTCGGCCCGGGTCAATTCGGTCTCACAATAATGTCAACCGGAACGGTCAAGTTTTTGAACGCACGCATCTCGACAGACATGGCGTGAACGTCAATTTGGAGCTGCAGCGACGATGGTCGCATCGTTTTCATCGAAAAGAGGTTCCATGGCTCTTCAATCCACCACCCGCTCCCGCCTGATCATTCCGGCGCTCGCCCCTGTCTACACCTCCACCCACGAGATCGTCGAGACGGTCTTGCGCGTCGTGGCCGGCGTATTGCTGGTCACGCATGGTTTCGGCAAGATCACTAATCCCTTCGGCGCGGTCGGCATGGTCGAAAGCCTCGGTTTCTATCCGGGCGTCTTCTGGTCGCCTCTGCTCTCGGCCACGGAGTTCTTCGGCGGCATTCTCGTCGCCATCGGCCTCTTCACCCGCCCCGCCTCCTTCGCGGCAATGATCGTTCTGCTGGTCACCGTCTATTTCCACGGCATCGCACAGAACCAGGGTCTCGCCGGCGCGGAGAAATCCATTCTCTGGGCGGCGATCTTCCTGTTTTTCGCGGTACGCGGCGGCAACAGCCACTCGGTAGACGCCCGCCTCGGTCGCACGTTCTAAGTTTCGAGAAGGCTGGGCCGCTCCCGGGTTCAGCCTTTTCCCTCAAGCGCCAGCCGCACCACGGTGCCAAGATCGGCCTCGCCGTAACCAAGTGCCGCGGCATTCCTGAAGCTCGCACGCGCCGCTTCGATGGCAGGCGTGGCAACGCCGAGATGCCCCGCGAGTTCGAGGACCACGCCCATGTCCTTCAACACGCCGGAGACCGGAAACCCGACCGCCTCCGTCTCGCCAAGAACCACCGGAAGCCGCGACCGCATGGCCGGGCTCGCAGCCGGACTGCCCGACAGGATCTCGATCATCTTGTCGCGCCCGAGCCCGGCCTTGCCGCCAAGTTCGATGGCCTCCTTCATGATCTGCCACAGACCCATCAGCATCATATTGTTGACGAGCTTTGCGGATGCGCCGTCGCCCAGCTTGCCGACGTGATGGATGCGGTTGGAAAGAACCTCTGCGACCGGCAGGAAGCGCCGAAAATCCTTCTCCGCGCCGCCGATATAAAAACCGACTGTGCCGGACAGGAGCATTTCCGGTCCGCCAGAAATCGGCGCATCGAGCAGGGCGGCACCCGCTTCGGCCATCGTGCTTTCGTGGGCGCGCAGCGTCTCGGGACTGACCGTACTGGTGTCGACGACGAGCTTGCCAGCCGGATCGGCGGCGGCGAGCTCATGGAGCGTCGCGCGCACGGCTTCGTCGTCGAGCAGGGCCAGAATGACGATATCCGAGGCTTCGAGAAGCGCCGCCAGATCGAGCGAGGCGGCAATCCCAAGGGCAGCAGCCTTGTCCGCGGAAAGGCCGCTGCGGGTCCATCCCGTGACGGCAAAGCCCTGGGCTGCCAGGCGTCCCGCCATGGCGCTGCCCATCCGGCCGAGGCCGACGATACCAATCCGCTCTTTGGTCATGCGTTGATCCTGCTCACATCGTTACTGCCGGAGTTAAAGCAGAACATGTCGATCTCGTCTTCTTCATTTTGCATTGCGGGAGGATTGAGCAATATTTCATATACGAGGTAAGTAACCGTGAGGGAGCCCGGGCGGAAGATGAGCGAGATATTCGAGGGCGGCTGCTTCTGCGGCAAGGTCCGCTATCGCATGCATGGACGGCCGATGTTCATCCATTGCTGCCATTGCACCGATTGCCAACGGCAGACAGGCGGCGCATTCGCCATCAATGCCCTGATCGAAACCGACCGGGTGGAAATCGTCGAGGGAGAGCCGGTCGCGGTGGCCATGAATACCGACAGCGGCCTGCCTCACGACATCTACCGATGCCCAGAGTGCCAGACGGCGCTGTGGAGCGACTACGGCCGGCGCGGATGGATGCTGTTCGTTCGGGTCCAGACGCTGGAAAGGCGCGCGGAATTTTCGCCGGACGTGCATATCTTCACCCGCTCGAAAGTTGCCTGGGTGGGCCTGCCCGAAGGGGCCAATGTCTTCGAGAACTATTACAGTTCCAAGGCGATGTGGCCGGCAGAAAGTGTTGCCCGGCGCGAAACGGCGCGGATCAAGGCCGGGGCCAAACGTTGAAATGCCAGCGAATAATTGAAGAGGAGGAAAGATGGCAAGCGAGCGCGAAAAGATGGCGGCCGGCGAATGGTATTGCTGCCTCGATCCAGAACTCGATGCGCTCCGCGACACGGCTCGGATTGCCGTCCATTCCCAGAACACCATGCCGCCCACGGAGCGCGGCGCGACGTCGCCCCAACTGCGCGCGCTGTTCGGCGCCGTATCCGAAGCCTTTCTGGAGGCGCCCTTCCACTGCGCTTACGGCTTCAATGTCTTTCTCGGACAAGGCGTCTACCTGAATGCCGGCTGCACCATACTCGATACCGCGCCGGTCAGGATCGGCGCTCGCTCGATGCTGGGGCCGGGCGTGCAGCTTTATTGCGCGGATCACCACCGCGACCCCGTGCTGCGCGCCAAGGGCCTGGAAATTGCCCGCCCGATCAGCATCGGCGCCGATGTCTGGGTGGGTGGCGGGGCAATCGTCCTCGGCGGCGTCACGATCGGCGACGGGGCGATCATCGGGGCTGGCTCGGTGGTGACGCGAGACGTGCCGCCGGGCGCCACGGTTGTCGGAAATCCGGCACGATTGATCACGCCGCGCGACTGATTTCAGAACATCACGCCGCGTAAAGATTGGATTCAGCATTTTTTGGTAATTTTCCGTTAGCGATTCCGCTCAGGGGTTCTCGACGGCAAGGGGCAGCCGTCTTTGTTGTTTTGCGTACGGGTTCTCAAATGCGTTTTTCGGCTGTACCAGCACTCCTCGTCACCTGCTTCGCCTTGGCGGGCTGCGCTTCGACATCCGGCCCTGAAGAATTGGCAGCCGGCGTCGCGACGCAGGAAAAGACGGGCTCCGTCGATCTGCCCGCCGCCCCCGTCCCGTCGGTCGGCATCGGCAAGACCTCGCGGATCAGCCAACCGCAGACATCCCTGCCGCCCTCGCACCAGCGGCAGGCACCGCCACAGCAGGATATCGCCTGGACCGGCCCCATGCCGGAGCCGCAAGCCTTCGTGCGGGAAACGACCGTCGGCATGCCACTTCCCGCCGAACGGCCGGTCGCCATGCTGATGCCTGACAGGCCTGAACTGGGGACGACGCCCCGCAGAGGGCGCATGCAGATCTACAGCCGCCAGTTCCGGGACGCCAAGCCGATCAATTTCGGCAGGGTCTCGCCGAGAAGCTATGCGGTGCACGGCGTTGACGTGTCCCGCTGGCAGGGCGATATCGACTGGCCGAAGCTCCGGACCCAGGGCGCCAACTTCGCCTATATCAAGGCGACCGATGGTGGCGACCATCTCGACCCGATGTTCAAGACCAATTGGCGCCGGGCCAAGGAGGCCGGCATCAAGCGGGGCGCCTACCACTTCTTCTATTGGTGCCGCACCGCCGGCGAACAGGCTGACTGGTTCATCCGCAACGTGCCGCGCGATCCGGACGCGCTGCCGCCGGTCATCGACGTCGAATGGAACGGCGAATCGAACTGCAAGGCGAAACTCTCCCGCGCCCGCGTGCTGGAAAAGATGCAGGTCTTCATGGACAAGCTGGAGCGCTTTTACGGCCAGCGACCCATCATTTACACGGCGCCGGACTTCTACGAGGACAACCTCTCGGGCGAGCTCCTCAACTATCCCTTCTGGCTGCGCGCCGTCGCCCAGCATCCTTCCAAGGTCTACCCGGGCCGCAAGTGGCTGTTCTGGCAATATTCCGGCTCCGGCCTGTCGCACGGCGTCGAAGGCAAGATCGACCTCAACGTGTTCCACGGTTCGGAAGAGCAGTGGCACAACTGGATCGGGCCGCGCACGACCCTGGCGCAGAACTGAGCGAGCGGAGCATTTCCGCAACCTTCATTTCCGGCGACAAAGCTCGATCGACAGCCGTCGACCCGTAATTAAAGCAAACGGCCGAGCGCCCTTTCGAGGCTCTGAAAGATCCGTGGGTCCTGCGACTGTGCGACGTTGAAACGCAGGAAACGCCCGGCCTCTTCGGACTGGCTGAAGACGTTGCCGGGGGCGAGCACGATATTGTCGGCAAGGCAGGCGCGTGCCACATCCGCCGCCTCTATCCCGTCCGGCAGGCGGCACCAGAGAAACATGCCGGCCCGCGGCTGCAGCCAGGGCGTGATGCCGAGCCATGCAAGCCGCATCGTGGTCGCCTCCATCGTCCGCGAGAGGCGGACGCGCAGTTCTTCCAGGTGTTTGCGGTAGCTGCCGTCGGTCAAAAGCGTGAGGACAAGTTCGGACGACAGCCGCCCGGTTCCGAAATTGGTGGCGATCTGCAGGTCGACCAGACCTTCGATCCATTCCGGTTTGGCGGCGATGAAACCGCAGCGCACCGAGGCCGACAGCGTCTTCGAAAAACTGCCGATATGCACCACGCGGTCCAGCCCGTCGAAGGCGGCAAGCCGGGGCGCCGGCTCATGTTCCAGATCGGCGAAGATATCGTCCTCGATGATCGTCAGGCCGGCGCGGTCGGCAAGTTTCAGAAGCCGGTGCGCCACGACGGGGGAGAGCGTCGCCCCGGTCGGATTGTGGATCCCCGAATTGGTGATGTAGAGCCGCGGCCTGTGCTCCTCCAGCGCGCGGCCGAAAGCCTCGATATCCGGCCCGACCTGGGTCATGGGCACGCCGATGACTTTTGCCCGATGGGCGCGCAGCAGGGCGTGAAAATTGAAATAACAGGGATCGTCGACCAGAACCGCGTCTCCGGGCTCGATCAGGAAACGGCAGAGAAGGTCGATCGCCTGGGTGCCGGAATCGGAAAGGATGATCTGGTCCGGCCCCGCGGATATGCCGCGCTCGCCCATGCGGCGGGAGAGCAGTTGCCGCAGTTGCGGCGAACCGAGCGGCGTGCCGTAGTCCGAAAGGTTCCGGCCTTCGCCGCGCGACAGGCTGCGCAGGGCGCGCCGGATCGCCGTCTCCGGCATCCAGGAGGACGGCAGCCAGCCACAGCCCGGCTTCAGGATGTCGCCATCCTGCAGTGCCTGGCGCGACACCCAGAACGGATCGACTGCCCGGTCCAGCTTCGGGCCGATCTCGGAAAGCGATAGCGGCGCCAGCGGGCTCGACACGTAGAAGCCGGACCCTGGCCGCGAGCGGATCAACCCCTCGGCCGCCAGCCGCTCATAGGCCTCCACCACCGTCGAAGCAGAGACATGCATCGCCTTGGCGAAGGCTCGTACCGAAGGCAGCCGGGCGCCGGGTACCAGCCCGCGCCCCGCGATGCGGCCGCGAATCTCGGCCATGACCATCCCGATGCGCTGGCCGCCGCCCTTCCGATCCGCTCTTGCATCCACCGTACCGCTCCCTGGACCATAACAGTTTCTCGAAATTGTACTCCATTGTCTCTGGCGCCGCCATGGCTTCCAGCCGATAGGAGATAAATTCCCAAGCAATGCGCGCGGACCATCGTCCAAGGGAATGCCCGGACATGCAGGAGGTTTTCGATGAACAATACGGCAAGCGGCTGGATCAACGGCTTCGTTGGCATTTTGATCTTCAGTGGATCGCTTCCCGCCACCCGCATTGCCGTTGCGGATTTCGATCCGCTGTTCCTGACGGTGGCCCGCGCCACGATCGCCGGCCTCTTGGCACTCTGCCTGCTGCTGGCGTTTCGCGAAAAGCGTCCGGCCCGGCCCGACCTTCTGCCGCTTGCGGTCGTCTCGCTCGGCGTCGTCATCGGCTTTCCGCTGCTGACGGCCCTTGCGCTGAAGCACATCACTTCTGCGCACTCGGTCGTATTTGTTGGCCTCCTGCCGCTTGCGACGGCGATCTTTGGAGTAATCCGGGGCGGAGAGCGTCCGAGGCCCGTCTTCTGGTTCTTCTCCTGCGTCGGCAGTGCGATCGTTGCCGGCTTCGCGCTGTTTCAGGAAGAGGCTGCTTCCTCGGTCGGCGATCTGCTGATGCTGGGGGCGATCGTCGCCTGCGGGCTCGGCTATGCCGAAGGGGCGCGCCTGTCGCGCAGGCTTGGCGGCTGGCAGGTCATCTCCTGGGCGCTGGTGCTCTCCCTGCCCGTCATGCTCACCCTGTCGATCGCCGTCCGTCCGTCCTTGCTTCCTGATCTCGGCAGCACGTCCTGGTTTGGCCTTGCCTATGTCTCGCTGTTCAGCATGCTGATCGGCTTCGTCTTCTGGTATCGCGGCTTGGCACTCGGCGGCATTGCCGGGGTGGGCCAGCTGCAGCTTCTCCAACCCTTTTTCAGCCTCACGCTGGCCGCCGCACTCCTGGGAGAAAAGGTCAGCCTCGGCATGTTCGCAGCGACGCTTGCGGTAGTTGCCTGCGTCGCGGGCGCCAAAAGATTTGCGCGTTAATCCGGCACAGATCGGCTCCGCCGTTCACGAAATCGGGAACCAAACGCGCATCGAGGCATTGTCCGCCTGCAGAAGGAGGAAGCAATCATGACTTTTGATCCCAATGACAGAAAGTTCGAGACCCGTGATCCGGACCTCCGGGCAACGGAAGTCCGCAGCAGTAGCAGCTCTTCGTGGGTGCCGTGGGTAGCCGTGATCGCCGTCATTCTGGTCGGCGCATTCGTTTGGTCACAGATGGGTGGTTCCTCGACCGACCCGCAGACCACGTCTTCGACCAATCCGCCGGTAACCGACAATTCGAAGTCGTCTCCGGCTCCGATGACCCCGGCAGCACCGCCGGCCAACAACGCCACCCCGGCAGCTCCGCCGGCTGGAGGCGCAACCGGCGGCACCGGCACGCAGCCGTAAGCCCTGCGCTCGAGATAGAGACAAAAAGCCGCCTGCTCTTCGCGCAGGCGGCTTTTTCATTGAAAAATCACCCGGGGCTACTTCGCCCGTCGGGTTCGATTATTCGCCCGGATCAACCGGCTGAGCTGGCACGGTCTCGTCCGGCGCTGCCTGCGGCCAACGCTGCAGTGCTTGCCGTCCGATATCGGTCAGCCCATAGACACCCTTGTCGATACGCTCGAACCAGCCGTAATAGTTTGCCCGCAATATCGCGCCGGCGGTGGCTGCCGCCTCTTTCAGATCGCGCGGACGAAGCGGCCCGCCAGCAAGCGCCGAAGCGCAGGCGAGCGCCTGCTGGCGGTAGGCGGTCATGACGGGGATCTTGGTGCTGCCGCCGACGGCCGGATCGCCGCGCCGCTTGCGATGTTCCTTGACAAGCCGGGTCCGCCGCTTCGGATTGGTGCGCGGCATCGGCGAGACGGAACTGACCAGAACGCTCACCTCTCCCTGATCCGAAACGCCGAGCATGCCGATCCCGAGCCGGCGGCAGAGATCGCGATATCGCCTGTCCGCCTCGCGCCCTCTCCCCCTTGCCGAAACCCGGGCGGCGATCCAGACCTCGTCCGAAACCCCTGCCCTGTCCACCGCCTGCAGGATCAGTTCGAGATTGAAGGTCAGCTTGAGTTCGCAGATGACGACGACCGGCGGATCCGCTTCGCTCAGCCCCACCAGATCGCAACCGCCGACCTCCCCCTTCACCTCGTATCCGAAGCTTTCGAGAAAGGTTTTGACGGGAAGATAAAGTGAGGTTTCCATGCGGTCCGGCGGCCGTGAATCAGTCGGCAGATATTATCACATCATCCCCACCTGCGCCGCGTGCAGCCGGGTATAGGCGCCGCGCCTGGCGATCAGGTCCTGGTGGGTACCTTGTTCGAGGATGCCGTGCCCGTCGATGACGACGATTCGATCGGCGCCCTTTATGGTGGCGAGACGGTGGGCGATGATCAGGGTGGTGCGGCCCTGCGAGAGTTCGGCGAGCGAGCGCTGGATGGCGCGCTCCGTCTCCGTATCGAGCGCCGAGGTCGCCTCGTCCAGGATCAGGATCGGCGGGTTCTTCAGGAACATGCGGGCGATCGCGACGCGCTGCTTCTGGCCACCCGACAGCTTGACGCCGCGCTCGCCGATCACCGTATCGAGACCTTCCGGCAGGCCGGCAAGCATTTCCTCCAGCCGGGCACGGCGTGCCGCCTCGAGAATATCGGCTTCGCTTGCTCCGAGACGACCGTAGGCGATGTTTTCGCGGATCGTGCCGCCGAACAGGAAGACGTCCTGCTGGACGATGCCGATCTGCTGGCGCAGCGATACCTTTGTCATCCGGCGGATATCGATGCCGTCGATGGTGATGTTCCCGCCACCGATCTCGTAGAAACGCGGCAGGAGCGAACAGATCGTCGTCTTGCCGGCACCCGAGGGGCCGACGAAAGCGATCGTCTCGCCGGCACGGATCGAGAGGTTGACGTTTTGGAGCACGGGCTTGTCCGGGCTGTAACCGAACGAGACGTTCTCATAGGCGATCTCGCCCTTGAGGTGATCGACATCGATCGCGTCGGGCGCGTCGGCAATATCCGGCTCCGTGTCGATCAGTTCGGTGAAGCGGCGGAAACCGGCAATGCCCTTCGGATAGGTCTCGATCACCGAGTTGATCTTCTCCACGGGGCGGAAGAACACGCCGACCAGAAGCAGGAAGCCGATGAACCCGCCGGCGGTCAGGGCGCCCGAAAGCACGAAATAGGCACCGGCGATCATTACCACCATCTGGGTCAGCCGCATGCTCATGTAGCTCAGCGAACTGCTGGCCGCCATCAGCTTGTAGGCCTCGAGCTTGACGCGCCGGTAGTTCTGGTTGTCCTGTTCGAAAAGCTTGCGTTCGTGGCTTTCGTTGGCGAAGGCCTGTACGACGCGGATGCCGCCGACATTCTCCTCGATACGGGCGTTGAAATCCCCAACGCGCTGGAACAGCCGGCGGAAGTTGTGGGTCATGCGACCGCCGAAATGGCTAGTGACCCAGGCCGTCAGCGGAACGACGACGGCGGTGATCAGCGCCAGCTGCCAGTTGACCGAGAACATCAGGGCAAGCGCCCCGATGAAGGTCATGATGGCGATGAACAGATCCTCCGGCCCGTGATGGGCGACTTCGCCGATCTCTTCCAGGTCCTTGGTGAGCCGACCGACGATATGACCGGTCTTCTGGTTGTCGAAATAGCTGAACGAAAGTTTCTGCAGGTGGTTGAAGGCGGCGCGGCGCATATCCGTCTCGATATTGATGCCAAGCATGTGGCCCCAATAGGTGACGACCGCCATCAGGCCGGTATTGATCGCATAGATGACCAGAAGTGCTGCCGAGGCGAGCAGGATCAGCAGCCATTCCTGGCTGAGCAGCAGCCGGTCGACGAACAGCTTCACCGCCATCGGAAAGCCGAGTTCGAGCACGCCGGATACGATCGCGCAGCCGAAATCGAGGATGAACAGACCGCGATAGGGACGATAATAGGCGAAGAAACGGCGAAGCATCGGACACTCTGTGAAAATCAATAGATGAGCAACAGGAGCAAGTTTTAGAACCGCTTAACCGGGTTCTCCGGCGAGGTAAACCATCGTTCTCGTGTCGCCGGCATAATGGATGTGACGACAAATATCAGGCGCGGCGGCTGCGCAACAGGGTGCGGGCGGAAGTATGCGGTTCAGCCAGCTGATCGGCCTCCAGCGAGGCAAACAGCCAGTCGATGAACACCCGCACGATCGGCGCCGAACGCATGGCCGCACGGCAGGCGACGTAAAAGGCGTCGTTGGCCGGAACGCTGAGGTCGAAGGGCACGACCAGTTCGCCGCGGGCGATTAGCTTGCTGGCTGTGATCGTGTCGCCGAGCGCTATTCCCTGCCCGTGCAGCGCCGCCTCCGTCGAAAACCGGGCGTCGCCCATGAAATATTGTTGCCGGCGCGGCAGGTCGACGGCGTCCGCTGCGGAAAGCCAGGTGTTCCATTCGCGCCCGTCCGCATCGCCATGCAGGAGGATATGGTCTTCCAGGTCGCGCACCGAGCGCAGCGGCCGGCTGTTGAGCAGAGTGGGGCTCGCCACCGGAAAGAGCTGCAGGTTGCTCCAGAGCCGCGTCCAGGCATCCGGCCAGTTACCGTCGCCATAAAGGACGGCGACATCGACATCCGAGGAATGCAGCACGGCGGGATCGTTGGAAGCGGAAAGCTTCAGCCGCACGTCCGGAAACTGCTCGGTGAAGGAATTGAGGCGCGGCACGATCCAGAAAGAGAGTAGAGCCGGCACGCAGGTGATCGACAGTTCACCTGACGTCGCCGGCCGTTTCATCTGCGCGGTCGCGGCGGCGATCTCGCCGAAGGCCTGGCTGACTGCGGGCAGGAGGAGTGCACCCTCCGAGGTGAGCTTTAGTCGTTTGGCGCCCCGCTCGAACAGAGAGACCTTCAGCGACCCCTCGAGCGCCTTGATCTGGTGGCTGACGGCGCCATGGGTGACGTTGAGCTCCCGTGCCGCCGCCGAAACCGAGCCGCGGCGGGCCGTCGCCTCGAAGGCGCGCAACGGGTTGAGGGGTGGCAGGCGGTTGGTCATCTTGGTCCCCAGATCGATCGTTGGATTGATCTTAAGTGTGAGTTTTTCTCACAATGACAGCTAGAACAATCTCAATTGCTTTTCCACCCGCACCTGACGGATAATGATGAAAACAAGGGCGGGAAGCCCCGGCGGAACAAAAATTAGGCTGCATGTAAGCAGTTCTGCAGACAGGTGAGGCGGTCATGACATTCGACGCGAAGAAGCTCGGCGAACTGCGCGCAAAATATCTCGACAGCCCCGGCGGCGAGATCTTCGATCCGAAATTCAAGAAGGTCGGCGAGAAGATCTTCGACAAATCCGGCACCCGCGTTGCACCCTACGCCGGAATTCCGACGCTCCTCGATGCGCCCTACAGGCCGCTCCCCGCGGAAAACCCGGATTTCGGCGACCTGCAGGTGGCGATGATCGGCATGCCGATGGATCTCGGCGTTACCAACCGGCCGGGTTCGCGCTTCGGGCCGCGGGCATTGCGCGCCATCGAGCGCGTCGGCCCCTACAATCATGTGATGGAATGCGCGCCAACCCATGAACTGCGGGTGGCCGATATCGGCGACGTGGCCTTCCGCAGCCGCTACCGGCTGGAAATGAGCCATGACGACATCGAAAAGCGCGTGGGCCAGATCGTCGATGCAGGCGTGCTGCCGCTTTCGGTCGGCGGCGACCACTCGATCACCCATCCGATCCTGAAGGCGGTCGGCAAGAAGCGGCCGGTCGGTATGATCCATATCGACGCCCATTGCGACACGAGCGGCTTTTTCGACGAGACCAAGTTCCACCATGGCGGGCCGTTCCGCAACGCGGTCCTGGACGGTGTGCTCGACCCGACCCGTACAATCCAGATCGGCATCCGTGGCGCGGCCGAATATCTCTGGGAGTTCTCCTACGAATCCGGCATGACCGTCATCCATGCGGAGGAAGTGACCGGCATGGGCATTCCGGCTATCATCGAAAAGGCGAAGAAGATCGTCGGCGACGGCCCGACCTATGTCTCCTTCGATATCGACAGCCTCGATCCGAGTTTTGCACCCGGTACCGGCACGCCGGAGATCGGCGGACTCACCACCCGTGAAGTCCTCGAACTGATCCGCGGCCTCAAGGGCATCAACATCGTTGGCGGCGACGTGGTCGAGGTCGCGCCGCAATATGACGCGACCAACAACACCGCCCATGCGGGCGCCCAGATATTGTTCGAAATTTTGAGCCTGATGGTCTTCAGCCCTTCCGTGAAGGGCCGCGACTGACATAAACTGCAGACAACAAGGGAACGCGCCAGCCGGCGAAGCACCGGCGGGCCCAAAAAAACAAAGGAGAAAATCATGCGTGACATTCTGAACGCCAAACTCGGCCGCCGGAGCGTGCTCGGCGCCGGCCTGGCGGGCGCTTCCATGCTGGCCATGCCCTCGGTGCTGCGCGCCCAGGACAAGTCGCTCAAGGTCGGCGTCTATGGCGGCTTCTTCAAGGATTCGTTCGATAAGAACATCTTCCCGGACTTCACCAAGGCGACGGGCATCGCCATCGAATCCGTCGCCGAGCCGACCGGCGAAGCCTGGCTGGTGCAGCTCGAACAGGCCGCCAAGGCGGGTGCCGCTCCGGCCGACATCTCGATGATGTCGCAGGTCGCGATGCTGAAGGGCCAGTCGACCAACCTCTGGGCGCCGCTCGATCTCGGCAAGATCCCGAACTCCAAGAACCTCATCGAGCGTTTCGTCAACAAGTATCCAGACGGCAAGGTCGCCGGCATCGGCGCCGTTTCCTGGTACATCACGCTGGTGACCAATACGCAGGTCTACAAGGAGGCCCCGACCTCCTGGGCCGCTCTTTGGGACAAGGCGAATGCCGACAAGCTCGGTCTTTTGGCGCTGGTCTCCAACTCCTTCCTGCTCGAAGTGACGGCGAAGACCTTCATGGGCGGCACCAAGGCGCTCGACACCGAGGAAGGCATCATCAAGGCGCTCGAAAAGCTCTCCGAAGTAAAGCCGAACGTCCGCCTCTGGTACCGTGACGAAGCACAGTTCGAACAGGCGCTGAAGTCCGGCGAAATCCCGATGGGCCAGTATTATCACGACGTCACCGGCCTTGCTGCCTCGCAGGGCAGCCCGGTGCGCTCGACCTTCCCGAAGGAAGGCGGCATCCAAGACTCCGGCTGCTGGGCGCTGTCGCGCGCTTCGAAGAAGACCGAGGAAGCGCATACGTTCATCAACTACATGTGCCAGCCGGCGATCCAGGCGACCCTGTCGCGCAAGGTCGGCACCTCGCCGACCGTCAAGCGTGACCTGCTCGACCTCACAGCGGAAGAATTCGCTTCGGTCTCCTCGGACATCGATCCGATCATTCCGCGCTACGATCTCTACCAGACCAAGTCCGACTTCCTGAACCAGAAGTGGACGGAGATGATCGCGGGTTGATCGTAGATTGGCGTTCAAAGGCTGCCCCTCACCCTAACCCTCTCCCCGCTCGCGGGGAAAGGGGACGTGCCCAACGCCAAGTTTGCGATAACCGAGACAGTGCGGCATATTCCTTCTCCCCGCGAGCGGGGAGAAGGTGGGGGCAGCCGGATGAGGGGCACTAGCCCCGCCAGAGAAGCGCGGAGACCGAATGTCCGGATTGAACCTCAGCCACGTGACGAAGCAGTTCGGCACCTTTACCGCCGTCAACGACGTGAGTCTGTCGGTGCCCGACGGCACATTCGTCTGCCTGCTCGGCCCTTCCGGCTGCGGCAAGACCACGCTGATGCGGATGATTGCCGGCCTCGACCTGCCGACCGGCGGTTCGATCGAGCTCGCCGGCGCCGATATCACGAAGGTGCCGACCCACAAGCGCGACCTCGGCATGGTCTTCCAGTCGCTGGCGCTTTTCCCGCATCTGACGGTCGGCGAGAACATCGCCTACTCGTTGCGCATCCGCGGTGTTGCGAAAGACGTGCAGAAGAAGCGTGTTGATGAACTGCTGGCGATGATCCACCTGCCGGGTTTCGCAGACCGCTCCGTGGCAAAGCTCTCCGGCGGCCAGCGGCAGCGCGTGGCGATCGCCCGCGCGCTTGCGATCTCGCCAAAGCTTTTCCTGCTCGACGAGCCGCTTTCGGCGCTCGACGCGAAACTGCGCGAGGCGATGCAGGTGGAACTGCGCCAATTGCAGCAGCGGCTCGGCATCACCACCATCGTCGTCACCCATGACCAGCGGGAGGCGATGACCATGGCCGATACGGTCGTCGTCATGAACGGCGGCGAAATCCGCCAGGCGGCCCCGCCGGTCGATATCTACCGTCGCCCGGCCGACAGTTTCGTCGCCGATTTCATCGGCCAGACCAACCTCCTGCCGGTCGTTCCCGACGGCGCCGGCCGCGCCAGCGTGCTCGGCGAAGTGGTCGAGGGTATCGCGCTCCCCGCTGGCGCTGCAAAAGGCACGCTGTCGGTGCGGCCGGAAGATGTGCAACTGACCGCCCCCGGCCATGGCGCGATTTCCGGCACCGTCACCTTCATCCGCGATCTGGGCGGCGCCATTGAAACCTTCGTGGAGGCGGGCGGCACTCAGGTGATCGCAGTGTGCTCCCCGCGCAATCGGCCGGATGTCTCGGTCGGCCAGAGTGTCGGCATCCGGCTTGATCCAGCCACCAGCGTGGTGCTCGCCAGATGAGACGCGAACCGCCGCAGCGTCTTGCCCATTACGGTCCGCTTTTCTTCCCGGCGGGCATGCTGACCGTGTTCTTCGTGGTGCCATTCGCCACGATGATCGCCGTATCCTTCTTTCAGCGGCAACAGGGCGGCTTTTATACGCCCGCCTTCGTCTTCGACAATTACGCCCGTTTCCTCAGCCTGTTCTTCGGCAAGGTTCTGGGCTTCTCGCTGTTTCTGGCCGTCGCGGTCGCCGTCGCCTGCGTGGTGATCGGCATTCCCTTCACCTACCTGCTCTCCCGCTCGGCGCGAAAGATCCAGATCGTCTGGCTGGTGGCATTGCTCTCCATCCTGTCGCTGTCGGAAGTGATGATCGGCTTTGCCTGGTCGACGCTGTTTTCCCGCACCGCCGGCATCACCAACCTGTTCGTCTGGCTGGGGTTGATGGCGCAGGCCCAGGCGCTGACCCCAAGTTTCGGCGCGGTCATGACCGCCATGACCTACCAGGCCTTCCCCTACACGGTGCTCGTCCTCTATCCGGCGCTGGTGCGCCTCGACCCGACGCTGACGGAAGCGGCGCGCACGCTCGGCGCTTCGCCGGTCAAGGCCTTCTTCACCGTCGTCGTGCCGGCCCTGCGCAACACCATCCTGGCGACGCTGATCATGGTGTTCATCTTCGCGCTCGGCTCCTACCTGCTGCCGCAGCTTCTCGGCAGGCCGCAGCACTGGACGCTCTCGGTGCTGATCACCGACCAGGCGATCTACCAGTCGAACATGCCGTTCGCAGCCGCCATGGCCGTTTTCCTCGTGCTGGTGTCGCTGGCGCTGGTGGGCCTGGCGCTTTATGCCGGACAGCAGAGGCAAGCAAAATGACCGCATTACGCCGCCTGTTCTTTGTCGTCGTTGGCCTGTTCCTGGCTTTGCCGCTGATCGTCGTCGCCGGCGTCTCGATCAATGCGCGCCAGACGCTCGCCTTCCCGCCGCAGGGTTTCTCGCTCTCCTGGTACGGCCAGATTTTCACCAATGCCGAATGGCGCAACGCGCTGATCGCCTCGCTGACGCTTGCCGCCTCCTCGGCCTTGCTGGCCCTGCTGATCGCCCTGCCGCTCGCCTGGTTTTTGTGGCGGCGCATCGCGCCCTGGGCGAACATTTTTCAGCTTCTCGGCGTGGCACCCTTCACCCTGCCGCCGGTGATCACGGCGCTCGGGCTTCTCACCTTCTGGGCGACGACCGGCTTCTACGGCCAGGCCTGGACGGCGGTGATCAGCCACGGCATCTTCTTCGTCACCCTGCCGCTGGTGACCCTGTCGCTCGGCTTTTCGGCGATCGACCGCTCACTGGTGGAAGCGGCCGCCACCATGGGCGCCGACGACCGGGTGGTGTTCCGCACCGTCGTGCTGCCGCTGATCCTGCCCTATCTCGTTTCCGGTTACGCCTTCGCCTTCGTTCTGTCGCTGAACGAATATATCGTTGCCTACATGACCGTCGGCTTCACCATGGAAACCCTGCCGATCAAGATCTTCAACGCGTTGCGCTACGGCTATACGCCGACCATGGCCGCGGTGACGGTACTGTTCCTGGTGATCGCGGCGGTCGTCTTCGGTCTCGTTGCTCGCTTCGGCGACCTGCCGAAATTGCTCGGAGCCATGTCGGACGAGCGTTAAGGGAATAAGCCCATGAAGATCGCCGGTTTCCAGATGCAGCCCGTCGTCGGTGACGTCGAGGCCAATCTCGCCAAGATCGAAGCGGCAGCCGAACAGGCCGTTGCCAAGGGCGCCGCTCTGTTGATCGCCCCGGAACTGGCGCTGACCGGTTATGGCGCGGCGGAAAAGTTTCCCGATCTCGCCACACCTGCGCACGGCCCGGTAACTGACCGACTGTCGGAGATCGCCGCGAAACATGGTCTGGCGATCGTCGCAGGTTTTGCCGAAAAGGCCTTCGAAAACACCTTCAACAGCGCCTTCTTCACCGACGGCAGGGGCCAGACGGCGGTCTACCGCAAATGCAATCTCTACGGTCCCTATGAGCGGAAATGGTTTCGTCAAGAGGACCGTCGCCAGGTTCTGGTGACGCTCGGCGGCATGAGGATCGGTTTCCTGATCTGCTACGATGTCGAGTTTCCGGAAAACGTCCGGCAGCTGGCGAAGGGCGGCGCCGATCTCGTGGTCGTGCCGACGGCGCTTCCGACCGGCTGGTCCGGGGCCTTCATCGCCGAGCACATGATCAAGGTCCGTGCTTTCGAGAATCAGGTTTTTGTCGCCTATATCAATCACAGCGGCGCCGACGGCCTGTTTTCCTATGCCGGCTTGTCCAGGATTGCGGCGCCGGACGGCAAGCTGGTTGCGGAAGCGCCCGCCGAGGGCGAGGCCCTGATCATCGCCGAGGTCGATCCCGCCGCCTACCTCCAGTCGCGGGCGGAAAACACCTATCTCTCCGATCTCGTCTGATTTCCAGGCCGTAAAGCCTCCCTCTTCCCTGTCCATACGACCTTAGCAAATCGCCATTTCTTTGATAATGTTGTACGGCATTCGGCGTATCGCGGTCCGGGGGGAGGCATGACACGTATATTCCGGGCGCCGGCCTTCTATATTCAAGGCCCGGGAGCCCTCAGCCAGCTTGGAGAAAAGGCAGCGACGCTCGGCCGTTCGGTCGTGGCGATCTGCGATTCGGCCGTGCTTCCCCTTGTCGAAAGGGATCTGGTCGAGACGCTGAGCCGGCAGGACATTTCACCGACCGTCATCCCCTTCGATGCGGACGTCACCCACAAGGAAATGGACCGATTGGCCGAACTGGCGCGCGCCAAGGGCGGTGAAGTGGTGGTCGGCATCGGCGGCGGTCGCACTCTGGATGTCGCCAAGGGTGTCTCGCGCCGCACCGGCCTGCCCTTCGTCAGCGTGCCGACGGTCGCCTCCACGGATGCGCCGTCGACCCGCGGCATCGTCATCTACGACGACCAGCACACGATGATCGCTGTCGAGCAGATGGACGAGAACCCCGCCTTCGTGATCGTCGATACGGCGATCATCGCAAAGGCCCCTGCCCGGCTGCTGCTCGGCGGCATCGGCGATGCGCTGACGGCGAAATTCGAGACGGAAGGCGCCTGGAAGGGCACCGGCCTCTCAAAGCAGGGCACGCGGCCATTGAAGACAGGTGTGATGCTCGGCGATATCTGCTACCGCATGCTGCTCGAACACGCGCCGGGCGCCATGCGGGTGGCTGGCACCGGGGACGTGACACCGGATCTCGAAGCCGTCGTCGAAGCGATCCTCTGGCTCAGCGCCGTCGCGTTCGAAAATACCGGTCTCTCCATCGCCCATGCCGTTGCGACCGAACTCGGTGCGATCGAGCCGGTTCGGAAACACTCCCTGCATGGCGAACATGCCGCCTATGGCACACTGGTGCAGGCCCTCGCCGAGGGCCGCTCGGAAGACGAACTCGAGACGCTGTTTTCCTTCTATGACGAGATCGGCATGCCGCGCCGGCTTTCTGCGCTCGGTCTGCCGGAAGCCGGCGAGGCGGCGATCGACAGGCTTGCCGCCCGATGCGCAAAAAGCCCCTTCCTGGTCAATCAGGAGCGGATGCTCGACGCGAACGACCTCGCCGCCGCCTTCCGGGCTGTGGAAAACTACGCTTAAAGTAGGCTCGACCTGCTGCAAATATAAATATAATTGTCTGGGAACACAGGGGATTTAGGATGCCGTCAGATAAGGCCAAGGCGCCGGAGGAGTGGACCCAGCGCCGCATTCAGTCGATCGAGGTCGGCTTCCAGGTCATCCGCGCGATGGAAGCGGCCAACGGCCCGCTGCCGCTGCGCGATATCGCCGCCGCAGCCGGCATGCCGCCCAGCAAGGCGCATCTCTATCTCGTCAGTTTCGTCAAGGAGGGCGTCGCCTTCCAGGATCCGGTCACAGGCCATTACGGGCTTGGCCGTTTCGCGATCCAACTCGGCCTGTCGGCTATCCGCCAGCTCGATGTGGTCGAATTCGCGCGTGAGGAACTCGCAGCACTGCAGCGCACCGCCGGTTTCGCCACCTATCTTTCCCTCTGGGGCGATCGCGGCCCGGGCATCGTCTCCAAGGTGGATGGCGAGCGGCAGGGCTCGCTTGCCGTGCGCCTCGGCTACGTGCTCCCGCTTCTGACCTCGGCGACCGGTCAGGTCTTCCTCAGCTATCTCGACGAGAGCGAGACCATGGCGGTGCGCCAGGACGAGATCGCCGCAGCCAAGCGAGATGCGGCGGACGACAAGGCCTCGCTTGCGCCACGCATCACAACCGCCAAGGACATCCAGACCATCATCGAGACCGTGCGCAAGCAGGGGCATGCGATGACCGTCAACAGCATCAACTCAAGTTTCGCGGCCATCGCCGCACCCGTCTTCGACTATAGTGGCCGGATCGTCGCGACCATGACCGTGCTCGGCTCGGACAAACAGCTCGCCGGCCCCCGCAAGAAACCGACTATCGAAGCTCTGCTGGCCGCCGCGCATCGGCTTTCCGAACGGCTCGGGGCGCCGGGCCGGGGGACGAAGAGAGAGGACGACGATACGCCGCCTGTGGCACCGAAGCCGACGCGGGCGAAGAGCGCCGCGGGGCGGTAATCAATTAAGGCGGGAAACTTCATTCTCTGCAAGAAAACCCCTCCCGCCTGCCGGTCCCGCTCCACAAGGGAGGAGATTTAAGATCACCTGTCCCTCTCCTTCCCCTGAAGACCCCAGGGTGGCTGCGTTGCTGACCTCCCGGAGGGAAAACCAGTTTCCTTCGACGCCTGCCAAACAATTGACGCCATCAAAATAATTAGTATACCTTACGATCTCCGGCTGGAGGAGCCAAGGAGGAGGATTTCATGCGCGAGGTCGATGCAGCCACCGTTGCGAAACGTGATGAGTTCTACGCCCGGATCAAGCCTCACAACATGGCACCTCTCTGGGAAGTGATGAAGGGCATGCTTCCGCCGGAGCCGACTTCCAAGGCGCAGCCGCATCGCTGGCGTTACGACGACATCCGCCCGCTGATCCTCGAATCCGGCAGCCTGCTGACCGCCGAAGAGGCCGAGCGCCGGGTGCTGATCCTCGAAAATCCGGCCTTCCCGGCCCAGTCGCGCGCCACATCCACGCTCTATGCCGGCATCCAGATCATCATGCCGGGCGAGGTGGCGCCCGCCCACCGCCATACGCCTTCTGCTCTGCGCTTCATGCTGGAAGGTTCGGGCGCCTATACGACTGTCGGAGGCGAGCGCACCCGCATGGCGTTTGGCGATTTCGTCATCACTCCCGTCTGGGCCTGGCATGACCACGGCAATGACGGCACCGACCCGGCCGCCTGGCTGGACGGTCTCGACGTGCCGATGATCGCTTTCTTCGAAGCCGTGTTCCGCGAGGATTCCAACGACACCGAACAGGAACTCCTTCGGCCGGAGGGTGACGCGCTTGCCCGTTTCGGCTCCGGCATGCTGCCGATCGGCGGCACGAACCCCTATGGCCAGACGACGCCGATCTTCAACTATCCCTATGAGCGCAGCCGCGAGGCGCTTTATCGAGCCTCGCGCGGCGAAGCGGTCGATGCCCATATTGGCACCACGCTGCGTTATGCCAATCCGCTCGACGGTGGCTGGACGATGCCGACCATGTCCGCCTGGCTCAGCCATTTCCCGAAGGGCATGGAAACGGCAAAGATCCGCTCCACGGACCATATCGTCATGTGCATTGCCGAAGGCACGGGCACCATCACCATAGGCGCGAAAACCTTCGACTTCGGACCGAAGGACGTGATCGTTGTGCCCGGCTGGTCGTGGCGCTCGTTCAAGGCGAATGAGGATGTCGTCGTATTCTGCTTCTCCGACCGCGTGGCCCAGGAGAAGCTCGGTTACTTCCGCGAAGACCGCACCCGCGTCTGAGCGAACACCAGGATCAGGGAGAGAACTCATGCGTTTTTGCCGCTACGACGATAATCGTCTCGGCGTGGTCGTCGGCGATCAGGTGAAGGATGTCACCGCCGTCCTCGATCGCCTGCCGAACTATCGTTACCCCTTCCCGCATGGCGACCAGTTCATGGCGCATTTCGCCGAGCTGCGGCCGGTGATGGAAGAGATGGCCAAGACCGCGCCGTCGAAGCCGCTGTCAGATGTCGCGCTTCTGAGCCCGATCGCCAATCCCGGCAAGATCGTCGGCGCGCCTGTCAACTACCGGCTCCATCTCGACGAAGTACTGGACAGCGACCAGCTGCATCACGGCATGAAGATCAAGCCGATCGCCGAGGCCGGTGTGTTCCTGAAGGCGGTAAGCTCGCTGATCGGCCCCTCGGAAGGCGTTGTCGTCGACTGGGCCGACCGCCGCACCGACCACGAGATCGAACTCGCCGTCATCATCGGCAAAAAGGCTTTTCGCGTCTCGGAGGCGGATGCGCTGGATTACGTCGCCGGTTATGCGATCTGCTATGACATCACCATCCGCGGCCCGGAAGAGCGCAGCTACCGCAAGTCGCTCGATACGTTCAGCGTGCTCGGCCCCTATGTGGTGACCGCGGACGAGATCCCGAATCCGAACAATCTCGACTTCGAACTGACGATCGGCGGCGAGAGCCGCCAGAAGTCGAACACCAACATGCTGATCTTCAACGTCCAGAAGCTGATCGAATTTGCCAGCAAGGCCTATACGCTCTATCCGGGCGACATCATCATGACCGGCACGCCGGAAGGCGTCGCCCCGATCGCCCCCGGTGACGTGTTGCATGGGACGTTCCAGGGCATCGGGTCGATGGACGTGAAGGTCTATGGCAACTGGGACAGGAAATGAGTTCGGAACCGAATACGCCTGAGGGGGAGGATGGCCGTACCGTCCTTCTCGACGGTGTTGTCGGCATCCGCATCCGCCGCCTGCAGTCGCTGTTCGGCAGCCATTGGCAGAACTGGTTCAGGGTCCGCTCGCTTGCGGTCACGCCTGTACAGGGTGGCGTGCTGCTGCTGATCCGCCGTTACCCCGGCATCAGCCAGATCGCGCTCGCCCGGCGGCTGCGCATCGAGCCGCCGACACTGGTCCAGACGCTCACCCCTCTCATCGCCCAGAAACTCGTCGAACGCGACCGCGCTGCCGATGACGGCCGCGTCTACGAACTGCGGCTTACCAGGGCCGGGCTCGAGGCTGCGGCGCTGGTGGAAAGCTCGATGCCGCAGCACGAGGCGGATCTGCTGCGGTTTCTCTCCGTGGAGGAACGGCAGACATTTCTGGAGCTGCTGGACAAGGCGATCGCCGGGGCAGAGGTCGCGATCGAGGGCCAGGAGAAGGCGGAGTAGCGGCCCCATGGCTGCGTAGGAACGAGGCGCCCTGCTGCCTCAGTTCTCCTATCCATAATGAGAGCTAGTCGAACCTCTCGGCGGTCATCCTACCTCTCCGTCGTCATCCTCGGGCTCGACCCACTGCTGTCCGGTTAAACTATCTGGACAGGTTGCATGACATTGATTCTATTCGCTTCCAGACGTTTCGCGGCGTTGTGGACACGAATAGGAGATCAATGTCATGCGGCATGAGAATAGCGTTTTTCACCAGCTTCAACAGCATATTCCCTGGGCGGTGTTCGACCGTCTTGTGGACAAGCATCAGGCTGACCGCCGGGTGCGGCGGCTGACGGCGAAGTCGCAGTTCCTGGCACTGCTTTTTGGCCAGCTGTCGGGCGCTGCCAGCCTGCGCGAGATCGAAGCCGGCTTGCTCAGCCACGAGGCGAAGCTTTATCATCTGGGCGCTCGCAGTGTGGCCCGTGCCACGCTGGCGGACGCCAATGCCAAGCGCCCGGCAGCCCTGTTTGCCGATCTGTTCTCCGTCATGGCTGCCCGTGCCAGTCGAAACATACGCCGTCATATCGGCGATACGATGCGCATATTGGACGCCACACGCGTCCAGGTCTCCTCGCTGTATGGCGGCTGGGCCGACATGGTTGGTGGCAAGCGGGCCATCAAACTGCATGTCTGCTACGATCCGCACGCCGACGCGCCACTCGCCATGACGATGACCGGTCAGAGGACGAACGACATCATCCCGGCCAGGGCGATCGACATTGCTGCGGGCGTCACCTATGTCTTTGATCTTGCCTATTACGATTTTGCCTGGTGGGCCGAGATCGATAGAAAGAGCGCCCGTTTCGTTACCAGGCTGAAGACCAATACGCTCGTCGCCACGATAGCCGAACAGCCAGCCGACGAGGCTGCGGGCATTGTCTTCGACAGGATCGGGCTCCTGCCGCAAAGGCTTGCCGGTTCCCGCCAAAACCCCTTTAAGGACCCGGTGCGCGAGATCGCCGTCCGCATCAGGACCGGCAAGGTCATCCGCCTCGTCACCAACGACCTCGACGCGCCGGCAGTCGAGATCGCCAACCTTTACAAGCAGCGCTGGCAGATCGAACTCTTCTTCAAATGGATCAAGCAGAACCTGAAGATCCGGCACTTTCTCGGGACGTCGGAGAATGCCGTACGCATCCAGGTCTTCGTCGCGCTCATCGCCTATCTGCTGCTGCGAATGGCCCAGGCAGCCCAGAAAGACATCGCTCAGCCGCTCGCATTCTCAAGGCTCGTGCGCCTTAACATCATGCATCGCAGGGCCATCGGGGCCCTGCGAAGACCGTCCGCAAGCACCAAAGCAGATCCCAGACAATTATCACTGCCAATCACCGCAGGTTAAACCGGACACCAGTGGGCTCGACCCGAGGATCCATCCACGCGAAGTCCTTCGCGCGAAAAGGGTCTCTTCGCCGCAGACGCGGCGGTGGATCCTCGGGTCAAGCCCGAGGAAGACGGCAGTGCCTGGGGCCGCCGCCCGCCAATTTCAGGTAACGGCCCACATCCCCCAACTCAACCACCATTTCCCCGATTGCCACATAACAGGCGACCTGATACGTCTTTCCATGCATCTGGGAGGAGCGGTATCATGCGGTCATGGAAGGTATTCGAGGCGTCGGAAGTGTTGCGGGAGGTCGAGGAGGCAAACCCGCAGCCAACGGGGAGCGAAGTCGTGGTTTCGGTGTCCCATTGCGGCCTCTGCCATTCGGACCTGACCCTGTGGAAGGGCGTTTTCGACATGGGCGACAAAAAGGTGTCGATCGACAGCATCGGCATGAAGCACCCGCTCACCCTTGGCCATGAAATCCTCGGCACCGTTACCGCCATCGGCCCGGACGTCACCGGCGTCGAGATCGGCGATGTCAGGCTCGTCTATCCTTGGCTTGGTTGCGGCGAATGCGAAGCCTGCCGCGCGGGCCAGGAAAATCTCTGCATGCAGGGCCGGCCGCTCGGCATGCGCAGGCCCGGCGGTTTCGGCAGCCATGTCGTGGTGCCGCACAGCCGCTATCTCATCGACATCGGCGATCTCGATCCGGCGCTTGCCGCGACCTATGCCTGTTCGGGCCTCACCGCCTATTCGGCGATCAGGAAAGCCATGCCGGTCGCGCCCGACGAGGCGATCGTCGTGGTGGGTGCCGGCGGGCTGGGCCTCAGCGGCATCGTCATCCTCAAGGCGCTCGGGCACCAAAACATCGTCGTCGCCGACGTCTCGGAAGAGAAGCTGAAGATCGCCACGGATGCCGGCGCCCACAAAACCGTGCTTGCGACCGGCGAGGACGTGACGAAAAACCTCGTCGATGCGGTGGGCCGGCCGGTGCGCACCATCATCGATTTCGTCAACAACAGCCAGACGGCGGCCTTTTCCTTCCCGGCGCTGGCGCGGGGCGGCCGCATCATCATGGTCGGCATGTTCGGCGGCCAGCTGACGGTCCCGACCATGCGCATGGCGCAGGGAGGCTTGAGCCTGATCGGCAGCATTACCGGCACGCTGCAGGAACTGCGCGATCTGGTGGAACTCGCAAAAAGCGGAAAACTCGACACCATCCCCTACGAGGCCGTGCCGAAATCATCGATCAATGACGCGATGAGCCGGCTGTCCAAGGGGGCCGTCAAGGGACGTATCGTTCTCAAGGAGGAGCCTGCGTGACAGAGCCACGGGCCGAAATGATCGAAACCCCGATGATCGAGGTCTGGCGCGGCAGCGTACGCCAGTGGGAAGTGGACGAGAACGCCCACTGGAACACCCAGTATTATGTCGCCCGTGCCAACGAGGGCCTGGCGGTACTCTTCGGCTTCAACGGCCTCCCCGGCCTGCTCTCGCCGACGTCGGCCACCACGATCGCCTATAACGAGCACCACATCCGCTTTCATCGCGAAGCCCATGCGGGCACGTCGCTGCATATGACCGCCGGCTTCCTCGATGTCGGCGAAACGACCGCGTTTGCAGTGCTGATGCTGTACAACAGCCATTCCGGCCAGCTGGCCGCCACCTTCCGGGTGCGGCTGACCCATTTGGAGACGGCCGACCTCAAGACGCCCTGTCCCTGGCCGGCAGCTTTCCGCGAAAAGGTTTCCGCTGCGCTGGTCGCGGCGCCCAAGGAAGCTCTCGCCCGCGGCGCCAGCGACGAACCGGTGACGATCAGCGCTTCCCGCGACCGGGCCATTTCGCTTGACCTGAAACGCACCGCGATGAGCCTGATCGAACGGGAGGCCTGCGACGCCTTCAACCGGCTCGGCCCGCAGAAATTCATCGGCGCCGTCGGCGGCGGGGTAAAGCAGCTCACCGGGCCGATCCGCGAACTCGTCAGCAAACATGCCGAAACACCGCCCGGCAAGGTCGGCGGAGCGGTGCTGGAATTCCGCATCCTCTATGGCGAAACCCCGCGCGTCGGCGACTGTTTCGAGATCTGGGGCGGGCTGCAGAAGACCGACCAGCGGGTCATGTCGCTGATCTTCTGGATGGTCGACCCGTTCAGCGGCCGGGTGTTCGGCACGATGCAGTCGGTCGCTGTCGTGTTCGATCTCGATGCGCGGGCAATCGTGCCGATCTCGCCGGCCGCCACGGAGGCGCTGGCTCCGTTGGTCACCGATGGGTTGGCGCTCTGACGCAGCGGCTTGGCGCGATCCGATAGTCGATTGGCATCTCTCGCCAGTGCGGGCAGCGCCGTCTGTCCATACCTTCGTGTTCATCAACACGAAGGAGAATACCTATGACCAAAACCATCCTCATCACCGGCACGTCCAGCGGCCTCGGGCGCGCCACCGCCAAGCTCTTCCATGAGAAGGGCTGGAATGTCATCGCGACGATGCGGGCGCCCGAGCGGGAGGCCGAACTCACGAAGCTCGATAACGTGCTGGTCACCCGTCTGGACGTTCAGGACATATCCTCGATCCGCTCGGCAATTGACGCGGGGATCGCCAGGTTCGGGCGCATCGACGCCCTGGTGAACAATGCGGGTTATGGCGCCTATGGTCCGCTCGAGGCGACGCCTCTGGAAAAAATCCGTCGCCAGTTCGATGTCAACGTCCTCGGCCTGCTGGCGACGACACAGGCCTTGCTGCCTCACTTCCGCGCCAATCGCAGCGGGACCATCGTCAACATCTCGTCGATCGGCGGCCGCATGGCCTTCCCGCTGGGCACGCTCTATCACGGCACGAAATTCGCCGTGGAAGGCCTGTCGGAGTCGATGCAATACGAACTCGCGCCGCTGGGCATCACCGTCAAGGTCATCGAACCGGGCGGCATCAGGACCGACTTCGGGGGCCGCTCTTTCGACATGAGCAATGATGAGAGTCTTGCCGAATACCAGCCGCTCGTACAGTCGCTGTTCGGCTTCTTCGGCCCGATGATGGAGAATGCCTCCGAGCCTGAACTCGTGGCCGAGGTGATCTACGGCGCCGCCACTGACGGAACCGACCACCTTCGTTATGCGGCCGGCGCGGACGCAGTTCAGATTCTCGGAAGCCGGGCGGCTTCCGACGATGCGACCTTCTTTGGGGGCATGAAGGCGCAATTCGGGCTTTGACAATCCTCCTATCGCTCCGCGCCATTCCGTGCGCGGGGCGATGGACAACCGGCGCGGCTGGATTCTAAGGTTCCTTATGCAGACGCTCACCTACGCCCTCGACACGACCTGGCGCACATTGCTCGCGGACCTCGGCGTCTTGCCGGCGAATGTGCTGCGCCGTGCCGACCTGCCGGACGATTTGCTGCACCAGCCTTCGGTGCGGCTTGAGCCGGCGGCCTATTATCGTCTCTGGGACAGTGCCGAGCAGGAAAAAGGTGACCCGCTTTTTCCCATTCGGGTCTGCGAAGCCGTGCGCGCCGAATCCTTCTCGCCGCCCCTGTTCGCGGCCCTCTGCAGCCCCAATCTGCTTGTGGCTGCCCAGCGCGTCGCCAAATACAAGAAGCTCATCGGCCCGATGCAGATGGACGTGCGCGACGAGCGAGACGTGCTGACCATCGAATTCGTCTGGCTCGACGGGCCGCTCCGCCCTCCGGTGTCGCTGGTGACAATGGAACTGCTCTTTTGCGTCACTCTTGCCCGAACCGGCACGCGCGCGTCGATCTCTCCGGTCGAGGTCACGACGACGGAACTGCCGCCGCAGCTCGGGCCCTATGAAGAATTCCTGGGCTCTCGTCTCCGCCGCGGCCCCCGTCATATGGTCCGGTTTACAAAATCCGATGCGGTTCGCCCGTTCCTGACGTCGAACGAGCCTCTCTGGGCGGCGTTCGAGCCGGACCTGCGCCAGCGACTGGCGGATCTCGACGCATCGGTGAGCGTCGCCAGACGGGTCCGGGCGGCGCTTCACGAAGCCATCCCGAGCGGCCTGACGACCATGGAGGCCGTCGCCAGCAAACTGGCGGTGAGCAAGCGCACGCTCCAGCGCCGGATCGAAGCCGAGGGGACGAGCTTCCAGCAGATCCTGAAGGAGACGCGGGAAGCACTGGCACGCCACTATCTGGAAAAGACGGCCCTGCCGGCCTCGGAGATTTCATTCCTCCTCGGCTTCGACGAGCCGAATTCCTTCTATCGGGCTTTCAGGAGCTGGACGGGGAAAACGCCCGACAGTATCCGGCAGCACGCCTGATTTCTTGTTGCCCACGGCGCGGCGGGCAGCGATTCCGCCCCAGATCCGTCTCACCGGAATTTCTCTGCCGTCGCCACGCAGTTGATCAGCGCCGCCAGCTCCTTGCGCGATGCGAAGGAGGTTTCGGGGCTCATCGAGAGGAAGGCCTTGATGCCGCGTATGGTGGCGACCGAGTTCTTTTCGAGCTGGCCGACAACACGCTCCACTTCCGCATCGATACCGGCGTCTGCAATCGTAATGCCGACGATGCCAAGCATTTTTGCTTCGATCGCGGGGATCACGTCGCGGGTGAAGACCATGCGGGCGAGCGTGGCGCGGGAAACCCGGTCGGCGAGCGCGTTCAAGACGAGGGTCGGCGCGATGTCGTGGTTCATCTCCGGCACCTGGAAGGTGGCGCTTTCGGCGGCGATCGCCACGTCCGCGAGAGCCGCGATGGCGCAGCCCACGCCGGCGGCCTTGCCGCGGATTGCGGAGATAAACGGAACCGGGATCTCGCGCAGCACCTCATAGAAATCGAGCACCGGATCGGAGATCGCGTTGCGCAGGTCGAGCGCGGTGACGCGCGAACCGGCGGCCGGCATCGCGGCGCTGCGGCCGGTGCAGAAATCGGCACCATTGGCCTGTATCAGCACGACGCGCGTTTCCGGCGACAAAGATTTCAGCGCGGCGGTGATCGCCTGCGCCATTTCGGGCGTCAGCGCATTGCCCTTGTCGGGACGGTTGAGAGTGATCTCGAGGACGTTCCCCCGCGTATTGATCAGGACTTCGGACAAGGCTTGTTCCTCACTCTTGTTGCTTGGCTTTTGCCGCCTGGATCGCTTCCCAGATGCGGGACGGCGTTGCCGGCATTTCGATATGGGTGACGCCGAGATCGGCGAGCGCATCGGTGATGGAGTTGATCGTCACGCCGAGCGACGGTGTCGTACCACCCTCGCCGCCCGGACGGAAACCGAGCGGATGGCTTTTGGCCGGCACCTCGCTGATATGGGTGTCGAAGCTCGGGAAATCGGACGCACGCGCCACCTGGTAGTCCATGAACGTGGCCGACAGGTTCTGGCCGGTCTGCCGGTCGTAATGCGACCATTCGAAAAGCGCCTGGCCAGCACCCTGGACGATGCCGCCATGCGTCTGGCCGTCGACGATCATCGGGTTCAGCGCCTTGCCGACGTCATCGACGGTCGAATAACGCGGGATGTGGAAGAAGCCGGTTTCCGGATCGATCTCGATCTCGCAGACCGCCGCACCATAAGGGTAGGCAAGTCCGTGTGTGGTCTCGTCGGAAATCGCCGCGAGCACGCCCTGCAGCTCGTCCGGCAGGCCGAGGTCGTTTTCGGCGGCCTGAGCCGCCTCGAACAGGCTGACGACGCCGTTCGACCCGCGGGCGCGAAAATGACCCTCGGTAAAGTCGATCTCTTCCGGCATCACATTCAGCATGAAGGCGGCGATCTTCCTGCCGCGCTCGATGATCTCGGCGGTCGCCTTGTGCATGACGATCGAGGAGAACCGCAGCGACCGTCCGGAATGGGAACCGCCGCCGGCCGAGACGAAATCCGTATCGCTGGCGCGGATCTGCACGACCTCGTGGGAAATGCCGAGGAAGGAGCCGACGAGCTGGGCAAATGCCGTCTCGTGCCCCTGTCCTGTATTCTGGGTGCCGATCACGACATCGACGATTCCGGCGGTCGGATCGATGGTGATCTCGGCGCGCTCGCGCGGCACGCCGCTGGTACCCTCGATATAGTTGGACAGGCCGATGCCGCGATACATGCCGCGTTTGCGGGCCTCGGCGCGGCGCGCCTCGAAGCTCTTCCAGTCGGCCATGTCGAGCACCTTGTCCATGGCCGCGATATATTCGCCGTTGTCGTAGGTGACGCCCATCGGGTTCGAATAGGGCGAAGCCTCATCGGGGATCATGTTGATGCGGCGCAGCTCCACCCTGTCGAAACCGAACTTGCGGGCGGCGAGATCGATCATCCGCTCGATGACGTACATGGCTTCCGGCCGGCCGGCGCTGCGATAGGGGATGGTCGGCACCGTGTTCGACATGGCGGCACGGAATTCCACATGCGCGACCGGCACCCGGTAGAGGCTGGTCATCAGCTGGATGCCCTTGTTGAGGGCCGTATAGGAAACGGTGTGGGCGCCGATATTGCTGGTATTGACCGAGTGGAAGGCAAGGAACCTGCCGTCTTCGTCGAGCGCAAGCTTGGCCTGAACATGCAGGTCGCGCCCCTGGAAGTCGGAAAGGAACGCCTCGATGCGCTCCGCCTGGTGCTTTACGGGCCGGCCGGTCAGCTTGGCGGCATAGGGGAGCAGCACGAATTCCGGATAGGTGGCGTTGCGGGTGCCGAAATTGCCGCCGACGTCACGAGGCGCCACGACACGCACATAAGCCATGTCTACGCCCAGCGATGCCGCGATCTGCTCGCGCATCATCACGACGCCATGGCCGCCGGAGGCATGAATGGTGAACTTGCCGGTCTCGGCGTCGTATTCTGCCGCGGAGGAGCGCGGTTCCATATGGACGCCGGTCACGCGCTGCGTCCAGCTGGTGAATTCGAGGACATGGGCGGCCTTGGCGAAGGCTGCCGCGGTGCCGTTCCTGTCGCCGACCTCGCCGTCCATCGCCTTGTTGCCGGGCACGTGATCCCACAGTTGCGGCGCGTCCTCTTCGAGAGCGTCGATGCCGCGCACGACGGAGGGCAGTTCCTCCCAGTCGATCTCGATCGCTTCCGCCGCATCCTTGGCAAGATTGGTGCTTTCGGCAACGACCATAGCAACCGCTTCGCCGACGAAACGGGCCCGGTCGGTCGGCAGCGCCTGATGGTGGGTGCGGGCGCGCTCGGAACCGTCCCGGTTCTTGATGCGGATGTCGGAGCCGAATTGCGAACTGCCGATCGCATGCGGGATGGGCGCGATGCCAGCCGCAACGAGATCCTCGCCGGTCAGGACGGCGAGCACGCCCGGCATGTCGCGGGCGGCCGACGTGTCGATGCTGCGGATGATGGCATGGGCATGCGGCGAACGGACGAAGGCGGCATAGGCCGTATTCTCGAACTTGAGGTCGTCGGCATACTGGCCCTTTCCGGTGATCAACCGGTTGTCTTCCTTGCGCCTGACGTCTTCGCCGATCATGCCATTCCTCCCTTGCGCGCCCTCGATGATACTCTTGAAGGGCGGCATTCCGCCCGGAGCTCTTGGGCCCTCGCGAAGCGAAACGCAAGCCAATTCATAATAGACACATACAATCCGTCAATGTTGAAAATTATGACTCACGGAAATTGATCTTCGGAGCCTCCCTTTTCGACGACCGATAAACCCTGCCGCCCTTGCGAGAAAAAGCGCAACGTCCCCAAGAAAAAAGGCCCGGACCGAGGTCCGGGCCAGGCTTCCCTGGGAAGGGATTGGCGTCAGGCGGCCTCAGGCCCCTGATTGAGTACGTAGCCGGGGCCGCGCTTCAAAAAGTCGGTCCAGAGGCGGAGCGTGCGTTCCGGCTGGTCGACCTCGATCGAATGGGCGGCGTCGAAGATGAAGGCGCGCTGCGAGGTCGGGATGTTGCGCTTCAAGTGCGCGCCTGCCTCCGCCGGCACGACCTTGTCTTCGGTACCGAGCAGGATCAGCGTGACCGCCTCGATCGACGGCAGGCGCGCACTGAGCGCCTCGTCAACCTGAACATCATTGGCGAGGCGCTCATAGGTCTTTCCGTTGGCGGCCATGACGTCAGGCGACTTCGGCACCGATTTGATCTTGTGCGGATGGGCGTAGAGGGCCTTGAAGCGCGCGTCCGGATCGGCAGGCAGACCACCCTTGCCATCGAAACGGAAACCGGCCGGCACGCCGAGGATCAGGTGGTCGACCATTTTCGGATGTTCGGCGGCGAGCCACAAAGCCGACCAGCTGCCGAAGGAAGAGCCGATCACGTCGAAACGCGGGCCAACCAGCTTTTCCGCGAACTCGGCGACCATGGCCACCCAATCCTGCACCGTCTTCAGACTTTCGTTGCCCTCGGTCCCGTCGAAGCCCGGGCAGATCGGAGCATAGACCGTGTGGCTGGCCTTCAGCGCCTTCAGCGGCTCGGTCAGCATCACCCCGCCGGCGGCATGCAGATAGACGACGGGGGTACCCGTGCCGCCGACATGGTAGGAGAGCCTGCCCCGCGAAAGCTCGATCGTCTTCAATTCAAAGCTCATGGATCAAACTCCTCTTACAGGCCGGCGACTTCGGGGGCGACGCGGTCGCGGAACAATTCCATGCCGCGACGGACGACGCTGCCGGGCATATTGCCAACCTTGATGGTCAGGTTCAGCAGGCCGCAATCGAGTTCCTGGCGCAGGCGCTTGATCTGCTTGATGACCGATTGCGGGCTGCCGCAGATGATCGAACCCGCTTCGATCTGTTCCTCGACGGTGCGGCCGCGCAGGGTGGCGAGGCGCTTCTGGAAGTTCTCGCCGGCATCGGCCTCGGTGTAATAACGGCTCTGGCCGAGCACGAGCTGCTGGGCGGAGCGTTGCGGGCGCATCAGCGTCTGGTGAAAATAGGTCTGGGCGGCTCCCATGTGGTGCCTGGCCTCCTCGTCCGTATCGGCGATGCAGATCTGCTGGCCGACCAGGATGTCGTCGGGCGTCGGCTCCCAGCCGTAGGAACGGGCGGTCTTCTTGAAATAGTCGACGGCGCCGGCGGCGATCTTCAGGTCCTGGATCAGCGTGATACCCATGATGGCACGCATCTTGGCGACGAACTCCGCCGATTCCGCGTTGCTAGCGGACATCAGGATGCGCGGATGCGGCTTCTGGATCGGCTTCGGCCAGATGGAGACGGCCGGGAACTGGTAATGCTCGCCTTCCCAGCCGAAGGGTTCGTCCTCGGTCCAGGCCTTGATGATCAGCTCGGTCGCCTCGCGCAGGCGGCTGCGGGATTCGCTCGGCGGGATGTTGTAGGCGATATATTCGTGCGGGATGCCGCGCAGGAAACCGGCGATCAGTCGGCCGCCCGACATGACGTCGATCATCGCATATTCTTCGGCGACGCGGATCGGGTTGAGCAGCGGCAGAAGGTTGCCGACGATGGCGATCTTGGCCTTGCTGGTCTGGCGGGCAAGCGCCCCGGCGATCAGGTTCGGGTTCGACATCAGGCCGTAGGGGCTGTAATGGTGCTCGTTGCAGCCCACCCAGTCGAAACCGTAGTTTTCCGCATCGACCATCTCGTCGATATATTCGTTGTACAGCGCCTGGATCCGGGTGCTGTCGATCCCGTGCGTGCTGACCGGCCATTCATGCGGCAGCTTGTCGTAATCGGGATAAGGCATCAGGTGAAAGAAGTTGAACTTCATGGAAAGCTCCGCTGGGACCGTCGCCGGATGAGGGAAAGACGGATCCGACGATGACGGTTGAAAACTGGATCAGTTGCTGGCGACGAGACGCGGCGCGCCGTCTTCGATGTGGCTTGCCATCGCCATTTCCGCGAATCTGACCACCTGCGAGGCCACGATTTCGAGCGGCTGTGCAACCTCGCGGCGCGCCGGCTTGCCATCGGCGAAAGGCTTTTCGTTGGACTTAATGGTCGCCGCATAAGGGGTCGGCCAGCCCCGCAACGCGTGCACGACCGAGCGCAGGCCGATCAGCGTCGCCCCGAGCGCCTGATCGCCGGCGGCGCAGACGATGCAGCCGACGGCGCGGCCGTCGAAATAGGAACGGGCGTCCTCTCGCATGTCTTCCGTGTAGTCGATTGCATTCTTGATCATGCCGGACATGCCGCCGTGATAGCTCGGCGTCGCGATCACGATGCCGTCGGCACGGCGAAGCGCCTGAAGGAGACGAAGTGCGGCCGGCGTGCGGTGGGCAACACCCGGGTCAAAGAGCGGCAGCTCAAGCGCCGGACCGCAGATGAGGTCGGTCTCCGCGCCGGCTTTTTCGGCCGCGGCGAGGCAATGGCGCAGGGCGAGTTCGGAGCTCGAGCCGGGGCGCTGGGTGCCGCCGATACCGACGATATAGGGCTTGTGGCTGTGCGTCATGAGGTCTCCTCCCTCGGCCGAGGCCGATTGCCTGTCAGGCATCCCGAAAGAAGATTTGTATACCTTTCGAACAAAAGTCAAGAAATATTCGTTATGATCAAACTCATTTCGTCAGACTGGTATACACTTTTGGGAGCTCTCCCTCTATGGACGATTGTCATATTTTCCCGCATCATCATGAAAGGTAAGGAGAAGGTGGCGATTTGACCAACGAGACAACTAGGGACGGCACCAAGGACGGGGCTACGCAGAGCGCCGTGGAAACCGCCTATCACCGCATCCGACATCTGATCCTCACCGGTGAGCTGCGCTCCGGCGCCAAGCTTCTGGAGAATCAGCTCGCCACGGCGATCGGTGTGTCCCGCACCCCGATCCGCGAGGCTTTGAACCGGCTGAACGCCGAGGGCCTCGTGGTGCTCGAACGTTATCGGCGGGGCATCGTCGCGGACTTTTCGCTGGACGACGCGGTGGAAATCTTTCGGCTGCGCGCCATTCTCGAAGGCCATGCGACCAGCCGCGCCGCTACCCGCATTTCGGAAGCCGACCTGCAACGCTTGCAGGAGCTGGAGCGGGTGATGGAGACCCAGTTCGAAGAACTGGGCTGGAACGAACATCTGGAAGGTTTCGACAAACTCAACGCCGAATTTCACGCGGTGATCGCCGCCGCCGCCGAAAGCCCGCGGCTCGAAAAGATCCTTGCCTCGTCGCTGGAACTGCCGGCCTCGATCTTCAACCGCTATTCCGAACCGGTCGAGGTGCGCACGCGACGCACCCACGCCCAGCACCGGGAAATCCTCGCGGCGCTGAAGGCCCGCAATCCGGAATGGGCTCAGGCCGCCATGAACGCCCACCTCTTCTCACTGCTGCCGACCGCTTCGGGTTCGCTGGAGCATGAAGACAGCCGATAGGCCGCTTACCGGTTGGTCGCCATCCAGATGACATGGCGGCCGCCGCGCTTGCCATTGGCCCGCACATAGATCTCTTCGGCGGCAAAGCCCACATCCCGCAATCTGCGCGTAAAGGCGGCGTCGGGTGCCGAAGACCAGACGGCCAATACGCCGCGCGCGCGCAGCGCAGCCTTGGCGGCGCGAAGCCCGGCATGGTCATAGAGGCTGTCGTTGGAAGCGCGGGTCAGCCCGTCGGGGCCGTTGTCGACATCGAGCAGGATAGCGTCGTAGGCGGCCTTCCGCGATCGGATCAATGCGCCGACATCTCCGACATGGATTTCGACACGCGCATCGTCAAGCGTCCCCTTATGAAGGTCCGCCATCGGTCCGCGCGCCCAATCGACCACGGCCGGCACGAGTTCCGCAACCGTCACCCCGGTATCGTCCGGCAGGGCCTGCAAGGCTGCCCGCAACGTGAAACCCATACCGAGTCCGCCGATTAGCATGCGGGCATTCCCGCGCCCGGCGATCCGCTCGCAAGAAAGCGTCGCAAGCGCCTCTTCCGAACCGCTGAGCCGGCTGTTCATCAGTTCCGTCGACCCCAGCATGATCGAGAATTCGGCCCCGCGCTGCTTCAGGCGCAGCTCGCCGCCCTCGCCGGGAATGGTTGCGCGGTCAAGCTGTATCCAGGGAAGCATCGGCATGTCTCATTGTCTTGTGTCGATGCCTCCTAACACAGACTGCGGAGGAAAAACACAAGCTCGGCCGCCGTCACGGCCGAATGCGTGACGCGACGGGACCGGTGGGTCTCCGGTCGCCTGCTGCGGAGGAAATGTCAGTGCCTCGATCAACACAGAGGCAAACTCTTCAAGTTCGCCATCGGTGAGTTCCGAACAATCCTCTTCATTTCGAAGATCATCCGAATGCGCGTCGTCGTTTTCTGGAATCATGTCTCGCCCCAACCCGTGGCGAACATGCACGGAATGAAGCAAAGCGCATCATGTTTTTTATTGCTGGGCTGGAAAATAAGAAGGCCCGCGCCTTATCCCCCTGCGCGGGCCTATCCTAAGACGTAACCTCTTCTACGCTCGACTTAGGATGACTTCATTGTACTCCTCAATGCGCAGTCCTCAATTCGTCCAAAAGGCCTAGCACAAGGGGTATAGCCCCGCAGGGGAGCGGCCGGCTTTTTTTGGGGCGCCGGCCGCTAAGACCGCGGCGACTGGGGGGTGCAATGGTGCGGTCCTGAGCAACAATGACGGCATTCGCGATCGCACATCAAGCTGAACCTTGGGTGGTCTGGCTACGCCCAAAGGCTTGAGAGGCTTATGGAGATCATCAAACCGCCATACCCGCTCAAGCCGCTTTGCCGGCTGCTACGCTGCGAAGATAGGGCATCACCTCTTTGGAATAGATCTCCATGTTCTTGCGGGTCAGCTCCGCCGGCAAGGTGCCGAACTGCAGGAGCGTGAGCAGATGACCGAAGCCGATCTGGCTTTGGTACTCCTCCAGTCTTTCGCGCACCGTCGCCGGGCTGCCGCAGATGAACTTGCCTTCCTCGATGACGCTGTCGATCGTCTGCTTCATCGCATGGCCGGCCTTGGCCGACATCGCCCCCACCATCGACTTGACCGAGGTGTAGCCGGGCGGCAGCAGCATTTCCATCGGCATGCGGAGGAACTTCTGCAGGAAGGCTTCGATATGCTCCTTGGCTTCGCGGCGGGCGATCTCGTCTGTCTCGGCCACATAGAGCGGGAGCGACCAGCCGAGCTGCTCCGGGGTCGCCTCGTAGCCGTAACTGGCGGCAACATCCTTATACATTTTCATGTAGCGGGCGACGGTCGAAACCGAGGCGAAGGTCTGCAGATAGGTATATTTGCGGTCCGGATGGGCGGCCCATTCGATCGTCTCGCTGGAACCCTGGCTTGGGATCCAGATCGGCGGATGCGGACTGTCCTGGTAGACTCGCGGCCAGACGTTCACGTAGTCGAAATTGTAGTGCTTGCCTTCGAACACGCTCGGACCAGGTTGCGTCCAGGCCTGCAGGATCAGGTCGTGGGCTTCCTGGAACCGCTCATGGCTGAAGGCCGGGTTGACGCCCCAGGAATGGTATTCGGCGCCGATGCCGCGCACCATGCCGGCGATCAGGCGGCCGCCGGTGATGTTGTCGACCATCGCGAATTCTTCCGCGACGGTAAGCGGATTGTTCAAGAGCGGCAGGGCGCGGCCGAGAATGGCGATCTTGACGTTCTTGGTGCGGCGGGCGAGCGCGCCCGCCATGACGCCGGGGATCGGCATCAACCCGTAGGCGTTCGAATGGTGCTCGTTGACGCAGATCCCGTCGAAACCTAGCTGGTCCGCATATTCGAGTTCGTCCAGATAACGGTTGTAGAGCTGGTGGCCCTTCTTCGGGTCGAAGTAGGTGTTCGGCAACGTGACCCAGGCGGAATTGTGCATCTCGTCATAGGAGAGATCGAGATCCGCATAGGGCATGAGGTGCATGAAGTAGAATTTCATCGCGTAACCTCCCCGATGAAGCCGTTGACCAGTTCGACGAAACGGTCCGTCTTTTCGATCTGCGGCGCATGCCCGCAATTCTCGATGATCTCCAGCCGCGAGTTCGCAATAAGGTCGCGCCACGCCGGAGCGTAACCGACCGGCATCGCCTTGTCGTCGTCGCCCCAGACGATCAGCGTCGGCACCGGAATGCGATGCAGCCACTTGTGCAGATCCGGGTTGAGGAACCGCGGTTCCCAGGCGAGCTTTGCGAAGGTCAGCTTGTTTCTCAGAAGGATTTCCATCGCTTCCTTGGAGGGCGGCGGAGCCGCCAGCATCGCTTCGGCAAAGGCCTGATCGTGGAAGAGGTTACGGGCGGTCTCCTCCGGGCTCCACATGAAGACATCGCCTTTGCGAACGCCCTTCACGCGGATGCCGGCCGGCGCCACGACGGTAAGGGAGGCGAGTTTCGTCGCATTGCGAATGGCGATCTCGGCCGCCAGCCAGCCGCCGATCGACGTGCCGACGAGGTTCACCCCGTCCAGGCCGAGATGGTCGAGGAAATCCAGATAGAAAAAGGCGAGATCCGAGATGTTGTCGAGCCATTCGGGATTGTCGGATACGCCAAATCCCGGGTGTTCCGGCACAATCACCGCATGGGTCTCGGAAAGTTGTTCCATGAATGGCAACCAGTGCGAAGCTCCGCTCGCACCGTGCAGGAAAAGAAGCGGCGAGCCCTTCCCTTTCCGCATGATCCGGATCTTCGTTCCGCTGATGGTTTCAAAGCTTTCGGCAAAGCTCATCGGTTTTCCCGCCCTCCCAAGCGCTGCTTCCCGCAGATGGCGAGCACTCCCCGGCACCCGCCCCAAAGACCTGAATGAGGGGCAATCTGTATAACCTTGGCAGGCGGGTCAATATGACTCTGTCAAATTTTGATTGATAATAGCAAATTTCTAACTTGCATCTTCGGCAATTGCATACAAAGTAGGCTCCGCTTGGGCGGGGAGGATCATGCTCGTCCGGGTCGCAGGGAGGCGGAAATGCGAGCCGAAAAACTGTTCGATCTCAAGGGCCAGGTGGCAATCGTCACCGGAGCGGCAAGCGGCCTCGGTCTGGCGATCACCAAGACGCTGGCAGCCAATGGCGCGCATGTCGCGCTGCTGGATCTCAACGCGGAAACGCTCGCCACCGCCTATCAATGGCTGAACGGCCAGGGTTTTTCTGCCGAGAGTCACCAGGTGGATGTCTCCGACAGCGCGAGCTTGCGCAATACGATCGATGGCATCGCCGAAAAACATGGCCATCTCGACATCCTCGTGGCCAACGCCGGCATCAGCGGCGGGCCGAATTCCCGCACCGAAGCCGGCGCCATCGAGAATGTCAGCGACGAGTTGTGGAACAAGGTGGTTGACGTCAACCTCACCGCCACCTTCGTCGCCATCCAGTCGGCCGCCAGGCATATGAAGAAGCAAAAAAGCGGCCGCATCGTTGCGATCGCTTCGATCGCCGGCATGCGCGGCGATCCGATGACCGGTTACGCCTATGCGTCCAGCAAGGGCGCCGTCGTCAATCTGGTCAGGCAGGCCTCCTGGGAGCTGGCGCCGTATAACGTGCTGGTCAACGGCATCGCCCCCGGTCCCTTCCGCACCAATATCGCCGGCGGCCGCATCCGCGAACCGGAGATAGAAAAGGCGTTTGCCGACACCGTGCCGCTCGGCCGTATCGCCGAGACCGACGAGATCATGGGGCTTGCACTTCTTTTGTCTTCGAAGGCTTCGAGTTTCATGACCGGCGCGGTGATCCCGATCGATGGCGGGACGGTTGCGATCTGAGCTGGTGTGAAATGTCGGAATTGACAATATCAGGGTCCCTGCTTTATCCCCTTTGATGAGGAATGGGGGACCCGGGTTTGAGAAAAGCCCGCAGCTGATGGATGCCGGTTGCATTCGGCTGACAATCTTGGAGGAAAGACATGAACATTGCGACCAATCCAGCCGCCTCGGCCGATGCCTACGTTTCCGCGCGGCTGCTGATCGACGGTGTCTGGCTGGAGAATGGCGACCGCAAGACTCAAGCCATCATCAATCCGGCCACCGAGAAGGCGATCGGCATCGTACCGCATGCGACGGCGCAGGATCTCGACGGGGCGCTGGAAGCCGCCAAGCGCGCCTTTCCGTTGTGGCGCGCCACCAGCCCTCGCGAACGTGGCCGTATCCTGAAACGTGCCGCCCAGCTGATGCACGATCGGCAGGAGGAAATCGCTACCCTTGCGACCCTCGAAATGGGCAAACCGATCGCCGAGGCGCGGCTGGAAACCCATTTCGCCACGGAGGAAATGGAGTGGTTCGCCGAGGAAGGCCGACGCACCTATGGCCGCGTCATCCCGGGCCGCATCGGCGAAACCCGCTTCCAGGTGGTCAAGGAACCGGTCGGCCCGACCGCAGGCTTTTCGGCCTGGAATTTCCCCATCGGCAATGCCGCCCGCAAGATGGGCTCGGCGCTCGCCGCCGGCTGCACGATGATCTACAAGCCCGGCGAAGAGGCCCCGGCATCGGCTGCAGCCGTCGCCCAATGCCTTCTCGATGCGGGTGTTCCCGCAGGCGTCATCGCGGTCGTCTACGGGGTGCCCGATTTTATCTCGCGCCACCTGCTTGCCTCGCCGGTCATCCGCAAGATCTCCTTCACCGGCTCCGTCGCGGTCGGCCAGCACCTCATCCGCTTGGCCTCCGAGGGCCTGAAGCGCACCACGATGGAGCTCGGCGGCCATGCGCCGGTGCTCGTCTTCGACGATGCCGACCAGGCGGCCGCGCTCGACATGTCGGTGCAGCGCAAATACCGCAACGGCGGCCAGGTCTGCGTCTCGCCGACACGCTTCTACGTGCAGGACAAGTCCTACGAGGCCTTCTGCGCCGGCTTCGCCGAGCGTGCCTCGAAGATCAAGGTCGGCGACGGGCTCGATCCGGCAAGCGGCATGGGTCCGCTGGTCCACGGCCGCCGCCGCGACGCGATCGAGGCGCTGGTACAGGACGCCACATCCAAGGGCGCGAAGCTTCTGACTGGCGGCCACCGCATCAACAACGAGGGTTTCTACTTCGCCCCGACCGTTCTCGCCGATGTGCCGAGCGATGCGCGGATCATGACCGAGGAGCCGTTCGGCCCGGTCGCCGTGCTCAACCGTTTCTCGGATTTCGACGATGCGGTCACCAAGGCGAACGAACTGCCCTACGGTCTCGCGGCCTATGCGTTTTCCAATTCGCACAAGACGATCGCAAAGCTATCCGACGCGCTTGAAGCGGGAATGGTCGGCATCAATTCCTTCAACATCTCCATGCCTGAAACGCCGTTCGGCGGGGTCAAATACAGCGGCCACGGTTGCGAAGTCGGGATCGAAGGCGTCGAGGCCTACATGGTCACCAAAACGGTCAGCGTAAGCTGATCCGCCCAGTCGCATCGCCTGAGGACGAGTTCCCAGCGGGTTTTCAAGAATTTCCACGAGGATACAGCATGAAATACGAAAAACCGACCGGAACATTTGCCGCCGAGGCTGTGCTGACCCACATGAAGGCCGCCGGCATCGATGTCCTCTTCGCCAATGGCGGCACCGACTTTCCGTCGATCATCGAGGCATTCGCACGCCAGTCCGAAACCGGCCTGAAAATGCCGGAAGCGCTCGTCATCCCGCATGAGGGCGTCGCGGTGGGCATGGCGCACGGCTATTACCTGATGACGGCGAAGCCCGCCGGCGTCATCGTCCACGTCAATGTCGGCCTTGCGAATTCGGTGATGGGCCTGATCAACGCCCGTTCCGAAAATGTGCCGGTCATGATGTTCTCCGGCCGTACGCCGATCACCGAACATGGCCGTTTCGGCTCGCGCTCCTCGCCGATCCATTGGGGCCAGGAAATGTTCGACCAGGGCGGCATGATCCGTGAAGTGGTCAAGTGGGATTACGAACTGCGCTATCCGGAACAGGCCGGCATCGTCATCGACCGCGCCGTAAGCATCGCCATGAGCGAGCCGCGCGGACCGGTCTATCTCAGCCTGCCGCGCGAGGCGCTGGCGGAAGGCGCCGAGATCGAGGCAGGCCAGCGGTCGACGGTCTCGCCGACCACCTATGGCCCGGCCGATCCGGCACTGGTCGCCGAGGCGGCCGAGCTGCTCGCCAAGGCGAAGAACCCGTTGATCATCAGCCAGAGCCCGGAACTCGGGACCGATTTCGAACCGCTCGCCGGCTTCGTCGAAAAATTCGCGCTGCCGACGGTGGAAATGTGGGCGACGCGCCTGGCACTGCCGAGCGACCATCCGATGATGATCGGCCGCGACTCGACGCAGGTCCTGAAGGAAGCCGACGTTGTCGTCGTCATCAATGCCGCCGTTCCGTGGATCTCCGACCATACGGAGCTTGCTGCCGGCGCCAAGGTCATCGCCATCGGCCCGGACCCGCAGCATAGCCGCGTGCCGATCCGCAGCTTCCCGATCGACGTCGCGCTTGCCGGCGGCATCAACAAGACGATCGCAGCTCTTGCCGCCGCGCTTGCCGAACGCGTGCCCGCAACCGAAACCTTCTCCGAACGCCGTGAAAAATGCGCCAAGGTGAAGGCCGCCCAGGCCGAAGCCGCCGCCAGGCGCGCTGCCGTGGGCAACGGCTCGCCGATGACACCGGCCTATGTCAGCCGCTGCATTTCCGACATCATGGACGAAAAGACGACGCTGGTGAACGAACTCGGCATCGACCCGTCGGTGATGGAGTTCAAGCATCCGAAATCCTTCTTCTCGACGCCGCTTTCGGGCGGTCTCGGCTTCGGCCTGACCGCGGCGCTCGGCGCCCAGCTCGGCGACCGCAGCCGCCAGGTGATCGCCACCGTCGGCGACGGTTCCTACATGTTCGCCAACCCGGTCGCCTGCCACCAGACGGCCACCGCCCTGAAGCTGCCGCTGCTCACCGTCGTCTTCAACAACGGCATCTGGAACGCCGTGCGCCGCTCGACGCTCTACATGTATCCGGACGGCAGCGCCGCGACCGCCAACACCATGCCGATTACCGCGCTCGACCCGGCTCCGGACTATGCCGCCGTCGCCCGTGCCCATGGCGCCCATGCCGAACGCGTCGAGACGGGTGCCGACCTGCCGGCGGCGCTGCAGCGGGCGCTTGCCGCGACCAGGAGCGGCCGGCAGGCCATGCTCGAAGTTATGGTTTCCTATTAAAGGGCGTCGGTCATGGGGGGAGCCGGGAGCGACGCAAGGACGATAGAAACGCTGGCGGAGCTCCGCCGGCGCTACCCTATGGTCGCAGACCTGGAGAAGCGGGCGAAGTGGCGGATTCCACGCTTTGCCTATGAGTTCCTCCAGGGCGGCGCGGGTGATGAAACCGGTCTCAATCGCAACCGGACGGCGCTGCAGGCGGTCGAAGTCGTACCGCGCTACGGGCTCGACGTGTCCAGGGTCGATACCTCGGTCGAGCTTTTCGGCCATCGTTACGCCGCCCCGATCGGCATTTCGCCGATCGGTTTCGACGGCATGATGTGGCCGGGTGCGACCGAGCGCTTCGCCAAGGCCGCCCAGGCCCACAACATCCCCTACATGGTCGGCACGCTCGCCTGCGCGGCGATCGAGAAAGTGGTGGAATGGGCACCTGACGTCACCTGGTTCCAGCTCTATCCGATGGCGCCGAACAACCATCAATATAGTATCGAAATGGCCGAGCGCGCCCGCGTGGCCGGCGCCAAGGTTCTGGTGGCGACGCTGGACGTGCCGGTTCGGGCAAAACGGCCACGCGATCTCAGGAATGGCCTCACCATGCCTTTCAAGCTCACGCCGAAGGCGATGATGGCGGCGGCGATCGCCCCCTTCTGGCTGGATGCGCTAAGACGCAAGGGCATGCCGACCTTCGCCAACATGGCGGGGTTTGCCGGCGCCCCGGACCGTGTCACCACCTCCACCTTTGTGCAGAAATATATAGGCGGCGGCTTCCCCTGGGAGCAGATCGTCCGCCTGCGCGACAAATGGCCAGGACCGATGCTGGTCAAGGGCGTCATGCATCCCGCCGACGCCGAAAAGGCGCTCGAACTCGGCTTGAACGGCGTGGTCGTCTCCAACCATGGCGGCCGCCAGTTCGATGCGGCGCCGGCAACGATCGACGTCCTGCCGGAAATCGCCCGCACGGTCGGCACGCGCGGCACTGTTCTGTTCGACAGCGGCGTCGTCTCCGGCGTTGACATGGTACGCGCGGTCGCCTGCGGAGCCCATTCGTCCTTTGCCGGCCGCGCCTTCATGCTCGGCCTTGCCGCTCTCGGTGACCATGGCGCCCCCCATATGGCGCAGGCCTTCATCGAGGAGTACCGCATCACGCTCGGCCAGAGCGGGCTGTTGAACACCGAACAGGCCCGCCGCGCGACCGTGCGCCATGCCGGCGCCTGGACGGCCAAGGATTTCCAACCTCACCCCTAATCGATCATGTCTCCTGGGAGGAGAAACCCATGAAAGTTGCCGACGCCATCGTGGAAATCCTGAAGCGCGAGGGGATCGAGATCATTTGCGGTTACCCCGTGAACCACGTTCTCGAACACGCGGCCATGGGCGATATCCGCCCGATCATCGTGCGCCAGGAACGCCACGGCCTGCATATGGCCGACGCCATGTCGCGGTTGAGCTCCGGCAAGACGATCGGCGTCTTCGCCATGCAGCTCGGACCGGGCACGGAAAACGCCTATGGCGGCATTGCCCAGGCCTATTCGGAATCCGTACCCCTGCTCGTCCTGCCGATGGGTTACGAGCGCCGCGTCGCGCATATCGACCCGAACTACAACGCGACCCGCTCGATGCGCGATATCACCAAGTCCGCCGAGCCGATCACCTCGGCGGCGGAAATCCCGAACATCTTCCGCCGCGCCTTCTCGAAACTGCGCAACGGCCGCGGCGGTCCGGTTCTGGTCGAGATCCCGAACGACATGTGGCAGGACGAAGTGCCGGAACCGCTGAACTACCGGCCGGTTCTCTCCACCCGCTACGGGCCGGATCCGGCCGCCGTGCGTGACGCCGTCGACCTGGTGCTCGCCGCCAGGCGCCCGATCCTCTATGCGGGCCAGGGCATCCATTATGCGCAGGCCTGGCCGCAGCTGAAACAGCTCGCGGAACTGCTGGCGATCCCGGTCTCGACCAGCCTCGAAGGCAAGAGCGCCTTTCCGGAAACCCATCCGTTGTCGGTCGGTGCCGGCGGTGCGGCGATCTCGAAGACGCTGCGTCACTTCCTCGACACGTCCGACCTGATCTTCGGCATCGGCTGCTCGTTCACCGAGACCGCTTTCGGCGTACAGATGCCGCTCGACAAGACTGTCATCCACGCGACGCTCGATCCCGATCACGTCAACAAGGATATCGAGGCGAAGGTAGCGCTCATCGGCGATGCGGCCCTGACGCTCGACGCCGTTCTCGCCGAACTTGAAGCCCGCAAGGTCTCACCGCGCGACCACACAGAAGTCGCCGCCGAGATCGCCAAGGTGCAGGAAGAGTGGCTGGCGGAATGGATGCCGAAGCTCACCGCGCCGGACGCGCCGCTCTCCCCCTACCGCGTGCTCTGGGACCTGCAGCACGCGGTCGATATCGAAAACACCATCATCACCCATGACGCCGGCAGCCCGCGCGACCAGCTCTCGCCTTTCTGGAAATCGGTGAAGCCGCTCACCTATATCGGCTGGGGCAAGTCGACTCAGCTCGGCTACGGCCTCGGCCTTGCCATGGGCGCCAAGCTGATGCATCCCGAAAAACTCTGCATCAATGTCTGGGGAGACGCGGCGATCGGGTTCACCGGCATGGATTTCGAAACCGCGGTGCGCGAGCGCATCCCGATCCTGTCGATCCTGCTCAACAATTTCTCGATGGCGATGGAACTGCCGATCATGAAGGTCTCGACGGAAAAATACCGCTCGACCGACATTTCCGGCGACTACGCCGCCTTCGCCCGCGCGCTCGGCGGTTATGGCGAACGCGTCACTGATCCCGCCGAGATCATCCCGGCGATCCACCGCGGCATCGAACAGACACGACAAGGCGTGCCCGTCCTCCTCGAATTCATCACGCGGCAGGAAATCGCCCGTTCGCGTTACCACCGCATGCTGACGGGTGAGAAGAAATGACCTCCCTGCAATCCACCATCGACGCCTTGAGGCTCCATTTCGGCGACCGGCTGTCGACCACCGAGGCGGTGCGGGAACACCACGGCCACGACATGTCCCGCCAGCCGACCCGGCTGCCGGATGCCGTCGTCTATGCGGAAAACGAGGACGAGGTGGCGCGCGTCGTTTCGGCGTGTTTCGAAGCTGGCATCCCGGTGACGCCGTTCGCCGCCGGCTCGTCGATGGAAGGACATACGATCCCACTGAAAGGCGGCATCTCGCTCGACCTCACCCGCATGAACCAGATCGTCCAGGTCAATCACGAGGATTTCGACTGCCAAGTGCAGGCGGGAGTGACCCGCAAGCAGCTGAACGCCCATATCCGCGACACTGGCCTGTTTTTCCCGATCGACCCCGGGGCTGACGCCTCTCTCGGCGGGATGGCCTCGACCCGCGCGTCTGGCACCACCGCCGTGCGCTACGGCACGATGCGGGAAAACGTGCTGGCGCTACGCGTCGTCACCCCCCAGGGCAAGATTATCACCACTGGCCGCCGCACCAAGAAGTCCTCGACCGGCTACGACCTTACCAAGCTGTTCGTCGGTGCCGAGGGCACGCTCGGTGTGATCACCGAGGTGACCGTCAAGCTGCACCCTATCCCGGAAACCATCGCATCTGCCGTCTGTGCCTTCGAGACGATGCGCGGCGCGGTGGAGGCGGTCGTCGCCACCATCCAGAGCGGCATCCCGGTCGCCCGCATCGAATTCCTCGACGAGGTCGCAGTCGAAGCCGCCAACCGGCACGCGGGCCTCACCCTCAAGCTCGCACCGACCCTGTTCCTGGAATTCCACGGCAGCCCGCGCTGGGTGGAGGAGCAGTCGAATACGGTGCGCGAAATCGCCGCCGATCTGGGCGGGTCTGATTTCCAGTGGTCGACCCGCACCGAGGACCGCGAGCGGTTGTGGAAGGCCCGCCACGAGACGATCTATTCCAACCAGACGCTGCGCCCTGGCTGCAAAGCCTTCACGACGGATGTCTGCGTGCCGATCTCGCGCCTGGCGGACGCAGTGCTCGCCGCTCGGGAGGACATCGACAATTCCTTCGTGATGGGCAAGATCATCGGCCATGTGGGAGACGGCAATTTCCATGTCGGCTATCTGATCAAGCCGGAAATTCCGGAGGAACTTGCAGAAGCCGAGCGGCTTGCCGAGCGCCTCTACCAGCGCGCCATCGACATGGGCGGCACCTTCAGCGGCGAACACGGCATCGGTATTTCGAAGCTGAAATACCTTCGCCGCGAACATGGCGACGCTGTCGATATGATGAACGCCATCAAGGCGGCGCTGGATCCGAAGGGTATCATGAACCCCGGCAAGCTCGGTCAGGTGGAGTAGAGACGGGCCCCCGGTGTCAGGCCAGTCAGCGGATGAGATCGATGCGGCTGGTCACCACGGATTTGCCGCTCGAAAGATCCTTGTCGACCGTCTGCAGCCTGAGGCGGTCGTTGCCGATCTTCTCGATCGTCATGTTGGCGACGCGATCTCCGTTGATCACCCTCGCCCAGCGGACGCCGAGATTGATCGCGTTGCCGCGTCTGCTTCCGGAAAGAACGGACGGCTGGCCCGAAGGGCCGATATAGGTGCCGCTGTACCCGCGACCCGAGGCTTCGAGATCGGCCGTTATGCTGCGCCGGATGACCAGCAGGCCACGGCAGGTCCCCTGCATGGACAGGGAGGCCGGTCCGGCCGTGGAGGCGAAGTCGCAGGTGACATTGATGGGGCTCGCCCCGATACGGGTCAGGACCATGCCCTTGCCGCTCCAGTTGCCGGCGAGCGTTTTCAGGAAATCTCCTTCGGCCGCCGACGCAAGGCCCGGCAGGAAGACGAGAGCGATGAATGAGAGCAAGGCGGGACGTGAGCGCATGGCGATGATCCGTCGGGATTTTGGCTTCGAACGCCGGTTGCGCCATTCTGTTCCACTCAGCCTGTCGAGCCGTCCGCGCCGGAACCCGCCTGATCTCTTCCCTTCATCTTCCCCTGCCCTAGTTGCCTTTTCCGGGCGAGGAGAAGGAGGAGAGAACATGATCATCCGTTCCGGAAGCTGCCTCTGCGGCAAGGTGCAGTATTCGGTAAGGGATGCGCCGGTCAGGATCGGGCTCTGCCACTGCGCCGACTGCCGCAAGGAAAGCGGGTCCAGCTTCGTCACGTTCGGCATCTGGCCCCGGCATGCGTTCGAAAGCACGGGCGAGGTCAAATATTTCCAGGGGCGCGGCTTCTGCCCCGAATGCGGTTCTCGCATCTTCAACGAAAGTGAAGGCGAGGAGATAGAGATCCGGATCGGTTCGCTCGACATGGCGCCGAGCGACCTCGAACCGATCTACGAGCTCTGGGTGAAACGGCGGGAGAACTGGCTGAACCCGCTTCCCGTCCCGCAGTTCGAGGAGGACCGAAATTGACGCATTGCCGTCGCGTGCCGACCCTATAGAGTGCCGCCGAACTGACGGGAGACATAACGATGTCGGAACTCATCGAAAAGGCGATCGCTATCGCAACAGAGGCCCATCGGGGCCAGTCGTCGAAAACCGGCGGGCCGTTCCTCGACCACGTCCGGCGCGTGGCTGACAACGTCGCCGGCGAAGACGAAAAACAGGTTGCCTGGTTGCATGACGTGGTCGAGAAAGGCCCCGGCTGGACATTCGAGCGGCTGCGCGGGGAAGGTTTTTCCGAAGCGGTGGTCGATGCCGTCGACGCGATGAGCAAACGCGACGGCGAGGAGTATTTCGCCTTCGTCCGCCGCTCGATCGAAAACCCGCTCGCCCGGCCGGTGAAGCGCGCCGACCTCACCGACAATCTTGCCCAGATGCGCCAGATGGGCGGCGACGGCTCGAAATTCGCCGAAGGCCTGCGCATCCTCAATGAGCAATATCCGGCCTGAGAGGTCCGAGCCCGCCTGATTGCGCGGAACCTTGGGCCATAGCTTGCCGTTCGTTGTCGCGCGGCAGAAGCCGCGATCCAGCGACAGGATGGGCTCATGGAATTCAAATCTCAGGTGGCTTTGGTAACTGGGGCAGGCTCGGGCATCGGCAAGGCCGTGGCACTGAAGCTCGCAGGCAAAGGCGCCAAGGTGGGCGTGCTGGGCCGCACGAAGAGCGAAATAGACGCGACGGTTCGGGAAATAGCGGCCGCGGGCGGAGAAGCCCTGCCCCTCGAGGCCGACGTTTCCCTTGAAAGCCAGATGCGTGCGGCGATCGACCTGCTCACGGAAAAATTCGGGCGGCTCGATATCGTCGTCGCCAATGCCGGGATCAACGGCGTCTGGGCGCCGATCGACGACCTGAAACCGGAGGAATTCGACAAGACGATCGCCGTCAATCTGCGCGGCACCTATCTGACGCTTCACCTCACCGTGCCGCATCTGAAGATGCAGGGCGCCGGCTCGATCGTGGTCGTCTCCTCGATCAACGGCAACCGAACCTTCACTACACCCGGCGCCACCGCCTATACCGCCACCAAGGCCGCACAGGTGGCGATGGTGCAGCAGCTGGCCCTGGAGCTCGGCAAGCACCACATCCGCGTCAACGCCGTCTGCCCCGGCGAGATCGAGACCAATATCGGCGAAAACACCAATCTCCGCCACGAGGAGGAAACTGCGATCCCCGTGGAATGGCCGGAAGGCCAGGTGCCGATCAGCGACGGCAAGCCGGGGAAAAGCGAGGACGTGGCCGAAGTGATCGCCTTCCTCGCCTCCGGGCGGTCTCGCCATGTCACCGGCACGCCGATCTATGTAGACGGCGGCCAAGGGTTGCTGAGGTAGGGGCGGTTCTCCTCCTGTCGCGCCATCGGGTTGTGTTCAGAATGGGAAAAACGTCCGATTGAAAGGCCGGGGCATAGGACTTCAGTCCCAACAGCCTGCGGGAACCCAGATCCTCGAACCGCGTTCATGTCTCGCAAAACATTGAGGAATCACCCCATGAAGAACCTGCTTATCGCATCGGCCCTGGCCATTTCTTCCATTCTGACCGTTGCCGGCCCGTCCAACGCCGCCAGCGTCACCGTCACCACCCATGAGCGGATCGCTCCGCGTCATACCGTGCGCGAAGTCTACCGGCCCTATCGTCCTCGCCACGACTGCATGGTCAAGAAGGTGAAGACCCGTTACCACGGCCGGGTCGTCGTCAAGACCACCCGCGTCTGCCGCTGAACCGCAGATTGCCTGCGAGAGGACGGCGGCGATCGCGCCGCCGCACTTTTCAGGAGCAGCGAAGCGAGGCTGCCGGCGCTGGAACCCGTCGGCTCTGCCGTTCAGCGATACGATCCCTTTTCCGTTTTCCTGGCCTCGAGCCGGATCGTGACCGGCACCGGAGCCTTTGAATTGCCTTTTCCGCGCTGACAGGATTGAGTATGCCATCGTGGATCTTGCGCAAGCGCGCGGATCCCCGTCACCGTTCGAAGTGAAACTCGGCAAGCCCTGTCTTCAATGGAGGTACGCCATGCCACACCCATCCACGGAAAAAGCACCGGTCATCATTGTCGATCTGCAAACCAACATGTTCGACGGCCGTGTTGAGCCGCCCCTCCATGAGGCAGGTCTGCTCGCTGATCGGGCCCGGAAAGTGATCGATTGGGCGCGGCGCGACGGCCGCAAGATTGCCTTTGTGCGCCACGACGGGCCGAAGGGAGATCCCTTGGCCCCCGGGGAGCCGGGCTGGCCCGTCTGGCCTGCGCTCGGCCAGCGGGACGACGAGCCCACCTTCTCGAAAACCGTCCGGGATTCCTTCAGCAATCCGGAACTCGGCGCATGGATCGAGAGCCAAGGCGCGCCGGAAGTGGTGATCCTCGGCGCTCAGACCGATTTCTGCATCGCCGGCACGGTGCAGGGCGCGATCTCCGCCGGGCTGAAGGTGACGGTTGTTTCCGACGCACACAGCACGCTCGATCAGCCCGGAGAGCCGGCCGACGCGATCATCCGGCGTTACAATGCGCAGTTTGCCGAAGCCGGCGTCGATCTTGTAACGACCGCAAATCTCACGGCTTCGCAAGCCGCCTGAGACAGGCTATGCGAAACCAAGGTCCAGCCGACGCGTGATACCGATCGCGTCCAAGAACACCTCGTCATGGCTGACCACGAGAAGCGCGCCGTCATAGGCGCGCAATCCGGCCTCGACCGCGGCGATGGAATCAATATCAAGATGGTTGGTCGGCTCGTCGAGAATGAGCAGCGGCGGTGGTTCGGGTCCGCCGAGCACGCAGGCAAGCCCTGCCCTGAGCATCTGCCCGCCCGACAGGGTACCAACCACCTGAAGGGCGGCATCGGCACGGAACATGAAGCGGGCAAGCGCCGCACGGCAGGCATTTTCATCTGCTTGCGGATTGAGGCGCCGGAAATTGTCGCGGATGGAAAGCGCAGCGTCGAGCAGGCTCACCCGCTGGTCGAGCATGGCTGATTTGACCGGCACCCGCACCGTACCCGAAAGCGGCAACAAGCTGCCTGAAATCAGCGACAGCAGCGTCGTCTTTCCCGAACCGTTCGGACCGGTGACGGCTATCCGTTCTGGCCCGGTGATCTCGAAGGAGATATTGCGCAGGACCGGCGATCCCGCCTTATAACCGGCTGTGACATCATCGACCCTGGCCACGGTCCGGCTCGCCGGCAGGCCGGTCGGCGGCAGCGCCACCGATAACGGCTGCAGGATCTCGATCCTTTCACGCGCCAGCGAAAGGTCCTCGCCAGCCTGGGTCCGCAGCCGTTCAGCCAGCCGGGCGTTGTTCCCGCTGGTATTTTCCGCCCGCCGCTTCATGCCACCGGCGACGATGCGCGGCATGTCGCCCTTCGCGGCCTTCTTCTTGCCGACACTATCCTTGCGCGCCTTGCGCTCGGTCATTTCCTGCGCGGTGCGGTTGATCTCCGCCATCCGTTTTTCAGCGCCGGCCAGATCGCGTTCGACGGCGGCCAGTTCAAGCGCCTTGCGCTCCCGGTAGCCGCTCCAGTTGCCGCCATAACGGGTCGCACCGAGCGAGGTCAGCTCGACGATCGCATCGACGGTTTCCAGAAGCTCGCGGTCGTGGCTGACGATGATCGCCCCGCCCCGCCAGCCGGCCACAAGATCGATAAGCGCCCGCCTTCCGTCGCGATCGAGATTGTTGGTGGGTTCGTCGAGGATCAGGAAATCCGGCTCGGCGAAGATCAGCGCCGCCAGCCCCGCACGGGTGCGCTGGCCGCCTGACAGCGTTTCAAGCGGCGTTGTCGCGTCCATATCGAGCCCGACCCGCGCAAGCGCCTCGGCCATACGCGCCTCCAGCGTCCAGTCGACGCCGGCCAGTTCGTCGCCGGACGCCTCGCCCGCTTCCGCGCGGGCCAGGACCGCCAGGGCATCGTGCGCACCGAAAAGGTCTGCGATCGCCACATGCGGTGTCACCTGCACATCCTGACGCAGCACTTCGAGGCTGCCGGAGACCGAGATAGAGCCGGATGACGGCAAAAACTCGCCGGCGATCAGCCTCAGCAGCGTGGTCTTGCCGATGCCGTTGCGGCCGACAAGGCCAGTGCGTTCAGGCCCGAAGCCAAGGTTGAGATTGGAAAAAAGCGGCCGACCGTCAGGCGTGGACCAGGAGAGATTTGCAAGCGTAATGGAAGGCATGGACGGATTCCCGAATGGCAAGGCAAAGCGGCGTTGCGTTTCGGCTGGAATCCATGGTCCACCATCCTGTTGGTGCTGCAGATGGCGGTTGTCTATGTGGAAAATGCGGCTCGTTCAAGACCGACAGGGAGAACCCTCGCGGGGTAGTGCGAGGGTTCCATGTCTGTTGACGGGAGGCAACAGGAGATGCCTCTCGAACTTTAAAGCATATCCCCCCGGCTATTGTCCTTGCCGGCTCCTGACCATTTTTGGGTGCTTTTCGGGGTCGCTAAAACAGCGGGCTATAGACCCGAGCGTTTCTGCGTCGCCGGTGCGAATGACGAGACGTTCAGGCGGTCCGAGCGGAGGTCCAGTTCAGCGAAGGCGATTCAGATCCACCGCGCGATTGTTGATGATCGCTTCCATCGAAAAGAAGCCCGTGACCGTTGCGAGATCGAAGTTGGTGATGAGCTTCTGGTAGAAGGCGTCATAGCCGGACATGCCTCTGGTGACCACCTTTATGAGATAGTCCCAATCCCCGCCGATACGATAGAAATCAATGACTTCTGGAAGGCGCTCGACGTGATCGCGGAAGCTGTCGATCCATTCCTTCGAATGATGACGGGTGCGGATCATGACAAAGACGGTGAGGTCCAATCCGAGTGCGCTGAGATCTATGTCGCTATGCGATCCACGGATCATCCCGATCGCATAAAGGCGCTGAAGACGCCGCCAGCAGGCATTTTGAGAAAGCCCGACCCTTTCCGCGAGATCGCGTTGCGACAGGGTTGAATCGTTCTGCAGCGCCGTCAGGATTTTTAGATCAAAGGCGTCGATCTTGCTGGTTGATCCGATCATTTGACCCATTCTGCGGGAATTTTGGCATAAAATAGGTGAATTTCCCGACCTTGGAGGAGAATATAATCGCTGTCAACATTCACGCCGGAGAGGACGCCAGAGATGACCGTGCAAGCCATTCGTCACGACCTGAATCAGGCCCTCACGCCGCTCGCCCGATTTCGTCTCGCCCTGAACCGTGGCGATCTGATCGCCAATCTCCGGGATGACCTCGTTGGCGCGACGGCGCAGATCGAAGGCCCCTATGGGCTCAGGAACCTCGTTTATGCGGATTATGTCGCCTCCGGCAGGGCACTTCGCACCATTGAGAACTTCGTCCTGGATGAAGTCCTGCCTTACTACGCCAACAGCCACACGGAAGCGTCCCATTGCGGTGGCTTCATGACCCGGATGCGGCGAGAGGCGCGTGCGCTGGTTGCCGAGTTCTGCGGTGCGACCGAAGACCACGCGGTCATCTTCACCGGGTCGGGTGCGACATCCGGGTTGAACCGCCTCGTCAAGCTGTTCGGCGTCACGGAAGCGGTCGCCGCGGGGAAAGCCGTCCGCATCATCATCGGTCCTTACGAACATCATTCCAACATCCTGCCTTGGCGCGAAAGCGGAGCCGAGATCATCGAATTGGCCGAAAGCCCCTCGGGCGGGCCGGATCTGCTCCATCTTCAGACAGCACTCGAGGATGCGGCGCCGGACCTGACGATATGCACCTTCTCGGCGGCGTCGAACATCACGGGAATTACCTGCGACGTCGCGACCATCACCAGGATGGTCAAGGCCGCCGGCGCGCGGATGATCTGGGATTATGCCGGCGCCGGACCCTATGTGCCAATCTCGATGTCGCCCGGCCCTGCCGCGGCAATCGACGCCATCGTCGTTTCGCCACACAAGTTCATCGGCGGTCCCGGCGCGTCCGGCATCCTGATCGTGCGGCGCGAAGGCCTGGCGACAAGCAAACCGTCCTGGCCGGGCGGCGGGACGGTAAAGTTCGTCTCGCCTCAGACGCATGATTACAGCACCAGCCTCGAAGCACGCGAAGAGGCCGGCACGCCCAACGTGGTCGGCGACATCCGCGCCGCTCTCGCCTTTGTCGTAAAGCACGCCATCGGCCTGAAGGAGATGGAAAGGCGCAACCGCGAGCTCACCCTGCAAGCTTTTTCCGCGTGGACGCAGGTGCCTCAACTGGAACTGCTCGGATTGCCCGGCCCCGACCGCCTGCCGATCTTTTCGTTTCGCGTCAGGAACGGCAAGGGCGGGTATGTGCATCAGCAACTCGTCACCCGCATGCTGAGCGACAGGTTCGGCATCCAGGCGCGCGGCGGCTGCGCTTGTGCGGGACCCTATGTCCATCGGCTGCTGGCAATCGATGCGCAACAATCCGAAGACATGCGGCAGGCTATTCTCGCTGGCGACGAAATCAGGAAGCCCGGCTTTACCCGGTTGAACTTCAGTGTCCTGCTTTCGGACGAGAAAGTGCAGTTCATCATCGATTCCGTCGCGCAACTGGCTGCCGAGGCCCCGAGCTTCGAAGCAGACTATGACTTCGACCCCGCCCGGGCGATCTTCTTTCCGCGCGCGACGGCCAGGGAGGGTTTGGCATATGCGCAAACCTGATGTGGCCGCCTTCTACGATGCGCGCACGGGAAGTGTCCAATATGTCGTTTCGGATCCGGCGACGCGACAATGTGCAATTGTCGATCCGGTCCTGGATTTCGACGAGAAATCCGGCTCTATCGCCACGACCAATGCCGATATCATCCTCGAGCACGTCGCTACCCGGGGCCTGACGGTCGAATGGATACTGGACACCCATCCCCATGCGGATCACTTCTCCGCAGCACGCTACCTGAGGGCGAAGACGGGCGCCCAGACCGCCATCGGCGATCATGTGGTCGCCGTGCAGCGGATCTGGAAACAGATCTACAACTGGCCGGATTTCCCCTGCGACGGCTCGCAATGGGACAGGCTCTTTCACGACGGCGAGATTTTCAACATCGGCGAGCAGGAAGCGCGTGTCCTGCACTCGCCCGGGCATACGCTGGCGTCGATCAGCTATGTCATCGGCGACGCCGCCTTCATTCACGACACCCTGTTCATGCCCGACAGTGGCTCCGCCCGCGCCGATTTTCCAGGTGGCAGCGCCTCCGCTCTCTGGACCTCGATCGAGGCGATCCTCCGCCTGCCGGACGAAACACGCCTGTTCACCGGTCACGACTACCGGCCGGGTGGCCGCCAGCCTTTGTGGGAGAGCTCGGTCGCAGAACAGAAAGCCGGCAATCCGCATGTTGCCGGGAAATCGCCGGAGGATTTCGTCGCGTTGCGGGAGGCGCGCGACAAGAGCCTGCCGATGCCCAAGCTGATCCTGCATGCGCTACAGGTGAATATTCGCGGCGGCGAGCTGCCGGTTGCCGAAGACAATGGCCGCCGCTATCTCAAGATCCCGCTCGACGCCCTCCCTGGGGCAAAATGGGACTAAGGACCGTTTAGGCGGGCAGTACCGGCTACATTTCCGGCAAAAATCCAGGTTCAATCAGGCTGGATTTTCGCCGACTTCACATGCTCGCCGTTCAGCAGAACTATTTTCCGCCGGTATCTCCCGGCTGCTGACTGCCGGCCTTTTGGATGTACTCCAGCAGATCCGCCTGATCGGCAACGATGGCGGCGGCTTCGTTCCTCAAGACATCCTTTGCATTCTTGCGGGCATTTTCAATCGCGATATCGGCAGTCAGGCTGCGCTCGTTTCCTTGCAGCCCGTCGTCTTCGCCGCGAACCAATCCGTCGTCCGCTTCGGCGCGCGCCTTGAGGCGGTTGGTAAGAGCCGTCATCTCATTACGGCGTTCGGTCTCATTGAGGGAGACGACACGTTTTTCGCGCTGTGCCTTCAGTTCGGCAGCGTCTTCTTCAAAACGCTGGAAATCCCGATCGTTCTGCACCCGAGCATCATGGCGGCGCTGCAATTGCGGCAGCAATGCACTCCTGTCGTTTGCAGCTCTATACTGCGCGGGCTTGATCTGGGCCCAAGGCAGGGCGTTGTCATAACTTGCCTCGCCAAGGGTCTTGGGATCCGAGAGACCCGGCAAGCTGATATCGGGCATCACGCCGCGCAGCTGCGTCGTTCCGCCATCGACGCGGAAGAACTGGGCGATCGTCAATTTCAGCTGGCCGAATTTCGGCTTGCCGTTATGCGCGATCTGATCGAGATCGACCACCGTCTGCACGGTGCCTTTGCCGAAGCTGGGCTCGCCGATAATGACCCCACGACCGTAATCCTGTATCGCCGCGGCAAAAATTTCCGAGGCCGACGCGGAACCGCGATTGATCAATACTCCAAGCGGGCCTGCCCAGGCAGGTGTGGGCAGATCATCGCTTTCGACCTTGATCTTGCCTTCGGCGTCGCGTTGCTGAACCACGGGGCCTTTCCCGACGAACAGGCCCGTCAAGTCGATCGCCTCGGCCAGCGAACCGCCGCCATTGCCGCGCAGGTCGATCAAAACGCCATCGACGTTTTCCTGCTTCAGTTCGCCAACCAGCTTGGCAACATCGCGGCTGGCGCTTCTATAGTCCTTCTCGCCTTTTCGCCGCGCATCGAAGTCCTCGTAAAACGCCGGCAGCGTGATCACGCCGATCCTGCGTTCGATGTCCCGTTCCTTCAGGGTAAGGACAGTCTTCTTTGCCGCCTGTTTTTCAAGGCTGATCTTGTCTCGCACTAGGCTGATGACGCGGTGGCCTCCACTCTCTCCGGTGTCTGCCGGCAGGATGTCCAGGCGCACAACCGAGTCTTTTTCCCCGCGTATCATTTGCACGACTTCATCAAGGCGGCTGCCCACCACTTCCTTGACCGCGCCATCATTGCCCTGGCCGACCCCGATGATGCGATCCCCGACCGCCAGCTTTCCGGATAATTGCGCCGGTCCGCCCGGCACGAGCTCGCGGATCGTCGTATATCCGTCTCGTTCCTGCAGCACCGCGCCGATACCAACCAGCGAAAGCTTCATCGAGATGTCGAAGTCCGCCGAAGCGGCGGCACCAAAATAGTCGGTATGCGGATCAACGGACGTGGTATAGGCGTCCATGAACGACTGGAACACGTCATCGCTTTTGTATTTGTAGGCGCGCTCCAGGATATTTTTATAGCGCTTGTCGAGCGTATCGCGAATTGCGGCGTCGGTCTGGCCTGCCAGTTTCAACCGCAGCCAGTCGCTTTTGACGCGTTTGCGCCACAGGTCGTTGCTTTGCTGGTCCGATTGCGGCCAGGGCTCCTTGTCGCGCAGAGGCGAATAGTCTTCCCGCACGCTGAAATCGAAGCCTTGCCTGAGCAGGTTGCGGGCATACGCCATGCGGTCGACGACCCGCTGCGAATAGACGTTGAAGATCGAAAAGGGAATCTTCAGGTCTTCGCGCAGGATGGCATCGTCGAGCTCGGTGTTGTCGGCCGCGAACTTGTCGATGTCGGCCTGCAGGAAAAAGCTGCGATCCGGATCGAGAGACTTGATGAACCGATCCATGATTTTGGCCGAGAGCGCATCGTTGAGCGGAACCGGCTTGTAGGCATATCGCGTCAGGAACTGCGCGCTCAGCTTGGCAGCTTGCGCCTGCTGCGGCAGCGGCGACAGAACCGGCGTCGGTCCCAGTTCCAGGGAATATGCCGTTAGCGGAACTGCGAGGAACAGGCCAAGGAAAACATATCGTATGCGCATTCAGCTTTGATCCCAATTGCAATGCCTAGTCTCTACTATGCGATGGTGGTGGAACAATGATACGGGGTGCCGCGCAAAATTTCGTGTCCATGATCAAAAACGCAAGAATCTTTGAAGAGCTTTTTGGAGCGCGGCACCTTGCCCATCATGAACGACTGGACATGCGAAATCCGGCCACCATCCTCGATAAGATTGTGACAGAAAACCGGCAGCTGGGAAGAGCGCCGAGTTGACTGAGAACCGCCGCAACCTGCCTGCGCCTCTCAAGCCTGTCCCGCCGGCTTGGTATCCCGGTCGAAAGAGGCGCGTTCTATCCCGTGGCGTTGGAGCTTGTCGTAAAACGTCTTTCGCGGAATTCCGAGCGCTTCGATCGTTCGGCGGACATCACCTCCATTGCTGGCCAGCGTCTCCCGAAGGATTTCCGCTTCGTGCCGGTTGAGACGCTGGGGCAGCGTAAGGGTGGCCGCCGCGTCCGGGACTTTTGCCCCCTCGTCATCGCCTGCAAGGCCGAGGACAAAACGCTCGGCGAAATGCGAGAGCTCGCGAACATTACCCGGCCAATGATGGGTTTCGAGGTGGTGGCGGGTGAAAGACGAAAGAGCAGGCGCTTGACGGTTGAACCGCCTCGCGGCCCGTTCGCAAAAGAAACTGAAGAGGAGGAAGATATCGTCGCGCCGCTCGCGCAGCGGCGGAATCGAAAGCGTGACGACATTCAGGCGATAGTAGAGGTCCTCGCGGAAGGCGCCGCGTTGAGCGGGATCGCCGAGATCGACCTTGGCCGCCGCCACGACCCTCAGATCGATCGGCCGTGTCTCATTGGTGCCGAGGGGTGCGACTTCGCGCGCTTCCAGAACGCGCAGCATATGGACCTGCGTGGCCGGCGGCATGCTTTCGATCTCGTCGAGGAAGAGGGTACCGCCACTGGAATACTCGATCCTGCCGACACGCTTCTTTTGCGCGCCGGTAAAAGCGCCCGGCTCGTGGCCGAACAATTCGCTTTCGATGATGGTTTCGGGAAGCGCGCCGCAATTGAGGGCGACGAAACTGCCCTTCGACCGTCGGCTCCATCGGTGGATCAGGTTGGCGACCACCTCCTTGCCGCTGCCTGTCTCTCCAGTCACCAAAACATCGACGTCGGTATCCGCAATCTGGCGAAGCGTTCGCCGCAACCGCTCCATGGCCGCTGTCTGGCCGATCAACGGCAGGTCGTCGCGCGCCTGTTCGGCCACATCCCGGAGTGATCTGTTCTCCAATATGAGCTGCCGTTTTTCTGCAGCGCGGCGAACGGCCTGCACCAGACGGTCGGCCGCAAACGGTTTGGTGATGAAATCGTAAGCCCCGTCCTGGATCGCCTTGACGGCCATCGGAATATCGCCGTGGCCGGTCATCAGGATAAGCGGAAGGTCCGGATCGAGCTTGCGGACACGGCCGAAAAGCTGCAGTCCGTCGATTTCGGGCATGCGGATGTCCGAGACCACGACCCCGGGGAAACTGCTATCGATCTGGACAAGCGCGTCCGACGCCCGGGAAAATCGAGAGACGGCAAAGCCCGCAAGCTCGATCGTCTGGGCGGTGGCCTTGAGAAGGTCGGCGTCGTCGTCGACGAGGATGACGGGGATCGGATTGTTCATGGTGCCGCCTTGCGCAGATAGACGATGAAAGTCGTGCCGGTCTCGTCGCTTTCGACTTCGATGCGACCGCCATAATCGGTGACGATATCCTTCGAAATGACCAGGCCGAGGCCGAGACCCTTTTCCTTGGACGTGTTGAAGGGCGAAAAGAGCGCGCTTCTGATCGATGGATCAATGCCCGGACCGTTGTCGGAGACGCGGATCGAGATCTCATCCGGCAGCGTCTCCACGGAGACGTTCACGATTGCGCCACGCCTACCCTCCAGCGCCTCCAGGGCGTTCTGAAAAAGGTTGATCAGCACCTGTTCCAGCCGGACGCGATTGCCGGTGACGGCAAGGCCGGGTGACGGCAACTCAATCGCGAGCATGTCGAGGCGGCCGGCAAAGCGGCTCCTCAAAAGGACGACGGCCCCTTCGATGGCGCCGCGGACATCAACGGCCTCGGGCGGTGCTCGTCCCTTTCTCCCGAAGGCCTTGAGTTCCTCGGTGATCATGCCGATCCGCTCGGTCAAGGCGGCGATCTCGCCGAGGTTTTCCTCCGCCGATTCTTTCCGGTCCCTTTGTAGGAAGACACGAGCGTTGTCGGCGTAGGCGCGGATTGTCGCGACCGGCTGGTTGATTTCATGCGCGACGCCGGCCGCAACCTGGCCAAGGATCGCCAGGCGGTTTGCCTGCACCAGCTCCTGCTGCACCACCTGCAGTTTCGACTCCGTACTGCGGTGGTCGGCAATCTCTTCCTGCAGAAGGTCCCTTGCCCGGCTCAAGTCCAGGGTTCGTTCCGCGACACGGCGCTCCAGCTCCTCGCGCAGGGTTTTCTCTGCGGCGATGCGGAGTGCGATCATCTGCCGCCGCCTCAAAAGGAATGCGATCAACGCCATGATAGGAACGAGTACGGCAAGCGCGAGCAGCCTCGCTTCGCGTACCGCAGCTGCGACGGACGGTTCGGTCGGCACAAGATATTCGAGTCGCCAGGATGTCGAAGGCACCGGCGTCAGAACGCGGAGATACTCATCCTCGCTTGTTCCCGGCAAAACCGCCGAGACGATCGAGGCGTCTTCGGACAGGGTTTCCTTCGCCAAGATCGGCAGCGGCGTTAAAGGTGCGTCGCCGAACTGCAGGCTCTGGCGGATGGCGCCAAGCCGCTCCGAGGCAAGCCGCGCAGTCGTCATGAAGCGCCAGGATGGGATGCTGGCAATCAGAACCACGCCATTGGCATCCGTAACGTAGACCGGACGGTTGGCCTCGCGCCAATCGCTCTCGAGCTGGTCGAACTCCATCTTCACAACGACGACGCCGAGCGCGTCGCCCTGGCTGTCGGCGCGGCGCGAGATGTAGAGGCCCGGGCGCTTGCTGACGCTCCCCAGGGCGAAATGTTCCGCGGTTCCAGCCTCCATCGCCCGTTGAAAATACTCCCGGAACGAATAGTCGTTGCCGACAAAGCTCAAGGGTTCGCGCCAGTTGCTGGATGCGACGGCAATGCCATTCCTGCCGGTGACATAGAGAACGGAGGCATGGGTGCCTGCCACAAGCCCCTCCAGCTTCCGGTCGAGCGCACCGACGGCGTCCGCATTTCTCGACGCCAGTGCGCCGATGACCTGTTGATCCTCGGCAAGCAGCAGGGGAAGCGCGCGGGGTCGTTCCAGCACCGCGCGCAACAGCGCAACCTTGAGATTGGCATCGGCCCGGCCCTGAGTCACGAGCGCGTCGAGTGCCGAACTGCGGCCATAGACGCCGGCTGCATAAAGAGCGGAGGTCAGTATCACGGCCGCTGCGAAGGCAAAGGCTGGCCAGGCTGTCCGCGCAAACGCGGGAACCCTGGTCGATTTCTCTGCACGGCGCTCCTCAAGCATCGCGGAAGTGTGCATAAATCCGCATAAAATGCAAAGGCAAGGGCGGAAATCCGCACGGAACGCCCCCGGAGCCGCGTGCTCGCTGCCAACCATAGCCTTTTAAAATCAATTGCTTGGATGCCGATCTCCTTCTTGGCACGCATGTTGCTCCAGCAAAACCAGCAGCACACCTGCAGCAACGGCAACGCCGCCCCGGGAGGCCTATTCGGTTGGGGCGCTATGGAGGATATGATGAACGCGACGATTTCCGACGTGCAGACGCACGGCAAGCTTCCCTTCTACCGCCATCTCTATTTCCAGGTTCTCGTGGCGATTGCCGCGGGTATCCTGCTCGGGCATTTCTACCCGGATATCGGCGCATCGCTGAAGCCGCTCGGCGATGCCTTCATCAAGCTGGTGAAGATGATTATCGCGCCGGTGATCTTCCTGACGGTCGCGACCGGTATCGCCGGCATGGCCGATCTTCATAAGGTCGGGCGCGTCGCAGGCAAGGCGATGATCTACTTCCTGGTTTTCTCGACCCTCGCCCTCGCCGTCGGTCTCCTGGTCTCGAATATCGTTCAGCCGGGCGCCGGCATGCACATCGATCCGGCCACGCTGGATGCCAAGGCGGTCGCCACCTACACGGCGAAGGCCCATGACGCCACCATCACCGGCTTTCTGATGAATATCATCCCGGATACGATCGTCGGCGCCTTCGCGCAGGGCGATATCCTGCAGGTGCTGTTCTTCTCGGTCCTCTTCGGCATCGCGCTCGGCATGGTCGGCGAACGCGGTCGTCCGGTTGTCGATTTCCTGCAGGCCTTGACCGCGCCGATCTTCCGTCTGGTGACCATCCTGATGAAGGCCGCCCCGATCGGTGCTTTCGGCGCCATGGCCTTTACCATCGGCAAATACGGCATCGGTTCGATCGCCAACCTCGCGATGCTGATCGGTACGTTCTATCTCACCTCGCTCCTCTTCGTGCTGATCGTCCTCGGCGCCGTCGCACGTTACAATGGCTTTTCCATCCTCTCGCTCATTCGCTACATCAAGGAAGAGCTGCTTCTTGTGCTCGGAACGTCCTCGTCGGAAGCGGCACTGCCGGGCCTGATGGCAAAGATGGAACGTGCAGGCTGCAAGCGGTCGGTGGTCGGCCTTGTCATTCCGACAGGCTATTCCTTCAACCTCGACGGCACCAACATCTATATGACGCTTGCCGCACTGTTCATCGCCCAGGCGACCGATACGCCGATCACGCTTGGCGACCAGATCCTGCTGCTGCTGGTCGCGATGCTGAGCTCGAAGGGAGCCGCAGGTATTACCGGCGCCGGCTTCATCACCCTGGCGGCCACGCTTTCGGTCGTTCCGTCCGTACCGGTCGCCGGCATGGCGTTGATCCTCGGCATCGATCGCTTCATGTCGGAATGCCGCGCGCTCACCAACCTGGTCGGCAATGCGGTCGCGACCGTCGTCGTCGCCCGCTGGGAAAACGAGCTGGACCCGACGCAGTTTGCAGCCGCCATGGCCGGGACCGCCGATTCCGAAAACGCGGCGCTGATGCCTTCGATACAGCCCGCGGAATAATCGCCCGTTTCCATCGCAACTCGCAAAGGCCGCCGTTTGCTCGGCGGCCTTTCGCAATTTTTTCGCGGGCGTGTCCTTGGGGTCGGTTCGGGCCCGTGCGAGGTGAAGCTCCAGGGATCGGCACTAGGCGCGCTCCTCCCAGAGCTTGGCGAGCTCTATTACCGTTTTCACCGCCAGTTCCATGTCCTGGCTGCTGACGAATTCGAGCGGCGAGTGGAAGGCGTGGCCGCCGGCGAAGAGGTTGGCGCAGGGCAGGCCCATGAAGGAAAGACGCGAACCATCCGTGCCGCCGCGGATGCTGCCGCGCACCGGGGTCATGCCCGCCCGGCCGATCGCCTCGACAGCGTAATCGACGATGCCGGGATGCTGGTCGAGCACCACCTTCATGTTGCGGTACTGTTCCTTGACAGTGAAGGTGTAGGAGGAGCCGGGATACTCGGCGATCACCTCCTGCGTGATCTTTTCCAGAAGGGCTTCCTTGGTTTTCAGGCCGCTTTCCGTGAAATCGCGGATGATGAAGGAGAGGTTCGCCTTTTCCATCACCCCGGACATGCCGGTCGGATGGATGAAGCCATCGCGGCCCTTGGTGGTCTCGGGGCTCATATCCTTCGGCAGCCTGGCGATGATGCCACCGGCGATCTTGATGGCGTTCTCCATCTTGCCGAAGGCAAAACCCGGATGCATGGCGACGCCCTTGATGGCGATCTCCACCGCGTCGGCCGAGAACGTCTCGTCCTCGATCGTGCCGGCGGTTTCGCCGTCCAGCGTATAACCGAAATCGGCGCCGAGCTTCTTCAGGTCGACCTTGTCGACGCCGCGGCCGATCTCCTCGTCCGTCGTGAACAGGATGCGGATCGCACCATGCTTGACGTCCGGATTGTTGATGAAGAATTCGGCCGCCGTCATGATCTCGGCAATGCCCGCCTTGTCGTCGGCTCCCAGAAGCGTGGTGCCGTCCGAGGTGACGATATCGTTGCCGATCTGGTCCTTGAGCACCGGATGTTCCGAGACGCGGATCACCTGGCTCCGGTCGCCGGGGAGCTGGATATCGCCGCCCCGGTAATTCCTGACGATCTGCGGCTTGACGTTGGTGCCCGTGAAATCGGGAGCGGTGTCCATATGAGCGCAGAGGCAGATCACCGGCACGTTGTTCTTCGAGGTGGTGGCCGGGATTGTCCCGTAAATATAGCCGTGCTCGTCGAGATGCGCGTCGGAAATGCCGATCGCCAGCATTTCCTCGACCAGCAGCCGGCCGAGATCCTTCTGTTTCATCGTCGAGGGCTGGGTCGGAGACTTGGCGTCGGACTGGGTGTCGATGACGACATAACGGAGGAAACGATCGGTAACGCTATCGGCCATGGCTCAAATCCAGAATTGTGAATGGAATAATGGAGTTGTAGCGGGCGGATGGGCTGGGGTGAAGGTGGTAAATGAAAGGTTTGCGGCTTGCCCCTCATCCCGCTGTCGCCACCTTCCCGCGCGCGGGGAAAGGACGCAAGCTACAGCGGCCTGCCCCAATCACCAACAGAGAGCGGGGCAAGTCCCCTCGCCCCCGTTTACGGGGAGAGGGTTAGGGTGAGGGGCATACTTCGCAAAGCTAAAACCCCTACCTCTGCGCCCCGATATCCGACGCCCCAACTGAAGGCGCGGCGTTGCCCCAGCTGTTGCGGACATAGGTGAGCACCGCTGCTACCTGTTCGTCCGAGAGCTTCCAGCCGAGCGAGGGCATGGCGGGCGTGGTCCTGGCTTCCGGCGTATGCACCGCCTGGCTGCCCTGCAGGACCAGGCGTGCCAGCGTTTCGGCGCTCGGCTGCTGCACGATCGTGCTGCCGGCGAGTGCGGGGAAGAGCTGGTTCGCGCCCTTGCCATCGCCGCCATGGCAGGCGGAACAGGTGTCGTGGTAGATCGCCGCCCCGACCTTCATGCGCGCATCGCTCGCAGGGATCGGCTGCGGTTTCTGCGCCGGGCCGCCCTGCGTGCTCTTGAGATAGGTGGCGATCGCGTGCACGTCCTCGTCGGTCATCAGGGAGGTCGAGGCCTGGATCGCTTCCGCCATCGGGCCGGATGCGATCGTATGCCCGTTGGTGCCGGTCTTCAGATACTGGACGATCTGATCCTCGCTCCAGCTGCCAACGCCGATGTAGGAATTGCCGGTGATGTTGGGCGCATACCATCCCTGCAGCGAGGCGCCTTCGAGAGCCTCGCTGGTCTTGTCCGCGCCGAGCACCGTCTTCGGCGAATGGCAGGTGCCGCAATGGCCCGGCCCCTGGACGATATAGGCGCCGCGGTTCCATTCCGGCGATTTCGACGGATCGGGCCGGAATTCGCCGGGCGTGAAATTCAAGATGTTCCAGCCCATCATCGAAAGCCGGATGTTGAAGGGGAACGGCAGCTGGTTGGATTCGACCGGGTTGAACACCGGATCGACGGTCCTGAGATAGGACCAGAGGTTGCCGATGTCCCTGTCGGTCATCTTCGTATAGGCCGGATAGGGCATGGCGGGATAGAGCCGCTTGCCGTCATGGCCGATACCGTTCTTCAGCGCATTGCGGAAATCCGCCTCCGTCCAGTTGCCGATCCCGGATGCCTTGTCGGGCGTGATGTTCGGCGGAATGATCTGTCCGAAGGGCGTTTCGAGCGGCAGCCCGCCGGAAAGCGGTTTTGCCCCCGGCGCGGTGTGACAGGCGGCGCAATCGCCAAGGATCGCCTGGTAGCGGCCGCGGATGATCTCGTCCGCCTGGTCGGGAGCCTGGGCGAATGCGAGACCGGCGGAGAGCGCGGTTGCGGCAAGTGTGAGGGAAAAAAGGATCCTGCTCATGCCGACACCAGAGGCTGGCCCGGGTTGCGGAGATATTGCTGACGGATGGCATCCGCCGCATGGTAGGCGAGCGCCCCCACCGTGCCGGTTGGGTTCTTGCCGGCATTGTGGGCGAAGGCGGAAGCGCCGACCACGAAGACGTTGGCGACGTCCCAGCTCTGCAGGTATTTGTTGACGGCGCTGGTCTTCGGATCGGTGCCCATGATCGCGCCCCCGGTATTGTGGGTGCTCTGGTAAGGTACCGAATCCCAGCCCTTCTTGCGGCGGGTATTGGTATATTGCCGGCCGCCGAAAGCCTTGGCGATCTCCTCCATCCGGTCCGAAACCCAGTTCGACATGCGGATGTCGTTGTCCGGGAAATCGAAGGTGAAGCGCAGGAGCGGGCGCCCGAACCGGTCCGTATAGGTCGGGTCGAGATCGAGATAATTGCCGCGGGTCGGGTAGCTCGAGCCTTGGGACGAGAAGCCGAGCGTCGACTTGTAGGCCTTGACCGTCTCCTTTTTCCAGTCGCTGCCCCAGCGCGGCGTGCCGGGCGGGGTCGGACGGGTCTGGATCGGCCGTCCGTTGGAGGGGATGCAATTGATGCCGGCGCCGCCGACGAAATCGAGCGGCCCGTGGTCGAAGGCATCGCCGTTGTAATCATCCACGGTCTGGCCGAGCGCGCCGGCCGCGACGAACGGATTGAAATTCTTGTCGTCGAAGAAAACCTGCGCGCCGGCATTGGTCTGGTAACAGTAGTTACGCCCGACCGTGCCCTCGCCGGTGTTCGGATCGTAGATCTGGCCGATCCCCGACAGCATCATCAGCCGGACATTGTGGAGCCCGTAGGCGCAGAGCAGCACGATATCGGCCGGCTGGAAGAATTCTTCGCCCGACGTATTCACATAGGTGACGCCGCGGGCGTGTTTTTTGGAGACGTCCAGATCCACATGCAGGACTTCGGATTCTGTGCGGACCTCGAAATTCTTCTTCTTCATCAGCACCGGCAGGATGGTCGTCTGGGCCGAGGATTTCGAATAGTTGGCGCAGCCGAACCGTTCGCAGAAACCGCACATGGTGCATTGGCCCATGGCGATGCCGAGCGGGTTGATATAATCCTTGGAAAGGTTGGCCGCAGGCGTCGGAAACGGGTGCAGGTTCAGAGACTTTGTCACCTCCGCAAACAGCGTCGGCGCATAGGTCATCTGCAAGGGCGGCAGCGGATAGTCGCGCGAGCGCGGATCCTCGAACGGATTGCCGCCCTCCTGGATCTGGCCGTTGATATTGCCCGCCTTGCCGGAAATGCCGGCGAGATATTCGAACCGGTCGAAGGATTTTTCCATCTCGGCGCCGGTCACGCCCCAGTTCTGCAGTTGCAGGTCCTGGATGCGGGCCGCGCCGTAGCGGTCTCTCAGGTGGTCGGCGATCTGGAAGTCGCTGTCCCAGAACCGCCAGGTATGGCCGTTCCAGTGAACACCGGCACCGCCCACCCCGTTGCCGGGCAGGAAGGAGCCATAGTCGCGCATCGGCAGCGCCGTCTGCGACGTGTTATTGCGCATCGTCATCGCTTCGACTGTCGGCTGCAGGAAGAGATCGCGGCGGATGCCGTAACGAAGCTCGTCCTGGACGTAACCGATATTGAAATCGGTTGCCGTATCGCGCCAGGGGCCGCGTTCGATCGCGACGACATCGAGACCGTCCTCGGTCAGTTCATGGGCGAGAATCGCGCCCGTCCAGCCAAGGCCGACGATCACGACGTCCTTGCGGGGTAGAATAGTGGTCATGTCTGTCAGTCCCTACCTGGTCATCCATTCCATCGAGCCCGCGATCGAAACCGGAGGCAGGGGATAGGGTTGGTTGTGTTTGGAAACGTGGTCGCGGTAATCGTATCGCGCGCCGGGGAAACCCAGCATCTTCCACGAGGCCATGTCCTTGTTGCCGCCATAGATCGGATCGGCGAAAAAGCCTTCCATCACGTTGGCGAGCATCAGGTTGAAGAAGGACTTGGCATCCACCTTGTTAGGCAGGCTGATCTTGCCGGCTTCGAGATCCTTGAGGACCGCATCCTGATCGGCGGGCGCAAGCTCGGCAAAGCGCTTGCCGCTCTTGTTGTCGCGGGTAAACGCATTCAGCGCCGCAATGCCGGTGCGATAACGCTGGGCGGGCGTGTCCGCCGCCTGATACCCTTGCGTCGCCAGGCCCGGCATGAATGGGCCCTTGGTATAGAGCCGGCTCGACGTGCCATAGGATCCCACCAGCTGCCTGTCGAGATAGAGGACGCACCCCGCATCCTTGCCGCCGAGCGAGAGTTCGTCCGCCGGTATCAGCCGATCGGCGACCGCCTCCATGGTCTGTGCCTCTTCCGGCGTGAAGAACAGCCAGCCGCCGGGCTTGACCTGTACCGGCGGATCGGCGGAGCGCGCCTCCCAGGGCAGGCTGCCGGAAATGCTGCGTGCCATCACGGGCGCGGCGCTACCCGCGAGAATGGTAAAAGCGACGGAAGAAAGGAATTGGCGCCGCGTCGGGCGCTTAAGACAGTGGCTTTCCATAGGAAGACCTCCCCGGAGAGAAAAGGTCGGTGACGCGCCGGAACGACGTGCGCCGATGGGATCGAACCGAACGGTTCAACAATTCACCTAGAGCAGGCCGGACCTGCGGCAACCCTTCTGGAACATTAAATCGTTGCGGCAGTCGCGTCAGGAATCCGAGCCGCGATGCCCGAGGCGAGCGGAGATGGCGCGTGCCGCGACCAGCAGCGGTTCGGCAAAGCCGTTGAGATTTTTCAGCGACAGGCGCTGGACGGGACCGGCGACCGCGACCGCGCCGACCACCTCAGACTGGGCGTCGCGGATGGGTGCCGCAATGGCGCGCATCCCGAGTTCGTTCTCCTCATCCTCCACCGCATATCCAAGACGGCGGATGTTGCCGAGCAGTTTGTGCAGCTTGTCGGGATCAGTTACAGTCTTCGCGGTTCTCGGCGACAAGGTTCCCCCGATGAGCGCGGCAATGCGGCTTTCCGGCTGGAAGGCCAGCATGGCCCGGCCCGCGGCCGTCGAGTGATAAGGTGCTCGCATGCCGATCTCGGAGCTGATGCGCACGGCCTGCCGGGAAGGCTGGACGCGGATATACATGATCTCCGGCCCGGCCGGGACGGCGAGCAGCACCGTCTCGTCCGTCTCGTTGCGCAGGTCGATGAGCAGCGTGCGCGCTTCGGTGGAAAGGTCCATGCGGTTGCGCACCAGCGAGCCGAGGCCGAAAAGCCCGAGCCCGAGGCGGTAGCGGCCGGTCTCGCGGTTCTGCTCGAGGAAATCCTCCGCCATCAGCGTTACCACCAGCCGGTGGACGGTGCTCTTGGCAATGCCGAGACGGCGGGCAAGCTCGGTGATGCCGATCTCCGCATCGTCGCCCTCGAAGGCCTTGAGAATGCGGATCGCCAGGGAAACCGACGAAAGCCGGCCCTTCTGGTCCTCGTCCTGCAGGCCCGCCATTCCCATTTCCCCCAAAGCCGACATGCCATTGGCCCTCCCGTGGCAGCTGTCGATACGCGATCGCAACAGCGTCGTTGACAGTCCGACGTTCACGGGAATATTCTATTAATGGACCATCGTTCCACATAGAAGAACACATGTCGGCCGCCTGGGCAAGCGGAAACACGGTCGGTGAACGCGCGGCCTGCACCCGGAAAACCGGCTGACGAACCAGGACTTGAACTGAAAGACCACCCGATTGGACACCCGCAAGACCGTGCCGCTGATCGTCGCGTCGGCCCTCATCATGCAGCAGATCGATTCGACGGCGATCGCCACGGCCCTGCCGACGATTGCCGATGCGCTCGGCGAACCGGCGCTCGCGCTGCATTCAACGATCACCGTCTATATATTGTCGCTCGGTGTGTTCCTTCCCCTGAGCGGCTGGCTCGCCGACCGGTTCGGCGCCCGGCGGGTATTCTGTTCGGCAATCGCGCTGTTCACCTTCGCGTCGCTGCTCTGCGCCGCCTCGACCACACTCACCATGCTGATCGCGGCGCGTACCCTCCAGGGCTTCGGGGGTGCTTTGATGTTGCCGACGGCGCGGCTGATCCTGGTGCGATCCGTGCCCCGCGAGGAACTGGTCTCCGCCATGGTGCTGATGAGCATGCCGGCCGTCGTCGGCCCGGCGATCGGGCCGCTGCTTGGCGGTTTCATCACGGGCATCAGTTCGTGGCACTGGATCTTCTGGATCAATCTGCCGGTCGGCATCGTCGCGATCATCCTGACGCTCGCGCTGATCCGCAAGATCCCGCCGGCCGAGCGCACCTCCTTCGATTTTCCGGGCTTCATCCTCACCGGCTTCGGCATCGGCGCCGTCATCTTCGGCTTGGATTCCTTTGCTCGCGGCGCGAATTTCAGTGCCTTGGTCCTGGCACTGGCCGGTTTTGCGCTGCTCGGGCTTTATATTCGCCATGCGCGCAGGACGCCCAATGCCATCCTCGACCTGAAGCTCTTCCGCTATCCGACCTTCCGTACGAGCGTCACGGGCGGTTCGCTGTTCAGGATCAGCATGGGCGCCCTGCCCTTCATGCTGCCGCTGCTGATGCAGGAAATCTTCCACTACACGCCGCTGCAATCCGGCGCGATCACCTTCGTCTCGACGATCGGCGCATTCGGCATGCGAACCATGACGAGACGCATCCTGCGTCGTTTCGGTTTCCGGAACGTGCTTCTGTGGAACGCGCTGATCGCCAGCGCCTCGATGGCGCTGCTCGCCACATTCACGCCTGGTACGGCGCCTGCCGTCATGGTCGTGATCATCCTGCTCGGCGGGTTCTTCAGGGCCTTGCAGTTCACCTCGCTCAACACGCTGACATTCGCGGAAACCGGGGATTCGGAGATGAGCCATGCAACCTCGCTCTCCCAGATGGCGCAGCGCATCGCCCAGAGCACCGGCGTCGCGATGTCGGCCATGCTTCTGAACTACTTTTCCGGTGGCGCGGAGACGCTCACCAACTTCGCTTTCGCCATGTCCTTCACCATCATCGCGATCATCTCGGCCTCGTCCTGCATCTCGTTCTTTCGCTTGTCCGCAACAGCCGGCGACGTGCTCTCCGGCCGGAACAGCAAGGTAAAGGAAGAGCCGATGGCAGCGGAACCGGCGGACGCCGCGCAATAGGGGGGCGGCGGCGGCCAGGCGTGAGGAATTTTAAAGCTCGCCGACATTGGCCGGCGAGCCCTCCGTGGCTGCAACCCCATGTGTGATCGGTCGCAGCCAACGTGAGCGGTCGCGCGGGTGTGCGGCCTCGGCCAGGCCGTCCGCAACTCACGGCTGCGGGCCTGCGGAGCACGGACACGCCGGCAGTTATTCTCTTCGGTCCTTCAGTCCCAAGAAGACTATTGGACCTGCGAAGCGACGTGTCGTGTCGTTGGAGCTTTGGTCGGCTTTGCGTCGACCGGGACGATATCGACTACCTCGGACAGCAGGAACTGCTTCGGAGAACCGCAGATGGTTGCGTAGACGATCCGGTCTAATATTTTCAGGCTTTCGGACACGAATGTCCTTTGGTCGCCATTATCGAGTACCGATACAACGTACATGTTGATCCCATAGAGGTTAGCCGCGCAGGTCATTCGCGCATCCTTATTTCTTAGCCAGCCATGGTTAATGCGCGGTTAATTCGGTCTTGGCGGCCCGTGGCAAACTGCTCCGGCGCAGCGGTGCCAACCTCTTTGATACCTCTCTGCCACTCTGCCTTCGTCCCTCCTCCTGTCCGAAATCCGCATGAAATTCGCCACCGCCCCTTGAAACAAATTAGTTAGCATGCTAACTAGTGGCCAGAAAATTAGCACACTAACTTTAAGCTCACGATGAAACCCGATCCGATCGCATCCGACTTCCTCGAGGCGCTGACCAAGGTCAGCCGCAAGATCCGCACGGCTTTCAATCAGCAGGTGACGGCGCATGGGCTGACCTATCCGCGCGCCCGCGCCCTGTTCCGCCTCGCCAAGAAGCAGAACATGACCCAGAGCGAGCTTGCCTGCGAACTGGAACTCGAACAGGCCACCATGGTACGCCTCCTCGACCGGATGGAGGAGAACGGCTTGATCGAACGACGGCCGGATCCGAACGACCGCCGCGTCAAGCTTCTGTTCCTGACCGCCCATGGCGAGGAACAGGCAAACCTCGTCCGTTCCATCGGCGAACGTATGCGAGAGCAGATCTTCCAGGATATCGACCCCGGTCAGATGCAGGTCGCCATGGCGCTGTTCGATCGGATCACGGCCAATATCGGCGAGCTGGAGGACATCGATGTCCCCGCGTGAGGCAATGGCAAGGCAGGAAGACGCAACGATCATACGGCCGGATTTCCGCAGGAACGCGGAGCCGGCCAAAACCGTTGCGGCTATCGAGCCGGCGCCGGAGCCTGCTGCCGCCTCTCAGCCTGCACCGGCTGCGCCGCCGGTCTTTGCGCCCAAATCCCCGACGATGGTCGCCGCCTACATGCTGGCCGGCACGCTGATCGCGCTGACGCAGGGGCTCGGCATGAGCTTCATCTCCACCAACCTGCAGCAGATCGCCGGCCCGATGGACCTGACCCAGACGGAAGCCACCTGGCTGATGGCAGCCTATCTCTTCCCGAATGCCAGCCTGACGCTGCTGCTCTTCAAGGTGCGCGCCCAATACGGGCTCCGAAATTTCGCCGAGGTGGCGATCGTCGTCTACGTGCTGGTGTGCCTCGGGCATTTCTGGGTCGACAGCTACGAGAGCGCGCTGGCGCTGCGCTTCTTCGCGGGCGTCGCCGCGGCACCGATGACCTCGCTCGGCTTCCTCTACATGCTCGAGCCGGTCTCCCCGGCCAAAAAGATGAGTATCGGTCTCTGCGCCGCGCTGACGGCGCTCGCCCTTCCCTCGCCGGTAACCGGTCTCATTTCTCCCTATCTGCTGAATATCGGCGGTTATCATGCGCTTTATCTGGTCGAGATGGGGCTCGCCATGGTTTCGCTCGGTCTCGTCTACGTGCTGCCGCTCACCTCGCCGCCGCGTGCGAAAGTGATCAGCAGCCTCGACGTTGTCAGCTATATCTTCCTCGCCGTCGCGCTCGGCTGCTTCGCCGTCGTGCTGACCGTCGGCCGGCTCTATTGGTGGACGGCGGTCGACTGGCTCGCCTGGATGATCATCGCAGGCATTGCCGCCTCGGCGATCTTCGCGGCGATCGAGCTCAACCGCAAGAACCATCTGGTCGACATCCGCTGGCTGACCTCCCGAGAGATCCTGCATTTCACCGGCGCGCTGATGGTATCCCGCCTCGTGCTGTCCGAACAGACCAGCGGCGCCGTCAATTTCCTGCGCAATGCCGGCATGCTGAACGAGCAGATGGCCGGCCTCTATTGGATCATTCTCGCCGGTGCCGTCCTCTCCGGCATCGTCTGCGCCATGATCATGAAGCCCGGACGGGAATCCGCGATCCATGCCGTCTCGCTGCTGCTGGTCGCGGTCGGCAGCTATATGGATAGCCACTCGACCATCCTCACCCGGCCGGAGCAGATGTATCTCAGCCAGTTCCTGGTGAGCTTCGCGAGCGGCCTTTTCCTGCCGCCGGCGCTGACGATCGGCATGGGCGCCGCGATGAAGCGTGGCCCGAGCTATATCCTGTCCTTCATCGTCGTCTTTCTCGCCACCCAGAAGATCGGCGGTTATCTCGGCAGCGCGCTCTACGGCACCTTCGTGCAATGGCGCGAGCAGTTCCATTCCTTCCGGCTGGTCTCCGAGCTCGCCTCCACCGATCCGCTGGTCGCCAACCGCCTGAAACAGCTGGGTGGCGCCTATGGCAAGGTGCTGACCGATCCGAACCAGCAGGTGGTGCAGGGTGCGGCCCTGTTCAGCAGGCAGGTGCAGCAGCAGGCCTATGCGCTCGCCTACAACGACTCCTTCCTGCTCACCGCCTATCTGTCGCTCGCAGCGCTTGCCTGCCTTCTCCTCCATGTGGCGTGGCGCAACCGCCATCGGCTTCTGCCTGCGCGGAACCCGATGCCCGCCGCCGCCTGAAGCCCCAAGCAGAACCCAAGAACAAGAAACGAAACTGCCATGTCCAAGATCTTCCGCTTCATTGCCACCTATGTGGCGCTTGCCATCGGTGCCGCCGGCATCGTCGTCGTGCTTTACGCCTGGAACCTGCCGCCCTTCCACGGCTCGGTCGAGACGACCAACGACGCCTACATACGCGGCCAGGTAACCATCCTCAGCCCGCAGCTCGCCGGTTACCTCACCGAAGTGCCGGTCCAGGACTATCAAAGGGTCAGCCGAGGCGACGTGATCGCCCGGATCGACGACCGCATCTATGCGCAGAAGCTCGAACAGGCAAAGGCGGCGCTGGCGACGGCGGAGGCTTCCCTTTCCAATTCCGAACAGAGCCGCAAGTCTGCCGAGGCCAAGATCCAGTCCGCCGGGGCAGCCGTCGAAAGCGCCAATGCCGCCTTCGATGCCGCCCGGACCGCTTACGACCGCACCCAGAGCCTGCTCGAGAAAAACATCGCCACCCAGAGCGAGGCCGAAAAGAACCGCGCCGCCTTCAACCAGGCCCAGGCCGCCGTCCATCAGGCGGAAGCCGCCAAGCTGGTCGCGGAACAGGACCTCAACACGATCGTGGTCAGCCGCAAATCGCTGGAGGCCAGCGTCGAGAGCGCCAAGGCCGCGGTGAAGCTCGCCGAGATCGATCTTGCCAATACCCGCATCACCGCTCCGCAGGACGGCACGCTCGGCGAGGTCGCCGGCCGCGTCGGCCAATATGTCTCGGTCGGCACCCAGATCGGCTCGATCGTGCCGGACAGGGTCTGGGTGGTCGCCAATTTCAAGGAAACCCAGCTCGGCGGCATGACTGCCGGCCAGACGGTGACCTTCACCGTCGATGCCCTGGGAAATGCAGAATTCACCGGCCGGATCGAGCGTTTCGCGCCGGCCACGGGTTCGGAATTCTCAGTCATCAAGGCCGACAACGCGACCGGCAACTTCACCAAGGTCGCCCAGCGCATCCCGGTCCGGATCGCCATCGAGCCGCAACAGAAGCTCACCGACAAGCTCGTCCCTGGCATGTCGGTGGTCGCAAGCGTAGACCTCGCGCAAGGCGGGGCGGCTCTAGCCGAGGCCAAGCTCGACTGATCGCCACCCGCGATCAAAAGCTTGACCGTAGACGATCCGACAAGGAACGCCCCGCGCCTGCTCAGCTTTTTGGCGCGGGGCGTTTTCGTGTTTCAGCCGCTGCCGGGTATTCGCGACCGGCGCATGAAACGGGTGGGCATCATCCGCTTTTCAGCCTTTGGTGCTCCAAGTACTGATGGATATCGGAGCCCTCCCGCATGCCGCATCTCTCCCTGCCCCCGCAAGTCGTAAAGCGCCATTCCCATTTGACGCGGCGCACCAATTGGCTAACATTGCCGGAAACTCCAGGTATCCCATGAGCGTCCGCCCTCCCCAATCGTTCCATCAGCCCGGCTTCACCAACACCGGCTTCAACGTGCTCGAATACGAGCTGATGTCCGAGCGCGCGGCAGCGCTTGGGCGGCAGGGGGTGAAGGTGGAGGAAGCGCTCGCGGCCTTGAATGCGTGGAACCCCGACCGCGACAGCGGGGCGCGGCGGGAGAGCCTTTGCGACGATGCGGCGGATGCCGTCTGGGGACTGTTCATCCAGCGTGAAATCTGCGGACTTCGAAACAATCGCGAAATCATCAAGCGTTATGCGATCCCGAGCGAGGTACTCTCGAGGGTCGGGGCGGTTCGCAAGTAAGCCTCCCGTCGAGTGAAAATTTGAAATTGCCGCGGACCTCTTTTCGGATCTGCGGGCGGAAGATGGATTTGAGCAATGTCGAGACCCGTGATCGGCGTCATCGGAAATACCTATAATGTCGAAAACCGCTTTTCGGCCCAGCTCGTCGGCGAGCAGAACCTCAGGGCCATCGCGGAAGTCACCGGCGCGCTGCCGCTGATGTTTGCCGGCAATCCCGACATCACCGACATTTCGGCGCTGCTCGATACCGTCGACGGCATCCTTTTGACCGGAGCCCGGGCCAATGTCCATCCGAGCCATTTCAACACCGAGCCGCACGCCCGCCACGAACCCTACGATCAGAACCGGGATGCGGTGGCCCTGCCGCTGATCAATGCCTGCGTTGCCGCCGGCATACCGGTTTTCGGCATCTGCCGCGGTTTTCAGGAAATGAATGTCGCGGCCGGTGGATCGCTGCATCCGGAGATCCGAGAACTGCCCGGACGCATGAACCACCGCATGCCACGCCTGGAAAACGGCGAGATCCACCCGGACATGACCGTCGTTTTCGCCGATCGGCATGATGTCCAGCTCATCCCGGACGGCGTCTTCGCCCGTCTCCTCGGCCGCGAGACGATCCGCGTCAATTCGCTCCACGGCCAGGGGATAGACGAACTGGGCAACCGCATCATCGTCGAAGGCGTGGCGGAAGACGGCACGATCGAGGCGATCCGGTTCAAGGAGGCGGAGGGGTTCGCGCTCGGCGTACAATGGCATGCCGAATACGATCCGCAGATCAACCCGATCAACCGCGCCCTGTTCGAGGCTTTCGGCAAGGCCGTAAGGGCACGCAAGAACGGTGGCTGAGGCCTGTTGCGGCAGGGCGTATGACCGCCCTGAAACCGGTGACGGCGGGGTTCAACTTGCCGACACGAAGTTGGCGCATATACTGCCCGTCGTTTTTGGGAGTCGGCAATGCGGGCGCACGCAAGATATCTGGCAATCCTTTTGACAAGTCTTAGCGTCCTTGGCGCGGAGACGGTCCGGGCGCAGGATTTTGCAGGTCCGCTCAGCCCCGGCGCATTTGAAGCCACGATGAACATGGGGCCGATCGCCGAGACGCTGCGCCGGCAGATGCGGCAAGCGGGCAATCAGGGCTCGGCGTCCGGCGCGACCGAAGCCGCCCGGCCTATACGGCCGGAGAGTTTTCGCTATTCCCCCTCGAAATCCCGCCGCGCGGCCAATCTCGCCAGTTTTGTCGCCAAGAGCCGGGCAGCCGATCCGAAGGGGGCGGACGATCTTGCCAGGCTCGTGGCTTCGCAGGACATCATCGAGGCAATACGCGCACCGCTTGCCAAATACGGGATGCGGATCGACAATATCGCCGACGCCTATCGGCCTGGTGGATCGGCGCCTGGCAGGCCACGCGCGGTTCAACCGACGATCCGAGCCAGGCCGCAACGGCTGCCGTTCGCCAGCAGGTGATGCGCACGATGGCTTCCGTTCCCGAATTCGCCACCGCCAATGACAGCTTCAAGCAATCCATGTCGGAAGCGCTGTTCCTGCAGGCGATGCTGCTTGGCGTCGGGCTCGAACAAGCCAAGGGCAATCCAGCCCAGACAAAGGCGATCGGCCGTGCCGCGGCTGAAGGAGCCCGCAGCATGGGGCTCGATCTTTCTGCCATGGTCCTGACCGACGAAGGATTCAAGCCGGCAGACTGAGCAGGCTGCCCGTCCTGACCAGGAACGCGGCTGCCGTCGTCAAGGAATTGCGCTGGCCATTGGCATCGCCGCCCCTCCGGGTGGAGTAGCCCGTTCTGCGGTCTTGGCAACCGGGAAAACCAGGAATAGCCTCGATAGCGGAAGCTTGGGAGGGCGCCATGACATCCAGTTTCAATGTCCGCAGTGCTGGCGGTTACGAACAGCTCATGGGCCGCTGGAGCCAGAGACTGGCGCCGTTGTTCATCGATTTCGCCGGCCTTGCCGAAGGTGAAAAGGTTCTCGACGTCGGCTGCGGCACCGGCAGCCTGACATTCGCACTTCCGAAAGCGGCCAATCTCTCTGAAATCGCGGCGATCGACTATTCGCCCGTTTTCGTCGAGGAGGCGATCCGCCGCAACACCGATCCGAAGATCAGGATCAGCCAGGCGGATGCCTGCGCGCTGCCGTTCCCGGACGGATATTTCGACCGGGCGATGGCGCTTCTCGTGCTGCATTTCATTCCCGAGGCGGACAAGGCTATCGCCGAGATGCGGCGGGTCGTGCGCCCCGGCGGCGTCGTCGCTGCCACCGTCTGGGACCATCTCGGCGGCATGCCGGCGATGCGGATGATGTGGGACACCTTGTCGATGCTGGATGACAATGCCCGCCAGATGCGAAGCCATCACTTCTTCCAGCCGATGATGCAGCCGGGCGAGATGAAGCAGAGCTTCATCCGCCAGGGCCTTCTCGACGTGACGGAGGCGTCGCTGACGATCCGCATGGATTTCCAGTCCTTCGACGACTATTGGGGGCCGATCGCCGCCGGCGAAGGCCCGCTTGGAAAATATGTGGCGTCGCTGGACCCGGTGCTTCGAACAAAAGCGGATGCGGCTGTCAGGGCGGCCTACGAGGCCGGGAGACCGGACGGGCCGCGGTCGTTCGTCTCTGTCGCGTGGGCCTGCCGGGGCGTGGTTCCCTCCGCCTGATCTTCCTGATAGCGCAAACACAAAGCCCTCCCGGCATTTCACCGGGAGGGCTTTTTCATCTCATCCCATGCGGCGGATCAATGCGTCGAATTCGCGTGCCCGCCCTTCTTCTTCGCATCATGGGTGTGGTGGCTGTCGCGTTCACCGCCACCGCCGGAAACCCGGCTGGCGGAGCGCCGGTTGTCGTCGGCCGACGGCTTCTTCACCTCCAGCGGCACGCCCTTTTTTGCATTCGGGGCATTTTCATGGGACGCGCCCGGACCGCCCTGACGGATGCTAGCCGGTGTCTTCTGCGATGTCGACATGATGAGGCTCCCTATCGGTCTTGCTGATGACCCTGATGAGTGGTGTTGACCTTGGTATTGCCTTGCTGGCCCTGCTTGCCGGGATCGTTGGCCGGCTGCAGCTTGCCACGCTGGATGTCGGACGAATGCGCCTGCTCGCCGGACCCCTTGTGGCTCAGGTTTTCGGAGGGCGTCGGGGGAAGTCTGGTGCTCATGGAGTGCCTCCTTTTCTTCAGGTTTCCCACTGGTGTAACCAACAGGGAGTCCCGATGTTCCATGCAGTGCTGCCGGGCAGGAACCCGCGCGCCGCTGTCGCGTTCGAGCGGAAGACAGACAATACAGGGAGGGCCTGATGAACGACTTCCAGGATCAGCTTGCAGCCGTGATGCAGCAGGCAACGCTGCCGATGGAGCGTAAATGGTGGCACGACGCTACCGTCTATCAGGTCTATCCGCGCAGTTTCTGCGACCTGAACGGCGACGGCATCGGCGATATTCCCGGAATCACTTCCAAGCTCGACTATCTCAAGTCGCTCGGCATCGACGTGATCTGGCTGTCTCCGATCTACAAGTCGCCGATGGACGACAACGGTTACGACATTTCCGATTACCAGGATATCGCGCCGGAGTTCGGCACGCTCGCCGATTTCGACAGGCTGGTGGCGGAGGCAAAAAAACGCGGCATCGGCATCGTGCTCGATCTCGTCGTCAACCACACGTCGGACGAACATCCGTGGTTCCTCGAAAGCCGCAAGGGGCCGGATAATCCGTTCCGCGACTTCTATATCTGGCGCAAACCGGCCGCGGACGACGGTCCGCCGAACGGCCTCAAATCCTCCTTCGGCGGACCGGCCTGGACGCTCGATCCCGAAAGCGGCGAATATTATCTCCACCTGTTTTCGAGACGACAGCCGGATCTCAACTGGGAAAACCCGAAAGTCCGCGCCGAGATCTACAGGATGATGAACTGGTGGCTGGAGCGCGGCATCGCCGGTTTTCGTATGGATGTCATCGACTATATCGGCAAGCAGGTGGATCAGGAGATCATCCATGACGGTCCGCATCTGCACGACTATCTGCAGGAGATGAACCGGGAAACCTTCGGAAACCGGGATATCATGACCGTCGGCGAGACCTGGAGCGCGACGCCCGGTTCCGCTCTCCTATATTCCGGCCGCAACCGCCACGAGCTGTCGATGGTCTTCCAGTTCGAGCACGTCACCCAGCAATGGGACGAGGTCTACGGCAAGTGGCGATCGAAACCGTTCGACCTCGTGAAGCTGAAATCCGTGCTCGGCAAATGGCAATATGCCCTTTCCGACGACGGCTGGAATTCGCTGTTCTGGGGCAATCACGACCTGCCGCGCGCCGTGTCCAAATATGGCGACGCGACCGGCTATCCCGTTGAATCGGCCAAGATGCTGGCGACCGTGCTGCACCTGATGAAGGGAACGCCCTTCATCTACCAGGGCGAAGAGATCGGCATGACCAACGTGCCCTTCACCACGATCGAGCAATATCGCGATATCGAGACGCTCAACATGCACCGGCTGCATATCGAGGCCGGCCTGTCGCCCGCGGAATTCATCAAGGGCGCCAACGAAAACGGTCGCGACAATGCCCGCACCCCGATGCAATGGAGCGCCGCGCCTTACGGCGGCTTTTCAACGGGCGTGCCATGGATCGAGGTGAACCCCAATTACCCGACGATCAATGCGGAACTGGAAATGACCGACGAAAAGTCGATCTGGAACCATTACCGCAAGCTGATCGCACTTCGGAAAGCTCATGAGGTGATCGTCTATGGCACCTATCAAAGCTGGCTGGACAGCCACCCGGATGTGTTCGTCTATTCGCGCACGCTCGACAGGCAGCAGCTGGTGGTGGTGGCGAACTTCACGGCCCGGGAGGTGACGGTCGAGATGCCCGGCGAATTGCGGATGTCGGGCGAGGGTTTGATCTCGAACTACGAGCCGGTGAATGCACTCGGCGAGAGCCTGACGCTGGGGCCCTACGAGGCTTTTGCGATTCTGGCGCGTTTGCCTTGAGGGTTGCGCGTGGTTCTGCCCCTCATCCGGCTGCCGCTACCTTCTCCCCGTTTTGACGGGGAGAAGGGGATATGACGCACCGTCTTCGTCCCTCTTCAACGGGAGACACGACTTGCAATCGGCTGTCGGTGATTAAGGCGATACCATAGCGACTTGCGTCCTTCTCCCCGCGCGCGGGGAGAAGGTGGCGGCAGCCGGATGAGGGGCAACCGCCCGGCACCCTATAGCCGCATCAAGCCGCCTTCACCCGCAGCAACCGCAGCGCATTGATCGTCACCAGAACCGTCGCCCCGGTATCGGCGAGGATCGCCGGCCATAAGCCGGTAATGCCGATGATGGTGGTCACCAGGAAGACGGCCTTGAGGCCAAGCGCGATCGAAATGTTCTGGTAGATGTTGCGCATCGTCCGCTTCGACAGTTCGATCATTGCGGCGATGTCGCCAACCCGGCCGTGCAGCGCTGCGGCGTCGGCTGTCTCCAGCGCCACGTCGGTTCCACCACCGATCGCGATGCCGACATCGGCGGCGGCCAGCGCCGGCGCGTCGTTGATGCCGTCGCCGACCTTGCCGACCACGAAGCCTTGGCGCTTCAGCTCGCCGACGATGCGGCTCTTGTCTTCCGGCATCAGTTCGGCGCGCACCTCGATGCCGAGATCCGTGCCGATCGCGGTTGCGGTGCGGGCATTGTCGCCGGTCAGCATGACGGTCTTGATGCCGGCATCGGTCAGTGCCTTGAGGCCTGCCCTGGCGTCGGGGCGCGGTTCGTCGCGCATCGCGATGGCGCCGGCGAGAACGCCGCCGACGATCAGCACCGAGACAGTCTTGCCCTCGTCGTTCAGCGCGGTGATCCGCCGGGAGTGTGCCATCGGCAGCGAAACCCGCTCGGCCGCAGCCTTGGGCGAGCCAAGGAAAACCTCCTGGCTTTCGACGATAGCCGTGACACCCTTGCCGCCGAGTGCCCTGGCATCCGTTGCAGCGGGGATCTCGACCTCGTCATCGGCGGCCTTGGCAAGGATCGCAACAGCCAGCGGATGGCTGGAGCCGGTTTCGAGCGCGGCGGAAAGGCGCAGCACGTCTTCCGCATTGCGGCCGAAGGCGATGACATCGGTCACCTGCGGTTTGCCGGCCGTCAGCGTGCCGGTCTTGTCGAGCGCGACGGCGGTGATTTTTCCAAGCGTTTCCAGAACCGCGCCGCCTTTCATCAACAGGCCGCGGCGGGCGCCCGACGACAGCGATGCGGCAATCGCCGCCGGCGTCGAGATGACCAGCGCGCAGGGGCAGCCGATCAAGAGGATCGCCAGGCCCTTGTAGACCCATTCGCTCCAGGAAGCGCCGGCAACAAGCGGCGGCAGGATCGCCACCAGAGCAGCAACGGCGACGACACCCGGCGTGTAGTAGCGGGAGAAACGGTCGATGAAACGTTCGGTCGGGGCCTTGCTTTCCTGCGCCTCCTCGACGAGCCGCACGACGCGGGCGATGGTATTGTCTTCGGCGGCTGCCGTGACGCGAACCCGCAGGGCACCATCGCCGTTGATCGTGCCGGCGAATACCGTGTCACCCATGCTTTTGGACACGGGCGTGCTTTCGCCCGTGACCGGTGCTTCGTCGACCGCGCTTTCGCCGGCGACGATCATGCCGTCTGCCGAAATGCGGTCGCCGGGACGAACCAGGATGATCGCACCGACGGCAAGGCTTTCTGCCGGAACTTCGCGGGTCCGGCCGTTCTCTTCGACAATCGCATTTTTCGGCACCAGCGCCGTCAGGCTCTGGATGCTCTGGCGCGCCTTGCCGGCCGCGACCCCTTCCAGCAATTCCCCGATCAGAAACAGGAAGACGACGGCGGCTGCTTCTTCCGACGCGTCGATGACGACCGCACCGACGGCTGCAATCGTCATCAGCATCTCGATCGAGAACGGCGTGCCGGCGAGGGCCGCCATGATTGCGCGACGCGCGATCGGCACGAGGCCGATCAGCATTGCGGCCGTGAAGATATAGGTGTCATAGGCGGGAAGCAGGTGACCAAGTCCATAGGCGGCCGCCAAAGCAATGCCGACCAGGATGGTCAGCCGTCCCTTGGCCGACTTCCACCAAGGTCCGTCCATCGGTCCATGATCGTGGCCGTGAAGACCTTCGATCTGTGCCGAATCGTGGCCGCCGTGGTGATGCGCACCGTCATGGTGGGAGTGGTCGTGGCCGCCGCCATGTCCATGATGGTGGTCGTGATTGTGGGCCTTGCCGTTTTCGCCCTCCAAGGGGGGGATCGAAGGAAGGTCGCCGCTCCGCCGGGCGTTCGCTCCAGCCTTCTGCCCCAGCGCCCTCAGCGTATATCCGAGCCCGGTCACCCGTTTCTCGACTGCGCCGAGGTCGCCGGTTCCGTCATGCGTCACCGTCATCGTGCCGGCCGCGACCGAAACGGACACGTCCTCGACGCCCGGCATACGGCGCACCGCCGTGTCGATCTTCGTCGCGCAGCTGGCGCAATCCATGCCGCCAACCTTGTATCGTGCCTGTGTCGTTGCGTTCATCGTCTCATTCCTGGTGGATCGAGCTACCTCTCTACAACCTCTAGCGACTAGAGCTGCAAGGCCCCGATCGGAAAAAATCACTGGCAAAGCGCATTATCTTTGCTGTAAGCCATGACGGAGACAGGGGCGTCCGGCAAAGCCGGGCTGAGAAGCACCCTTAGAACCTGAACCAGATCATGCTGGCGGAGGGAGTCGTCCGGGCGCTCGCTATTGCGCCCCGCGCCTGCCCCGCCGAAAGAGGCAGACATGCAGACGACGACGCCCCTCGGAACGCCGCTTGAAGAAACCCCCGGCCAGTTGCTGGCTGCGATGCGCACCAAAAACCCGCTCGTGCAGAACATCACCAATTTCGTGGCGATGAACATTGCGGCCAACGTGATGCTCGCCGCCGGCGCCTCTCCCGCCATGGTGCACACGAAGGAAGAAGCCGGCGAGTTCGCCCGCATTGCCGCAGCGCTGACCGTCAATATCGGCACCTTGTCGCCCGATTTCCTGGCCGGCATGAAGGCGGCAGCCGGAGCCGCCTCCGAGGCCGGCAAGCCATGGGTGCTCGATCCCGTCGCCCACTACGCCACCGCCTATCGCCGCGCCGCAGTCGGCGAACTCATGGAGCTGAGGCCGACGGTCATTCGCGGCAACGCCTCGGAAATCATCGCGCTGGCCGGCAGCCGTTCGAGCGGTCACGGTGTCGACAGCGGCGACAGCGTCATGGCGGCGGAAGGTTCGGCGATCGCGCTTGCGCGGCAGAATGCCTGTGTGATCGCGGTCACCGGCGAGGTGGATTTCGTCACCGACGGCCGCCGTTCGGTCCGGGTTCTCGGCGGCTCGGCCCTGATGCCGCGTGTCACCGCGCTCGGCTGCTCGCTCACCTGCCTCACCGGCGCCTTTGCCGCGACCGTCCCCGACAAGCCGTTCGAGGCGACGGTTGCCGCACTCGCCATGTTCGCCGTCGCCGGCGAGGAAGCAGCTCTCACTGCCTCCGGCCCGGGCTTTTTCTCCCCGATCTTCCTCGATCGCCTCGCGGCCCTGACCGGCGAGTCGCTCGATGCACAGGCAAGGATCGTCGCGGCATGACCAAGATCTTCGACCTTTCCGTCTATCTCGTCCTCGACCCGGATCTCTGCCGCGAGATCGGCATGGTCGAGACGACAAGGCTTGCAGTGGCCGGCGGCGCCACCATCGTCCAGCTGCGCGACAAGCAGGCGGATACCGCAAGAATGATCGAAACCGGCCGGGCGCTGAAAGCGGTTCTGGCAGGCACCGGCGTGCCTCTGATCATCAACGACGACGTGGAGGCGGCCATCGCGATCGGAGCCGAAGGACTGCATGTCGGCCAGAGCGACATGGCCGCTGCGATCGCGCGGCAGCGCGTCGGCCACGGCATGATCCTTGGCCTCTCGGTCGAAACCGAGGAACTGGCGCGGCGGGTAGACCCGTCGGTGGTCGATTATGTCGGTATCGGCCCCGTGTTTGCGACCGGCACCAAGCCGGATCACAAGCAGCCCATCGGCTTCGAAGGCCTTGCCCGCATCGTCGCCATGGCGCCGGTTCCGGCAGTCGCGATCGGTGGCGTCAAGGCGCAACACGCCGGCCTCGCGCTCGCCGCCGGCGCCAAGGGCATCGCGGTCGTATCCGCCATCTGCGGCCAGCCCGATCCGCAGGCGGCCGCCCGCGGGATTGCGGCAGAAATCGAAAGGGCTCGTGCATGACCATCAAGAACGTCCTGTCGATCGCCGGATCGGACCCGTCGGGCGGCGCCGGCATCCAGGCCGACCTGAAAACATTCGCCGCGCGCGGCACATATGGCATGGCGGCTCTGACCGCGCTGACGGCCCAGAATACCCAAGGGGTCAGCGGCGTGCACGCGGTGCCGGCAGCCTTCGTCGCAAACCAGATCCGCACCATCTTTCTCGACGTGCGCGTCGATGCCGTGAAGATCGGCATGATCGCCAATGCCGAGATCGCCGAGATCGTCGCAGACGTGCTGCGCCCCTATAGCGATACCGTGCCGATCGTTCTCGATCCGGTGATGATCGCCAAGGGCGGCTCGCCCCTGCTCGCGCTCGATGCGGTGGATGCCGTCACCTACCGGCTGATGCCGATTTCGGCCGTTGTCACCCCCAACCTGCCGGAAGCAGCCGCTCTTCTCGGAGAGACGATCGCCGTGACCCGCGAACAGATGGCGGATCAGGCCGGGCGGCTGCTCAAGATCGGTCCCAAGGCCGTGCTGGTGAAGGGCGGCCATCTGGAAGGCGAGGACAGCCCGGATGTGCTGGCGGATGCGACCGGCATCCACTGGTTCGAGGGCAAGCGCACCGCAACCCGCAACACCCACGGAACCGGCTGCACGCTGTCGAGCGCGATCGCCGCCGAACTCGCCAAGGGCGCGCCGGCAGCGCAGGCGGTCGCGGCCGCAAAAGCCTATCTCGCGGGAGCCATCGCGGCTGCCGATACCCTTGCCGTCGGCGCCGGCCACGGGCCGGTATCGCATTTTTACGAGTGGTGGTGAGGTGAGGCGGCGGGTTATTCGGCCGTCGACTTCCGGGTTTTTCCCGCCTCGCCCTTCTGCGCCGTGATCTTCTCGAAGGCGATGGCAATTTCCCGGCTGCCATAGGGCTTTTTGAGAAGCACCGCCCCCTCTATCGCCGCCTCGTCGGGAATTCTGTCGTTGCCGGTCGCGAAGACGATCCCGACATCGGGTGACAGCTCGCGCGCCCGTTGTGCGAATTCTCCGCCGGAAAGGCCCGGCAGACCGAGATCGGTTACCACAACGTCGAAGCCGCGCTCTTCGATCATCGTGATCGCCTCCTCGGCCGTCGCGGCCTCGGAAACCTCGTGCCCCAGCTCGGTCAGCAGATCGGCCGTGCTCATGCGGATCAGAAAATCGTCCTCGACCAGCAACACGGAATATCGCGGCATGACCGGTCGTTGACCGATCGGCGGGACGGGTGGCTTGGCGGCAAGCGACGCCCGCACCCGGTTGCGATGCTGCTGGCCGTTCAGCACGTGGCGGATCTTTCGCGCCAGGGCTTCGCGGGTATAGGGTTTCGACAGCAGTTCGACGCCGGGATCGAGCCGTCCGCCGTGCACGATCGAGTTTTCCGTGTAGCCTGACGTGAACAGCACGGCGACATCCGGCATCCGCTCCCGGGCATGGCGGGCAAGCTCGGTGCTCTTCAGCGGTCCGGGCATCACCACGTCGGTGAAGAGAAGATCAACCGGCACGCCACTTTCGATGACGCTCAGCGCGCCCGCGGCATCCTTCGCCTTCAGCACGGCATAACCCAGATCCCCGAGCAGCTCGACGACGGTGGCGCGAACCTGCTCGTCGTCTTCGGCCACGAGAATGGTTTCCGTGCCGCCGGTCACGGGGCCGAAATCGGCATCGGTCACCAGATCCTCGCTGCGCTGGACGCGCGGGAAATAGATCTTGACGGTCGTGCCCTGGCCGAGTTCGCTGTAGATCTTGACGTGCCCGCCGGATTGCTTGACGAAACCGTAGACCATCGACAGGCCGAGGCCGGTGCCCTTGCCGACAGGCTTGGTCGAGAAGAACGGTTCGAACACCTGTTCCATGATGTCCGGGCTCATGCCGGTGCCGGTGTCGGTCACCGCCAGCATCACATATTGGCCGGCCGGCACGTCCGTATGCTGGCGCACGTAATTGTCGTCCAGGAAGGCATTGCCGGCTTCGATCGTCAGCTTGCCGCCGCCCTCCATTGCGTCTCTGGCATTGATCGCCAGGTTGAGCAGCGCGTTCTCGATCTGCGTCGGATCGACCAGCACGTTCCAGAGGCCACCGGAGCGGATCGTCTCGACCTCGATATCCTCCCCGAGCGTGCGCCGCAGCAACTCTTCCATGCCGGTCAGGAACCGGCCGATATTGACGACCTTCGGTTCCAGCGGCTGGCGGCGGCCGAAGGCGAGAAGCTGGCTCGCCAGCTTGGAACCGCGCTGTACGCCGGCAAGCGCATTCTCCACCCGGCGGGCAGCGCGCTGGTTGCTGGCGACATCCTTGGCGAGAAGCTGGAGATTGCCGGATATCACCTGCAGGAGGTTGTTGAAGTCGTGCGCGACGCCGCCTGTCAGCTGGCCGAGCGCTTCCATCTTCTGGCTCTGGCGCAGCGCTTCTTCCGCCTTCAGGCGCTCGGAAATTTCGGACACGATCCTCTGTTCGAGACCGGCATTCAGCGCCTGGAGCGCTTCCTCGGCGCGCTGGCGTTCCGCAAGGTCCCGCTCCGCGGCACGGAAGAGGCGCGCATTGTCGATGGCGATCGCCACCTGTCCGGCGGCCCCCACCACCAGCCGCTCATGCTCCTCGCGGAACTGGGCGGGCTCGGCATGGCCGAAGAACAGGCCGCCGATCACCTCGCCCGAGCGAGAAATCACCGGCACGGCGAGATAACTTCGAACCGGCAGATGACCCTGAGGCATGCCGAAATGAGGTTCGGAGCGGCCGTAACGCGCGTCGGCCAGAATATCGTCGGAGCGGATCACCCCCTCGCCGCCGAAGGTCGGCGCGAATACCGCGGTATTGCGCGGCATCGGGAAATTCTCGAATGCCGACCGGGAAACGCCGGACAGCGCATAGAGCATGTAGCTCTCGCCGCGGTCGTTGACCACGTTGTAGAAAAAGGCTCCGAACTGTGCGCCCGTCAGCTCCACACCGGCGTCGGTCGTCATCTGCACGACCGTTTCGAGATCGAGTTCAGCTGAGAGCTCGGCGCCGAGCCGGTTCAGCACCTCGAGATGGCGTGTCTCCTTGAGCAGCGCGATCTCCGCCTTCTTTTGGTCGGTGACGTCACTGCCCTGGATGAAGATGCCGGTCGGCTCGCCGGCGTCATCGACGATCGGCTGGTAGACGAAATCGACGAAACGCTCTTCCGGCGGCAGGCCGGGCCGGCGCGCCAGCACGACACTCACCCCTTGGCCGACATGCGGACGACCGCTTCTGCGGACTTCGTCGAGCAGTTCGGAGAAACCCTGTTCCATCACCTCCGGCAGTGCTTCGCGAATGGGTCGCCCGAGCAGGTCGCGGCCGCCGACGAGACGCATATAGGCGCCGTTGGCCATCTCGAAAACATGGTTCGGTCCGGTCACCATGGCCATGAAGCCCGGCGCCTGCTCGAACATCAGCCGCAGGCGCTCCCGCTCGCCCTGCAGCCGCCGCTCGGCCCTCACCTTGGCCGTGTTCTCCACGACGATCGCCACCACGCCGAAAGGTTTGCCGATCTCGTCATATACCGGTGAATAATAGAGATTCATAAAGGCCGAGGCAGGGACACCGGAGCGGTCGAGGACCATTTCCTGATCGGAATAGGCAAGCGTGCCGCCGGCGAAACAGACCTTCATGACGTTGTCGTTGAAGTCGGCGACTTCAGGCCAGCCCTCGCGCACCTTGGAGCCGAGGATGCCGGGATGACGCCGTCCGGCAAAATCGGAATAGGCGTCGTTGTAGATCATCACGCCATCTTCATTCCACAGCGTGACGATCGGAACCGGCGACTGAAGGATGAGGGAAATCGTCGTCCTGAGGCTTTGCGGCCAGGTGCCGATCGGGCCAAGCGAGGTGCTTGCCCAATCGAAACTCCCAATAAGACGGGCCATTTCGCCATTATGTGAAAGAAAGGCTGTCGCGACAGTCGAAGGGTTCATCATCGGGCTTTCGGCGGCGATAGGCACTCTGCTGCCGTCTTACATCACAACGATCACCTCGGACAGCTTTTTGACAATCGTCAATTAGGGCATTGCCACAAAAAAGCCATGGGTGAGGCAGGCGAATTTTGACGAAATCCGCAGGGCTTCAGCCGATATCCGTCCTTGCAAAATCGTCGCCCTTGTAGAGAAGCGAAAGGCCTCGGTTTTTGGCGCAGGCATAGGAGAGACAATCGGCCAGGTTGAGCTGTGCCGGATGTCCCCTGCCCTTCCCGTAATCGCGGAAAGCCCGGATCGCCAGTTCGCCATCGGCTTCATCGATGGGAATTACCTTGATTTTCGCCTCTTTGAAGAAAGCTGATAGACCTTGCTCAATGGTAATGGGATCCTCATCGAGCTTCGTCGACAGCCTCATGGCGGTCTCAAGCACGACCAAAGCGCTGGTGCAGAGGTTTTCTGCCGCTTCGATCCTGCTTATCCACTGTTCCGCATCGTCTTCCTTGGAAAAGATCGCGACGATGACGGACGTGTCGACGAACACTAGTGGCCCCACATTTCGTCGATTTCCTCCTTGGTCATGTCCCGCCCCTTTCCACCCTTGATGGCGTGAAGGCGATCAACGATTTTCATCACACGCTCCTGAAGGGGCGCTTCCGTCTCTTCCTCTTTTGAAAGCCGCGCTTCGAGAGCTTCGATCACCGCCTCGGTCATACTGACCTTACGTTTCTTGGCGAGCCGCTCGGCGAGTGCACGAGCGCGTGGATCGCGTATCTGCAGGTTCATGGCATCTCTCCAGCCTTTGTCATGACAGATACCACATCCGTCATGACAAAGCGAGCAGAACCCGATCAGTTGCAGCGCCCGGCCTGGGTCAGTGCTGCGCTCACGCCGGAGAGCGAGAATGTGTAGCTTGTCTGCGTGCCGCGCTGCGAGACCGCTTCCAGCGTCATGCTGCTTCCCGATTTCATTGCCGCGACAAGAGCCGCGTCGCTGCTCTCTTGTTTGGTCCAGCCTGAATTGCCTTTCGGCTCCAGGGCAAACGTTTGGCCGTCAACAGTCACGGTCATCTGCGATCCGCCCTTCAGGTCGTAACCCATGATCGCCTGCGGATAGAAACCGGATCCTGCGGGCTTCGGCGCGACGAGGAAAAAGTTGTCGCCGTGGTCGACATTGGCGGGCTGCGTCTGCGTGGGCGTCGTCAGCACGTAGCAGGTCGTGCCGCCGTCGCCTTTATAGGAATAAAGGCCCCAGGCGTCGAACTTCTTCACCATTCTCGGGCTCGGCTGGGCAAGCGCAGGGGATGCGATAGTGGAAAGAGCAAGCGTGGCGAGGGCGAAAAACTTGATGGACAATCTTGTCTCCATGGTCGGAAATGGCGAGGGAGCCGCGGCGGCGTGGCCGCCCGCAGAAGATAGTCCATTCAGAAAGCAATCGGTTATCACAAGGTTAATCGCATCGTCCGAACGCCCCGAAACGAGGCACCCTGGAGAGGCCGAGGGGGATGGATCGTGATCCGCGCTGCTGCTTTCATCCCCCGTCGTTCAGGGAAAGTCGCCAAAAGTTAACGCCCGAGGTCACGGCCCGGTCACAATCATGTCAGGCGACCATAAATGCTGCGCATATTGCAGTGGGGGCGAAAGGTGGCCACCGGGCCACCTTTCGGATCGGGATATTATTCCGGCTTCGTCGCGCAGATCGCGAAACGTTCCTGCACCATGCGTTCAAGGCCGCGCAGGAAAGGCATCTTGCGGGCCTGGGCCCAATGGATGTCGGAGAGCTTGCGGTCGACGACGATGTTGACGAAACCCGCCTTGGTCAGCAGATCGACCACTGCTTCGGCCGGCATCGCATCCGAAAAATAGACGCGCGAGCGGATGGCCTGGTGGCGAGCCGCCATTGCCGGGCTCATGTGGCTTTTCGCCGGCTTGCCGGTCACCTTGGACCAAAGCTTTTGCAGCCCCTTGACCCAGGTCTCCTTGCCCATGTTGCCGTCGAGGATCAGCACCTTGCCGCCCGGCTTCAGGACCGAGAACCATTCCGTGAAAGCGGCCTGAGGATCGACCAGCGTCCAGACCAGATGCCGGTTGGTGATGACGTCGTAGCTGTTCTTCGGCTCCATCGTGTTTTCGGCATCGCCTGAGACGAAACGGATATCGGTGCCCCGCTTCTTGGCCTTGGCGCGCGCCTGGGACAGCATCGCGTCCGACCAGTCGAGGCCGGTGACCTTGAAGCCGACATCGTTCATCAGATGCGAGATGACGGCGGTACCACAGGCGAGATCCAGGGCGGCGCGGCCGGTGCCGTCGCCCAGATGCTTGCGGATCAGCCGTTGCCAGCCCTTGCGTTCTTCTTCCGAGAAGATTTCATGACCGACGCTCTCGTCGAACGTCGCCGCCCTCTCCGACCAGAAGTCTCGAATTTCATCACGGATGGAATAGTTGGAGTTCATCGAATTCATGACAGGCGCCCCGATAGTCAGACTACTTTGGAAAAGCTCTAAAACATAAAACTTGATTCCAAAAGTCGTATTTCATATGCATGCGGACATTATCAGACATCGGGGGAGTTTCCAGATGAATTTCGCGAAAATGCTTGCAACATCAACGGTTGTGCTTGCAAGCCTTCTACCCTTTTCGGCACTTGCGCAATCCTTCACAGTCAAGGACGTCGCCGGCCGCGAGGTGAAGTTCGACAAGCCCGTCGAGCGCGTCATTCTGGGCGAGGGCCGGATGCTCTATTCGGTCGCGCCGATCGAGAAGGAAGACCCGTTTGCCAAGATCGTCGGCTGGCGCAACGACCTCCTGACCACCGACAAGGACGGTTACGATACCTATCTGGCCAAGTTTCCGAAGGGCAAGGACCTTCCCTTCCTCGGCAACCTGACCGACGGCACGCTGCAGACCGAGACGGTCGTGAAGCTGAACCCCGACGTCATGCTGCTGCCGATCGGCAACAAGAAGGCCGCCGACGAGGTAAAGCTCGAGGACATGCTGGGCAAGATCGGCGTGAAGATCGTCTATATCGATTTCCGCGAGCAGATCCTCGCCAATACCGAGCCGAGCCTCAAGGTTCTCGGCAAGCTTTTCGGCCACGAGGACCGCGCTGAAGCCGTCGCTGCCTATTGGAAGCAGCAGATGACGCGCGTCACCGACAAGCTGAAGGCCGCCAACCCCAAGAAACCTAATGTCTTCATGTATCGCGCGGCCGGCCTCGTCGAGTGCTGTGGCACGTTCGGCCCGGACAATTTCGGCCTGATGGTGGACTGGGCCGGCGGCCGCAACCTCGGTTCGGACTTCCTGCCGGGTTATACCGGCTCGATCAATGCCGAGCAGGTGGTCGCTTCCAATCCCGACGTGATCGTCGTCACCGGCTCGAACTGGAGCCAGACCAAGGACGCCAAGGACTTCGTGAATGTCGGCCCGACGGCCGCCGCCACCGCCGATAGCAGCCGGAAGGCATTGAACGCCCTGATGCAGAACGCCGCCTTTACCGGTTCCAAGGCGGTCGCGGGCGGTAATGTCCACGCCATCTGGCATCAGTTCTATACGAGCCCCTACCAGTTCGTCGCCGTGCAACAGATGGCAAAGTGGTTCCACCCGGACCTGTTCGCCGATCTCGATCCAAACGCGACCTTCAAGGAATTCCACGAGAAATTCCTGCCGGTTCCGTACCAGCCGGGTTACTGGATCGACGCCAAGGCGGCCAAGTAAACCGATATGGCCGAGATCGCCGCATTGCCGATCGAAGCCGAAGCCGGGCGGGAGCGCTATCGCGCCCTCGCCCGTCGCAAGCTTGTGATCCTCGCCGCCATGACGGCCGCCCTTTGTGTGTCCTTTGCCGTCGATCTCGCCTGGGGGCCTGCCCGCTACAGCCTTGGCGAGGTGATCGCCGCGCTGATCGACCCCTCCTCCGTCTCGGCCCAGATACGGGCCGTCGTCTGGGATATCCGCATGCCGGTCGCCGTCATGGCGATCGTGGTCGGCGCCGCGCTGTCGGTTGCCGGGGCGCAGATGCAGACCATCCTTGCCAATCCGCTCGCAAGCCCGTTCACGCTCGGCATCTCGGCCGCCGCCAGTTTCGGGGCAGCACTCGCGATCGTCACCAGCGTCTCCATCCTGCCGGTTGCAGCCACGCTGCTCGTGCCGGCCAATGCCTTCGTCATGGCGCTGATCGCCACGCTGTTCATCCATTTCATTTCGCAGATGCGCGGCGTTTCGGTGCAGACGGTCGTGCTGCTCGGTATCGCCCTGGTCTTCACCTTCAACGCGCTGCTCGCCTTCCTGCAGTATCTCGCCTCCGAACAGGCGCTGTCGGCCGTCGTCTTCTGGACCATGGGCAGCCTTACCAAGGCGACCTGGCCGAAGATCGGCATCACGCTTGCCGTGCTGTTGATCGCGCTGCCGCTGTTTGCCCGCCACGCCTGGGCGCTGACCGCCATCCGGCTCGGCGAGGACAAGGCAGCGAGCTTCGGCGTCAACGTCCGCCGCATCCGGTTGGAAACCATGCTGATCATCTCGCTGCTTGCCGCCGTACCTGTCAGCTTCGTCGGCACCATCGGTTTCGTCGGCCTGGTCGGCCCGCATATCGCCCGCATGATCCTCGGCGAGGACCAGCGCTTCTTCCTGCCGGGCTCGATCCTGTCCGGTGCGCTGCTTCTGTCGCTCACCTCGATCGTGTCGAAGTCGATCATTCCGGGCGTGGTCTTCCCGATCGGCATCATCACGGCGCTGGTCGGCGTTCCATTCTTTTTCTCGCTCATCCTCTCGAACCGGAGCCGGTCATGGTAGCGATGCAATTGCAATCGGTTGGCGCCTATCACGGCCGCAAGCTGTTCGTCGAAAACGTGACCACCCCGGTCATGCGGGCGGGAGAGCTGATTGCGGTGATCGGCCCCAATGCCGCAGGCAAGTCGACACTGTTCAAGCGCATTACCGGCCTTCTCAAAGGCCCCGGCGATATCGTCATCGATGGCGCCAAAACGAAAAACGCCATCACCTACATGCCGCAGGACACGTCCGCCAATGCGGTGCTGACCGTCTACGAATCCATCCTGCTCGCCCGCAAGCAGGGCCAGTCCTGGACGGTGAGCGACCACGACCTCTCCTTCATCGACGAGATCATGAGGGCGCTCAACATCACGTCCATCGCGTTCCGCGATCTCGGCGCTCTCTCCGGTGGCCAGCGCCAGCTCGTGTCTATCGCCCAAGCGCTGGTGCGCGAGCCGGAAATCATGCTGATGGACGAGCCGACCAGTGCGCTCGACCTTCACCGCCAGGTCGAGGTGCTCGACTTCATGCAGCGACGGGCACGCTCGAAAGGCATGATCGTGATGATCGCCATCCACGACCTCAACCAGGCGCTCCGTTTTGCCGACAAGGTACTGGTGATCGCCAACGGCCGGATGCGCGCTTGCGGTTACCCGCGCGATGTCGTCACGGTCGACATGCTGCGCGACGTCTACAAGGTTCATGCCCGCATCGAGAAATGCACGATGGACCACGACCACGTGATCGTCGACGGCACGGCGCACTGAACGGTTCGCTGAATCTCGAGCTCAGGGCGATGTAGGTCGCGGAGCTGGCCAAAACTGCGTGCCAGGCGGCGCGACTCTTCAGAGCCTTGCCGCCGCGGAAAGGAAGACGTATCCGCCCTCCTCCCGCGTTCTTCTGCAATCAGTGGCGTGCGCCCTTTTCCACGGTCAGATGCTGGCCGAGGATATCGTCGTTGGCGAGCAGGTCGGCGCTCTTGCCCTGGTAGACGATCGCGCCGCGATCGAGGATGACGGCGTCGTCGGAGAGTGGCAGGACCTTGCGGGCCTTCTGCTCGATGATGATGGCCGACATGCCCTCCCCTTGGGTGATCCGCTGGATCGCGGCCAGCAGCTCGTCGACGATGATAGGCGCAAGGCCTTCGGTTGGTTCGTCGAGCAGGAGAAGCTTCGGATTGACCATCAGTGCCCGACCGACCGCCAGCATCTGCTGTTCGCCGCCGGAGAGCTGGTTGCCGAGGTTCTTGCGGCGCTCCTTGAGGCGCGGGAACATCGAATAGACCCGTTCCAGCGTCCATACGCCGGGGCGCGCGATCGCGGTCATGTTCTCCTCGACGGTCAGTGATTTGAAGATGTTGCGTTCCTGCGGCACCCAGCCGATACCGGCCGCGGCGCGGCGGTCGGCGCGCAGTTTCGTCACGTCGCGTCCCATCAGGTGGACCGTGCCGGAGTGATGGGTGGTGACGCCGGCAAGCGTGTTGACGAAGGTCGTCTTGCCCGTGCCGTTGCGGCCGAGCAGCGCCAGCGTGCGGCCTTCCTCGATCTTCAGGCTGATACCGGCGAGAACGCTTGCCTCGCCATAACCCGCGACCAGCTTTTCAGTGACCAGAACCGGGGTGCTCATGCATTTTCTCCGAGATAGACGGCCTTGACCCGCGGATCGGTGGAGATTTCCGCAACCGTTCCTTCGACGAAGACGGCGCCCGCCACCAGGACGGAGATCCGGTTGGCGAACGAGAAGACCAGATCCATGTCGTGCTCGATCAGCAGCACTGTCACGTCAGCGGGAAGGTCCGAAACGATCTGCAGCACTTCGTGCCGCTCGTCTTCCGGCACGCCGGCGGCCGGTTCGTCGAGCAGAAGCACGCGCGGCTTGGAGGCGAAAGCGAGCGCGATTTCCAGCAGGCGCTGCTTGCCATAGGGCAGGATCACGGTGCGCTCGCCCATCACGGAGGCAAGCCCGAAGCGCGCCAGCAGCGCGGCCGCCTCGTCCACCACCTTGCCGTAACCGGCGATCGATCGCCACAGATTGTGGCCGACGCCTTCGCGTTCGGCGATCGCCAGCGCCATGGTTTCAAGCGGCGTGAACTCGTTGAACAGCTGGTTGATCTGGAAGGTCCGGGTCAGCCCGCGCTTGACGCGCCGGAACGATGCCATCGAGGTGATGTCTTCGCCCTCGAGGAAGACCTGTCCTTCGGACGGCGGCAAAACGCCGGTCAGAAGATTGATCAGCGTCGTCTTGCCGGCGCCGTTCGGGCCGATCAGGGCGTGGCGGGCCCCGCGCTCCACCTTCAGGCTGACATCGTTGGTGGCGAGGAAGGCACCGAAGCGGCGCACCAGATGACGGGTTTCGAGAACGATGTCGCTCATCAGCGGTCCTCCTTCTTCGAGAAGCGCTCAGGCAGATATTCCACCCAGCGCGACAGCCGTTCGCGGCCGATCAGCACGAGAATGACGAGCAGCAGGCCGATATAGAACATCCAGTATTGCGGCGTGATCACCGACAGCCAGTCCTTGACCAGCGTGAACAGGATCGCGCCGAAGATACCGCCATAAAGATAGCCGGTACCGCCGATGACCAGCACGAGCAGCACATCGGCCGAACGGTGGAAGGCGAGCACGTCGGGCGAAACGAAGCTCGTCGTCTGGGTCAGCAGCGCGCCCGCCATGCCGGCAAAGATAGCCGCAACCGTATAGGCGGTGACGATGCGCTTGCGGGCCGGTACCGCGACCATGGCCGAGCGCATCGGATTGCCCTTGATCGCCTTCAGCGACAGGCCAAAGGGCGAAAAGGCGATGCGGCGCATGATCATCGTGCCGATGAAGAGCACGCCGGCGCAATAGAGATAACCGGTCTTGCCGAACAGATCGAACTCGAACATGCCGAGGATCGGACCAGGCGAAAAGCCGCTGAGCCCGTCCGCGCCGCCGGTCAGCCAGGCCATCTGGTTGGCGATTTCCGCCATCATCAGACCGATGCCGAGCGTGGTCATCAGCCGGGTAAGGTCCGACCCGCGCAGGATGAGGAAGCTGGTCAGCAGACCGAGAAGACCGGACACGATGCCGGCGACGATCAGGCCCGTCACCGGTTCGGCGATGAAATGCAGCGCCAGCAGACCCGCCACGTAGGCGCCGAGGCCGAAAAAGGCGGTATGGCCGAGCGAAACGATGCCGGCGAAACCGAGCACCAGGTCAAGCGAGACGGCAAACAGCGCCAGGATGGCGATCTCCGTGAGGATCAGCATCTTCGAGGGCAGAATGAAATAGGCTGCGATCGCGGCGATCCAGACGATGATCTCGTAGAAGCGGATGCGGCTCCGGCGCTTCATCAGCTTGGCAGCGCGGGTTTCGGCTGCAGCGGTGGAGGAGTTTGCGGACACGGTGGTTTCCTGCGGAAGAACGCTCATCGGCCGCCCCTCGAGAACAGGCCGTTCGGCCGCACGATCAGCATGACGATCATCAGCGCATAGATGACGAAGGGACCGATCGCCGGCACGTAATATTTGCCGGCCACGTCGGCAATGCCGAGCAGCAGGGCGGCGAGGAACGGGCCGGAGACGGTGGACGTGCCGCCGACCGAGACGACGATGAGGAAGTAGATCATGAATTTCAGCGGGAAGTTCGGATCAAGCCCGAGGATTTCCGCGCCCATCGCCCCGCCGAGGCCGGCAAGGCCCGAACCGAAGGCAAAGGTCAAAGCAAAGACGAGCGGCACGTTGATGCCGAGGCCCATGGCGACGCGCCGGTCGTCGACCGCGGCGCGCAGCCGGCTGCCGAAGCGGGTCTTCGACAGGATGAGCTGCAAAGCAACGGCAAGCACGGCGCAGATGATGATGGTGAAGAGCCGGTAGCGCCCGATGCCGACGCCGAATACGTCCATGCGGCCGGAAAGCTCCGGCGGCAGGTTGATCAGCTGCTGCTGGCCGCCCATGAAATAATCGGTCGCGGCGATCGCCATGAAGACGATGCCGATCGAGAAGAGAACCTGGTCCAGGTGGCTTGCCTGGTAGAGCCATTGATAGAGCGTCCGCTCCAGCAGAAGGCCGATCAGTGCCGAAACCAGAAAGGCTGCCGGAAGACACCAGTAGAAGGAGATGCCGTAGCGGTTCATCATCACCACGGTCACGTAACCGCCGGCCATGGCGAAGGCGCCATGCGCCAGGTTGATGAAGTTCATCAGACCGAGCGTCACCGTCAACCCGCAGGCCAGAATGAAAAGCAGCATGCCATAAGCTATGCCGTCGAACAGGATGGTCAGCATATAAAATCTTCTCTGCGGTGGCCCTGCTGCGAGCGATAACGTTGCCCGGCATTGTCGCCGGGAAAACGAAGGGGCTCAAGTGCCTTGAACCCTTTCGTCAGGACGGACGAAAGTAAAGTTTCGCCCCCCATCCGCCTTGCGGGATCTTCCCTCTGCATTCGGAAAAAAAAGCGCCGAGCGAGCGGAGTGAGGGGTTTTCCTCGCCCTTACTTGGCTTCTGCCTTTTCCGGATCCTTGAGAGCCTTGAACGTCTGGAATTCGACGTTCTGCAGCTCGCCGTTCACATCCTTGACCTCGCGCATGTAGATGTTCTGGATGATGTCGCGGGTATCCGGATCGATCGAGACGGGGCCGCGCGGGCTCGTCCAGGAGAGACCCTTGACGGCTGCCATGAAGGCCGGGCCGGTAACGTCGCCCTTGGTCTTTTCGAGTGCCGCGTAGATCAGCGCCATGCCATCGTAACCGCCGACCGACATGAAGTTCGGGCGCATGTCGGCATTGGCCTTCTTGAAGGCCGCGACATAGGCCTTGTTTTCCGGGCTGTCATGCGCGGTCGCATAGAAATGGCCGGTAATGGTGCCGATTGCCGGCTTGCCCATCGAATTGAGGATGTCGTCGTCGGTAACGTCGCCGGTCGCGATCAGCTTGATGCCCGCGTCTGCAAGGCCGCGGTCGGCGAACTGCTTCATGAACAGCGAACCGGCGCCCGACGGCAGGAACACGAAGACCGCATCCGGCTTTGCGTCACGGACGCGCTGCAGGAAGGGGGCGAAGTCGGGATTGGCGAGCGGCACGCGCACGGCTTCGACGATCTCGCCGCCCTTGGCCTTGAATTCCTTGGTGAACCACTTCTCCGCGTCGATGCCCGGACCGTAGTCGGAAACCAGCGTCACGACCTTCTTGATCTTGTTTTCGGCAGCCCAGGTGCCGACCGGAAGCGAATATTGCGGCAGGGTACCCGAAGTGCGGGTGATGAATTCCGATGCCTTGGTGATGGAGGCCGTGCCGGCGGCCATGACCACGGACGGGATCTTCGCCTGGGTCGCGACCGGGGCGACCGCCATGGCAAGCGGCGTCAGGCCGAAACCTGCCAGAACCTTGGCGCCGTCGTTGACGACCAGTTCCTGTGCGATGCGGCGGGTCTGGTCGGCGGTGCCGGCGTCGTCGCGGATGATCAGTTCGATCTTCTTGCCGGCCACAGTGTCGCCCTTCATCGCCATGAAGGTCTTGGCGCCTGCCGAAACCTGGCGGCCGGTCGATGCGAAGGGGCCGGTCATCGGCAGGATGAGACCGATCTTGATGGTTTCCTGGGCTGCGGCCGGCATGGCTGCGAGGCAGCCGAGCCCGACGCCTGCTGCTACCATGAGCGTTCTTCTGTTGAGCATGTTTCCCTCCTCCTCTGAGCGGAATCTTCTTTTTAAAGGTCTTGCCGGACCGGGGCCGGACGTCAGCCCAAGCCAGTATAACCGGTAGCCTATATCGTGGACCCCGGATATGTCAGTCAACGGGCCGGCATGCTTTGGCGTCCCACTACTTTCAACTTTTCGTTAACCTCCACGAACGGACACCGTAATGTCCGCGCCGAGCTCCAATCTTTCCACCAGCATCGCGCATTTGCACATTAACCTGGTCGCGTCTCCTGGCTTAATCAGTTCGTCTGCCGGACTTATAAGTTCTGGTTATAGCTATCAATCTGCCGAACGCTCGGACCAAGTGGGCAGAAGTTCCAGGAACGCCTGCTGGGCCGCAGTCGGCAGCCAGTCCTTTCTCGTCGTCACGCCGATCGGTCGCGACGTATGGCTGAGATCGAAAGGCAGCGCCCGCATCAGCCCGCGGGCGATCTCGGCTTCGGCCTGAAGGCGGGAGGTGCATCCGAGATGATCGCTGGAATCCAGCAGCTCGCGCATCAGGATCAGCGAGCCGCTTTCGACGATGCTTTTCGGCGGGCCGCCCGGCGAACCGGCAAAGACGCTGTCGAAATACCGGCGCATCGGCGTGCCGCTCTGATTGACAACCCAGGGGAAGGCGGCGAGATCCTCGACCGTCACCTCCGCCTTGCCGGCCAGCGGATGCGCCTGCCCGGAAACCATGACCACCGTGTCGTGGAACAGCACCTTCTGCTCCACGTCGCCGATCGGGGCCGGCACCCGCAGAGCGCCGAGCATGAAATCCACTTCGCCGCGGCGAAGCGCACCCAGCAAATCCGGATAAGGCCCTTCCTGGATCTGGATGGGCAGGTTCGGGCGGATCCTGCGAAAACCGGCGATCGCCTTGGGCAGTACAAAGGACTTGGCAAGCGGCGTCGCGCCGATGACGATCTGGCCGATCTCGGCCGCCGTTAGCTCGGCAAGGTCCGCATCCGCCTGTTCGAGCTCGATGAAGGCGAGCCTTGCCGCCTGGGCAAGCGCATGAGCCGCACGCGTCGCGATGATTCCGTAGGAAGTCCGTTCGAACAGAGGCCGGGCCGCCTCCTCTTCCAACTGGCTGACGGCGCGATAGACCGCCGGCTGACTCAAGCCGAGACGGCTCGCCGCGAGCGTAAAATTTTCGGTTTCCCGGACCGCGATCAGCGACTTCAGCTGCGCGGTCGTCGCCGTCACCCGCAATCTCGGCGACAGTTCCGACAACGCGGGATCGAGATAACCGAAAGCGCGCTTGATGCGCAGCGCCAGGATCTCGCCGGCGCCATTGGCAAAGATCCGCTGCGGCGTGCGGGAAAACAACGGCAGGCCGGCGGTCTTTTCGATCTTCGACAGCGCCTGGGTAATGGCTGGCTGGGAGACGAAGCAGAGTTCCGCCGCCCTGGTCACCGAGCCGGTATCGACGACCGCGAGGAACGCCCTCAGGTGCCGGAGGCTGTGATGCAGGATCGTGGATGCCGAGGCGGGCTGCAAGGAACTCATGATGCGCTCTTCTAGCACATCTGCTTGACACCGGAAGCGCAAGCAGGCCGCAGGCGGCGCCTCCTCGGGCGCTGCGGTTACCTGGTCCCGCCGGACACAGCTTCCTTCACCGCCAGGTCGGCCATGGCCAGAGCGGCCTCGCGAGTCCTCGCCGCGGCAACGAAACGGCCATTGTGGCAGAAGCTCGCGCCTTCCACACCGCAAACGGCCTCAAGATCACGATCCGTCAGGCCGGCCCAGGCCGCAGGCAGATCGGCGCGCACCTCGAAACCTTCATCCGCACGGCGGATCGTGGTGAGGCACCAATCCTTTTCACGCGGGTGAACGACGAACAGAAGATGATCGGCGCCCGCCTTGACGATGGCGGGACGGAACGGCATGCCCATCGGAAGCTCCAGAACACGTCCCTCGCCCGTCTCGACGATCGCCTGGTGCACCAGACCTTCGGCCCGCAGTTTTGCGGCGCTCTGGCCGATCCGGGCCTCAACGAAGCTTCGGGCAATTGCCAGCGCTGTGTGGAAACCGCGGTTTTCCGCTTCCGGATCGGTCTCGTCGAACACGGGTTTGAGGGTTTCGAGCAGGGCCGGCAAGGTGAGGCCGGCGAGCGGCCCCGCAGTCGAGGGGCTGATGGCGCCATTGTCCATCAGGTCGACCGGCAACACGAAGCTCGAATCGAAAGAGGCGTGCAATGCTTCGATATGTCCCGGCGGAAGGCCAAGCGCTGCCAGATAGTCACGGCCATAATGCTTCCATACCAGCCCGAACGAGCTGAAGGGCTGGCCATCCTCGCGCAGCGGCGCGCCACGCTGGTGGTGATCGAAAATCTGCGCAGCAGCATCATAGGCGCCGCCGACGTCGTAGATGATGCGGTCGGCACCCGGCGTGATCCATTCCGGCGCCCGGCTGCGAACCAGGCGAGCCTTTGGGAAAAGCCGGGTCAGGATGACGCTCGACAGCAATTCGTCGGCATGGAAGCCACCGGAATGGGTGACAAGGAAGTCTGGGATCATGCCGGTTGCGCCTTGTGGTTTGCTGAAGTCCGTTTGCGGTCAGCACCTGATAGCCATTGCCGGATGCCAGCTCAACCCGTCATCCGTTGATTTGAGGTCAATCAGGCTGCGGCATGCGCCTCTCAGGAGATGGCCAAAATCTCCAATTCCTGCTCGCCGGCGCTGACGACGTCGCCGACCGCTTTGCCCATCAGCAGCCTTGCGACCGGCGAAACGAAGGAAATCGATCCCGCCTTGGGATCCGCCTCGTCCTCTCCGACGATCCGATAGGTCTGAATCCGCCCGTCATCGCGGCTGAAGGTGACCGTGCTGCCGAAGGAGACGATGTCCGACGAAGTCGGCCCCGCGACGAGCTGGGCCGTATGGACCCGGGCCGCGAAATAGCGCGCATCCCGCAAGGGGCCTGCCTGCTGTCGCCGTCTTTCGTTGACGTCCTCGATCGCGCCGGCGGCCTCGTAGGCCTCGCGCGCCTGCCGGAGCTGCAATTCGAGAGCCTTCAACCCCGCTTCCGTCACCAGGTTCGGGTGAGGAGAAACCGGACGGTCGGGCAGCAAGGTTTCCGAAGCGGTTTCGGAACTCTCTTCCTTGGTGAAGGCAACGCTCAATCTCAAACTCCGTCTTTCTCCCAGCCGGGGCAGTACCCTCGCCTGCATGTCGGAACCATGCATACGATGACAATGAGCGAACGCCAAACTCGATCCATGTTCCGCCGAACCGTATTCGAGGATTATCTCGAGTATGATGTCGGGAGCGCGCTTGGCCGACCGTCTTCAAGGCAGGCAATCTTCGGAGAACACCAATGACCATTACGATTACCGCCTTTGAACGGTCGCCAGACGGCGGCAAGGGTCTGGCCCGGGACATGCGCGTTCGCTGGGCGCTCGAAGAAGTGGGAGAGCCTTACGATGTCCGTCTTCTGTCGTTCCAGGCGATGAAGGAACCCGCCCATCTCGCGGTACAGCCTTTCGGGCAGATCCCGACCTATGAGGAAGGCGATCTCGTGTTGTTCGAGTCGGGCGCAATCGTGTTCCATATCGCCGAGCGCCGTGCCGGCCTGCTGCCGGACGACCCGAATGCCCGGGCGCGTGCGATCGCATGGATGTTTGCCGCGCTCAACACCGTGGAGCCGCCGATCTTCGACCGCACCCTCGTCAGGATCCTCGACCGCGACGAGCCGTGGTACGAAAAACGCCTCTCCGCCCTCGAAGTCAGCATCCGCAGACGGCTGGCCGACCTTTCCCGCCACCTTGGGGACGCCGACTGGTTGGATGGTGCGTTCAGTGCCGGCGACCTCCTGATGGTGACGGTGCTGCTCCGGTTGAAGGCATCATCGGGCATCCTGAACGAATACCCGAACCTTGCTGCCTATGTCGCCCGCGGCGAAGCGCGGCCCGCCTACAAGCGTGCTTTCGAGGCCCAGCTGGCGGTCTTCAAGGCCTCATCGGCCGGCTGATGATCGGCCAGGCCGGAAATGCTCCCACCAAACGAAAATGGCGGGCCGAAGCCCGCCATTCCTGTCTCGGCAGGACCACCTCGCTTACTTGGCGTTCGGGTCCTTGATTTTCGGGAAGGTCGCGAATTCGACGTTATAGAGTTCGCCGTTCACTTCCTTGACTTCGCGCATGTAGATGTCCTGGATGATATCGCGGGTGGCGGGATCGATGGTGATCGGGCCGCGCGGGCTTGTCCAGGTCGCACCCTTCATGGCTTCGATCAGCTTGGTGCCGTCGGTATCGCCATTGGTCTTCTTCAGCGCCATGTAGGCAAGCGTCATGGCATCATAACCACCGACCGACATGAAGTTCGGGCGCATGTTGTTGGACGCCTTCTTCACCTGGGCGACGAAGGCCTTGTTTTCCGGGCTGTCGTGTAAGGTCGAGTAGAAATGGCCGGTGATGACACCCTTGGCGGCCGGGCCCATGCCGTTCAAGAGGTCGTCGTCGGTGACGTCGCCGGTGGCGATCAGCTTGATGCCGGCGTCGGCCAGACCACGGTCGACATACTGCTTCATGAACTGCGCGCCGATACCGGCCGGCACGAAGGCAAAGACTGCATCCGGCTTGGCGTCACGCACGCGCTGCAGGAAGGGGGCGAAATCCGGGTTCGCAAGCGGAACGCGGATGGCCTCGACGATCGTGCCGCCATCCTTCTTGAACTGGTTGGTAAAGCCCTGCTCGATATCGATGCCCGGACCGTAATCCGAGACCAGGGTCACAACCTTCTTCAGGTTGTTCTGGACCGCCCAGGTGGCCACCGGAACGGCGGACTGCGGGCCGCCCATCGAGGTGCGGACGTAATATTGCGACTGCGGCATGATCGCCGAGGTCGTCGCCGAGGTGATGATCGCCGGGATCTTCGCCTGGTTGAGAACCGGCGCCACCGACATGGCGAGAGGCGTCAGGCCGAAGCCCATCAATATCTTTGCGCCGTCATTGACGACGAGTTCCTGGGCGATGCGGCGGGTCTGATCGGCGACGCCGCCGTCATCGCGCAGCACGACTTCGATCTTCTTGCCGGCGACGGTATCGCCGTTGAGCGCCATATAGGCCTTGACGCCCGCCTCGACCTGCCGGCCGGTGGACGCGAACGGGCCGGTCATCGGCAGGATGAGGCCAACCTTGACCGTTTCCTGCGCGAATGCCGGAACGGCAGCGAGGCCCCCCATGGCAAGGCCGGCAGCAGCCATCAATGTTCTTCTCGTAATCATTCTCTTCCTCCTCTAAGACGAATTTGTTCCCGAAGCTTGCGTGTGACAGACCGCGTCCTCCTTGCGGCCTTCGGCCTGTCACAGCCTGCGGATATATCGGGGACATCACAACCAACAGTCAACGGGTTGTGGTAGTGCCGGGTCCCATTCCACCCGTTTCGTTACCCGGCGGATCCCGCAAAATCTCCCCGACGTGTCAATCCGACCGCAGCCGGCCCTCCATAAAACGGTGTATACAATTCCCGTTTCCGGCAAGTCTCCCTCAAGACCGGTCGCGAAAAGCGGGCGGCTCTGAGCTGAAAACCGTCAGGCTGCGAAATCCCCAATCCCACGCAAGAATAGCGTTCACCCTCAAGGAAATCGCCAGCCTGTCCAATGTCCTCCGCACTCTTATATCAGCAATAAATGTGTATACATGGCCTGTCAATATTAGCCTTCCTCTCCTGCGGGTAAGCCTTGAGCATTAACCGCGGTCTGTTTCGCGCTTTGGAGGGCGGGCATTTATGCTCGTCGTGACCGAGCCGATCATGCCGGAACAATCAGGTAAATCGGGACTAGCAGCGCATCTTGCGGATGCCTTCCCAGGCGCCAGAGCCAGCGAGGAGCCGATTTCACGGCTCGACGTCGACGCAACAAGGGCTTTAAACTTATGATCACGGAGATCGAGGGCATCCGTCGCCGGCCACCGGCCAAATTCCTGAGCGACGGCTTGAAAGCTGCTGAGAGCGCCACAACAGGTGAGCGGGCGCCTGGCAAGAGAGCGGCACGGCCGCAGTCAAGCCAGGCGGATAAGAGCTATAACGGAGGTTTAGCCATATGAGTTCGCGGCGTGCGGTTGCGAACAAAGCAAGGCAGATTGAAGCCAACCTTGCTTGTGACCGTGCGGCTACTTGAGCGTTTCCAGAAGCGCGGTGATATAACCGTAGCAGAAAGCAAAGGCTACCCCGGTGGGATCGCGGCCGCTGATCGTGGGAACGTGATCCGGCATGATCATATAGCGGTAGCCCACTTCCTTGTATGTCTTGAGTGAGCGGACCATGTCCATATCACCCTCGTCCGGAAAGGTTTCCATGAAGGAGAGCTTCCCGCCGGCGATATTACGGAAATGGACATTGAAGATTTTATCGCGCGTCCCGAACCAACGGATGATATCGTCGATTTCTTCCCGCGGGTTCTCCAGCATTTCACCGATCGAACCCTGGCAGAAATTGAGGCCGTGATAGGGGTTCTCCCGCATCAACACGAATTTCTTCAGACCTTCGACCGTGCCGAGCACGCGGGTAACGCCCTTGTAGCCGGGCGGTGTGTAAGGATCGTGCGGATGGCAGGCAAGCCGTACCTTGTTGCTTTCCGCGACCGGCACCACGCGCTCCAGAAAATAGTCGATCCGCTCCCAGTTCTCGTCCTCGGACAGCACGCCCGCCAGTCCGGGTGCCGCCTGCTGATCGGTCTTGTCCCACCGGAAGGCCTCGTTGAGGGACCCGCCGCGCCCGCGTTCCATCTCCGTGCGGGGGATGCCGATCAGGTTCAGATTGTACTTGACCGCCGGAATGCCGGCCTTCGCCGTTTCCTCGATCAACCGGCACACGGCGTCGATCTGACGGTCGCGGTCAGGCCCCTTGAGCAGGATATCCGGATAGGATGCCTTCTCGATGGGCTTGGACGGAAGCGGAAGCTGAATCATGTCGAGGATGAGGCCGAAGCTCTCGATCTTGTCGCGATGACGTTCGAGATCTTCCAGGCGCCAGCTCGAAGGCGAGCCGGGCGGGTCGGCGCAGATATGCTTCAATCCCAACTGGGCAAAAACGCGATAATCGTCATCATCTCTCGCGCCAACTTGTGTGCCTACGTACATTCCAGCATCCTCCCAGAGCATCTTACTCATCATACGACCTAGTATGATTATCGTCGGATGTCGAGCGCCTTGATGCGATCCGGAAAGAGGAGCCGGCCTCAATATCACGTCTGGATAGGCACCGCTCGCGACCATCACCTTAAGGTTTTGCTTGAAGAGCGATTGCTGATGCGTATGAGCATTGCCATTCGGTGTGACAATCTTTTATTGGATCGATCTTCCCCAATGTTTGCCGCCGAATGCGCATCCCGGCTCTCGGGACAAGCTTGCCATCCTCGGGAAAGTCCGATAGGTCATATTACAACCAGTTAGTTTCCCTGGTCAGCTCTGGGAGGAGATAATATGAAACACCTTTGCACTCGATTGCTCGTCGGTGCGGCTTTTGCCGTCTTGTCGTTCGGCGCTCCGGCGGCTCTTGCCGAGACCCCTGCTAATCAGCTCGTCATCGCGACCTCGCTTGCCCAGGTTCTTTCGCTCGATCCGCATCAGGCGACGGAAGCCAAGGCCAACGAGATCATGGCCAACCTCTATGATCGCCTGGTCTCCACCGATGGCTCGGGCAAGATCTCTCCGCAGCTCGCTGAAAAGTGGGAAATCGACGACAAGGGAATCACGTTCCATCTCCGTAAGGCTGAATTCGCCTCCGGCAACCCGGTTACCTCTGCAGACGTCGTCTATTCCATCACCCGCCTGCTGAAGCTCGACCAGGCTGCCGCCGCCAACCTCAAGCGCGTCGGCTACAATGGCGGCAACGTCGAAAAACTGGTCACGGCGCCGGACGAGAAGACGGTGCGCATCGACCTTTCCGGCGAGGTTACGTCCGAGCTTCTGCTGTATCGCCTGGCGATGGTCATCGCCAGCGTCGTCGACAGCAAGGAGCTGAAGAGCCATGTCGTCAACGACGACTGGGGCAATGCGTGGCTGCGCACCAATTCGGCAGGCTCGGGTCCGTTTACGCTGAACAAGTGGACGCCGAACGAGATCGTCATCCTCGACGCAAGCAAGAATTATGTCGCCGGACAACCGAAAATGCGCCGCGTTGTCGTCCGCCATGTCCCTGAAAGCCAGGTCGAGCGGCTGATGCTCGAGCGCGGCGATATCGATATCGCCAGCGCGTTGACCGCGACGGACCTCGCAACCTTCACCGGCAAGCAGGGTTATGAAATCCAGCGCGTGCCGACAGGCGGCTTCTATGTCCTGTCGATGAACGCCAGCAAGGAGCCGCTCTCCAATCCGAAGGTCCGCGAAGCGATTGCCTACGGCATCGACTACAAAGGCATGGAAAAGACGATCATGGGGCCGTATGGCCGTGCGCGTACGGTTCCGGTCCCGGAAAACTTCGAATTTGCCATTCCGAGCCCGGACTGGAAGCTGGACGTCACGAAGGCAAAGGCGCTGTTGGCGGAGGCCGGATACAAGGACGGCTTCACGGTGAACCTGAAGACGATCGCCCAGACCCCGCGTATCGATCTTGCGACCGCGATCCAGGCGTCGCTTGGCCAGATCGGCATCAAGGTCAACATCATGCAGGGGAACGGTGCCGACATCATTGCCGCGCACCGCGCCCGCGATTTCGATCTGCTCATCCCGCAGACCGGCGCCTATATGCCGAACGTCCTCGGCGCCATGGAGCAATTCTCGAGCAACCCCGACAACTCCTTGAAGGCCAATAATGCCGGCAACTTCGTATGGCGCTCCGGTTGGGACATTCCCGAACTGACCGCTGTCACGGCCAAGGCTGCGCTGGAGCCGGACGCGAAGAAACGCGGCGCGCTTTATGTCCAGATGCAGGAAATGTTCGTGGCGCAGAAGCCCGCTGTTCTGCCGCTCTTCGAACGTTACGAGCCGATCGTCCTGAGCAGCCGTGTGAAGGGCTATGTCGGGCATCCGAGCCAGACGACACGTCTCGAAGGCGTCAGCAAGACCGATAAATAACGTCAAGTCAGGCGGCCGCTCATGAAGGAACTTTCGTTAGGCGAACTGGGACGACGGCTCATCCACCTCGTCGTCAGCCTGTTCATCCTGTTGTGCGTCACCTTCGTGATTGGCCGCGTGATGCCGACCGATCCGGTCGGAGCGATCGTCGGCGAACTCGCCGATCCGAAAGCCTACGAGGCCATGCGAGTGAGACTTGGCCTCGATCTTCCGCTCTACCAGCAGTTCTTCATCTATGTCTGGGGATTGCTGCATGGCGACATGGGAACTGCGATCCTGACCGGCAACGCCGTCACCAAGGACCTGTCCCAGGCCTTCCCGGCAACGCTGGAACTCGCGACGCTCGCGGTGGTCATCTCCACTCTCGTGGGCGTTCCGCTCGGCTTGGCCGCCGGCCTTTTCCGGGATAGCGCGATCGACAAGTTTGCGCGCGTCTTCGCGCTGGTCGGGCATTCGATCCCGGTCTTTTGGTTCGGCATCGTCGGGCTGGTGATCTTTTATGCGGGCCTCAACCTGGTCGGCGGCCCCGGCCGGGTCGATGTCTTCTACGAAGGCATGATCGAGCCGACTACGGGACTGATGCTGGTCGACAGCCTGCTGGAAGGTGAGACGGAGATCTTCTGGAACGCCCTGTCGCACATCATCCTTCCAGCCTGCATCCTCGCCTATATGGCCATGGCCTATATAACGCGCATGACCCGGGCATTCACGCTGGAGCAGTTGAACCAGGATTACGTCATCGCCGCCCGCGCCAAGGGCGTCGGGCCGATCCGCACGGTTATCAGCCATGTCCTGCCCAATATCGCCGTCCAATTGATCACCGTTCTCGCGATTTCCTACGGCAACCTCCTGGAAGGCGCCGTCGTCACCGAAATCGTTTTTTCGTGGCCCGGAATCGGTCAGTACATGACCAACGCGCTCCTGATCGGCGATATGAACGCCATTCTTGCCGCGACCATCGTCGTTGGCTTCATCTTCATGTTCCTGAATTTCATTGCAGACATCGCCTACGCGCTTCTTGATCCGCGTACCCGGGAGGCCGCACGATGAGCAATATTGCCCAGAACGACGCCATCATCCGGCCACCGGCGATCGGCACCAGAATACTGAACTCGACCTCCCGCGTTCTGCGCAAGCTTGCCGACGAACCGCTTGGCATGGCAGGCTTCATGATCCTTGCCATCCTGGTTCTGGTCGCCATCTTCGCGCCGCTGATCGCACCTTATGATCCCGCCGCCCAGACGCTGAGCGACGCGCTTCAGCCTCCGACCCTCGCGCATCTGGCCGGCACGGACGAATTTGGACGTGATATTTTCAGCCGCCTCGTCTACGGCACGCGCATCACCATCCAGACCGTCATGTCCGTTTCGGTGATCGTCGGCCCGATCGGCCTCGTCATCGGCGTCGTTGCCGGCTTTTTCGGCGGCCGGACGGATGCCATCCTGATGCGCGCCACCGATATCGTCCTGTCGTTTCCATCCCTGATCCTGGCGCTCGCCTTCGCCGCCGCCCTTGGCGCCGGCCTGGGGACCGCGATCGTTGCCATCTCCCTGACCGCCTGGCCGCCGATCGCCCGCCTCGCCCGCGCGGAAGCTCTTGTCGTGCGCAATGCGGATTTCGTCGCGGCCGCCCGGCTTTACGGCGCCTCGCCGCTGCGGATCCTTTTTCTCTATATCGCCCCGATGTGTATCCCCTCGGTGATCGTGCGGCTGACGCTCAACATGGCGGGGATCATCCTGACGGCGGCGTCCCTGGGGTTCCTCGGTCTCGGTGCACAGCCGCCGCTGCCGGAATGGGGTGCGATGATTTCCAGCGGGCGGAAATTCATGCTGGACTATTGGTGGGTTGCCGTCATGCCCGGCGTGGCCATCCTGCTGACCAGTCTTGCCTTCAACATCGCCGGAGACACGCTTCGCGATCTATTGGACCCACGCCATGCCAGATCCTGATGAAACCCCCGTCCTTTCCGTTCGCGATCTGAATGTCCGTTTTGGCCGAAATTCCATTCCGGCCGTCTCCAATGTCAGCTTCGATGTTGGGCGGGAGCGTATCGGCATCGTCGGCGAATCCGGTTCGGGAAAATCCACCACCGGCCGGGCGATCATGCGGCTTTTGCCGCAGCGCGCCGGCGTGACGGCCGAACGCATGGACTTTCTCGGCAGCCCGCTGCTGGAAAAGACGGAGCGGCAGATGGGAGACTTGCGCGGCAAGGACATCGCCCTGATCATGCAGGATCCGCGCTATTCGCTGAACCCGGTCCTCACCATCGGCAAACAGGTGGCCGAAGCCGCGAAGCTGCATCTGGGCGTCCACGGCAAGGAAGCGCTGGCTCGTGCCCGCGACATGCTGGTGCGGGTTCGGATCAACGATCCGGACCGCGTCCTGTCGCTTTATCCGCACCAGATTTCCGGTGGCATGGGCCAACGCGTGATGATCGCGATGATGCTGCTCGCCCGGCCAAAACTGGTCATCGCCGACGAACCGACCTCGGCGCTCGACGTTAGCGTCCGCAGGGACGTTCTTGTTCTGCTCGACGAACTGGTGCGGGAAAACAATTCCGGCCTGGTCCTGATCAGCCACGATATCCGCATGGTCGCTGCCTTCTGCGAGCGCATCATGGTGATGTATTCGGGCCGCGTCGTCGAAACGCTGACGAAGCTGGAGGATGCCACGCATCCCTACACGCGCGGCCTGATCGCCGCGATGCCTGATCCGAAGAACCCGGTGCGGCGGCTGAAAGTCCTCGACCGCAAGTCGATCGAAGCGGAGATCAATTCATGATCAAGGTCGAGAATCTAGACGTCGTCTATGGCTCCAAGGGCAAAACAAACCATGTGGTTCGCGGCGTCAGCTTTTCCGTCGATCGCGGGGAAACGCTCGGCATCGTGGGTGAATCGGGCTGCGGCAAGTCGACGGTTCTGCGCTCGCTTGCCGGCCTCGAAGGCGGCTGGACCGGCTCGATCATGTTCGAGGGCAAGCCCGTCGGCAAGCCCCGCACGCGTGACGAACTGAAGCTCGCCCAGATGGTTTTCCAGGATCCCTATGGCTCGCTTCATCCGAGGCATCGTATCGGCACGGCGCTGGCCGAGCCGATACGGTCCATGGGCGCCGGCGACGGCTGGTCCAGAGTGGCCGATGCTCTAACGCAGGTCGGCCTTCCCGCCCATTTCGCCAGCCGCTTCCCGCATGAACTTTCGGGCGGACAGCGCCAGCGTGTGGCCATCGCACGGGCGCTGATCCTGTCTCCTCCGATCCTGCTCCTCGACGAGCCGACCTCGGCGCTCGACGTCTCGATCCAGGCGGAGGTGCTTAATCTGCTGGCAGACCAGCGGGAAGAACGCAATCTGACCTTGATCCTTGTCAGCCACGATCTCTCGGTCATCTCCCATATGTGCGACCGGGTCCTCGTCATGCAGAACGGCGTATTCGTCGATGAGCTCAGCAAGCAGGATCTGCAGGCGGGCGTGACGCACGCCAGCTATTCTCGCGAATTGTTCGAGGCGAGCTTTTTCTAGCACTTTCAATGACGAGCCGAAGATTGCTCGCCGTGTTGATCAAGATCCGCCAATCCTTCGATAGCGGAGCGGAAGGGCTGGCCACGAGATCGAATGCGGGATGGCCATTCCCCTCCAGGCCGCCTACGATCCTGCCTCTGATGGTTTTGCGGGCGTAGTCATCGCAGAAGTTGCTGCCTCTGATACTCCCTGGGGCTGCACCCCAGTTCCCGTTTGAACACTGCATGCATGTACTGATTGCTGGTGAAGCCGCTCAACTCGGCGATCTTCTCAAGCGATCGCTCCCCGTCCTCCAGCATTTCGCGTGCAAGCTGAAGCCGAAACGCCAACATGTCGTCGTGGACGGTACAGCCAAATGCGCGGCGGAAATGAGTTTCGAGGGTCGTTCTCGAAACGCCCACGTATTCAGCGACTTGAGCGACTTTGATCCCCTGGCCCGCGAACTGCCGGATGTAGTGCCTTGCACGCATGACGTATGGATCGTAGATTGGTTGGTATCGGGAGGATATCTGCGGATTGAGCCCGGCGGGCGGAACGATAATGCGCGGCTCATCCAGCGTCGCGCCCTTCAAACGGCGGTGGAGCATCGACGCGGCGATCTGGCCCATCTTGCGGGTCCCCTGCCGCACGGAGCTGATCGGAATGCGCGTGAGCATGCGCAGAAGAGGGTCGTCGTCGATCCCGACGATCGATACCTCTTCCGGCACTGCGATGTCCGCAAGAATGCAGGCTTGCAAGATGTGGCGCGCGCGTGAATCGGTGACGGCGATAATGCCGATCGGCTTGGGAAGGTCCCTCAGCCAGGCAATGACGTCCGACAGGATCTCATCCCAGTCGGGACCGAACGTGCCTTTGCCGCGGAAGATCTCAGGCTTCGTCAAGTCGCGCGCGCACAGCTTGAGATAAACCTTCTCACGCTCGACGGCCCAGCGGTATCGATGGGCTTCCGGAGACCCGTAGAAAGCGAAGCGGGGAAGCCCCATGTCGACCAGATGGGTATAGGCTTCGGTCACGAGCTTCTCGTTGTCCGTCGCCACATAGGGCACGGTGCGAGGATAATCCGCTTCACGCTGGTATGAACCGCCGACGCCGATAACCGGGATGCTCAGATCCGACAATGCCGTCTCGAAATCCGGATCGTCGAAATCCGCTATGATGCCGTGGCCGGACCATTCGGAAATCCCGTCGACGCTATCGCGAAAGTCTTCTTGCAGGAGCAGGTCCCATACCGACCGCGTGGATCGAACGTAGTCGCAGACGCCGGCAATGATCTCTCTGCCGTAGTCGCCGCGAGCCTTTAGAAACAGGGCAACCTGATAGCTGCTGGGCTTGGCGACCAAAACTTTCCTCCTCCGGAACCGGACTTTGGTTCGATGCGATACCTGCATTCTTATCAATATCGGCGTTTTGCAAGTGGAATGCTGATTTTTTGCAAAGCTGTTAAAAATTATAACGCGGGTTGAGAAATCGCTTCCTCTAAAGTGCTTCCCAAGCCCGCAGGAACCGGGTCGGAGGAGCTGGCGTAGCCGCCAGACCAATTGGAGGAAAAGACGATGAGATCGCTTTTGCTTGGAGCCGCCACGGCTCTGGGGATGATTTTTGCTGGCTCGGCATGGGCCGAGACGGTTCGCATTCTGACCATCGAGACCAACACGCCGGGAGCGCGCGACTACTACACGAATGCCATCAAGGCCTTCGAAGCCGCGAACCCGGACGTCAAGATCCAGTTCGACTACATGGACGACACGTCGTTCAAGTCCAAGCTCCCGACATTGCTGCAGTCTTCGTCCCGGCCGGATGCATTCTTCACCTGGACGGGCGGCGTGTTTCACGAACAGGCGGAAGCCGGCGTCCTGAAGGACATTTCTGCCCAGATGGACGAGAACGCCCGCGCCCAATACGCCCCCGCCGGCATCACCGCGCATACATACAAGGGCAAGCTCTACGGCGTTCCGCTTTATGCCGCCGGCGTCGCTCTGTTCTACAACAAGGCCCTGCTGGCCAAAGCCAATGTCGATCCGAAGTCCATCAAGACCTGGGACGACTTCCTCGGAGCCGTCAAGAAGGTGAAGTCTGCGGGCATCACGCCCGTCGTGCTCGGCGGCAAGGACAAATGGCCGATCGCCTTCTACTACGGCTATCTCGCGACCCGCTTTGCCGGGACCGCGGGCATTGCGGCTGCCGACCGCGGCGAAAATGGCGGTTTCGGCAACCCGGACTTCGTCAAGGCCGGCGGCGCCTTCAAGCAGCTCGTCGACCTCGAGCCTTTCCAGCCCGGGTTCATGGACACGACGCAAAACAAGGCGGCCGGGCTTTTCGGCGACGCCAAGGGCGCGTTCTACCTGATGGGCAATTTCTTCATCGGCGTTCAGGCCAAGAATTCCACGTCCGGCAAAGGCCTCGGCGATGATCTCGATTTCATTCCTTTTCCCGCGGTCGCGGGTGGAAAGGGTGATGCCAACGATACGTTCGGCGGGGTCAACGGCTGGCTGATCACCAAGGATGCCGCGCCATCGACGGTCAAGTTCCTCCGGTTCCTGACCAGCAAGGAAAACCAGCTCGAAGGCGGCAAGCTGGGCATCTGGCTTCCGATTGCGAAAGACGCCCAGGCCAATATCCAGGATCCTCGCCTGCGGGGTATCGGCGAATTGCTGGCCAAGGCACCGCATCACCAGCTCTATCTCGATCAGGCGCTCGGTGCCAGCGTCGGCGCCGCCCTGAACGATGCCGCCGCAGAGATTGCGACCGGCGACATCACGCCCGAAGAAGCCGCGCAGAAGGTCGAAGAAGCGCGCGAGATGCGCTGACCTTCTTTCTATTCGGACGGGCGCACGCCGCCCGTCCGCCGGTTGAACCAGCAAGGTTACCTATGGACACCCTCACCAGAAAACGCCCGCGGCATAGCCCGATGGCGCGCTTGTCGCGCATGCAACAGGACGGGAAGCTGGCCACCATCCTGTTTTTCCTGCCGCCAGCTTTGGTCCTTTTCACGATTTTCGTGATCTGGCCCATCATCAATGCCGCGCATCTGAGCTTCTTCAAGTGGAGCGGTTACGGCGAAGTCACGAATTTCGTCGGCATGCAGAACTACCAGCGCCTCGTCGGTCACTCCGTCTTCCATCAGTCGATGTGGAATTCGCTGAAGCTGGTCTTGGCGTCGATCTTGATCCAGATACCGCTGGCTTTGGCCATGGCGCTGCTCATCTACAGGAAGACGACGGTCAATACGGCGTTTCGGTTGATCTTTTTCGCACCTTACATTCTCGCCGAAATCGCCACCGGCTTGATCTGGAGCTTCATCTTTGATGGCGACTACGGTGTATCCGGCCAGATCGCGACGGCGCTCGGCATCGAGCCGATCTACATCCTGGCGGACCGGCAATACGCATTCATGGCCATCATCACGGTGATCGTGTGGAAGTATTTCGGCTACCACATGATGATTTTCATCGCCGCACTGCAGGCGGTTCCTTCCGATCTCATCGAAGCTGCCGATATCGACGGGGCGGGCCCGTGGCAGAAGGTCTTCTACGTCAAGCTGCCGCTGATCGCTCACGCGATCAAGCTATCGGCCTTCTTCGCGATAATAGGCGCTCTGCAGGTGTTCGACATCATCATCCCGCTGACCAACGGCGGCCCGTCCAACTCCACCCACTCCATCGTCAGCTATCTCTACACCTATGGCCTGGCGCAACTGAACGTGGGCTATGGCAGCGCCGTCGGCGTCGTGCTGTTCATCCTGTGCCTCGTCTCCGCTTTTGGCTACCGGCGCCTGGCGCTTACCAAGGGAGACGTGTTGTGACCCGTTCCGGCTTTTTCCCGGCCTTGCTGCGCGCAGCCGTGCTTTCCATTGTCGCCGGCATTGTCATATTGCCTCTGCTTTCCACCTTCCTGGGCGGTTTCAAGACCATGGGCGAATTGCGATCCTCGCCCTTCGGTATCCCCACAATATGGGACCTGAGCACCTATTCGGACATCCTGTTCAGCCCGCTGTTCTGGACCTACATGCGCAACTCGCTGGTGGTCTCGCTTTCGGCCGTCGTTCTCACGCTTCTATCGGCTTCGATGGCTGCCTACGTGTTTGCCCAGATCCGGTTCTTCGGCTCCAGATACATACAATCCTATTTGCTCCTGGGGTTGATGTTCCCTTTTGCGACAGCCATCGTGCCTCTCTTCATCCAGATCCGCGATCTCAATCTGCTCGACAATCCGCTCGGGATCATCCTGCCGCAGACGGCCTTCTCGATGGCTTTCGCCGTCGTTCTCCTCCGCAGCTTCTTCCAGCAATTGCCGAAGGAATTGTTCGAGGCGGCTTATGTCGATGGCTGCGGCTATATCGGTTTCTTCTTCAGGTTCACCCTGCCGCTTTCGACGCCGATCCTCGCCACGGTCGGCACCTTCGTTTTCGTGCAGAGCTGGAACAACTACCTGTTGCCGCTGGTCGTCTTGAACGATCGCAGCCTCTACACCTGGCCGCTCGGCATCATGCAGTTCCGTGGTGAGTTCCTGATCGAGTGGAACAAGATCCTCGCGTTCGTATCGCTGACCATCCTGCCGGCGCTCATCTTTTTCACTTTTACCCAGAAATACATCGTTGCCGGCCTCACCCGCGGCTCCGTGAAAGGTTAGTTATGAATAGCGTCATGATCCAGAATCCGATCCTCCCCGGATTCAATCCCGACCCTTCCATATGCCGTGTCGGCGAAGACTATTACATCGCCGTGTCGACCTTCGAGTGGTATCCGGGTGTACAGATCCATCACTCGCGCGACCTGGTGAACTGGCGCCTCGCAGGCCGTCCCCTCAACCGTGCCTCACAGCTGGACATGCGCGGCGATCCGGACAGCTGCGGCATCTGGGCTCCCTGCCTCACCTATGCGGACGGCCTGTTCTGGCTGATCTACACGGACGTGAAGCGCAAGAGCGGAGCATTCAAGGACTGCCACAACTATCTCGTCACCTCCCCGACCATCGAGGGCCCATGGTCCGATCCGGTCTATCTCAACTCCTCGGGTTTCGACCCTTCCCTCTTTCATGACGACGACGGTCGCAAGTGGCACGTCAACCTGGTCTGGGATCATCGCGGACGCCCGTCTCGTTTCGGCGGCATCCTCCTCCAGGAATACGACGCGGCCGAGAAGAAGCTTGTCGGCCCGATCACCAACATCTTCCGCGGCTCGCCGCTGGGCCTCTCGGAAGGGCCGCATCTCTACAAACGAAACGGCTGGTATTATCTCGTGGTCGCCGAAGGCGGCACGGGTTATTCCCACGCCGTGACCATGGCCCGATCGCGCCATATCGCCGGCCCCTACGAATTGCACCCGGACACCCATGTCGTCACGTCGCGCTTCCATCCGGATGCCGCGCTGCAGCGCGGTGGCCACGGCGATTTCGTCGAGACGCCTGACGGCGATACCTACATGGTGCATCTCTGCAGCCGACCGCTGCCCGGCCTCTATCGATCCGTGCTCGGCCGCGAGACGGCGATCCAGAAGTGCGTGTGGGGCGAGGACGGCTGGCTGAGGCTGGATGGGGACAGGTACGTCCCGCAGGACCAGGTGCCGGCGCCGGCCCTTCCTCCGCACCCCTTCCCCCCAGAACCGGAGCGCTATGAATTCGATCCGGGCACCGGCCTGCCCTCGGCGTTTCAGTGGCTGAGAACGCCTTATCCGGAACGGCTGTTTTCGCTGTCGGATCGCCCCGGCCACCTTCGCCTGTTCGGCCGCGAATCCGTCGGGTCCTGGTTCGAACAATCCCTCGTCGCCCGTCGCCAGACGCATTTCGATTACGATGCCGAAACGGAGGTCGATTGCGATCCGACCTCCTATCTGCAAATGGCGGGGCTGATCGCCTACTATAACCGCTTCGCCTACCATTATCTCTGCGTCAGTCATGACGAAGAAGCCGGCCGGTCGCTGCAGATCTTCTACTGCAACGGCCAGTGGCCGAACGGCATGACCATGCTTGGGCTTGCCGAGCCGATCCCCGTTCCGGACGGTCCGGTCCGCATGCGCGTCGAAGTACGGGGAGCGGCTCTGCGCTTCTTCTACTGGAAGGACGGCGCATGGACCCGTATCGGGCCGGTGCTCGACAATTCCGTGCTGTCCGACGAAAGCGGCGAAGGCGAACAGAGCAAGATCACCGGGTCCTTCGTCGGGATCGGCAATTTTACCGGCGCTTTCGTCGGCATGGCGGCGCACGATCTTGGCGGCCTCGCAATGCCGGCGGATTTTTCGCATTTCATCTACAAGAACCTTCCCCAGGACTGATCCATGGCCGCGCTCGAATACCGCAACATCAGAAAGACATTCGGAGCCATCGATGTCATTCCAGACGTCTCCCTGCATATCCCGGACGGATCTTTCACCGTCTTCGTCGGGCCATCCGGCTGCGGAAAATCGACGCTCCTTCGGCTGACGGCGGGGCTGGAGGAAACGACCGAGGGCCATCTCTTCATCGACGGCCGCGACGTGACCGACGATCGGCCGACGGAGCGCGGCATCGCCATGGTCTTCCAGTCCTACGCGCTTTATCCGCACATGGACGTGGAAGGAAATATCGGCTTCGCGCTGAAGATGGCAAAAGTGCCGAATTCCGAGATCAAGCGGAAAGTCGCGGCCGCCGCCGATGTGCTGCAACTGAGCCCTCTTTTGAAGCGCAAACCGGCGGAGCTTTCCGGCGGCCAGCGCCAGCGCGTGGCCATCGGCCGGGCGATCGTGCGCGAACCGAAGGTTTTCCTGTTCGATGAGCCGCTTTCGAACCTCGACGCCGCCCTGCGCACCCAGATGCGCGTCGAACTCGCCCAGCTTCACCAGCGCCTGGGCGCGACAATGATCTATGTAACGCACGACCAGGTGGAAGCCATGACGCTTGCCGACCAGATCGTCGTACTCAACAAGGGCCGCATCGAACAGGTCGGCGCGCCGATCGACCTCTACAATCGCCCGCAGACCCTGTTCGTCGCCGGTTTCATTGGCTCGCCGAAAATGAACTTGTTTACCGGCGAAGTGGCGGAGGCCGCGGGAGCGCATACGCTCGGCGTCAGGCCCGAGCATATAACCGTGAGCAAAGAGAGCGGCGCCTTGCAGGGCCAGGTCCAGTTCACCGAGCGTCTTGGAAGCGATACGTTTCTACATGTCCTGGTCGAGCGCCTCGGAACCGTGATCGCGCGAACCATAGGAGACGCGAACTTGTCTGCGGGAGAGCGGGTCTGGTTGTCCTACGAGCCTGCCCTGACCCATCTTTTCGACGTCAGCGGCAATCGCATCTCGGCCTAGGTTCGATCGATTCATTTCCCGCTCGGCGACGTGCCGGGCGGGCCGGAGGATCAACTCAGTCGCCTTGGATATGTTCGGGAATATCGCCAATTTCGGCCATCTTGGCGTCGAGTTTGGCGCGCATTTCGCGGAAAACGGCTGCGTAGGCCGCGTCATCCGCGACATTCCTCAGCTCATGCGGATCCTCCGCGCAGTCGAATAGCTCCCATTCCGGCGGCGCACCGTTGGGTCGCGCTCCCGGCTGCCCGAGATCGTCATTGTACCAGTAGATGAGCTTGTAGCGTGCGTCCCGCACCCCGTAATGCGCCCAGGCGCCGTGGATCGCGTCGTTGTGCATCCAATAGCGGTGGTACACCAATTGCTGCCAGTCGGCCGGCGTCCGTTTCTCCAGAACGGGCCGCATCGACCGCCCCTGCATGAAGGAAGGCGTCTGCACTCCTGCATAATCCAGGAAGGTCGGGGCAAAATCGACATTGCAGGCCAGATCGCTGCTGGTCGTACCCGCCGGGATCGCCGCGGGGTAACGCGCCAGGAACGGCATCTGCAGGCTTTCCTCGTACATGAACCGCTTGTCGAACCAGCCATGCTCGCCGAGGAAAAAGCCCTGGTCCGACGTATAGATAACCAGGGTGTTTTCGGTTAGGCCTTTTTCGTCGAGGTAGTCGAGCAGTCGGCCGACATTATCGTCGATCGACTGGACCGTGCGGAGATAGCGTTTCATATAACGCTGGTATTTGAACTCGGCGAAAACCTGCGGGTCGGTGAAGGTGTAGTTCCGGCCGGTTGAGGCGCACACCACCGTGATGTTCTCGCCGTCCCTGAGTTCCGGTACGCGGCGATAAGGGATCTGATCCAGCATCAGCTCCCCGGCGATGGTGGCCGGCCCTTCCGGCTGCACCAGCCCGAGATCTTCCCAGTTGAGGTCGGAACGGACCCGCATGCGGGCGGCCGCCGCGGCCGCCGCGCGATTGGAATAATCGTCGTTGAACGTCGATGGCAGCGGAAGATCTTCCTCGGCCCACAGGTGATCGTGTTTGGGATGAGGAATGAAATTACGGTGCGGCGCCTTGTGATGGCACATCAGAAAGAAGGGGCGGCCGTCGCCTTGCTCGATGAAATCGATGGATTTGTCGGTGATGATGTCGGTGACATAGCCCGCAATCCGACGCCGGCCGTCGCGGTCGATGAACGCCGGGTCCCAATAGTCGCCCTGTCCCGGAACGACAGCCCAGTCATCGAAGCCCCTTGGCTCGTGGAGAGGCCCTTCACCCAGATGCCACTTGCCGAAGATGCCGGTGCGGTAGCCTGCCGCCTTCAGGAGCTTGGCGACGTTCGGAATACGGTTGTTCATATGCGTCACGAGCGTGGTGACGCCGTTGACGTGGTTATGCGTGCCGGTCAGGATCGCGGCCCTCGAAGGGGTACAGATCGAATTCGTCACATAGGTCGCATCATGCCTCATCCCCTCCGCCGCCAGGCGGTCGAGATTGGGGGTGTGGTTGAGACCTGCGCCATAGGCGGAGATTGCCCGCGCGGCATGATCATCCGCCATGATGAAAATAATGTTGGGCCGCAAATATCCCTCCCTCGCATGCAGGCGACAGAGACAGGCAGGGAGACCACGGGCCCCCAGACTCTCAGCGCCTCGGCAAGGATACAGCGTCAGGCCATGCCCAAATAATGCAATTTCAAAAGCGAGCGATGCTTAAAACTGATCGCTATCCGTCGCGCTTTTCGGCTTCCGGCTGGTTCTCGATCTGGAAGCGCTCCTTGCAAAGGGCAACCAGCTCGCGGACCGGAGCCCACTCTTCGAGCTCCTGGCGATAGATAACTCCCGTCCGCGTATGCCTGTAGTTGAGATTGACCGGCACCGGTACGACCCGCGGGCAGGAGGTCGCAAGGACAGCCGCGTCGGGCAGCAGGCAGAGGCAATCGCTGCGCTGAAGGATGGACAGTGTCGAATTCAGGCTTTCGCAACTCAACCGGATGTCCGGCTCCCGTCCTAGCCGTTCGAAAAGCCCGTGCTGAGTGGTTGCCTGATAGATCGGAAGCTCCGAATAGACAAGCCAGGGATAATCGAGCAGACGCTCCGTCGGAACTGCGCCGGCCGCATCGAGCGCGGCGAAGATCGGATGGTCCTCGCGCGCCATGACGTTGTTGATCACATTGGTCAGGGGAAGTGCGACAAGGCGGAAGTCTTGCGGATCGTCGATCGTCATTCCGGTGAACAGCATGTCGAGGCGCCCCTCCAGGAGATCTGTCAGCGAGGCTGCGTAACGGCTGTTCCTGAGTTCGAACACGATTTTGGGGAACCGCCGCTGCATGCCGACGAGCAGCTCCGGCAGGATTGCGGGACGCCACATCGGTCCGGCTCCGATCCGCAGATAGGCCTTGCCGATTGCCCTGTCGGACATCAGTTCCTGTTCGGCGACCTCCCAGTGACGCATCATCCGCAGCGATTCCGACAGCACCCTCTCGCCAAAAAGCGTCGGCCGGACGCCGCGTGCGTGCCGATCGAGAAGCGGCCGCCCGAAATGCGTCTCGAGCTGGGCCAGGGACCGAGACAGGGCGGGCTGCGTGACGTTCAGCCGTTCGGCCGCGCGGCGAAGGCTACCCTCCTCCACGATCGCCTGAAGACGGAAAAGATGGGTAATCTGATCCAGCATGGCAGTGATAAACTCGATTTATCGGTCACGCTGTTAATTGCATTTTTCGTGCATTGCCTCAACTGGTATGACTCCGGGCTGCCGTCTGGCAAAGGTCTTATTCGCTATATGCAGCCTGTCTTGCCGGGGAGTAAGGCAAGTCAGGCTCTCGGGAGGAGAGCATGCGAAACCGAATCATTTTGTCCGCCTTGTCGGCGGCGTTCCTGGCTATGTCGCCGGCCGCCAGGGCAGAGGTCGGAAACAATGCCCAGACCCTGGCGGTCGCCGCCATTCTGGATAACGACACATTCGATCGGGCGGGGCTTTCCATTGGTCATCGAGCCCAATACTGGATGCCGGTTTTCGACACGCTGCTCTACACGGCCCCGGACGGCAAGACGATGCCGAACCTTGCCAAGGAGTGGAGCTTCAACGGGGACGGGACGGAGCTGACGCTCAAACTGCGGGAGGGCGTCAAGTTCACCGACGGCACGCCTTTCAACGCGGAAGCGGTAAAGGCCAATCTGGAATACCTGCGCGACGGCGTTGGACAGAACACGTGGATGGCGGGAGCCGTCAAAAATGTCGAGATCGTGGGCCCGGCCGAGTTGAAGCTGCATCTGAAGGAGCCCGATCCCGGCATGCTCTTCAACCTGGCGACCGTCGGCGGCGCGATGGCAAGCCCGGCCACGCTCGGCAAACCGAATTCCAAGACGCTTCCGATCGGCTCCGGTCCCTATATCTACGACACGGAGCGCTCGGTGACCGGGCGGCAATACGTCTACAAGCGCAATCCGGACTATTGGAACGCCGCGGCGTTTCCCTTCGAGACCATGACGATCACGCCGATCAACGATCTTAGCGCGCGCATGAATGCCCTGAAGTCCGGCCAGGTGGATGCCGCCGCGGGCGAAGGGCAGGTCGTGACCGAAGCCGAGGCCAGCAAATTGACCGTTTCCAGGTTGCCGGTGGACTGGCTGGGCCTGTTTCTCTCCGACCGCGACGGAAAGATGGTAAAAGCGCTTTCCGACGTCCGCGTCCGGCGCGCGCTCAATATGGCGTTCGATGAAAAAGCCATCCTGAAGTTCGTGGCGCGAGGTTATGGCGAGGTCACGGATCAGCCCTTCGTCCCGCCAAGCGAAGCCTTCGATCCATCGCTTGACGGCACCTACCAATACGACCCAAAGGCGGCCCGCGCATTACTCGCCGAAGCAGGTTATCCGAACGGCTTCAGCGTCACGATGCCGGATATCGGCACCCTCGCCTCCTACACGCCGATCATAACGCAGCAGCTCAAGGACATCGGCGTCACCGTCAACTGGGTGAAAGTCCCGCCGAATGTCACGATCGCCGAATTGCTGTCTGGCAAATACCCGATGTTCCTCTTCCGCCTGGGCAGCCAGTCGCCCTGGGCCGACTTCAACAAGTTCGCCTTCGCCAACTCCCCGTGGAATACGTCCAAGGCAAAGGACGAGAAGCTGGAGGCGCTGCTCAAGACCGCCCAGTATGCGCCTCCCGGCAAGGATCAGAACGCCGCGATGCAGGCGGCCAATCGATACATGGTCGAAAATGCCTTCTTTGCGCCGTGGTTCAGGATCGACAGCATCTATATTTCCAACGCCGAGGTGAAGGTCCAGATGCAGGCGCAGAACATCGTGCCATGGCCGCGCGACTTTGCACCCGCCAAGTGAGTTCGGATCCCGATGATACGGTATCTTCTGAAACGGATCGCTTCGGGCGTCGCGTTGCTCTGCCTGGTTTCGACCCTGACCTTCATGATGGTCTTCGGCGCCACGGACAATGTCGCGCGCAACATCCTGGGTGAGAATGCGACTGCTGACCAGGTGAAGGCGTTGAACAGCCGGCTGGGGCTCGACCGACCGCTGCCTGTCCAGTTCGGCGACTGGGTGAGCCACGCCGTGCGCGGGGATCTCGGCCCATCATGGACGATGAGCGAGAGCGTGACCTCGGCCCTCGCGAGCCGGTTGCCCGTCACCCTGTCGATGGTGACGATCGCCGTGGCGATGATGGCCTTCGTTTCGGCGATGCTCGGCATCGCCGCGGCGGTCCGCGGCGGGTGGGCCGACCGCGCGATCCAGATCGTCAGCGTCGCCGGTTTCGCCATGCCGAATTTCTGGCTTGGCCTGCTGCTCGTCCTCACCTTCTCGGTCGAGCTCGGCTGGCTGCCGGCGACGGGTTATGTTTCGTTCAGCGCCTCGCCATCAGCCTGGGCCGCGTCCCTGGTGCTTCCCGTTGCAGCGCTTGTGCTTTCGGGCATCGCATCCGCCTCCCAGCAGGTCCGCGGCGCCGTCATCGATGCGCTCCGGCAGGATTATGTGCGCACCCTGCGCGCCCGTGGCGTCAAACCCCGTTCGGTTCTCTATCGCCATGCGCTGCGCAATGCCATGCCGGCGGCTCTGACGGTGCTTTCGGTACAGTTCATCGCCCTTCTCGGCGGCGCTGCCGTCATCGAGCGGGTTTTCGCGATCCCGGGCATGGGATCGCTGACGGTGTCGGCCGCCTTGATCGGCGACGTTCCCGTGCTGATGGGAGTGGTTGTGACGCTCATCATCGTGGTCGTGATCGTGAACATACTGATCGATTTCCTCAACGCCTGGGCCAATCCGAAAGTGAGGATGTCATGAGCGATATCAACACGGCCCAGGGGCCAATCCAGGCCGCGCCGCAGCGTCGCCATTTCGTCCGCTCGGTGCTCACCAACCCGACCGGCCTCGTCGCTTCGCTGGTGCTTCTGATCGTCATCGCCTCGGCGATCTTCGCTCCCCTTCTGGCGCCCAACGACCCGTCCGCCGTCCAGATATTCAAGGTCAACGCTCCGGCCGGCGAGGGTTATCTTTTCGGCGGCGACGGGTCGGGCCGCGACATATGGAGCCGGCTGGTCTACGGAGGCCGCAACACGTTCCTCGGTGCCCTGATCACGGTCGTCATAGCTGCGTCCATCGGGGTGACGGCCGGGCTGTTTGCCGGCTTCTACGGCAGGAAGCTCGATCTGGTCGCCCGCTGGATCTCCGACGGCATCATGGCGCTGCCGGCGCTGATCGTGCTGCTCGCCTTCTATCAGGCGCTGGGTGCATCTATCTATCTGTCGATGGCCGTTTTCGGAGTGATGTTGTCGCCGGGCTTTTTCCGGCTCACCCGAAATCTCGTCAACGGCGTCAAACACGAGCTCTATATAGACGCGGCACGGGTCTCGGGCCTCAGCGATCTCAGGATCATCACGAAGCATATCCTGCTCTCGGTAAGGGCGCCCGTGGTCATCCAGACGTCCATCGTCGCCGGCATCGCCATCGTCGTCCAGTCGGGCCTCGAGTTTCTCGGGCTCGGCGACCCCAGCACGCCCACCTGGGGCGGAATGCTGCAGGATGCCTTCTCCAACATCTATGTCTCACCCCGGGCGATCCTCTGGCCGGGACTGGCGATCACGGCGACGGTGGCTTCGCTGGTGCTGCTTGCCAACGCCATCCGCGACCGCATGCAGCAGAGCGGCGTTCAGGTGAGAGCGCCGAAGATCGTCCCGCCGGCGGCGAGCGGCCCGCAGCCTTTCCCCGGATCCGACGCGCTTCTCGACGTGCGGGATCTCGTCGTAGCCTATCCCGCAAACGGCGGCTGGCGCGAAGTCGTCAAGGGCGTCAGCCTCAGCCTCAAGCGCGGCGAGGTGCTTGGGCTTGTCGGCGAAAGCGGCTCGGGCAAGAGCCAGACGGCCTTTGCCATTCTCGGGCTTTTATCCCCCGGCGGTCGCGTGCTTTCCGGGGCCATCCGGTTCGACGGCGTCGATCTGGCGAGATCTTCTGAAAACGACATCCAGGCCCTTCGCGGCAAACGCATCGCCTATGTGCCTCAGGAGCCCATGGCCAATCTCGATCCGGCGTTCCGGATCGGCTTCCAGCTCGTAGAGCCGATGATGACGGTGCTCGGGATTTCGCGGGCGGAGGCGACACGGCGGGCCCTGAAACTGCTCGCCCGTGTGAAGCTGCCGGATCCGGAGCGCGTCTTTCGCGCCTATCCGCACGAGATTTCAGGCGGCATGGCCCAGCGCGTCCTCATCGCCGGTGCGGTCGCCTGCAGTCCCGACCTGCTGATCGCCGACGAACCGACGACGGCGCTCGACGTAACCGTGCAGGCGGAAGTGCTCGATCTTCTCCGCGACCTGCAGAAGGAGTTCAATATGGCGGTCATCCTGGTAACCCACAATTTCGGCGTCGTGGCGGATAGCTGCGACCGGGTTGCCGTCATGAAGGACGGCAGGATCGTCGAGACCAATACCGCGACGGATCTGTTCGGCGCTCCTCAACACGACTACACCCGAATGCTTCTCGACTCGGTGCTCGAAGACGGCCAGACCCGCACGTATCGACCAACGGTTGTGCGAGGGCTGCAGGCATGAACGACCTGAATCTCGTCGATTGCCGCGACGTCAACGTTCATTTCGGCGCCCATCACGTCCTGAAAAACGTCAATCTCACCATCCGCCCCGGAGAAACGGTCGGCCTGGTGGGCGAAAGCGGATCGGGCAAGACGACACTCGGGCGCGCCATTCTGGGCATCGGCCCGGTCAGTTCCGGCGAGATCCTGTTCGACGGGGAGAATATCGCCGGAATGTCGCCCCGCGCACGCAAAGGCCAGGCGGCGATCCAGGCTGTCTTCCAGGACCCCTACAGCTCGCTCAACCCGTCGATGACGATCGAAGACATCCTGACCGAGCCGATCGTCGCGCGCCGGCTGGCCTCGCGGGCGGATGCATCCCAGCAGATCCGCAAGCTGCTCGAACAGGTCGCCCTGCCGAGCGACGCGGCGGAACGGTTTCCGCGCGAGTTTTCCGGCGGCCAGCGCCAGCGGATTGCCATTGCCCGCGCGCTGGCGCTGTCTCCGCGTCTCATCGTCTGCGACGAGCCCGTCTCCGCGCTCGACCTTTCCACCCAGGCCCGGGTCATGGACCTGTTCATCGAGATCCAGGAACGGACGGGCGTCGCCTATCTTTTCGTTTCCCACGATCTGGCCGCGGTGCGTCACATCTCGCATCGCGTAGCGGTGATGCGCTTCGGCGAGATCGTCGAATTCGGCGAATGCGATCAGGTGACCGCCCGCCCCCAACACGACTACACGAAACGCCTGCTTCTCGCCGCCCCGGTTGCCGATCCCGCAAGGCAGGCCGAACGGCGCGCCGCGTTTCGGGCACTTGAGGGAACGATGTGAACCATGCGCGCCATCGTCCTGATGTTCGACAGCCTCAACCGCCGCCTTCTTCCACCCTATGGCGACCGGAGCGCCCATGCGCCGAATTTCGCCCGGCTGACGCACAAAACCGTCACCTTCGACCGCTGTTATGCCGGTTCCATGCCATGCATGCCGGCGCGGCGCGAGATGCACACCGGCCGCTACAATTTTCTTCATCGGTCGTGGTCGCCGATCGAGCCGTTTGACGACAGCGTGCCGGAATTGCTGAGGAACGCCGGCATCTACACGCATCTGGTCACGGATCACCAGCATTACTGGGAGGATGGCGGGGCCACCTATCACACGCGCTTTTCCTCGCACGAATTTTTCCGCGGCCAGGAAGGCGATCTCTGGAAAGGCGTGGTCGAAGGTGTCGATCGCGGGCGCCTCAACGACTTCGTCTATCAGATGAGGCGTCAGGACCCGATCAATCGGACCTTTCTGGGAAACGAGCGTGACCATCCGCAGACGCGCACCTTCGATGCCGGACTGCAATTCATCGAGAGCAATGCCGGCCAGGACGAGTGGATGCTGCAGATCGAAACCTTCGATCCGCACGAGCCGTTTTTCAGTTATGCCGAATATCATGCGCTCTACCCCGACAACGGCGAGAATTTCGACTGGCCGCCTTATGACCGGGTGACGGAGGCGGAAGAACGCGTTCTCCAGGCACGGCATCGCTATCTGGCGCTGCTTTCGATGTGCGACCGCAATCTCGGCCGGTTGCTCGACATGATGGATGAAAAGAACATGTGGGACGATACGATGCTGATCGTCTGCACGGACCATGGTTATATGCTCGGCGAAAAGGGCTGGTGGGGAAAATCCGTCATGCCGTGGTATGACGAGACGATCCACACACCCTTCTTCGTGTGGGATCCACGGGTCAAGGTTGCCGGCGAACGGCGTTCGGCGCTTGTTCAGACCATCGACATCGCGCCGACCCTGCTCGATCTCTTCGGCCTCCCGCCGACGCCGGACATGCAGGGAAAGCCGCTTCTCGAAACGGTCAGAAGCGATGTTCCTGTGCGGACGGCCGGATTGTTCGGAAGTTTCGGCGGGCATGTCTGCGTCACCGACGGGCGATATGTCTACATGCGGTGTTGCGCCGACGAGAACAATGCGCCGCTCTACGAATATACGCTGATGCCGACCCACATGCGCGCGCGCTTCTCCCCGGAGGAACTGTCGAAGACGGAGCTCGCGCCGCCATTTTCCTTTACCAAAGGTGTTCCCGTCCTGCGTATGCCGGGCTGGACGATCCGCGGCCCCTGGGCTTTCGGAACCCTGCTCTACGACCTCGAGACGGACCCCGAGCAGAAAACGCCGCTCCGGGACGATGCGATCGAACTGCGGATGGCTACGCTTCTCGTGGAGTTGATGCGCGCGTCAGACGCTCCCTCCGACCAGTACGAACGGCTGGGTCTTCCGGAGACCGGGGCGGTGCAGGACGAGCATTTGCTGATCGAAAGACAGTGGGCGCAGGTCGTTTCCGGTCAACGCAGCGTCGCGCAGGTGAGCGATTTCGCAGAAGGGGCCTGGGTGGCAAATGTCACCATTGCAGACCTCATGGCAAACGACAAAGCGCGCGGTATACTGATCTCGGAAATCCCCCATTTTGGAGAAAAGCCCTTGCCTGTGCCGCTTGCTGCAAAGACGCTCGTGCAGGCCGCGACAGTCTGGCCGGAACTCGACCGAGAGAAACTTGAGGCGCTTGAACGCGCGCTCGCCGAACTGGTTTGACCGGAGAGATCGATGCCGTCGACACTGGATCATCTGACGAAAGCGCCTTTCAATCTCGATCGTGAGGCCCTCGAATGGGTTACGCGCACTTTCCAGGCGCTCGACGACACCGCTCGCGCAGCCCAGCTTTTCAATCTCAACTCCCGTGGTGACGACCGCGAGGCGGAGGCCGCTCGTCTCCGCGAACTGGCCCCGGGCGGTATCACGCGCTATTTCGGCCCCGACGGATTCAAAGAGCGCGCCCATATGGCGACGATCCAGGCCGAGGCCAAGGTGCCACTGCTCGTTTCCGCCGATCTCGAAGGTTCCCGGATGAGCCTGCCGTTCGGCACGGCCGTCCCCAATCCGCTGGCGCTGGCGGCCGTCGACGACGTCGAACTGACCGAAGCGATCTCCGACCTGATGGCGCGCGAAGCCCGTTCCGTCGGGATAAACTGGTCCTTCACGCCGGTGCTGGATATCAACGCCGCTTTCCGAAGTCCGATCGTCGCCACGCGAGGATACGGGTCGGACCCGGCATTGATCGAACGCCACGCACTGGCGCAGATGCGCGTCTTTCAACGCCTCGGCCTAGCTGCAACCGTCAAACATTGGCCCGGCGAAGGGTATGACGAGCGCGACCAGCACCTCGTCACCACGATCAACCCGCTGTCGATGGAAGAATGGCGCTCTACCTTCGGCGTGCTTTACCGGGCGGCCATCGATCAGGGCGTCAAGTCGGTGATGTCGGCCCATATCGCCCTGCCGGCCTATATCCTGGAACGCGACCCCGATGCCGGGGAAGAAGCCTATCTGCCAGCTTCGGTCTCTGCCGCGCTCAACACCGAGCTCCTGCGGGGCGAGCTCGGCTTCAACGGCCTGATCGTCTCCGACGCCAGCGAGATGGCTGGCCTTTCGGGCGTCATGCCGATGCTTGACGCGAAGATAGAGATCATCGCGAGCGGCTGCGACATGGTTCTTTTCTCATCCAGGCCGGAAGCGGAGATCGCCGCAGTGCGCGACGCCGTCCATTCCGGGCGCATTTCAACGGAGCGTTTCTACGACGCGGTTACGCGCGTTTTGGCTCTCAAGGCGTCGCTCGGATTGCATCGCGCTGTCGATATGCCGGCCCAACCCGGTGCAACTTCGGCTCAAAAGCTGGCCAATGAAGCGTTTGCCCGCGCGCCGACACTGGTGAAGGACAGGAACCAGACGCTGCCGCTCGACCTTGAAAAACATCGCCGCATCCTTGTCGTTTCCGGCGGCATCGTCGAACCGATGCCGAATGCGAGGCTGGATTTCAAGCTGCCGGAAATGCTGGCTGCGGAAGGCTTCGAAGTGACCCTCCATGCTTACGGCACGCCGCTCGATACCGACGGGCAGGATCTCGTCCTCTATCTGTTTGGCGAGGAGACGCTTCTCACCCGCGGGCGAATTTTTCTGGACTGGCGGGCGCTTCACGGAGATTTCAGGGCCGCCATGAAGCGGCCTTGGACGAGCCTGCCGACGGTGATGATCTCCTTCGGTTTTCCCTATTATCTCTACGACGCCGCGCGGGTGCCGACCTATATCAACGCTTATTCCACTCACGAGGCGATGCAGGCGGCCGTGGTGGAGGCGCTGATGGGGCGGAAGCCGTGGAACCGGAAGACCCCCGTCGATCCCTATGCCGGAGCGCCGGACGCGCCGTTCTGACAAAAATCTCGGCATGGGCGCGCGGTGACGGCAATGCCGCGCCAGCCTTCCCTGACGGATTACAGCAGCAATTCGGGAGTATCGCCGTGCGATCAAAGACCACGGTCGTCTCGGGGCATGAGGTCGTAGGCAACCCGGAAGCCCGTATTGCTCGAGGCGCTGTCCGGGGAAAGCCCCATCCGCGCAGCGATCCGATACCGGTAGCAATAGCTTTTGTGACAGAGAAACGAGCCGCCCTTCAGCACCTTGTCCGAAAAGCGCTTCGCGTTCTCATTGCGGACCTTGGCCTGCTTCGAAAGTGAGCGCACTTTGAACGGATCGGCGGTCCATTCCCACACATTGCCGGCGAGATTGTAGAAACCGGCCTCGTTCGGGGCGAAACTGCGCACCGGTGCGGTGCCGAAATATCCGTCCTGCAAGGTATTGGTGTCGGGAAAGCGGCCCTGCCAGATATTGCAGAAGATCACGTCGTCGGTCGGCTCGTCCTCGCCCCAGGGATATCGCCGCCGGCGATTGCCTCCCCGCGCCGCATGCTCCCACTCGGCCTCCGTCGGCAGGCGGCCACGTACCCACTGCGCGAATGCGACGGCGTCGTTCCAGGATACCTGGGTGACGGGATGGTCGAGCCGATCATCGATCGAACTGCCGGGGCCTTCCGGCTGCCGCCACGTGGCGTCATCAATGCGTGTCCACCACGGGGTTTCGATGACACCGCGTCTTGCAAGGCGCGCGTCGGCGACGAGCGGTGCAAATACGGCGGACGAGCCGAACCGCTCCGATTCCGTCACGTGGCCGGTCGTTTCCACGAATTCGGCGAACCGGCGGACAGTAACCGTTTCGGTCTCGAGATAAAAATCCTGCAGTGAGACTTTTCGCGCCGGCCCCTCACCATCGGCGGAGATCACCGGATCGTCCGTGCCCACGAATGTCTCGCCTCCCTTGACGGCAACCATTTCCCCCCGGGCGCCGCTGGAGATCGTGCCTGCCGGTCCGACAGGCAAGCCCTGCCCTGGTTCGCGTCTCGATCCTGAACAGCACTCATCCATTGCGTCTTCCCGACATCCTTGATCTGGCTGATTTTAGGCCAACAGACGATCGGTTCGCAAGAATGCTCCGCCACCTTCGGGCTCGGCCGCATCAAGGGAGCGATCTGGCGTTCGACCTGCAGATTCCAGCGATGTGGAACCAAAGTTTGGAGCAGGATTTATATGCGAACGAAATGTGAGCTTCTTAGGTATCGACATGCGTATCATTGATGATTGGCTGGACGACTGGATATCGGAGCGAAAGAACATCATGGCCGACGACATCGCGTCGCTAGGCGCACGCCTACAGGAATCGGCGCTTTCGGAAGGGTATAGTTTGGGCAAGCTTCGCGATGCCAGCGACGGAGACGTAGACCGGTTTGTGAGGCGCGTCGTGGTTTCGCGCATGATTTCCGAATCGTCCATTGCCCCTCTGCAGCCTCCGCGTCAGGCATTCTACATACACCCGCCCCATCCTGAGCACCGCGCCATCCCTTGATAAAGGGGAGGTGAACGATACGCAGGCCGGTGCCCGGCGCATGGATCAAGGGTCTTACGCTTCGTCGAACGTTCCAAACGATGCTCATTAACCCTTAATTAAGCATCCGCTTGCGGAACCGAGGCGATGTGCCATGCTTCCGACAGATGGGAGACCAGTCCATGAGTCCATACGATCCCACACTAGACGAAGCCTATGATCCGCCAGCCATCAATCGCTTCAAGGTCGAGGCGGCCATGCTCGAGATGATCGAGCATCTGCAACAGGAAGGATTGAGCCAAGCGGAAATCGCCCTGACGCTCGCCGATGCCGCGGAAGATTACGTGATCCGCCTGGCAAACTTGTCCGGAGCGGAACATTCCGAAGACAAGAGCACTTCGCCGCTTCGCCATTGAGTTGCGCCGATCCCTACGTTGGCCAATGGCTGCCGATGCTCCAGGCGAGCTCTCCTACCGATCTTCTTCATCATCCGGAACCTTTTGCCCTCTTCGCGATTGAAAGTGGATCAATCCGCAGAGTTGCGGAAAGACTATGCCGCCGGGAGGGTGAGGTGAACGCGAGTATTTCGGCTGCGCTCCGCGCCGTGCCATCTGAAGCTAAGGAAGGCTTTCTTGACGTGAGGGCCAACTGGCCTTTGCTGTCACTGGGCATGATGGCTGCCGCAAGCGGAATTGCCTTCCTCAACTACGAGCTTAGCGGCTTCCTCTGGTCGCTGGCGCTCACTTTGGGGATCGTTCTGTTCTGCGCTCTGACGTTGATCGGCGCCATTGTGAGCTGGCTGTTCTTCACCGGCCTGACATGGAGGACTTCGGAGGCGCGTCACCCACGGCGGCGAATCCGCCGGCTGGCTGACGATGACATACCGAAACGGTTCTGGTTCTTCGGAATTCTCGTTACACTGGCCTGGATGGTTCCGCTATATGCCGTGGTCATAGGCGTGGTTGCAGCTTTGTCCTGATAGCAGGCCGTTACGTTGAACGCTTCAAATCTCCCGTCCTCTCCGGACGGGTGGGCTTGATCGATCCAAGTCCCTCAAACGCCGGTATATCGAACCACCGGGCGACCGGTTGGAACAAACGCCACTCGGCCGGTGTTCGTTGTCATCCGAAATCGGAGACTACGACATGAAACTTCTTCTCATCACAGCGGCCGTCATCTCGCTGTCGGCGAACCTGGCACTCGCACAGGAAACTCCCGGCGGGCCGCCAAACCCACCCCCGAAGGCGGAGCAAGACCGCCCACCGACCGCCCCCGCGCCTGGCCCTCGTGACCGCAGTGCGGACAGGGACGGCGAAGAATGGCAGATGCGTTCCATGGCGGACCGGCCGCCGCGGGAGCGGGGAGCGCGTTTCCGCATCGAGAACGGCCGGACCACGATCGACCTCCGCTGTGCCGACGGCGAGCCGACGAAGGATTGCGCCGACCTTCTTATACAGGTGCTGGACCGGCTGGAGCGACGCACGTCTTCGGAAGATTCCGGCTCGCGTGACGACTACGGCCGGGACCGCTCCCGGTATCGCTGAAGCCGACTCGTCGGCGGAACGAGTGGGCGCCTTTCTGACGAACCGCCAAGGGGCAATCGTTCAAACAGGAACGCGCCCTTAGCTGAAGCCCAGATGAATACGGACTTCAGCGATGGTTCACTCAAACTGCCGCAATCTGTCAGCGTGTGCACTCTGGAGGAAACCGATGCGCAGAATAACAATCTTGGCGGCCAGTTTGGTCGCAGCTTGCCTCTTCGGAGGCGCCGCAAATGCCATGCCGATTGGAGGCATTGCCGTTCCGGCGAAGCCATCCGCGGAAAATGTCGATTGGGCCTGCGGCCGGGGTTATCACTTGAACCAGTGGGGTAACTGCCGTCCCAACCGCTGGGCGCCCCCGCCGCCGCGCTACGGCTATAGGTGGGATCGTCGCGACCGGTGGGACTATCGAGGACCACCTCGCCGTGAATGGCGAGAGCATCGCGACTGGCGCGACCGCCGAGACTGGCGCTGACGATATGGAAAGCCCTTCTGCCTGCAGAGGGGCTTTTCCTTTGGTGCAATCCAGAACGCTGCGCCATCGGCGCAATCGTCATGGGCCAAGCGCCGTCGGAGGGCCTCCCCTCGGGAAAACTCGATAAAAGTCCCTCATCCTCCGCTTTTTGACCGGCGGTGCCAGCCCAAGCGAACTTTAGCTATCCCTCACGAACATTTACGAGCCAGGCGCGTTATGTGATTCGGAGGAGATAGCCATGAAGAACAATACCACTCGGCAAGTCAGAATTCCCGGTCCCCGCGATCACGACGTCGCTGAACACTGTCAGAAGAGCGGAATGAGGCCGGAAGACGAGAAGAAGATGCTAAGACTGCTGGGAAAACACGCGCCTGCGCACGAAATCCACTCGAACTCCCCGCCCCGACCGCCGCGTTTTCGATAGCGGCCGCGCGATTTTGAAATTGAACCGGTCCACGCGTCCTTTTTCACGAGGCGACTTGGCTACAGACCCATCCCGGCAGGTCGCGTGCGATGCACACCTTTCGGGATAAAGGCAAAGTTTTCAGCGATACCCAAAAGGTCTGCAGCCAGATGCAGGGTCGAAAGCCACATCTCGGTCCCTTGCAGGCTGCCTGCTTGACCATCGGCGAAAGCAAAGCCTCTTCTGGCCTGCCAGCGATCCTGCGAACGCAGAATGATGTCTTCAGCCACGGTTTCCGCATGGCCGCGCATGAAATCCGTCTGCTTGAGGCAGAGCCAAAGCGGATGGATCGTATCGAGAAGATTGCAGGCCGTGTAGGTCGAGCCGGAAAAACCGCGGTTCTTCCGATAGTGTGCAATGACGGAGTTGATGGCCGCCTCAGGAAAAGGGACAGGGATGCCGAATTGGGCATGCGCTCCACGCGTGAGGCGATAGAAGCCGTTGACCGGCTGCAGCAACCCCTGTTCCGCGGTCGGCTTTCCCCACAAGCCGGTCGAACGATCGACACGGGTGGTCAGCCAACCAAAAAGGATTTCTTTCCCCCTGCCGCTCTGGAAATAGCGGGCGTTGAAATAGAGCGCGGTGGCGATCGCATCCACCCTATCGCCGCACCACCATGCGCGGGTGTTCCAAGGCAAGTTCTCGAGCCAGTCGCAGAGCGCAACGGCATCCATCTCGATGCCGCGGATGGGTTGGGACGGATGGCCGCCGAGTATCTCCAGCGCATATCCGACCGCGAGCACATTGTAGAGAGCCGGGGAATCATCGCGGATATTCTTCGCCGGATCAGGCGGGCGAAACGGATCGGGGAAGAAGCCGGTCGCAGGATCCTGCAGCGCCTGCAGCCGATCGATGATGACTTTCGCCTCGGCCCCCGACGGCTGCTGCCCAAAACCGGCGGCGATCTCGATGGCGTCGCATTCATGCCTGACGCTCATATGGGCCCGCCCGTCAGCGTCCGCCGATATATAGCCGTCCGCTGTCCTATGCCGTTCCAGCATATCCGGCCACTCGGCTTCCGCCATCCTGCTGATCCGCAGCAACGCCTGTTCCACGTCAGCACGGCGTGACTTTCCGGCACCTGCCGCTTCCCCGCGGCGGCGCACGACCTTGGCCGGCACGCCGGCCGCAATCGCAAGGTCGGGAATGTCCTTGGTGACAACCGCCCCTGCGGCGATAACCGCGCCCCTGCCGATCGTCACACCATCAAGAATGACTGCATTGGCACCGATCCACACATCATCACCGATCGTGATGCCAAGCGTCTCATGGGGTTGATCGTTGATGGGGGTATCGGGATCGTCGAAACCGTGGTTGAAACCCACGATCGAGACGAGCGATGCAATGCGCACGCCGTTTCCACAGCGGACCTTGCCGGAAATGCATGCATAAGGGTTGACCGAACAATTGGCACCGATCTCCACATCGCCACGGACGAGAGCATGCCCGGCAATCCAGGAACGGTCGCCGACGATCAGGGATGAGGTGAAAACGCGGGCATCTTGCGCGATGTAAGCGGTGGCTGCGATCTGTGCCCCGGCCGACAGAGAAAGCCTTTCCTTGAGCTTCTTCTGGAGGTCGCTTCCAATATCTTCAGGCCCGCGTTCCCAGGTCAGAAATTGGAGCCTCGCTTCCCGATCCGTCTCGGCTTCGGGAATTTCTGGATTTATCTGCATTTCCTCCCTCATCACCTGCCCCGCCGTCCGCCCGCGAGGTTGCAATGTGCGGGAGACGGTCGCCAACGATATCAGCCCGGAAACTCCCATGCTTCCGCATGCCGGAAACGAAAGGACGATGTCATCATACCAATTCCTGTCATTGTCCAACTTGACGAAATACCGCAGACAGGTTTGAGCGTCCAGTTTTAGTTTCGAGCTCGTTTCTGCTGATAAAACCCTTTCCGGAAGCGAGTGGATTTCACTTGCTCATTGAACGGAGCAGAAATTTGTCATACACGTGTGATGAATACGGCGAGAGCGTCGCATCATTGCAGTGGGGATTGAGCGTGACGACCCAGACCAAGGATCGGAACAAAGGACCGGGATCGCTGGTGTCACGGGTAGGCGAAAGCCTTCGGGCGGCAATCGCGAGCGGTCAATATTCACCCGGCGACAAACTTCCCAGCGAGGTCGAGCTGACGGAAGCGCATGGCGTAAGCCGTACGGTGGTTCGGGAAGCGGTCGCCGCGCTGCGCTCGGATGGGCTTGTCGAAGTGAGACAAGGTGCGGGGATTTATGTCCTTAGCCAGGACAATCCGGCTCCATCGAGCCGGAAAATCGACCGGGCGCGCGTCTCATCCGACCTGGAGGTGCTCGAAGTGCGCGCCCCGCTGGAGATCGAGGCTGCCGGTCTGGCCGCGACGCGCCGTTCTCCGGCACAGGAGGAGGCGATCTTCGAGTGTCATCGGCATATTCTGCGCTGTATCGAGCAGAATGAATCCATTCGCGAAGCGGATCTCGCGCTGCACTTCGCGATCGCCGATGCCACCAACAACCCGCTGTTCCGGCAACATCTGGAATTTCACGGCACCGCGGTCATTCCGCAATCGAGAGCGACTCCGGCCGAACGGTCCGGAGAGCAGACCGCCTATCGCCGCATGATCCACACGGAGCACGAAGCAATCGTCATGGCGATCTCCGATCGCAACGAAGAGGCGGCACGCAATGCCATGCGCGACCACCTGAGAGGCAGCCAGATACGCTACCGGGACGTGCTCAGGGATTTCAAGGCGTTCTCGAGCTAGACTGTAGCGACCGGCGGCATCGGCGGTCCGGGGCTCTATTCCGCTTCACGCCCCCAGACCTCGATCTGGGTCAGCGCCGGAAACGGCGAAGGGTCGTCGGCCTTGATCAGACTGTGCAATTTGATCCATTCGACCGTCCGCTCACTCAGCGGGAAGGATTGCGCCGCACCCGATTTGGTCAGGGAAAAACACGCGCTCTCGCCGTTGGAAAAGGTGATGCTCGCCTTTTCCCACCATGCATCATGCGGAAAGTCCGCCCGCAAATAGAAGACGATTTCATCGATTTTCACCGGCCGGCCGAAATCGAGGGTCAGCGTCGCCTCCGGATCGCGATTGATCCCCCAGCTCGTATAGGGCCAGAAGCCATGATCGTCATTGGCCTTTTCGCCGTCGATGGCGTTACGCGCGGCAAACACTGCCTCGCCGCGTGTCTCCACATTCGCCGACGCATGCGGAAAGACCGAGGAATTGGCGTGGTCATCCCACGGATTGAGAGCCAGATTCCGCCGCGGGGCGATTTCCTCCGGCCTTGCCTTTCGCACGCAGAGCCGGTGAATCCTGCCTTCGAAAGCCCGCGGCGAATAAGGGACGCGCTTGGAGCCGAAGGGCACTCCAAGCGCGTAGGTATGGCCTCTCATATAGACGACGGCAGGGCTCATCGCATCATCGAGGGCAAGCACAAGATAACCTGGCTCAGATGCTTCCACGACAACCTGATCGCCTTCGTTATAGATGTCGCGATAAACGAGATATGTCTCGTCCGCACCCGCCGCCTTGGCCCGAACCTCGCCCGTGACATCTACGACTTTCAGTGTCAGTTCCATTCTCGTCCTCCTCAGACGATCCTTAGTTTCAGGCATGTCCCGGCAAAGGGGATACGCAATCGATAAATCCTTGGGGGCCAGGAGATGCGCAGGCGGGGATCGTCGATGTCGATCGCTTCGACTTCGATTTCGCCGGCCCCTTCGAAATCGATACGGCCGAGGCCTTCTAAGCGAAGACCGTGATCCATGATCGGCTCGACGCAGGTCATCAGCGAAAGCGTGGCCGGCAGGTCGCCGTCATGGATGTCCTCGACCTCGACCCGGCTCCCGCGCCGAAGCGTGACGGTCCGCCGATAGGACCGCACACGTGCCTCTGCCGGATAGGCGGACGCAATATCTAGGGACATTTGCGCCTGGTTTTCGGTGAACTCGGCATGAACGGCGCGCGCGGCGAAATCCGCGCCGTCGGCCTGACCGACCTCGCCGAACGTCGGGAGATTGTGGAAGCACGACTGCATGGTCCAGATGTCGTATCGCTGCGGAGAAAAGGTCTTGGCCGTATAGGTTTCGACCCCAACATCGATCAGGAAAGGCTTGCCGTCCTTGTAAAGCGTCAGGCTGCCGACATCGTTGTGGTTATGGCTTTCCCCGTTATTGCCGCCCTTGACGGCCAGCGCGAAGCGATCGTCGCGGGCCACGAACAGGCCAATCCCGGGATAGAAAGCGTCGCCCGCGGGACCGATTTCCTGAAGGATCTCAGGTGTTACCAGCAGTTCCTGAACGCGATACCAGAGGTTCCACTCCTCCGGCAGATGTTTGTGCTCGGACGACAGGCGGTCGCGGGCGGCGAATGCCGCCAATACGTCCGACCCGACCGCCTTGCCGAAGAGATATTCGCGTACGGTGCAGGGTTCCACTATGGCGGCGGAATCGGAAAAATTGAAATACCGGCGGCCGGCCACATGCATGTTGAGGATATATTCCGCCATGCTGCGGATTTTTGGAGCTTTCCAAAGCGGCGCCATGGAAGCCGGGGCAACCTTGTCCAGAATGGCCATCGCTCCGGCCATGCAGAGGGCTGCATGGCGATAGTAGACCACCCCCTCTTCGCATGCCCCATCCTCCGCGTAATCCTTGATGAAGGCATCCAGACCGGAAAGGGCCTTTTCGACGACCCGCCGCCGCAGGCCCTGATCCGTCTTCAGGCTGAAGGCCGACAGAAGGACATTCTGCGTTATCCACGCCGTCCAGTTGTTCATCCGTTCGGCGCCGTTGCCCATCCACCAGAAATGCCGACCCAGGTAAGGCGACAGGATGCGGTCCCGGATTTCCGATTCGATGCGCATAACAACCTGAGGGCTGACCTCATCGAGCCGCTCTCGTAACAGAGCAGCCACAGTCGCCAGCAGGGCACCGGTCTCGGCCGCAAACAGATCGATGACCGGTTGCTCCGTATCGGGCAATGCAAACCGCTGCCCGCCCCGTTCGTAAGCGTTATGCGCCGGAAGCTGCCACCCGCTTTCCTCACAGATCAGAAAGACGCCATCGATGATCGCGTCGATAAAGCGCCCCCCGCCCTCAAGCAGTTCGGCCAGAACCATGTCGTTCAACATCCGCCGGCGCGAGAAATACAGCGCTTCAAAGCGCGAACGATTGCCGGTCAGCGAATATTCCCGGTAGTCCGACGCCCTGATAACCGACCAGGGCCTGGTCAGCGCCGTTTCTGCATCACGCAGCACCGCGGAACGCATTTCATTCGATACGGCTTGCCATGCAGCCCGGTCCTGAACCGGCGCCCCAGGCATGAAGTCTGCCAAAATCGGCGGCAACGATCCGGCGATCTCGCTGAACATCAACCTTCCTCCATGCGTCGGTCAACGACCTGCAACGTCACCTATCATACGTATTTTGAGATGACCATAAAATTCATATGATTTATCTAGAAATTTGTTTGACCAATGTCGGCGATGTGCTATGCCCTCAGCAGGGAGGCGGAACGCCCGCAGCGTCACGGCTGCCTATAGGCCACAACTGAAGCCCTTGGGCATCGATTGGAGCGTCTTGCGTCGAGGAGGGAAAGTGTCCATGTCGAATTCCACCATCGCCGCCAGCGATGCGCCGGCCATGCCCCGGCGATCGGCAAAGGTCCTGTCGCGCCGCCGGCGCAAGATACAAAGCGCCTTGGTTGCCTACTCCTTCATCGCGCCGAACTTCCTTGGCTTTGCCGTCTTCACGCTCGGGCCGATCCTGTTCGCTTTCGTCCTGGCGTTCATGCATTGGGACGGTTCCAATGCGATCACCTTTGCCGGCCTCGACAATTTCTGGAGATTGTTCGAAGACAAGGTCTTCATTGCCGCGTTCTGGAACACGATCATCTATACGGCCGTATCGGTTCCCGCGACGCTTGCCTGCGCGCTCGGCCTGGCGATCCTGCTGAACCAGAAGATTTTCGGGCGTGATTTCTTCCGCACGGCGATGTTCTTCCCCTATGTCGCCTCTCTGGTCGCCGTCGCGGTGGTCTGGAACATGATCTTCAACCCCGAAATGGGGCCGGTGAACATGATCCTCTATACGCTCGGACTGGATCCCAAGGACATGCCGGGCTGGGCCGCCGATCGGCATTGGGCGATGGTGACGGTCATCCTCTTCGGCGTCTGGAAGAGCATGGGTTATTACATGGTCATCTATCTCGCCGGGCTGCAGGGTATCAATTCCGAGCTTTACGAGGCGGCCGATCTCGACGGCGCGAATTCGTGGCAGAAATTTCTCTATGTGACCGTGCCCCAGCTCGCCCCCACGACCTTCTTCGTTACGGTCATGCTGACGATCCAGTCGTTCAAGGTCTTCGATCAGATCTACATGATCACCCAGGGTGGTCCCGGCACCTCAACCCTCGTTCTCGTCTATCACATCTACAACGAAGCCTTCATTTCCTGGGACCTCGGTTATTCCAGCATGATCGCGCTCGTTCTCTTCTTCCTCGTGCTGGCGGTCACGGTCGTCCAGTTCCGCCGACAGAAGGAGGATTGATCCGTGAGGATTGCCGGACGCAAGATCACCGCCAAGAGGGTCGCAATCTACGCGACGGTCATCGTCATCACCGCCGTGATGCTGATGCCTTTCGCCTGGATGCTTTCAGCCTCGCTGAAGCTCAGCCGCGACGTCTTCGTATTTCCGATCGAATGGATTCCGTCGCAGCCGCAATGGCAGAACTACGTGGATATCTGGACGAAGATTCCGCTCGGCCTGTTCATCTACAATACCTCGAAACTGACCATCATCGTCACCCTGCTGCAGTTGCTGACGTCGAGCTTTGCGGCCTATGCCTTTGCCAAGCTCGAGTTTCCCTACAAGAACACGCTCTTCTTGGGCTATATCGCGACCATCGCCATGCCCTGGCAGGTCTATATGGTGCCGCAGTTCCTGCTGATGCGGGAATTCGGCCTGAACAACACCCATCTGGCGCTGATCTGCCTGCAGGCATTCACTGCCTTCGGCGTCTTCCTGATGCGGCAGTTCTACATGTCGATCCCGACGGAGCTTTGCGAAGCGGCCCGCATCGACGGCATGAACGAATATCAGATCTGGGCCCGCATCATGCTGCCCCTGTCGAAGCCCGCGCTGTCGACCCTGACCATCTTCACCTTCGTCACCACCTGGAATGATTTCCTGGGGCCTATGATCTATCTCACCAAGACGGAACTGAAGACGATCCAGATCGGCCTGCGGATGTTCATCTCGCAATATTCCGCGGAATACGGGCTGATCATGGCGGCATCTGTCGTCGCGCTCATCCCCGTCCTGATCGTCTTCCTGTCGCTGCAGCGCTTCTTCGTCGAAGGCGTCGCTTCGTCAGGCATCAAGGGTTAAAGTCATGAATGCCATTGCGCCGATCGCTCCCTCGCCGATCACGGATGCCGAGATCAAGGCGGCGCTCGATCTCGCCGTCTCGCAGATCCGGCGTAATCTGCCCACCTTCACCTACACGTCCCAGAACCATTCCAGCGTTGCCAATTTTTATCCCGCCGTCGAGAACACCCAGTGGACTGCCGGGTTCTGGCCGGGGGAAATCTGGCTGGCGTTCGAGCATACGGGCGACAAGGTTTTCCAGCATGCGGCACAAATCCAGGTGCAGGCCTTCCTGCATCGGATCGAGAACCGCATCGAGACCGATCACCACGATATGGGGTTCCTCTATTCGCCCTCCTGCATCGCCGCCTGGAAACTGGTCGGCGACACGGACGGACGAAGGGCCGCTATTCTGGCCGCTGATCAGCTTATCGAGCGTTTCCAGCCGATCGGCCAGTTCATCCAGGCCTGGGGCCGCAAGGGTGTCGCCGACGAATACCGCTATATCATCGACTGCCTGCTGAACCTGCCATTGCTCTATTGGGCAAGCCGCGAGACGGGCGATCCGAAATATCGCGACATCGCCCTTATTCATGCCCGTACGACGCTGGCGAACTCGGTAAGGCCGGACAATTCCACCTACCACACGTTCTACATGGATCCGGTCACCGGCGCGCCCGTTCGCGGCGCGACGAAGCAGGGTTACAAGGACGACAGTTTCTGGGCGCGAGGCCAGGCCTGGGGCATTGCCGGAATGGCGCTTTCCTACCGCTACGAGCCGATCGACGAATATCGCAATACCTTCGACCGCCTCCTCGATTTCTATCTGAAGAAGCTGCCGGCCGACCTCGTGCCCTATTGGGACCTTGTGTTCACGGATGGGGACGGCGAACCCCGCGACAGCTCGTCAGCCGCAATCGTCGCCTGCGGTCTGCTCGAAATGGCCGAACTGGTCGAGTCCGATGCTGCCGCGCGTTACCGCGAGCTGGCACGCCGGATGATGAAAAGCCTCGTCGAGCATTACGCGGTGAAGGACCCGGCGATCTCCAATGGCCTCGTCCTGCACGGGACCTATTCCAAGAAATCGCCCTACAACACCTGCCGCGGCGAAGGTGTCGACGAGTGCGTCTCGTGGGGCGACTACTATTACATGGAAGCTTTGACGCGCCTCTCGCGCAATTGGTCTTCCTATTGGTGAGAGAACCTGATGGCCAGCATTGCACTCAAGAAACTGAACAAGTCCTATGGCGCGCTGACTGTCGTCCATGACATCGACCTGGAGATCGCCGACAAGGAATTCATCATTCTGGTCGGCCCTTCGGGTTGCGGCAAATCGACGACGCTCAGGATGATCGCCGGGCTGGAGGAGATTTCCGGCGGAGAGCTCGTGATCGGCGGCGACCTGATGAACGACGTGCCGTCGAAGGACCGTGACATCGCCATGGTCTTCCAGAACTATGCGCTTTATCCGCATATGACCGTCTATAAGAACATGGCTTTCGGCCTGCAGCTTCGCAAAGCGCCGCGGGACTTCATCGACAGCCAGGTCCAGGACGCTGCGAAAATTCTCGACATCACGCATCTGCTCAACCGCAAGCCGAAGGCGCTGTCCGGCGGCCAGCGCCAGCGCGTCGCGCTCGGGCGTGCCATGGTCCGCAACCCGGCCGTCTTCCTGCTGGACGAACCGCTGTCCAATCTCGACGCCAAGCTTCGCGGCACCATGCGCGCCGAGATCACCAAGCTGCACAAGCGGCTCGATGCCACGTTCATCTACGTCACACACGACCAGATCGAGGCGATGACCATGGCGGATCGCATCGTGGTGATGAAGGACGGGCATATCCAGCAGGTCGATACGCCGCAGAACCTCTACGATCGCCCGGTCAACATGTTCGTCGCGGGCTTCATCGGCGCGCCGCAGATGAACATGATGCCGTCGGTCATCGAGCGGCGCGGCGACGGATATTTTGCCCTCTTCGATGGACGGGAACTGCCATTGCCGGCGCATTTCGACAGAAATCGCATAGCACCCTATGAAGGCCGGGAACTGGTGATCGGCATCCGGCCTGAGAATTTTCATGAATTGCCGCCGGCCGATATCGCGCCGGAAAACCTCGCGCCCTTCAGCGCCGTCGTCGAGCTTGCGGAGCCGATGGGCTCGGAAGTCCACCTCAATATCGTTGCCGGCGGGCGCAGCTTCATCGCCCGGGTATCGCCCCGTTTCAGGGCGGCGATCGGCGACGAGGTCAAGCTGGTCGTCGACACCACCAATATGCAGCTGTTCGACAGGGAAACGGAGCGCTCGATCCTTTATTAGGCGAGCGGGAGGAAACAGCATGCAATGGCTACGGGACATGTGGGCGAAGGAAGGACCGGGCATTCCCAAGAATGCGCCGAAGAAGACCGGCCTTGCCCTCTTTGCCGAGACATTGGCCCGCGAGTGGTGGGAAATGGTCAAGTTGAACATCCTGTTCATCCTGACCGCGCTGTTCGTCGTCACCATTCCCGCGGCGATTGCGGCAACCGCCCGCGTTTCCGTTACACTCGTCGAAGACCGGAACAGCTATCTCCTGCGGGACTATTTCGAGGCTTTCATCCGATATTTCTGGCGCGCCACCGCCTGGGGGCTGGCCTTCACGCTTGCCATCGGCCTCGGCGTCTTTTCGATAACCAGCTATGCGGCGACCGCCAGGGATAATCTCGTCCTCGCCCTGCCGCTGACGATCGCGCTGGTGGTGACGGTCTTCGTTGTCGTCGTGGCATGCCACCTCGTCGTATTGATGGTGATGCGCGACCTGCCCGCGCCGACGCTGCTGCGGCTTGCCGCCATTGCGGCTGTCATCCGTCCGCTGCCGGCGCTCGCCGCGCTTGCCTTCGTGGCCGTGCTCTGGCTCGCGCATATCGTCTTTTATCCGGTCTCAGTCTTCATGCCGGCCACTCTCAACTTTTCACTCGGAATGTTCGCCGTCGCATTCGGCGTCCATCGGGCAGCGGTCATGGTTCTAGCCCTGCCAATAGCAACACAGGCGCATCGCGAACCGCATGCTGGTGACGCTACGCATATCTAATCCAGAAACACTTCAGGGAAGGAGAACGGAAATGTATTTGGAAAAACTCGGGAGATCATTGAAATTCGCGATGGCGGGTCTCGTTCTTGCGGCTTCCGCCACAGGATCGGCATACGCGCAGTCGGGCGATGCCGTGACGCTCAAATGGGCGCTGTGGGATTGGGACAAGGTCGCCTATTACAAGCCGCTCATTCAAGCCTACCAGGCCAAGCATCCGAACGTTAAGTTCGAGTCCGTGGATCTCGGTTCGCAGGACTACCAGCAGATGATCGCCACGCAGCTCGCGGGCGGCTCCAAGGATATCGACATCGTCACCGTCAAGGACGTTCCGAACTACACCAACCTCGTCCGTGCCGGCTCGATTTCGGACCTCTCCGGCTTCATGACGGAACAGAAGATCGACCCTGCGTCCTTCGGCGGCCTCGTCGACGAACTCAAGATCGACGGCAAGGTCTATGCCCTGCCCTTCCGGTCGGATTTCTGGGTCGTCTATTACAATAAGGACATTTTCGACAAAGCCAATGTTCCTTACCCGACCAACGACATGACCTGGGCGCAGTTCGACCAGATCGCGACCAAGCTCGCCGGCGGCATGGGCGCGAACAAGACCTACGGCGCGCTCTTCCATACATGGCGCTCCACGGTTCAGCTTCCCGGCATCCTCGACGGCAAGCAGACCCTCGCAGGTCCCGACTACGCTTTCCTGAAGCCGTGGTACGAGCGTGCGCTCGCCCTGCAGAAGGCGGGCGTCGTCCCGTCCTATGCATCGCTGAAGACCTCCAACACCCATTATTCGGCGCTGTTCTTCAACGGCACGATCGGCATGCTGCCGATGGGCACATGGTTCATCGGCACCCAGATCGCCAAGGTCGCGTCCGGCGAATCCAAGAGCAAAAACTGGGGGATCGTGAAGTTCCCGCATCCGGCTGGCGTTGCAGCAGGCACGACCGCAGCACAGATTTCAGGCCTGAGCGTCAATGCCAACTCCACGCACAAGGCCGAGGTGCTCGACTTCATCAAGTTCGTGACCGGTCCGGAGGGTGCAGCCATCATCGCCAGCACCGGCACGATCCCGACCGTCCGCACGCCGGAAGTCACTGCCAAGATCGCATCCCTGCCGGGCTTCCCGCAGGACCAGGCGAGCAAGGACGCGCTTCAGTCCGGCAAGTCCTTCCTGGAAATGGCCGTCAATCCGAATGCCGCCAAGATCGAAGTTGTTCTCAACCGAGCGCATGACTCGATCATGACCGACAACATCTCGATCGACGACGGCCTGAAGGAGATGACCGAGGGTGTGAAGGCCATCAAATAAATAGCCTAGCCCGCGGGGGCGCGTTCCCCCGCGGGTCTCTCTTCAGTGAAAAAAACGGTTTGCCAGTGATCTACGACCCAGCTCGAGCCAATCCCCTTTACGGGAACCCTCTTCTGTCCAGAGACGATCTTGGCCGGGCGACCCTGGATCTGTTCAAACCGCTTCTTCGCTATTTTTCAGAAAGCGGCGCGCGGGTCCGCCTGAGCGCGACCGGCGCGCATTTCGACCGCGCCGCAGCGGATCTCGAAGGTTTCGCCCGGCCGCTCTGGGGCATCGTGCCGCTCGCAGCCGGTGGTCACGACTTCCCCTATTGGGATCTCTATCGCCCCGGCCTCGCAAACGGCACCGATCCGTCCCATCCGGAATATTGGGGCGAGATTTCCGATCGCGACCAGCGTCAGGTGGAACTGGCGGCCGTCGGTTTCGCACTTGCCATGGTGCCCGAACACATCTGGGATCCGTTGACCGAAGGACAGAAGAAAACCGTCGCGGCCTATCTCCTGTCGGCATATGACAAGGAATTCATCGACAACAACTGGAAATTCTTCCGGGTTCTCATCGGTCTCGGCCTGACGCGCGTCGGCATAGGCTTCGACCAATCCAAGACCGGGAAATATCTCGATGAGGCGGAGGCCTTCCGGCTTGGCGAAGGCTGGTATCGCGACGGGCCGGTGAAGCGCGTCGATCACTATATCCCTTTCGCCATGCATTTTTACGCTCTGATCTATTCCGTTCTGGCAAAGGCCGACGTCAGGCGCGGCGATGCCTATCGCGGACGTGCCCGCATATTTGCGCAGGATATTCGCCACTGGTTCGGCCCGGATGGCGCAGCGCTCGCCTTCGGGCGCAGCCAGACATATCGGTTCGCCGCCGGCGGCTTCTGGGGCGCGTTGGCCTTTGCCGATACCGAGGCCCTGCCTTGGGCCGAGATCAAGGGCTATTACATGCGTCATATCCGCTGGTGGTCGACGCTTCCGATCGCCGACCGGGACGGCGTGCTGTCGATCGGTTACGGCTATCCCAATCTACTGATGAGCGAGAGCTACAATTCGCCCGGTTCGCCCTATTGGGCGCTCAAATTCTTCCTGCCGCTGGCTTTGCCCGCCGACCATCCATTCTGGTTGGCAGAGGAAGCGCCGGCGCCCTCCTTCGCGGACCCGGTTCCGCTGAAGGAACCGGGCATGGTCGCCATGCACACACCCGGCAATATCGTCGTTCTTGCTTCCGGACAGCAGCACGACAAGATGCGCGGCGCCCATGAGAAATATTCGAAATTCGCCTATTCCACCCGCTACGCCTTCAACATCGAGGCGGACGACCGGAATTTTGCTGCCGCAAGTTTCGACGGCATGCTGGGCCTTTCCGACGACGGCGTGCATTTCCGCATGCGCGAGACGCTCGAACAGGCGTTGATTGCCGGTGACAAGCTGTACTCTCGCTGGAAACCCTGGGGCGATGTGACGGTTGAGACATGGCTGGTTCCGGCCAGCCCCTGGCATATCCGCATCCACCGCATCGTCACGCCGCGCGCTCTGAAAACGACCGAAGGCGGCTTCGCCATCGAGAAGGCGGACTTCAACGCCGATATCGCAGAGCAAGGCGAAGGTTTCGCCGTTTGGCGCGGCCAAACCGATACAAGCGCGATCGTCGATCTCTCACCTGCCTTCAGGCGTGGCGGCCACTCGATGAGCCCGATCGCCAACACCAATCTCGTCCACGCCAAGACGCTTCTTCCACAGCTCCGGGGAGAGATCGTCGCGGGGACGACGCTGCTTGCCGCGGCCGTCATAGCGCTCCCCAATGCCGAGATGGACCCGGCATTTCTGAGCTCCGTCCCCGACTGCCCGGATGTGACCGAATTGGAGCGACTGTTCCGCGCGACAGGCGAGGTGGTTCCAGGCTTCGACCTCGCCGGCGCCAGGTGACGTGGACGATCCTGTCCGGCCGGTCAATTTGCCGGCCGGCGATTGCCACATGCGGCCGCGATGACGACTGGCTTGTTGACTGCGGCGACCTTGCGACGGGATGAAGCGTGAATTTTGTCGTACAAAATTCATTATTTCACTTGGATGTCCCTCGTGCGCCCATCAGGTGCCTACGCATCAGGGCTGCCGCGACTTCGTTTTCGCCACGCTCCAGCCGGTCAAGGATTTCCAGGTGCTCGCGACAGGTTACGGCCACGCGGGCGGCCCCATGTTGCCAATTATAGTTCGAGAGGCGCCGAAGCTGGTTCTGACGATGCATTGCCTCCTTGATGTATCGATTTCCGGAGGCCGCGCTGATACCGAGGTGAAACTCTGCATTCATCTCGAATAGCGTCACGCTCGACGTGTCGGTCCAGGGCGCCGTCATGATCGCCTCGTGCCTTGACCGCATCGACTCGATCCAGTCCACTGAGAGCGAAAACTCGGGGGAAAGGATCGCTGCGCACTCGATCAACTGTCGAAAATCATAACTTTCCTCACGGGCGCGGGCATCACGGACCGGATCGAAGAACTGCCAGCCATAACCCTGCCGGCGCTCGATGACGCCGAGGCCCTCGAGCTTGATCAGCGCCTGGCGCACCGGCGTTCGCTCGCGGCCGGTGAGCCGCATCAGCTCGAGCTCCGCGAATTGTTCGGGTAGTGCGCCTTCGCGGCGCAGCCTTGCGATTGCCACCAGCAGATCTTCGTCGCCAGACGGCGTCTCGAGTTTTTCAACACGCGGCGGGATGGAAGTCAGCATCATGCCCCGATTGGGCTCATGCTGCACGAAACCTTCTTCCGCCAGCATTTCCAGCGCGATGCGCACCGGCGTACGGGAAACACTAAGCCGGTCGGCGAGCTGGTTCTGACGCAGCCGCGCGCCAGGCTGAAGATGATCGTCATGGATGACATCGATGATGCGGCGCATCAGGTCCTGCTGAAGAGGCGTGCTCGCATCCGACATTTTCCGCTTGCCTTCCTGCCAATTTTGGTTTTTGTTTTATGAAATACTTTCTTGGCGAAGGCAATCCCGGTTTGCCTCCGCCCACATTTAGCATCTGGAACAAACCGTCATGACGTTACCCCTTCCCTGCCCGCTCATCGAAGTTTCTGGTACCCCGTTCGAACGGGGCCAACAATATGGCGAGCAGGCCGCGGAACGCATTCTCAAAGGCATCGAACACTACAAGCTGCAGCTGCATTCCTCCGGTCTCAAGGACAGCGACCTTGCCGCGATGATCGATCGTTTTGCCGGTGCGGTCGAGAGTTTCGGCAGCCAGTATATCGAGGAAATGCGCGGCATCGCCAAGGCCGTGAATACCGATCTCGCTGCGATCCTTCTGCTCAACGCGCGCACCGAAATTCTCAAGCTCGCACGCCGCAGGGAAAAGGGGCAGGCGGACTTCATCCAGTCGGACGGCTGCACAGGCGTCTTCGTCATGCCCCAGGCCAGCCGCGACAAGGTCTTCATCCACGCCCAGAACTGGGACTGGAAAGCGGAATGCGCCGAAACGGCGATCGTGCTGAAGATCAAGCGCGACGACGGGCCGGATATCATTACCTTCACGGAAGCGGGCGGGCTGGCGCGCACCGGCTTCAATGCCGCCGGCATCTCCATCAGCGGCAACTATCTGGAAACCGACCGGGATTACCGCGAACTCGGTGTGCCGCTTGCCATCATCCGCCGCAAGGTCCTGGAACAGGACCATCTGGCGATGTCGATGCAAGCCGTTTACGGCACCCGCAAATCGGCCTCGAACAATATGATGATCGGCCATGCGCACGGCATCGCGATCGATTTCGAATGCGCGCCGGACGAGACTTTCCTCGTTCATCCGCAAAACGGCGTGCTCGTGCATGCCAACCATTTCCAGAGCCCCGTGGCGCTGTCGAAACTGCTCGACAAGGGCGTCGTCAACATGCCGGATTCGCTCTATCGCGACTTGCGTGTCCGCGAGCTGATCGAGCCGCATATCGCCAAGGTCACGGTCGACACGGTCAAGACCGCACTGTCCGACACGTTCGAAAGCCCGTGGTCGGTCTGCCGTCCCCCCAGGAAGTCGCTTTCCAACAACCAGTCCGCGACCGTTGCGATGATCGTCATGGTGCCGGCCGAGGGCCGCCTGGAGGTGGCGCTGCTGCCGGCGCTTGGCGCGCATTTCTGGAATTACACCCTCGACATGAACATCCGGCCCGTCGAAGAGCCGCTCAAGGCACAGACGAACGCGGCTTAACTAAGACCAATAAGGGAACGAAGACGGGAGCCTTCCATGAAATATCATAACCTCTTGAAGACCGCGGCGGTGATGGCTCTCATGGCTGCCACCGCGGGCACGGCCATTGCACAGGACAAGACGATGCGGGTGCGCATCAATGCCGACGTCCGCTCGACCGATCCGGGCGTCAACCGCGACGCCAACAGCGACGCCATCGTGCTGCACATGGTCGAGGGCCTCGTCGGATACCGGGACGACGCCTCGGTCGCACCGTTGCTGGCAAAATCGGTCGACGTTTCCGCCGATGGCAAGACTTATACGTTCAAGCTGCGCGAAGGGCTGAAATTCAGCAATGGCGAGCCGCTCACTTCCGCCGACGTGCTGGCCTCCTGGCAACGTTACGTGGATCCGAAGACCGCTTGGCGTTGCCTCAAGGACGTCACGGGGTCGAGCGTTGCGAACGTCACCAATGTAACGGCGCCCGATGCCTCGACCGTCGTCTTCACGCTGGAAAAGCCGACGGCCCTGTTCCTCGCCACCCTCGCCCGCACCGACTGCGGCGGTACCGGCATCTATCAGAAGAGCTCACTCGATGCGCAGGGCAAGTGGGTGAAGCCGGTTGGCACCGGCCCGTTCATGCTGCAGGAATGGCGCAGCGGACAATATGTCCAGCTTGCCGCCAACCCCAACTATGTCTCGCCCGGCGGCGAGCGTACCGGTTACGTCGGTGACAAGACGCCGAAGGTCAGCGCCGTGCGCTTCATGGTCATTCCGGATGACGCGGCGGCCAAGGCTGCTCTTTATTCCGGAGACATCGACGTCATCAGCGACGTCAACAATGCCGATGTCGAGGAATTTTCCGCCAGCGACAAGCTGAAGGTGGACAAGGTCGCCAGCATGGGCCTGACGGCGCTCCTCTTCCAGACACGCGATCCGCTGCTGAAGGATGTGCGGATCCGCAAGGCTCTCTTGCTCTCGCTGGATATCCCGCAGATGACCGAAGCGCTGACCAACGGCCAGTCGCCGGCCAACCTTTCGGTCATTCCTGTGCCAAGCCCCTATTCCGGCAAACTGCAGAAGGCAGTCCCGGCCCGCAATATCGAGGAGGCCAAGAAACTTCTGGCGGAAGCCGGATACAAGGGCCAGCCGATCAAGTGGCTGGCAACGAAATTCTACCCGTCGCTGTTCGATGCCGCCGTTCTCGTACAGGCCATGGCACAGGAAGCCGGCATCAATATCGAGATCGAAACGCTCGACTGGGCGACCCTGCTCGACCGCTACACGGCCGGCAACTATTCGGCCATGTCGTTCACCTATTCGGCGCGCCTCGACCCCTCGCTCTCCTTCGACATGGTGAGCGGCAACAAGGACAAGAGCCCGAACAAGGTCTGGGACAATCCGGAAGGGTTGAAGCTGATCAACGAAAGCACCACGACTGGCGACGACAAGCAGCGCCAGGCGCTGTTCGACAAGCTGGAAGGCATGATCCGCACGGACGTGCCGCTGATCCCGCTTTATTCCGGTACCCGCATCGGCGCGGTACGCGCCAATGTGGAAGGTTACAAGACCTGGCCGGTCGGTTATCCGCGCATGTGGGGCGTTTCCTTCGCACAGGGAAAGTAGCTCATGCATGCCCTTTCGAAATATGTCGCGAAGCGTCTGTTATGGACGCTTCCGACGCTCCTGATCGTGGCCGTGATGGTGTTCTTCCTGGTGCGGATGATCCCCGGCGATCCCGCCCAGCTGATCCTCGGCGATAGCGCCAGCCCCGAAGAACTGGCGAATCTGCGCGCCAATCTCGGCCTCGACAAGCCGGTGCCGCTGCAGTTCCTCTATTGGCTCGGCAATGTGCTCCGGGGCGATTTCGGTCATTCGATCTCCAACGGCGCATCGGTCCTCCTGCTGATGCTCGACCGGTTCCAGGTCAGCGCCACGATCGTGCTGGTCGCCGTGGCGCTTGCGACGCTGATCGCGGTTCCGGCCGGCCTGATCGCGGCATGGCGGCAGAACGACCATGTGGACGTCGCCATCGTGGCGGCATCGACGCTGCTGATGTCGGTTCCGAGCTTCTGGCTCGGCCTCGTGCTGCTGCTGGTCTTCGGCCTCAAGCTCGGATGGCTGCCGGTCGTCGGTTATGTGCCGTTCACCGAAAAGCCGTGGACCGCCATTACCTATGTGATCCTGCCGGTGGTGACGCTGATGCTGATCGAAGTCGGCGTGCTGACCCGCATGATGCGTGCCAGCGCCATCGAAATCCTGCGGCTGGAATATGTCATGCATGCACGCGCCAAGGGGCTTTCGGAACGCAAGGTCCTGCTTCGCCATGTGCTGCCGAATGCCTTCGCTCCGACCTGGACGATGATCGGGCTGGTGCTCGGCGGGCTGCTCGGCGGCATTGCGGTGCTGGAAACCGTCTTCACCTTGCCCGGCCTGGGGCGTCTTCTCGTCGATGCGATCTTCGCTCGCGACTATCCGGTGGTACAGGGATGTCTTCTGTTCACGGCCTTGATCTACGTGATCGTCAATCTGATCGTCGATCTCTGCTATCCGCTGTTCGATCCGCGGGTCACCGCTTCATGATCAGGCAGCCGGCAAACCTCATCATCGGCTCTCTCCTGCTGGTCTTCATCGGCGGAATGGCGCTGCTTGCGCTGTTCTGGACGCCGTACGATCCAGCGGCGATCAAGCTCGTCGCCAAGTTGAAACCGCCATCGGCGCAATTCTGGCTTGGTACCGACGAATTCGGCCGCGATGTCGTCTCGCGCCTGATGACAGGCGCCGTGCAGAGCATGACCGTCGCCATCCTGACCGTCGCCTTCGCGGTCACCGCCGGCACGATCACCGGCCTGATCGCCGGTTATACAAGAGGGCTGGCAGACCGCATCCTGATGGTCTTCAGCGACGCGCTGCTCGCCTTTCCCGGCACCTTGCTGGCGCTCGGCCTGATGGTGATTTCCGGTCCGAACAAATACGGCATCATCCTCGCTCTCGGCATCGCCTATGCGCCATCGGTGCTGCGCATCGTCCGCGCAAGCGTGCTGTCGGCGAGAGAGCGTGAATATGTCGAGGCCTCGCGCGTCATCGGCAATTCCGAGCTGACCACGATGTTCCGCCATATCCTGCCGAACTGCCTGGCGCCGATCGTCGTGCTCGCCACGTCGATGTTCGGCTGGGTCGTGCTGGCGGAAAGCGGCCTGAGCTTCCTCGGGCTCGGTGTTCCGCCACCGGCGCCCACCTGGGGCAACATGCTGTCGGCGGCGCGTACCTATATCGAGAAGGCCCCGTGGCTTGGGCTTGCCCCCGGCATCTGCATCTCGCTGACGCTGCTCGGCATCAATCTGCTGGGCGATGCCTTGCGCGACCGCTTCGATCCGAGAATGGAGCAACGGTGATGATCCCCGAAACTTCCCGTCCGCTGCTGAGCGTCCGCAATCTCCGCGTCGCGACATCCAATGGCCATCCGGTCCTGCACGACGTCTCTTTTGACGTCGAGGCCGGCGGTATCGTCGCGCTGGTCGGCGAAAGCGGCAGCGGCAAGACGGTCGCGGCGCGTGCCGCCATGCGCCTTCTCCCGAAGGCGATCAGCCCTGTGGGCGGTGAGATCCTGTTTGAAGGCCGCGACGTCCTGAAGATGTCGGATCTCGAGGTGCGCCAGGTTCGTGGCGCGAAGATCGGCATGGTCTTTCAGGAACCGATGGTATCGCTCAACCCGGCGATGACGATCGGCGCGCAGCTTGTCGAAGGGCTGCGGCTGCATGAGAAGCTCGGTACCGAGGCTGCCCTTGCGCGGGCAACCGAAATGCTGGAACGCGTGAAGATCCCCAACGCCGAGGCCTGCCTCGCCGCCTTCCCCCATCAATTCTCCGGCGGCATGCGTCAGCGCATCATGCTCGCTTCCGTCATGCTTCTGCGCCCGAAGCTGCTGATCGCCGACGAGCCGACCACCGCACTCGATACGCTGACCCAGCGCGAGGTTCTGGAGGTGATGGTGGACCTTACCCGCACCTTCGGCACCGCCGTGCTGCTGATCACCCACAATCTCGGCCTGGTCGCGCAATACGCCAAGAAGGTCATCGTTCTCGAACGCGGCAGGCTGATCGAGACGGGACCGGTGGAAGACGTGCTTCACCATCCGAAGGAACAATATACCCGTACCCTGATCGACGCGCTGCCGAAACGCGATCATGGCCGCAAGCCGGTTGCCGAGGCCGCGCCGCTGATCGAGGCCCGCAATGTCGAGGTGACGTTCTCCGGCGCCGGCAACATGTTCAGCACCGCGGAAAAGAAACTCGCCGTGCGTGGCGTGTCGCTCGGTGTGCGCCCTGGTGAAGTCGTTGCCGTGGTCGGCGGCTCCGGCTCCGGCAAGACGACCCTTGGCCGGGCGATGCTCGGCCTGCTGCCGCTTTCAGGCGGCGACGTGTTGTTTCGGGAGCGCTCCATGGCGGCAGCCGATCGCCCTGCCGCGCGCGACTACCGCCTGCAATGCCAGCTCGTCTTCCAGGACCCCTATTCCTCCCTCGATCCGCGCCAGAAGATTGCCGAAATCGTCGGCGAACCGCTGGCCCACGGTGCGAAACTCAGCCGAGCGGAAAAGGCCGAGCGGGTGAGCGCCATGCTTGCCGAAGTGGGCCTTGCCGGGCTTGGCGACCGTTTCCCGCATGCGCTCTCCGGCGGCCAGAGACAGCGCGTCGCAATTGCCCGGGCGGTGATCCGCAATCCCGCCTTCGTCGTTGCCGACGAGCCCGTTTCGGCGCTCGACATGACGATCCAGAAGCAGGTTCTCGATCTTTTCCGCAAACTGCAGGAAAACCATGGCTTCGCCTGCCTGTTCATCTCTCACGATCTGGGCGCCGTCTCCCGTGTCGCCGACCGGATCGTCGTCATGCAGCAGGGTCTGATCGTCGAGGAAGGCAGTACTGCCGAGGTTCTGGACCATCCGCGCCACGACTATACGCAGGCACTCCTCGCGGCCACGCCGACCTTGGGCATCGCTGCGTAACAAGAGCAGGCAAATCGCCAGGTAGAGCCTCCCCGGCCCCAGGAGAAATCCACAATGGAGAAATCCACAATGTTGACGGAAGACTTCATCGCTATTGAGGGCCGGCTCGGCGCCAACAACTACAAGCCGCTCGACGTCGTCCTCGCGCGCGGCGCCGGCGTCCATGTCTGGGATACCGATGGGAACCGCTATCTCGACTGCCTGTCCGCCTATTCGGCCGTGAACCAGGGCCATTGCCATCCCAGGATCCTCGCCGCCATGGTCGAGCAGGCGGGCAAGTTGACGCTGACGTCGCGCGCCTTCCGCAACGACCAGCTCGCGCTGTTCTACGAGGAGCTTGCCGCACTGACCCGGTCGCACCGTATCCTTCCCATGAACAGTGGCGCCGAGGCGGTCGAAACGGCCATCAAATCCGTGCGGAAGTGGGGTTACGAGGTTAAGGGCGTCCCGGAGGACAGGGCGGAAATCATCGTCTGCGCCAACAATTTCCACGGCCGGACACTCGGCATCATCAGCTTCAGCACCGACGAGACGGCACGAAAGAGCTTCGGCCCCTTCCTGCACGGTTTCCGGGTCATCCCGTTCGGCGATATCGAGGCGTTCGAACAGGCGATCACCGACCACACCGTCGCGTTCCTGGTGGAGCCGATCCAGGGGGAGGCCGGCGTGCTGATCCCGCCTGCCGGTTATTTCACAAGGGTTCGCGAGGTCTGCACGGCCAACAATGTCATGCTGATTCTCGACGAGATCCAGACCGGCCTCGGGCGCACCGGCAAGCTCCTCGCGGAGGAACACGAAGCGATCGAGGCGGATGTGACGCTTGTCGGCAAGGCATTGTCGGGCGGCTTCTATCCGGTCTCCGCCGTGCTTTCCAACAATGAGGTGCTCGGTACGCTGAAACCGGGGCAGCACGGCTCGACCTTCGGCGGCAACCCGCTGGCCTGCGCGGTCGCGCGGGCGGCGCTGAAGGTGCTTACCGAGGAAGGCATGATCGAGAACGCCGCGGTGCAGGGTGAATATTTCCTGCAAGGGCTCAAGGACATCCGCAGCAACATCGTCCGCGACGTGCGCGGGCGCGGCCTGATGCTCGCCATCGAGCTGCACCCGGAGGCCGGTGGTGCGCGCCGTTATTGCGAGGCGCTCCGCCAGTCGGGCATCCTTGCCAAGGAGACGCATGATCACACCATCCGTCTTGCGCCGCCCCTGGTGATCGAACGGGACCAGATCGACTGGGCTCTGGAGCGGCTGGCGCCTGTCCTGAGCGACATGCACTGATCAAGAAGGAAGACGCGATGCAGAATTCCGAATCCATCTGGACAACCGTCGACGAAAAAAGCCCGGCTTTTTTCGAGCTCAGCGACCGCGTCTGGGATATGCCGGAGATCAATTATGAAGAGTTCCGCTCCTCAGCCGAACATCTGCGACTTCTGGAGGCAGAGGGTTTCAGGATCGAGCGCAATGTCGCCGGCATTCCGACCGCCGTCATGGGAGAGGCCGGCGAAGGCGGGCCGGTGATTGCCATCCTCGGCGAATACGACGCGCTGCCCGGCCTCAGCCAGGAGGCCGGCGTCGCCGAGCAGCGGCCGGTCGTTTTCGGCGGCCACGGCCACGGTTGCGGCCACAATCTGTTGGGCGCCGGCTCGATGCTCGCCGCGGCCGCGGTGAAGGACTATCTCGCCGAAACCGGCCTGAAGGGGCGTATCCGCTATTACGGCTGCCCCGCCGAAGAAGGCGGGTCTTCGAAGGGCTTCATGGTGCGTGCCGGCGTCTTCGATGATGTCGATATCGCCATCTCCTGGCACCCCGCCGCCTTCAGCGGCGTCAACAACCCGATCTCGCTAGCCTGCAGCGAGATGAACTTCCACTTCTCAGGCCGCGCCTCGCATGCCGCGGCAACGCCGCATCTCGGGCGCAGCGCCCTCGATGCCGTCGAGCTGATGAATGTCGGCGTTAATTTTTTGCGCGAGCATATGCCGACAACCGCCCGTATCCACTACGCAATCACAGACACCGGTGGATCGGCGCCCAACGTGGTGCAGGCCAATGCGACGGTGCGCTATCTCGTGCGGGCCAGAACGCTTCCCGAGCTCCTTTCGCTTGTCGCCCGCGTCAAGCGCGTGGCGGAGGGGGCGGCCTGGATGACTGAAACGACCATGCGGCAGGAAATCATCTCCGGCGACGCCAACCTGATGGGCAACGAGCCGCTGGAGCAGTGCATGCATGCGCAGCTCGAACGCCTCGGCCCTCCTGTCTTCGACGAAGCCGACAGGGCGACGGCACGGAAATTCCAGGCGACCTTCACGCCGGAGGAAATCGCCTCGTCCTATGCCCGCTTCAACCTCAAACCGAAAAAGGACGAGCCGCTCTGCGATTTGATCGTGCCGCTTTACGCAGGCGACGGATCGATGGTCGGCTCGACCGATGTGGGAAGCGTCAGCTGGGTGGTGCCGACGGTACAGATGCGCGGGGCGACCTACGCGATCGGCACGCCCGGCCATTCCTGGCAGCTCGTCGCGCAGGGCAAGCTGCCGGCCGCCCACAAGGGCATGGCGCATGCCGCGAAAATCATGGCGAGCACGGCCATCGATCTCATCCGCGATCCGGCCCTCGTCGAGGCAGCCAAGGCGGACCATAGGGGCCGTCTCGACGGCAATCCCTTCGTCAACCCCATTCCGGACGACGTCATGCCGCCGATACAGCCGGCCCCGACCACGCTGGACGCTGCGGAATGACGCAGAAGCTCGCCGATCCCTACTGCGCGGTAGCCGAATGCCGGGGATGCCTGTTCCTCGACACGGCGAACACGCGGGCCGTCGGCGCCGCCATCGCAGACCTCCTCAAGAAGACCGGTCTCCTCTGACCGAGCAACGAAAGCCTCCTTATGCAACAGCTCAACGCCAATTCGCTCGAAGCCTTCTGGATGCCGTTCACGGCCAATCGGGATTTCAAGAAGAAACCGCAGATCATCACCGGCGCTTCGGGCATGTATTACCACATGAGCGACGGCCACCAGCTGCTCGACGGAATAGCCGGCCTTTGGTGCGTGAATGCCGGGCACGGGCATCCGAAGATCGTCGAGGCGATCCAGAAACAGGCGGCGCAGCTCGATTTCGCATCCTCGTTCGGGCTCGGCCATCCGCTCGCCTTCGAATATGCCAACCGGTTGACCTCCGTTGTGCCCGAGGGCCTCGACCACGTCTTTTTCACCAATTCGGGTTCGGAAGCGACCGATACCGCGCTCAAGCTTGCGCTTGCCTACCACCATGCCCGCGGCGAGGGGCAGAGGCAGCGGATCATCGGCCGCCAGCGCGGGTATCACGGCGTCGGCTTCGGCGGGCTTTCTGCCGCCGGCATGGGACCGCACAAGAAACAGTTCGGCATGCTTCTGCCGGGTGCGGCCCACATGCCGCATACCCACGACCCTGCCCGCAACGCCTTCAGCCGCGGCCAGCCGAACCACGGCGCTGATATCGCCAACGCGCTCGAACAGATGTTGCAGACCTACGACCCGTCGACGGTCGCGGCGGTCATCGTCGAACCGGTCGCAGGCTCGACCGGGGTGCTGATCCCGCCTGTCGGTTATCTCGAGCGGCTGAGGGAAATCTGCACGCGCCACGGCATCCTGCTGATCTTCGACGAGGTGGTCACCGGTTTCGGCCGTCTCGGGCGACCGTTCGCGGCGGACCGTTTCGGGGTCACCCCCGACCTCATCGCGATCGCCAAGGGCATGACGAACGGCGCCGTTCCCATGGGCGGCGTGATCAGCTCGAACAACGTCTACCAAGTGCTGATGGAAATCGCGCCGCAGGGGGCGGTGGAATTTTCCCACGGCTATACCTATTCCGGCCATCCGCTGGCGTCGGCGGCGGCGCTTGCGGCACTGGACGTCTACATCGATGAAGGCGTATTCGAGCATGCGGCGGCAGTCGAACCGGTCTGGCAGGAACAGGCCCATGCCCTCAAGGGCCTTTCCGGCGTGGCGGATATCCGCAATCTCGGCCTGCTTGCCGGGATAGAACTTGGCGACGACGTAGCGAGCGGCAAAGCGATGGCCAAGAAAGTCTACGATTACTGCTTCGAGCGCGGCGTGCTGATACGCCCGGTGGCGAATACGCTCGTCCTCTCCCCTCCGCTGGTCATTTCGGGGACGGAAATCGACACTCTGTTCTCGACGATCGCCGCCGGATTGAAGATGCTGTAGTCGGACAACGGAAGGCAGTGCCAAGCACATGCGCACGACGATCGAAATCGATGGCGTAAGTTATGACCTGATCGACCTTCCCGCCGCGGCCGGCGGCGATCTTGTGCGCATGCCGTATATCCACCGGATTCTACTGGAAAACCTCCTGAGAACGGCCGGTGACGATGCATCGCGGGCCGGAGCCGCGATGATCGAATGGCTGGAGACGGGCCGGAGCGACGTCGAAATTCCGTTCCTGCCGAACCGCATCCTGATGCACGATACGACCTGCGGCCCGGCCCTGGTCGACATTGCCGGCATGCGCTCCGCGTTGGCGGAGGCCGGTGGCGATCCGGCACGGCTCAATCCCGTCGTACCCGTCGACGTCTCCACGGACCACTCCGTGGCTGTCGACGCTTTTGGAACTCCGGCCGCCGTCGAGCACAACATGCGGCGGGAATACGAGCGCAATGCCGAGCGTTACAGCTTCATGAAATGGGCGACGAATACGCTCTCTGGCTTTCGGGTCCATCCGCCGGGCACCGGTATCATGCATACGCTCAATCTCGAACGCCTGGCGACGATCGCGACGCCGCACCGGCGGGACGGCCGGCTTTGGGCGATACCGGACACACTGATCGGAACCGACAGCCACACGCCGATGATAAACGGGATCGGCGTGCTGGCCTGGGGAGTGGGCGGCCTGGAAGCCGAGAGCGTCTTTTTCGGCATGCCGGTGACGCTGCGCATCCCCGATGTTGTCGGCGTCCGACTGACGGGGAGGCTGAAGGAAGGCGTTCTCGCCACCGATCTCGCACTCGTGGTGACGCATCTCCTGCGCCGGATCGACCTGCAGGACAAGTTCGTCGAATTCTACGGACCCGGCGTCTCGACCCTGACGGCCGGCGACCGGGCCGTCGTGGCCAATATGGCGCCGGAATTCGGCGCCAATAGTGGCTATTTCCCGATCGATTGCAGGTCAGTCGACTACCTGTTGAAAACCGGCCGGAGCGAAGCCCACGTCCGGTTCGTCGAATCTTATGCGAAACGGGCGGGCATCTGGTTCGATCCCGATATCGATCCTTGCTACACCTCGATAGTCAATCTCGACCTCGGCAGCGTCGAGCCGAGCCTTGCAGGCCCACGCCGCCCCCAGGACAGGATCGCGGTCGGCGAGACGCGTACGGCCGTTCGGGAAATGAAGACATCCTCGGAGAGTTTCGCGGTCGAGGGCGCGCCCAATGACGGCGCCGTGGCGATCGCCGCGATCACCAGCTGCACGAACACTTCAGACCCGCGGCTTCTCGTGGCCGCCGGTCTCCTGGCCCGAAAGGCGCGCACCTACGGCCTGCGCCCGCCGCATTGGGTGAAAACCTCGCTTGCCCCCGGTTCCCCGACCGCCGAGCGTTATCTCGAGCGCGCGGGCCTGCTCGCGGACCTGCAGGCCACCGGTTTCGGCATCGTCGGATATGGCTGCACGACCTGCATCGGCAATTCCGGACCTCTGACCGAGCCCATAGCCGAAGCGATGGCCGAACGCGGCATAGTTCCGGTCGCCGTCCTGTCCGGGAACCGGAACTTTCCGGGCCGGGTACATCCGCAGTTGGAGGCGGCGTTCCTCGCCTCGCCGCCCATGGTCGTCGCTTTCGCGCTTGCCGGGACAGTCGAGCTCGACATTCTCCATGATCCTATCGGCATTTCCGCAGACGGAACCCCGGTGACGCTGTCCATGCTCTGGCCCGACGCGTCCGAGATCGACGCAACCCTTCTGGCTGCGTCCGACGTGAGTGACTTTTCGCCCGCCTATGATGCCGCAGAGGCGAGCGAGGCCTGGAAAGAGCTTCCCGCGCCGGCGACCACACTCTTTCCCTGGGATGAACACTCCAGCTACATCCGGCGTCCACCCTTCGCGAGCTTCGGCGAAGGAACCCGGCTCGGCACCTATGAGGCGCATCCGATCCTCGTTCTCGGCGACGACATCACCACCGACCACATCTCCCCCGCCGGTGCGATCCCGGCGAAGGGCGAGGCTGGACGGTACCTCGTCGAGCGCGGCGAGAACCCGAGCGACCTCAACGTCTTCTCATCCCGACGGGGAAACTGGGAAGTTATGGTACGCGGCCTCTTCACCAACAAGGCCGTGAGCAACCTTCTGGCAACAGGCATCGCGCCCGGCTCCACTGTCCATGCCGGATCGGGAAAAGTCCTGCCGCTCTGGGAGGCGGCTCAGCGTTACAAGGCCGAGGGAAAGTCCGTCGTGCTCGTGGCGGGGGAGCGCTACGGAATGGGTTCTTCCCGCGACTGGGCGGCAAAGGGCGTGGCTCTTCTCGGCGTTCGCGCAGTGCTCGCGTCAAGCTTCGAGCGCATCCACCGCTGGAACCTGATTGGGATGGGCATCCTCCCGTTGCGCCTTCCGCCGGACGTGACGCCGCAGATGCTCGGACTCCGTTCGGGCGATGTCCTCACCATCCACGCCGATCTCGACATCATGTCACCGCGCTGCGATGTGCCGGTAACCCTCGAACGCACCGACGGTTCGCCCCTCATATTCAAGGCTTCTGCCGCGATCGAAACGAATGCCGAGGTCGAGATTCTCCGCGCCGGCGGCATCCTCCCTCTCATCCTCAGGCGATGTCTCGCCGAAAGGCCGTCGCCTCGGCGGGCCGACGAGCTTTGAATGAGGCCCGTTTTCGCCGGAAGCCCAAGACGCATCAGAGCGCAAGTTCGCGCCGGAGCGCTTCCAGACGTTCCATGGCGACGACGCCATCCGCGATCGTCGGCGCAGGGGTTGCAGCCCCGCCGAGTGCGGGAACCACATCCGCCAGCAGCGAATGGTACCCTTTAGGATCCTCGTTGGCGGCGGCGGTGAAATTCGGTTTCCAGGTCAGCGTGTCCGAACTCTCGTTCAGCGTCGCGCCGAGATCGTCGATCTTGAAGGGCGGGTTGCGATGCCAGCGGATCTCGATCACGTCGTCCACTTCGATGCGCTGATGGTCGCCCATCAGTTCGATCCGCTCGACGGGGGTTCCCCGGGACTGGACCGTACCCATGGCGATATTGCCGATCGCTCCGCATTCGAATTCGAATGCCACATGGAAAAGCAGCCGCCCCGGCGTCTTTTCGACCTTGCGGGCGGAGATCGAACGAACCGGCGAGACCAGGAAGGAGACGAGATCCATGTAGTGGACGCAGTGATGCAGAAAGAAACCGGTGTAATCGACATTGCCGGCGAAATAGCCGGGGGCCGTCATGTAGTAGCCGGTCAGGCCGAGCACGTCCCCGAAACGGCCGGATTTGACGATATTCGCCGCCATGCGGTTGCCGATCGAATAACGCTTCATGAACCCGACGAGCAACGGCTTCTTCGCCTTCTCGGAAGCAGCCAGAAGCTCGCGCGCGCCGGCCGCGGAACCCGAGGGCGGCTTTTCCATGAAGACCGGCAGGCCTCGTTCGAGCGCAGCCTTGCCGAAGGCGAGGTGCTGATCCGGGCCGACCGCCATGCCGACCGCATCGAGCCCAGGGGTGGAAAGCAGGGTCTGCGCGTCCGTCGTCAGATTGGTCACCCCGAATTGCCGGCCGGCATCCTTCAGGCGCTTGCCGTCGATATCGCACATCGCCACCAGCTCGATGTCATGGCGCACGAGCTGGGGAAGCAGCATCTGGGTTGCGTGGATTCCGCAACCGATCCAACCGATTTTCAAAGTCATCGACGATATTCCGTAAGCAGGAGGTGGGATTTCATGAATGCGCTGGCCGCTGCGAGACGATTGCTTTCGTCCTCGTGCGGCGGACGCCATTGGGCAAACGGCACGCCGAAACGGTCGTCGTTGCGCCGGAACGGCTCGAGCGATACCGGCCCCCTGTAGCCGACCGCGTGAAGCGCGCGGCAGACTTCGACCCAGTCGGTCATTCCCGTGCCGGGAAAGCCGCGATGGTTCTCATTGGCCTGGAAATGCACGAGACGGTCACCGGCAAGCAGGATCGCCTCGGCAATCGAGCTTTCTTCCATGTGCATATGGAACGTATCGAGCATCAGCTTCACGGCCGGGTTATCCACCGCGTCCAACAGTTCCATCGCCTGCTGCGTCGTGCAGAGCACATCGCTTTCGAAGCGGTTCAGCGGTTCGACTGCCAGCAATACGCCTGCCTTGCCCGCATAGTCGCCGGCTTCCTTCAAGCCCCTCACGCAGCGCTCCTTGCGGGCCAGTCGCTCGGTCTCCTCCACCGGCTGCGGCGGGCGGCCGGCGAAAACCAGCGGATTGCCGGTCAGCGGACCGCCGACGATCTTCGCACCCAGACCGGCCGCGCAATCGACCGTGTATTTCAGGTATTCGATCCCGGCGCGATGCGCCTCGGCATCTGCCGATGCGAGATTGCGCTGCAGATTGACGCGCGCGGCGAGCACCACGCCAAGCCCCGCATCGTCGAGCGCCTTCTTGGTTTCCCTGATGTCGAGCTCGCCGACTTCCGGAACAAGAAGCTCCACGAAATCAAAACCGTGCTCGCGCATCTTCTCAAACAGCGGGAAATGCTCGGCCGTGAAAGGCCTTGCATATTGCATCGAAATCAACCCGATGGGGTTCATTGTCATTTCCTTTTTATCGCATTCAAAAGTTCGATTTTCAGCACCGCCAACCTGCGCAATCGTTTCACCGGCGATGCCCAACAATTCTTTGCGGTCATCCTTTCACCGCGCCCTGCGTCAGCCCGCCGATGAGGCGGCGCTGAACGAGAAGGAACAGGATGGTTGCGGGCATGGCGCCGACAACGGCCCCGGCCGCCAGCAGGCCCCATTCGATCTGGTATTCGCCGATCAGCGTCTGGATCGCGACCGTGACCGGCCGCACGTTTCGCCCGCCGAGCGTCAGCGCGTAGAGATATTCGTTCCAGGCGGTGATGAAGATGTAGATGCCGGTGGAGATGATGCCCGGCATGGTCAGCGGCAGGACGATCTTGCGTAGCGCGGTCAGCCGCGAGCACCCGTCCGTCATCGCCGCTTCGTCGAGGCTTTTCGGGATCGCGCCGATGTAGCTCGTCAGCATCCACACCGCGAAGGGGATCGCCACCGTCGCGTTGGCGAGGATGAGGCCGAAATGGGTGTCGAGGATGTTGAAGCGGCGCATCAGCACGAAGAGCGGCAGGATGAGCAGCACGATCGGAAACATGTTGATCAGCAGGAACTGCAGCATCAGCAGCTTGCGGCCCGCAAAGCGGAACCTCGAAAAGGCATAGGCTGCCGTGACCGAAACGATCAGGCCGACGACGACGGTACCGCCCGCGATGATCAGGCTGTCGAGCATGTTCTTGAGGAAGGACGTCTGCTCGATCAGCCGCACATAGTTGTCGAGGCTCCAGCCACGGGGTGAAAGCGATACTCCAGTAGCGGAAAGCGCGGCGGTCGGCGTCAGCGACGTCAGGATCATCCACGCGAACGGCGCCATGGCGAAAAGGACGATCATGAGGACCGGCAGGTCGGTGGTGAGTATCCGGCGAAACGTGCCCTGCTGTCTCATCGCTCCACCTCGCGCATGGTGCGGGCGAGATAGAGAGCCACGAACGCACCCAGAAGAATGGTGAAGGTCACGGCGATCGACGTGCCGTATCCGAAATCCAGATTCTGGCGAGCCTTGACGAAGGCATAGAGCGGCAGCGTATGCGTCGCATAACCCGGACCGCCGCCGGTCATGACGAAAATGACGTCCATGGAATTGGCAACCCAGATCACCCTGAGCAGCCCGGCCGTCGCCAGCACCGGCGCGATTCCCGGCAGCGTAATATGGACGAACTGCCGCCAGGTCGATGCGCCGTCGATCGAGGCCGCCTCATACTGGCTGCGCGGAATGCCCTGCAGGCCGGCAAGGATCATCACCGCGAAGAAGGGAAAACCCTGCCAGGTCAGCGTCGCGATGATCGCGTAGATCGCGACATTCGGGTCGGCCAGCCACGGCACAGCAGACTTGACGATCGAAAGATAGATGAGGATGTCGTTCAGCACGCCGGTATTCGGATCGTAGATCCAGCGCCACATCAACGCGATCACGACACTCGGCAATGCCCACGGAATGATGATCAGGGCGCGAGCAAGGCCGCGCCAGGGAAATTCGCGGTTGAGAAGCAGGGCTGCGACCAACCCCAACCCCATCTGCAGCGGCACGGTCAGGCCGATCCAGATGATCGTGTTCCAGAGCGCGGTCCAGAAAACCGGGTCGTTGAACAGCTTCACATAGTTTCCGAAACCGACGAACCTGCTGGCATTCGGCCGGAACAGGATGAGATCGTAGAAGCTGGTATAGACCGCCTGCAGCATCGGCATGAAGACGATGACGACGGTGACCACGACGGCGGGAGCAAGCAGCAGGTAGGGCAGCAGCCACTCGGAACGCCAGATCGATGTGGCGCGGCGTTGCACGGGAGAAGAGATCGATGGGGACATGCTTATCCTGCCTGTGGGAAGCAAGGCGGAGAAGGAAGGTCCCGACACATAGCGTGCCGGGACCGGAGCGGCTTTACTGAGCAAACAGCGTCTGCAGCTGTTCCATCATCTTCTTCGCCGTGATCTGGCCCGTCAGCGCCTGCTGCATGTTCGTCTGCCAGGCCGTGTTGACGAATTCCGAGACCGCCGAAGTCTGCGGCAGCACCTTGGCGAACGGCAGGGACTGAACAGTTGCCTCGACGAAACGGCGCTCATGCAGCTTCCAGTCGGCGGAGCCGCTCTTCGTGACCGTCAGCTGACCCGTCGCGCTGTTGAAAGCGACGTTGTTCTGGCCTTCGGCCAGGAAGGAAATCCACTTCCAGGCCGCATCCTTGACCTTGGACGAGGAGAAGATCGCCAGCGACTCGTCACCATAGGACGTCCACTGGCCATTGCCACATTTCGGAACCGGCACCGCTGAGACCTTGTCGCCAAGTGCGGCAACCAGATCCTTGGACGAACCGATATGGTGGATGGTCATCGCCGTCTTGCCGGACTTGAAGGCCGCGACGATTTCCTGGAAACCGTCGTTCGTCGCCGACGGCGGAATGACCTTGTCCTTCTGGAAGAGATCGATCAGCCACTGGTTGGCGGCAATAGCCTCCGGCTTGGTCAGACCGCCCGGCTTCAGTTCGGCGCCTTGAGAGAGAACGAAGGCACCCCACTGATCCCAGCCGCCCTTGCCGCCGCGCAGGCCGAAGCCATAGGTCTGGGGTGCATTGGTGAGCTTGATGGCGGCGTTGCGGAATTCCTCGCAGGTCTTCGGCGGCTGCAGGCCGGCTGCCTGGAAGAGATCGGTACGGTAATAGAGATAGAGGACGACGTACTGGATCGGCAGGTAATACTGCTTGCCGTCAGGCCCCTTGTTCAGCTCGAGCAGGTTGTCCAGCAGGTCGGCCTTGCCTTTCCAGCTGTCGATCTGCTTGCCGATCGGCTCCAGTGCGCCCATTTCGGCGAGCCTCGGCTGCGCGAAAAGCTTGACCATCGCCGCGTCGGGCGCATTGCCGCCGACCAGCGAGGTGTAGAGATTGTCGTAATAGCTGTTCCACGGCACGTTCTCGGCTTCGACCTTGATACCGGGATTGGCTGCCTCGAATTTCTTGACCAGGTCCGACATCGGGTTCGCCGGATTGTCGAAATGGTACCAGAAGCGGACGGTCTCCGCCTTTGCCTGGCTGAAAGCGGCCGAAGCCGCAAGAGCGGCGCCGAGCGCCATTGTCCTCAGAAATCTCATAGTCTCCTCCTCCTTTGTTTATGTCATGGACGTCGTGTCAGTCGCCTTGCTGCATTGCCGGCGGCCGCCAGAGCCTCCCTTGCGGCCGAAAGTTCGTTGGTGTTTTGCAGGAAACCGTGGATGACGCCCGGCACGATGTGCAGTTCGTCGTTACGGCCAAGAGACCTGAGGCGCTGGCTCAGGCTCAGGGTGTCGGAAAGCAGCGGATCCACGGCGGCCGCCATCAGGTAAAGCGGCGGCAGCGCGGAGAGAGCCGCATCGGAAGCCACGAGAGGGCAGGCAAGCGGGTCCTCCTCGACCACGCGCCCGCCGGCATAAAACGACCAGTACCGCTGCATCTTTCCGCGCGTCAATGCGGGGCCCTCGGAGAAGCGGACATAGGATGGCGTCGTGAAGCTGCGTGCGTAGCAGCCGTAGAAAAGCAGCGCCGCGTCCGGCCCCGCACGGCCTTCGGCCTGTTCGTGCAGCATCGCGGCAAGAGCAAGATTGGCACCTGCGGAGTCGCCCGAAATCAGCAATGGGCCGTGGCGAACCCCGGCAGCGGCCGTCACCTCAAAGAGGTTGCGCAGGGAGGCGACAACATCCTTCAGACCCGCCGGATAGGGATTTTCCGGGGCCAGCCGATAATCGGGCAAAACGACCGGCAGACCGCTTTCGAGTGCAAGAACCCGGGCGCACCGCTCGTGGGTTTCGGGCGAACAGAACGCAAAACCGCCGCCATGAACAAAGAGAATGGCGCCAGCCCCGGCCCCAGGGGGCACCAGCACTTTCAGGCGACAGCGTGCCGAACCAAGGCTCAGGTCCTCTGCAACCACGAGCTCCGTCACGCTCTCCATCCGCGGCAGGTTGACGTTGCAGCGGACATTGGCGGCAAGCGATTGTGCCCGGCCTTCCGCGGGCGGCAGCATTGTCGGATCCGGTAACGGCCCCAGTTCGGAGAGAACCCGCTCCATGAGCGCCACCATCTCGTCCGACAGGACATCCGACAATTCGACACCGTCGCTCACTGGATCACCTCCGGGAAGACTTCCGGGCCGAAGTCGACAATGGTCGCGATATGATGATGCATGGCGGCGGTGGCACGCCTTACGTCGCCGCCTTCGATCGCATCGATGATGCTGCGATGGCGCAGCGCCGTCGCCTCGAGATCACGCGCCATCGGGCTGCGGGAAATCTTGAAGCGGTGATTATGAACCAGGCAGCGATGCAGGATCGGGTCGAGCGCCGGCAGGTTGGCATCCTCGAAGATTCGGCGATGGAAATCGCGGTCGAACGAGGCAAGCTCCAGCTCATCGCCCGCCCCGGCCGCGACAAGCATCTTCTCAAGGAGATCATTGAGCTCCTTGACCAGCGTCCGGCTCGGCGCACGCATCACACGCGCCATGCCGCTGCCTTCGATCTGCTGGCGCAGCCGGAACATTTCGATCGCCTCGTCCTCGGTACATTCCGAAACCTGCGTGCCCCGATGCCCCTGACGACGGACAAGCCCTTCTTCCTGCAGCTGAAGCAGCGCCTCGCGCACCGTCCCCTGGCTGCACTGAAAATGCGCGGCCAGCTCCAGCTCGGGCAGCCCGGTCCCGGGCGCCAGCGTCCCGAGCATGATGTCGCGCTTCAACGCATTGAAGGCGACGCCTGCCTTGGGAGGTTTTGTCGATGTCGGTCGAGACGAAAAATACGCCATGTAAGTCGATCCAGCCGGTTGCGCATTTTCAAAGTTATCATTATTGATATTGATATCGATATTTGGCGTCAAGCACGAAAATCGTGTCGAGGAGGAAAGCCGTGGCCGGCATTGCATTGAAGAAAATCCAGAAATCCTATGGAGCTCTGCGGGTCATCCACGACATTGATATCGAGATCGAAAGCGGGGAATTCCTGGTCCTGGTCGGCCCTTCCGGCTGCGGAAAATCGACCCTGCTGCGCATGATTGCAGGGCTGGAGGAGATTTCAGGCGGCGAACTCGACATCGAAGGCCGGGTGGTCAATCTTCTGCCGCCTGCCGAGCGTAACATCGCCATGGTTTTTCAGGACTACGCACTCTACCCCCACATGAGCGTTCGGGAGAACATGTCCTTCGGCCTGAAGATGCGCGGCGGCGATCAGCGCGACATCGAAAACCGGGTAAACCAGGCTGCAGATATCCTGAAGATCCAGGATTACCTTGATCGCCGTCCTGCGCAACTTTCGGGCGGCCAGCGACAGCGCGTCGCGATGGGACGCGCGATCGTCCGAGAACCTTCCGCCTTTCTTTTCGACGAGCCGCTTTCCAATCTCGACGCCGCCCTGCGCGTCGAAATGCGCCTGGAAATCGCCAAGCTGCATCGCCGCATGAAAGCGACCACTGTCTACGTGACCCATGACCAGGTCGAGGCCATGACCCTTGCCGACCGGATCGTGGTGATGAACGGAGGCGTGGTGGAGCAGATTGGCAGGCCGCTGGAGCTCTATCATAAGCCAGCCAGCCTGTTTGTTGCCCGCTTCATCGGCAGCCCAACGATGAACACGGTGCCCGCCGAACTTTCGACGGAGGGCAAAACGATCCTTGCACTCGGCAGGACCATTGGGCTGGGAGGGGCGGAGGTCGCTCGCTCCGCGTCAAAGGATGTCGTGCTCGGCATCAGGCCCGAAGATCTCACTCAATGTCCGGCGGACGAAGCCTGGTTCAGCGGTGAGCTGATGGTTGCCGAACGATTGGGAAGTCAGACCTACGGCTATATGGAGGTCGGCCATTCGAAAATGCTCTCGGTCGAGTTTCCGCGAAACCGCGAAGTGAATGTCGGTGAAATACTCTACGTGCGCGGAGATCCTGCGAGAATTCACCTGTTCGATCCCTCAAGCGGAAAGCGGATGGGATCAGGCTGCTGATCGCAAGGACAAGCGGCGCACCACCATATTATCCATGATTATCCGTCACGCCGGCTTGCCCGCTGGCGAAGGGCTGGCCGCAGGGTTCTGCGGCCGTCGAAGGCTGGGGAAACGGACTCCGATCGCTCGTCTCCCTTGATAGACCCGCCATGAATTGGCGAAGCGGCGCAACCTTGACCGCTTCGGCGATCAGCGATCCGGACCCGCTGCCTTGTGCGTGAAGATCGGCATCACTCCAATCCTGTCTACGGCCTCTTACCGAACTCGGCCTCGACCCTTATCCATTTCCGCGCCTGCTCCGAGAGGGTGAAGCCAAGGCCTGGGCGCGTCGGGACGATCATGCGCCCGTCGCTGATCTCCAGGCGTTCGTTGAAGAGGGGATCGAGCCAGTCGAAATGCTCGACCCACGGATCGAGTTCGTAGGCGGCGGCGAGATGAAGATGGATCTCCATCGCGAAATGAGGCGCCAGCCTGAGCTTCTTGGCTTCGGCAAGCGAGCAGATCTTCAGGAACGGCGTAATGCCACCTACCCTCGGCGCATCGGGCTGAATGAAATCCACCGATTTGTTATCGATAAGGCTCACATGCTCCAGAACGCTGGTGAGCATTTCACCGGTCGCGATCGGGGTGTCCAGTTGAGCGGCAAGCGCCGCATGCCCCTCGGCGTCATAGGCATCGAGAGGCTCCTCGATCCATGTCAGATCGTATTGTTCCAACCGGCGCCCCATGCGCATGGCGGTCGGCCTGTCCCATTGCTGATTGGCATCGACCATCATCGCAACACGGCCGTCGATACGGCGATGCACCGCTTCGACGCGCTTGATGTCGGTCGCAGCGTCGGGATGCCCGACCTTGATCTTGATGCCGCCGATACCCGCTTCGATCGATTGCTCGACATTGTCGAGTATCTCGTCGATCGACGATGACAGGAAGCCTCCGGACGTATTGTAGCACTGGACCGCGTCTCGATGTGCGCCAAGCAATTTTGCAAGCGACAGGCCGGCACGTTTCGCCTTCAGATCCCAGAGAGCTATGTCAAAGGCCGCGATGGCCTGAACTGCAAGACCGCTGCGCCCGACCGACGCACCAGCCCAGCAAAGCTTCAACCAGATCTTGGCGATGTCGTTTGGATCCTCGCCAATCAATGTGGCCGCGATCTCCTTGGCATGCTCGAACTGCCCTGGTCCGCCTGCCCGCTTCGAATAGCTGAAACCCAAGCCGGAGTGACCGTCTCGTGTCTGGATCTCGACGAAGAGGAAGGCGACTTCCGTCAGCGGCTTCTGCCGGCCGGTGAGAACTTTCGCATCGCTGATGGGTGTTTTCAGGGGCAGATGGATAGCGGAGAGCTTGACCCAGGCAATGCCGTTGCCGGACATGGCGGTCGGTTCGGTACGCGTTGAAGAGGTGTCGTGGGGCATGGAATTCTTCATCCGATCAGGTCTGAGGTGCGAAACCCGTGAACAGGTTCCGCATTGATACGTTATCTGGCCGCGTCACTTCGATTGAACCGACGAAAACCGCGGCAGGGGCCTTTATGGAAGTGAAACGATCTCGATCCAGTTCGGCTTCTTGCCCACCGGATAGGACTTCAGTTTGGTCAGGTTTCCATCCTTGCCTATGGAGTAGAGCGTCATGGAGTTCGACGTCTCGCCTGCGGCGGCAAGGTACGAGCCGGACGGATCGACTTTGATGTCACGGGGCTGCGTCTCGGTCGGAACGCTTTCTCTCGCGGTCAGCTTGCCGGTACTGGTATCGACGCCGAAGATCTTGATCGTGCTCGAGGTCCGTTCAGTGGCATAGAGAAAGCGGCCGTCAGGCGTGATGTCCAGGTCCGCGGCCCAGATCTTGTCCTTGAAACCATCGGGCAAGGCGCTTTGCCTGTCGATATTTTTCCAGGCGCCGGTCACCGCATCGTAAGAGAAGGAGGACACCTGGCCGTCCAGTTCGTCCACGACGTAGACGAACTTGCCGTCCGGCGCGAACGTCAAGTGCCGCGGGCCCGATTTCGCGGGGAAGGCGATCGATGCCGGTTGATCGGCCGTCAGTTGCCCCGTCTCGCTGTCGAACTTGAAGGCAACGACCTGGTCTGATCCGAGGTTGGTCGCAAATACTCTGCGATTTTGGGGGTCGGGATGTATGGCGTGGGCGTTCTGGCCCGTCGGGATGACCTGCGATGGCGCGCCGACCGTTCCGTCCTTGGCGATTGGGTTGACGCTCACCTTGTGCCCCCCATAGGAGGCGCCGAACAGATATTTGCCGGAGTGATCCGTATCGATGCTGGCCATGCTATCGGCCAGTTCGCTTTTGCCGATCTGGGTGAGCTTCCCCGTTTGCGGGGCGATCGAGAAGGTCAGCACCATATAAGGCTGCGACCTGATCCCGGCATACAGGAAATGCTTGTCGGGGCTCACCGCCATGGGGACCGAACCGCCGGGCTTCTCTACGCCGGCGAACGGGACCGTCTCGATCAAGGACAGCGCGCCGTCCTCCTTGGCCATCCGAAATACGCTGATGTCGTTGCTGTCGGCATTCCCGACATAAACGAACTCGTCTGCCGCGGCAGAGCCAATCAGAACTCCCGACGCGAAGAGCGCCGCAAGTGAAATCTTTCCTATCCTGCGCATGCCTGCTCCTCCTCCTGTTCGATTTCGAACGTGATTGATTTGTAAGAACTGCCCTGTCTGAAATTTTCGCGTCACAGCGGCCCTACTCGACGAACGCTTCCTCTCGTGTCTTGCGAATCCGCGGTGAAAGCACCAGCGCCAGAAGGCCGACCGCGATGAGAAGCAAAACCAGACTCAATGGGCTCGTGACGAAGATTGAAGGATTTCCTTGCCCGATCAGCATGGCGCGGCGCAGATTTTCCTCGAGCATGGGCCCGAGAATGAACCCGAGAAGAAGGGGCGCGGGCTCGAAACGCATCTTGCTCAGCGCAAACCCGACGACGCTGAAGCCCGCCATGACCAGCACGTCGAAGATGTTGTTGTTGATGCTGTAGGCGCCGATGCAGCAGAACACGATGATGGCCGGAAACAGCATGCTGTAAGGCACCGTCAGCAGCCTGACCCACAGCCCGATCAGCGGCAGGTTCAGCACGACCAGCATCAGGTTGCCGATCCACATGGAGACGATCATTCCCCAAAACAGCGCCGGCTGCGAGGAGATCACGTTCGGTCCGGGCGTTATGCCCTGGATGATCATCGCGCCCACCATCAGGGCCATGACCGGATTGCCGGGAATGCCGAGCGTCAGCATCGGTATGAAGGATGTCTGCGCTCCGGCGTTGTTGGCGGATTCAGGTGCGGCGATCCCCTCGATGGCGCCTTTGCCGAACTCGGCGCGGTTGGAAGACACCCTCTTCTCCAGCGCGTAGGCAGCGAACGAGGACAACATCGCCCCTCCCCCCGGCAGAACGCCGAGAATGGAGCCCAGCGCGGTCCCCCTCAACACCGGCGCGACGATGCGCTTGAGGTCGTCCTTTGCCAACATCAGCCCGCTGACGCGTTTGACGCCGATCGTCCGCTCGCTTTCGCTCTCCAGGTTGCGAAGGATTTCGCAGATGCCGAAAATACCCATGCTGACCGCGACGAAATTCAGACCGTCGTACAATTCGGGGATGCCGAACGTGTATCGGGCTGCTCCCGTCTCGACATCCGTACCGACAAGGCCAAGTGCGAGACCGAACACAATCATCGCGAAGGCTTTCAGGAGCGACCCGCTGGCAAGTGCGACAGACGCGACGAGACCGAGTATCATCAGCGAGAAGTATTCCGCGGGGCCGAAGCTGAGCGCGATCTCGGCCAGCGGCGGCGCGGCCACCGCCAGAAGCAATGTCGAAACCGTGCCGGCGAAAAACGACCCGAGCGCCGCAGTCGCAAGTGCTGCGCCCGCCCGACCCTTCCTCGCCATCTGGTAGCCGTCGATCGCCGTTACGACGGACGAGCTTTCGCCCGGGAGATTGATGAGAATGGCTGTCGTCGAGCCGCCATACTGGGCGCCGTAGAAAATCCCGGCGAGCATGATCAACGCCGACACCGGCTGCAATTCGAAGGTCATCGGCAAAAGCATCGCGATCGTCGCCGTCGGACCGAGCCCGGGCAGAACCCCGATCGCGGTTCCCAGCAGGACGCCGACGAAACAATAGACAAGGTTCATCGGCAGAAAGGCGGTAGAGGCGCCCAGCCAGAGATCTGAAACAAATTCCATAGGCATTCCGATCTTTTTTCGGGTGTCTCAAGGTTGGAGCGACGTCAAAAACTCAACCATGGACCGAATATTTCGAGCGGCAGCGAAAGCAGGCGCGTGAACAGGATGGACGCAAACAGAGCGAGACCTGCTCCCAGGGCCAGAGCCCTTACCGAGCGTACGTAGATGCTGGCAAACGACACCCCCGCCGTCACAAGGAAAACCGTCGGCGCCAGACCCAGCGGCGTGAGCGCGAAGGCAAAGAAAAGCGGGGCGCCGATGACGAGAAGAAAGGCTTTCGGATTGAAAGGCGTATCGGCGTCCTGATCGCCTTCGACGACAACCGATTTCGCCGCCATGATGAGGCCGATCAGTATCAACAGGCTGCTGAGAAGTCTTGGAAAGTATCCAGACCCCATCTGAAACGAATTGCCGACTTCGAGGTCTCTGCCGAACCAGAGAAACAGGCCTCCGGTGACCATCATGCTCAGGCCACCAACGAAGTCGCGGCCGTTACGAATACCTACCATTCACAGGCTCCACCGTCGGAGTTACGGGCACGAAAGGGCGTCAGGGATCGATCGCCGGCAAGGCAGTCCCGGCAGGCATGAGCCGGAACTGCTTGGAGCGAGCCACGAACCGGGCGTGGTCAGCGATCGCGCCGCTGGTTTAAGGCTACTGCAGCGGCACTCCCGCGGCCTTGATGGTCTCAGCCCACTTCTTCGTCTCGACGTCGATGAACTTGGCGAATTCGGCAGGCGTATTGCCTTCCGGTTTTGCGCCCATCCCTTCGAGCTTCTGGCGCATCGCAGGCTCGCGAAGGATTTCTCCGACCGCCTTGCTGACTTTCTCGACGATTTCCGGAGGCGTTCCGGGAGGTGCAAACAGGCCATGCCAGGATGTCGCCTCAAACCCCGGGAAATAGCTCGCCATGGTCGGCGTCTCGGGCAGCAGGTCGGCCTTTCCCGCACTGGTAACCGCAAGCGACAGGACCTTCCCGGCCTTCACCTGCTCGGCCGCGGTGGGGATATTGTCGAACATCATGTCGACGTGACCTGCCACGACGTCCATGATCGCCTGACTGCTGCTCTTGTAGGACACATGGGTCATCTTGACCCCGGCCCGGGTGGAAAACAGCTCGCCGGCCAAATGTATCGAGGTCCCGACACCGGACGAGGCATAGGTGTGCTTCCCCGGCTCCTTCTTCAGGAGGTCGATCAGTTCAGGCACCGTTTTGACCGAGAGTTTTGGATTGACGACCAAGACGTTGGGAAGGGTTGCCACGAGCGAGACAGGGGCAAATCCCTTGTCCTTGTCGTAAGGCAGCACTTTGTACAAGGTCTGGTTGATCGCGTTCGAACTGACCGTACCCATGCCCAAGGTGTATCCATCCGCCTTGGCACGCGAGAGATCGCCCAGGCCGACATTGCCGCCGGCACCCGGCTTGTTCTCGATAATGAAGCGCTGACCGAACCGCTTGTCGAGTTCCTGTCCGACAAGTCTGGCAAATGCATCGGTGTTGCCGCCAGCCGCGAACGGAACGATGATCGTGACCGACTTCGACGGGTATTCCTCAGCACTCAGGGGTTGAAACGCAGCGCCCATGAGCAGGCTTGCAAAACCCGCAATCTTCACCAACCGCTTAAACGTCATATTATCTCCTCCTTATTGACGGGCACCGCCCTACTCCGGCCTCCAAGCCCTCCTCTTGGCTTATGGAAGCGCTTTCATGATGCCATGAGACGCGGTTTACGCAAGCAAAAAAAGACGACAGATACTATATTTTATGAAATTCGCTTTTTCTCATATTATGATTTCTGTTTGGCATCGCCAATCGAGGGACATTGATGAGGCGGTCTTTCGACGCTAGTGTAACGCGCGGTAAACGCGAGACGTCCCTCGCGCCGTTCCGTCAAAACAATTGTTTTTTGTGGTGCGGCTTTGGCAAGAAAGGTCGATATGTGCGACAGCACGGCCGGTACACAGAATGTGACGCTCGCTGAGATCGCGAAAATGGCGGGCGTTTCCTCCGTCACGGTATCACGCGCAATCAACACCCCTCACCTGGTAAAGCCGGAGACACTGCAGGCGGTCCGCGCCGTCATCGACAGAACCGGATATGTCCCGAACCTGCTTGCAGGGGGGCTGGCGTCCCGGAAGAGCCGATTGATCGCGGCGGTCGTTCCCTCGGTATCAAGCACCATGTTCTCGGAAACGATCGAAAGCCTGAACTCCGAACTTGTTTCCGCAGGCTATCAATTGTTGCTCGGGGTTTCAGGCTACGATCCGGCCAGGGAATTCGAGCTTGTTTCCGCTGTCCTTGCGCGAAGACCCGACGGGATAATCCTGACCGGCTTGAGCCATCTCGATCAGACCACCAATATTTTGCGATCGGCACAGTTGCCGATCGTGGAAATCTGGGACCTGTCTTCCGCTCCGCTGGACATGGCAGTGGGCTTCTCTCACCACAAGGCGGGGCAACTCGTCGCCGAACATCTCGCTCCCCTGAACCATGAACGATACGCGCAGATCGGCGCCAAGGATGAGCGCGGGCTTCAACGGCGGGCCGGCTATATCCAAGGCCTGGCTGCAAGCGGAATATTCGACGTGCCCCTCAAAACGGTCAACGCGCCCGGCTCTTTTCGCGAGGGGCGCGAGATGATGGCAGAACTCCTGGATGAGGGCGGCTTATCCCTGGCGGTTTTCTGCAGCTCCGACCTGATAGCGCAGGGCGCCCTGGCTGAAGTGCAGGCCAGAAATCTGAGCATACCCCAACAGGTCGCGATTGTCGGCTTCGGAGACTTCGCCTTTTCGGCCTATACCCATCCGCCACTGACCACTGTCCGGGTTGACCGTGCTGATATCGGCAGCCGGGCGGCCAAGTGTCTGCTTTCACGCCTGAATGGATTGCAACGAGAACCTTCCGTAATCGACGTCGGCTTCGAGATGGTGGTCCGCGAGACTGCATGACGGCGCCACGCCGGCCTGCCCAACGACGGGCGAGGATCGGCAACGGTCCCATCTTTTGCATTGGCGCTCACAAGCCGCTTCTTGCGCATAGCCCTGCATCCAACGCCGCGGGCAATTTCGCCTCGCCGCCGCCCGATAAGCTTGCTTCAGGTCCCGTCAGGACGGAACAAGATCGCGAGCCCATGACAAAGAATAACGGGTAAACATTTTGGCCGACATTATCCAAACGTTAGAGTTTATCGCCGACCGTCAGGAGATCGAGTACGCAGCACCCAGCGGACAGGGATTAATCTACTCTTCGATGTGCCTATAGCTGTTGCAATAGTGCCATCGGCGAAGCTGCCATTCGAACGGTGCTCGATATGGAAGCCGGTGGCTGTCGATGGTTGATGACGATCTTACTCCGCTTGCCCGTCTCGAAAGTGAGCTCGCCGATCAAAGCGCGTGGCTCGATGCCGCGATCAACAACATGCCGCACGGTCTCTGCATGTTCGACTCGGAAAAGAGACTGATCGTCTGCAATGCGGCTTACGCGCAAATGTATGATCTGCCGCAAGCGCTGACGCTGCCCCGAACGCCGCTGAATGCCATTCTTGAATATCGCTACGCCAAGGGCAACGGACCGGTCGACATGGCGACCTATTTCGACGTGGTCGCGAAAGCGGCAGAAATGGGCTGTTTCGCCAGCGAGAACATCAGTATTGCCGATGGACGCGTTATCAAGATCTCCCACAACCCGATGAAGAACGGCGGTTATGTCGCCACCCATCAGGACGTTACGGCCGCGGTCGCGATTTCTGACGAACTCTTGAGACAGAGGGATACGTTGGAGGCGGCCGTGCAGGCGCGAACCGCTGAAATCGAGCGGCAGGCCCAGGAATTGAAACGTATGCTGGCCCAGGAAAGGCAGATCAATGAACTGCAGCGGCAGTTCGTCGCCATGGCCTCGCACGAGTTCCGTACGCCGTTGGCGATCATCGATGCGGCTGCCCAGCGGTTGCGCCGGCGGAGCACCGAGCTGGATCCGGCATTCGTGACCGAAAAGACGGGGCGAATCAGGGCGGCCGTGGCGCGGATGGTCGAACTGATGGAAAGCGTCCTTTCCATAGGCCGTCTCGAGCACGGCGGAATGGAAATATCCTGCGCGCCGCTTTCGCTTTCAGAGATCGTCGAAGCCTGCTGCGCCCGCCAGCGGTCGATCAGCCCCACGCATAACATATTGACCTCTCTCGTCGCGCTGCCCGAACGGATTGAGGGAGACCGGGGGATGCTCGAGCAGGTCATTACCAATCTTCTGTCGAACGCCGTGAAATATTCCCCTGCCGGGCCGGATATACACGTCCGCGGCTGGTTGGAATCGGACACGGTGAAAGTGTCCGTCCACGACAATGGCATCGGTATCGATGCCGAAGACCTGCCCCGCATGTTTCAGCGCTACTTCAGAGCCAGGACTTCGAGCGGGATTGCCGGCACCGGCATCGGCCTGAATCTGGTCAAGCAGATCGTGGAACTGCACGGCGGGACAATAGGGGTAACGAGTGAAAAGGGCCGCGGATCGACCTTTACGGTGACGCTGCCCATCCAAAGGCTACCCGAGCACTGAATTCGACGTGGCCGTCAGTGCTTGTCGATGCCTGTGATGGCCGGCTCGCGCAGCCGCCGCTTCGGGCCTGGCGCATCGGTTCACCTCTACCGTTCTGGTCGGTCGCAGAAACGTATCGCCACAGGCGTTTCATGGCGGCGGTTGCATGCCGGCGTGTTGCTGGTAGTGTCGGAACGATGCTTGCGGGACGGCCTGTCAGCATCGATCACAGGGGACGGCCCCAGTTGCATCAAACCGGGAAACCCTTTGAACTCGATATCCGATGACATCCTGCCTATGACGCCCCCCGCGCGCGGTGCGCTTCACCGATGGTTCGTCTCCAACGGCCTGCTTTCAACTCCTCAGGCTGCGGCGCCGATCGTCTTCGCGCTGGTGGCGCTACCCCTGACCGGCGACGCCAAAAGCGGTGCGGCGGTCGTCATGGCGCTGACGCTGGCGCAGGTTCTTGGCGCCGTGCCGGTGGCGAGGCTCGGGCGTTCCTACAATGCGGTTACCTATCTCAAATTCCTGATCGCCATCAGGACCCTCGCCTTCGCGATCATCGCGGTCCTTGCCGCCTGTCAGGCGCCGTTCGTCTGGATGATCGTTGCCGGCGCTGCCGCCGGCTTCGTCAACGGGGCAGCGAGCGGCTACATGCGGGCCCTTCTCAACTATCTCGTCGAACCCGGACGATTGCTGAAAGCCTTGGGGATCACGGCGACCCTGAACGAGTTGACGTTTGTCATCGCGCCGGTTGCCGCATCTCTTCTGGGTTCGGTCTCCCCTCCCTTCGCAATCGGTGTCATCACCCTTCTGGGAGGCGCGCCGCTCCTCCTCATCCCGCGCATGCCCCATGCCCGCGCGCCTGCGCCGGCACCGACGGAGGGAGGACTGATCACGCCCTCGATCCTGCTCTGGCTGTTCTGTTCGATGGCTGGCGGGGCGGCGGTCGGTGTCATCGAGGTTGGCGCCGTGGCTCTGGCTCTCGATTTCGGGTTCAAGCCCGAGCTCGGCATCATTTTCACGGTGGCGCTCTGCATCGCCTCCGTGTGCGGCGGAGTGTGGGTAAGCTTACGCAACCGCCTGGCGCGGCAAGGAACGGTTATCTTCCTCCTGGCGGCAGCCACCGGCGGTGCCATACTGGTTTCGCTGCGCCATTCGGTCGAACTTTCGGCGTTGGGCTGCATCGTCGTGGGGCTGATGATCGCGCCTCTCGGCACCTATTATTCGGTCGTCCTCGATGGGCTCGCGCCTCCGTCCAAGCGTTCGGAAATATTCGCTTTGCTCCGGACGGCCAATTCCGTGGGCATTATCTTTTCGAGTGCGGCGCTCACCTGGACGTCGCTCCCGTCGGCGTTGATTGCCGGAGCGGCGTTGTTTTTCATCGCTACCCTCGCCACCGCGGCGTCCGTTTTCCGCTCGAAACGTTGAAACAAGGCGTCAAAACCGGGGTGCGATCTACGCCAGCGAAAAAGGACAATTTCGGTCGCGGACCGACGTTTTACGATGCTTCACCGTTTGCGATCGGCGATCGATCGAGAGGAGGGTTTCGCAAAGTTTGAGTTGACCGCTTTTGATGGCGAGGCGACAGTTGGGACCTGAGCAAGGCAGGAGGAAACTGATGGACGAGACAGACCACTGGCGCCACATGGCAACTGCACCAAAAAATGGAAGTCGGATCTTGGTCACAATCCGTCCGTCCGAACAGGGGCCGGCGGAAGTCGACCTTGCCTATTGGTCAAATGGCGATCAGTTCGGCGGAGAGGGCTGGCGTGCCTCCGATTCCTCGCCCGGGCACATCATCCAGTATGCCGAACCGGAGTTGAAGTGTTGGATGCCGATGCCCTCCGCCAACCTCGATCGCCTCTCGATGCCTTCACCCTGGGAAGGCGATGACGGCCCGCAGTTCGACGGATCCGGGATCTGAGAAACCCCGCTGGGGAACTCCCCGAAAAGACGTCGGGCCGTCCGCACGACCCGGCGCCACCTGCAGAAAGCGGTTGAGCGCGCAACAGGCCTTTCTGGTCTCTACCCTCAAGCGACCGAACAATCCCGAGCTTCGGCCACGCTCGATCAGGCCGGCATCAACAGGAAACAACCATTGCTGTCCAGGCGCTACCGCCACGCCTTGGTGGGCGGCTCGCTGCCTTCCGGGAGCGGGGTCCGATACACCTGACTGCCACGTCGGTCATGCAGTTCCTTTTTGGCGAGCGACAGCAGTTCCGGATCGGCAATCGCCCTTGCACCGGTTGCCGCCATCACCTTGGCGGCCGTGACCATGGCCTTGTGGGCGGCGGGCAGCTTGCCCTGGGTCACGGTCTGCCATGCATGGAACGGCGTGCCGATCGCCGCAGTCGCCGTCAGGCACTGAGCGGTAGGGACAACCCAGCTGACATCCCCCACATCCGTCGAACCGAAGAGCAGACCGGGCTGATCCGGCAGCGGCAGGATCCCGTCATGCAGGGATTTCGGATAATCAACCGGCCCGCCAAAGGCTTCGGCGCTGGCGCGGACGTCGTCGTCCGTCAAGGCGGCTGCGCGCAGCCTGTCGGCGAAGTCAAAATCCGCCGCGTCGAAACCGGGGGCACCCAGTCTCTCGAACTGCCGATGCATCGCCTCCTCCAGCGCCCGGTTCGGGAGGATGTTCGAGGTGGCGCGGTCGAACACCATCTCGACCTTCGTCTCCGTCATCAGGGCAGCCCCCTCGGCGATCTTGCGCACCCTCTCGAACAGGCTGCGGACATCGCCAAGGCTCGGCGCACGGACCAGGTAGAGACCTTCCGCGGAAGCCTGCACGACATTGGGAGAAATGCCGCCGGTCTGGGTAATCGCATAATGCACACGGGCGTCCGATGGCATGTGCTCGCGCATGTAGTTGATGCCGACATTCATCAGCTCGACGGCGTCGAGGGCGCTGCGGCCGACCTGCGGGCTCATCGCGGCATGCGCCGCACGGCCGCTGAAGCGGAAATAGGCCTGGATATTGGCGAGCGTCGAAGAGGACATGACGGCATTGTAGACGCAAGGGTGCCAGCAGAAGGCGGCGTCGAGGTCGTCGAATGCGCCGGCCCGCGCCATATAGGTCTTGCCCGACCCGCCTTCTTCGGCGGGGCAGCCATAATAGCGAACCCTTGCCTTGACGCCGCTTTCGGCGAGCGCATCCCGCAGCGCCACCGCGGCAAGAAGCGAAGCGGCGCCCAGGAGATTGTGATGGCATCCGTGGCCGTTGGCTCCCGGCTCGGCAGCCCGCTGTTCCGTGATGCCGGCTTCCTGCGAAAGCCCCGCCAGAGCATCGAACTCTCCCAGGAACCCGATGGTGACGTCACCCTCGCCAGCCTCCGCCATGAAAGCGGTCTTCATTCCCGCAATGTCGCGTGTGATCCGGAAACCTTCGGCTTCCATGGCGGCAATATGCTCCTCGACCGAGCGGAACTCTTCGAACCGCAGCTCCGGCATGCCCCAGACGCGATCGCTGAGATCGATGAAGGCCTGGGCCTTGGCGTCGGCGCAGCGTGAAATGTGGACGGCGTCGAGAACATCGTTGCGCCGTGTCGCTTCAGGCTTGTCGTCCCGCATATCGGTCATTCCTCGATCACTTGATATCGGCGCCCGCGCAGGCGAGCAGCACGGCCAGCCCGACCGACATTTCCGGAAGTGTCGTCGCCGGATCCACGTCGGTCCATTCGGTCAGCGAATGGGCGTCGCCGCCTTTGCCTCCCCAGGACAGGGTAATGGCCGGAACCCCGAGGCTCATGGCGACATTGGCATCCGTCGAAAACGAGCTGAACACCGGAGCCTGACCGATCGCCGCGATGGCAGCGGCCGCGGATCGCGTCAGCTCACCGTCGACGGTGCCCCCGGCAGGCCGGTCGCCGATCAACGCGATCTCGACTGCGATAATCCCCTTTTCGATGGAGCGGCTGTCGTTCTCGACATGGCAGGACTGCAGCACGATCTCGCGAAAACGGGCATCGAGATCGGCAAGCTCGAAGGCCGAATTGGAACGCAGGTCCACCATCAGCGAAACCTCTGCGGGGATGGCGTTGACGGAACTGCCGCCCTTGATGACCGTGGAACTGCACGTGGTCTTCGGGTCGTCCGGCAAGGAAAGGCGCCCCAGTTCCACAACCGCGCGGGCCGCGGCAATCATCGGATTGACGATGCCGTGATCGGCAAAGCTATGGCCGCCCGGTCCTCGGAACGTCACCCGGTAGCGCTTCGACCCCGTTCCCGCCGAAACGACGGTATTGGCCGGCGTCGGGCCATCGAGGCATACGAGAGCCGCGATGCGGTCACGATAGGCGCTATTGGCAAAGAAGTGCCGCATGCCACGCAGGTCGCCCTCGCCTTCCTCGCCAACGCTCGCCAGAACAAGAATGTCGTCCCGGGTCTCCATTCCGGCGGCATCGAGTGCGCGCAGATAGGCGAGGATAACGGCAAGGCCACGGGTATTGTCGCCGACGCCCGGCGCGGAAAGGCGAAAGCCCTCGCGCCGGACAGTAACATCCGTACCCTCGGGAAACACGGTATCGAGATGAGCGGAAACCGCGATCATGCGCCCGCCGGAAACCTTGCCCCGGCGGACTCCTGTGACATTGCCGATGGAATCGATCGCCACGTCCATGAGGCCGGCAGCTTCCAGCATGTCCCGGTATGCCTGCCCGCGGACTTCTTCCTTGAAGGGAGGTGACGGAATTTCGGTGAGCGTCACCAGTTCGCCGATGAAGCGCTCATGCGTCTGGGCGAGAGAGTTCATCGCCGCGCCAAAAGACGCGCTGGCGAGAAGCGCCGGGATCGCGGTGTCTCCGGCGGGCGGGGCAGTTTTAGAGGTTTGCATGGTCAGGCCGCTTCGTTGAGATGACAGGCTGAAAGGCGCCCAGGGCCAATCGCCTTGAGTTCGGGAACGTCTCGCTTGCAGCGATCCATCGCGCTCGGGCAGCGCGGGTGGAATGGACAACCGGATGGAGGATCGAGCGGCGACGGCAGCTCGCCTTGGATCGGCTTGTAGTCGCGCTCGCCGGCTTCGAGCACCGGCAACTGCTCCAATAACAGCCGCGTATAGGGATGGTCGGGTGTGGAAAACAGCGCTTCGGTCGGCGCGATTTCCACCACGCGGCCGAGATACATGATGACCACCCGGTCGGAGATATGTTCGACGACGCCGAGATTGTGCGAAATGAACAGATAGGTCAGGTCGAGCTCGTCACGCAGATCCATGAAGAGGTTCAGCACCTGAGCCTGGATCGATACGTCGAGCGCCGCGACCGCCTCGTCGCAGATGATCAGCGACGGCTTTACCGCGAGGGCACGGGCAATGCCGATGCGCTGCCGCTGGCCGCCGGAAAACTGGTGCGGATAACGGTTGGCATAGGCGCCGGAAAGCCCGACTTTTTCCATGAGGTCGACGACATAGGCCCGCTGCTCGGCCTTGCGGATGAGCCCGTGAGCGACCGGCGCTTCACCGATGATATCGATCACCCGCATGCGCGGATTGAGCGAGGCGAACGGATCCTGAAAAATCATCTGGACGCTCAGCGCAAAATCCCGCCGCTGCTCGGGCGTCATCGCCGCGGACGAAACGCCCTTGTAGCTGATGGTGCCGGCGCTGATGCTGCTGATGCCCGCGATCATCCGGGCCACCGTGGACTTGCCGCAGCCGGACTCGCCGACGATCCCGACGACCTCCCCCTTTCCGATGGAAAGATCGATACCCGCAACGGCGCGCACGTCGATCCTCTTGACCCCGGCACCAAAGAGGTTGGCGATGTGCCCGGCAACGCCGACCGGCTTGGTGAACGTCTTGGCGAGGGATCGCAGTTCCAGCATCGGCTCCTGCCGGACTTCTTCTGTCGTCATATCCTGTCTCATAGGGCTGGGTTCCAGCAGCGCACCGATCTCCCGCCCGGCAACAAGGTCGGTTCGGGCGCGACCAGGCATTCGGGCGTCGCCTTTTCGCATCGTTCACGAAAGGCGCAGCCCTTGGGCAGGTTGAGCAGCGACGGCGTCATGCCCTTGATCTGGTGAAGTCTGTGGCCCCGCGTGGCATGCGAGGGAACGGAGTCGATCAGGCCTTTTGTGTAGGGATGCAGAGGCCTCTCGATCACGTCTGCCGTTGTACCTGTCTCGACGATGCGGCCGGCATACATGACCGAGATCCGATCAGCGAGACCCGCAACGACCGCGAGATCGTGGGTGATCCAGATGAGCGCGGTGCCTGTCCTGCGGCAAAGCTGCTTCACCTCATAGATGATCTGGCCCTGGATCGACACGTCGAGCGCGGTCGTCGGCTCGTCCGCGATAATGAGCTTCGGTTTGTTGATGAGAGCGATGGCGATGGCGATACGCTGCCGCATGCCGCCGGAAAGTTCGTAAGGATAGGCTTTCAGGCGCTCGTCGGGAGATGGAATCCCGACCTGCACCAGCGCATCCCTCGCCCGCTGACGGGCTTCGGCCGTGCTGACTTCCGCATGAGCCTGGACCGTTTCGATCAGCTGCGTGTCGATGCGCAGGACAGGATTGAGGGTCATCGACGGATCCTGGAAGATCATCGCGATGTCGTTGCCGCGCAGTCGCCGGCGTGCCTCCTCACCCATCGAAACCAGGTCGAGGCCGTCATAATCGATGCTGCCGTCTACGATACGGCCGGGCGGATCGATCAGACCCAGAATGGAGAAGCCGGTGATCGACTTGCCGGAACCGGACTCGCCGACAAGCCCCAGGATCTCGCCGCGACCGAGTTCGATATCGACGCCGTCGACCGCTTTCACAACGCCTGCTCTCGTGGCGAAATGGGTTTTCAAGCCCTTGATCGAGAGCAGTGGCTCCTGTCGCGTCATCGCGGTTGTTTGCATGCTGCTCACGTCCATCACTGGGCGTTCCTCGGGTTGAGAATGTCGCGAAGATGATCGCCCACGAGATTGATGCCGACGATGGCGAGGGCCAGCGCGATCCCCGGGAAGAACGAAATCCAGTACTGACCGGACAGCATGAATTCGAAGCCGTTGGCGATCAGCATGCCGAGCGACGGCTGCGTGACCGGAACGCCGACGCCGAGGAAGGAAAGCGTCGCCTCCAGTGCGATGGCGTTCGCAAGATCGATCGTCGCGATGACGATCAGCGGCGGAAGACAGTTCGGCAGGAGGTGGCGGGCGATGATGCGCCGCCAGCCGAGCGAAAGGCAGCGGGCTGCGAGAACGTATTCGCGATTGCGCTCGACAAGAGCGGTGCCGCGGACGGTCCGGGCAAAATAGGCCCATTGCACGACGATGAGCGCGATGATCACCTTGTCCAGCCCCTGGCCGAGGACCGAAAGCATGACCAGCGCCACCAGGATCGCCGGGAAGGAAAGCTGGATATCGACGATACGCATCAACAGGGCATCCAGCCAGCCGCCGAAATAGGCGGCGCAAAGGCCGACCGTCGCACCGATCAGGAGCGATACGGTTACGGACAGGAAGGCGACCAGCAGGCTCGTTCGCATGCCGTAGAGAACGGCAGAAAGAACGTCGCGGGCTTGGCTGTCGGTGCCGAGCCAGTAGGTGATGCCGCTGACCTCGGCGACGCTGCCGGGCGGCATCTGCGAATCCAGAATGTCGAGCGCGCCGATATCGTAAGGGTTCTGGGGCGCGATCCACGGCGCCGCGACGGCAGGGATCGCAAGCAGGATCATCAGGATCAGTCCGGCCATGGCCAGCCTGTTTTCCCTGAACTGAACCAGGAAGCGGCGGAAGGGCGATTCCTCGACATCCGCAGTGGGTGAAACGGTCACTGGCGTGCTCATCAGTCGCGCACCTTTTCGCGGGCACTCGGGTCGATCGCCATGTAGAGGATGTCGATGACGAGGTTCAGGATCACCAGGAAAAACACCATCATGACGAGGTAGGCGACGACCACGGGACGATCGAGGGTGATGATGGAATCAATCAGCAGCTTTCCCATCCCGGGCCAGGAGAAGACGCTCTCGGTGACCACCGCAAACGCGATGGCCTGGCCGAATTCCAGACCCGCGACGGTAACGATCGGGATCAGGATGTTCTTCAGCAGATGGACGTTGAGAATGCGGGAGGGGCGCAGTCCCTTGGCGCGGGCGAACTTGATGTAATCCATCGGCAGGACCTCGCGGGTGGCCGCCCGCGTGACGCGGATGATCAGCGCGGCCTTGGCAAGGCCGAGCGTCAGCGCCGGCAGCGCCAGATGCTGCCAGCCGTCAAGCGTCAATATGCTGAGCGCGACCGGGCCGACATTGACGGTTTCCCCGCGCGCCGAGGCCGGCAGGACGCCGAGATAGACCGCAAACAGCATGATCAGCATCAGACCGATCCAGAAATTCGGCAGGCTGAAACCGAGGATCGAGCCCGTCATGATCGCCTTGCTGGACGGCGCCTTCGGTCGCAGCCCCGCGAAAATGCCGAGCGGAACGCCGACGACGACCGAAAACGTCATGGCGACGACCACGAGTTCGACGGTTGCGGGCATGCGTTCGACGATCAATTGCAGTGCCGGCTGGCCGGTGAGAAAGCTGCGGCCGAAATCGCCGTGCGCGGCATTGCCGAGAAACGTCAGGTATTGAACCCATATCGATTGATCGAGGCCAAGCGCCTTGCGCAGAGCCTGCCGTTCGATCTCCGTCGCCTCGGGGCTGACCAGCATCGAGGTCGGATCGCCGATCAGGTAAAGGCCGACAAAGACCAGTACCGACATGACGAGGATCACGCCGATCGCCTGAAACAGCCGGTTGATGATGAAAACGGGCACCTGCCTGTCCTTCTTTCGCATGTTCCGGCCTGCTCGTCGCCAAGCAGGCCGGAATTCTGATTTACTTCGCGGACGTGACGTCCTGAGGCAGGGTATACTGATCGGCGCGGGCAGCGTAGCTCAGGCCCTTGCGCAGCGCCCAGACCGGCACTTCGAAATGAACCGGGATGATGCCGTAGTCGGACAGGACCATCTCGTCTGCCTTCTGCAGCAGTTCTTTCCGGGCTTTGTCGTCCATCGTGGCGGATGCCTTGTCGAGAAGCGCGTCGAGCTCCGGATTGGAATAACGCCCGCCGTTCGACGTGCCCGACCCCTTGGACGGCTCGCGGGTTCCGACCAGCGACCGCAGCGTGGTGGACATCTCCCCGGTGGAATTGCCCCATGCCGCGAGATAGGCGCTGTATTCGAAATTGTCGCGGCTCTTGAAGAAGACCGGCGGAGCCGCAGCGGCGACCTCGGCCTTGACGCCGGCTCGCGTCCACATGGCAGCGATCGTCTGCGCCACGCGGGCGTCGTTGACGTAGCGGCCGTTCGGCGTGCCGAGCGTTATCTGGAAGCCGTTGGGATAGCCCGCTTCCGCAAGCAGGGCCTTGGCCTTGGCGGTATCGACCGCCGGTGCGGCCTGTCGTGCCTTGACCGCGCCGAACATCGGCTCGGGCAGCAGGTCTCCGGTGGCGACGGCGACGCCGCCCATCACCCGTTCGGCGATCGCCTTGCGATCGATGGCCAGCGAAAGCGCTTCGCGGACCCGCTTGTCCATCAGCGGGTTCTTGTTGCCCTGGGCGGGAATGCCGGGGCTCGGTTCACCCTTCTGGTCCAGGGCAATATAGACGATGCGCGTGCCGGGGGCTTCCGCCACCGACAGCTTGGGGTTGGTCTTGAACTGCTCCAGGTCCGTCGTCGGCGGGTCTTCCATCATGTCGATGTCGCCGGAGAGGAGCGCGGCAGCGCGGGCCGCCGGATTGGTCATCGGGCGATAGATCACCTTGTCCCATGCCGCCGGCTTGCCCCAGTAATTCGGATTACGCTCCAGAACCAGGTCCGCACCCTTCTGCCAGGACACGAACTTGAACGGACCGGTGCCGACAAGTCCTTCGCCGCGGTTGAACTCGACGGTCGTCTTGCCTTCCGGAGCCGGACCGGATGCTGCCGCCTTCGAGAGGATCGGCAGGTTGGCGATGTCGGTAACCAGCAGGGGATAGGGCTGCTTCGTGGCGATGCGCACCGTGTGCGCATCGACCGCCTCCACCTTGGCGATCTGGCGGGTGAACAGCGTGAAAGCCGTCGGACTGTTCGGAACCTTCGGAATGCGGTCGAACGTGAAAACCACGTCGTCGGCGGTCAGCGGCGAGCCGTCGGAGAATTTTGCGTCCTTCCGCAGCGAAAATTCCCAGACAGTATCGCTGGTCGCCTTCCAGCTCGCGGCCAGCGCCGGCTGCGGCACCAGCTTGGGGTCCATCATCACAAGCGGATCGAACATGGCGAAGGTCACCTGCATGTTCGGCACCAGAACGTGGAACTGCGGATCGAGCGAGGACGGTTCGGATTTGACGCCGATCTTCAGATCCGCCGCGGAAAGAGACAATGCACCCATAAGCAGGAAGGCTGCCGAAGCGGCCAGCCTGGTTTTCACGAAATTCATGGTTCACTCCATTTTCTGTCTTCGTTTTTGTGTTTCTTCGAAGACGTTCCCATTTACCGATTGGCCCTGATGGGCCGGTTATTGGATGCGCAGGGTCCTCTCGATCCCCGCCATGACTTCACCGACGTCGATTGCCGTTCCAAGCGACTCCGCGAGTTCGAAGAGCGGTTCGGCCGCTGCCGCATGGCCGCTCCAGGCGCAGCAGGTCTGGAACTTTGCCAACAGATCGGCGCCGTTCAGCGGGTTCTCCGGCGAACCCTTCGGATGGCTGACCGTCGCCTCCATGATCCCGCCGTCTTTCCGATAGATCCGCGTGGTCGCCTTGAAATTCGCGCCGTCGACCATCAGGGCATTGTCGTAAGCGACCAGACGGATACGAGGCAGCCAGGCGGCAATCCGTTCATCCCGCACACCTTCCGGCGTGAAATGCCCGAGTTCCAGCGCTCCGTCGACCAGCATTCGGGCCAGGCAATAGGTGCCGCTGAACCGCGCCTCCATTTCATCGTCTGGACGGTCGAAGCGCAGGTTCCGTTTTGCCATTTCCGGCAGAAACGTCTCGATCCGTTCGATCGCCTCCGGCAAGAAGCCCGGTTCGTTCCGCAGGATCTCCAGGGCATCGATGCTGCGATGGATCGCCCCACAGCAGGGAAAACGCTTTGCGAGCAATCCGCTCGTCTCGATTTCCAGCGCCTCGCCGAGACGGTCCATCATGACTTCGGCATCGATATTGCCGGCGCCGGTCAGCGCCGCAAAACCCCAGTCGCCGGCAAGCGGGTCGTCGTTGGCTCCGATACCGGCCATAGCGAAGCGGGCCGCAAGAACGGCGTTCTTAGCTGCAAGCCCCGCATGGATCGGCTTCATCATCGAACCGAACTGCAGCTTCGAACCGGCTGCCATGCTGGTTGCCGCGCTCATTGCGGCGAGCACCTGGTCCGGAGTGGCGCCAAGCAGCCGCGCGCAGGCCCCGGCGGTGCCGATAGTGCCGATCGTCGAGGTCGAGTGCCAGCCGCGCTCATAATGAGCGGGCTGCATGAGGCGACCAATGCGCCCCTGAAGCTCCAGCCCGACGATGAATGCGTCAATAAGCGCGGCCCCACCGATCCCGCGGCCGGCCACCAGCGACAAAAGCGCAGGGGCCAGAACAGCCGTCGCATGGGTAAAGGCGGGCGCGAAATTGTCGTCGAAATCAAGCGCGTGGGCCGCGGTTCCGTTGATCAGGGCGGCATAGGGTGCGCTCATCCTGCCAGACGCTCCGAACGCGAAACATTGCCCCGATCCGTCTTCCGCGACGGCGTTGATGACGGAACCGGTCGAAACGTCGTTCATCCCGGCGATCATGCACGCGGTGATATCGGAGAACGCATCTTCACCGCGGCGATAGGCAAGCGGACTGAAATTGCCGGCGCCGGCCGCCCACTCGGACAGTATCCGGAATGGTTTTCGGTGCTTGCCCATTTGACGGGCTCTCTGCGCCGTGACCGTGTTCATCGTCGTTCCCATCCAGCATTGTCGCCGGTTATTGGGGTCGATCTTGGCCAAAGCGACTGGTATCGGCAAGAAACTAAATGGTCGCCTATGATGAATTTTAGTTATAATGATATCGCAGCGCGCACGTCGAAATTTTTACAATCCTGCCCAATCCAACGACGGAGCTGCCTTGCTTCGGGACGAAGTCGACATGAGAAGATCTTTGGATAACCGGAAGTTATTGGATATGCGGCTGGAAAAACGATGGATCTGAGGCAGCTGAGGAATCTGGTCCTGGTGGCGCGTTATGCCAGTTTCGGGGTCGCAGCCGAGAGGCTGAATGTGACGCAGCCGGCACTCAGCAAGAGCATTCGTGCGCTGGAAGAGTCACTGGGCGTTCGCCTTCTGGATCGCGGCCCCTGGGGCGTCAAGCCCACCGACTATGGTCAGCGACTGATCGAATATGGGGAACTCGTGCTCTCCTTGACGGACGAGGCGCGGAACGAGCTGGACGCCATGCGCGGTGCCCGTCGAGGCCGGCTGCGCATCGGTGCGGTCACGACGGCAATGCGGGAAATCGTACCGACCGCCATCAAGCGATTTCTCAAAGCCCAACCGGAAGTCGATGTTTCCCTTAACGAGGAACTGAGCTCGGCGCTTTATGCGTCCCTCCTCAACGGCGCGATCGACATTGCCGTGATGACACGGCCCAAAGAGATTTCCGAAGAGATCGAATTTCTCAATCTGCTTGAAATTCCGGTCGACATCGTCGCCGACAGGAGCAATGAGCTGGTGAGGATGCCGAAGGTCACCCTTGCGGATCTGACGGAATATCGATGGGTGATCCCGGCCCGGCCCGAACCGGACCGCCTCGCGCTCGAGGCCCTGTTCGCCACCGCGCAACTTCCCCGCCCTCTTGCGATCTGCGAAACGACCTCTTCAACCTTCCAGATGTCGATGATCGCAGGCTCGCAATGGCTGAGTTATCTTACCCGCACGAGCGTGTTCATGCAGGGACGCGGCGCGCAATTTGTGGCTCTGAAGCTCGACAGCCGGACGTGGACCCGCAATATAGGCATTGCCTATCGACGCCGGAGCGTCCTGCGGCCCGTGGTGATGGCCTTCGTCAGGGAGCTGGAGGCACTCTGCGCGAAACTGCCGTAACCGGCATGGCAATGGATTCAAGCAGGAAATGCGGCATAGGTCACGTGGCTGGCGGCCGTTCAGGCTGGCAGGAGCGTGATGCGGTGGATGGTTTCCTGGGTGACGCGGACATCGCTGTAGAGGAGCGGCACGTATTCGCCTTTCGACCATGGATCGGCGAGGTCGCCGTAATGGGTTGAGCGCGGATCGCCGGATTGGCCGGGCGCATTGATGCAGACGCTGTTGTCCCAGTCGCCGACATCCATCACGAGGCGCACGGAGGCGCCGGCGTTGACGCCGAAATCACCCATCCGGTAGCCGGCATGCATCGGTGTCGAGCGGCTGCCGCCGAGCGGGAGCGGGCCGACGTTCCAGTCATCGGGGTCGTCCGTCGCCTCTTTCGTCTTGATGTGGCTGGTCGCGTGTTCGAAGAGCGCGCGGTGCATGTCGCCCCAACGCCACGCTGCCGGGTCGGCGCCCAGTCGGTTTTCACAATCGGCAAAGCCGGCGGAAAGCGTCGACAGCAGCATGGCGTCGCGTTCAGAGACATCCCAAAGCGTGCCGGGATCGCCGAGCAGAGCCAGCATGCGATCGACATCGCCGGGCAGCAGCAATTGGCGGACGGTCGGGTTCGGTGCGAACCTTGCCAGCAGCGCCGGCCGCAGATGCTTCATCCACCACACTTCGAAGAGCGCAGCTGCGGCACTTGCCGCTTCCAGCCGATAATCCCAGCCAGCAAACAGCCTCGCCGCACGTTCCCCACGGTCATCCAGTGGTTGACGGCCGGCGACCTCCTGCAGCACGGCGCAAATGGTCGCGGCCGGGCGGGAATGAACATCGGTCTGCAGCGCCATTGACGCCGCCAGCGTGTGTTCGGGATCGGCACGCAGAACCGATTTGATCCGCTGGGCGCGGCTGACCTCCGCCCATTCATGCCCGATCGACGGAGCCTTCGGGTCACGGTCGGCAGGCAGGTTCATCTCGTTGGCGGAAGCCACGAAACCGTCGGCGGGATTGTAGGCACGCGGCAGCTGCTCGGCAGGCAGGAAGCCGTCCCATTCATGACTGCCATGGCCCGGCACCGGCAGCAGCCCTTCCCAGTTGCGGCGCACCGGCGTGAAACCTGCCGTGAACCAGCCGATATTGCCGTCAATATCAGCACTGACATGATTGACCGAAGGCGTCCCCCAGCATCCGAGCGTCTGCGAAAACGCCTGCACCGAACGGCTGCGCATATAGGAGAGGCTGCCGAGATAGGCAGCGGAGCCGGGCGACAGCCAGACGGAACGCATGGCGATGACCTGGCGGATCTTCGGGTTCTCGTGGAGGATCGGCCCATGGCGGGTGAAGGAAAGCGTCAGCGTCTGCTCGGGATGGCCCTTGACCGCGAAACTCTCCTTAATGCGGATGATCTTCTCCCACCCGTCGCCATAACGATAGCATTCCGGATCGCCGTCCTTCGTCTCGTAGACATAAACGTCCTCCTGGTCCGCACCGAAGATGGTGAGGCCGAAGGCGGTGCGATCGTTATGGCCGAGCGAAATCCCGGGCGCCGTCGGTTCGCCGGTTCCGATAGCGTTGAGGCCGGGGGCTTCGAGGTGGACGAGGTACCGTAGTGACGGCACGGCATGCGCCCTGTGCGGGTCGCTGGCGAGGATCGGCCGGCCGGTCTTGGTGCGCGAGCCGTGCACCGCCCAATTGTTGGACCCCTCCTCCGCAATCGCCTGCACGATATCGCCAAGGTCGGTGACTTCGGTCCACGTCCAGACGTCATCGAGACTGGCGGCAAGCCGGGCCTTGTCGAAGGTAACCGCGGCTGTGGCAAGCTTGAACAGGCGCGTCGCCGCGAGCGGAATATCGGCAAGCGAGATCCCCTCCTCCGGTTTCGGCGAGACGGGAGGATCGAGTTCGAACCGCAGCAGATCGGTCTCGGCATCCGCCAGCGCCATGATGTTGGCGCGCAGGATTTCGGAAATGCCGTTGCGGGTCAGTGCGTGGCTGCGGATGCGCACCACATCCGAAGGCTGCCAGCGCGACGGCCTGGTGCCGAAGAGGGCGAATTCGGGGGGAAGACGTTCGGGGTCGGCCTCGCAGAGTGCGACGTAAGCGTTGATGCCCGCAGCAAAGGCGGTGCAGATTGCCTGGGTATCGGGCGCATAGGATACCCATTCCTTCGCCATGTCGCCGCGATAGAGGAAATGCCGGGCGGCATGGTCCTGCGCAAGATAGCCGGGGCCGAAATCGGCGGCAAGCAGACCGAGGCCGCGTTTGCGCCAGAGGTCGAGCTGCCAGAGCCGGTCACGCGCGGCGTTAAACCCCTGGACGAAGAACAGGTCCTTTTCGTTTGCCGTCCTGATATGCGGAATGCCCCAGCGGTCGATGCGGATTTCCGCCTCGGCATCGAGGCCGGCAAGCCGGAGGGTTTCGTGTACCTGGACGTCGGTCATTTCCATCTCTCAGTAACGGCTTTTAGGCATGGTGACAGGCGACGCGGGCGCCATCGGCGCGCGGCGTCAGTTCCGGCCGCTCTTTAGAGCATATTTCGGTCGCCAGCGGACAGCGCGTATGGAAGGCACAGCCGGACGGGATGTTGGCCGGGCTCGGCAGTTCCCCGCCCAGGATCAGCCGCTCCTTCGAGCGCTGCACGACGGGATCGGCTTCCGGCACCGCCGACATCAGCGCCTTCGTATAGGGATGTTTCGGATTGGCGAAGAACGTGTCGCGGTCGGCCATTTCGACGAAACGGCCAAGATACATGACGACGACCCGGTCGCAGATATGCCGGACCACGCCGAGATCGTGGCTGACGAACAGGTAGGAGACGCCGGTGCGCTTCTGCAGCGCCACCAGCAGGTTGAGGATCTGGGCGCGCACCGAAACGTCGAGCGCCGAGACCGGTTCGTCGCAGATGAGCAGATCCGGCTCAAGGGCGAGCGCTCTTGCAATCACCACACGCTGCCGCTGGCCGCCGGAAAACTGGTGCGGATAACGGTCCGCATGCTCCGGCCTCAGGCCGACCTGCTGGAGGAGCGTCGCGACACGTTCTTTGAGCGCCCTGCCCTTTGCGATGCCGCGCACGATCAGCGGTTCGCCGATCGTGGCGCCAACGGTCGAGCGCGGATCGAGCGACAATGCAGGATCCTGGAAAATCATCTGCACGTTGCGGCGGATATCGTTGAGCTTCTTTCGGTCGGCGCCGACCACCTCGTCGCCGCTGATGCGCACGCTTCCCGAAACGGGAGCCTGGAGACCGACGATGGTGTTGGAAAGCGTCGACTTGCCGCAACCGGATTCGCCGACCAGCGCCACCGTCTCGCCGCGGGCGATATCGAGATCGACGCCGTTGACGGCCTTGACCACCGGGCCGGCCTTGCCGAGCAGCCCGCCGCGGCCGCCGAAATGCACCGCGACGTCGCGGATTTCGAGGACATTCTGCTGCTCGCTCATGCCGCTACCCCGCGGATTTCTGCCATGCGGTCGATATGCCAGCAGGCCGAGCGATGCCCTGCGCCGCAATCGAAGAGCGGCGGCTGTTCGGTGCGACACTTGTCGGTCGCAAGCGGACAGCGGTCGACAAAACGGCAGCCGACGCCGAATTCGTTCGGCGTCGGCACCGTCCCCTCGATGGTCGCGAGGTCCGCCTTCGGGGCATCATCGAGCTTGGGAACGCTGGCCAGCAGCAGCGCCGTATAGGGATGTTTCGGCTGCCGGAAGAGATCGTGCACCGGAGCGATTTCGGCGATGCGGCCGGCATACATGACCGCCACCTCGTCGGCGATGTCGGCGACCACGCCCATGTCGTGGGTGATCAGCACGATCGCGGTGCCGCGCTCGGCGACCAGCTTTTTCATCAGGTCGAGGATCTGCGCCTGGATCGTCACGTCGAGCGCCGTGGTCGGCTCGTCGGCGACCAGCACGCGCGGGCCGCAGATCAGCGCGATCGAGATCATGATGCGCTGGCACATGCCGCCGGAGAGTTCGAACGGATACTGGTCCAGCCGCCGTGTCGGGTCGGGGATGCCGACATCGACCAGCATCTGCCGCGCCTTTTCATAGGCCTCCGTCCTGGAGACGCCGTGGTGGACCCGGTAAGCCTCGGCAATCTGCGAACCGACTGTCGTCAGCGGGTCGAGCGATGCGCTCGGTTCCTGGAAGATGATCGAGATGTCTTTTCCGCGCGCCTTGCGGAACTGCCGCTCGGAAAGCGCCGCAAGGTCGGTGTTTTCGAGCATGATCCGGCCGGCGGTGCGCCGGGCCGCCGGCGGCAGTAGGCCGAGCATGGCATAGGAGGTCAACGACTTGCCGCAGCCCGACTCGCCCACCAGCGCCATGACCTTGCCGGGCGCGACCGTGAAGGAGACGTCGTCGACGACATTGGCGCCACCGATATCGATGGTCAGCCTGTCGACGGAAAGCAGCAGCGTGGCGGCGTCCATCATCTCTCCTCAGCCTGCCGTCTTCGCCCGTTCGGGGCGTTTGTAATTGCCGATCGAATTGCCGCCGTCGACGCTGATCACGGCGCCGGTGATGAAGGCTGCCTTTTCCGAGCAGAGATAGGCGATCGCGCCCGGCGCATCCTCCGGCCCGCTGGCGCGGCCGAGCGGAATGTTCTTCAGCATGTTGGTGACGTAGTCGTCGGAAAGCTCGCTCACCTCGCTGCCCGGCGCGAACCCCGGCTCGACGACGTTGACGCGGATGCCGTATTCGGCGAGCTCCATGGCGAATCCCTTGGACAGACGTTCGATAGCCGTCTTCGACGTGCAGTAGGGAACGCCGTTCTGGGTCATCTTGCGGGCAGCACCCGAAGAAATGTTGACGATCGAACCGGCCTTGTCTTCCGCGATCATCAGCTTGGCGAACTCGCGCGACAGCACGAAGGGCGCACGCAGGTTGACGCCGAAGACGCGGTCCCAGTCGGAGAATTCCATGTCGAGCAGGCTGAAGCGGGTGTAGATGCCGGCATTGTTGACGAGGATGTCCGGCGCCTTCCATTCTCGCTTCACGAGATCGACGAGTTCGAGCATCGAGGCGTCGCTGGTCAGCTCGGTCGCATGCAGAAGAACCTTGGAACGGTCGAGGTCGAGTTCGGAAACCGCCTTTTCCAGGCCGTCCATGCGGACGTCGCTGAGGCAGAGGCGCGCGCCTTCCCGAGCGAAATAGGCGGCGATCCAGCGGCCGAAAATGCCGGCTGCGCCGGTGATGACGATGGTCTTGTTTTCGAATTCCATGACTTGAAACCTCAACGGCTACGGGAACGTGGGTCGAGCTGGTCTCGTAACCAGTCGCCAAGCACGTTGACGGAAAAGACGAGCAGGAAGAGACAGGCGCCGGGAAAAGCGACGATCCACCAGGCCCGTTCGATATATTGACGGCCGACGCTCATGATCGAACCCCAGCTCGAAGCCGGCGGCTGGATGCCGAGGCCGAGGAAGGAAAGGCCGGCTTCCATCAGGATCATCAGGCCGAATTCGGCGGTGGCGACGATCAGCACCGGGCCTGCGATATTCGGCAGGATGTGATGGAAGAGAATGCGCGCGGCCCCTGCCCCGGCGAGCTCGGACGCCTTGATGAACGGCAGGTTCGCCACCTGCAGCGTCTGGGCATAGGCGACGCGCGTATAGCGCGGCCAGCGGGTGAGGCCGAGAACCAGCACCAGCTTCAGGAAGCCGGGACCGAGCACCGCGACGGTGAGCACCGCGAGCAGGATCGCCGGGATCGACATCATGATGTCGACGAGCCGCATGATGAGGATCTCGATCTTGCCGCGGAACCAGCCGGCGATCATGCCGAGCGTCACGCCGACCAGCGACGAGACGACCACAGAAAGCACCGCGACCGACAGCGAGACCCCTGCCCCATACAGCGTGCGCGACAAGAGATCGCGGCCGAGATCGTCGGTACCGAGCCAGTAGGTGATACCTCGCATCTCGAAGCCCGGCGGCTTCAGGCGTCCCAGCAGGTTCTGCCGATTGGGGTCGGCTGGCGCCACCCAGGGCGCGAAGATCGCCAGAAGCACGATCACCAGGAAAACGATCGACACGAGGATGACCGAAATGGGGATGCGGCGAAGGCGTTGGCGAAGAGCGATGACGGCGGTACTCAAAGCCTTCTCCTATCGGGCCAGACGGATGCGCGGATCGACAAGCGCGTAGACGAAATCCGCAATCACGCTGGTCAGCACATAAACGAAGGAAATCAGGAGCACGATCACCTGGACGACCAGGAAATCGCGCGACTGGATGGATTGGATGGCAAGCTGGCCGATGCCCGGCCAGGCAAAGACGGTCTCGACGATGACCGCGCCCGCAAGCAGGTTGCCGATTTCGAGCGCGGCGATGGTGATCACCGGGATCGCCGCATTGCGCAGCACATGACGGGACACGACGGAGCCGAGAGACAGGCCGCGGGCGCGCCCTGCCCTGACATAGTCCTTGCCGAGTTCGTCGATGATCGAAATCCGTGTCATGCGGGCGAAGGTCGACATGGAGATCGCCCCAAGGGCGATGGAAGGCATGATCAGCGATGCGAAATCGCCCGAGCCGGAGGTCGGCAGCCAGCGCAGCGTCACCCCGAAAAGGAAAATCAGCACGATCCCGGACAGGAAGGTCGGCACGCTCTGGCCGGTGACGACGATCGCGGTCAGCAGCCGTTCGAGCCAGCCGCCGCGGCGTGTCGCCATGACGATGCCGGCCGGAATGCCCATGCCGATCGCCACCACCAGTGCCCCGGCGGCGAGCATCGCCGTATACGGCACGCGTGAAACGACTATATCGAATGCCGGCACCCGCTGGACGACGGAAATGCCGAAGTCGAAATGCGCAAGGCCACCCAAATATTCCAGATACTGCACCCAAATCGGCCGGTCGAAACCGAGCTGGCTGCGCAACTGGGCGATCATCTCGGCCGATGCGTCCTGCGGCACCAGCAGCAGGGTCGGATCGCCCGAGAGGTGCATGACGACGAAGACGATGGTGAGAACGCCGAAGATCGCAATGATCGCCTGTATCAATCGTTCGACGGCGTATCTCAACATGGTCGCGTTATCCGTCTGTTACTGCTGCCAGCTCATGTCGGTGACGAACATGGCTTCGTTGGCGGTCGGCTGCCACTTCAGCTTCTTGTTCGCACCATAGAGCGCATAGGCCTGATAGAGGCCCATGCCCGGCACGTCGTCCTTCAAGATCTGGTAGGCCTGTTCGTAGAGCTTCAGGCGCTCCTTCTGATCGAGGATGACGCGCGCCTTGTCGACCGCCTCATCGAACTTGGGGTTCGAATACTTGGCCCAGATGCTGCCGGTACGGAACAGCGGGAAAATCACCCCGTCGACGTCCTGGCAGGCGCAGGACCAGGCGCCGAAGGCAAGACCGCCGGCATTGGCCGGATCGCCCTGGCGGCGCTTCAGGAAGGTTGCCTGGTCGCTCGAGGAGATTTCAACCTTGAGGCCGGTCTCGTTGACCATCTGCTGGATCGCCTCGACGGTCGCCCGGCTATAGGCCGGGGAGGTCAGGAATTCGACCGTGGCGCCTTCCGCGCCCGCTGCCTTCACCAGTTCCTTCGCCTTGTCGAGATTGTATTCGTAACCCTTGACCTTGTCGGTATAACCGAAGACCGGTTCGGCGCCGAGGACTTCCACCGGCTTGCCGTAACCTTCGAGCAGCGCTTCGACAAGCGCCTGGCGGTCGATCGCATAGGCGATCGCCTGGCGGACGCGGACGTCCTTGGTAACGCCACCCTGCGCATTGATGAACAGGTAGCCGATGCGCTCGGTCGGAACCGAGAGGACCTGAGAATTGCTGTCGCTCTTGATGCTTTCGGCCTGGTCCGGCGGCACGTCGCGGACGAGATCGGCCTTGCCGGTCTTCAGGTCGGCGATACGGGTCGAGACGTCGGGCACGGTCCGGAAGACCACCTTCTGGAACGGCGGCTTGGTGCGCCAGTAGCTGGCATAGGCTTCGAGCTCGGTCTGAACACCCTTCTGCCAGTTGGCCATCTTGTAGGGGCCGGAACCCATCGGCTTGACGTTGAATTCCTGGTCGCCGACCTTTTCGACATAGGCCTTCGGCACGATCGAAAGCTTGACAAGCTGGGCAAGCAGCGCCGGATAGGCCGACTTGGTGGTCATCTTGACGACGGTCGGGCTCACCGCCTCCGCCTTGGCGATCTGGTCGAACTGCGAGAGCTGCGGGCTCTTCAGCTTCGGATCGATGATGCGGTTGATCGAGAAGGCGACGTCCTCTGCGGTCAGCTTCGTGCCGTCCTGGAACGTCACGTCGTCGCGGATCTGGAATTCGATCGTCTTGTCGTCCAGATATTTCCAGGACTTGGCGATCTGCGGAACGATCTCGCCCTTCGCATCGCGGGTCAGCAGGTTGTCGAAGATATTGCGGTAGATGGAGTAGCTGTCGGTATTCCACTGCAGATGCGGATCGAGTGTCGCCGCATCGTTCGGCAGATCGATGGTCAGCGTATCCTTGGTTTGCGCAAGCGCGGTCGACGCGGTGAGCGCCAACACTATGGCGCCTATGGATGCGAATTTGGCAGACATGTTCCTTACCCTCATTGTTGTTGCTGCTGTATTGAAAGAGCTGTTTATGCCGCCCTCTCGGCGGTCTTGAGCCCGGCCTCGTCGGCACAGTAGCGGGCCAGTTCCGCGTGGGTGCAGAACCAAATGTCGCCCTTCGACCTGGCGAGCCGAATGATCTCTTCCAGAATGAAAATGCGCGAACGGTGCCCGACGTGATGCGGGTGCATGGTGAGCTGGAACAGCCCGCTTTCTTCCCAGGCGACTTCGAGTTCGCGGGCGAAAATGTCCAACACCATGGCCGGACCGCCATAGGGGCGCGCACCGGTCATCCGGTCCATCGCCACGTAAGGCGCGTCGTCGCGGATCCATTCGACCGGGATTTCCACCACGCCGGTCGGCTCGCCGTCCTCCAGGAGTTCGTAAGGCTCCTCGTCGGCCATCAGCGAGCTGTCGTAGAGCAAGCCCATCTCGCGGGCGATCTTCAGCGTATGGGGGCTGAAATCCCAGGATGCGGTGCGCATGCCGACCGGGCGGATACCGGACAGGCGTTCGAGCGTGTCGGCGGCACGCAGCGCCAGATCCCGTTCCGTCATCTCGTCGAGACGGGAATTGAACTCGTGGATCCAGCTATGGATTCCAAGCTCGTGGCCCGACGAAACCACGGTCTTGACTTCTTCCGCATTGATCATCGCCGAGACGGCAGGCATGAAGAAGGAGGCAGGCACGGCATATTTTTCGAGCAGGCGCAGGATGCGCGGCATGCCGGCACGGGCGCCGTACTGGCCGCGGCTCATCGTGCCGAAGGACATGCCCCCGTTTTTCAGCTCCATGGTCTCGTGATCGGAATCGAAGGACAATGCCACTGCCATGCGCGCGCCGTTTTTCCATTTCGCCGGTCTCAGGGAGCGCCCGGCGCGCACCTTCTGAATCTTTTGCTGCCAGACACTATCCGGCCAGGTCCAAGGTTCGGAGGCATCGTTTTGCTTATTCGGCGCATTCATGAGATCGTTCATCCTCTCAGCGCGGCACCCTGAAATGAGGGATGGCTGCTTTCTAGGCAGAATTGTTATGAGCCGATCCGATGACCATCAATGGGGGTTTCGTTCACATACATGAACTCCGAAATCAAAAGCGCCGGGCGGATTCTCGACCTTCTGGAGTATATGGCGTCCCGGCGGGAAGCAGTGCCATTAGCCCAGATCGTGCGCGATCTCTCCTTTCCGAAAAGCAGCGCGCACGGTCTCGTACAGACGCTCGCTGCCCGTGGCCATGTGGTCCAGGACGATGCCGGCCGTTACATGCTGGTGGAAGCCAGCCGCCACGGCTTTCCTTTCCGGCGTCACGAAGAGCCGCTGGTCGTGGTGGCAAAACCTTTCATGGAAAAGCTGCGTGACGAATCTGGCGAGACCATCCTGCTCGCAACGATGAATGCCCATTGCGACATCAGGCGGCTGGCGAAATGCGTCAGCCGGCACCGGGTGCGCTACGACGTTAATCTCGACGCGGCGATCGCCGCCTATTGCACGGCAACCGGCCGCGTGCTGCTTGCCTTCACGCCGAAGGAAGAGCTGGAACACTATCTCTCCCGCGTTCAACTCCTTTCCTATACCCGCTACACGGTAACCGATATCGAACGCATCCGAGAGATGCTCGTAAAGGTCCGCCGGGATGGCTATGCGCTGAACGATCAGGAATTCGTCACCGGCTCCACCGGCATTGCCGCGCCGATCTTCGACGGCAGCGGTGGGGTCGTCGCCGCCCTCAATCTCGGCGTTCCGACGGTACGCTACAACGAGCGGCGCGAAGGCTTCCTGCTGATGGTCCGAAGCGCTGCGGACGATATCAGCCGGGCGCTCGGCTATCGCCGCTGAGGTTCATCCCGGGCACGGATGATGGAACGCGCCGAAATCGGCCTCGTTTGGAAAGCTACACTCTTTCACAGCGGCATTTTGGAACAAACGAGGTCGCGTCAAATTCGGAAGAGGATAGTATCCTGCCATCGATCGCAAATGTCCGGGGCTTCATGCCATTGGCACGGACATGGCGGTCGACAATTGCAAACGCAGCCGGAGAGCAGGAGTGTCTTCGTTAGAATCTTGACGATCAGTCGACGAATCCGGTCGCCGATCGGGCGGCAGGCTGCGGATCTGCAAACACGCCAATCACGAAACAATTCAAGGGAGCCGAGATATGAGCCTTCGCATCAACGATATCGCACCGGATTTCACAGCCGAGACCACGCAGGGGACGATCCATTTCCACGACTGGATCGGCAACGGCTGGGCCGTGCTGTTTTCCCATCCGAAGAACTTCACCCCGGTCTGCACGACCGAACTCGGCGCCATGGCAGGGCTTGAAGGCGAATTTCGCAAGCGTGGCGTCAAGATCGTCGGAATCTCCGTCGATCCGGTCGAAAGCCACGGCAAGTGGAAGGACGACATCAAGACCGCCACCGGCTTCGAAGTGGAATACCCCCTGATCGGCGACCGCGACCTCAACGTCGCCAAGCTCTACGACATGCTGCCCGCGGCCGCAGGCGAAAGCTCGGAAGGCCGCACGCCCGCCGACAATGCGACGGTGCGCTCGGTCTACGTCATCGGGCCGGACAAGAAGATCAAGCTGATCCTCACCTACCCGATGACCACCGGCCGTAACTTCGACGAGATCCTGCGGGCGATCGATTCGATCCAGCTCACCGCCAAGCATCAGGTGGCGACACCGGCCAACTGGAAGCAGGGCGAGGACGTGATCATCACCGCCGCCGTCTCCAACGAAGACGCGATCACCCGCTTCGGTTCGTTCGACACCGTCCTGCCCTATCTGCGCAAGACCAGGCAGCCGGCCGCCTGATATCGGTTTGGCGGAAACATCAAGGCCGGCGAAGCGGATGGCTTCGCCGGCCTTTTCTTTATCTGTCAGGCGGCCGCCTCGTAGAGGAACGGCCCGGCCTCAATAGACGGGATACATGCCCCAGAAGAAGCTTTCCGAATGTTCCCGATCGGGATCGCGGTTCTCGTCGCGGTCCCCGCGCACCTTTTCGAACGTCTTGCGTTCCGCGCTGTCCGTGTCCGTCTTGCCGGGCGAACGGCGGGTCGGTCCGAACAGATCAAATCCAAACAGGGATAAGCCACCAGCAATCATCGTCAGCCTCCAGTCGGTTGAACATCACGCACCCCAACTTTCCGGCTAAACACCGTTCCGGTCAACGTAGTCTATCAAAACCCTATACTAATTCGTTGACGCATTTGAAATAATTATGTCCGGAATGTGGCGGTTGGCGAAATGACGATCTTTGCAACGTCCCCGCCCGGAATCCGTCAGGGAAAGAAGCGATTGGCCGGTCGCGGCAGGCCGAGGTGTTCACGAAGCGTCGTTCCCTCATACTCGCGGCGGAAGATACCGCGGCGCTGGAGCTCGGGGATGACACGCTGTGTCACGTCATCCAGGCCCTGCGGCAGGTAGGGAAAGACGACCGTGAAACCGTCGCTTGCCTCTTCCGAAAGCCAGGCCTGCATCTCGTCGGCAATGGTTTGCGGCGTGCCCACGAAGGCAAGGCCCGAATAACCGCCGTAACGCTGTGCGAGTTGGCGCACCGTCAGCTTCTCCTGCTCGGCGAGTTTGAGGACCTGGGCGCGGCCGGACTTGCTGGCATTGGTTTCCGGGATCTCCGGCAGCGGGCCGTCCGGATCGAAACCGGAGGCGTCATGGCCGAGCGCGATCGACAGCGAGGCGATGGCACTGTCGTAATGCACGAGGCTGTCGAGTTTCGCCCGCTTCGCCTTCGCCTCTTCGACCGTATCGCCGACGACGATGAATGCGGCCGGCAGGATCTTCATATGGTCGGGATTGCGCCCGGCGGCGCCCATCCGGCCCTTGATATCCCTATAGAGCGCCTTGGCGGCGGCGAGATCGCGGGGCGAACAGAAGACCAGTTCGGCAGTCTCGGCGGCGAGCTGGCGTCCCGGTTCCGACTGCCCCGCCTGCACGATCACCGGCCAGCCCTGCACCGGCCGGGCGATGTTGAGCGGCCCGCGCACGCTGAGCTCTTCGCCCTTGTGATCGAGTACGTGCATCTTCTCCGGATCGAAGAAGATGCCGCTTTGCTGGTCGCGGATGAATGCGTCGTCGGCAAAGCTGTCCCACAGGCCGGTGACGACGTCATAGAACTCGCGCGCCCGCTTGTAGCGCTCGCCGTGCTCGACATGGTCGTCGAGGCCGAAATTGCGGGCGGAATCCGGGTTGGAAGTGGTGACGATGTTCCAGGCCGCACGGCCGTTGCTGATATGGTCGAGCGAGGCGAACCGGCGGGCGACGTGATAGGGTTCGTCGAACGTGGTCGATGCTGTCGCCGCAAGCCCGATCTTCTCGGTCACGGCGGCCAGCGCCGACAGCAGCGTGAACGGCTCGAACGACGTCACCGTATGGCTGCGCTTCAGAGCCTCCACCGGCATGTTCAGCACCGCCAGATGATCTGCCATGAAGAAGGCGTCGAACTTGGCGGACTCCAGCTTCTGGATGAAGGACTTGATGTGCCCGAAATTGAAGTTGGCATCCGGATAGGCGCCGGGATAGCGCCATGCGCCGGTATGCAGGCTGACGGGGCGCATGAAGGCGGTGAGGTGCAGGGATTTTGTCATGGGAGGCGCTCTGTTGGGAAAGAGAAACGGCTGGTCCCCTAACGTAGGCATTCCCCGCGCGCGTGCTAAGCAACGTTGTTGCGCCAATCGCATTACGCCGGAGAAATTCTCTCTCCTTGTGCTCAACTTGGCGTGACAATCCGGAAATCTCTCTTTCAGGCCGCAAAAAAGAGAAAATTCGCTTCGTTCGGCGCCTGCAATTGAAGCTTTATTCCTTCTCTGGACCTTTGCAGCATGGCTCAATGGCAGGCTTAACCGGGGAAGCGCACATGAGCAGGGTTTTCCATTTGGCAGGAAAGATCAAAGCAGTCGCTCCATACCTCGCGACCGAGGACCAGGCGATTGAGGTGGCGAAGGGGCTCTCCGCGCGGATCGCCGAAGGTTCGAGCCTCCGCGACCGGCAAAGGCTGCTGCCGCATGAGGAGATGGAACTGGTTGCCCAATCGGGGCTGCTCGGCATCACCGTGCCCGCCGAATACGGCGGCGCCGACATTTCCAACGCCTTCCTGGCGGAAGTGATCGCCATCCTGTCCGAGGCCGATGCGTCGGTCGGGCAGATCCCCCAGAACCACTTCTCCATTCTCGAAGCCCTGCGTCTTGCCGGTTCCGAGGAGCAGAAGAAGTATTTCTTCGCCCGGGCGCTTGCCGGCGAGCATTTCGGCAATGCCCTTGCCGAATCCGGCACCAAGGCTGCCGGCGATATCGAAACCCGGCTGGTGGCGGACGGAGCCGGTTATCGGATCACCGGGCGCAAATATTATTCGACCGGTGCCCTGTTTGCCGACTGGGTGGCCATCTTCGGTCTCGATCCCCAGGGGCGGGTGGTCATGGCGATCGTGCCGCACGATGCGGAAGGCCTGACCATCGTCGACGACTGGGACGGGTTCGGCCAGCGCACCACCGCGAGCGGCACGGTGCTGATCGACAACGTCTATGTTTCTGCGGATTCGGTGATCAGCTACTACCGGAGTTTCGAGCGGCATGCACCGCTTGGCTCGCTCGGCCAGCTTCTGCATGCCGCCGTCGATCTCGGGATCGCCCGTGCCGCCTTCGCCGACATGATCGGCTTCGTGCGAGGCAAATCCCGCGGCATTCGCAATGTCGGCGTGGAAACGGCAACTGCCGATCCGCTGACCATTGCGCGGACCGGTTCGATTGCCGTCAAGCTGGAAGCGGCAGGCGCGGTTCTCGAACGGGCCGGTCGCAAGGTCGATGTCGCGCAGATCAACCCGTCATCCGAGACAGCGATCGAGGCATCGCTCAGCGTCGCCGCTGCAAAGATCCTGACGACGGAGGCAGCACTTGACGCCACCAACGGCCTGTTCGAACTTGCCGGAACCTCGGCGACCAAGGAAGACCTGAACCTCGACCGGCACTGGCGCAACGCCCGCACCCACACGGTCCACGATCCTGTGCGCTGGAAACATCATGCGATCGGCGATTTCCACCTGAACGGCAATGTGCCACGGCCGAACGGGCAGTTCTAGAGCGTTTCCTTGTTAGATTGAAGCATTCTGTTGGCTCAAGCGGAGTCGAATGGTTGACCGGCTGGCGCAGGTCGTAGCCCAGCCCTACGGCCGAGCCAGCCGGTCGATCAGGCGGCCCGGTTCAGCCAACCCGAAGGGCCGGGCATCTTTCCGCCGGGATCAAAGGCGATCGGCTTGGACGTACCAACAGGTATGCCCTGCGCCAATCGCCTTTACCCCAACGAAAACCTGCTCCGGCAGAATGCTTCAATCTAACAAGGAAACGCTCTAACCCTGTTTGCTGTTGGTCTCGGGTTCGTCCAGCAGCCCGCTGGAGCGCTTGGCAACCATCTGCTCCAGCGTCATGTTGTCGAGCACGGCGGCGATCGCATCCCGCACTTCCGTCATCGAATGGCGGATCTGACAGTCTTCCGGGTGGTCGCAATCGTCGCAGGCCTCGAAAGCCGTCTTGCTGGCACAGCGGATCGGTGCCAGCGGACCGTCGAGGATACGGACCGCCTGGCCGACATAAATCTGGGAAGCGGGCTTCGACAGCGCATAACCGCCGCCGGGGCCTTTCTTCGAGCGCAGCATGCCCCCCTTGCGCAGTTCGAGCAGGATCGCGTCGAGGAATTTCTTGGAGATGTTGTTTTGCTGGGCAATATCGCTGACAAAGGCGGTCTTGCCGGGTTCAAGCTGCGCAAGGTGGACAAGCGCCTTGAGTCCGTATTTTCCTTTTTTCGTCAGCATCGAAGATCGAAATTCCGTCCTGCGTTGTTCCTGCCCGACGTCTCCGTCGCGGATGTGACCACCGATACAGGACCGGCGCCAAAGGTTCAACGCCGCTTTCCTCGTCTTGACCTATTCAGGCGAAAGACCGCGGATCGAGCCGGGCTCAATCCGCGATCGGCACGATCTGCGCCGGGTCGATCTGCAGCCAGGCCGCCGCGCCGACCTGGAAGACATCGGCCGGCGGTGCCGCGACCCGGAACTGCAGCCCGCTGTCCTTCGGCTGGAAGACGTAGTCCCAGGTCTCGCCAAGGAACGACGATTGCTGCACCGAACCCTGCAGGTTGATGGCCTTGTCCCGCGGAGCCTCGGTCGCGGAAAGCTTCATCGCCTGCGGGCGGATCGAGACCGTGATCGGCCCGCCCCCGGTCACCTCCTCGCCGATCATCGCCAGCGGCACGCTGAAGCCGGCAAAATCGATCATGTGGTTGCCGCAATTGCCGGAGAGGAAATTCGTGCGGCCGATGAAACTCGCCACGAACCGCGTCTTCGGACGGCTGTAGAGCGCGTAAGGCGTGTCGATCTGTTCGAGGCGGCCGTTGTTCATCACCGCGATGCGATCGGAGGTCACCATCGCCTCGCCCTGGTCGTGGGTGACATAGACCGAGGTGATCTTGAACTCGTCATGCATGCGCTTGATCTCGAAACGCATCTCTTCGCGCAGATTGGCGTCGAGATTGGAAAGCGGTTCGTCGAGCAGCAGCACGGCCGGGCGGATGACGACGGCCCGCGCCAGCGCCACGCGCTGCTGCTGGCCACCGGAAAGCTCGGCCGGGTAGCGATCGGCGAGATGGCTCATCCGCACCGTTTCGAGCACCGCACCAACCCGTTTCTTGACCTCGTCGGAGGGCAGCTTGCGCAGGTTGAGGCCGAAAGCGACGTTCTCAGCCACAGTCATGTTCGGCCAGATCGCATAGGACTGGAAGATCATCGACATGCCGCGCTTTTCCGGCGGCACGGAACCGGAAGGCGCTGACAATATCTTGCCGTCGAGCTCGATCGAACCGGAGGTCGGGTCGATGAAGCCGGCGATCATGCGGAGCGTCGTCGTCTTGCCGCAGCCCGAAGGCCCGAGCAGCGAAACGAATTCGCCGGGCTTGATATGCAGGTCGAAATCCAGAACCGCATCGACGGCACCGAAACGACGGCCCAATTTCCTGAGGACAAGTCCGTCCATTAGCTTCTCCTCAACATGAAGTCGCGTCCGAGATAACGCATCCCGAGGGCGACGACTGCGACAATGATGATCAACAACAGGGAGCCCAGCGCCGCGAGCTTTTCGAGCTCGCCCTCCTCGCTGAGATCGAGCAGCACGACGGAAACGACGCGCGTGGTGGGACCGACCAGGAAGATGGCGGTCGAGAGTTCCTGTGCCGCCGGCACGAAGATCAGCAGCCAGCCGCCGGCAAGCGTCCGCTTGAGAAGCGGGCCGACCACATGCCGCAGCGCCGTCACTCGTCCGCCGCCGAGGATCCGCACCGCCTCCTCCATTTCGGGATGGATGCTGCGCACGCCGGCCGAACTGGTGGTGAAGGCGATCGGCAGGAAACGGGTGACGAAGGCGAGCGCCATGATCGTATAGGTGCCGTAAAGCGCGATCGGCGGCAGGGCATAGGCCGCATAAAAGCCGATGGCGAGCACGATGCCGGGCACGACATAGGGCGAGACCGCCAGGAACGCGAGCAGGCCCGAGAACGGGATCAGCCTGCGCTGGACAATATAGGCGATGAACAAAGCCAGCGTGATCGCCACTGTCGCGGCCACGATGCCGAGCCCGATACTGCCGACCAGAGCCTTCTGCGAGCTGGAATGCTCGAAGAGCACGTAATGGAAGTTGGAAAGCGTCAGGTTGCTGAGCGAGAAGCCGGTCGTCCAGGAGTCCGAGAAGGCGGCGAGCAGCAACACGAACATCGGCATCAGCACCGACAGCGCCACCACGCAGAAGCAATAGGCGAACAATACCCAGCGCCATCTGCCGAGCTTGACGATGCGGCGTTCACCACCCTTGCCGCTGACAGAAACATAGCCCTTGCGGCGCAGGATCAGTTTCTGCAGCCCGAGCATTGCGGCCGTGATCAGCAAAAGCGGGATCGAGTATGCCGCCGCCACCTGGATTCTGAGCGGGAACGAAAAGAACTCGGTGAGCTGGATGACCACGACCGGATATCGCGCCGGGATAGAGATCAGCGCCGGCACGCCGTAGAGCGCGATCGCGCCGAGGAAGGACAGAAGTGCTGCGCCGATGATCGCCGGCATGACGAGCGGGAAGGTCACTTTCATTGCCGTCTTGAACGGTCCGGCGCCGAGAATATTGGCGGCATCCTCCATCTCCGAATTGATCATCTCGAAGGCCGAGCTCACCAGCACGAAGACGAGAAAGAAGCCGCCAATCGCGGTAACCAGCACCAAGCCGCCGAAAGAGAAGATGTTGACCAGCGGCTCGGTCGAGCCGGAAAGGCTGTGCCAGACGCGGTTGATCCAGCCGGTATTGGGGCCGGCGAGCAGGATCCAGCCGACACCGGCGAGATAGGGGGGCATGATGAAGGCGCCGAATACGCTGTAACGCACGAAGTTGCGGCCCGGCATATCGGTTCGTGTGCAGGCCCAGGCGAGCGGCACGCCGAAGGCCAGTTTCAGCACCACGACGACGGCGCCCATTTTCAGCGTGTTGGTTAGCGCCGTGATATGGCGTTCCTTGCCATAGGCCTCGACATAGTTGTGAAGCGTCCAGCCGCCGGTTTTGGCATCGGTGAAGCTGGAGACGACGAGCGTCCACATCGGCGCAACGATCAGTACGACCAGGATACCGGCCAGGAACAGCCAGAGCAGATTGGCCGGTTGCAGCCGCTGGTGCCAGGGCACGCGCACCTTCGCCGGCTGGTCTTGCGACCAGGTGGTCGACACGGGATGGGAAACACTCGTCATGATCGGCGCTCGCTTTGTCGCTGGAGGCGTCGGAAACAGGTCACGCCATCGGGCGCGGTGGTGGCGGAGGCCAGCTGGAGCCAGCCTCCGGACGCGGTTCAGATCCCGAACGTGTCGCGGAACTTTTCCTGGACTTCCGGCAGCTTCTTGATGCCGTCAGCCGTCGCAATCGACTTCGTCTTGTAGCTGTCGAGCGGACGCATGCCTTCGGCGAGCGGCACACCGGCCCGCAGCGGGTAACGGTAGTCCTTGGCGAAGTATTCGGCGATTTCCGGCCCGAGCAGGAAGTTCTCGAACAGCCGAGCGGCATTCGGATGCGGCGCATCCTTCATGATCGCGGTTGCCGAAGGCGGCAGCAGGGCGCCGTCTGTCGGGTAGATGACGCCGATCGGCACCTTCTTGAGTATCGAGTCCGACAGGATCAGCGGCAGCGGCGCCAGCGCCACCTTGCGTTCGCCCGATGCGACGAGATTGTGGCCGTCGGCTACCGAACGGCCGATCTGCGGCTTGTTCTTCTCGATCTTGGTGAAGAAGTCCCAGCCGTAGAGATCGTTCATCAGGATCGTCCAGAGCCCGACGCTGCCGGAGAAGCTCGGGTGGCCGATGGCGACCTGGCCTTTCCACTTGGGATCGGCAAGATCGGTCCAGTTCTTCGGCGCCTCCGCCTCGGTCACCAGCTTGGTGTTGTAGGCAATGACGAGAGGCGAGACACCTGAGGTGATCCAGTAGTTTTCCTTGTCGGCCAGTGCGCGAAGCTCCGGCACCATGTCTTTCAGGTTTTCCGGCGCGTACTGGGCGAGCGCGCCCTGTTCCTTGAGCTGCAGCATCTGGCCGTCGTCGTTGGTCGACATCAGGTCGCCCTGCACCGCCTTGGCCTGCAGTTCCTGCACGAGACGCTGGAAGATGACCTGGCCGGAGGCGCGCACCACGTTGCACTCGACGCCGGCATATTTCTTCTTGAACAGGCCGCACATTCCGTCGGCGAACTCGGTGGTCGTCTGCGAGACGTACCAGGTGACCGAACCTTCCTTCTTGGCGGCGTCGTAGAGTTGCTTTTCGCCGGCCGTCATTTCAGCCGCGCCGGCAAGACCGGCCGCCAGCAAGAATGCCGGAACCAGGCCGGCCACATAAGTCATGGCATGCTTCATGATCTCTCCTCCCGTTGATCCGGCCCATGGCCGGCGACAAGCTCGACCCTCCCGAGCTTAAAAATTCATGCGTTCGTTCGGCGCCGCTCGACCCCGATGGCGATGCTCCTCATCATTCGCCGGGGATCAGCTGGCGTTCCACCGGGCGCATCAGCGCCAGGAAGTCGCTGAAATATTCGCCCTGGATGACCACGTGATTGCGCATCGCATCGCGGGCGCGGACATCATCGCGGGCACGGATCGCTGCAAGCACCTCCTCGTGCTCCGACAACGAACTGTTGACGCGACCCGGAACCCGCAATTGCAGGCGCCGGTAGGGCTTCAGCCGCCGCTGCAGCGCATGGGCGTTCTCCGCGAGAAAGCCGTTACCGCTTGCCTCGTAGATCAGCCGGTGGAATTCCGCATTGGCGTAATAATAGTCGTCCGAATTTCCCGCCTGCTGGGCCGTGGCGCAGGCGGCCTGCGCCTCTTCGAGCCGCTTGAGCTGTTCCGGTCGGATGCGGCGGGCCGCAAGCCGGGCGCACATGGCCTCAAGTTCGCCCATCACCTCGAACATCTCGACGAGTTCGGTGATCGTCAGCTGGGTGACGAAGGCACCACGATTGGGCACCATCTTGACGAGGCCCATGGTACTGAGCTGGATCAGCGCCTCGCGCACCGGTGTGCGGGACACCTGGTGCCGGGCCGCAAGCCCCGCCTCGTCGAGCCTGTCGCCCGGTGAATAGAAGCCCGTGACGATATCCTGCTCGATCGCGTCGCGAACGCTCGGCTTGCCCTGCTTGCCCTTGAGCTGCACGTTCATCTCGGTCACCCCGCCGGTGCATGATGTTTAACCGGCTCTCCGCTGCGGGCCGCCGCAAGATGGCGCACCGCAGAGATCGCCGCCGTTACCCCGTCACCGGCTGAGGCCGCCAGATGCGCGACCGAACGGCTCCGGATATCGCCGGCTGCGAAAATGCCGGGCACCGAGGTCTGCATGTCGAGATCGACGACGATCCGGCCATCGGATGCAAGCGTCACCGCACTGCCGAGAAAAGCCGTATTGGGGGCCAGCCCGATATAGACGAAGACGCCATGGCACGGAATGTCGCTCTCCGTGCCGGCAGAAAGGTCGCGCACGGTGACCGCGCTGACGCCGTCCTCGCCGCGGATCGCGGTCGCGACCGTGTTCAGCCTAACCTCGATATTGCCCGCTTCCTGCGCTTTCGCCTGAAGGGCGGCGCTGGCAGTGAGGCGTGAACCGTGATGGATGACCGTGATGCGGGCGGCGTGCGGGACGAGCGCCAAAGCCTCATCCAATGCCGAATCCCCGCCGCCGATGATGCAGACTTGCCTGCCGCGCATCAGCGGGCCGTCGCAGGACGCGCAATGGGAAACGCCGCGTCCCTCGAACTCCGCCTCGCCCGGAATGCCGAGCGTTCGTTTGACCGAGCCGGCTGCGATGATCACCGCGCCTGCCGAAAGATCGAGGTCTGCGCCGGCGATGCGAAAGCCGATCTCCGTCCTGGAGATGGTCTCGATCGTGTCGAGGGCGAATTCGACACCCGCCTCGTCCGCCTGCATCTGCAGCATCGGGCCGAGCTCGAAACCGGACATGCCTTCGGCAGGGCCCGGAAAATTGTCGATGCGGTCGACATTGATCACCTGGCCGCCGGCGCCGAGCATGTCGATGATCATCGTGCGCACGCCATGCCGGGCGGCAGCGATCGCGGCGTTGAGCCCCGCCACGCCGGCGCCGATGACCACGATGTCGTAATCGTTCGCCATCGTCAGCGCCAATCGTCGATGGAAACGGTGGTGCGGTAATGCGCACCGTAGATCTGCCAATAGCCGTTGGACTCGCCGCCGACGACCACGACGTTGATATCCTGCGGCCGGAAGATATGGATGAGCTCGTCCTTGCCCGGCTTCAGCTTGCCGGCCATCGGCTCCTCGCCGAAGGTGGCGCGGGGATAGATATAGTTCTGCACGAGCTGCAGATCCCAATAGCGGCCGGCCGGCATCTGCGCCGCCTCGTAGATGAAGTCGAGCAGGTCCTGCTTGTTGACGAAACCGCCGCGATCGATGAACTGCCTTGCGCAGATCGGATCGAGCACGAGGGTCGGCGCGGTGATCGCATCGGTACCGAGCAGCATGTCGCGCACATGTTCGCGCCAATATTCCTTGCGCAGGCCGAGGCTGAACGTGGTGGAACGGCAGCCGTGGAAGAGGCTGACGGTGCTCGTCCGGGCGTCGAAGCCCTTCTGCACATGCAGCGGCTCCCACGGACTGCGCTCCTCGTTTTCAGCAAATGTCAGGTTGTTGTAGGTGTAGTTGTTGCCGAGCGATCCCATGAAGGTCTCGCCCGGAACCGAGCCGCCCTGGAGGTTCTGCGACAGCAACCCGAAGGCGCGGCCGATCGTGGCGTTGGCATGGCTATAAGGGCCGAGCGCGCCGACGCCGCAGTTCATGCCGATCTCGTTGCGGACAGGCCCGTTGACGACCGCCATCGCCGCAGCCGACGAGGACGTCGAGCCGCGTGCGGAAACCTGGGCCGCCGCCAGCGCCAGGATGACCGGGAAATATTCGGGCGACGCTCCGGCCATGACCGCATTCACGGCGACCTTTTCGACCGTATATTCCCACAGGCCGCGATTGGTGGTCGGCTGCATGCGCCCGACGACCTCATCCGGCTTGCGGGAGGTGCCCGCCAGCATGTCGGCGACGCGGGCGTCGGTCGGCAGGATGATCGGCAGTTTGTCGGTCCAGTTGTTGCGCAGGAAGGCGGCGTGGAGATTGTCCTCGGTGTCCGGCTCGATGAGGCGCGGCGTGCTGCGCTCGAACTGCGCGTCCTCGGCGCCGGCTGCCAGCCCCAAGGTCAGCGCCTCGATGATCTCCTTCATCACCGACTTGCCGCTGACCGGATCGATGCCTTCCACATAGGCGCGCAGCTCTTCCGCCGTCTTTCCCATGACAGGCTGCGGCACGAAGACCAGCGGCTGCTGCGAAAGGCCGCCCATCTTGGCGACGGAACGGACGACCTTGTCGAATTTTTCGGTGTGGATCGCAGCCGTCGGCACACCGTATTTGGTTTCAAGGGTGATCGCGTGGGTGGTGACGGCCGGCGCGCAGGTGCTGCAATGACCGACGCCGATGATCGCCGCGTGGCCGTTCGCCTTGATCTCCTCCCACAGCCGGGGATCGTCCTTCGAGTATGTGTTCGCCATCTGGCGAATCCGTACATCGACGGAGGGCATGTTGCGTAGAAACCAGGCCTCGACCTCCTTGAGGAGTTCGACGGAATCGTCAAAGCGGCTGTCGACGAGATAGAGGACCTTGCCGTCCAGGCTGGCCGGCCGGCTCGCCGGCTGCTTGCGGCTGACTTTCGGCGGGTAACCCATCGGGTTGTGGACGGCGACAAGCGGCTGGGCGCCGTCCGGCTTTCCCTGTTGCAACATCCCACTTCCTCCCGAAATGATCCGTGCTCGTATGCAATTCATAGTCCACGCGTATACATGAACCGTCAAGTCCTAAAATCAAGATCCTCTATTTTGCAGCGACTGAGGGCTCGAAAGTTCCGGAAAACTGCTGGCGAAGTATATTCTTCTGGACCTTGCCCATCGTGTTACGCGGCAGCTCGGCGACGAAAGCCACCTTTTTCGGGCGTTTATAACCTGCCAGACGGCCGTCGAGCGCCTTGATAATGTCCTGTTCGGTCAGTTGGGCGCCCGATTTCAGGACGATCGCGGCAATAATGCCCTCGCCGAAATCCGGATGCTTTACGCCGAAGACGGCGCTCTCGGTGACGCCCGCCATGGCGTCGATCTCCATCTCCACCTCTTTCGGGTATACATTGTAGCCGCCGGTGATGATCAGGTCCTTGCCGCGGCCGACGATATGGACATAGCCGTCCGCATCGATCTTCCCGAGATCGCCGGTGATGAAAAACCCGTCCGCGCGGAATTCCGAGGCCGTCTTTTCCGGCATGCGCCAATAGCCCGAAAAGACATTGGGGCCCCGGACCTCGATCATGCCGATTTCTTCGGTACCGAAGGACGCGCCGGTCTCCGGGTCGGTGATCCTCACCTCGACACCCGCCAGCGGAAAGCCGACCGTGCCGGCGACGCGCCGCCCGTCATAGGGGTTCGAGGTGTTCATGTTGGTCTCGGTCATGCCGTAGCGTTCGAGGATGGCGTGGCCGGTCCGCGCCTGCCATTCCTCGTGCGTCTCAGCCAGAAGCGGCGCCGAGCCGGAGACGAACAGGCGCATATGGGCGGTGCTCTCCTTGCTCAGTCCGGGGTGCTGCAGCAGCCGGGTGTAGAAGGTCGGCACGCCCATCAGAACGGTGGCCCTGGGCATCGCCTCCATGATCTTGTTGGGATCGAATTTCGGCTGGAAGATCATCGAGGCGCGCGAGGCGAGCACCACGTTGGTGGCGACGAAAAGCCCGTGCGTGTGGAAGATCGGCAGCGCGTGGATCAGCACGTCCTTGTCCGTGAAGCGCCAGCTTTCGACCAGCGACATCGCGTTCGACAGAAGATTGTCGTGGCTGAGCATCGCGCCCTTGGAACGCCCGGTCGTGCCGGACGTGTAGAGGATCGCAGCGATATCCGCGCCGCCCCTCGCAGAGGTTTCGGCAATCGGTGCGGCGGTGGCGGCCGCCTCGGTGAGCGTCCCGTTGCCTGCAGGATCGAGCGTCAGGGTTTTCGCACCGGCGGTCGTGGCGATCGGCTCCAGCGACGCGAGTTTCGATGGATCGCAGACGAAGATCGCCGGCTCGGCGTCGGTGAGGAAATATTCGATTTCCGCCGGCGTATAGGCGATGTTGAGCGGCAGGTAGATGCCGCCTGCGCGGACCGTCGCGAGATAAAGCGCCAGCGCCGGCACCGACTTTTCCGCCTGGACGGCCACCCGGTCGCCCGGCTGCAAGCCGGCTTCGAGAAGCGCTCCGGCCAGCCGCGCGCATTGATCGGCGAAGGCGCGGTAGCTCATCGTGCCGGCCGTTTCGTCCGTCAGGAGCAGCCGATCCTCCCGGTCGAGGCCGCGAAGCAGCGCGTCGTAGAGATTACCAGCCATCAAAACACCTCCTGGGAAACCGGTTGGGCCAGCTTGCGCAGCGCCGGCATCGCCGCGATATGCCCGTTTTCGGCATAAGCTTCATGATTTTTCTCTATTTCGCCGAGCCGGTAGCGATAGTTGACCATCAGGCCGTAGGACTGGCGCATGCCCTTCGCGGACCGGTCGCCGAGGAAATTGAGCCGTTCGACCTGCGCCCCGTTGCCGAGGTGGAAACGCGCGACCGGATCGACCGGCCGGCCGTTGCCGCGCCGCACGTTCAAGAGGTAATGCGCCCCGAGCGGCAGCATGGCGCGTTGGATCTGGTCCAGTTCACGCTCCCCGGCAGACGCCCAATCGCCTTCAAGCCTGGCGATAAGCCGCTGCTTTTCCTCCAGGATTTCCGCGCTGTCGGTGACACGGCCTTCGCCGCGCAGCCAGGCGCCGAAACCGGGGATGGGAGACAGCGTCACAAAATTTTCAAGCCGCGGCAGGTCGCGTTTCAGGTCGTTCACCACCTGCTTGATAAGGAAATTCCCGAGCGAAATGCCGGCAAGGCCGCGCTGGCAGTTGGAGATCGAATAAAAGACGGCCGTCGTCGCCTGCTGCACGTCGAGCGGCTGGCGGTCGCGAGCAAGGAGCGCGTCGACCGACGCGGGTAGATGGTCGGTCAGCGCCACCTCGACGAAGATCAGCGGCTCGTCTTCCAATTGCGGATGGAAGAAGCCGAAACAGCGGCGGTCGGCCGGCGCCAGCCGCCGACGCAAGTCGTCCCAGCCGTCGATATCGTGCACGGCCTCGTAGCGGATCAGCGCCTCCAGGATATTGGCGGGCGTGGTCCAGTCGATCGATCGCAACATCAGGAAACCCCGGTTGAACCATGAGGAGAAGAGGTGGCAGAAATCGGCGTCGACCGGCTGCAGCGCCGGTTCCCCCGGCAGCATATCCATCAGGTGTTCGCGCATCTCGACCAGCGCCGCCGTGCCGCGCTTGGCGAAGTTGATGCGGCGGAAAAGTTCCTGCCGGCTCGGCTCCGCCGCTTCGTGCAGCTTGGCGATGTTCTCCGCACTCGGCTCAGCCCCATAAGCGGCGGCGGCGGCATCCAAAGCGGCACGGTCGGGGCCGAAACGGTTGAGCAGCGCACGCATGAAAGCCTCCCGCTGCGGGGTGCTCGCCTGCCGGTAGGCTTCAAGAAAGGCTTCGGCGAGGATGGCGCCGGAGACTTCGCCGCGGCGTGACAGGATCATCCCGGCAAGGCCCGCAAGATCGCGATTCTGCACCGGCGGCGCCGAAAGGCCGAACAATGCCCGGCCGCGGCCCGACAATGACTGGATCAGCTCGCCGATAAACGGAGGAGCATCCCACCAGCCGAAAACAGGGTCCTTGTTGCCCATCGCTCTTTTTCTCCTGCCCATTCATTGCATACAGCAGATGGAGGATCGTATGCAAGCCGACGCTGACGAGCAGCCCCTCCGTACAGGAATCGACGAGGGAGCCGCTTGCGGAACCGAACGAAATCGTCAAGTTGAAGGTAGGAATTCCAACCGGCGGAAAACAGATCATGAGCTCGACACCCTACGATCCCAGCACGGAAGGCGCGGAGATGTCGTTTCGGGAGAAGATGTCCTATTCGGACTATCTGCATCTCGAAAAGGTGCTCGACGCCCAGGCACCGATTTCGGCGGCCCATGACGAACTGCTGTTCATCATCCAGCACCAGACGTCCGAACTGTGGATGAAGCTCGCCATTCATGAGATTTCGTCGGCCATCCACGCGATCCGCGACGACAATCCGCAGCCGGCCTTCAAGATGCTCACCCGCGTGGCCCGTATCTTCGAGCAGCTCAACAATGCCTGGGACGTGCTGCGGACCATGACGCCCAGCGAGTATACGGAATTCCGCGCGTCGCTCGGCCAGTCCTCCGGCTTTCAGTCCTATCAATACCGCGCGATTGAATTCCTCGCGGGAAACCGCAATCTCGCAATGCTGGGGCCGCATGCGCATCGGCCCGATCTCATCGAGATGCTGGAAGGCATTCTCGCCCGTCCGAGCCTCTACGACGAGGCGCTGATGCTGCTTGCCCGCCGCGGCTTCGATATCGGCACGGATGCGGCAAAAACCGACTGGCGCTCGACCCGCAGCGAGAACGAGACGGTGCTGGAGGCCTGGAAACAGGTCTACAGCGCACCCGGGAAATATTGGGAGCTTTACGAACTGGCGGAAAAGCTGGTCGATTTCGAGGATTATTTCCGCCGCTGGCGTTTCAACCATGTGACGACGGTGGAACGGGTGATCGGCTTCAAGCGCGGCACCGGCGGCACCTCGGGCACGTCCTACCTGAAGAAGATGCTGGAGGTCGAGCTGTTTCCCGAACTCTGGCGGGTGCGCACCGTTCTTTAGATAGGGTTCGCAGGGGTCGAAAGGCTTTATGCCGCTACGGCGACCATCCACCTGGTCCGCCCTTGACCGGCAAACCGGCTATACGCTCCCTTGGGGATCTCCCCTGGCCGGGTTATGGTGGTTCGAACGCGAGGGTCAGATGCCGGCGAAAGGGTCAAACGGGTTTCGGGTGTTTCGATGCGGCATGGCCGGCGTGCAGGCGGTCGTCGCCCGCTCCGACCACCATTTCGCCCGTCACACCCACGACCAGTTCGGCATTGGCGTGATCGTGAGCGGTGCCCAGAAATCCGCGAGCGGACGCGGTCCGGTCGAAGCCGGGCCGGGCGACGTCATCACCGTCAATCCCGGCGAAGTCCATGACGGCGCGCCGATCGGCGACGAAGGCCGTGTCTGGCAAATGCTCTATTTCGATCCCGATGTGATTGCCGGTGCGGTCGCCGATATCCGTCCGGGCAGGCCCGGCGATTTCGAGTTTGCCGACCCCGTACTGCGGCAATCGCCGCATGCCTCGGTGATGCGGCAGCTTTTCGCGGCAATGACCACGGAGCAGACCGGCGCTGCGCTCCATCGCCAGGAATTGCTGCTGAAGCTGCTGGCTGAGGTAATGCGGGAGACACGGGCGCCAGCATCCGTTCCTTTGGGAATACGAGCCGCGCGTCAGCGGATCGATGACGATCCGGCCACGGAGATTACGCTTGCCGATCTCGCCAACCTCGCCGGCCTTAGCCAGTTTCGGCTTTTGCGGGCTTTCGACAGGGCCATGGGGCTTACTCCCCATGCCTACCTGCTTCAACGGCGCATCCATCTGACACGGCGCCTGATCGCCAACGGCATGGGGCTTGCAGAAGCGGCGTCAGCCAGCGGTTTTTCCGACCAGAGCCACATGACGCGAATATTCAGGCGGAGTTTCGGCCTTTCCCCTGGCCTCTATGCGCGGGCGCTGCGTTAGTCGCGGATTCCCCGCAAGAACCGCAGGCCTCTGCAGCCCACGACACAGATCGGACTTGCCGTCTGTCGCAACAGGATTACGCTCCGCTTCAGATATCCACCCGAACTTCAGGAGGGCAGACCATGGCCGCATGTTTCCGATACATCGTCAACGACGTGAAGGCAGCCATCGATTTCTATACCGCCCATCTCGGCTTCAAGCTCGAGATGCACCCCGCCCCGCCATTTGCAGAAATCTCGCGCGGCGACATGCATCTTTATCTCTCCCAGCCGAACCCGCGGGGTGGCGGCGGTGCGCCCATGCCATCCGGGGAACAGCAAACGCCCGGAGGCTGGAACCGCATCCACCTGACCGTGGAGGATCTGGATGGAATGGTCGAACGGCTGAAGACGGCCGGCTGCGGCTTCCGCAACGAGATCATCCAGGGGACGGGCGGCAAGCAGATCCTGCTCGAAGACCCATCCGGAAACCTGATCGAACTGTTCGAGCCGAATACGCCCGCTTATCGCGCACCGGGGTCGGGCACGAAGGCCGCTGGCGGTTGAGCGACGACCGGAGACGAACGTCAGCTCAGCGCGAGATCGAAAACGTGATGATGGATGTGACCATCGAACATCGCGAGCAGGCCCTTCGTCATGTCACGGCTTTCGTAGCGCACGGGGGATTCGAGAGCCGCGGCGAGCACCTCGCGGCTTTCGTACATGGTCGATAGCACCATCGGGTAGGACGGGGCGCCCTCGTCGCGCTCGATATCGTAAAGCACCCGGACTTCCCTGACGCCCGGAAAAGCCAGCCACATGGGCATCAGCTTTTCGGCGACATAGGCCTTGAACGCATCTTCCTGGCCGGCACGGATCGCGCCTTCGAAAAAGGCCTGACGGATGATCATCCTGCTTCTCCGGCTCAGTTGACGGTGGTCGGCGGCTTTTCGCTCGCAAAATGGGCGGCGATATTGGCCAGCACCAGTTCGCCCATGGCGACGCGTGTCTCGACCGTCGCGCTGCCCTGATGCGGCATTAGCACCGTGTTGGGCGCAGTGAAGAAGTCTTCGCGGATGCGGGGCTCGTTGAGATAGACGTCGAGGCCCGCTGCGCCGATCGTGCCGTCGTTCAGGGCGGCAAGCAGAGCGTCCTCGTCGACGACGCTGCCGCGTGCGATATTGATCAGGATGCCCTTGGGCCCCAGCGCCTTCAGAACCTCGGCGTTGACGATGTTCTGGGTCTGCGCATTTGCCGCAACGATGACGCAGAGCACGTCGCTATCTTCGGCCAGCGCCACCGGCGAGGCGCAGGACTTCCAGGTCGTATCCGCGACCGGCGAGCGGTTCCAGAAGCGCACGTCCATGCCGAAGGCTTCTGCGCGTCGGCCAAATGCCTTGCCGATCTGGCCGAGGCCGAGAACGCCGAGGCGCTTGCCCTTCGGGCTATGTCCGAGCGGGAAGGCTTCCTTACCCCATTTGCCGGCGCGCACGAATGCATCGCCCTTGGCGACATGGCGCAGCACGGCGAGCATCAGCGCGATGCCCATGTCGGCGACGTCGTCGGTCAGTACGCCGGGCGTGGTGGTCACGTCGATATTGCGCGAGCGGGCGAATTTCAGGTCGACCTTATCGGTGCCGACACCGTTGATGGCGATGACGCCGAGCGCGGGAAGCTTGTCGATCCACTCATTGGAAAGGCCGCTACCGCCGCCGGTCGCCACGGCGCGGATGTTCGGCAAGGCCGCTTCCAGTGTTTCCTTCTGCGCCGGGTCGTACAGCCGGTGCACGGTATAGGCGGCATCGAGCTGGTCCTCGATGAATTTCATCAACGGTTCCACAAGCAGAATATCTGGTTTCACGTCCGAACTCCGTTTTAACTGCATCGCAGCGACTTTTAAGAAATCTGTCCGAGGAAGATCTTCAGGCGCTCGTTCCTGAGATTGCCGAAAAACTCTCCCGGCGCCGCCGTTTCGAGGATCTCACCACGGTCCATGAAGATCACCCGGCCGGCGACCTGGCGGGCAAATCCCATTTCACGGGTGACGCAAAGCATCGCCATACCCTGTTTAGCGAGATCGATCATGGTGTCGAGTACTTCCTTGACCATTTCCGGATCGAGCGCCGAGGCGGCTCGTCGAACAGCATGATCTTCGATTCATGCACAGCGCCCTTGCGATCGCGACACGCTGCTGCTGGCCGCGGCCGATGCGTTTGCGTTCACCTCAGTCATTGCAGGGAACTCCCTTTCGAAGAGGTCCGCCCCTCTGCGCGCCCTTCAATTTAGATCGATCTAAAAGCTTTTCTTCCGGTCGTCAACCGGAATTAACGGGTTGTTATGGCGCGGAACCGGGGACCGCTCCGCAAGACTGGCGGACATGCAATATCGTTTCATTCACAACCCTGCGCGGTGGCCCTGTGGGATCGGCCAGCCGGTCGAGGAGAAGCCGGGCGGCATTTTCGCCGATCGTCACCGGCGCGGTGGAAACCGAGGTCAGCCTCGGCCGCATCGCCTCCGCGTCGGTGACATCGTCGAAGCCGATCAGCGAAAAATTCTCACCGACTTTCAGGCCCCGGTCGTAGAAGCCGGCGGAAAGGCCGAGTGCGATCACGTCGTTGAAGCAGATCACCGCCGTCGGCTGTTCGGCTTCGTCGAACAGCAGATGTGCCGCAGCGGCGATCTCGCCGATCTGGTTCGGCACGCGAACGATCCTGCCGGAGTCAATGCCGTGTGACTGCGTGGCCTCGCGAAAGCCCTCGACACGCTCGTGGTAGGCGGAATGGATTGGGCCATGGACGGCAAAAGCAATCGTTCGGTGGCCGAGCGAGGCCAGGTAATCGACGGCCTGGCGCATGCCGTCCGCGTAATCGGCACCGGCATAGTCCACTTCGCCGGAGATCTGGCGAAGCACCTGCACCAGCGGCAGGTCCCATTCGGCGAGCTGATGGAGGAACGCCGGTTCGGTGCCGGCCGCCGGGCAGACGATGACGCCATCGACGCCGTGCTCGCGCATGCGCCGCACCACCATGTTCTGCCGTTCGACGAGATCACCGCTATTGGCGAGAATCACCACCATGCCCGCCGCATCGATCACCGCCTCGATACCGGAAAGCAGTTCGGCGAAGAAAGGGTTCGTCAGATTGGGCACGATGACGCCGACGGTGTGGCTGCGTTCGGCCCTCAGCCGCGCGGCACCCATATTGTAGACATAACCGAGCTCGCGCATCGCCTCTTCGACCCGCGCCCGCGTTTCAGCGCCGACCAGCGGGCTCTTGCGGATGACGAGCGAGGCCGTGGCGCGGGAGACGTTGGCACGCCGCGCTACGTCGAGAAGCGTCACACGGCTTTTCTTTTTGTCTTCGAATGGCATGGATGTCATTTAGCAGAGGTGACAGGATGCCGGATAGGCTCTTTCTGTCCAGCCTCTTCGGGAAAAGAGGGTCACCGCGCGCGGCCAGACCCAGCCCCCCGTTCCGATCACCCCGCCACAGCGCGCAGGCCTTCCATCTCCATCAGGAACGCGAATTCGCCCGTCAGGCCGGGCGAACAGGCGACCACCGGGCCGCCCCGCGACAGCAGTTCCTCCAGCGCCGGCACGGCGACCGTCGCACCGGCCTCCGAGGCGATCAGCACTCCGGCAAGCATGTCCCAGGAGGAGAGATGCCGCTCGTAATAGAGATCGGACACACCCTCGGCGACACGAATGAGGCCGATCGCAGCCGCACCCATGCGGCGGTAGTCGATGCCGCGCTCGTAGAGTTTTCGCGAGATAGCGAGGTAATCCTCGAAATCGGTGCGGCGGGAATGGCCGAGAATGGCGATGGCGTGATTGGGATCGCTGGTCCTTGCCGCTGCGATCGGCTTGCCTTCCTTGAAGGCCCCCTCGCCCCGGATGGCATGGAAAACCCGGTCCTGCGCCGCATCGTAGATCACGCCCACCAGGATCTCGCCGCCGGAGACGAAGGCGATCGAAACGCCCCAATGGCGGAAGCCGCGGATGAAATTGGTCGTGCCGTCGATCGGATCGACCACCCAGGTGCCGCGTTCGCCCGAGTGCCCCCCACCCTCCTCGCCCATGAAGGCATCATTGGGGAATTCTCCGAGCAATGCGGCGCGGATCGCTTCTTCGGCCCGCTTGTCGGCGACGGTCACGAAATCCTGCAGGCCCTTGTTCTCGACGCCGAGCGTTTCGGGAAGAGCCTCGGCGCGGAATGCGGCGGCTTCCTTGCCGACCCGGCGGGCGACCTCGATGGCGGTCCTAGCGCGTGATTGCAGGGAAGAGAGATCGAATGCAGATGCCATTTATGCACTTCTTCTTTTGATCAGCGTCACCGGCGTGAATTCCACACGCGCGACGGCGTCCGGTTCGGACATGCGGCTGGTCAGGAGATCGATCACCTGTTCCGCCTGCACGTCGCAGGGTTGTACGAAAGTGGTGAGGTCATAGGCCGACCAGCTTGCCTGAGGGATGTCGTCGTGGCCGATCACCTTCACCGAACCATAGGTTCGGCCGGCCTTGGCGAGCCCGTCGAGAACGCCGCAGGCCATGTAGTCGTTCACGCAAAACACTCCGTCGATGCCCATATCGATGAGCGCCTGCGCCGCCTCGTGGCCGTGGGCGTAATCGTTGATCGCGACCGGAATCAGCGGCGCATCGATCCCGAGCATCTGGCAGCGGCTTTGAAAAGCCTCCGCGCGGCGGCGCGACGAATAGGAAACCGCCGTGCCGGCGATGACGGCAAGCCTTTTGGCGCCGGCTTCGACGAGATGGTCGACGGCGGTGTAACCCGACATCCGGTCATCGGAGACCACCCGGTCGACGAAGGGGAAATCTTCCCCCTTGTTGACCAGCACGATCGGCACGCCTTCGACAGCGCATTCCTCGAAAATATGCGAGGGCGGCGCATCCGAGGTGATGATGACCCCGGAAACGGCATAATGCAGCAGCTGGCCGATCACGGTGGCGCTATCGGCCTCCTTGGATGTCGGCAGCAGGATCGGTCGATAATTGCGGGCGATCAGCGCCCGGGCCAGATTTTCGAGCTGCTGGGTGCGGAACGGGTTGTCGAGACCGGCGGCCACCAGGCCGACGAAATCGGAGCGCTTGTTGGTGAGGCTGCGGGCGAGATAATTGACCCGGTAGCCGAGTTCCTTGGCCGCCTGGTAGACTTTCTGTCTGGTTTTTTCCGAGACGCTCGCATCCGGCGTGAAGGCGCGCGACACGGCGGCACGTGAGACGCCGGCGGCACGGGCCACATCGAAGGACGTGACACGGCGCGGCTCGCGGGAAACGCCGCTCATCTCCCTCGGTCGCATCAGGTCGGGCAGGTCGGTACAGATGCCGAGCACCGGCAGGGCCATGATATCCTTCAGCACGTCCGGCCGCTCCTCGTGCCAGAGCACGATCTCCTTGCCGTCGGCGAAAGCCCTGTCGATCAGCTCTTCGGTGACGAGTTCCTGCGGCGTGTCGCTCGCCTTTTCCCAGCAGAGATGCAGGACGTCGGCGCCCGCCGCCTCGCCTGCCGCATGCGGATCTTGACCGACGCGGATCAGCACCGAGAGCGGATAGTCGCAGCCCATGTCGCGCAGCTCGCGCACCTGGGCGGTATCGAAGGAGCCGAGGCAGGCAAAGCGCTGGTTCATGTCCTGCAGGTGCTGCCAGCAGAGCAGGCCCGTGCCCGGCCGTTTCAACTCGACGTAAAGTCCGCAGCCCGTCTCGCGGCCGAGTGCCGCGACTTCCGCGAAGCTCGGCACATCCGGCACCGCCTCGCGCAGCTCGGCAAAGGTCATTTTAGAGATATAGACATCCTGCTGGAAGACCCGCTCCAGATGATCGTCGTGGGAGACGACGACCACGCCGTCCGACGTCATCTGGGTGTCGAGTTCCCACATCTCGGCGCCAAGTTCCGCGGCGCGACGAAAGGCGGTGAGCGTATTTTCCCGCTCATGGCCGCTCGCGCCGCGATGGCCGATGCAGAAGGGCAGCCGGCCCTTGTTTTCCGGCCAGCCGAATTTGCCGAAGAAGGCGGAAAAGTCTCGCATCGCAGCCTCCATTACAATCTCTGGCCGTCTTCTGCAAAAACGAAGGCCGAGGCGCTGTCGAGGTTCCAGCGGACGCTGTCGCCCATCTTCACGTCGTCGCGCACGGGCTGGATCGAGCGCAGCACCGAGCCATCCGGCAGAACGACATCGTAGAGGTTCTCGCGGCCTTGGGTTTCCGCAAATACAACCTTGCCGTCGATGGGTATACCGCCCGTCGTCCCGAAATGCTCAGGCCGAACGCCAAGGCTGAGAGAGGTACCGTCGGGAATGCCCGACAGTGCGGAGAGCTGCAGGCGCAGGCCATTTTCGCCGAGCACGAAAGCCCCCTGCTCCGCCCTGCCCTTGAGGAAGGAGATCGGCGGATTGCCGAGAAAGCTCGCGACGAAAGAGGTGCGCGGATCGTTATACATCTGCGACGGCGTGGCGATCTGAACGATCTCGCCCGACTTCATGATGGCGATGCGGTCGCACATCGACATCGCCTCGACCTGGTCATGGGTGACGAGGATGGCGGTGATGCCCGTCTCCTTCTGCAGCCGGCGGATCTCCGAGCGCATTTCGAGGCGCAGTTTTGCATCGAGATTGGCAAGCGGCTCATCGAGGAGGAGCACGTCGGGTCGGCGGATCAAGGCTCGAGCCAGCGCGACGCGCTGCTGCTGCCCCCCGAAAGCTGCGCCGGACGACGGCCGAGGAGATCGGCGATATGGACGAGAGCCGCGATATCCGCGACCTGCTTCTTGATATCGGCGGCGGCGACCCGCTTCACCATCAGCGGGAAGCCGATATTCTCCTCGACCGTCATATGCGGATAAAGCGCATAGGACTGGAAGACGACGCCGACATTGCGCTCCTGGCTGGGCAGGTTCGTGACATCCCTGTCCCCGAACAGGATGCGGCCCGAGGTCGGCCGATGGATGCCGCAGACGGCAAACAGCGTCGTCGACTTGCCGCAGCCGGATGGCCCGAGCAGCGCCAGCATTTCGCCGGAGCCCACTTCGAGGTCCATGTCCTCGATGACCTTGGTCGAGCCGAAACTCTTGGAAAACTTGTCGAGCAGGATACGCATCAGCCCTTGGTGCCTCCGCCATAGATGTTCATGAGATGTTTTTGAAAGAAGACGTAGAGGATCAGCACCGGCACGACATAAAAGACACCGACGGCCTTGAAGGTGCCGAAGTCGAAATTGTTGTCGTCGATGATCAGGCTCGCCAGATAGACCGATAGAACCTGCACTTTCGCGCCGGGTGCCAGCACCTGCGGCAGGATGAATTCGCTCCAGCCGGTGAGGAAGGAAAAGAGGCCGAGCGCCATCATCGCCGGCTTGATCTGCGGCAGCACGAGCCGGCGCCAGACCGTGAAGCGCGAGGCCCCGTCGACGGTGCCTGCCATTTCGATTTCCCAGGGCACGGTGTCGTAAAAACCCTTCATCAGCCAGATGCCGAGCGGCAGGTCGATCGCCGCCTTCACCAGGATCACCCCGATCAGCGAATTGTAGAGGCCGATCCACTGCAGCACGATGAAGATCGCGATGATCAGCGTCACCGACGGAAAGGCGTGCAGCACCATGACGCCGGCGAGAAAAAATCCGCGCGCCGGCACGTTGAGGCGAGACAGTACGTAACCCGCCATCGACGCCACCGTCAGGATGACGCCGGTGATGCAGCTCGCGAAGATGAACGTGTTGAGCGTGACGAGCCAGATGTTCGGCTTGCCGGTCTTGGTCTCCCAGAGGAAACTCCAGTGGCGCAGCGTGAACTCGCTCGGGATCAGCGAGCCGACTTCCGTATCGCTGATCGTGTCGATGAAGAGATAGGCATACATCACCAGCAGCGGCAGGCTGAAAAGGCTGAGCAGCAGGATCACCGGGACGCTTGAGAAATTCGCCGAGGTTTGCGGTTTTTCGGCCATGGTCAATCCTCGATCAACGGCTTGGAGATCAGCGTGTCGTAACGGAAGATACGCAGGTAGATGAGCGACAGCACGATGCCGACCACCACCAGGACCAGCGCCATTGCCGCCCCCAGCCCGTATTCCAGGTTGCCGGTATAGTTGTTGAGCGCGGTGTGGAAGGCGGCGAGAGACCAGACCTCCGTCGCCTTCCCCGGCCCGCCGCGGGTCGAGAGCAGGATTTCGTTGAACGATGCGAGCAGCGAGAGCGTCTGGTAGCAGGTCACGAACAGGATCGGCCAGCGCAGCTGCGGCAGGATGATGTGGCGGACCTGCTGCCAGCGGCTGGCGCCGTCCACCTCGCTTGCGTGAAACTGTGTCTGCGGGATCGCCTTGATGGCTGACGAGAAGACCAGCATGCCCATCGAGGCGCCGATGAAACCGTTGATCAGGATCACAAAGAACCAGGCGTTATAGGCGCTGTCGAGCAGGTAATTCTTCGGCGGATAACCGAACTGGCCCATGAACATCGAGATGAAGCCGCTGTCCCAGGTCAGCCACTTCCACAGCAACACATAGATGACGACCGGCGTGATGCGCGGCAGCAGCCATATGGCGCGGAAGACGGATGCGGTCGAAGCCGGCATGTAGTGGGTCGTGATGGCGAGGAAAAGAGCATAGGTGACGTTGAAGAGAAGCAGCGTCACCGAGACGTAGAAGGCGGTATTGAGAAAGATCTGCGCCATGTCAGGCGAATTGGCGAGGATCCGGAAGTTTTCCACCGTCCACACCCAGCCGGTATAGGTCGCCCTGGAAACCGTTTCCTGCTCGGCCGGCGTCAGGGCGAAACCAAGTTTCCTGAGGCTCGCCATCAACTCGTCGCGGGTCTCGAAACGGGTGTTGAGAACCGAGCGGTTGAAGAGGTCGGAAATCTGCTTGACCTCGCGGGTCGAGGGCCGGTCCTTCAGCGCCTTGATGACGCGCTCCGCCTCGCGCCGCGAGGGAAAGACCTCGCCCATGTGGCTGGCGCGCAGTTCGGTGGCGAACCCCGCCTTGAGCTTCAAGCCGTCGAGGGCTGCAAGCCCCTCTTCGTCGATGACGAAACGTGGTTCGGAAATGCCGTTCGCAAGCTCCGGCATGTCGGTCTTCAGCCGGTTGACGGCACCTTGCGTGACCTGCCAGGCCCCGCCGGAAATGCCGGTCGCGGTGCTCATATTGGTCATGGCGAAGATGGCGGTCAGCATGACCGGCATCAGGAAGAACAGGAAGATCATGATCGCCGCGGGCGCGATCATCACCAGTCCGAGCGTTCGCGACGTTCGCATGGGGAAGCCTTGGGATACGGGTTGGGTACGGGCGGCGGAGCGAGCGCCGCCCGCAGTTCAGGGCGAGGAGTTTCGCCCGGACAGGCAGCGCCTTATCCCCGCGTGAGGGGATAAGGCGTTTGGTATCAGCGGATGATGATCGCGGCGCCGAGCGTCGACTTCAACTCGGTTTCGGCATCGTTGATCGCGGCGTCGACCGTCTTGGCACCCGTCCAGGATGCTTCGAGGTTCTTCCACATGATCGTCCAGTACTTGCCGAAATCGGCATTGTTCGGCATGGCGTTGGCATGCGGCAGCAGACGCTCGGTGGCTTCCGAAGCCCAGCGGTCGCCCGCATAGAGATCGACCTTGGTTTCCGACGGCGAAATGCCGAGATGGGCCGACTTGATCGCATGCAGCGCATTGATGCGCGGCTCGGAAGCGATCTTGATCAGGTCGGCGGCGATCCGGGTTTCTTCGTCGGTATGGCCGGCCATCAGCAGGTAGGCGAGCGGATGCGTCAGCGTGTTGGCCTTGCCGCCTTCGCCGGCCGGGATCAGCGTGAACTGGACGTTGTCGAAGAAGTTCTTGAGGCCTTCCTGGTTGACCAGGCGCGCGTAATGCCAGGTGCCGCCGTGCCAGATGCCGGCCTTGCCGGTTGCGACTTCCTTCCACCACTGGTCGCCCGGCATGCCGATATGGTTCTTCTTGGTGACGCCGGCCTTCACGAGATCGGCGAAATACTGGTAGGTGCGCTTCATCGCGACCTTGTCGAAGACGAGCTTGCCTTCTTCTTCCATCACGCCGCCGAAGGACGTGTAGAACTGCCAGTAGTCCGGGCCGTTGCTGTTACGCGGATAGAAGCCGTAACCGGCCTGGACGAGGCCCTTGTCCTGCATCTTCTTGGCGTCTTCGAGAACGTTCTTGAGCGTGTATTCGCCCTTCTCCACTTGGCCGGCAGCGCCTCGATATCGGCATCGGTATAACCGATCGCCTTCATGTAGGGCTTCCAGAAGAACATCGGACGGGATTCGGCGTCCTGCGGGATGCCGTAGACGGAGCCGTTGAAGGAGGTGATCTCCATCAGGTTCGGATAAATGTCGCTGATCGGCCACGAATCGAGGTCTACGAAGTTCTCGACCGGAACGATGAGGCCGGCCTGCGCCCAGGGGCCGATGTCTTCATGGCCGGTGGCGACGATGTTCGGAGCCTTCTTGGCTTCGGCGGCGAGCGTCAGGGCCTGCTTGAAGTCTTCCCAGCCCGAATAGGGCGTCTTCTGGACGATGATGTTGAGCTGTTCGCCGCGGATGGCGGCTTCACGCTCGAGAATATCGGCAGCGATGTCGAACGCATCGGTGCGGTAGTTGTCGTTCGGACCGGAACCGCCGGACCACACGGAGATGGTGACATCCTTGGCTGAGGCGAAGACCGCGGTGGAGGCGAAGAGAACCGCCGCGAGCGTGGCGGATTTCAGTATCGGAAGAACAGTCATGGTTTTACTCCCCGAAGAGCGAAATGGCTTCTTCCAGAACACCGGGCGAACAATCAGCCAGAGGTTCCGAAAGCGCTGAAGATCATCAACAGGGAGCGGTTTAGAGGCGCTTCATAACACCCGCGTGACAAAATGTACGCGTGTGCAAAATTTCTGCGGAAGGTTCGAATTCAGTCGAAATAAAAGCTTTATGCCGCCTCGTCGGCCGAAATGACCCTGACGCGCAAGCCCAGCGCCTTTAGGACGCCCAGGAGAGTGGACAGCTTCGGATCGCCTTTGTCACTCAGAGCCTTGTAAAGAGCCTCGCGGGTGATGCCCGCTTCCTTGGCGACATTGGTCATCCCCATGGAGCGGGCGACATCGCCCAGAGCAATAGAGATAAGCTTTGGATCGCCATCTTCGAAAGCCGCTTCGAGATAGGCAAGGCGCTCTTCGGGCGTCTTCAGATAATCCTGCACATCCCATTTGGTCGTTTCGATAGGCACGTTCATATCTCCTTCGCCATCTGTTTTGCCAAAGCGATGTCCTTGCTCTGGGTGCTCTTGTCGCCACCGCAAAGCAGGATGACGATTTCACGGCCCTGTTGTACGAAATAGAGCCGATAGCCAGGCCCGTAAGCGATGCGCGCCTCGCTGACGCCCTCGCCCACCGGTTTCACATCTCCCAGATTGCCAATTTCCATTCGGCGGATGCGCGCAACTATACGCATTCGGGCAGTATGGTCGCGAAGCTCATCGAACCACTTTGAGAAAGCTGCCGCCTTGCGAACTTCGATCATGTGTAATCTATAGTTCACAACCTGCTCAAGATCAACTCAAGCTACCGCTCCATCGCCACCGTCTTGACCACCGCAAAAACCGGTTTTTCGAGCGTGAGTTCCAGGCGTTCGACGGAGAGCGCGGTGATACGGGCCAGCACCATGTCTTCGCCGCAGCGGATGCGGATGCGGACCATGCCGTCGCCGTCCGGTTCGATCGCGGCGATCGTGCCCTCAAGGATGTTGAGGGCGCTCAGGCCCTCCGGCCGCCGGGTGGCGACCATGACGTCGCGTTCGGGGATATGCACCCGCACGCTTCCGCCCTCTTCGACCCAAGCATTCGGCACGACGATCCGCGCCTGCGAAAGCCTGATCGTTGCCAGCCGGTGCGGGATGTCTATCGTCTCGACCATGCCGGTCAGCACCGCTCCGGAATCCCTCCGGTCGGCCGAGGGCAGCGACAGGACCTCGGAGGGCGTCCCGACCGCCTCGACCCGGCCGTCCTTCATCATCACCACCTTGTCGGCAAGCCGGGCGACTTCAGGGACAGAGTGGCTGACATAGACGATCGGCGTCGAGGTCTCGTCGCGCAGGCGTTCGAGATAGGGCAGGATTTCCGCCTTGCGCTGGTCGTCGAGCGCAGCAAGCGGCTCGTCCATCAGAAGGAGGCGCGGGGCAGACAGCAGCGCCCGACCGATCGCGACACGCTGTTTTTCGCCGCCCGAGAGTTTTCCGGGCCGACGGTCCAGCAGCGCAGCTATTCCGAGAAGCTCGACAATATGATCGAAATTCTCCAGCCGGGTGGTCTTCGGCGCGAACCAGCGGCCATAATTCAGGTTCTGGCGGACGGAGAGATGGGGGAAAAGCCGGCCCTCCTGAAAAACGTAGCCGAAACGGCGCTTGTGTTTTGGCACGAAGATGCGGTTTTCCGTGTCGAGCAGCACGTCCCCATCGACCATCAGCCGCCCATGATCCGGCTTGGAAAGCCCTGCGATCACCCGCACAAGCGAGGTCTTGCCGGAGCCGGAGGCCCCAAACAGCGCCGTCACGCCGCCATCGGACGTAAAGCCCGCGTCGAGGACAAACTCCCCCAGCGTCTGTTGCGCCTCGACGATCAGGGTCATTCGATATGAACCCTTTTCCCGACCAGGTAGGCCATCAATTCGGAGGCAAGCAGCGCCGCAAACGAGATGACGATCGCGACCAGCGTCAGCCGCATCGCGCCGGCATCACCGCCCGGCACCTGCGTGAATGTGTAGATCGCCGCCGAGAGCGTCTGGGTTTCGCCGGGAATGTTGGAGACGAAGGTAATCGTCGCGCCGAATTCGCCCATCGCCTTCGCAAAAGCGAGGATCATGCCGGCGATGACGCCCGGCAGGATAAGCGGCAGTGTCACTGTGAGAAAAACCCAGGCAGGCCCGGCACCGAGCGTGCCGGCCGCTTCCTCCAGCCTGCGGTCGACAGCTTCGATCGACAGCCGGATTGAGCGAACCATCAGCGGGAAGCCCATGACGCCGCAGGCGAGCGCTGCGCCCGTCCACCGGAAGGAAAGGACGATCCCGAGATATTCGTTGAGAAAGGCGCCGATCACGCCGCGCCGCCCGAACAGGACCAGCAGCAGAAAACCGACCACGACCGGCGGCAGGATGAGCGGCAGATGGACGATACCGTTGAGGATCGACCTGCCCCAGAACTTTCCGCGGGCAAGCAAATAGGCGACGGCAATTCCGAACGGCAGGCTGACGATCATGGCGACGGCGGAGACCTTCAGGCTGAGCCTGATCGCGGTCCATTCCCCATCACTCAACACAAGCCAGTCCAAACGCCGATCCCACCCGCGGTCACAAGCAATATATCACCCTGGATATATCGAGACAGGTCGGATGGCTAGGTCCTGGCGGGAAAGTTATGGAGGGTACTGGAGAAAAGCGGCGGGAGAGCGCCGGATTGACCGCTGCTCTCCCTGCACCATCACATTCACAAGACGGTTCGCGAACTAAGGCCGCAGAGCCCTGGTCCCGATATGCTGAATTAACGGTTGTCGCGTGTCGTATTGCCGAAGATCGAGCGGCTCTCCTGGCGATCGTTGTCGCGAACCTGGATGCTGCCAGTGCGGACGCCGTCGACATTGCCTTTGTCGATCTGCGCCGAAATCTGGCTTTTCGATGCGCCTTCATAATAATCGCCTTCGGCAAGAGCCGTACCCGCAAAGGAAGCGGCGGCGATCATGGCGGCAATAGCGGAGATGGAAGTCTTCATTGTCTTCGTCCTTTCAGAGTTCGTCCGCGGGCTGAAGTTTGCGACCTGCCTGCGGGACGACGTTCGGTGTCTTGAATGAGCTGCGCCGGTTAACGGTTGTCGCGGCTTTGATGCTGGAAGATCGGGCCCTGGAAGATCGGGCCATTGCGGCTGTCGTTGTCGCGTGCCTGTTCGATACTGTCGGTCCTGATGCTGTCTACCTTGCCGCTCGTCTGGACGGTTGCCTGTGCCTTGGAGGCACCCTGATAATAATCGCCTTCTGCAAGCGCTGCGCCGGCGAAGGAAGCCGAAGCGATCATGGCTGCGGCAAACGTGGAAAGAAGGATTTTCATTTCGTATTCCTCAACTGATAAACGGAGCCGTTGGGAGCCGGCGTCCTATGGTAGTCTGGCGAAGCAGGTGGCCTTGCTTCTGGTTATTGAAATAGGGATCCGCGTTTGCCGCCGGTAGGTCGCGAATTCCAAACGGAATGTTCGGAAATCGAGAACAAAAAACTACGTGATGTCCGTTGAAATAGGGATTCGGGCCGAGCGCGAACGGCGGCCCGCTTGAGAAACGGCTACTCCCGAAACCAAAAACGGCCCCTTTCCGGGGCCGTTTCGATGCGCATCATTGAAGCGAGGGCGCTTACTTCAGGATCGTGAAACCTTCCTTCTCGAAGAACGGCGCTGCCTTGGCGGACTTCAGATAGTCGAGATAGGCGGCAGCATCCTTGGACTTCGATTCCGACAGGATGGCGATGGGATAGACGATCGGCGGATGGGTATCGGCCGGGAAGGTGCCGACGATGGCTACACCCGGGTCGGCCGCCGCGTCCGTCTGATAGACGATACCGTAGGGCGCTTCGCCGCGGGAAACCAGGGCCAGCGCCGCACGCACGCTTTCGGCGCTGGCGACGCTTTTCTCGACGGCCGACCAGGCGCCCAGTTTTTCAAGCGCCGCCTTGCCGTATTTGCCTGCCGGAACCGAATTGGGCTCGCCCATCGCGAGCCTGCCGCCCTTGAGCAGCCCGGCAAGATCGAAGCCCGGCTTTATATCCACCGGTTTGGCGGCGTCCTTGGCCGCGACCAGGACGATGCGGTTGCCGAGCCAGTTGAACTTGGTGTCTTCCTTCACGAGTTTCTTGTCGGAGACGTATTTCATCCAGTCGAGATCGGCCGAAATGAAGATATCGGCCGGAGCGCCGCTTTCGATCTGTTTGGCAAGCGCCGAGCTCGCGGCATAGGAAACGGTGACGTCCTTGCCCCCTTGAACAGCCCACGCCTTGTTGGCGTTGTCGAGCGCGTTTTTCATGCTGGCTGCCGCAAAGACCGTGACTTTTTCCTGCGCCGCCGCGGGAGCGGCGAAAGAGGCAAGCGCAACGAAAGCGGCAGCCGCCGACGCCGCCGCGAGCTTGACCCAGGAACGACGATGAATGTTCATGATTTTCCTCTCCAATCCATAAACGAGATATTCATCTGGATATCTCGATGGAGAGGTTTTGACTAGCGTTATATTCCGCAAAATATCTTGATCGAATTGGGAGGGGGCAGGCTCAGATGCCGAGAGCCATGCCGTCCTTGCGGGGGTCGGAACCGCCCTTGAGCACACCGGCCTCCCAGTCGATCCAGATCGCCTGGGCGCCGCCCATCGCCGATTCCGGCTTTTTCACCTCAAAACCGCGTTTGGTGAATTCCGGGCCGATCGTGTTGCGCAGCCGAGCTTCCATCTCGACCTGGTTGGTGCCAGGCAGCGGGAACAGGCGCGGCAGGTCGATGGCGCTCTGCAGATCCATCCCGTAGTCGAAGACCTTGGACAGGAAATGGGCGTGCCCCATGGCCTGATACTGGCCGCCCATGACGCCGAACGGCATGACCGCGCGACCATCCTTCGTCACCATGCCGGGAATGATCGTGTGCATCGGCCGCTTGCCCGGCGCGATCGCGTTCGGATGATCCGGATCGAGCGAAAAGCTGAAGCCCCGGTTGTGGAACATCACGCCGCTTTTCGGGTCCATATGGCCGCTGCCGTAAACGAAGAAGATCGAGTTGATGAAGCTGATCGCGTTGCGATCCTGATCGACGACCGAGAGATAGATGGTGTCCTTATGCGGCACTTCGTCGAAGGCCGGCAGGTTCTCGATCGCCTTGTCGGGATCGATCATGCCCGCGAGTTCCCTGGCGAGCTTATCGGACAGAAGGTAATCGACCGGCACGTCGACCTTGGCCGGATCGGCAAGGAAACGGTTGCGCGCCGCATAAGCCAGCCGCGTCGCCTCGACCTCGACATGCAGCCGCTCCGGCGCCAGCGGATCGCCCTTGCCGGGAAAATGCGACAGGATGTTGAGGATCATCAGCGCGATGATGCCCTGGCCGTTCGGCGGGCATTCGTGGATTTCGTGGCCGCGAAAGACCGTCTTGATCGGCTTCACGTATTCGCCCTCCGCATTGGCGAAATCTTCGAGCGTGTGAAGCGCCCCGATGCTGTTGAGGTGGCTCACCATGCCTGCAGCGATCGGGCCGCGATAGAAAGCGTCCCGACCCTCCCGGCCAATGGCCTCCAGCGTGTCGGCGAGCTGCTTCTGATACTGGATCGTGCCGGCCGGCGGCGCTTCGCCATCGACGAGGAAGACCCGGCGCGCGGCCGGATCACCCTTCAGGATCTCCGCCTGGGCGGCAAGATCGTGGGCCGTGCGTGGCGGCAGAACATAGCCATCGCGCGCAAGCTTGATCGCGGGAGCGAGGATATCGGCCATCTTCATACGACCATGATCGGCGACCAGACGCGTCCAGGCATCCACCGCGCCCGGCACGGTGATCGTGTGCGGCGAGGTACGGGTTAGACTGGTGACGCCAAGCGAACGGAGATGCTCGACGGTTACGGCAGCCGGTGCCCGGCCTGACCCATTATAGGCCAGAATCTCATCCGTGCCGCCGAGCGAAAGGAGAGCGAAACAATCGCCGCCGATCCCGGTCGAACCGGCTTCGACGACACACTGCACGGCGCATGCCGCAACCGCCGCATCCACGGCATTGCCGCCGTTTCGCAGGATATCGATGGCGGTGAGCGTCGCCAGCGGCTGGGAGGTGGCAGCCATCGCAGTGCGGCCGACGGCGAGCGAACGGCCCGGTAATTCGAAGTCTCTCATGGCATCCTCGTCACTGAAAAATACTGCTCAAGCCCCTGTCGCGGCTCAGGATTTCGGCTTCAAGAGATCATGCCCCGCGCCCGGCATCAAGCCGTCACGTCTTGATTTCATCAGTCCTAATATACAGCAGGAAATCGTTAACCTTTGCGGACCGTAAACCGGTTCAAAGGGATATTCCGGGCTTGCGGCGCGTTAAGAGGGGCTGGCATGGAAAGGACGTCATGAACAGTATTCCAGCCCTCCTGCTGGCCGCCGCTTGCCTGATCATCATAGGTTTTTATGCGGTCGCCTTCGTGACGGCCCTGATAGGCTGATCACGCGTCAAACTCAACGCTCGCCTCCAACGTGCCATTGCGAATGGTGGGAGGCGGGCATGAAATACAAGGCCGGAAAGTTGATTGCTCTTGAGCACTCCGGAACCGGTAAGTTCCGACATTCTGCCGTCCAAGCCCCAACCCACGAAACCTTCGTCTTGCAATCGAGGCCGCGAATGCCATTCAAACGCGAGACGACAGGAAATAATTTGATATCAAACTATCTTGCCGCCTCCCCCCACTTCTATTAGCTTTTAGCATAGGAGGAAGGGGAGATGGTAGCAGAGTCATCGATGGATCGGAACATGCTGGTGACGCCTGCAGACGGCGGAATGTCCGTTCCAGCCCTGTTCCAGAATCTTATCGGCTATCATCTGCGCGTGGCGCAGGAAACGTCGTTCCAGGGGTTTGCCAAGGCCGCGGGAAAGGAGGATCTCAAGCCCGGCTGGTATGCGCTTCTGACGGTGCTTGCGGAGCGTGAAAGCATGACGCCCTCCGAACTCAGCCGCACCTGCGGCCGCGACCGCTCGACGCTGACCTCCAGTCTCAAGGCGCTTTCCAATCGCGGGCTGATCGAGCGCCGCTGGAACCCGGATGACCAGCGCAGCTACAGCGTCAGGCTCACCGAAGAGGGTCGCCAGATGCAGGAGCGGCTGCACGCGATCGCTGTCGTCCACGAACTCCGCCTCGACGAGATCGCCGGCGAAGACAAGGCCGTGCTCATTGCCGTGCTTGGCCGCATAGCAGCAACATTCGGCACCTCCGAGGATTTCTGAAGGCTCCCTGTCGTGGATGCCCGCCAACCGCGCAAGGCTTCCCCCTGCGAGCGCGGGACAGGATGTTCGGCTTGCTGTGGTATGCTGACGGACCTTGCAAGCAAAAGCCGGCGAGCCATCCCCGCCGGCCATTCGATCCCGAGGAGACAACACCCTAGAGGATATGTGTCCCGCCGAGGTTCTGCACCGCGCGGCGGGTCATGACCGCCACCAGATGAGCCCGGTAATCGGCCGGGGCGTGCATGTCGCCCATCATCCGCGAGGGATCGATGGTGAGGCCTTTCAACGCCTCGGCGGAAAAGTTTTCGGTCAGCAGCTCTTCGGCCTCGGTCCAGCGGAACACGCCCTCGTTGCCGGCGCCGGTGATCGCGACGCGAACATGGCCGTCGCGATGCCTGGAGACAAAAGCGGCGGCCATCGAATAACGCGAGGCCGGATTGCGGAATTTCGCGTAGCCGGCAATGTCCGGGATCTTGAATTCGACGCGAACCAGGATTTCGCCGGGCTCCAGCGCGGTCGTATAAAGGCCCTGGAAATATTCGTCGGCGGGGATTTCGCGACGGTCGGTATGGACGATCGCATCGAGCGAAAGCACGGCGGCGGGATAATCGGCGGCCGGGTCGTTGTTGGCGGTCGAGCCACCGATCGTGCCCATGTGGCGCACCTGAACGTCGCCGATCGAACCGGCAAGCCCTGAAAGGGCCGGGATGGCGGCCCTGATCTCCTTGGAAGCGGCGACCGCGGCATGCTTGGTAGCCGAGCCGATGATCACCTTGTCGGCAGTCACCTCGATGCCCGAAAGCTCCGGGATGTTGCGCACGTCGATCAGGTGCGCAGGCGCGGCAAGCCGGCTCTTGAGCGTCGGGATCAGCGTATGGCCGCCGGAGAGGTAGGTGGGCTCGTCGGAACTCTCGAAGAGTTCGACGGCATCGGCCAGCGTCTTCGGTTTATGGTAGGTCGTTGCGTACATGACGTGATCCTTCCCGCTTATTCGGCCGCGACGGCATGGGCCGCGCGATGCTTCCCGGCTGCGTCCAGTACCGCCTTGACGATGTTGTGGTAGCCGGTGCAGCGGCAGAGATTGCCTTCGAGCTCGTGGCGCACCGTGCGCTCGTCGAGCACGCCGTCATGGCGGCGGATCATGTCGACCGAGGCCATGATCATGCCCGGCGTGCAATAGCCGCACTGCAGGCCGTGATGTTCGTGAAAAGCCTGCTGAACGTCGTGCAGCCTGCCGCCTTCGGCGAGGCCTTCGATCGTCGTCACACGGGAGCCGTCGGCGGCGACGGCCAGGATCGTACAGCTCTTCACGGCCTCGCCGTCGAGATGGATCGTGCAGGCGCCGCACTGGGTGGTGTCGCAACCGACATGGGTGCCGGTGAGGCCGAGATGTTCGCGGATGAACTGCACGAGCAGCGTCCGGTCTTCGATGTCGCGCGTCTGCTGCGTACCGTTGACGGTGATGGTGACACGGGACATGGGTCCCTCCTCTTCAAATCCAGAATTCAAGGCCGACCCGGGGACATGCCGCAGGCCGTCTCATATCATCTTATGATACCGGCATCTCGCCGCGTGTCATCCGTTCCGGAGGGCACGTCCTCATTTCCGAACAGCGCCCCACCAGAAACTGCCGGCCCGAAAGACCGAAAAGCTCCGGAGATCGACGCCTCACCGATCTCAATATGTGAGAAATTCGGCGGCCCAAGCGTTGCGTCCTTGCCAAAGCGACGGTAAGTCGTCGCTATAATCGGTGAGGGAAGTCCAATGCGCCGCATCATCATCGCCATCACCGGAGCTTCCGGCGTCATTTATGGCGTTCGCGCCCTGCAGCTTTTGAAAAAAGTCGAGGACGTCGAGACCCATGCGGTGATCTCCCCCTCCGCCTTCCGCACGGCGACCGACGAGATCGAAATGAGCGCCGAGGAGATCAAGGGCCTCGCGGACGTACTTTATAATTACAAGGATATCGGCGCGGCGATCTCATCCGGATCCTTCAGAACCGCCGGCATGCTGGTGGCGCCCTGCTCGGTGAAGACGCTGAGCGGCATCGCCAATTGCTACAATGACGAACTGATCGTGCGCGCCGCCGACGTCTGCCTGAAGGAGCGTCGTCGCGTGGTGCTGTTGTTCCGGGAAACGCCGCTGCATGGCGGGCATATCGCGCTGATGGATCAGGCGACGCGCAACGGCGCGATCGTCATGCCACCGGTGCCAGCCTTCTATTCGAAGCCGAAAACGCTGGACGAAATGGTGACCCAGACGGTTGGCCGCGCGCTCGACCTTTTCGACATTCATCTCCCGATGGTCAAACGCTGGAAAGATGGTCCCGGCTCGCCGGGCCAGCCCTGACTTTACGCCTCGAAATAGAGCCCGGACTAAAGGGCTGAGAGCGCGTTTTCGATCGCGGCAAGCGCCGTCGCAGCCTTCCTGTCCGGCTCGGCTCCGCGGAAAAACTCAACCACGGCTCTGAGATTGCCGGTCGCGTCGCCGGTTAATGTGCCGGCGTCCATCAATGCCTGCCCTTCGGCTTCCAATATCGCCAGCTCGATCTTTTCCGAATTGAGCTCGACACCCTTAACGCCATTGCGCAGCGTCTCCGTCTCGTCGGTCGGCGCCGGATACGGTCCGTTCTTCAGCCGTCGACGTATGGCGCGCAGCGGTATCACCACCTCGTTGCGCCAATCCTGAACGAGGCCGTCGATGCGGGCGATATCGGATGGCGAAAGCGCGACGGAATTCCTGGCGAGCCAGGCGGAAAACAGCAGAACCGGCACATCGACGCCGCTTTCATCCTGAAGGACCAGACAGGCATCGCTAATGCCCGGAGCGCCATAAAGACGCAATGCGAAGTCCCAAAGTCCCTGCCGAACATCCGCGGCCATTCAGCCTCTTCCTTGCCTTTGCGCGGGTTTAAGGTCGCTGTTCGTCCTTGCCAAGCGATCTCACATTGCCGATCAGTTCCGCGGCAAGCCGCATTGCGGCGCCGGTTGCCACCACCATGGAGGGCAGGATCAGCCATTCGAGCGTCCAGGCAGCCCCGGAGCGCTCCTGTTCATGCACCATGGATTGCTGCATGCCGGAAAGCTGCACCGCGTTGAAACGCGCGAGCGACACCAGCACTTCGGCCGCCACCGGGTTCTGCTTGTGGGCCATGGCGGAGGAACCACCGCCGCCGGCAAGTTCCATCTCGCCGCCCATCAACGCGAGCAGCGCCACATCCTGGCCGAGCTTGCCGAGCGAGCCGCAGATCAGTGCGAGGATACCGGCGAACTCGGCCAGCCGGTCGCGTTGGCTCTGCCATTGCGGCGCGTCGGCCAGGAACAGTTCCCAGGCGAGCGCCTTGCGCACCTCGCCGGCCTTGTCGCCGAATTTCTCGAGGCTGCCGGCAGCCCCGCCGAACTGCACGGCAAAGCCGGTCTCCGAGAACGTGTCCAGCCGCTGGCGATGCCGGGTCAAAGGCTCCTTCCAGGCGCGGACACGATCGGAAACGGTAATCGGAATCGCCGCCTGCATGCGGGTGCGGCCCATCAGCGCTCGCGTGCCGAATGCCTGATCGATGTCATCGAACGCCTTTTCCAAGGCGGCAAGCCGCTCGATGAAAAGAATGGAGGCCTGTTTCAGACGGATGACCAGCGCCGTATCGATGACGTCCTGGCTGGTCGCGCCGAAATGCACGTGTCTTGCCGCCTCGCCGCCGCCTGCCTGCTGATTGACGGCATCGCGAAGCTGCCTGACGAGTTCAGCCACCACCACGCCGTCGCGCCCGGTGCCCTTTCTCAGTCCATCCATGTCGGGTTCAAAGGCACGCAACGCGGCTGCAATGCGCTCCGCCGCCTCGGCCGGGATAATGCCGCAGGCCGCTTCAGCCTTGGCAAGTCCGGTTTCGAAAGCCAGCATGGCATCGATCTCGGCTTTCACCGAAAACAGCTGTCCGGTCTCGTCGTCACCGACGAGACCGGACAGAAATGGATGCTCGAAAGCCGAAACGCTCATGTCCACTCCCGGGCAGATCCTGAATTCCCGATATCAGATATCGAAGAATATGGTTTCATTTTCGCCCTGAAGATAGATGTTGAAGGTGACGGTATTACCCTCACGCTTGCCGATCAGGGTGGGAACGCGAACCCGGTGCTCGATGCGCGACAGGATCGGATCCGCCGCATTGGCCTCTTCCTCGTCAGAGAAGTACATACGGGTGTTGAGACCAAGGTTGATGCCGCGGGCGACGACCCAGAAGGTGACGTGCGGGGCCATCAGGCGGCCGTCGCGGAAAGGCACCTTGCCGGGCTTGATCGTCTCGAAGGCGAATTCGCCGGTCGCCATGTCGCCGGGCTGACGGGCCCAGCCGAAGAAATTCGGATCGGCCTTGCCGCGGGTTTCCGAGGGGCTGTTGTAATAGCCGTCGGCATCCGCCTGCCAGATCTCGATCATCGCATCCTTGAGCGGGGTCATCGCGCCGTCATAGATGAAGCCGCGGATGGTGATGCGCTCGCCGCGCGTCTGGTCGTTGACCATCGGGCCGGAGCCGAGGTCGGTGTCGTAGACGCCGGTAATGCCGGAGAAATTCGGCGTGCAGCCGATATGGACGTAGGGGCCCGCGGTCTGCGAGGCGGATTCCTTGAAGTAGGTAAGCGGCTGGACCATCTCAGTTGCCCTCTTTACGGTTCTCGAAGAATGTCGAGCGACGACCGCGCAGGACGATATCGAATTTATAGGCCCGCATGTCGTGCGGGATGGTGTTCTGCATGTCGAGCGCGGCGATCAGGCCCTTGATGGCATTCTCGTCCGGAATGGTCTTCACGATGGGACAAATCCAGATCATCGGATCGCCTTCGAAATACATCTGGGTGATCAGGCGCTGGGCAAAACCATGGCCGAAGACCGAGAAGTGGATATGCGCCGGGCGCCAGTCGTTGACGCCGTTCGGCCACGGATACGGGCCGGGCTTGATCGTCTTGAAGGCATAACCGCCGTTCTCGTCGGTGATCGTACGGCCGAAACCGCCGAAATTCGGGTCGAGCGGCGCGAGATAGGTTTCCTTCTTGTGGCGGTAACGGCCACCGGCATTGGCCTGCCAGAACTCCACCAGCGCACCCGGCACGCCTACGCCGCGCTCGTCGATGACGCGCCCATAGACGATGATGCGCTCGCCGAGCGCCATCTCGCCGGGCTTGGCATAATTGACGATCAGGTCGTTGTCGAATTCGCCGATGATGTTATGGCCGAAGACCGGGCCGGTGATTTCGCTCTTGGTGCCTTCCAGCGAAATCAGGGCGCGCTGGGGCGAGCGCAGCACGGAGGTCTTGTAGCCCGGCGTGAACGCCGGCGGATGCCATTCCCTGTCACGGGCGAAGAAGGGTGTCGTTTCTGGGGGTGTGTTCTTCATCTTTGCTCTCCCGCGGCCTTGTCCGCGTCCATTTCGGCATAGGTGGCTTTGGCGATCTTGAAGGCATGGTTGGCAGCCGGAACGCCGGCATAGATTGCCACATGCATCAGGGCTTCGCAGATATCGTCCTTTGTCGCACCCGTGTTGGCGGTTGCGCGGATATGCATGGCGACTTCGTCGTGATGGCCGAGCGCGGCCAGAAGCGCGATCGTCACCATCGAACGTTCGCGTTTGCTCCAGTTCGGGCGCGACCAGACCGTCCCCCAGGCACCTTCGGTGATCATTTCCTGGAACGGCCCGTCGAACGGCGTCTGGTTTGCCTGGGCGCGATCCACATGGGCATCACCCAGCACGGAGCGGCGGGTCTTCATGCCTTGGACGTAACGTTCCGACGGCGCGGAATTCTCGGCCATGTCTATTCCTCAAGTTGTTCGATGAAGCCGCGGATCAGCGCGGCATGGGCGGCAGGCGCCTCGACGCAGGGGATATGCGCGGCGCCCTCGATAATTTCGTAACGCGCGCCGGGGATGAGGTCGGCGAGCGACTTGACGATCTCGGGCGGCGTCGAGCCATCCTCACGGCCGACGATGCAAAGCACCGGCACGGCGATCCTCTTCGCAGCTTCGGTGAAATCCGCATCGCGTATCGCGGCGCAGGTGCCGCTGTAGCCGAAGGTCGGCTGGCGCACGAGCATGTTGCAATAGGCTTCGTAGGCGGCATTCTCCGGCCTGCGGAAGGGTTCGGTAAACCAGCGCTGCATGATGGCGTCCAGAATGCTGCCGATGCCATCCTTCTCGACGGCGGCGATGCGCGCCGCCCACATTTCGGCCGTACCGATCTTGTGGGCGGTGTTGGACAGGATCAGAGCCTTCACCAGATCGGGACGCGACGCGTAGAGGCCCTGGGCGATCAGCCCTCCCACCGAAAGGCCGCAGACGACAACCTGGCTGAGCTGCAGGTGGTCGAGCAGTCCGGCAAGATCCGCCACATGGTCGGCGATCGAATAGGGCGGGTTGCCGAGGCCGGACAATCCATGGCCCCGCTTGTCGTAAGTGAGGATCGTGTAGTCCCCGGACAACTTCGGCAGTTCATGATGCCAGATGCGACTGTCGGTCCCGAGCGAATTGATGAAGACGACGACGGGCTTGTCGTCACCGGCGCGCTGGACGTCGTAATGGATCACGATGTCATTGATGTGTACAAACTGCATCCGCACCTCCTCTCGCCTTGATAGATTGCACTAGTTTTCGGTTAGGTAAAATGATATTTCAGCATTATCCCCTAACCCCATGGTTATTTGATCTTGATCAATTCCCGAGTCAAGTTCCGGCACCTGCATACATTCGTCGAGGTTGCTCGGCAAAAAAGTGTGGTCAAGGCCGCCGAAATTCTGCATGTCAGCCAGCCGGCCGTCACCAAGACCATCCGCGAACTCGAGGAAGCGCTTGGCGTGGCCGTTTTCGAGCGCGACGGCCGCGGCATCCGTATCACCCGCTACGGCGAGGTGTTCCTGCGCCATGCGGGCGCGGCGCTCACGGCGCTCCGCCAGGGCATGGATTCCGTCTCGCAGGAATTGTTCGATTCCGCGCCGCCGGTCCGGATCGGTGCGCTTCCGACCGTTTCCACCCGTATCATGCCCCGCGCCATGACGATGTTCCTCACCGAGAAAACCGGCAGCCGGGTCAAGATCGTGACGGGAGATAATGCCGTTTTGATGGAACAGCTCAGGATCGGCGATCTCGATCTGGTGGTCGGCCGCCTCGCCTCGCCGGAAAAGATGACCGGCCTCTCCTTCGAACATCTTTATTCGGAACAGGTCGTGTTCACTGTCCGCGCCGGCCACCCGCTGCTGGACGCCGGGCGATCAATCTTCGACGGTTTCGCCGACTATCCGGTGCTGATGCCGACGCGCGGCTCGATCATTCGGCCTTCGGTCGAGCAATTCCTGATCGCCAACGGCGTCGCCAGCCTGCCGACCCAGGTGGAAACCGTCTCGGACGCCTTCGGCCGGGCCTTCGTGCGATCAAGCGATGCGATCTGGATTATCTCGGCCGGCGTGGTCGCGGCCGACATCGAGGACGGGGTTCTGGCAACGCTGCCGATCGACACCAGCGAGACCCGCGGCCCGGTCGGCCTCACCATCCGCGCCGACGCCAATCCCTCCACGCCTCTGTCGATCCTGATGCAAACCATCCGCCAGGCCGCTGCGGAAATCATGCCGGCGCGGTGACGCCAGGTTCTATTTTCACGACGCTGTCGCCACAGAAAAGAATGAGATAGCCGCCCCGCGCCTCCGCGGCCTCCGCCCAGGCTTGCAGGTCGGAAAAATATGGCTTGTGTTTCCAAACGTCGGGATGATCCGGGTCGACCAGCACCGTCAGCTGCGGCCCCTGGTCATAGACAAGCATCTTGGATCGAAATGGCTGCCAGTCATCGGAAAGATCGGGATCCGTCATCCACCGACAAAGAAAATCACGGCAGAGCTTAGGGCGGGCGGCATAGATCGCGCAGCCCTCTCCTTCCGTGCAATGCCGGCACCAGGTATCGGCCGGCTTGTCCAGGGCCGCGATCTCGGGAAGCCGGCAACAGAGTGTGCAGGTCCCGCAGGACCGCGCCGCCGCCTTCTCTTCAAGCTTCTCCAAGCCTCGTCGCCCCAAATCGCCAAAACACATCCGGCCGAACAAGCGGCCGGGCCAGCGAATATACGTTGCGGTTCCTGTGCGCAAATAGCGGCCGACGAGTTACGTCGGCCGCAGCTCCGGAAATGTGCGGCGAAGTTCGTCCATCGAGGCGATCACCGCGTCGTCGGCGCGCAGCGTCACCGAAATATTGTCCGCAACATTCAGCGTCTCCTCGAAATGCACGGGCATCTCGGCCCCGCCCTGGCGCACAAGCGTGGCCTCCTTGCGGAAACCGTGCTTGAGCAGCCAGTCGCGCGGGGCGCTGAGACTCACGGCCACATGGAACGCGCCGTCATCCTCCTTGCGGGCCTTCAATTTGTAAGTCACGGGCGACCTGTCGCCGCCGATGTCGATCTGGCCCGGGTAACCGGCTTCTTTCAGATATTCAGCCATATTTCGCTCCTTCGTTCTGGCGAGCCCGTGGGACAACCGACACTCGCTCGCTTTGTTCCGCGCGACCGGCCAGGCGCGATCAAGCCAGGTTGACGGCTGTTGACTGCCGTGATCGAAAGGGCGCGCATGAGGAGAAGAGGAGAGACGCGATGACCGACCGGGACCTGCTAAAGGCGCTGTTTGCCGCCGCCGTGAAGGCCGCCGATCCTTTGACCGGCATCGTGAAACACCTGCCGGCCCCGCCGACCAACGGGCGAACCGTCGTCATCGGCGCCGGCAAGGGCGCGGCTCAGATGGCGGCAGCACTTGAGAGCGTCTGGACCGGATCGCTGACCGGCGTGGTCGTGACCCGCTACGGTTACGGTTGCGAGACGAGGTCGATCGAGATCCTGGAAGCATCCCATCCGGTGCCCGATGCGGCGGGCCTTGCCGGCGCAAAACGGCTGGTCGAGACGATTTCCAGCCTGTCCGCAGACGACCTCGTCATCGCACTCGTCTGCGGCGGCGGCTCGGCCTTGCTGCCCGCACCGCCGGAAGGCCTGACGCTCGAAGACGAGATCGCCTTGAACGAGACGCTGCTTGCCTCGGGGGCGCCGATCTCGGCCATGAACGTCGTGCGCAAACATCTGTCGACCATCAAGGGCGGCCGGCTGGCAGCAGCCACCAAGGCCCGCGTCGTCAGCCTGATCGTCTCCGACATTCCCGGCGACAACCCGGCATTCGTCGCCTCGGGACCGACCATCCCGGACGGCACGACGCGCCAGGATGCGCTCGCCATCGTCGATCAATACAAGCTGGCCCTGCCGGCTGCGACGATGGCGCATCTGAACTCGCCGGCCGCGGATGCGCCGAGGCCGGACGATCCAATCTTTGCGCGTCACGAGCATTTCGTTATCGCCTCCGCCGGCGTGTCGCTGGAAGCGGCCGCCGAAGTTGCCCGCGCCCGGGGCGTGACGCCTTACATTCTCTCCGATTCTGTGGAGGGAGAAGCCCGCGATGTCGCCCTGGTGCATGCAGCCCTGGCGCGCGAGGTGGCACTCCGCGACCGGCCGTTCGCCAGGCCGGCGGTTCTGTTGTCGGGTGGCGAGACGACGGTGACGCTGCGCAACAAAGGCGGCAAGGGCGGCCGCAACGGCGAATTCGCGCTCGCCCTGGCACTGGCGATCGATGGCTACGAGATCACCGCACTCGCCGCCGATACGGACGGAATAGACGGCTCCGAAACCAATGCCGGCGCGTTCGCCGACGGCACGACGGCAAGACGCCTGCGAACTGCCGGTTTGGATGGACGCAAGCTTCTCGATGGGAATGACAGCTTTTCGGGATTTTCCGCGATTCGCGACGTTTTCGAGACGGGGCCGACTGGCACCAATGTCAACGACTTCCGGGCTATTCTGGTGCGGTAGCCAACGGAAGCGAGCAAGGCCCGCTTCCGAGCGGATCACCGCGATCACTGCAGCTGCGGTTTGTGCAGAAAATCGTTCCGGTCGGCGGACTTTACCCGAAGCCAGGCCTCGCGCCCGTCGCGAAGGATCCGCATCGGGATTTCCGCGCCTGGCGGACCGCTGTCCCAGATCTTGCGGTAAAAGTCCGCAAGCCCGTCGACTTCGCCGTCGCGGATTTCCGAAATCACGTCGCCCCGCTTGAGGCCAGCCTGGGCGGCCGGGCCGTTTTCGGTGACGCTCATCACGACCACTTCGCCATTGCTTTCGGCGGACATGGCGCCAAGCCACGGGCGCGGCCGACGATTGAACTCGCCGCGATTTAGGAGGTCGTCGAGGATCGGCTTCAGGAGATTGACCGGCACGACCATGTTGATGTCGGCGATCTCGCCCCCCTTGCTCATCTGCAGACGCAGAGACCCGACGCCGAGCAGCTTGCCTTCCGTATCGATCAGCGCCGCCCCACCCCAGGAGGGATGGGCTGGCGCGATGAAGATCGCCTCGTCCAGCAGATATTCCCAGTATCCGGCGAATTCCTGCTTGGCGACGATATTGCCGCGCACATACTCGCCCTCGCCATCGGCAAGAATGATAGGGTCGCCGAGTGTGGCTGTCGCGGAATCGCCGATCTGAAGCGCCGGCAGATCGAGCGGCGCCATGGCCTGGACCAGGCCGAAGCCGCTTTCCTGGTCATAGGCAAGCGCATGGGCCGGCACGACCCGGCCATCCTGGCATGTCAGCCAGACGTCTTCGGCTTCGGTGATCAGGTAACCGATCGTCAGGACCAGCCCGTTTTCGCGGATCACCACGCCGCTTCCCTCCCGGCGGGTGCCGAGGGTGCCTGCCGTAAAGGCGTTGTCCGGAATGGAAGCACGCACGGCCACGACCGACCGCAAAATTTTCTCGATATCCATGATGCAAATCCTGATGAGGCAATACGCGGTCCGAACCCCGCAAGGGTCTGCAGAACCGGACCATACCGCCCCTTTAAGGTATGAATATGATCGGCGGCGCGCAAGGGGACGGTTATAGGTGGATGGCTTCTCCAAATTTCTCGCCGAGCGGATTCCGTAGATGCCGATGCAGCCTCACGCGTAGTCCCGACTTCGGCTAGCTACCCTTTAGAAAGAAGTCCGGATGCTGCATTGCCCACGGGTCTTCGGTTTCCAGCCCCCACCAAGCCCAAGGTGCCTTGTGCGATTGTGCTGGTCTAGCTCCGACATGAAAGCGCCCAAGCGTATAAGAGCCTTGTCGCGTTGATAACCGGCGACGATCAACATCTGATACCAGTTGTAAATCATTGCCCGGGTGGCCTGTTCGGATTCTATGAATGTAACGCATTCAAACTGATTTTCGGCATTGTTGCTCAGATTAGCGGATCCCATGACGAATTCGCGCGCAACCAGGCTTCCATCGTTGAGGCGATCGTAAAACACGATGAACTTGCTATGAAGCCTTTCGGATCGCTGCGGCTGTTCGATCATCTTGACGAATTCTACGGGCTGGACCTTGGACCAATCTTCGAATGCGAAATCAACATCCTCCCACTCCAGCTTGTTGACAATTTCATGAGGAAATTTCGCATCCGATCCGAACCGGGATTTCGTATCCGGCGACGAAGCAACAATGGAAAAGGCCTTAATCTCTTCCAGCGCTTCTCTAATCTTCGTTGAGGTCAGCCAGGGAGAGCAGCCCACGACATATTCGCTTTGCGTGATCCGTTCGGCTATCGCATCGATGACGTGGAAGAAGCGAATACTGACTTTCGCGTCGATATTCTTGATGGAGTAGTCCCGAAGCCGGACCGTTTCCAGCTCCCCGTTATTGCCCATGAAGCTTATTTCTTCGAACGCGAAATCATTTAGGCCTCTCCGCATCTGAAACTCCGTCCGGTGTTGGCATAGAGCACCGAACAGAGCGAAAAAACTTTAACGCTCGGAAAATTATCTTGGCGAATTGCCGCCCCTCCCTCGCTCTGGGGAGGGGCGAAGCTTTGCTGCGATCTCAGCCCGCGGGCGTCAGCGTGACCGAGGTGCCGGTGGCAGCGAGGTTGAGACCGAGCTGGCCGGTGACACTCACCGTCTGCAGGTGGATCGAGCCGGCGGTGCCGCCGACGAGGATGTTGGCGCCGATGCCGGCGCCGACCGTGGCCTCGGCGGTAGCGCCCTGGTAGAGGCCGCCGAGCGAACCGTGATGATAGCCGGCGGTCGGTGCGAAGACAGCCCAGATCAGCCGCGAGCGGGTGGTAAAGCCGAGGTCGACGCCCATCTTGCGCATCACGCCCGTGTAACGATCGATCGGTTCGCTGCCGATCGCGGTGGTGAAGACGCAGTCGGCTTCCTTTGCGGAACCGAGCACGTATCCGACGCCGCCGCCGATCGAGCAATCGAGATAACCGATGCGAACGCCGCCGCGCTGATCCTGCTCCTCATAGACCGGAACGCGGTCCCGGCGCGTGATCATGTCGGCGGAAAAGGCGGCTCCGGCGCTGGTTACGACCGGCAAAGCGGCGAGCGCCACGGCAACAATCTTCTTCATCCCTGTACTCCTTTAATTCTTCAGCCGCCCTTGGTGAGACTCATGCGAGCGGGTTTGGCAGCGTTGGGAAACGCATGTGGCGGAAGAATGATCCAAAGACCGTCGCACACGAATTATCACCGAATTGTTCCAAGCGTGAGCTGGTTCTATTCGGCCTCGACCCGCGCCAGTCTTTCCCGCTCCGCTTCCCGGTATTGGCGCGGCGTCTGGCCGGTCCGTTTGCGGAACGAGCGGGTAAAGTAGGCGGCGTCGGCAAAGCCCAGCCCGTCGGCCACCGCCTGCACGCTCGCCGTGGTGAAAACCAGTGCCCGGCGCGCCTCGTCCATGACCCGCGCCATGATCAGGTCGTGGACGCTCATTCCGGTCACTTCCCGCACCACGCGGTTCAGATGCGTCGGCGAAAGGTTGAGCAGTTTCGCATAGGCTTCCGCCGCAAGCTGCTCGCGAAAATGCAGGCCGATCAGCTCCTTCAGCGCCTCGACGCGGGCAAGTTTCGCATCCCCGGCTCCGCCGGCTGCATCCGGCTGCACCGCTCGCGCGAGGATCAGGATCGATGCCGTCAGAAGCGCCTCGATCAGATCGTTGCGGCCCACCCGCCGCGCCTCGAATTCAGCAAACAGCCGCGAAAAGGTTTGATCGAGATAACCGACATCGTCGCCGACAGGAACCGGGATCATTCGCGGGTACGACAGCCAGTCGCCGGGCCGCTTGGCAAGCCCTGCCGTCAGCCGCAGCCGCTCGGCCACCAACGTGATCACCAGCCCATCGATATCGCGCGAAAACCGAAAACCATGGCTGACACCCGGCGGCACCGCCACCACGCAGGGCGGCGTCAGCGCCACCGTCGTTCCAGAAAGGATGGCATCGCCCGATCCGTTCCGAATGTACAGGAACTGCTGGAAACTCTCGTGACGATGCAGGCCGATCTCCCAATGATGCGTGCTGCTCCGGGAGGCGATCGTTTCGCAATGCAGCCAGAAATCCGGCCGTCCGGCTCGGCTTTCGCCATAGAGGTCGTAAGTGGGGACTGGCGAACGCATGACATGCTCCGGAGGGGCCGATGTTCGTTTTGTCCTATGAATTGCATGAAATGTCCATTGTTTGCCCTCCCGGTTGCGCGCTTACCATGAGACAAATCTTGGGAGGATTTCATGCGCACCAAAGTCACCATCATCGGTTCAGGCCCCTCCGGCCTGCTGCTCGGCCAATTGCTCACCAATGCGGGCATAGACAATGTCATCCTTGATCGGGTGGGCAAGGAATACATCCTCGGCCGCGTGCGGGCCGGCGTGCTGGAAGAAGGCATGGCCGGCATGCTCGATCGCGCCGGAGCCGGTGCCCGCATGCACAAGGAAGGCCTGCCGCATGACGGGTTTTCGCTTGCCTTTGACGGCCGGGATCATCGTATCGACCTCTTCGGCCTGACAGGCAAGCGCGTCACCGTCTACGGCCAGACGGAGCTTACCCATGACCTGATGGACAAGCGCGAAGCGTCCGGCGGCGTGACGATCTATGATGCCGGCAATGTCGTCCCGCATGGGTTCGAAGGCGCAAATCCCTACGTGACCTACGAGAAGGACGGTGTCACCCGCCGGATCGATTGCGATTTCATCGCCGGCTGCGACGGCTTTCACGGCGTCAGCCGCAGATCCGTGCCGGAAAGCGCGCTCGATACTTACGAGCGGGTCTACCCGTTCGGCTGGCTCGGCATCCTGGCCGATGTGCCGCCGGTCAGCCACGAGCTGATCTATGCCAACCATCCGCGCGGTTTCGCGCTCTGCTCGATGCGGTCGGAGACCCGCAGCCGCTATTACATCCAGTGCCCGCTCGATGAAAAGATCGAGGACTGGTCGGACGAGCGTTTCTTCGACGAATTGCGCCGCCGCCTGCCCGCCGACCATGCCGAACGCATGGTGACCGGCCCATCCTTCGAGAAATCGATCGCGCCGCTCCGCTCCTTCGTCGCCGAACCGATGCGCTTCGGCAGGCTGTTCCTGGTTGGCGATGCTGCCCATATCGTGCCGCCGACCGGAGCTAAGGGGCTGAACCTCGCCGCAAGCGACGTCCATTATCTCTTCGAGGGCCTGCAGGAATATTACGCGGAAAAATCTGTCGCTGGCATCGATGCCTATTCGTCCCGGGCGCTGAAGCGCGTCTGGCGGGCGGTGCGCTTCTCGTGGTCGATGACAACCATGATGCACCGTTTCCCGGATACGGGGGAATTCGGCCAGAAAATCCAGGAAGCAGAACTCGACTATCTGGTCGGCTCGAAGGCGGCCTCGACAGCGCTTGCGGAGAATTACGTGGGGTTGCCGTATTGAGGTGACCGGCTGATACCGCGGCACACGACCCAGCCGGAACCGCGACCATCCAGGCACGTTCCTGTCGATCCTTCGAAGGAGATCGGAATGGACAAGGACAGGAAACTGGAATGGCTGGCGCGGTCGGGTTATGCGGCAAGGGGCATCGTATACGTCCTGATTGCCGGCCTCGCGTCGCTGTCGACCTTTGGCGGCGGGCGGCCCGATTCGAAATCCGCGCTGCAGATCGTGCTGGAGCAGCCTTTCGGCCAGATCTGGCTTGGCGTGATCGGCGTGGGCCTGATCGGCTTCGTTCTCTGGCGGATAGCTCAATCGATCCTCAACACCGACCGGCATGAAAACAATGCCAAGGGATATCTGGTCAGGGCGGGTCTTCTCGTCAGCGCCGCGACCTATACCGGTCTCGCCTTCTATGCAGTGGGGCAGGCGCTGCATCTGAGCGTCGGCCAAGGATCGTCCGGCGGGCGCGAGAGCTGGACCATGTGGCTGATGCAGCAACCGTTCGGACGCTACCTCGTCGCAGGCGTCGGTCTGGCGATCGTCGGCGCCGGCTGCGCCCAGGCGGTCAAGGGCGTAAAACGGGGGTATCTCCGCTTTTTCGAAAGCGGATTCGAGCATCGGACCATCCTCAACGGCATCTGCACCTACGGGCTGCTTGCGCGCGGCATCATCTTCCTCATTATTGGCGGTTTCTTCATCTACGCAGCCTTCGCTGTCGATCCGAAGCAGGCTGGCGGCATGGCGGATGCGCTCGCCTGGGTGCGTCAGCTTCCCTTCGGGGCTATCCTCTACGGATTGGCGGCGGTCGGACTTTTCGCCTTCGGTCTCTATGGATTGATCGAGGCCCGCTACAGGATCGTCCAGCCGCCTTCTGTGGATCGGTCGCTCCGCGCGATGCGATCGATCGTGAACTGAGATCGAGCAAGGAGTTTTGATGGCATTCCATCAACGGGTGACACGAAGAGTGGTCGAAAGGATCATGACGTTCGAGCCGATCGGCTTGATGATGGTCGCGTTTCTGGCTGGCGGGCTCTTCGTCTTCTTCAGGCTGACCGACGAAGTGCTGGAAGGCGAAACCCATGCCTTCGACGAGAAAGTCCTGCTTGCCCTGCGTGACGCCACCGACCTCGCAACGCCGCTCGGACCCTACTGGGTGCATCATGCGATGGGGGACATCACCGCGCTCGGCGGCATCACCGTGCTGACCCTGATGACGGTTATGGGAACCGCCTTCCTGCTGCTGTCGCGGCAGAGGGCGATCGCGCTCTTCATGTTCCTGTCGATTGCCGGCGGCTGGCTCCTGAGTTCGCTCCTGAAACTCGGCGTGGCGCGGCCGAGGCCCGATATCGTGCCGCATCTGGTCGAGGTGAACGATTTAAGCTTCCCGAGCGGCCACGCGATGCTCTCGGCTGTAACCTATCTGACGCTCGGCGCGCTGCTGTCTCGCGCCCAGCCCTACCGTTCGACCCGCATCTTCCTGATCGGCGCGGCGATCTTCCTGACATTCATCATCGGCTTCAGCCGGGTCTATCTCGGCGTCCACTATCCGACCGACGTACTCGGCGGCTGGTGCGCGGGCGCGACCTGGGCCCTGGCTTGCTGGATGATCGCGAGGCGCTATATCTCGGTGGCGCCGGAATAATCCGGGGCTCGGCGGCGAACCCGATCCCTACGGATCGGTATATCCGACCGCCCGGATCCTCACCTCCCGAGCACCTGGATCCTGTGAAAACAGGATCGCGCCGGACGACTTGGATTCAGCGGGTACGTAATCGAAGGTGACGTCGGCGTCTTCTACCATGTTGCCGCCATCCAGGATCTCGCCGCGCACGGTAACGGCCGCTGCCGTCACCGTCGCCTTGTTGGCGATGTCGAATTCGACGCGGTAACCGCCCTCGACCTGCGTTCTCGTGGTGATGGCGATCGAGAATTCGGGAGGCATATCTTCATCCATCCAAGCCTCGTAACCGACCCAGCCGATCATCGCCACAACCAGGATTGCCGAGACGACGCCCGTGGCCCATTCGATCAAGCGGGGTTCCCGCGCTTCGGTATGGCGATTGTTGGCGGTTGTCGTCATCGGAGATCACTCGTCACAGGATGAGGCGGGCGGCGGCGGCGCCGATCGCGCCGGGAAAGGCAAGCACGATCGCCGACATCAGCATCTCAGCCGGCGCGGTATCGTCCAGCCGGCCGAAAGTCCACAGGACATAGAGGCTGATCAGCATGGCGACCATGTAGCCCGGCAGGGTGAAGCGGAAGAAGGCGTGCCACCAGGGCGTCCCCTCGGGAATGTCATGAGTGCCCTTGAAGGCAACCGCATAGACGAACCCATGCATGATGGCGATCGAGGCAACCATTGTGACGAGCGCGTGCCAGGGTGTCATCTTGTAGGCGATCAGGATGATCTCTTCCGTCGGAGCGACGTTGAGGTTGAGAAAGAGCGCGCCGACCGCCATCAGGAAAAGCTCGCGGCCGTAGCTGGTGGAAATTTCGTCGGGCACCGCGTCCCCGCCTTCTTTCTTATCCTCATCGTCATCCTGACCCGCCTGCCCGCCGAGCTGGGAGCGGCCGAGCAATGCGCCGATACTGGCCGGTACGGCCTGAATCGCGATCTTGCCGAGCATTTCGGACAGGGGCATATGGGGCTTGATGTCCCCGAGCATGACAAGAATTGCGCTGCTTATGACGATGCCCAGCCCATAGGCGATGGTGGCGTCGCGAAAAGCTTCAGCTGCCGTCGAGGTGCGTTCGAAACCGATCCGGTGGGCGAGAAGTATCAGAAGCGGGATGTTGACGATCAAGAGCAGGAACAGGCGCCAGCGGTCGATATAGAAGCCGAGCTGCCAGAGCTCCATGGTCATCAGCATCGGGATGCCAAACAGCATGGCTCCGGCAGCACCACGCCCGAGACCGATCAGGAACCGTCGGCTTTCGCCAGCGTCGTCGTCCCGTTGCGTCATGACACCGTTCAATGCCGGCTCCCTCCCTCTTTCGGAAAAGCGGGAAGAAACTCTGGATACGAAGGAAATGTTCCATTCGGCCGGCTTCGGAAAAGACGTCAGCGGTCGAACAGGTCCTGCCACTGCTTTTCGCCGACCAGGCAATCGCTCGAGGGCTGGTTGCTGGCCACCTTCTGCACGGTCGCCGCCGGCATGAGGCCGCTGATCTCCAGAACCAGCTTGCGGCGGACGGCGACCGCAAAATCCTCGATCTCGTGAACCGGCAGCACGAAGGAACCGGGACCGCCGATGACGCAGTCGCCGTAATACTTATCGAGCCCGCCCGGCGCACCGGAGGGCCGCAGCATGATCGCCAGCCCGTTAATGATGATGCCGGCTTCGGTGGCCTTGTTGCGTGCCGGCACGACCGGGTTGCCGGAATTGTTAGGGCCGTCGCCGGAAATGTCGATCACCTGCCGCATGCCGCGATAGGAATTGGCCACGATCATCGTCGCCCCCTGGGCAATCGCGGCGGAAATCGAGGTACGGCGCTGGGTGTTGATCGGCCGGGCTTCGAGCTTGGCGGCGAAGTTGATGGCGTCCTGCTCGTTTTCGATGATCGTCCAATCGATGATCGAATCCGGCACGACGTCACCAGCCCATTCGAAATAGCTGATGGCAATGCGACCGGTCAGGCCGGTCTTCACGGCGTCGATGAATTCCTTGTGCTTGAGTGCCTCCACATAACCCTCGCGCTGAACGCGGACCTCCTCGTAATCCATGGAGCGGGACGTATCCACAGCCAGGACCAGTTCCACATCGACTTCGCCCCCCGTTCGCTGCGCGACCGTCGGTGCGGTCGCGGCGGCGGAAAGGCTCATGAGCATCGCGAGTGTTGTAAGCATTGGCAATCCAATCACTGCGTTATCGATTTCTTAAAACTGTAACACAGAGCGGATGGAGGGCGACTCCCCTGCGCGTGCCTTCCTTCAACTTTCGGTGATGGACTTTATTACGCGGCCCGCCCGGATAGTCTGCGACGGCGGCAGGGCGAGCCCCGGAGGAGCTACGCCAAATTCGACCGAAATCAAGGAGATCGACAGCATGACGAGGTTAAGCGGCAAATGTTATTGCGGCGCCGTCTCCTACGAGGTGGAAGACGCCTTCGTTTATGCCGCCAATTGCCACTGCTCGAATTGCCGACGCACCACCGGTTCGGCCTTCAAGCCGTTCGCGGGCATCGAGCGGCAGAAGCTTGCCGTGGTGAAGGGAGAGGATGCGCTGCTGATCTATGGCGACGCCGAAAATCACGACGCCCACTGCAATGCCTGCGGGTCGCTTCTCTATTCACAGGTGCGCGAAGCGGCCTGGGTGCATGTAGCGTTAGGCACACTGGTCGATGCCCCGACAATCCGGCCAACGCACCATATCTTCGTCGACTCGAAGGCACCCTGGTACGAGATTACCGACGGCCTCCCGCAATACCAGGGTCACAAGGAATAGCTATTCCTTCCGGCCGGCCAGCACCTTCAGCTTTTCTCCTTCGAGCCGGTAAAAGATGCGGTCCTCCTTCCGATCTCCGCCGAGCCCGTCATAGAACGCCAGAAGCCGTTCATTGGCGCGCGCCGCCGTCCAGTCGATGCGGTTCAGCCCCCTCTCCACAGCCAGGCCCGCCAGCCGCTTCATCAAGGCCGTGCCGATATCCTTGCCGCGCTCGGAACCGGCAACATAGAGCTCCTTGAGGAAAAAACCGGGCTGCAGGCCGGGCCCGGGATAGATGGCGGCGAAAGCCGCAAAGGCGACGATGCGGTCGGTCGTCACGACCAGGATCTCGGTCTCCGGCGGACGGTTGACGAGGCCGGTGAGGATCGCGTCGCGCGGTGGGCAGAAGACGCCGTAATAATTTTGCATCTCCTCGAAGAGGACAGCCAACTGCTCGCCGTCGGCAGCTTGAAAAAAACGAATGTTCATGAAATGGCCCCATTAAAACCGCGCCACTATTCCGGCCGTGGCAACGCGTGTCAACTTAGGGGAAATTGCGCCTACGGCTGTTGACTTCGCAACGCGCATCTCGACAGTGTGGCGCCAAAGAAGGAAACGCCATGTCCAGGTCCGAGAAGTTCATCGTGCTGCCGTTCAAGAAGGTGCGGGGCAATGTCACGCCTGGCGAGATGCGCGTGGCCTCGAATGCTGCTTCGGCGGAGAAGATCGCCCGCGCCATGGCCGACCGCTTCGTCGGCGTGGCCGCCTATTCGGTTCAGGTGGATATGGAAAGCGGCGACATGTCGGATCCGCGCATCCTATGGCAGACGGGCGAAATCGCCGATATCGCCGCTTAAAGGGTTCCCGCCTTATTCCATGCCGAACGATGACTCGATCCCGACTATTTTCGGAGGATCACCCAGAGCGCGTGCACGATGCCCGGCAGCCAGCCGCACAGCGTAAGCAGGATGTTCAGCCAGAAATGCAGGCCGAGCCCGACCTGAAAGAACACGCCGAGCGGCGGCAGGATGAAGGCGAGCAGAATGCGGATGATATCCAACGGGCGTTCTCCGGGGTCGATGGGTTCGCCCGGTAACGCGCCGGAACGGATATGGTTTCAGAAGATGCTCACCGCAGCAGCGTCTTTGCGATGATCTCCAGCTGGATCTCGTTGCTGCCGCCAAAGATGCTCTGGGAGCGGGAGTTGAAATAAACGGCGGAGGCGACCTTGCGCTCTTCGTCGATCTCGCTTGTCCGCGGCAATTCGTGCAGCGGCCGGTGTTCCTCCCAGCGCAACGCATCCGGGCCGAGGATCGAGGCGGCGAGTTCGCAGATCGATTGGCGGATGCGGCTGCGCTCGATCTTCATCGTCGAGGACGGCACCGAGCCCGGATTGCCGCCGGCCTGGACCTTGGACATGGCCGCAAGTTCCAGCATGTCGTTGGCGTCGACATCCGTGGCGATCTCGGCGAACCGGGCCATGAACAGCGGATCGTCGATCATCCTGTGCCCGTCGGCAAGCGGCTCGGAGGCGAGCCGGTGAAGGCGCGTCAGCATGGCGCGCAGCACGCCGCCGGCAAAGGCCCCGCCCCGCTCGAATTCCAGCAGGTATTTGGCGATGTCCCAGCCCTCGCCTTCCGCTCCGATGCGATCCGAAACCGGAACGCGCACGTCGTCGAAAAAGACCTGGTTGAATTCATGCGTGCCGCAGATCGAGCGGATCGGCCGGATGGTGACGCCCGGCGACTTCAGGTCGATCAAGATGAAGGTGATGCCTTCCTGTTTCTTTTCCGTTTCGGCGGTGCGCACCAGCGCGAACATCCGCGTGGCATGATGCGCCAGCGTCGACCAGATCTTCGAACCGTTGACGATGTAATGGTCGCCATCGAGCACGGCCTTTGTCTTCAACGAAGCGAGGTCGGAGCCGGAGCCGGGCTCGGAGTAACCTTGCGCCCAGACATCCTCTCCGTTCAGGATGCGCGGCAGGTAGAAGCCCTTCTGCGCATCATTTCCGTAACGCATGATGACCGGGGCGATCATCTTGATCGAGGCTCCGCGGAAATGCGGCTCGCCCGCACGTTCGCATTCCTGGTCGAAGATATAACGCTCGGCGAGCGTCCAGCCGGTGCCGCCATATTGCTTCGGCCAGGAGGGGGCGACCCAGCCCTTGTCGTTGAGTTTCGCCTGCCATTTCAGCCCGACGCCCGGATCGGCGAGAAAGCTCGGGTTCAACCGCTCGGCACGCTTCAGATCCTCGTTGAGGTGAGCATCGAGAAACGCCCGCACCTCGTCGCGGAAACGCACCTCGTCTTCCGTCATCAACAGATCCATGGAATGTCTCCTCAGGCGGGCTGGTGGACAGGTTCACGCAGCAGGCCGCCGGAAAGCACGGCCCGATCACGGACGATTTTGCCATAACGGTTCAGGTGGTCTGCGGTGGTGCCGAAGGTGTTCTCGATCGCATAGAGACGGCGGAACCAGGAGCCGATCGGCATTTCCTCGGAAAAGCCCATGGCGCCGTGCAACTGGATCGCCTCCTGGGCAACGGACCGGGATACCTTGCCGATCTTGGCGCGGGCGCCGGAAACGCCGCGAACCCGCATCACGCGCGGAGCGTCGGCGGAAAGCATGGCGAGCAATGCCGAGCCCCGAGCCTCCTGGCATTTGACGGCCATTTCCGCCATGCGGTGCTGCAAGGCCTGGAAGGCGGCGAGTGGCTTGCCGAACTGCACGCGCTCCTTGGTATAGGTAACGGTCGCATCCATCAGCGCATCCATGATGCCGACCGCTTCGGAGGCGAGGGCCGCGTTGGCGCGGTCGTAGGCGGCTTCGATTTCGGCCAGCGTATCGGCATCTGCGTCGAACAAGGCCGAGGCCGGCACTGAGACATTCGTGAAAAGGAGATCGCTGGCCCGGCTGCCGTCGACGAGTTTTACTTCGCTCTGCTCAAGGCCGGCTGCGTTGGCCGGCACTGCAAAGAGCCTGATCGCACCATCCGAACCGGTCGCGGTATCGCCGTCCAGCCTGGCGGAAACAATGAAGCCATCCGCGAACGGCCCGCCCAATACGAGGGGCTTCTTGCCGGAGATGACGTAATTCTCACCGTTCTTCGTCGCGGTGGCGGCAATATTGCCGAGGTCGAAGCCGGTCTGCCGTTCGGCATGCGCCAGCGCCGGCCGCGACGTGCCGGCGATCAGCCCGCCGAGGATATCGGCTTTCTGCTCTTCGGAGCCGAGCTTTTCGACCAGGCCGCCGGCGAGAAGGACGGACGCGAGATACGGCTCGACCACCAGAGCCCGGCCGATCGCTTCCATGATCAGCGAGATTTCCACCGCCCCGCCGCCGAGCCCGCCGTTTTCCTCGGAGAAGGGCAAGGCCAGCCAGCCGAGATCGGCCATCTCCGCCCAGATCGCGGCATCGAAGCCGGTTTCGAAGGCAAGGATCTTAGCCCGTTTCTCGAAATCGTAGCGGTCCTTCAGGAAGCGTTCGGCGCTTTCCTTCAACAGAAGCTGCTCGTCCGAATAATTCAGGTCCATGGTCGGCCTCGTGGTTAGATGCGCGCCCTTCTCCCCCCTTGCGGGGGAGAAGCGAGTTTGCCTCATTCCTCGCGCTTGTAAGCCCCATGCCCCGGACGATAGGTCTTCGTATCCAGGAATTGCGAAAGCCCCTTCTCGCGTCCCTTTTCCGGATCGACGAAGGTCGTCTGGTCGGCCTTGGCGGTCAGATATTCCGCCGATTCCTCCCAGGTCATCTCGCGCACGTACTTGTAGGCCATGCGGGCCTGGCGCAGCACGGTCGGGTTCTTTTCGAGGAGAACGCGGGCGATTTCGACCGTGCGTTCGCGCAGCTTGTCCGCCGGCACCGCCTCGTTCACCAGGCCGAGCTGTTCGGCCATCTTGCCGCCGAATTTCTCGCCGGTCATGACGTAGTACATCGCCTTGCGATCGTTCATCAGCGTCGAGATCGCCTTGGAGACGACGCCGCCGGGGATGACGCCCCAGTTGATTTCCGAAAGGCCGAACACCGCGTCTTCGGACGCGATCGCGAGATCGCAGCAGATCAGCGGCGTGAACGCGCCACCGAAGCACCAGCCGTTGACCATGGCAATGGTCGGCTTGGCATAATGCATCAGCAGGCGCCACTGCCAGGCGCGGGTCGAGCGGTAGGCGCGCATGCGCTTGACGTCGGAAACGCCGTCGGTGGCGCGGAAGAAATCCTTGAGGTCCATGCCGGCGGAGAAGGCCTCGCCCTCGCCGGTCAGGATGACGACGCCGGCGCGGTCGTCGATCTCGAGCGCGTCGAGCACCCGGATCATGTCTTCGGCAAGGCCGACGCTCATGGCGTTGCGCTTGTCCGGGCGGTTCAGCTTCACCCAGGCAATGCCGTCCTCGAATTCGACCTTGACGTTCTCTCCGCCCAGATCGCTTGCTTCTATGGTCATCATGTTCTCCTGAAGGTCGGGGGCCTTACGAAAGGCTGGTCATTTTGGTGACGAGATAGGCATCCATGCCCTCGGAGCCGCCTTCCGAGCCGTAACCGCTCTGCTTGACGCCGCCGAACGGCGTTTCGGCCATCGAGATGAAGTTGTTGTTGATGCCGACCATGCCGGCCTCAAGCGCGTCGCTGACCATCGAAGCGGTCTGGCTGGACCGGGTGAAGGCATAGGATGCCAGTCCGTAAGGCAGCCGGTTGGCTTGGCTGATCACCTCGTCGAAGGAGGTAAAGCGGGCGGTGACGGCAACGGGGCCGAAGGGCTCGTCATTCATGATGATCGCATCCTGCGGCACGTCGGCGAGAACGGTCGGCTGGAAGAAATAACCGCGATTACTGCCGCGCTCGCCGCCGGCCTTCACCTTGGCGCCGCGCTGGACCGCATCGGCGACCATGCGTTCCATGGCGGGAACCCGCCGGCTGTTGGCGAGCGGGCCCATCTGGTTCGACGGATCGAGGCCTTCGCCGACCTTGAGCGTTTGAGCCGCCTTGGCAAAACCGTCGACGAATTTGTCGTGGACACTGTCATGCACGTAGAAACGGGTCGGCGAGATGCAGACCTGGCCGGCATTCCGGTATTTCGCATGGACCATGACGCGGATGGCATGGTCGATATCGGCATCCTCGAAGATCAGCACCGGCGCATGACCGCCGAGCTCCATCGTGGCGCGCTTGACGCCCGCTTGTGCCGCGAGGACGGCCAGATGCTGACCAACCGCGGTCGAGCCGGTGAAGGTGATCTTGCGGATGCCGTCCGAGGCGATCAGGTGTTCGGAGACTTCGGCGGGCTTGCCATGCACCACGTTGAGCACGCCGTTCGGCAAGCCCGCATCCTGCAATGCTCGCGCGATTTCAAGCACCGTCGACGGCGTCTCTTCCGATGGCTTGATGACCATGGTGCAACCGGTCGCAAGCGCTGCAGAAATTTTTCGCGCCGGAATGACGCCGGGGAAATTCCAGGGCGTGAAGCCGGCAACGGGGCCGACCGGCTCCCTCGTCACCATCCACTTGACGCCGGGCACCCGGGCCGGGACGATGCGGCCATAGGAGCGGCGCCCCTCGTCAGCGGTCCAGTCGAGAATGTCGGCGGAGATATGGACTTCCGGGATCGCTTCGCCGATCGGCTTGCCCTGGTCGAGCACCATGCGCCGGCCGATCTCGTTCGCCCGCTCGCGCAGAAGATCGGCGGCCTTGCGGATGATCTTGGCGCGGTCGAAGGCGGTTGTCGCCTTCCACGCCCTGAATTCGCGGGAGGCGGCGGCCACGGCGCGCTCGAGGTCTTCCGTGGTCGCATGCGGCAGGGCCGCGATCGGCTCGCCTGTTGCCGGGTTGATGACGTCCTCGGTGACGCGGCCTTCCGCGCCGAGCCACTCGCCATCCACAAACAGCTTCAATTCACCATAGGATTGGGCTTGCATCACGGTATCCTCCCTCGTGACATTCCAATAGATGGCTGGCGTCGCAGCCCCTCACCCGGCCTCCGCTTCGCTCGGCCACCCTCTCCCCGCAAGCGGGCGAGGAGGAACGGCGAAGGCGCGGCATATGTCCTTCTACCCGCTTGCGGGGAGAAGGTGGCGGCAGCCGGATGAGAGGCGTTACGCCCTCACCCCACCACGAATAGCGCGTCAAGAGCCAGAACCCCGTCCCCCTCGCCATAGACAACGAGCGGGTTGATATCGACTTCGACGATCTCGGGCGTCGAGCGCATCAACGCTCCGAGCTTGACGACCACGTCGGCGATCGCCTCGACATCACGCGCCGGCTGACCACGGAACGGTCCCAAGAGTTTCGCAGCCTTCAGCTTGCCGATCTCGGCGATCGCCCGCTCACGGCTGATATCCGCCGGCAGCAGGCGGGCATCCGCCAGCGCCTCGATCCAGACGCCGCCGAGGCCGACCAGGACGACCGGACCCCATTGCGGATCCCGCTTGGCGCCGACCACCATTTCAAGGCCCTGGCGCGCCATGCCCTCGATCAGCACCCCGTCGAGCTTGAGACCCGGCTTGTGCATCGCGATGCTGGCATACATCTTTTCATGAGCCGCGCGCAGCGCCGCCTCGTCGGCGATGTTGACGATGACGCCGCCGACATCGCTCTTGTGGGCGAGTTCGGCTGCCTGCGCCTTCATCACCACCGGATAACGGATCTCCGCTGCGATCTTCACGGCTTCGTCGGCGGATTTCGCCAGCGCCCCCTTCGGGATCTGGATGCCGAGATCGGAGAGGATCCGCTTGCCTTCGTATTCGACGACGAGGCCGGAGGCCGGGACCTCCTTCAGCCGTTCGCCATCCGGCGCACGGTCGCGGGTGGCCGCGAGTGCCGCCGCGTAATTGGCCACGACCGCCATGGCACGCAGCGCGCGTTCCGGCGAACGGAAGAACGGGATACCGCTGTCGCGCACGGCCTTCATGAAGGTCGGATCGAGCGGATAATCGTCGCCGATGATGTTGAGGATGACCGGTTTTGTCGCAGTCGCGGCGACCGGAATGATCGCGTCCGACTTCTTGATCTGCATCGGCGGCGAACCGCCGGCATGCGACAGGAACACGATACCGACATTCGGATCCTTCAGCATGGAGGCCGTGGAGGTGCCGAAAATGCCGGGATTGGAGAAGCCGGTCGTACCGATGTCGAACGGGTTGTCAACATGCACATAGGGCGGCACCTGCGTGACGAGCTCCGCATGCACCTCTTCCGACAGCGTCGCGATCGGCAGGCCGACGCGTTCGCAGAAATCGAAACAGAGGCCACGAATGGCGCCCGAATTGGTAACGATGCCCGCCTCGCCCGGCGGCGGCGACGGATAACGCGTCAGGATCGCGGTGACGTCGAACAATTCGTCGGTCGTCTCGACCAGCGCGACCGCCTCGTTGCGGACGGCCGCCTGCATCAGCGCATGGTCGCCGGCAAGCGCGCCGGTATGCGACTGCGCCGCAGCCTTGCCGCGCTCGCTGGAGCCCGGATGCAGCATGACGATCGGTTTGCCGAGTTCACGTGCGCGCCTCGCGACGGCAAGGAATTTCTGCGGATTCTTGACCTGCTCGACATAGACCGCGATGGCGTCGTTGTCCTTGCCTTCGATCAGCCAGCCGAGGAGGTCCTCGACAGCGATAACCGCTTCGTTGCCGGTGGCGATCACGTAGGAAACCGCAATCTCCCGCGAATGCATGGCAAAACGGATGTTGGCGGCGGTCGCACCGCTCTGGGCAACGATGGCGACGCGGGAACGTTCGCCGACGCCGCGCAGATCCACCGGTTCGAAGGTCAGCGGAATGCCGTCGACATAGTTGGTATAGCCCATGCAGTTGGGACCGAGCATGGCCATGCCCGCCTTGCGGCAGATCTCGGCGAGCTCGTCCTGCTGCCGGCGACCCTCCTCCCCGGCTTCGGCGAAACCGGAAGAATAGACGATCACGCCTGCGACTTCTCGCTCGACGCAGGCAAGCACCGATTCCTTGATCGCGGCCTGGGGTACGATGAGGATCACCACGTCGACACCCTTCGGCAAGTCGCCGATGGTCTTCACGCAGGGACGGCCGTTGATCTCGTCGCGCGAGCGGCTGACGAGATGGAGGTCGCCTGCGTATTTGAAGAGTTCGAGGTTCGCCAGCACGCCGCCGCCGATCGAAGCGGGATCCGGCGACGCGCCCACGATCGCGATGGATCGCGGACGGAGCAGGCGATCCAGGTTAAAAGGACTGGCGAGATTAAACGTCTCGGGAGCTGCAGTCATCGTATCAGCCATGAGAGCCACTTCTTAGTCGCGACGATAGGCACCGAGGCCGGGGCGGAAGGATTTCTCGTCCAGGAACTGACTCATGCCAGTGTTGCGGCCGTTTTCCGGGTCGCGCAGCTCGGTCTGGTCCGACTTCGCCATCAGGTATTCGCCGGCCTGTTCCCAGCTCATGTCGCGGGTGAACCGGCAAGCGGTCTTGGCCTGGCGCAGCACGAACGGGTTCTTGCCGATCAGCGTCATGGCGAGCTTGCGGGTCTCGGACTTGAGATCTTCCGGAGAAACAGCCTTGTTGACGAGCTTCATCTCGGCAGCCTGGCGTCCCGTGAAGGTCTCGCCGGTCATGATATAATACATCGCGTCGCGGAAGCTCATCGTTTCCAGCACCGACTTGGTAACGATCCCGGCCGGGATGATGCCCCAGTTGATTTCCGAAAGGCCGAAAATGGCTTCTTCCGAGGCGATCGCCAGGTCGCAGCCCACCAGGAACTGAAAGGCGCCACCGAAACACCAGCCGTTGACCATGGAGATGGTCGGCTTCGGATAATACATCATGCGGCGCCACTGCCAGGCCGCATTGGCTCGGAACAGGCGCTCGCGCTGGATCGGCGGCACCTTGTCGGTTGCGCGGAAATATTCCTTGAGGTCCATGCCGGCCGAGAAGGATTCGCCCGCACCGGTGACGATCATCACCTTGCAGCGATCGTCTTCCTCAAGCGCGTCCATGATCGCGTTCATTTCCCAGACGATGCCGGGATTGATGGCATTGCGCTGCTTCGGACGGTTGAGCGTCACCCAGGCGATGCCTTCGTCGAACTCCACGGTCACATATTCACCCCACTTGCCATCGATCTGGCTCGGGGCGACGGATTCGGTCTGGTTTTCCATAGCAATTTCTCCCTGTCGGGAAATTGGATATCAGGGACCCATATATAGGTCAAGCGGCTTTGCGTCGGAGACCCTGCGAAAAGAAAAGCCGCTTCGCGACGTGCTGAACCGATGTTTAACCCCGGCCGAGGAATGGCATTTCGACCGGCAGAATGATGCTTTCGTAAAGGTTCACATCGTCCGGCAGCGTCGCCATCAACACCACGATGCGCGCGACGTCCAACGGCATCATCGTGGCGGGGCGGACCTTGTCGGTGACGCCCGGCACCAGCGAGCTCACGGTCGAACCCGGATGCACCATCGAGACCGCAATTCCATGTTCGCGACCGTCGACGGCGAGCGAGCGTGTGAGGCCTTCGAGCGCGAACTTGCTCGCCGTATAGGCCGCGGTATGGCCGCGCGGGACCTTCGACGACAGGCTGCCCATGTTGATGATTCGGCCGCGCTTCTGTTCTTGCATGATGGCGAAGGCGGCACGGGAGCAATAGAATACCGAGTGCAGGTTGGCCCCGATCACCTCGTGCCAGCGTTCGTTGGTGAGCTTTTCGACCGGCGTATGGTCGGCGATGCCGGCATTGTTGATGAGAATGTCGACCCGGCCGTATTTTTCCTTCACGGTGGCGAACAGTTTTTCGACCTGCGCGTCGTCGGTGACGTCGGTCGGCACCACGGACGCCCGGCCGCCTTCGGCTTCGATCTCTGCCGCCAGTCTTTCAAGCTTGTCGGCGCTGCGGGCGGCAAGCACGGTGATGGCGCCTTCGGCGGCGATCGCCTTGGCGATGCCCCAGCCGATCCCCGAGCTGGCGCCGGTGACGATGGCAATACGGTCCTTGATCGAAATCATCTGAAACTCTCTCCCTTGATGAACACGCTAAACGCGCGAAATGCCTTCATAAAGCGCTTCGAGACCGCGGCGGTCGCTGACCCCCAGCTTGCGATAGGCGCGCTGACGATAGGTAACGATGCTCGAAAGCGCGAGCCCGACCTTTTCGGAAATTTCCCGGTGGGTGCGGCCAAGCAGAAGGCCGGCGGACACCTCCGCCTCACGGCCCGACAGCGCGAACCCCGCCTGCAAAAGCCGCCCGGCAATCTCCTGCTGCGGCGGATGCAAGGGCGCTGTCTGCGGCCGGCCCTGCAGGCGCACATGTTTGATGACCATCGCCATCAGCAGCGGTGCGAAGGCTTCTACCCGCTCGACAGCGGAGAGCGGAAACGGACCGCTTTCGCGGGTGCGGTAGAGGCTGGCGAAAATCCGCGGCTCCTCCGAATGGTAGATGGTCAGGCGTTCGAGCACATGGGCCCGCTCGTAACAGTCGCGGCGGTATTCGGGGTCGCGGATGCCGTTCCAGGCCTGGCGCACCACCTGCACCTTGGCAAGCCCGGGCCCGCCGTTCAGCATCTGGCGGGTCACGAGGTCGCGCTGCCAGTAGCGGCGGGCATAATCGAGCGAGGCGCGTTCGGCAAAACCCGGAATGGTCGAATGGTAGCCGCAGGCAAAGAGATAGGTCAGCGACCCGTCTTCTTCCGCCTGGAAGGCGGAACAGAAATCCGTACCCGCGATACGGCGCAGCGTTGCCAGGAATTTTTCGGGAAAGCCGGGTTCGCCTAGCTCGTCCAAGAGGGACGCCACAGCGGTGACGTTGTCTCCATCAAGCGCAGGCATTGACGCCTCCAGGGGTGAGAATAAATCTGTCTTGGGCATGTCCACCCGTGGGGTGGACATGGGAGGACCGGCAAAAGCCTACCATCACGGCCAATGCAACAAGCCTGGATATGGAGGAACCCCCATGGTCGACGCACCGAAGCTTCGCAAGCTCTATCACTTTTCCTACCCCTGCCGCGATGGCGAAGAGACCCGCAAGTTTTACGAGGACCTGCTTGGTCTGCCGCTGGTCAACTGCATGACCTCGGACCGCGTGCCTTCGACCGGCGAGGAAAAGCCCTATGCGCATTTCTTCTTCGAAATGGGCGACGGCTCCTACATGGCCTTCTTCGACCTCGGTGAAAACACCATGCCGCTCCCCTCGCCGAACACGCCGGACTGGGTCCAGCACTTCGCCATGGAAGTCGACAGCGTCGAGGAGGTGCTGAAGTTCAAGAAGCGGCTGCAGGACGCCGGCGTGAAGACGACGGATGTCATCGACCACGAGTTCATCAACTCGATCTACTTCTTCGACCCGAACGGACTTCGCCTCGAAATCACCGCCCGCACCGAAGAGCCGGGCTACCTGGAAAAGGCCGCCTCGGAAGCCCATGACGCCATGAAGGCATGGGTGAAGAAGAAGGCGGGCATGATCGCTTCGAAGTCGGCTGCTGCCTGAGGCAGTGCGGCTGGCCGGTCTCCCCCCTTGCGGGGGAGATGCCGGCAGACAGAGGGGGGAGAGAGGGAGTTCGCTGCCCCGCTTACCATCCTCATAAATAGTCGCCTCCCACAGAGACGAAACACACGCACCACCGATCCAGCCCGGACGGTGGTGCTTTTTATCAAAGCTCACGTTCAGTCCTCCCGATGATCCGCAGCCCGCTCCCCGCGAATGCCGGACTGTTCTCACGCCAACAGTCCCTGGCGGCGGCTCCAGTCGATCACCCGGTCGATGCAGGCTTTGAGGAGCTCCGGCTGGCCGAGGTAATAGTGGGTGGCGTGCGGGATCGACATGTATTCCTTGTTTTCGGTCGCGAGCGCCGCGCGGATCGTCGGATTGTGCGTCGCCGGAACCGCCTCGTCGGCTTTGTTCTCGATCTGCAGGACCGGCGAACGCCTGATCAGCGCCGCGTTCATCGGGCCCTTGGCGTTCGACAGGTCGTAGCTCCACTGCGAAAGCCACGAGCGCAGCGTCGTGAAGCGTGCAAGCCCGACCGGGCCGACATTGACCGTGCGGGGATCGCCCATATAGCTCTTGCCGATCGGCCGGTCGTTCGGGTCGATCGTGCCGTCGAACCAGCGGACGTCGCACATCGTGCGGTGAACGACGAAGGCACGTTCCTGTTCGAATGAGCCGCGGCGCTTCAGTTCCGCCAGCATGTCGAGCGCCCACTGGGTGATCTTGCGGTTTCTGGCGACCTGCGCCGCGCGAAACCGCTCGACGAATTCCTTCGAATAGGGTGGCTGGTGCGGGCAGTCCGGCGAATAGATGTCGAATTCCGGATCGCGGATATCCGGGTTCAGCTCGTCGAGAACAGACGGATCTAGCCATTCGGTCAGGGTTTCGGCCCGCGACAGGTGGGCTGCGATGAAGATCACGCCGTCGGCGGGCTTCAGGCCGGCTTCGACGAGGTTGACCTCGTCGCCGGCGGGCGTCTGGGTGATCGTCGGGTTCTCCGCCTGCGCCTGATAAAACAGCGACAGCGAGCCGCCACCCGACCAGCCGACCAGCACGACCTTTTCGTAGCCGAGTTCACTTCTGGCATAATCGAGCCACTTGCCGAGGTCGATCGCCACCTTTTCCATGATGAGAGCGGTATCGTTCTTCGGATAACGGCTTGCGGCGCACAGCACGTGCAGGCCGGCATCGGCGAGCGCCGTCGGCATCGGCAGCAGTTGCAGCGTCGAGGTCGGATGCATGAAGACATAGACCGTCTTCGACAGTGAGTCGGCGCCACGCAGAAGCTGGCCCTCGAGGTTCACCTTCCCGGAATTGCCGGCAAAGCCGTAGGTCTCGGTATATTTCGCGGTCTCCGGAAAGGAGACGATCAGCGGGATCCGCTGCCATTCCGCCTTGGTGGTCATGCTGTCCTACCCGTTATGCCTAACCCGCTCGACCGGCAGGACCGGCGAACGGGCTTTCGAGATTGATCTAGAGCGCGCCTCAAGCGACGGCTTGCGGCGACTTCGTCTCTGCGACGACAGGCACCGAGGTCGCGTCGTAGGTGAACAGCCATTCGTAGCGCTGCTTGACCTTGTCTTCCTGCCATTCGGCATTGACGTAATCTTCCGCGAGTTTCGGGTCCCTCAGCGCCGCATTGTGGAAACGGCTGAGATTGCCTTCGGCGCCGCGGACGATCTTGCCTGTGCGCTCGACGCGGGCCACCTCGTAACCGGCGAAGGCCGCTTCGTAATTGCCGTTGTTCTCGGCAAGCGCGCGGGCCAGCACGAAACCGTCCTCGATCGCCATGACCGCGCCCTGGGCGAGGAAGGGCAACGTCGGATGGCAGGCGTCGCCGAGCAGCGTCACACGGCCGCGGGTCCAGTCGTCCATCGGCGGACGCAGCATCAGCGCCCATTTGTAAGGCACGTCGATCGCCTTGATCATGGTGTGGATGTCTTCGTGCCAGCCTTCATAGTCGGCGAGACATTCTTCCGTCGTGCCGGCGACCGACCAGGATTCCACCTGCCAGTCGGCGCGCTCGACCACCGAGACGTAGTTCATCAGCTTGCCGCCGCGCAGCAGGTACTGGATGACGTGACCGCCGGGGCCGATCCAGTTGGTCCCGACGGGGCGCAGCATACGTTCGGGCAGGCGCTCGACCGGGATGACGCCGCGCCAGGCGACGATGCCGGTGAACTTCGGGTCGTCGCGGCCGAACAGCGTCTCGCGGATCTTCGAATGCACGCCGTCGGCGCCGACCACGATGTCCGACGTGGCCGTGGTGCCGTCGGCGAAGGTGATCGTCGCACCCTTGTCGTCCTGGGTTATCCCGACGCATTTCTTGGAAAGCTTGATCGCATCCGGCTTGATGCGGCGCACGCCCGCGGCCAACGTCTGGTGGAGGTCGTTGCGGTGGATGGTGATGTAAGGAAAGCCATAGCGCTCGATCGACAGCGGGCCGAGGTCGAACAGTTTCCAGGTCTGCCCGGTATTCCAGAGACGGATCTCCTTGCCTTGCGCCTGCGCGGCGATCGACATGATCTCGTCCTCGAGCCCGAGCGCGAACAGGATCCGCGTGCCGTTGGCGCTGACCTGAACGCCGGCGCCCACTTCTTTCAGTTCGACCGCCTGCTCGTACACATCGACGTCAAATCCTTGGCGGAGCAGCGAGAGTGCCGCTGTCAGGCCGCCAATCCCCCCTCCCACAATCGAAATCTTCATTTTGTTATCCTTTGAAATCTTGGCGGACAATCTCTCCCGGCGCGCATGCGCCTGTCAACTATTTTTGATAAAGTATAATTGACTTTGTTCAAAACCAATTTCATACCTGGCTTCGAAGAGCCGTCGCGGAGGATTTCGGGAGACTGCGACTGCAAGCGGAAGTTTCAATTCACGGCCCGAGAACAGGAAAGAATGCCACCAAATTACACCTTGGATATCTGGTTTCCTGATATAATTGCGATAAGATCGAAACTGCTGGGCGGCCATGGTATCTGGTCGACAGGAGACAGCGGAATTCGATTGACTGACAAGAGGGATACTCTTGTATATAGTCAAATCTAGTTGCTTATAGACGAATTCATGGCCGCGAATTCGAGGCGCGGCCTGAGGAGCATGCCTAATGACGGTTTGGCCGGCGCCCAAGCGGAGCCAGACCGGTTCACACAGTCAGGTTTTCAGGGAGGAAACCATGGTCATCAAAAGTCCGCAGGATTTCGGCGCGGGCATCTTGTTCATCCTTTTCGGCGCGATCGGCCTCTATGTCGGTTCGGACCTCACCTTCGGATCCGCCCGCAATATGGGCCCTGGCTACTTCCCGATGATCATCTGCGGCCTGATCGCCCTGATCGGCCTGATCGTCACCGCAAAATCGCTGGCGATCGAAGGTCCGGCCATCGAACGCATCCGTTTCCGGCCGATCATCTTCATCCTGCTGGCGATTGCCGCCTTCGGCATGCTGATCGCGGAAGTCGGGGCGGTAATCTCCTCGATCCTGCTGATCATGTTCGCCGCCTATGCACGGCGCGACGTCAACCTTGTCGAGACCGTCATCTTCGCGGTCACCACCGCGGCGTTCGTCGTCATCATCTTCGTCTATGGGCTTGGGCAGCCGATGCCCGTCTGGTGGGGCAGGTAATCCATGGAAGTTTTCGCACACCTCGCAACCGGCTTCATGGCGGCGGGTTCGCTGGAAAATCTGATGTTCTGTCTGATCGGCACCGTTCTCGGCACGCTGATCGGCGTTCTCCCCGGCATCGGACCCATCCCCGCCCTCGCCATCCTCCTGCCGATCACCTTTGGCCTCGATCCGCTGTCGTCGCTGATCATGCTCGCCGGCATCTATTACGGTGCACAATATGGCGGCTCGACCACCTCGATCCTGGTCAACATGCCCGGCGAGGCTTCCTCGGTTGTGACCTGTATCGAAGGCCACCAGATGGCCCGCAAGGGCCGTGCCGGTGCAGCCCTCGCGATCGCTGCTCTCGGCTCGTTCTTCGCCGGCACGATCGGCACGGTCTTCATCGCCGCCTTCGGCCCGCCGCTCGCCTCGATCGCCCAGCAGTTCAATTCGCCGGATTATTTCGCGCTGATGCTGCTCGGCCTCGTCATGGCGATCGTCCTCGCGCACGGATCGGTCCTCAAGGCGGTCGCCATGGTCCTGATCGGCCTGCTGCTCGGCCTCGTCGGCACCGATACCAATACCGGCTTGACCCGCTACACGTTCGGCCTCTCCGGCCTCTGGGAAGGCATCGACTTCCTGCCGCTGGTCCTCGGCCTGTTCGGCATCGTGGAAATCATCCGCAACCTGGAAAACCCGCCGCCGCCGCGCGAGACGATCAGTACCCGCATGCGCGATCTGTGGCCCAACAGGCAGGAGCTTCGGGACTCCGTTCCCGCAGCCCTGCGCGGCACCGGCCTCGGTTCCATCCTCGGCATCCTGCCGGGCGGCGGTGCGGTTCTCGCCTCCTTCGCCAGCTATACGCTGGAAAAGAAGATCTCCAAGAACCCGCGCAAATTCGGTCACGGCGCCGTGGAGGGCGTCGCCGGTCCGGAATCGGCCAACAATGCCGCGGCCCAGACTTCGTTCATCCCGCTGCTCACCCTCGGCATTCCGTCGAACCCGATCATGGCGATCATGATGGGCGCGATGATCATCCAGGGCATCCAGCCGGGCGCCGCCGTGATGACCACCCGCCCGGACCTCTTCTGGGGCATGGTAGCCTCGATGTGGATCGGCAACCTGATGCTCGTCGTCATCAACCTGCCGATGATCGGCATCTGGGTGAAGCTGCTGTCGGTTCCCTACCGCCTGCTCTATCCGGCGATCCTGCTGTTCTGCGCGATCGGCGTGTATTCGACGAGCACCGAACCGTTCATGATGGTTCTGATGATCGTCTTCACGGTCTTCGGCTATGTCCTCTTCAAGCTCGGCTGCGAGCCCGCACCCATGGTGCTCGGCTTCATTCTCGGCCCGCTGATGGAGGAGAACCTGCGCCGGTCGCTGGTCATCTCGCGCGGCGACCCGAGCATCTTCATCAATCGCCCGATCTCGGCCACGCTTCTGGTGGCAACGGTCCTGATGCTCTGCCTGATCATCTTCCCGCAGTTCCGCAAAACCCGCGAGGAGGCATTCCAGGAGGAATAACAGACTTTCCGCAACAGTTTTGGAGGAGGAGCCAATGACTGAACGAAATCTCAAACTGACAAGACGCACACTGATCGCGGCGGCCGCCATGGCCGCCGCCCTGCCGGGTGTCTCGTTCGCACAATCCAGCTATCCCAACGCGACGATCACCTTCGTCTGCGCCTTCCCGGCCGGCAGCGGCGCCGATGTTCTGGTCCGCTTCTTTTCCGAAAAGGTCGCGGCCGTTTCCAAACAGACGGTGATCGTCGAGAACAAGCCGGGCGCCAACGGCAATATCGCCGCCGAATATGTCAGCCGCGCCAAGCCCGACGGCTACACGGTCTATGTGCATTCCGGCACCTCGACCGCGGCAAACATGTCGTTGTTCAAGAAACCGTCGATCGACGTCACCAAGGCGCTTCGCGGCGTCCAGTTCATCAACAAGCAGCCCTTCATGATCGCGGTCGCGGCCGACAGCCCGATCAAGGACATGAAGCAGTTGACCGAACACCTGAAGGGCAAGGGCGGCGAGGCCACCTACGGCTCGACGGCAACCTCCGGCAAGGTTCTCGCCGAAGTCTACCTGCAGCTCGCAGGCGTATCGGCAACCGAAGTCGCCTACAAGACGGGCCCGGATTCCTTGAACGACATCACCAGCGGCCAGCTCGATTTTGCCGCTCTCGACCCGGTCTTCGCGCTCAGCCAACAGCGCGAGGGGCGCCTGAGGCTGCTTGCGGTCGGTTCGCCGCAGCGCATGAAATCGACGCCCGACATTCCGGCCATCAAAGAATACGGCCTCAATGTCGACCAGCTTGGATGGTGGGGCGTGTTCCTGCCGGCCAAGACCCCGGACGATATCGTCCTGAAGCTGAACTCTCTGTTCCAGGAGGTGCTCAACAAACCGGAAACGGAAGCATTCCTGAACAAGTTCGGCGGAGACGTCTACACAGGTACGCCAAAGGAGGTCGACGAGCTTCTTGCGAAGACCGTCGAGGAGTGGCGCGCCTACGTGGCGCTCGCAAAGATTCCGCAAAACTGACGCCTGTTCAACAGGCTTCACAGAATCTTTCTATGGGAACGACTGGGGCATTCAAGGGAGGATTGCACCGATGACGACTGAAATCTCACGCAGAAACCTGATGATGGCGACCGCCGCGGCAGCAGCGCTGGCTCCCTTCGTTGCATTCGCGCAGGGCGCTTATCCGAACGGCCAGATTACGTTCGTCTGCGCCTTCCCGGCCGGCTCCGGTGCCGACGTTCTGGTCCGCTTCTTTGCCGAAAAATTCGCCAAGGTCTCGGGCCAGACCGTGATCGTCGAAAACAAGCCGGGGGCCGCCGGCAACATCGCCGCAATGTATACCGCCCGCGCCAAGCCGGACGGTTATACGATCTACGTCCATTCCGGCACCTCGACCGCCGCCAACATGTCGTTGTTCAAGGCGCCGCCGATCGATGTCGTCAAGGAACTGCAGACCACGTCCTTCATCAACAAGCAGGCCTTTATGTTCGTCGTCGCTTACGACAGCCCGATCAAGGACATGAAGGAACTGACCAAGGTCCTGAAGGAAAAGGGAAACAACGCCAGCTACGCGACGGCTGCCACGTCCGGCAAGGTTCTCGGCGAAATCTACAAGCAGGTCGCCGGCGTCGATCCGGTCGAAGTCTCGTTCAAGGATGCCAAGGATTCGCTCAACGACATGTTGAGCGGCTCTCTCGACTACGGCGTCCACGATCCGGTCTTTGCCCTGTCACAGGCCAACGAGAAACGGATCCGGATCCTTGCGACCGGCTCGCCGATCCGGCTGAAATCGCTGCCTGACATCCCGACCGCCAAGGAACAGGGCTACGACATCGACCAGCTCGGCTGGTGGGGCTCCTTCGTTCCGAAGGCGACGCCGAGGCCGGTGGTCAACAAGATCAACGCGCTGTTCAACGAAATTCTGGCTCAACCCGACACCGTCGCCTTCCTCGCGAAGTTCGGCGGCGACGTCTATGTCGGTACGCCGGATGAAGGTCAGGCACTGCTCGCCAAGACCGTCGAGGAGTGGAAGACCTATGTCGCTCTGGCCAAGATTCCGCAAAATTAATCAACCGATTGGAAAGACCCTGTCGCCATAGTGCGGCAGGTTCTTTCGCAGGGACCCTTACGAACCGCCATAGGAGATGAAAAGTGACAAAATGGCTTAAGAAGATCGCGCAAGCCACCGCCGCCATGGCGATGCTGGCGGTCGCGCAGATTGCAAACGTTACGCCCGCTCAGGCCGCCTATCCGGACCAGACGATCACCTTCGTCTGCGCCTTTCCGGCAGGTTCCGGCGCCGACGTCCTCGTCCGCTATTTTGCGGACAAGGTGTCCAAGGTCGCCGGTGCCACGATCATCGTCGAAAACAAGCCTGGCGCGCTCAGCAACATCGCTGCGGAATATACGTCGCGCTCCAAGCCGGACGGCTACACGATCTTCGTACATTCCGGCAACTCGATCGCCGGCAACATGTGGATCATGAAGAAGCCGCCGATCGACGTCGGCAAGGATCTGATGACGATCGCGACCATCAACAAGCAGGCCTTCATGATCGCGGTCGCCAAGGACGCGCCCTACAAGGACCTGAAGGAACTGACGGCCGCCATGAAGACAAAGGGCGACGGCGGCTCCTACGCTGTCAACGCCACTTCGGGCAAGGTCATGGCCGAAGTCTACAAGCAGAAGGCCGGCCTCGAGACCGTTTCCGTCCAGTACAAGACCGCGGCAGACTCGCTGAACGACATGACCAGCGGCGCAATGGACTTTGGTTCCTACGATCCGGTTTTCGCCCTTGCGCAGCAGCGCGAAGGCCGCTTCCGGCTTCTCGGCGTCGGCTCCCCGGAACGCATGAAGGGTGCTCCCGACGTTCCGACGCTCAAGGAACAGGGTTTTGACGTCGACCAGCTCGGCTGGTGGGGCGCCATGGTGGCCAAGGGCACGCCGGAAGAGATCACCACCAAGATCAACGGCTGGTTCAACACCGTCCTGCAGCAGCCGGAAACCCAGAAGTTCCTGGCCGACCAGGGCGGCGACCCCTATATCTCCACGCCGGCAGAAGCCCAGGCTCTGATGATCAAGACGATTGCCGAGTGGAAGGACTACGTCGCGATCGCCCAGATCCCGCAGCAGTAAGGGGTGGTCGGGCGTCGTCCGAGAAATCGATCCGGTTAATCGGTTTCAACGACGAACGCCCGGAGCTCCCGCGAAAGGCCCGAACCCAAAACAAAGCCGGCGGAAACGCCGGCTTTGTCTGTTTCAGTGTCCAGAATTTTCCGCGGCGATCGGACGTGCGGGCGATGCGAACGGTTCAGTCCCGATACGACGGATCGATCCGATCCAGCTTCCTCAGCATGGCAGGCCATTCTTTCAACCCCGGCTTTGCCGGCGACATCTCGTACATATGCGCGGTGAGTTCGGCGATCTTCTCTTCCGGAATGGTGAGGCCCTGAGGCTGGGCGGCCATCGCGGCAAGCTGGGCGCGGGCGGCCTTTTCCAGCCAGAACGTCCACACGAACGCCTCGCCGACACTTTCGCCAGATGTCAGCGTGCCGTGGTTTTTCAGGATCATGTTCTTGTGGGGGCCGAGGTCGTGGATCAGCCGCTCCTGCTCTTCCATATTGAGCGCCAGGCCCTCGTAACCGTGGTAGCCGATGCGATTATAGAAGAACATCGAATGCTGGGAGAGCGGCAGCAGGCCGCAATCGAGCATGGAGAGTGCCATGCCGGCCTCGGTATGCAGGTGCATGACGCAGTTCAGCTCGTGGCGCGCCTTGTGCACGGCGTGATGGATGACGAAACCGGCGCCGTTCACCGGATAGTCCGACTTGCCGATGATCTTCGCCTCGTGGTCGATCTTGACCAGGTTGCTTGCCTTGATCTCGTCGAAGGCGAGCCCGAACGGATTGATCAGAAAATGGTTTTCGGTGCCCGGAACGCGGGCGGAGATATGCGTGTAGATGAGGTCGTCCCAGCCGTAGAGTGCGGCGAGCCGATAGGCCGCGGCGAGATCGACGCGCACGGCCCATTCCTCGTCAGTGACCGAGGCCCGGTCGAATTCGGTGACGACTTCCTGCCCGTCGTGCTGCCCCGGCAGTCCGATGACGTGACGCTGAAATGCCATGCTAAATCCTCCCTACAGTTCAAAAGCCCAGATCGCGATCGGAACCACCGGCGTCGGCAACGGCTTTCCGGCAAAAAACGCTTCGACATTCTCGACGAGCAAAAGGGCCATGGCGAGGCGGGTATCGGTCGTGGCGCTGCCCTGATGCGGCGTCATGATGACGTTCGGCATCCACAGCAGCTTTTCCGAAACGCGCGGCTCGTTGGCGAATACGTCGAGAGCCGCAAAACCCAGTTTGCCGGTCCTCAGCGCCTCCACCAGCGCCGCCTCGTCGACAATCGAGCCGCGGGATACATTGACCAGCGTGCCCTGGGGGCCCAGCGCCTCCAGCACTTCCCGGTTGACGATGTTCCTCGTGTCGTCGCCGCCGCGGCTCGCGACAACGAGGAAATCGCTCTCTTTCGCCATCGCGACAAGGTCCGGCATATAGGTATAGGGGACGGGTTTCTGCCGCGGACCATGATAGGAAACGCGCATGCGGAAAGCAGTCGCCCGCTCCGCAATCGCCGCGCCGATATTGCCGAGCCCGACGATGCCGATCGCCTTGTTCTTCAGCGAGCGGCCGAGCGGCACTTTGGCCGCGATCGTGGTCCACCGGCCGTCGCGGATATATTGCGTCTGGGGCACGATATCGCGGGCGGACGCCAGCATCAGCGCCATGGCGAGGTCGGCGACATCCTCGGTCAACAGACCCGGCGTATTGGAAATACCGATGCCACGCGCCCTGACGGTCGCCATATCGATGGAGTCGGTGCCGATGCCGTAACAGGCGACCAGCTTCAGGTCCGGGAATTTTGCGAGCACATCCACATTGGCGCCGACGCCGGGATCGGTGACCAGCACCTGCACGCCGGGTATATCAGCCCCGCCAAGAACATCCGCGACGGACATTCGCTGCCCGCCCATGCCTTCGAGCGTGGAGACCACCGAGGTCGGCAGGACCGCCGTCAGCACGACGATACGAATGGTATTTTGATTGGATGTCACGGAAACGATGCCCTCCCCGGATCGAATTCTAGGATGTGACTTTATACGGCTCCCTGCCACGGCGATAGCGGTTTTTGTCGATATCGAATGTAATTCGTTATCGACGGATTAGCCGTGAATGAACTTCCATGGGCTGATTTCGCTTTCAAGCGACAGCGGTACCTCGATCAGCCACGGCCCGCCGCTGGCGATCGCGGTCTCTATTGCCGCGCGAAGCGCTTCCGGCGCGCTCGCCCGGGCGAAATCCACATGGAAGGCTCCGGCGAGCTTGCCGAAATCCGGATTCTTCAGCTCCGACCCGACCAGCCTTCCGCCAAAGCTCTCCTGCTGGTCCCGCTTGACGTTGCCGAAGGCTGAATTGTTGAAGACGACGGTGATCACGTCGATGCCATATTGTGCGGCGGTCGCCAGTTCCTGGGCGGCGAACATGAAGCCGCCATCGCCCGCGATCGACACGACAGGCACGTCCGGCCGGGCAACCTTGACGCCGAGTGCCGTCGGGAAACCGAAACCAAGCGTGCCCTGGAAGCCCGTCGAAATGAAGGTCCGCGGTTCATAGACAGGATAGCAGTACCAGGAGGCGAAACCGGACTGGCAGACTTCTTCGACGAGAATGCCGTCATCGGGAAGCGCTGCGCGGATGGCCTGCAGATATCCGTAATGCGGCGAAATTTCCTGGATGGCTTCCGCCATTTCCGCGCGCGCGGATCGGATCGCCTCCCGCCAATCTTGGGAAGGCGTCCGCGGCTCGATCTCGTCGACCAGCGCCTTGAGCGAGGTCTTTGCCCGGCCGAGCACGCCAAGCGCCTCCGGCGTGCGGGTCAGTTCCTCGGCGTCGATCTCCAGTCGCACGACCGGCACCTCGGGCCTCGGTTTCCAGCGCCAGCCAGGCACTTCGAGCCGGGTGCCGATACCGATAACGCAATCGACCGCCGGCCAGAGTTTTCGCGCCTCTGCAATGGTGAGGCCGAGTTCGTGGCGGTTGGAGACGACGCCGCGCCCCGAGCGGAAGGCGACGACCGGTGCATGCAGCAATTCGGCAAGCCGCAGCACCTCTTCCCGAGCCTCGAACGCGCCGGGTCCGACGAAGATCATCGGCCGTTCCGCCTTGCCGATCAAAGCCGCCGCCTCGACGATCGCCACATCCGCCACCGGATCCGGATGGTTTTTCAGCGGCCGGACGATCTCGAATTCGCCCTCCGCCGTAAACTGCTCCCACGGCATTTCGACCGTCGCCGGCCCCGGCTTCAGCGAGCGCATCTCGCGAAACGCGTGCGCGATGGCGGCGGAAACATCCCCTGCCCTGTCGGCACGTTCGGCGGACTTGGCGATGCCGGCAAGCGTAGCGCGCTGATCGCGCATCTCGTGGAGATGGCCGCGTCCCTTCCCGAGAAAGGCGGTCGGCACCTGGCCCGTCAGACACAGAACCGGCTCGTTGCAGCCCCATGCGGTGAGCAGCGCGGCGCCTGTGTTGAGCACCCCCGGCCCCGGCACGACGGAATAGACGCCGGGATTGCCCGAGGCGCGGGCATAACCGAAGGCCATGTAGGCGCAGGTCTGCTCGTGGCGCGGCGTGATCACCCGCATGCCGCCGCGCTGGAAGGCGTCGAACAGGCCATAGAGCTGGGCACCGGGAATGCCGAAAATGGTGTCCACATCGTGGGCGCGCAATGAAGCGACGATGGAATCGCCTCCGGTAATGGCCATGGGAGAGGTTTCCTTGTTGAATGGATGTTTGGAGCTTGCAGTGCGTGTGGCGGATGGAGCGGTTACGACGGTGCTTCCTGCCGATCTCCCCCTCAAGGGAGGAGATCAGAGGGAATATGCCGCGCCGCTCAACATCCCCGCAAGCGATCGCCCGATCTTCCCGTCCCTACAAAGTCTTCCGCGGCGTCGGATCAAGCCCGAACAGCTTTGCCGCATTCAGCCCCAGGATATTCCGCTTCGCCTGTTCGCTGAGGAACGGCAGGTCGTAGATTTCCTGCGGCAGGTCGAAATCGAAATGCGGCCAGTCGGAGGCGAAGAGGAGCTGGCTTTCGGCGTTAATCATCTCGAGGGTGAGCTGCAGCGCCTTCATGTTCACCGTTTCCATCGGCTGCGTCGTGTACCAGCAGTTTTCCCGCATGTATTCGCTCGGCAATTTCTTCAGTTGCGGCGCTTCGGAGGGGCGCATCAGGTACTGGTCGTCGAGGCGCTGCATCAGGAAGGGGATCCAGGCGAGGCCGCTCTCCACCCAGATGCTCTTCAGCTTCGGGAACCGCTCCGGAATGCCGTTGAGGATCCAGTTGGTCATATGCACCATGTTGCACCACACGAAGCCGAGCGCATGCATGCCGAGGAACCGGTTGATGGTCGACAGCGACTGGTCCTGCCAGTGATAGGCGGCATGGAAAGCGATCGGCAGATTGCGTTCCTCCAGCATTGCATAAACGCGCATATAGTCGTTGTGGTGGATCGGCCTGTGGCGGGTCGAGGGGACGCAGAAGCCGATGACGCCCGGCTGGCCGGAAAATTCCTCGATGGTGCGTTCCGCTTCCTTGGGCACGTTGAACGGCAGGTAGGCGAGCGTCTTCAGCCGATCGTCCCTGGTCAGCACCTTGTCGATCAGCCAGCGGTTATAGGCGCGACCGAGGTAAACCTCCATTTCCGGCTGCGGATGGAGGCCGAGCGTCAGCATCGGCGTCGGGAACAGCACCATGTAATCGACGCCGAGCGCCTGCATCGCCCGCCGTGACAGCGTCACGTCGCGGTGCACGCCGTCCTCGACCTTTTCGCGGATGCCGGCCTGGTGCGGAATGCGGCCGCCGACATCCTGGTATTTGAGGCCCATGTCACCGTTGAGGCCGTAGGACGCGGTCCCCATCTTCTCGTCGTGGAAGAGCATCGCCTGGTGTCGGATGACCGGATCCTCGATATATTGCACCAGTTCGTGCCAGGAGATCGTCTCGGTGTGGTGGGCGTCCACGTCGCAGATCAGCCAGTCCTCGAAACCGCGCTTCCTGGCGGCCCGGTTGGCATGGGCCAGGATATCGCGCGTATCGGTGAAGACGTCGATCTGCTGCACCGGCAGTTCTCGGGCGCGATCCCTGTTCGAGGTATCGTTGGAAATATCCATGTTCGCTCTCCTCAGGCGAAAGAGTGAATTTCGGGCACGGACCTACAGTTCGTCCGGGCGGCGGCGGTACCAGAGCGCCAGTTCCATCGGCCCCAGATTCAGGGCGCGCAGGATTTCGGAAACGGCCGACAGGGCCTCGGTGGCGGTCACGGTCTCGTCGCGCGTGCCGGTCAGGGGCCGGAAAGTCCGCTCCTCCCCATCGCTTTTCGCGACATAGAGACGGATCGCCGCCGTCATCATCCGGGCGACGGCTTCATCGGAAACCCTCGAGGCCTGGCCGGTCTCCAGCAATTCGGCGGTCGCCTTCTCGAGGTCGAGCGTGGCGTCCTCGATCCAGCCATAGGGATCGTTGCGCAATGTCGGTTCAGAGGACGACATAGATCTGCCCTTCCCGGATCGCCAGCTCCGCACGATGCAGCCGGTATTTCGCCGGCCCGGCATTGCGGCCGGTCTCCAGATTGAATTCCCAGCCGTGCCAGGGACAGGCGACGTGCATGTTCTCTTCATTGTATTGAAGCGTCCGCACCTCGCCTTTCTCGTCGACGGGTTCGATGACTTCGGGATAGATGCGGCCCTGACAGATCGGCCCCTGCCGGTGCGGGCACATGTTGTGCCAGGCATGCAGCGCGCCTTTCACCCGAAAAATGCCGATCTCCCGCTCGCCGCATGCGACGACCTTGCGGTCGCCATCGGCGATCTCATCCTCCGAACAAACCAGATATTCCGCCAAGGTTTCCTCCCTCCTTTGCGTAGGATTTCAATATTATTGAAATCATTCAGTTATATTGTATAAAGAAGCATGAGGACGTCAAGCGGAGAGGTCATGGACACGTCGGCGAAACAGCGGGCATCAACAAAGGAGCCGGAGCTCAAGGGTGCCGGCATCCAGTCGCTCGAAAAGGGCCTGAGGGTGCTGACGGCGATCCAGCACGCCGGCCGCGCCATGCGCCTGAACGACATCGCCGCCGCCGCCGGGATGACGCCGAGCATGGCGCATGGTTATATCGTTAGCCTCGTGCGCACCGGTTTCGTCGCCCAGGATCGCCTGTCCGGCCTCTACGATCTCGGCGACTCGGCTCTGCAGCTCGGGCTTGCCTCGCTCTCCCGCACGGATTTCCTTAGCCTCGCGCGCGCTTCGATCTCGGAGCTTGCCGCGGTGCTCGGCGAGACGGTGACGCTGGCGGTCTGGAACGGTGACGCGCCCGTCGTGGTCGACAAGATCGAAGGCCGTTCCGACAGCGTCTACGAGATCAAGGTCGGCTCGCTGGTGCGGCTGTGGCCGACGGCGACCGGCCGCGTGTTCATGGCCAATCTTCCGAATGCGGAATGGGAGCATCACCTGCGCGTCCTGATGCGCCAGGGCGGCGAAGGCGAAACCTCGACGGCCCGTTTCATAACCGAACTCACAGAGGTGCGCGCCGAAGGTTATGCGGCGACGCTGCCTGCCACGGTGCCGGATTTCTCCGCCGTGGCCGCGCCGGTGTTCGATCATCGCGGGCATCTGAAGGCGGTGATCACGGTGCTCGGCCGCCAGGATGGCTTCGATATCGCGCCTTCCGGCCCGCCGCTGACCGCCACGCTGCGCGTCGCGAGATCACTTTCCGGCCGACTCGGCGCCTCAGTTAGTTGAGGGTTTCGCGCGACGCGACTTGTGCGTCAGCATTTTCTCCGCTACCCCGCTCATATAACCGTTTTGAGGAAGGTCGCCGCATCGTGATGGCTGAAGACGTGAAGCCCGAAGAAGCAAGCACCAGCGACTGGGTGATGCAGCACCCCCGGGCAATCTACTTCCTGAACCAGGCAAACCACGCCGTGCGCAGCCGGCTGGAAGCGGCGTTGACGACGCTTCAGATGACCGGCATCCAATATACGGTATTGAGCGTGATCGGCAGCCGCGAAGGCCTTTCCTCGGCCGAGCTCTCGCGCCGCTTCTTCGTCACGCCGCAGACGATGAACGAGCTGATCGGCGGGCTGCAGCGCCGCAACCTCATCACCCGCAAGGAAGATCCGGCCAACCGCCGTATCCTGCGCATGAGCCTGACGACCGAAGGCAAACGGATGATCAAGGCCTGCGATGCCGCCGCCGACACCGTCGAGCGCGATATCTTCTCGTTTCTGCCGCAGGAAAGCTATCAGCAACTGCGCGATCTTTGTCGCCTTGTCGCCCGCAATCTCCGTGAACGCGACGAGCCCACGAAGGCCGAGTGACAGAGATCTCGCGGTCGGCGAAAGATTTTTCGCGGCGTGTCGAACAGGCTTATTCTCGAACGACATTGGTGTAGCAGGCCGATCACGGACTGCCGCACCCAAGGAGAAAAGCCATGAAATACATGCTGATGATTTATCGCGACGAAGCCCTGTTTGCTGCTGACGCCAAGAGCGGCGCCCATTCCGCCCCCTATATCGCCTATGCCGAAGCGCTGAAGAAATCCGGCGCGCTCGTCGGCGGCGACCGGTTGCAGGTCTCCGGGACGGCAAGCACGGTGCGGACCGCCGACGGCAGGACCGAGGTGCTGGACGGTCCCTATGCCGACACCCGCGAACAGCTCGGCGGCTTTTTCATCATCGACGTACCGGATCTCGACGCCGCGCTCGAATGGGCCGCGAAATGCCCGGGCGCCGTCAACGGGGCGATCGAGGTGCGCCCGATGTGGGTGATGTGACGTCATGGTCGGCGACGGCGAGGCCCTGAACAGGGTTTCCGGCGAGGCCGAGCGCGTCGCCCGCCAATCCTATGGCCGGCTCGTCGCCTTTCTCGCTGCGCGCACCCGCGATGTCGCGGGCGCGGAGGACGCGCTGTCGGAAGCCTTCGCCTCGGCGCTTGCCGATTGGCCGAGGACCGGCATTCCGAACAATCCCGAAGCCTGGCTTCTGACCGTCGCCCGCCGCCGGCAGCTCGATGCCGGCAGGCGCGGCGGGACGCGGGCCGCCGCTTTCGACCACCTGACATTGCTGTCCGACGAACTTTCGGAGACGGAGGAGGCGGATATTCCCGACGAGCGCCTGCGGCTGATGTTCGCCTGCGCCCATCCGGCGATCGATGCCCGGATGCGCGGGCCGCTGATCCTGCAGACCATTCTCGGCTTCGATGCGGCGACGATCGCCGGCGTCTTCCTCATCCCGCCCGCGACCATGGGGCAGCGGCTGGTGCGTGCCAAGACCAAGATCCGCGACGCCGGCATCGCCTTCCGCCTGCCCGAGCGAGCCGATATGAGCGAGCGGCTGGATGCGGTTCTGGAGGCCATCTATGCCGCCTTCACCGAAGGCTGGATCGATCCGGCCGCCACGCCGTCCCGCCGCCGCGGGCTGACCGACGAGGCGATCTGGCTCGGCCGGCTGGTGGCCGCGATGCTGCCCGACGAACCCGAAGCGCTCGGCCTCCTGGCACTGATGCTGCATCTCGAAGCCCGGCGCGGTGCGCGGCGGACCGAGGCGGGAGAGTATGTCCCGCTCGCCGACCAGGATTCGGCCAGATGGAACAGGACGCTGATCGACGAGGCTGAAGACATTCTGCTGACGGCCAGCCATCGCGGAAAGATAGGCCGCTATCAATTGGAGGCGGCCGTGCAATCCGCCCATGCGGTTTGCCGTTTCGGCCATCGACCGGATTGGCCTGTGCTCGAAACGCTCTACGACCATCTGCTGGCGTTGACCGGCTCACCGGTCGTCGCAATCAACCGGGCGGTTGTGATCGCAAGCGGCCGAAGCGTCGAAGAGGGACTTGCGGCCCTCGATGCCGCAGGAGGTGACCAGCGCCTTGCCGGCTACCAGCCCTATTGGGCGGCCCGTGCCGATCTGCTTGCCCGCTGCGGCAGAGGACAAGAGGCCGACGACGCCTATCGGTGCGCCATCGACCTCGAGACCGATCCCGTGATCCGCCAGTTTCTGGCAGGCCGCCGATCGCAGATCGGACTTGTGTCCTGAACCGGACGAGACGCCGCCCCGATGAGCGCGGCCGCGGCCGGAATTGAAATCGATCTCCAGCTATCAAACCGGGTTGCGGCCTGGCGTTTTACAAAACATTGATTTGACGGCTGCGCGGGCGCGGCTTTTAGGTTCCGACAGCCGCTATGATGGCGGTTAGAGGCTCGCACCCCGCCGGATTTCGGGCCGCGGGCCTCGCCCGAGCATTGGATCGGGGACCCTCCCGAAGCGGCGTTGACGAAGGACGAGCAGAAGGGTTCGCCGTCGCCGACGTCATTCATAACCGGCGATGCATCGGCAGCGATGCTGCCCGGCGCCTAGTTCGCGCAGACCGATACCGTCCAGCCTTAAGGTTACAGCGCCCGGCCGACGGCCCGGTCGTTCTCAAGGCGGGCGATGCAGCCGGCAAGTTTGGCCAGCAGAAGATCGAAATCGATCGGCTTGGTCAGGTAGTCCGCCGCGCCTGCCCGCAGGCCGGTCAATACGTTATCCTTGTCGGTCAGGGCCGACAGCAGGATGAAGGGGATGTTGAAAAGCTCGGCATGGTTCATCTGGATTTCGGCCAGCAGCTGATGACCGTCCATGACCGGCATGGAAATGTCGCAGATGACGATGTCGGGCCAATAGGTCAGAATGGCCTCCAGCCCCTCCTGGCCGTTGGCGGCCTCCAGAGTGGCAAATCCCGCGTCCGTCAGCTCCTCGACGATGAGCTGGCGAATATCCGCTTCGTCGTCGATGCATAGTACCGTGATCATCCTGGTATTTCCCTAAGCTGCTCGTTTGATGATATTTGCAAGCGGTCCCTTGTTGGGGAGCGCTACCGTGAACGTTGTTCCCCGGCCGAGCGCGCTCTCGACCGAGATCGAACCGCCATGCAGGTCGATGATCTGCTTGACGATGTTGAGGCCGATACCGGTGCCGGCAATCCCGGTGGCGCTGCGGGCTCGATAATAGGGCTGGAAGAGCTTCGGCAGGTCCTCGGCATCCATGCCGATACCGTCATCCTTGATCGACACATAGGACATGCCGTTCTTCGTCCAGCTCCGGATATGGATGTCCGGCGCCTTGGGCGCATATTTGATGGCATTCGAGAGCAGGTTGGTGAAGACCTGTTCGATCGTCGCACGATCGGCAAGGATCGTCTGCGGCAGATGCGAAAGGTCCTTGTGAAACGTGTGAGATTTGCGGATATCCGCCTGCCGGGCGCAGCAGGTTTCGATCAGCTCCGCCAGCGAAAGGCGTTCGGGCTTCAGTGTCGTCTTGCCGGTCTCCAGCCGGCCGGCGGACAGGATGCTTTCCATCAGGTCGACCATGCGCAGCACGGCGGAGCGGATCTGAGCCGCCTTCTCTTCCACATATTCGGGCTTCTGGGTGGCTTTGGTGCGCGACAGGCGCTGAGCGGCGGCATCGATGATGGCAAGCGGCGTGCGGAATTCGTGCGAAGCCATGGTGACGAACTGGCGTTGCAGGGCGTTCACGTGCCGCTCCTGCGCCAGCAGCCTGTCCAGTTCCTCCCGCTGGCGTTCGATCTCGGCCGTCCGCAGCCTGACGCTCTCCTCGAGCTGATCGCGATGGCGCATCAGCGCCAGACGGCTTTCCGACAGATCGATGGACGTCTTGCGCAGTCCCCGCCCCAGAAAGATCACGACGCCCATTGCCACCGCAATACCGGCGACGCCGACCGGAGCGATTTGCTCGATGAGCATCATACCCGGCCGGACGGGCTGCCATGCCATGTAGCCGAGCGTCGAGCCGTCGGTGGCTCTCACCGGGATGGCCGCGCTCGCTTCAGCGGAATCGGTGGTAAAATGCAACGTCTCGATCCGCGCGTAGCGGGCGATCTTCGCAACGGCTCCGGCATCCAGGAATTTCACGGCAATCGCGATGAACTCCTTGCCGGGGTCGACCGAGACTGCATCGGTGCTCGGGACGATCGGCCTTGCGCTGACGACCGCCGGTCGGCCGCTTATGGCAAGGATCTGCTCGGAAAAGATACCGCCAATCACCGGAGGAGCCGAATCGCCGGGTGCGATGCGCTTGTTCAGCTCCGCACGGACATTATCCCGCAAGGCCGCCACAGGCTTTTCATCCTCGCTGAACGTCAGGGCAGCAATATCCTGCCCGTCGCGCATGGCGAAGACCAGTTCGTCCCGTTCATTGAAGAGATAGGTGCGGTCGTGATTGAAATAGGTGTGCATCCATGTGCCGATATTATCGACAATCCATTGGTGAGCACCCTTGGAAACCAGCAGAACCGCGTCATTCCACGTCGTGACGCTTTCCAGTTCATGCTGCACGGCTTTCACCTGCTCGTCGAGGCCCTGCTCGACGTAACCCTTCTGCCGGGTCAAGGCGATATCATCCACTTTGGTGGAGGCAAGCCACATGAAGCCAGCCAGAAGAAGCGCCGTCAGAGCCGTCAGCAATGTCAGCACGATCGTGACGTGCGATGTGATGCGAATGTTCTGCTGCATGTGCCGCGCTCTCCTCGGTGCATCATGCATCCAAAACATTACATTCGACTAAATTTCGAATGCCAAGGTTGAACTGAATATTTTCTACATAGCTCTGGCTGTGACGTTGAACCGCGATGGTTTTCCCGCTGTCCTAGCCGAAGCGCGCGCCGCCGGGTCATGCAACGTCCCCTGCTATAACCAGGAGGCCGGGCTTTTCGGCAGCCGGCCATCGGGATCGGTAACCGTCAGTTTCGGCTGGTCCTTGTCGTTCCAGTGCCAGAGGGCGATGCAGATTCCACCCGGCGACATGAAGGACCGGTAGATAACGCCGTCGTGGCCCTCGTGGAGCAACCTCTGTCTGACAAGATGCGTCGCCGGTATCCGGCCGGCATCGAGATCGGCCCGCCATTCGCAGTGGTGGATAGCCTCGTCAACGCCGAGACCGGCCAGAACGTTGCTGTCGGTCAAATCCGCAAGCCGCGCGCCATCGAGCCGAAGCTGGGCGATCAGCGCCGGATGCTGCACGAAACCCTGGTTGTATTCCGCCCAGGCAGTGGAAAGCTCGCGCGCAGCATAGATGGTCGGTGCGCCGACCGGGTTCCAGCGTCCGCCGAAACGGGCAGCACCGTCGCCTGAAAGCGGCGCATGCGCCCAGCGCGGCACATAGGCACGCCAGAGGACTACGGGTTCAGGCATAAACGCCGGAGCGCACCGCCTCCAGATAGGCAAGTACCTTGTCAGCCTTGCCTTCGCCGACAAGGTCGTAAGCCGTCTTGCCCGCCCAGCCGGGGATCGGCTGATGTTTGAACCAGATCGCCGCGCGGTTTTCGTCGCCGGCCATCTCGCTCGCCATCGCCAGAATGCGTACGACCGGGGAGAGCGCCAGATCGACCTTGCGCGCACCGCTTTTGGCCGTCAGCGTGTTACGGGCGACACCGATCAGCTTCGCCAGTTCCGCCTGCGTCAGTCCGAGCAGATCGGATACCCGCCGGGCGGACAGGAGTGACGACTGAGGTTCACCGAAAGCGGCGGCGCCAATTTCGAAGGCGTGTGCCATGAGAACAGTCCGATCCAGATTTGATCATCCGCAGCTCAATATGTGCCCAATTCCCGCACATTTCAAGCGCAACTATTAGTCCTCGTCGTCTTCCAGTTCCGGCTCGACGAAATCGTCGACCGGCAGCTTGCGGGTCAGCAGTCCGGCATCCTCCAGCATTTCCGTATCCGGCAGGTCGCGCAGCGTGTCGAAACCGAAGGCGGCGAGGAAGGCCGGAGTCGTGATATAGGTGTATGGCGCACCGGGGGTCGGACTGCGTGGGCCGGAAGCGAGAAAGCCGAGCTGGCGGAGCGTCGCGATCGTATCGCGGCTCACTTCGCGCCCGAAAATCTTGGAAATCTCGGCCCGTGTCACCGGCTGGAAATAGCCGATCGTCATCAGCACCAGCGCCTGATGATCGGTCAGATCTGCCGGCGGGGCGTTGGCGGTGCCGGAAGCGTGGATGACATCCCCGAACTCGGGCCGGGTGCGGTGCTGCCAGCCGCCGGCGACCGCCACCAGTTCGTAAGGCCGGCCCACGAGCGCTTCCTGGATTTCCCCGATGATCGCCTCGATATCGCAGTCCTGTCCCACGACGCGTTCCAGCGCTTTTCGGGTAACCGGCTCGGAAGAGGCAAAGATCACCGCCTCCACCCGGGCCGCCCATTGGCGATGCCGCTCCTCCGGGGTCAGGTAGAGAAGTTCCTTGTCGATCGAAATCTGCCGCGTCCGCTTCGCCATGCCTAGAGTCCGTAGATCCGGAAGGTGGGGCGGCCGGAAAGCTCGCGCACGGCATCCAGCTGTTGCAGCCGCTCGAACAGCCGCCGCGACGCGAAACGGGATAGGTTCTGCGTCTGCAGGGAGCCGGAGACCGCATCTTCGCACAGCAGCAGGCGGAGCCCATCGTCTGCCCCTTTCGAACGCAGCTTCGGCGTCACGGCGGCAAGCCGGTCGGCACGCCGGGCAATCTCCGTCGCCAGCCGGCCGGCTTCGGTCGCGGCGTGTACCAGAGCCAGGCAGATCGCCCGCTCGAACCCGTCGTCCCCCGGTCGGATCCGGCCGCGCCCGCCCTCGGCGCGGAATACCGAAGAGAAGCGCTGGCCCATCAACAGCGGCACCGGCACGGACCATCGCAGCTTCTGCGCCAGAAGGAGATCGGCAAGCCACCAGCCGAGCACCTCGGCATCCGGGCGGGTCGCGAGTGTCTCGCGCATGATCGCCGCTGCCGCAAACGGCGCGGCGGATCCGGTCAGGCCGAGATCGTCGAAGGACTGCACGAGCGTTGCCAGCGGCTCGTCCCATTTGATGCCCAGCATGCCGGCAATCGTCTGCATGACGTCCACATCGAGCGCGGCCGAACGGGAGGCAAGCCGCTTCCAGGCCGCAAGGATCTGTCCGGCAGGGCCGGGATCGTCTCCAGGCTTTCGCAGCAGCCACGCGTCGCGAAGGCTGGCCTCGTCCTCCGAACGTCCCGTAAGCCGTACCGCCGCTGCCGCGCATTTCAGCGCCAGCCGCTGCCGCCACGCCCCGACCCAGTCGAACTCCGCCCGAACGATCTGGTCGAGCGGATAAAGCGCTCCACCCGCCATAAATGCCGCGTCCGAGGCTTCCGCAGCAAAGGTCGGGGGTGCAGCCCAGCGAGGTGCCGGCATGGGCTGGAACGACGGCTTTGGAGATACGATCTTGGGAATCATGGAGGCGAGCGTAAAGACGATGTGCGGTTATGACTACCGATCGCGCAGCAATCCGCACCATTTGCAGCAGATTTGCACCGTTATTCCGCATCTCGCTTGCGCCGCCGAAAACAGGCCGGAGCCCAGGCCGGGCCGCGTTTGCGCGTAACGTCGATAATCAGCGCACGACGCCCCCTCGCAGACGTTGAAAGGCGAACATAAACCTCCTACCCACCGATCAATAGGAGTTGAGTTTTGCGGATCGAGCCGCCGCCCTACATAGTGTGCGGCTGGCAAAGGAGGATTTCAGTTTGTCGTTTCATCGGATGATCGCGTCCCTCGCCGTGCTGCTCACCCTTTCGGTGCCTGTTCTGGCGCAGCAGCAGCGTGGCGGGGACGAGAACCGCGAACGCGCACGCCAGACGGAACAGGGGGGCAGTGGCGGCATATTCGGCCTGATCCCGGCGGATTCCACAACCGAACATGTCTTCAAGGCGCCATCCGGCGACCTGCCCTACACGGCGACGGCGGGCACGCTCGACCTGTTCGGCCAGGACGGCAACCGATCGGCGAAGATTTTCTACACCGCCTATATCGCGAAAAACAGGACGCCGGGCCGGCCGCTGACCTTCGCCTTCAACGGAGGCCCGGGCGCTGCCTCCGCCTATCTGCATCTCGGCCTGGTCGGCCCGAAGATCCTGGAATTCGGCGCGACCGGCGACAACGGCACGACACCCCGGCTGAAGGACAATCCGGAAAGCTGGCTCGCTTTTACCGATCTCGTGCTGATCGATCCGGTCGGCACCGGCTGGAGCCGTGCCGCCAGCAACGATGCGGCCGGCAGCTATTACGGCGTGCGACAGGATGCTGACAGCCTGTCCAAGGCAATCGCTCTCTACGTCCAGAAGAACAACCGCCTCGATGCGCCGAAATATCTGCTCGGCGAGAGTTACGGCGGCTTTCGCGCCGCCAAGGTTGCCGTTTCCCTGAAGAACAGTCAGGGAATGCTGGCTTCTGGCATCGTCATGCTCTCGCCGCTGGTCGAAGGCCGTTTCCTTGCCAATTCCGAGGATCCCTTGAGCGCGGCGCTGCAGTTTCCGTCGCTGGCGGCGGCCGAGCTGGAGCGCCGCAACCAGTTCACACCCGAAAAGCTCGCCGAGGCCGAGCGGTTCGCAATCGGCGATTACCTGACGGGACTTGCCGGTCCCTCCCCCGCCGGCCAGGCAGCCGAGGCATTCTATGGCCGCGTGTCCGAGCTCACCGGCATTCCGAGAGATGTCGTCGCCCGCACCCGCGGTTTCGTCGGCGATGTCTATGCCAAGCAGATGGGCGGCACGGGGAAAGTCGTCAGCCCTTATGACGCCTCCTATTCAGTGCCGGATGCTTATCCGGAAGATGCCGTCACCCGCAACGACGATCCGATCCTCGAAGGTTACACACGCGCCTACGGCGCCGCTTTCGCAGCCTATGCCCGCAACGAACTCGGGTTTGCCAGCGAAATGACCTATTCGCTGCTGAACGAGGAAGTGAACCGTCGCTGGGAATGGAACGGCAGCCGCGGCGGAGACTCGCGCTCGCTCGCCAGCGCCTCCACCGATATCCGCGACCTGCTCTCGGTCATCCCGTCCTTCAAGCTGATGATCGCCCACGGCTACAGCGACGCGCTGACGCCTTATGGCGCCAGCCGCTACGTCATCGACCACCTGCCGCCCGACCTCGCGGCCGGGCGCGCCGGGCTCAAGGTCTATCGCGGCGGGCACATGTTCTACACCAGGCCGGATTCGCGCCGGAGCTTTGCTGCGGATGTCAGGACGTTTTACGAGGCCAGGCCAACCGATTGAGGTTCTCTCGAACCTTCATTTCAGCTTGACGCTCATGGTGATCTGGACCGTCACCACGATCTGCGCATTGTCACGCTGCAGGCGTTGGGAATTGACGTTGTTGCTGAGATTGCTGATCTTGCAGTCGGCGTTGAGGCCGGTTTTCGACAGATGACGGGAAGGTCACCGTGATGTGATGCACCTCCGCCTTGCTGGCTCGGGCCCGAAACCGCTACTAGCTCTTATACGTTGATTTTCAGAAAGATTTTTCGGTCCATGACCCTCGAATACCAGATGTCGCGGCGCGCCTTCGTAATCGGCTCCGTCTCGATGACCGCGGCGCTTGCCGGGTGCTCCACCACCACCGAGCGGGCTCCGATCCCGGAAATGGCCCGCCGCCCGATCGAACCTCCGAGCGAAGCCGAGCTGCAGGCCCGCTACGCCGCGGTCGAGGACGGCGGCCATCTGCTGCCGGCAATCCCCTATAAACAGATCGACCCGAAATATTATCGCCAGCGCGTCGTCGATCCGACCGGCGAACTGCCCGGAACGGTGGTCGTCGATACGCCCGGCCGGTTCCTCTACGTGGTCGAACCCGGCGGCACGGCAATGCGCTACGGCGTCGGCATCGGCAAGGACGGTTTCGCCTGGCAGGGCGAAGGCGTCATCCACTGGCGCCAGCCCTGGCCGCGCTGGAAGCCGCCGAACGAGATGGTGGCGCGTCAGCCGAGCCTCAAGAAGTTCTCCATCGAGAACGGCGGCATGGATCCGGGCGTCAAGAACCCGCTCGGGGCACGGGCGCTCTATATCTTCCAGAACGGCCAGGACACGCTCTACCGCCTGCACGGCTCGCCGGAATGGGCTTCGATCGGCAAGGCGACATCCTCCGGCTGCGTGCGTCTCGTCAACCAGGATGTCATGGATCTCTATACGCGCGTGCCCTATCACGCCCGGATCGTCGTGCATCAGGATGCGCTGAAGCCGGCTGCCACGGTGTGAAATGGTCCTCCAACAACATCGTCGGGATATCCGACGATGTTGTTTCGCCGGGGCTGCCTGGTGTAAGCATCCGCGGCCACACCGCGCGAAGCGGTCAAGACGGGGCTGGAGGCCTGAACTGGACTTGGACGAAGAGACGCCGCAATCCGATGCGCCGACGCCACGCATGTTGTCCTGGGCGCGCAATTCGACGATGTACCGGATCGAGCGGCGGATGCACACGGAAAAGCAGCTTTTCGACGCGATCGCGCGCAAGGCACGCCAGAAATTCGAGGATATCGGCGAAATCCAGATCAGGGCGCTCGCCGAATTCGCGGTGAAATTCGCCTATGACAACAAGGCGCTGGACGATGCGGCTTTCGCCGAGATGAGCACCCGCTCGGGCATGCGCGGCGGCAAGTCAAGGCGGGCCATCGCCCAAAAATTGTCCCGGAAAGGCGTGGCGAGCGGCACCGTCGCAGCCGCAGTCGCGGAGGCGGACGATTTCCATGCCGCGCTCGTTCTTGCCCGCAAGCGCGCCTTCGGGCCATTCCGCAAGGGAGAGCTCGACGAAAAACGCAAGGCGAAGGAGTTTTCCGCCTTCGCCAGAGCGGGTTTCAGCTTCGATATCGGCCGCAAGATTTTTGAAATGTCGCTCGATGAGGCTGAGGAGGTGCTGGACGCGGGTCGCCACCTCTAGGCACCTGGGGCTCGCCGACAGTCAGCCCTGCTTCAGCGCCGGGTCGTCGAGCGCCGGATTGTAGAACAGCGAGAGCGTCAGGCTTCGCGCGATACGCTCGGCCGTGGCCATGAACCAGGCTTTCGCCTCCGGGTTCGGGGCAATGTCGTCCAGCGTCGCGGCAAACAGCTCCAGCCATTTCGGGAAGAGTTCCGGGGTCATGTTGGCGACGCCGGCATGCGCCTGGACCGGCTTGCCCCCATAGGCGCCGTTGCGGAAGGCGACGGAGGACCAGAAGCTTTTCATCTTCGCCATATGTTCCGGCCAGCGCCCGGAAAGCCGCGCGTCGAAGACCGGCCCCAGTTCCGGATGCGCCAGAATGCGGCCATAGAAAGTATCGACCAGGTTGCCGATAAAGGCGTTATCTATGCCGATCGCTTTCATCTCCGCTTCCGCGCGGTCCCGGATCGCCGCGACATGCGCGGCGCGCGCCTGCAATTCATCGTTCATCTCAAAACCTTGGGTTCCGCTGAATTTGCGGCTCGTCCTATATAGGCTTTGCGGATACCGGGACCAAGGTCCAACAGCCAGTTGCGACGATCTGACAGGTGTCTGTTCAATGGCAAGATCCCCCTCTCATGTTGGAGAGGGGGATTTCCAGATTAAACCCGTTCCAGCGCGACGGCGATGCCCTGCCCGACGCCAATGCACATCGTGGCGAGCGCGTACTTGCCCTTGCGCAGCGACAGTTCGAGCGCCGCCGTGCCGGAAATCCGGGCGCCGGACATGCCGAGCGGGTGGCCGAGCGCGATCGCGCCACCGTTCGGGTTGATATATTCGGCGTCTTCCTTGAGGCCGAGTTCACGCAGAACGGCGATGCCCTGGCTTGCAAATGCCTCGTTGAGTTCGATCACGTCGAAATCCTTCGGCGAAATGCCGAGGCGGGCGCAGAGTTTCTGGGTGGCGGGCGCCGGGCCGATACCCATGATCCGCGGGGGAACGCCGGCGGTGGCGCCGCCCATGATGCGGGCGATCGGCGTCAGGCCGTATTTCTTGGCCGCCGCTTCCGAAGCGATGATCAAGGCTGCCGCGCCGTCGTTTACGCCCGACGCGTTGCCGGCGGTGACCGTTGCGCCTTCGATCTTGTTGAGCACCTTGAGCTTGGCGAGCGCTTCCATATTGGTCGCGCGGGGATGCTCGTCCTTCGCAACGACAACAGGATCGCCCTTCCGCTGCGGAATGGTGACCGAGGTGATTTCCTTGGCGAGACGCCCGTTCTCCTGAGCCGCCGAGGCTTTCGCCTGGCTGCGGACGGCAAATGAGTCCTGGTCCTCGCGGGAGACCTTGTAGTCGATCGCTACGTTGTCGCCGGTTTCCGGCATGGAATCGACGCCATACTGCTTCTTCATCAGCGGGTTGATGAAACGCCAGCCGATCGTCGTGTCGTAGATCTCGGCGTTGCGGGAAAACGCGATATCGGCCTTCGGCATCACGAAGGGCGCGCGGCTCATGCTTTCGACGCCGCCGGCGATCATCAGTTCGGCCTCGCCCGCCTTGATGGCGCGGGCGGCGGTGATGACCGCGTCCATGCCCGAACCGCAGAGCCGGTTCATCGTGGTGCCGCCAACGCCGACAGGCAGGCCGGCAAGCAGTCCGGCCATGCGGGCGACGTTTCGGTTGTCCTCGCCGGCCTGGTTGGCGCAGCCATAGATCACGTCGGCAACCGCTTCCCAGTCGACGGAAGCATTACGCTCCATCAGTGCTTTGAGAGGGATCGCGGCAAGATCGTCGGCACGTACGGAGGAGAGCGACCCGCCAAAACGGCCGATCGGGGTGCGGATGTAATCGCAGATATAGGCTTCGGTCATGATCTTCTCTTTATAGTTTGGGCACGACGAGATCGGTAACCGGTCCATCGAGATGGAGCGGCGCGCCGGTCATGGCCTGAAGTTCTTCGACCGTCATATCGGCAAGCTTTTCGCGCAGGACGAAATGCTTCTCGACGATGTCGACGACTGCATGGCTCGTATAGACCCGAGTGATACAGGCAACGCCGGTCAGCGGAAAGGTACAAGCTTCAACTAATTTCGGCTCACCGTTCTTGGTGACATGTTCGGTGATGACGCAGACCTGCTTGGCGCCGTGGACGAGGTCCATGGCGCCGCCGACGGCCGGCACCCCCTTGGAGCCGACCCGCCAGTTGGCAAGATCGCCGTTCTGGGCCACCTGCAGCGCGCCCAATATGGCGACATCGAGATGGCCGCCGCGCACCATGGCAAAGCTGTCGGCGTGGTGGAAGAACGCGGCGCCAGGCTTCAGCGTCACGGCCTTCTTGCCGGCATTGATCAGATCCCAGTCCTCTTCGCCTTCGGCCGGGGCCTCGCCGAAGTTCAGGATGCCGTTCTCGGTGTGGAAGATCGCTTCGCGGCCCGGCGGCTGGTAGCGCGCCACCATTTCCGGAAAGCCGATACCGAGATTCACATAGGCGCCGTCCTTGATGTCCTGGGCGGCGCGCCAGGCGATCTGGGCGTTGGAAAGCTTGATGTCTTCGCGTGTGTTGACGGTCATGCCTGGGCTCCTGGGGCGTAGGCCACTCCGGCTCGGATGAGGACTTCTTCCTGTTGCGGGTTGGCAACCTCGACGACACGGTCGATGAAGATGCCGGGCGTGACGACATGCTCGGGATCGATGCCGCCGGGAGGCACGATCTTCGAGACCTGCACGATGGTCTTGGCGGCAGCCATGCACATCAGCGGGTTAAAGTTGCGGCCGGCCTTGTTGTAGGTGAGGTTGCCCAACGGATCGCCGAGCTGCGCCTTGACGATGGCGAAATCCGCCTTCAGCCAGCGCTCCTGCACATAGTGGCGGCCGTCGAACTCGGCGATCACCTTGCCGTTGGCAAGCTCGGTGCCATAAGCGGTCGGCGTGTAGAAAGCCGGAATGCCGGCGCCGCCGGCGCGGATGCGCTCTGCAAGCGTGCCCTGCGGCACGAGTTCCAGCTCGATCTGGCCCGCCAGATAGCGGTCCGTGAAGGCGCGCGGATCCGACGATTTGGGAAACGAGCAGATCATCTTGCGGACCATGCCCGCGTCGATCATCGCGGCGATGCCGATGCGACCGTTGCCGGCATTGTTGTTGATGACGGTCAGGTCCCTGACCCCCTTGTCGATCAGAGCGTGGATCAGTTCGATCGGCGCTCCCGATCCGCCAAAACCGCCGATCATGATGGTCGCGCCATCACCGATCTCGGAGACGGCTTCCGCCGTGCTTCCGATTGTCTTGTCCATGCGGGATATCTCCTTCGCTACGATCGGCAGAAATGGCCCGCCGCCTCCAGCGATCAGAGATAGATCAGGGTGGGATGGACAGCAAGAAGATTGTGCGATAATTGACTTTTGTTCATATATCGCACAAATGGACCGCTACGGAGGAAATATGCAGGAAACGGATTTCGTCAGCGGTTTCGCACGCGGCTTGAAGGTCATCGAGGCATTCGGTGAGACGACGCCGCGGCTGGCGATCGCGGACGTGGCGAAAGCCACCGGCCTCGACCGCGCCACTGCCCGCCGCTGCCTGCTGACACTGGCCGAACTTGGCTATGCCGATTACGACGGAAAATTCTTCGTGCTGACGCCCAAGATCTTGAGGCTCGGCCATGCCTATCTCTCGGCCACGCCCCTTCCCCATATCGTCCAGCCGTTCCTCGACAAGCTCGCCGAAGAAGTCCACCAGAGCGCGTCGGCAAGCGTGCTCGACGGCACCGAAGTCGTTTATATCGCCCGTGCCTCCCAGAAGCGGGTCATGTCGATCAACCTGATGCCGGGAAGCCGCCTGCCCGCCTATTGTGCTTCGATGGGTCGCGTCCTGCTCGCAGCGCTGCCCGAGGAAGAAACCCGTGCGCTCCTGAAGCAGACGAACCTCAAATCCTTCACGCCGCGCACCCTTACCGACCCCGCCCGGCTGATAGAGGAGCTCGTCAAGGTCCGGGAACAGGGCTTTGCCGTCATCGACCAAGAGCTCGAGCTCGGCCTCTGCTCGATCGCGGTACCGCTGGAAAACGATCGCGGCCGCGTCGTCGCCGCGATCAATATAGGCGCGCCGGCCGCGAGTGTTCCGGCCGCCGAAATGGCGGAACGGTATCTGGGACCACTGAAGGGCGTCGCGCGGCTCCTGAAATCGCTGCTGCGCTGAACCCATCAGCGCCGTGAATCGATCAGCCCGGATCGATTCAATCATGTCGTTGGACGGCGGAATCCGGACTTGCGATTCTCTCGGCATGACCAGCGAACCGCTTCTTCTCACCCGCCGCGACCCTGAACGCAACATGGCACGCTTCTACCTGCTCGCCATCGAGCCGGATCTTTTCCAAGGCACGGCACTCACCCGCAACTGGGGCCGCATCGGCACCAAGGGCCGATTCCTGATCGAGCTGTTCGGCTCCCGGCAGGAGGCTGAACGGCGGTTCACAGCCCTGGCGCGGAGCAAGGTGAAGCGCGGCTACCTGCGGCGGACAGACGAGAGTTGACAGTTGTCAATTCACCGCCTGAAGTCCTGTTCCGATCTCGCGGGGCCGATCGCGCCGTTTGACAGCGCAGTGCAAGGCAGCAGCGCATATCAACGACGGCTGCCGTTAGGCACCCTGCAGAAAACGGCCTGACGGTATGCCGTCAGGCCGCAAGACGTGTGCTTCAGGAGATCAAGGGGAAAGTTCCTCCAGGACCTTACCCTTGGTCTCGACCGCGAAGAGGACCGTCACCAGGGCGCCGACCAGAAGGATCACTGCGAAGGCGCCGAAGACATATTGGATGCCCATCGATGACATCACCCAACCGACGGCGATGGGGCCCGCAGAGGATCCGAGACGCAGCCAGGCGCTGCCCGCACCGGTGCCGACGGCCCGAAGGCGGGTCGGATAGATCTCCGCTGAGTAGAGATAGAGCGAGAACGTCACGGTTTGGACGATCGCGTAGGCAAGACCGGCGAGGATCAGAACCTGGATTGCCGACGTCGCACCGAGCCAGGCGAGGATGACAAGCGGGATCGGCGCGATCAGAAGGGCACCCGTGTACCAGCGCTTACGGCCGACCTTGTCGATCAGCAGAGCGCAGATAACCGCGGCGATCACGCCGCCGAGCGAGGTGACGAAGCCGTAAAATATGCTGGTTTCAAGCGGCAGGTTGAACGTCTGGCGATAGAGGGTCGGAAGCCAGGTGATCGTGCCGTTGGCCACCATATAGGCGCTGAACCACATGGCCCAGATCGACAAGGTCCGCTTGAGGTAAATGCCCTGGAAAAGCTCCCGCCAGTCGGATCTGCGGCGGATGGGAACGGCGAGGACTTTCGGCGCCGGCAGTTCCTTGCCTGCGGCACGGGCGCTGTTCTCGAGCCTGGTAACGATGCGGTCGGCCGCCTCGTAGCGGCCGTTTGCGGCAAGCCAGCGGGGCGATTCATGAAGGAACCAGCGCAGAGGGACCATCAGGATCGCGGGAACCAGGCCGACGACGAACATCGCCTTCCAGCCGTAGAGCGGGACCATGAAATAGCCGATCAGGCCTGCTCCGACGAGGCCGAGCAGGAACATGACCTCATACAACAGGAAGAAGCGGCCACGCCCCTTCGAGCCGATCAGTTCGTTGATATAGGCACTCGCGACCGGAACTTCGCCGCCTGTTCCGATGCCTTGAATGAAGCGGAACGCCATCATCATGCCGGCGCCGGCCGCGAAGAGGCATGCGACGTCCATGCTGACGAACAGCAGGATCGTGAACAGCAGCACCTTGAGGCGGCCGACCCTTTCGGCGAGCCAGCCGAAGCAGATGGCGCCGATCAACTGTCCGAGATAGCCCATCGAAAGGATCATCCCCGTCTGTGCCGGGGTCAGACCCCATTCGCGAACAAGAACCGGCATGGCATAGGCGATGGCGATGACGGTGTAACCGTCGAAGAATGTAGCGGCTCCGACGATGTTTCGGGCCCAGAAGACCTCGCGGGTCACCGGCAGCCTTTCAAGGCGGGCGCTGATCTCAGCCTGGGTATCGACGACCGGCGACGGCGCGGTCATCCGTTGTTCCATGTTCATGTTTCCTCCCTTTGCCCGACCCTCCCGGCCTGGCGTCGAACCTACGCGTTGATGTCCTAATCTCCGGATCCCTGGGAATGATGCGGCCGTGAACCCGAAAGCCACGGCTCGCTCGTCGGAGGCAGGCACCGGCGTAACGGCCGATGCGCCTGCGGTGCATTATTCCCCGATGAGGCCGCATTTCTCCTTCTCATTGAAAACGCCCCCGCCTGACAGCGGAGGCGCCCTCGATTATTCAGCTGCCATCAGCCTCTCGACGCGGCCGATGCCTGCGGCGTCAAAGGCTGCGAAGATTTCGGCTTCGGCCTTTTCGCCGAGGTTCTTCAGCGGCTCGCGGATGGTGGCGTGGTCGAGGACACCACGATGAACGAGGCCGAGTTTCAGGGCGACGGTGCCCTCCATGTGGGAACCGCGATGATAGACGGCGCGAGTGACCGGAAGGAGACGCTCGAAGATCTGGCGGGCTTGCGGATAATTCTGCGCCTTTCCCGCCTTGATCAGGTCGATCAGCAGTTCCGGTGCTATGTTGCCATAGCCGACAAGCAGGCCATCGACATCGAACATGGTCGGCAGCAGCCATTCGTCATGGCAGCTCAGGATCTGCAGGTTCGGGTTGGCCTTTTTGAGTTCCGGAATCTCGACATACCAGCGTTTCATGTTACGAACGCCGTTTTTGGTGGCAACGACGCCATCCTGGGTGGCGATCGCAAGCTGCGTGTCCAGATCGTAGGAGGCTTTGGTTGCATCCGGGTACTGGAACAGGATGCATTCCAGGCCCGATTCCTGCCAGATCGCCTTGTAGCGATCCTGCGGCGCGCCTTTCTGGAAGCCGAAACGCAGCCATCCATGATTGGGATAGACGAGTGCGCCGGTTGCGCCGGCAGCCTTGCACTTCTTGGCCTCTTCAGCGGCGACCTTCGTGCCCTCGCCGGTGATGCCGGCAATAATCGGAATCTCGCCATTGACGGCTTCGACATAGGTGCGGATGAGCTTCAGGCGTTCTTCCTCGGTCAGGAATGTGCCTTCGCCGGCGTGGCCCAGAATGACCAGGCTCTTCACGCCTTCCATGCCTGCTAGCCATTTGGCGATGCGGGTATTGGCCGCGTAGTCGACCTCTCCGTCGCGGGTAAATGCGGTGACGGGTGCCGGGCTCAGGCCTCTCAAATCCATTGTAGGCAAGGTTGTCTCCTCCTTGATAGCCGCTCACCGCGTGCGCGATCAGCGATGGGATCGTTAATGGGAACGTTCCCACTATCGTTTCCGATTTTACTGGAGTCAATGTTTTTTTTGATGCATGTTTGGGGCATTGATCGCCGGAACGCCATGAACAGGGAAAAAGTCGAATGGATTCAACGACCGAAGAAGCACACCGCCAGACGCGGGTGACCATCCTCGACGTCGCGTCGGCTGCTGGCGTATCGAAATCCACGGTCTCGCGCATCCTCGATGAGCGACTTCCCCGCTCCGATAACGAAACGGCGCGCCGCGTCCGGAAGATCGCGGACGATATGGGTTATGTCCGGGATGTCTCCGCCGCGAGCCTGAGGCGCGGCAGTACGATGACCGTCGGGGTGATCGTGCCCCGACTGACCGATACCGTCATGGCAATGCTCTATGAATCCCTGGCAAAAGCGTGCAGCAAGAGCGGACGTTTCGCCATTGTCGCGACGACAGATGACAAACCCAAGGCCGACAGACTTGCGGCCGAGTCCCTTCTGAAACGAGGCGTTGACGGATTGATCTTTTCGACCGCGCGTGAGGATGACGATTTCCCGGACGAGCTGGTCGTCCGGGGCGTACCTTTTGTCCTGGCTCTGCGCACGGACGGGCGGAGCCTTTCTTCGGTTGGCGATGACCGGCTGGGTGGATATCTGGCGACGCGCCACCTCCTGGACCTCGGTCACCGCCGCATCGGCGTGATCGCCGGCCCGTCATATGCCTCAAGCTCGCTTGGGCGGGTCGAAGGCTACACACAGGCTCTGGAAGAGGCCGGGATCTCCGTTTGTCCGGATTGCATTATTCCGTCGACCTTCGGGATCGACGCTGGCGCAGATGCGGCCGAGCAACTGATGCGGTTGGAAGATCGCCCAACAGCGATCTTTGCCGTCAACGACAATACCGCGATCGGAGCTCTTTCCGGCCTCTCACGTCTGGGAATATCCGTGCCCAACGATGTTTCGGTCGTCGGATACAATGACATCCCCATTGTCAGCCATCTTCCGACCCCGCTTACGACATTGCGCGTCCCGTTCGAGCAGATCGCGTCGAACGCCCTGGATCTGCTGACGAACGGTGCGGTTTCCGCGGAGGATCGAATCCGTGTGTCGGCCCCGACACTCATCCCCCGAAAGTCTTCCGCCAAGGCCGTGCCTTGAAGGATGCCGAAGAGGACGCCCTGGCGGCTGAGCCGCGCTCAAACGGCGAGGAGGCGGGGCCCGTCTTCGGCATTTCCGCGGGGACGCATCGACACAGGCATCCCCGGCCGATTTTGAGTAAATCGGCCGGAAACCCGTTGGATGGACCAATCATTCCACTTCGACATTCTCGACGGTGATGCCCGACTGGAAGGTCAGGAAGCCCGGGATATTGGTGAAGCCCTTGACCTTCTTGCTGAGGCCGAAACTCTGGTCGCGCCACATCAGATAGACGAACGGCGACTGTTCAAGGGCGCGGTCGACGAACTGGCCGTAGATCTTCTCGCGCTCGCCGGCGTCGAGCGTGACGCGTCCCTTGTCCAGAAGGTCGTTGATCACCGTGTCGTTGAAATAGGCGGAGTTATTGAGCCGTACCAGCTGCTGACCGCCGTAGAAGAAGTTGCTGAGCCAGTCGGGGTCGGCGATGTCCCCGGCCGTGCCGGCGACCAGGAAGTCGTAGTCGCCGGCATTGTTCTTGGCGATACGGCCAGACCAGTCGGGAAGATCGAGCTTCGCCTTGATGCCGATCTTGGCAAGCTCGGCCTGGACGGCGACCGCGGTGTTGTTGTGGAAGCCATATTGCGAGGTGGAGAGCAGCCGGGCTTCGAAACCGTTCGGGTAACCTGCCTTGGCGAGCAGTTCCTTGGCCTTTGCGATGTCATATTTGAAGAAGTTCGCCTTGTCCTTCGAATACCCCATGTAACCTTCCGGGATCGCGACGCCGAACAGCGGCGTCCCGCGGCCGTTGAAGGCGGTGTTGATCACGGTCGCACGGTCAATTGCGTAAGAAATCGCCTGCCGCACTTCCGGCTTCGAAAAGGGCTCGAACTTGGTGTTGAATTGCAGCATCATGAACGGGCCGGTGGTGCTGGCCAGCTTCAGGTCCGAGCTGCCCTCGATCGAGGCGGCATCCTTCCACGGAACGTAGTCGATGATATCGACGTCGCCGGATTTCAGCGCGTTCACCCGGGTGTTTTCGTCGCCGTAGAAGACATAGTGCACGTCATCGAGATGCGGCTTGCCCTTCTTGTAGTAGCCATCGAACTTCTCGACCGTCAGCTCGCGGCCACGCTCCCAGTTGACGAACTTGAAGGGGCCGGCGCCGACCGGCGCCGCGTTTGGATCCGTGCCGTGCACCTTGATCCAGGCGGCCGGGATGATCGCCGATTCCGGAAGCGCCAGGTAGTGCACCAGCGGCACGAACGGCTTGGAAAGCACCAGCTTCACAGTCCTGGTATCAGGCGTCTCGATCGACTGGATGACGCCGAGTTCGTTCCGATAAGTCGCCTTGCTGTCCTTGGCGGTCATGCGCTCGATGGAAGCCTTGACGTCCGCCGACGTGACCGGAGAACCGTCATGGAACTTCGCGTCGCGCAGCTTGAAGGTGTAGTTGAGCGCATCCGGAGTGACGTCGTAGCTCTCGGCGAGCTCCAGCGAGAGCTTGCCGTCGGCGCCGTAGTTGAAGAGGCCGCGATGGATCGCAAGCCGGATGGTGCGTGCCGGCGTACCTGCGTTGATGGTGCTTTCCAGCGTCGACGGCTCGCCGGAAATACCGAAATAGAGTGTGCCGCCATCCGCAAACGCCTGCTGGGCGAAGACGCCAGACGCCAGGGCCAAGACGAGCCCGAAGATCTTCCTTTTCATGCTGTACCCCTTTTTTGCTTGTCTTTGTTGATGCGAAATTGCCATGTCCGTTACTCCTCCCTGAGACGTGGATCGAGAATGTCGCGCAGCCGGTCGCCCACCACGTTGATCGCGAGCACCGTCAGGGCGAGAAGAAGGGACGGCCAGATCACATACATCGGGTTCTGGCCGAGATAGCCGCGCGCGGTTCCGATCATCTGGCCCCAGGAGGGTTCCGGCGGCACGATGCCGAGGCCGAGGAAGCTCAGGCCGGATTCCAGGAGAATCGCGGCTGCGACCGTCAATGTCGCCTGTACCACCAGCGGCGACAGGATGTTCGGCAGGATGGCGGCAAAAACCACGCGGTGGACTGACGCGCCCATCGCATGTTCGGCCTCCATGAACTCCATGCGCGACACCTGCAGCGTCGCTGCATGTGCGACACGGGCGAAATGCGGGATGTAAAGAACTCCGATGACGACGGCGAGGCTGAAGATTCCGCTTTCCCAGAACCCCACCGCCAAGAGTGCCAGGAGGATGGGCGGGAAACTCAGCATGATGTCCACGCTGCGCATGATGAGGAATGCGATCAACGGCCGGCCATAGGCGCCCGCGATGCCGATCATGGTTCCGAAAACCCCGGCGATCACGGTCGCGCCGATCGCCACGAGCAAGGTCGGCTGGACCCCGATCAGCAGGCGGCTCAGCAGGTCGCGACCGAATTCGTCGGTGCCCAGCCAATGGGCAGCGGAACTGCCCTGATTGACCATCTGCGGATTGAGCAGGAACGGGTCCTGCGGGGCAAGCCAGCTGCCGAAGACGCCAATGAAGACGACCGCGGCAAGCAGGACGATGCTGGCAAGGAAGGATGGCTGGCTGCGGGTCGCGCGGAGAACTGCCTCGGGGATCACGAGCGTTTCCTCCGGATGCGCGGGTCGAGCAGGCTGTAGAGCAGCTCCACCACCAGGTTTATGAGGATGAACGCCGCAGCGATGGCCAGCATCGCTCCCTGGACCAGAGGATAGTTGCGCGCCGATACCGCGCCGACGAGAAGCGTGCTGAGGCCCGGCCAGTTGAACATGGCCTCGACGAGGACCGTGCCGCCCATGAGATTGCCGAGCTGCAGGCCGATGATCGTGACGATCGGGATCGCGGCATTGCGCAGCACGTGCTGCCAGATGATCCGCCGTTCGGGCATGCCCTTGGCGCGCAGTGCGCGAACGAAATCGCGACCGAGGATTTCCAGCACCGAAGAGCGCGTCATGCGAGCGATGGAGGCCGCCAGCCCCAGACCGAGAGCGAGCGCCGGCAAGGCCAGCTTGCGGAAATGCTCGAACACGTTACGCGAGATGTCCGTATAGCCGCTTGCCGGAAGCCAGCCGAGTTTCAGGCTGAAGAACAGCACCAGCAGCGTGCCCATGATATAGACCGGCACCGATATGCCGATCGTCGCGATCGAGGTCAGCACCGTATCGCGCATGCTGCCCCGCTTGAGTGCGGCGGCGATGCCGAGCGGAACGCCGATGAGCGCCGCAATGATGATCGCCGCGAATGCGAGCTCGAGCGTGCGCGGCAGGTTCTGCATCACGTAATTGGCGACCGGATAGCCGTTGGTCAGCGACTTGCCGAAATCGAGATGCAGCGCGTTCCAGAGCCAGACGAAATATTGCGAGAGCACCGGCTGGTCGAGGCCGAGCTGGCTGCGCATCGAGGCGATTGCCTCCGGCGACGGATTACTGTCGGCGCCGAGCAGCAGGAGCACGGGATCGCCCGGCATGATGTACATGACGGAGAAGATCAGCGTGGCGACGACGAGAAGCTGGATGAAGGCCGTGAGCAGCTTTCGCGTGGCAAGGAGCAGAACCCCAGCGACCGAGGCGTTCATGAGGCCTCCTTTTCGCTGCGCATCGAACCGATGGTCGGCACGGCATCCAGCAACATGCGGGTATAGGGCTCCTTGGGATTGCCGAAAATCTCGGCTGCGGGTCCGTATTCGACGATCCTGCCCTTCTGCATGACCGCGACCGTGTCGCTGACATGTTCGACCACGGAGAGATCATGAGAGATAAAGAGGTAGGTCAGGTCGAACTCCGCCTGCAGGTCCTTGAGCAGGTTCAGCACCTGGGCCTGGACCGAGACGTCGAGGGCGGAGACCGCTTCGTCGCAGATCACGAGCGAAGGATTGAGGGCGAGCGCACGCGCGATGGCAATTCTCTGCCGCTGCCCGCCCGAGAATTCATGCGGATATTTCTGGGCCGCCGTGGCGGGCAGGCCCACGGCTTCGAGCAGCGAGCGGACCCGCCCTTGACGGCCCGCCGCATCGCCATCGGCGAAGATCACCATCGGCGCCTCGACGAGCTGGGCGACCGTCTGGCGCGGGTTGAGCGAACCGTAAGGGTTCTGGAAGACCATGGCGATCTCGCGCCGGAAAGGCCGCATCTCCTTGTCGGAAAGCCCGGCAATATCCTTGCCCTTGAACAGGATCTGGCCGGAATCGGGCTTGTAGAGACGGATGACTGCGCGTGAGAGCGTGCTCTTGCCGCAACCGGATTCGCCGACGAGGCCAAGCGTCGTGCGCGGCGCGACCGACAGGCTGACGTGATCGACGACACGCATCTCGACCGGCATGGCGAGAGGCGCAGGCTTGACCCAGTAGGATTTGCAGAGGTCGCGGATTTCGAGAAGCGGCCGATGATCTCCTTCCGCCGGCATCGGCCCCGCGGATGCGGGGCGGGGACGCGGTTCCGGCCGGACGCTGCTTACCCTGCCCGACGGATCGCGCTCGATCACGGGCAGCCGTTCGGCACCGCGGCCAAGTGACGGCATGGAATCGATGAGGGCCCTGGAGTAATCGCTCTGCGGAGCGGCGAAGAGATCGGCGGTCGTCCCGTCCTCCATCTTGTCGCCGGCATACATGACCACGACCCGGTCGGCGACCTCATAGATGACGCCGAGATCGTGGGTAATCAGCAGGATCGCGGCACCAACTTCGTCGTTCAATTCGCGGAGCAGTTCGAGCACCTGCTTCTGCACCGTGACGTCGAGCGCGGTGGTCGGCTCGTCGGCGATGATGATGCGCGGCCGGCAAGCGACTGCCATCGCGATCATGATGCGCTGGCACTGGCCGCCGGACAGTTCGTGCGGATAGGAACGCATGGCGCGGTCGGGATCGGGGATCAGGACCTTTTCCAGCAGTGCGCGAGCCTTCCTGCGTGCATTCGCGCGGCCGATGGGCTCATGCAGAAGGATCGCCTCGACGATCTGGTCGCCGCAGGGAAAGATCGGATCAAGCGACGCCATCGGATCCTGGAAGATCATGGCGATATGGCGCCCGCGCAGCTTGCGCAGGTCCGCCGTCGGCAGCTTCAGGATGTCGATGCCGTCCACCAGAACCTCGCCGCCGGTGACCACCGCGTTCGGCGGCAGGAGCCCCATCACGCCGAGCGAGGTGATGGTCTTGCCGCTGCCGCTTTCACCGACGAGCCCGAGGATTTCGCCCGGCCGGATCGTGAAATCGATATTGCGCACCGCGGATTTCAGCCCGGCACCGGTCTTGAAGGCGATCGAGAGGTTTCTGACTTCGAGCATCCAGGCTCCTCTCAGACCTGTTCGTTGGGGGTGATTTGAGCGGCATGGCCGAATGCGCCGTCGAGCCCGCAGATTTCGGCTGCAAACTGGCTGCCCTTTTCCATGGCGATCGCGATGGTGTCGGCGGAAGGCCGGGTGCCACGCGTCCAGCCCGCTGCAAGCAGCGAAAGGAGCGTCGCCGTAATGAACGCATCGCCGGCGCCGAGCGTGTCGACGACATTGGCGGGCTTCGGCAGGACCGAAACGAAGTCTTCGCCGTTATAGGCCGTGGCGCCTTCCGGTCCAAAGGTCGCCAGGGCAAGGCCGCAGCCGTTGGAAACGGCTTCGCGCAGGGCTGCAAGACCGCGTTCGCGGCCCACATCGCCGGCCGAAAGCGCTGCGAAATCAAGATGCGGCGTTACCGGTCCGATCAGATCGTCCACCTGCCAGCGATAGGAAAAGTCATAGGAGAACAAAGCACTTGCGTTCCTCAATGCCGCCAGGTGCGGATTGAGATGGCTGTAGCAGCTCGTGTGGACGAGGCGGAAACCGGCGATATAGTCGAGATCGGCTTGGCTTGGCTTGAAGGGATTTTCCCGCGCGACACCACCCTTGTTGGAAAACACGAATTCGCGGTTTCCATCAACGACGCGCACATCCGCATGGCCGTTCTCGCCTTCGAAAATCCGGCAGAGCGTCGTTGGAATGGCCAGTTCTTCGAGAGTTGAGCGCACGTGCCGAGCGGCCGCATCCGTGCCGAACGTCCCGAGAAAGGCCGCGTCCGCGCCGAGCATCCTGGCATAGGCCGAAAAATTAAGCGCATTGCCCCCCGGATACATCTTACCCGTATGCAGATAACGGTCGACGACATTGTCGCCCAGTCCGAGGACCTTGAAGCCCGAATATGTCCTGTCCGGCGTCATCATTCCCCGAGCGCCTTCCCTGTCTTGCGGTGCCGAGACGGGTAGGACATCCGCCGATCGCGCAGCCCGACCCGGGGCGAAACTCTCACGCCCGGATAAAGCGTTATGTCGGCGGATGTCTTCGTCATCAGTAGTCGACTTTCCACATGTAGCGGCGCACGCTGAGCGGATGCTCGCGCAGGACCGAAAGCGTGTGCGCGAACCAGTACCAGGTGACGCCGATCACGAAGGGAGACAGCAGCGGCGAGACATCCTCGTAGCGGCCGGCATCGAAGGTGATGATCTTGTCCGTGACGCGGCGGGTGAACTTCAGCGCCCGCTGGTCGATCTTGCGGTTCTCGCCGTTGTCCATCAGGAAAACGTATGCCATGTCCGGATCGGCGACTTCGAACGGACCGTGGCGGAACTCGCCCGAATGGATGTCCGACGCGTCGAGCCACAGCATCTCGTTGAAGATGCAGATCGAGTACTGGTAATTCAGCGCCGACAGAATGCCGCTCGAAAGAACGTAGTAGATGTTCTCGTCCTTGTAGCGGCGGGCGAGTTCCATGCCGCGCTCGCGCTCGGCATTCTTGATGTCGTGCAGTTTGGCCGGCATCGCTTCAAGATCGGCGATGAGCTGGGTGCCGACCGGATTGCCGAGGCGCTTCAGGAAATGGGCGGCGAAGAGATAGGCGATCATCGTCTTCGGCATGCCCGGCAATTCCTTGCTATAGGGCAGCAGGTAATCGCAGATCCTGGCAAGGCCGCTGTCGTGGCCGGAGGTCAACGCCACGGTCACGGCGCCGGTGGTCTTCGCCCAACGGGCGGCGACGACGGTGTCCTCGGTCTCGCCGTTATGGGAGGTGAGGAGCACGACGGCCTTTTCATTGACGGGCTTCGGGCGGCGCGTTTCGAGTTCCGTCGAGTTGATGCGCTCGATCCTGAGGTCGCAATATTTGTCGAGAATGTATTTGACCGGCTCGATGTACGAGTTCGACCCGCCGGCACCGACGAGATAGATGGAGTCGATCTGGCGAGAAGAGAAGATTTCATCGACCAGTTTTTCGGCCACCGGATTGCCATCCCGGAAGGTCATCTCCAGGACGCCCTTCAGATAGTCGCCTTCGAGGTAGTTCGGGTTCGGAGCGGACTTGATCTGTTCGTCGCTCGGCGTCAGGTTTTCGAGAGCCATGTTATTCATTCTCCAAAGGGAATTCAGGAAGCACGGCCGAAGCCACCGCCGCCCGGCGTTTGCAGGAACAGGCTGTCCCCGCGGTTCATCAGGATGTTGGTGATCGAGATGTCGTATTCCTTGACCGTCCCGTCGGCATTCGCGAACTTCAGCCGCGCGACCTCGCCCTGACCGCCGCCGAAGACGCCGTCAGCCGGGGTGCGCAGCCCTTCGCAGGATGCATTCGCCCGGACTCCATCCGTCATCGCGACCACTTCGCGGACGATGCCCATGCCGCCCATCGTCTGGCCTTCGCCACCCGAGCCGGTAGCGAGCGCATAACGGCGCACCATGAGCGGATATTCGATTTCAAGCGCTTCGGCCGGCAGGTTGGAGGTATTGGTGATGTGCACCTGAATGCCGTTCATGCCGTCATGGTCGAGACTTGCGCCCGCGCCGCCGCCGACGGTTTCGAGGTAGACGAAACTGCCTTCGCGCGTCTTGTGCGGACCGAAAAAGATCATCGTCGCGTTCATGTCGGCCGAGGAGGCGAAAACCTTCTCTCTCGGCAGCACGTCGGCAAAGGCCTGGAAAATGGCACGGACGACACGCTGGCAGCTGGTCGAGCGGATGCCCACGGCAGCCGGGAATTTCGGACGCACCAAGGTGCCCTCTTCCGCAACGATCGTCACGGGAAGCGCCATACCCTCGTTCGGTGGCAGCGACGGATCGAGCAGCGCCTTGATGGTGTAGTAGCAGGTGGCATCGAGAGCGGTCTTGGGAATGTTGACCGCACCTCGCGCCTGAACGTCTGTTCCGGTGAAATCGAAGGTGATGCCGTCGCCCTCGACCTTGATCGCCACCTCGATGCGGCAGGGTTCGTAACCGACGCCGTCGCCGTCGATGAAGGCTTCGCCCCTGTAGATGCCGTCGGGAAGATCGCCGATGCGCTTGCGCAGGCGGCTTTCCGAATAGGCGATCAGGTCGTCGATTGCTTTTTCGACCGTGGCGATGCCGAACTGCTCGGCGAGCGCCACGAGCTTGCGCTGGCCGATCTCGTTGGTGGCAATCTGTACCTTGAGGTCGAGGATACGTTCCAGCGGATCGCGGCTGTTGGTGCTGATCAGCTTGACGATCTGCTCGTCCAGCACGCCCTCGCGGGCGATCTTCAGCACCGGAATGCGTATGCCTTCCGCGAAGATGCTGGTCTGGCTGGGATCGCAGGAGCCCGGAACCCCGCCGCCGACATCGGAATGATGGCCGAGATTGGCGGCGAAGAAGCAGAGCCGACCCTCGTAGAAAACGGGCGTCAGGATGGAGATATCCGGCGTGTGCGAGCCGCCCGCAAGATAGGGATCGTTGCAGATGAAGGCATCGCCCGGCCTGATATCCTCAAGCCTGTAGTTCTCGAGAACCGCCGCGACGCCGCCCTGAAGCGAGCCAAGATGAACCGGGATATGGGACGCCTGCACGATCAGCCGTCCGCGTCCGTCGAAGAGGCCGACGGAGCAGTCCTTGCGTTCCTTGATATTGGTCGAGAAGGACGAGCGCACGAGGCTGAGGCCCATTTCGTCGGTAATAGACATGAACCGGTTGGAGTAGACCTCCATCTCGATGGCGTCGAATTCGCGCGGCGGTTTGACGTGCTGCAGCATCACGCACGGTCCTTCACAAAGCTGAGGATGATGTTGCCATAGGCGTCGACGACGCCCGACTGCCCGGGAAGGACATAGCTGGTCGAGGTCAGTTCTTCGATGATCGCGGGGCCGGAGAACTTTTCGCCCTGCGGCATCGCAGCCCGCTTGTAGACCGGGACGATCCGCCATCCGGCCTGCGGATCGATATAGACTTCGCGCTCGCCGACGATCGCGTCCTTCATCGTGCCGGCAGCACTTGCGACCGTCTGGAGCGGCCGGCCCGCGTGACCGATCGCCTGGACGCGCAGGTTGACGATCTCGACGGGATGGTCGTCCAGCGCATAACCGTAGACGACGCGATGGGCTTCCGCGAACCGGACGGCAAAGTCTTCCGCGGTGGAAAGAATGCCCTCGACGCGGATTTCATGGTTCTGGCCGGCATAGCGGGCCTCGGCGATGTGCTGGAACGCCCGTTTCCCGTCCGGAATGGTTTCCGCTTCAAGCCAATCCCTGGCCTGTATTTCGAGGCCTTCGACTGCCGATGTGATATCGAGCCAGGCCTCCCCCTCAGCGCGCTTGATCTGTGTCGAGACGAAGTCGCGGGTCACGTCGGACAGAAGCACGCCGCGGGCGCACATTGTGCCGGGAGATTCGGGAATGATGACAGTGTTCAGACCGGTTTCTGCGGCGACCAGCGAAGAATGAAGCGGGCCGGCGCCGCCGAAAGCCATCAGCGCGAAGGATTTGATGTCATGCCCCTTGTCCATGGAGACCGCCCGGATGGCACGCGCCATGTTGGCGACCGCGATGCGGATGATGCCCCATGCCGTATCTTCCACCGAACGGCCGATCCTCTCCGCCACGGCGCCGACCGCCTTGAGTGCCGCCTCGCGATCGACGGGCATGGCGCCATCGAGAAGCGCGACCGGATTGAGCCGCTGCAGGACGATATTGGCGTCGGAGATGGTCGCGTCCGTTCCGCCCTTGCCGTAGGCGGCAGGTCCCGGAACCGCGGCGGCACTCTGCGGGCCGACCTTCAGGCCGCCGGCATCGTCGAGCCAGGCGATCGAGCCGCCGCCGGCACCGATGACGTTGACGTCGACCATCGGGCAACGGATGGAATAACCGGCCACGTCGCGGTCGGTGGAATAGGCCGGCTTGCCGTTGGCGATCAGGGCGACGTCGGTGGAGGTACCGCCGACGTCATAGGTGATGATGTCGGGGAAGGACGCCGCCTTGCCCACCAGAGACGCACCGACAACACCGGCCGCAGGCCCGGAGAGGCAGGTTCTGACCGGATAGTTGCGCGCCGTCTCGGTGGACATCAGGCCACCGTTGGAATGGATGGTATAGGGCTTTGCCTCGACGCCGGCCTTGCGCGACCGCGTCATGAACCGGTCGAGATAACCATCCATGCGCGGCATCAGGTAAGCGTTCATGACCGTGGTCGAAAGGCGCTCGTATTCGCGGAATTCCGGCAGGACATCGCTCGACAGCGAGATGAAGACATCCGGCAGGTGCCTGCGGATGATTTCGGCGGCACGCCGCTCGTGTGCGGGATTGCGATAGGAATGCAGGAAGCCGATCGCGACGGCTTCCACGCCCTCTTGTTTGAAGCGCTCCGCAGCGGCTTTGACGCCCGCTTCGTCGAGCGGCACGATGACTTCGCCGGTTGGGCCGAGACGTTCCGCCACTTCGAGACGCAGCGGACGGACAACCAGCGGGTCGGGCTTTCGAACGCTCATGTCGAACAGATCGGGGCGGGTCTGACGGCCAATTTCCAGCACATCACGAAAGCCCTCGGTGGTCAGCAGGCCTGTCTTTCCGCCGCGGCGCTCGATGACCATGTTGGTTGCGACCGTCGTGCCATGACCAAAATGGACTACGTCGGAGGCCTGAAGGCCGCGCTCGGCAAAACCGGCAATACCGGTCTCGATCGCTTCGGACGGATCATGAGGTGTCGAGGACACTTTGAAATGACGCATGTTTCCGGTCTCGTCATCGAGGACCGTGAAATCCGTAAAGGTTCCGCCGACATCGATGCCGACCCTGATATTGCCCATGATGCTCTGGTCTTTTGCGCTGTGGCACCGGCTTCACGCCGCCGCCTTGCCTGTCATGAGGGCTATCTAAAATTGACTCCTCAAGCTTGTAAAATTCAATTATTCAAGCTTTCCATTCCAAAATGGAATGTTCGTGGAGAGCGACATCATGCGGCGGATCAAGCTCAGGCATCTGGACACACTGGCAGCTTTCATGAAGACCGGCTCGGTGACCGAAGCGGCGCTTGTGCTGCACACCACCCAGCCGAATGCCAGCAAATCTCTCAAACAGCTGGAGGATTTCGCCGGCGTAAAGCTCTTTGAGCGAAGCGCCGGGCGACTGCGCCCGACGCCGGAGGCCGAGCTGCTTTTCTCCCATGCGGCGCGCCTGATGGATGAACTGACGGTCTTCGAAAACCTGTCGCTCGACCTCACCGCCATGACGCAGGGCTATGTCAATATCGGTATATTGTCAGCCTTCAGCACGGCCCTTATCCCGATGGCAGTCGAACGCTTCAACAATCTCTATCCCGGGATTCAGGTTCAGGTGGATCTGCTCGATTCCGATAAGATCCACCCTTATGTCAGCCGCGGCAATTATGATTTCGGCCTGGTGCATCATCCCGAGCACGAGACCGACCTGATGACCCAGACCCTCAAGACCTCATCCATGGTCTGCATCATGCCGCCCGACCACCCGCTGGCGAGACATCGCATCGTGCTGTCAAGCGATATCGCCGACCAGCCCTTCGTCACCTATCCGCGCTCCGTCCCCTTCGGCGCGGCAATCTTCCGCTCGCTCTCGGATGAAGGCGTAAAGCCATCGAACACCCTCATCTCAAATCAAAGCCAGCTCATCCGGCGCCTGGTCGAGAGGGGGCGCGGTGTAGCTCTGGTCGACCACTTCTCCGTTTGGGACGCCAACGAGCTGGATCACATCGTGGTGCGACAATTCGAGCCACGCATACCGGTATCTGTCGGCATGATCATCCCGAAGCGAAGGCCCCTGTCGCTTGCCGCGCAGACGTTCGTGAGCACGCTCAAAGACGTTCTCGACCAGGATCCCAGTTAGACAAAGATCGCCATGGGATGTGCTCGACCGTCGCGGAATTGTCCCCCCGCGATCCTCGCGCGCCGATGATGACGCGGCATGAAAGGCGAGGAGGTATCCGGCATCGGCGGAAATGAATGGCCTCGAGGAGATACGAACGGGCGATCCACCGTTCGACCGCCTCCGGAAGCCCGTGAGCCGATATTCGACGTGATCAGCGCCTTCGCCTACGCGACCTCCGGCAGCTCGTCGATCAGCTTGTCGAGTGTTATCGGATAGTGCCTGACCCGGATGCCGGTCGCGTTGTAGATGGCGTTGGCGATCGCTGCGGACACCCCGCAAAGACCAAGTTCGCCCACCCCCTTGGCCTTCATCGGCGACGACATCGGATCCGCCTCGTCCATGAAGATGACGTCCTGGTGCGGGATGTCGGCGTGCACGGGCACCTCGTATCCGGCAAGGTCATGATTGACGAAGAAGCCACGACGTGTGTCGACGGCAAGTTCCTCCGACAGCGCGCCGCCGGCTCCCATGGTCATGGCGCCGATGACCTGGCTGCGGGCGGTAATCGGGTTGAGGATGCGGCCTGCCGCGCAGACGGCAAGCATGCGGCGGATGCGGGTTTCGCCTGTGGCCGCGTCGACGCCGACCTCGACGAAATGAGCGCCGAACGTCGACTGCTGATGCGTCTTGGTCAGATCGCCCCACTCCATACTGTCTTCGCCAACGAGACCATCCTCGCCAGCCGCGTCGGTGAGCGCGACTGAACGGTTGCCGGAGCGGACCTGCCCGTTCTCGAACACGACCTCGTCGGAGTTGAAGCCGAGTTTGCTCGCGACCGCCTCCCGAAGTTTCACGCAAGCGGCATAGACGCCGGAGGTCGAAGAATTTGCCCCGAACTGTCCGCCGGATCCCGCCGACACGGGGAAGCGCGAATCTCCGAGCTGCACCGCCACCTTGTCGATGCTGACGCCCATCATTTCCGCAGCCGTTTGGGCAATGATCGTATAGCTGCCCGTGCCGATGTCGGTCATATCGCTTTCGACCGTGACGACGCCATCGCGGTCGAGCTTCACACGCGCGCCCGATGGCATCACCAGGTTGTTGCGGAAGGCGGCGGCCACACCCATGCCGACGAGCCAGTTGCCTTCCCTGCGCGATGCGGTTTTCCGACGCTCGCTCCAGCCGAACCGCTCGGCACCGAGGGTCAGGCAACCATTGAGGTTACGTTGGGAGAAACGCCGTTCCGGATGCTCCGGATCGACCTGCGTGTCGTTGATGATGCGAAACTGGATCGGGTCCATTCCGACCTTCTCGGCCATCTCGTCGATGGCGATCTCAAGCGCCATAAGGCCGGGAGCCTCTCCCGGCGCCCGCATGGCGTTGCCTTCCGGAAGATCGAGCGTAGCGAGATGCATCGCCGTCATCCGGTTCGCACCCGCATAGAGCAGCCGCGTCTGGTTGACTGCGGTCTCTGGCCCGCCGCCGGGAAGGTCGCCCGACCAGCTCTCGTGCGCGATCGCGGTAATGTGGCCATCGTGGTCGGCGCCGATACGGATACGCTGAATGGTCGCCGGACGGTGAGTCGTGTTGTTGGGCATCAACGGGCGCGGCAGGGCCACCTTGACCGGACGACCGACCGCCTTCGATCCGAAGGCTGCCAGAACGGCATCGGCACGCAGAAAGAGCTTGCCGCCGAACCCGCCGCCGACAAAGGGCGACATCAGATGCACATTGTCCTTGTCGATCCCAAGGGTGGTTGCCAGATCGGTTCGCCACCAGTCGACCATCTGGCTCGACGTCCAGACGGTCACTTCCTCACCATCCCAGGTAGCGATGGAGGCATGCGGCTCCATCATCGAGTGGGATTGATCCGGCGTCGTGTAGGTTTCGTTCAGGGTGATCGGTGCGGATTTGAAGGCAGTTTCGAAATCGCCGATCGCGGTTTCGGGTTCGGTGGATTCGTCCGGCTTTCTGGCGGATGCCATGGAGGCGCGAAGATCGAAACTTCCAGCTTCCTCTTCGTAATCTGCCTTAACCAGCGCCGCGGCAGCTCTTGCCTGTTCGAACGACTGCGCAACGACGACGGCGATGGCCTGGTGGTAGTGCTGGATCTCGGCGCCGCCGAACAGCTTAGCGGTATTGAACTTGCCCTTCTTCCGGTCGCCGACATCGAGCGTCGTGACGACGGCCAGGACGCCTGGGGCCTTTTTCGCGGCGGTCGTGTCGATGGACTTCACCCTGCCTTTGGCGATGGCGGAGCCAACGGGATAGCCGTAGAGGTAAGGCGTGTTCTGGTCATGCCATTCGTAGGCATAGATCGCCCGGCCGGTTGTCTTTAGCTCGCCGTCAATGCGTTGGATCGGCTTGCCAATCACCTTGAGCTGGTCGATCGGATTGGTCGTTGCTGGCTTGTCGAACTTCATGATTACCCCCTGGCCTCGGCGATGACCGCGCCGAGCGTGCGCTCGACAAGATCGACCTTGAAGCGGTTCTGGGCGGTCGGTCGCGCATCCGCCATCAGGACGGCGGCGGCGGCCTTGGCACCGTTTTTCAGTTCCCTGTCTGCGTTTTCGATGCGCCAGGGCTTGTGAGCGACACCGCCGAGAGCGATAGAACCTGTTCCATCCGGATGGATGACCGCCGCCACGGAGACGAGAGCAAAGGCGTAGGACGCGCGGTCTCTCACTTTCCTGTAGATATGCCTGCCGCCGACCGGTGGCGGAAGGACGACGGTGGTGATGAATTCGCCGGCTTCGAGAACAGTCTCGATGTGCGGTGTTTCGCCGGGCAGACGGTGAAAGTCTGCGATCGGGATCGCACGCGTCGTACCGTCGGACTTCACCGTCTCGACGACGGCGTCCAGCGCGCGCATCGCGATCGCCATGTCGCTCGGATGGGTGGCGATGCAAGCATCGCTCGTTCCAACCACCGCGTGCTGGCGGGTAAAGCCGCCGATCGCCGAACAGCCGCTGCCGGGCTGGCGCTTGTTGCAGGGCTGGTTCGGATCGTAGAAGTACGGACAGCGCGTCCGCTGAAGGAGGTTTCCGGCGGTCGTCGCCTTGTTGCGAAGCTGGCCCGACGCACCTGCCACAAGCGCGCGGGACAGGAGGCCATAGTCCCGGCGCACCCTCTCGTCTGCGGCCAGGGCCGTGTTTCTGACGAGAGCGCCGATCCTGAGACCGCCGTCCGGCGTCGGGTCTATCTTGTCGAGGCCAAGACCGTTCACATCGATCAGATGGGTCGGATGTTCTATCTCCAGTTTCATCAGGTCGAGGAGGTTGGTGCCGCCGGCGATGAACTTCGCGTCCGGGTTGGAAGCAGCTGCCTTTACTGCGGCTTCGACGGAAGGGGCGCGTTCGTAGGTGAAGGCTTTCATGCTTGGACCCCTCCGACTTCCGAGATGGCTTCCATGATGTTGGAGTAGGCCCCGCATCGACAGATGTTGCCGCTCATGCGTTCGCGCACCTCGGCGGCGGTGAGCTTGACCGCTCCCGTCAGATCGCCGGTGACGTGGCTGGGGATGTTCGCCTTGATCTCTTCCAGCACCGCGATGGAGGAACAGATTTGGCCGGGGGTGCAGTAGCCGCACTGGAAGCCGTCGTGCTTGACGAAGGCAGACTGCATGGGATGGAGGTCGCCGGGCTGACCGAGGCCTTCGATCGTGGTGATCTTCTCGCCCTCGTGCATGACCACAAGCGTCAGGCAGGAGTTGATGCGATGGCCATTGACAATGACAGTGCAGGCGCCGCACTGGCCATGGTCGCATCCCTTCTTCGTTCCGGTCAGGTGCAGGTGTTCCCGCAGAGCGTCGAGAAGCGTCGTCCTGTTGTCGACTTCCAGTTCCCGCCGCTCGCCGTTGATGGTGAGCGCCACAGGCGTTGTGAAATTCATGTCATCTCCCCCGGATTGGGCAGCCGCGCTACCGACGGCGGTCCCCGTGACCACGACGGTGGCAGCAGAGGATATAAGAAGCTCCCGACGAGAAAGTTCCAGTTGGCTATAGTTCGGCATTTCCGCTCCCTTTTCAGTGACGAGGAATGGGATCAAGGCTGGAAGGCTCTTGTGGGAGCCGTGGAGAATTGGCGATCTGGCCGGTGACGATTAGGTGCGATTTTTCGCATGAAGTTATCGGCTGAGTTCATAAATGGACGCGAGCGCCGGGCTTCCGCCAACATGCACAGGATCCGGCCGCGGTTTGCAGCGGCGCGCTCGCTTTGCATACGACTGCAATTTCTCCCGTGTTCGTCGTCGTCAAGGATGTCCTCGGCGCAGCGAGGCGGCGGCCGAAAGCGCGAGCATGGCCGATCCGCCGAGTAGGCATGCGCCAAGAACAAATGGCGCCCACCAGCCTGCCCCATCGTAAAGCAGGCCGCCGCCAAAGGCGCCGAAGGTGATGGCGAACTGAATCAACGCGACCTGCAGTCCCCCTCCGGCCTCAAGGTCGCCCGGAATGACCCTGGTCATCCAGGTGTTCCACGAGACCGGGATCGGGGTCGTCAGGAGCCCCCACAATATCAGCAGTCCTGCCACGGGGATGGAATACGGTCCCAGGACGATCAAAAGCACGGCGATGACAGCCAGCATGGCCGGCAGTCCGACCAAGACCGCACCCAACCGCGATCGAAGTGCAAATCCCACGACGGATGTTCCGACGAGGCCCGCCAGGCCCAGGGCGAGCAACGCGGCTGAAAGAGTGGTGACCTTCAGCCCCGTCACGTTTTCGAGGAAGGGCCGCAGATACGTGTAAACCGAGAACTGCCCCATGAAGGCAAGCGTTGTCGCCGCCATGCCGAGCGCAAATACGCGGTTGTTGAGAAGGGCGAACATCCGGCCGACGGACGTCGCTTCCCGGGCAGGCATGCGAGGAAGGACTGCGAGTTGCCAAGTCATGGCAAGGACGCCGATCGGCACGACGATGAAGAACGCTCCCCGCCAACCGACGATCCCTCCGAGAAAACTGCCGAGAGGTGCCGCGATGACCGATGCGAAAGCCGTTCCCCCCTGCAACATCGCGATCGCCTTGGGCAGATCCTCGCTAACCACAACGCGGGCAAGGATCGCCGTCGACAGCGACCAGAAGCCGCCGATCGATATCCCGATCAAGGCACGTCCGACCATGAACAGGAAATAGTTCGGGGCAAAGGTGACGGTAAGGCCTGAAGCAACCAGCAACCCTGTGTAAATCAAGACCACCGTCCGGCGATCAAACCTCGCCAGCAAGACATTGCCGAACAGGCTGGTGAGAACGGCAAAAATCCCGGAGATCGAGATTGCTTGTCCGGCCTGACCTTCGCTGATCCCGAGATCAGCGGCAATCGGCGTCAAGAGGCTGACCGGCATGAATTCCGAGGCGACCAGAACGAATGTCAGGAGAGAGAGGCAGAAGACGGCGCTCCAGGCGCTCGGTGCCCTCGCCAGATCGGTATCGTACGCGGTTTCCGAAGTCAGATATCCTTGGTTTCGGGAGGGCGCGCGGCGATTGCCACCGCGCACGCCGGGACTTCACGACTTATTTAGCGATCGACGATTTTAATGATTAGCCACAGCAATCCACAAAGAGTTATCGATCTGTGACATAAATTATTGGAGGCGTCGGTGGATCGCAAAAACCTGAATGACATGTTGTGGTTTCTGGCGGTGGCTGAGGAAAAAAGCTTCACGAAGGCGGCGGCCAAGTTGGGCACCTCTCAATCGACCCTCAGTCACACGATCAAGCATCTTGAAGCGCGCCTCGGGCTGCGCCTGTTAACGAGAACCACGCGCAGTGTCTCGCCCACGGAAGCGGGCGAACGCCTCCGACGTGCCTTGGCACCCCGCATCCATGACATCGAGTGTGACGTCGACGCTCTGATGGAGATACGCGACAAACCTTCCGGCACCGTGCGGATCAGCCTCTCGGACCATGCGATGGAATGGATCGTCTGGCCGAAACTCAAACCGGTCATCGCGTCCTATCCTGACATCCACCTGGAGCTGAACATCGACAACGGCTTCCGCAACATCGTGGAAGAGCGGTTCGATGCCGGCGTTCGGCTTGGTGAAAGCGTCGACAAGGACATGATCGCCGTCCGCATCAGCCCCGACTGGCGGTTGGTCGCGGTGGCGTCGCCCGGCTATCTGAAAAGTCACCCCGCACCTCAGACACCACAGGACCTCGTTCAGCACATTTGCATCAACCATCGCCAGTCACGCTCCGGCGGTCTCTACGCGTGGGAATTCGAAAAGGACGGACGGCAGTTGAGGGTGCGCGTGGAGGGCCAGTTGACCTTCAACTCATCCCTGGCGATGGTCGACGCTGTCCTCAGCGGCATGGGCGTCGGCTATATCCCGGAGAGCCTGGTAGAGACGCAGGTGGCTTCGGGCCAATTGGTGCGGCTGCTCGATGAGTGGTCGCCGAAATTTTCGGGATATCACCTTTATTATCCGAGCCGGCGGCAGGCCTCGCCGGCATTCACGGTCATCGCCAACGCGCTTCGCAACCTTGGCACCGCCTAAGGGCCGTTGAACAGAGGAATCCGTATCCAAAACGTTTTGGCTTGACTCCCAAAACGTTTTGGAGAATCCTTTCGTCACTTCGGGAGGAAGATCTTGGCCAATCTCAAACAGCTCGCGCAATCGCTCGGTCTGTCGATCACCACGGTATCGCGTGCGCTCGACGGTTATGCCGACGTCTCCTCCGCCACCCGCGAGCGGGTTCGTGAGGCTGCGGAGAAAGCAGGCTACCGCCCCAATGCCTCGGCAAGGCGTCTGCGCAGACAGCGCGCAGAACTCGTGGCCGTTACGCTGCCCAGCGACCCTGGTCATATTGGTCCTCCCCACTTCCTCGACATGCTGTCCGGCTGTGCCGAACATCTTGCGGCCGCCGGCCTCAATCTGGTGATCGCGCCGGTGCCGCGTGGCGAGAGCGAGCTCGAAATCTGCCGCCGCTTCGTCGATGGCCGCCGTGTCGATGCGATGCTGCTGGTGCGGACCAAGCGGCGGGACGAGCGGGTGGAGTTTCTGCAGTCGCGCGGCATTCCCTTCGTTACCAATGGCCGGACCGAAAGCGCCGTGCCGCATCCGTTCATCGACGGCGACGGCTTTTCCGGGTTTCACGCCGCGACGCTGCGCTTCCATGCGGCAGGCCATCGGCGGATCGGTCATATCGCCGGGCCGCAGGAATATTACTTCGCACATGTCCGCCGCCGCGGCTGGCAGGCCGCGATGGAGGAATGCGGGCTCGCGACCGACCTCTGCGCCGAAGGAGCGCCGCTGGAACAGGGCGGTTATGTCGCCGCACTCGAACTGCTGCGCCGGCCGTCGCGGCCGACGGCGCTTGTCTGCGCCACCGACGAAATGGCGATCGGTGCGCTGAGGGCGCTGCGCGAAGTCGATGGCGGCAACCACATCAGCATCCTCGGCCATGACGATCTGCCGATGGGCGCCTTCACCAGCCCGCCACTCTCGACCATGCGCATGACTGGCCAAAACCTCGGCGCCAGCTTCGCCTCGCTTTTGCTGCGCGCCATCGCCGGAGAGCCTGCCGAAGAACTCCAGGAGCTCCACGCGGTCGAGTTCGTCGACCGCGACAGCCATCGCCGCCCGCCATTGGCGGCATAGACGTGCAGCCGAGACAAAGAACAATGAAGGAGGAGAAGATGAAACGTATCGTGTCACTTACAATTCTGGCTTCGACAGTGATGGCGTTCGCCTCGCCGGTGCTGGCCCAGACGGTTTTCGTATCCACCCAGCTCCGCCCGATCGAGGAGGCGACCGTGGTGCGGCAGGACCTTTTGAAGGAGGCCGGCAAGGTCGATTACGTGGTCGAGGAACCGCCGCAGTTTGCGGTGCGCATGGAGGCCGAAGCCCAGGCCGGCAAGCACACCGTCAGCCTTGTCGGCGCGCTGCATGGGGAACTTTCGCCACTCGCCGACAAGGGCCAGCTCGAACCGCTCGACGATCTTGCCAAGAAGCTCGCCGCCGGCGGCATGCCGCAATCAGTTCTTGATCTCGGCAAGCTCGGCAAGCCCACGCAGCAGTACATTCCGTGGATGCAGGCGACCTATGTCATGGCTGCCAAGAAGGAAGCCCTGCAATACCTGCCGAAGGGGGCAGATATCAATGCGCTGACCTACGACCAGCTGATCGAATGGGGCAAGACCATGCAGCAAGCCACCGGTCAGCCGCAGATCGGCTTCCCCGCCGGTCCCAAGGGCCTGATGGCGCGTTATTTCCAAGGATACTTCTATCCGTCCTTCACCGGCGGCGTGGTCCGCACCTTCAAGAACGCCGATGCCGCGGCCGGCTGGGAAAAGCTGAAGGCGCTCTGGGCCTATGTCACCCCAAACTCCACCGGTTACGACTTCATGCAGGAGCCGCTGGCCTCAGGCGAAGTCATGGTCGCATGGGACCACGTCGCCCGCCTGAAAAACGCCATCTCCGCTTCACCGAATGACTATGTCGTGTTCCCGGCTCCGGCGGGCCCCAAGGGCCGCGGCTACATGCCGGTCCTCGCCGGCCTTGCGATCCCCAAGGGCGCCCCGGATGCCGCAGGCGCGACAAAGGTCATCGAAACCCTGACGACGCAGAAGACACAGCTGCTGACTGCTTCGAAGGTCGGTTTCTTCCCCACCCTCAACGTCCAGCTGCCGCCGGACCTCGACAAGGGCGTGGCGCTTCTCGCCGGTGCGGTGACCAGGACCCAGGGTTCCAAGGACGCCCTGATCTCGCTTCTGCCGGTCGGCCTCGGCGACAAGGGCGGCGAGTTCAACAAGGTCTACATGGACGCCTTCCAGCGGATCGTGCTGCAGAACGAACCCATCGCCGATGTGCTCGCCAAGCAGGGCACGGCCATGACGAAGCTGATGACCGATGCCAAGGCGCCCTGCTGGGCTCCGGACGCCAAGAGCGACGGTGCTTGCCCCGTTCAATAAGGGCTACCCCGAAACCTTCCGAAGGCGGTGGCGTCCGGGCGAAGACCCGGACGCCTAACCGAACGAGGCGGAGCGGAAGTGGGGCACCGGCTCCCCTCCGTCGGGAGTAAGGAGCGCGGTCTAGAGGAGCAAGTCGATGTATGTTCAATTCCTAAAGCCCTGTCGCGAGCGCGATCGATGACCCAAAACCGGCCCTGGATCCCCTATCTGCTGATCCTGCCCTCGGTCGCTTTTCTGGCGCTGCTCTTCGTGGTGCCGCTGGTGCAGACGATCTGGCTTGCGGTTTCCGACAACGGCGTACCGTCTCTGGCGAATGCCGAGCGCATGGTGACCGACATCAATTTCAGCCGCTCGGTCAAGAATACCTTTCTTCTGACGATCGTCGTCGTGCCGGTGCAGATCGCCATCGCGCTCGCCATGGGCACCATGGTCGCCAAGATCGGCCGTGGCCGCGAGACCATTCTCTGGATCTGGACGATCCCGCTCGGGATTTCCGATCTCGCTGCCGGCCTCGTCTGGCTGTCGATCCTGCAGAATACCGGCTATTTTAACTCCCTCCTCTTCGGCCTCGGCGTCATCGGCCGGCAGGCGAGCTGGCTGTCCTACCAGACGCCGGTAGCGCTTTTCATTGCTATCGCTATCGCGGAAATCTGGCGGGGTACCGCGATTGTCATGGTCATCATCGTCGCCGGCCTCAACCAGGTGCCGAAGGAATTCAGGGAGGCTGCCGAGATTTTTGGCGCAGGTCCCTGGACGCGCTTCTGGCGCATCACCCTGCCGCTGATCCGCCCGGCGCTGCAATCGGCGCTGATCCTGCGCACGGTGCTCGCCTTCGAGGTATTCGCGGTGGTCTATGCGCTGGGCGGGCGCAATTTCCCGGTCCTCGTCGGCGAAGCCTATAACTGGCAGAACCAGAACCAGAATTACAGTGTCGCCGCGGCCTATGCGGTGCTGATCATGATCATCTCGCTTGCCGCCACCCTCATCTATCTGAAGGCCCTGAAGGTCGATCCGGAGCGCCTGCCATGAGTACCGAGCCGATCACCACGCAAACTATTGGCCCGGCCGAGGCCGCCTCCCGCCCGGCAAGCTTCGCCTCGTCCCGCCGCTGGCTCCTCTGGAGCGGCATTGCCGCGCTCTGCGCCTGGGTCCTGGTGCCGATCTATCTCGTGGCGCTCGGTGCGCTCGGAGGCCGCCAGGGCGTCTATATCTGGCCGAAGACGGGCTTGCCCACCGGCATTTCGCTGGAGCCCTTCATCCTCTTCCTGAAAACCGAGGGCGTCGTCCAGTCCTTCCTGAATTCGCTCGGCGCCGCGGGCATCACGGTGGCGCTCTCGATCCTGCTCGGCGCGCCGGCGGGTTATGCGCTGGCGCGCTACGATTTCCGCGGCAAGGACAGCTACCGGCTCCTTGTCCTGCTCACGCGCGCTTTCCCGCTGGCGATCCTGGCGTTGCCGCTCACCGTCTCCTTCATCCGGCTGGGGCTCTACGATACCATCGTCGGCGTTGGTCTCATCCACACGGTGCTGGCGCTGCCGTTTGCAGCGCTCGTCACCCAAGGCATCTTCCTCGGCGTCCCGAAGGAGCTCGAAGAGGCCGCCTGGGTGTTCGGCTGTACCCGCGTCCAGGCGTTTTTCAAGGTGGTCGCTCCCCTGGCGCTGCCCGGCATCGTTGCCACCGCCGTCTTCGCCTTCGTCATCTCGTGGAACGAGGTGTTCGCCGCCTCCGTGCTGACGGTGCGCAACCGCACGCTGACGGCCTATCTGCTGACGGTGCTTTCGGAAAGCCCGATGCATTACCGCTTCGCCGGCGGCCTGATGCTCATTCTTCCTTCCGTTGTCTTCATCTTCGCGGTCAGGCGTTACCTCTTCGCGATCTGGGGCATCTCCTCCAAATAACGGGACCATCGACATGGCCAATATTGTCATCGACCGCATCCGCAAGAGTTTCGGTGCTTTCCAGGCGCTGAAAGAGGTCTCGCTGACGATCAACGACGGCGAGTTCGTATCGCTGCTCGGGCCCTCGGGCTGCGGCAAGACCACGCTTCTGCGCATCATCGCCGGTCTCGAGACCGCGACCTCGGGCGATGTGCGCATCGCCGACAGATCGGTGATCGGCCTAGCGCCCAAGGATCGCGGGCTTGCCATGGTCTTCCAGAACTACGCAGTCTTCCCGCATATGACGGTCTACGAAAACGTCGCCTTCGGCCTGCGCATGCAGAAGGCCGACGCTGCGCGGGTCAAGACCCAGGTGGAAAAGGCTGCCGGCCTGCTGCATATCGAACAACATCTCGACCGTTATCCGAACAAGCTTTCCGGCGGCCAGCGCCAGCGCGTCGCCGTCGCCCGCGCGCTGGCCGTTGAGCCGAAAGTGCTCTTGATGGACGAACCGCTTTCCAATCTCGACGCGCTGCTGAGGCTCGAAATGCGCACCGAACTGAAAACCGTGCTGCAATCGGCAGGCACGACGACGATCTACGTCACTCACGACCAGACCGAGGCGATGGGCCTTTCGGATCGCATCGCCGTCATGCACAATGGCGTGGTCGAGCAGGTCGGCCATCCGGTTGAAATCTACAATCATCCGGCCACCCGGTTCGTTGGCGGTTTCATAGGCAACCCGCCGATGAACTTCATCAAGGTGCCTGTCTCGGACGGCCAGGTTGCAGCAGGCGCAGAACAGCTCGCCGCGCCGAAGGACGTCGGCAACGAGATAGTCCTCGGCCTGCGCGGCGAGGCTGTCGAACTGGAGCCGTTGCCGCAGGGGCTCGAGATGAAGGTGCGGGTCGCCGAGCCGATGGGGTCGCACCTGCTCCTGACAGGCTCGATTCACGACCAGCCCGTGCGGGTCATCCTGCCGGCATCGGAAACCGTCAGAAGCGGAGATACGATCGGCCTGAAGCTCGACCGCAAGCGCATTACCTGGCTTTCACCCGAAAGCGGCAAATCCTTTCCGGCCACCCTGGCCTGAGCATACCGGAGTACCCAACATGAACGTGCATATCACCGAGGCGAAGCGCATCCTCGTCGCCAACGACCGCGGCGGCTACACGGTGCCGACCGACCGGCTCTACCCCTTCCAGTGGAATTGGGACTCCGCCTTCGTCGCCATGGGGTTTGCCCTTTATGACACCAACCGCGCCTATCGCGAACTGGAGCGGCTGATCGAGGGGCAGTGGGCGGACGGCATGATCCCGCATATCATCTTCCATCAGCCGAGCGACACCTATTTCCCCGGTCCCAACGTCTGGCGCACCCGCCATACGATCCCGACCTCGGGCATCACGCAGCCGCCGGTCTTTGCGATCGCGCTGCGCAAGGTTTTCGAGGCAGCCGGCAACGGTGGGCAGGTCCGCGCCCTGCCTCTCTACGAAGCAGCGCTGAAATGGCATCGCTGGTGGTATTCCGCGCGCGATCCGGAGGGCACCGGTCTCGTCGCGCTCCTGCATCCCTGGGAGAGCGGCAGCGACAACTCCCCGGCCTGGGATATCGCGCTCGCCCGCGTGCCGACCACGACCGACACCCCGGTGATCCGCAAGGATACCGGCCACGTGAACGCCTCGATGCGGCCGCGCGACGAGGATTATAGCCGCTTCATCCATCTGGTCGATACCTATGCCGCCTGCGGCTGGGATCCGGCGAAGCAATGGGAAAAGGCGCCGTTCAAGGTCGCGGAGATCCAAACGACGGCGATCCTGCTGAAAGCCGGCGAAGACCTCGAACATCTCGCCCGCGAATTTGGCCGCAGCGAAGACGTGGAGGAAATCGCCGCCTTCAACGAACTCAGCCGCAAGGCGATACTCGCGCAGTGGCGCCCCGGGCTGTCGCGTTTCGTGTCCCGCGACCTTGTCTCCGGCGACGATGTCGAGGCCGCCACCCAGGCCGGCTTCATCCCCCTCCTCTCGCTCGATCTCGACAAGGATATCGCCGGCGCACTGGTCGATGAAATGAGAGCCTGGTCGAAAGGTCTCAAAGTCACGTTCCCGACCACCAAGCCGGGCATTGCAAGCTGGGAGCCGAAGCGTTATTGGCGCGGCCCCTCCTGGGCAATCATCAACTGGCTCCTGATCGACGGCCTGAAGCGCAACGGTCATCCGGAAGCGGCGGAGGAATTGCGCAAGTCGACGGTCACGGCGATTGAGAGGGAAGGATTCGCCGAATATTTCGATCCGCTGACAGGCGAAGGATGCGGAGGCCTCGGCTTCTCCTGGACCGCCGCTGCGTATATGTGGCTGATGAGGAGCAGCCATTGAGCCGCGACGTACCGCGGTTTGGCCGGAGAACTTCAGTGCGAACCTATCGCCTTTTCTGCACGGGCTCGACGGCCCGTCTTGCCTCCGATCATCCGCACCCTAAATCCGAAACATGGACGCCGAACGAATCAAAGGCTCTGACAAATCGATAAGAGCGTCTTCGCGGAAACCTCTCCAGAGGCCGAGTCCCGCCATCGTGGAGCAAGTCGAGCGCCTGTTAAGCGGACGCACGCGAGATATACGGCTCAACGGGGATCTCGCCCGTCTTTTTCGCGAACGCTCCTGGCCGCAGGCGGCCAAGATCATCCGGGCGTGGATGGTTTGGGTCATCGTGCTCGACGGCCTGACGCTCGGCCTCAACGCAATCCTGCTTCCGGCCGGGACGGTCCTGTCCATGCTTTGGCCGGCGTCCATCCTTCCCCCCGCAGCCGTTGTTGCCGCGATAGTCTTCCAGCGGCCGCGCGCCTTGTGGCTGCAGGGGGTTTTCACGCTTTCCGCCGTTTTTCTGATCCTCCTCTCCGTGGCCCTGGTGGGCGTCAACACGGGGGGCGAGTTCTACGAGCGGCATTTGACCATCATGCTTTTTGTCGCCGTCACCGCGATCATCATATTTCCCATCCCGCTCAGCTGGTCGACGGCGATCGGTGCCTCCGCTCTCGGCATCTACCTTCTGTTTCAACTGCGCAATCCGTATATCGACGCGGGAAGCGCCCTGGCCGGGGCGCTGTTCTTCGCGAGCGGCGTGGTCGCAACCCTCGTCGCCCGACGTACCGCCATCATCCTGGCGCACAAGACCTTCCTGCTCGAATTGCGGGATCGAAGCCGCCTGGCAGAGCTCGCCGACGCCAATTCCCAGCTCGAACTGCTGGCCCGAACCGACCCGCTGACCGGGGTCGCCAACCGGCGTTCGATGATGGAAACGCTCCATCGTTTCTGGAACGAGGATCCCGCCCGGGCCGGGGGCGCGGCGATGCTGATGTGCGACGTCGACGACTTCAAGCGCCTCAACGACAATCTCGGACATGCCGAGGGCGACCGCTGCCTGGTGAAGGTTGCCGGCATCATTCAAAGCAGCATGCGAGACGAACGGGACCAGGTTGCCCGCTACGGAGGCGAAGAATTTCTCGTCTTCCTCCCCTGCTGCGACGAACAGGAGGCGACGGCGGTCGCCGAGAGGATTCGCAGCCGGGTCGAAGCCGCTTCGCTTCCAAACCCCACCTCTCGCGTCCTTCCCTATGTGACTGTCAGCATCGGGGTGTCGGTATCGACGCAGGATGGCGAACTCCTATCGGCGGAGCATCTCCAGCGCCAGGCGGATGCGGCGCTCTATCTCGCCAAAAAGGCCGCCCGCAACTGCGTCGTCGTCCATGCCCCGGAGGCCAGCCGGGCCTCCGGCTAGAACCGCCTGCGGCCGTCCAGGCCTCAAATCCAAAATTCGCGAACTGTGCCCGCCGGGAGGGGAACTCGGCGCCAGCGCCTCATTGCGCAGGCCTTGGTAAACGACGCTTTACGTATGAGGAAAGCATTAAATTATTATAGTTATAAATTGCATGTCAGTCCGCCATAGGTCGAACTTCTGAAGGGGTCCTGGAATGCGTCGTCCAAGCATAAAGTCGAGCCTGCTGCTGATTTTTAGCGGCGTAGCGCTTCTTTTCGGCATTATCGCATATCTTGCGATCGATGGTCTCAGCAAGACAAACGGCTCCACCGAAGCAATCGCGACGAATTGGTTGCCGAGCGTACAGGCATCCCGGGTGATCAATCTCAACATGGCAAATCTGCGGCTCGCTTACCGGGATCACATCATCGCACAATCGCAAGCGGACAAGAAAACGCGTGAAGACGCCATCACCGTCGCCGAGGATACGGTTCGCAAGTCGATAGATGCCTATCTTCCGTTGGCGTCATCGGAGCGCGAGCGCCAGTTGATCAACGAGATAAAAGCGAACGTCGAGAGTTACATTTCGAGCAAGCCGCAGCTTCTCGACCTGTCCCGAGCGAACAAGATCGGAGAAGCCGGGCAATATCTCGGCGGAGAGATGCGGACCCATTCCGACAAGCTGAAAGAGCTGACGACGGCCCTCGTTGAATTGAATGTCGTCGGCAGCAAGGAGGCCGCCGACGTGAGCAGGGCGACCTATGCGTCCGTGAAGTTCTACCTGTTCACGGCGATCGGTTTTGCAGGCTTGCTCGTCGTCGGCGCGATCGTCTTTGTGCTGGCAGGCATCGCCAACCCGGTTACCCGGATCACGGCCTCGATGAGGCGGCTGGCCGAGGGCGACACCGGTTCCGATATTCCGTTCGCCGGCCGCGCAGACGAAATCGGGTCCATGGCGAGCGCGGTGGAGATCTTCCGCCAGGCCGCCATCGCCAACAAGCGAATGGAGATGGAAGCGGAGGAAAACCGAAAGCAGGCGGAGGCCGATCGCGTCGCAGCCCAGCAGAAGGCGGAGGCCGATGCCGCCGAGCGCCTGCGCATTGCCACCTCGGGTCTTGCGGCCGGCCTGAGGCGCCTGGCCGCCGGCGACCTCGCCTTTCAGCTCGACGAGGCGTTCGCCCCCGACTTCGAGGCGCTGCGCCACGACTTCAATCAATCCGTCACCCAGCTTGGCGGGGCATTGATGTCGATTTCCAACAGCATCACCACGATAGACGACGGCACCCGCGAAATCTCCTCCGGGGCGGGTGACCTTTCAAAGCGGACGGAACAGCAGGCAGCCTCGCTCGAAGAGACGGCGGCGGCGCTGGAAGAGATTACCGCGAACGTGGCGAATTCGAGCAAGCGCACCGAAGAAACCCGCAAGGTGGCGACGGAGGCGAACCGCAGCGCCGCGATGTCTGCGGAAGTCGTTTCTCATGCCGAAGAGGCGATGGGACGTATCGAGACCTCGTCGCAGCAGATTTCCAACATTATCGGCGTGATCGACGAGATCGCATTCCAGACCAACCTCCTTGCACTGAACGCGGGCGTCGAAGCCGCCAGGGCCGGCGAGGCGGGCAAGGGTTTCGCGGTCGTCGCCCAGGAAGTCCGGGAACTTGCCCAACGTTCGGCCAGCGCGGCCAAGGAAATCAAGGGACTTATCCAGAACTCCTCCCAGGAAGTGGAAAGCGGCGTCAAGCTCGTGCGCGATACCGGCCAGTCCCTCAAGACCATCGTCAGCTTTATCACGCAGATCAATCAGCACATGGACGCAATCGCGACCTCCGCCAAGGAGCAGTCGGTCGGTCTGAGCGAAGTCAACGTCGCCGTCAACCAGATGGATCAGACGACGCAGCAGAATGCGGCGATGGTGGAACAGTCGACTGCCGCCTCCGCCTCGCTCGCCCAGGAAGCCGAGGCGCTTCGCGAACTTGTCGGCCAGTTCAAGCTGGGGAGTGCCGTTTCCAGCCAGTCCGCGGCCCTTCGCTCGACGGCGAGAGCCATGGCTCAACCTGCCGCCGGCGGGTTCGCGCAGCGGGCTTCGGCCCACCGCTAACGCCCCGGACGTCGCGGAGCCGGCCGCTACCGCGGCCCGCTCTTGTTTTTCTGAAGATGCCTCGGAACGCCGCCACCAGCCTGTGGCGAGGCCTCAGACGGCGGCGCTCCGCGCTGCGCGCCACGCCTCGTAGCGCTCAAGCGTTTCCTTGTTTGGCGGGTACACGCCCAAAGTCGATTTGCCGGACTCGATTTCGAGCTTGAGGAACTCCTCCTGCTCCTCCATCGCGACCGCCTCGTCGGCGATCTCGTCCGCATATTCCCGCGGAATGACGATGACCGCCTCGCTGTCGCCGAAAATGATGTCGTCGGGATAGACCGCGACGCCGCCGCAAGCGATCGGCTGGTTCATATCCGACGCATGATGGGCGACGAGATTGGCGGGCGCCGCCGGTCCCATGCAATAGGTGGGAAGCCCCAGCTGGACGATATCGGCCGTGTCGCGCACGCCTCCATCCAGAACGAGGCCGGCGCAGCCCCGATAGACCAGCCGGCGGGCAAGCATCGCGCCGATGCCGGCAATGTCGGCCATCGAGCGGCAATCGAACACGAGAACGTGGCCCTCCGGAATCGTATCGATCGCCTTGCGCTGCTGGTTCGACGGATCCGAACTGTAGGTCGATCCGTCGATATCTTCGCGCGCGGGAATGTAGCGCACGGTGACGGCCGGACCGACCATCGGCTTGCCGGCACCCGCGAGCGGCCGCACGCCGCGAACCGCGGTGTTCCTGAGGCCGCGCTTCAACAGAAGCGAGCTGAGGCTCGCGGAATTGGTGCGCAGGAGTTTTTCGTAAACCGATGGGTCCAGGGCCGTCATGAGATCCTCCACTATCTGGATAGAGGTCTAGCACAACAACGCGATAGTTCAATATAGAATTTTAGATTTCTTATTTGGACATTGGATTGACGCCATTGATGGCCTTCGTCAACGCCGCAGCCCCCTCCGCGACTTCGCGCTTGATCGAGCGAGCCCTATCCGGCGTCGCCTCGCCGATAAACGGCACGCTGATCGTCGCCACCAGCCGGCCGGCCGCATCGAATACGGGAGCCGCAAAAGCCCGCAGGCCGAGATTGGATTCCTGGTTGTCCTCGGCACTGCCGTTGCGGCGGATCTCGACGAGCGCCTCCTTCAGCGCCTCCGGATCGGTGATGGTGTAAGGCGTCCTGGCTTCGAGCCCGCCGGCGCAATAGGCCTCGATCTCGTTATAGTCGGAAAAGGCAAGGGCAAGCTTGCCGGCTGCGCCGACATGCTTGCGGGAACGCCCTCCGACCTTGATGAAAAGGGCATAGTCGCCGGGACTGGATGCCGCGAATATCGTCATCATTTCGTTGCCCTCGGGCGCAGCCAGCCGGAAGGATTCGTAGATCCGGTCGGCCGCAGCCGTCAGAATCGGCCTTGCGGTCTCGATCAGCGTCGCCCTGTCGGCGCCAGGCGAAATCCGTCGCGCCAGCTCCACAAACTTGGGCCCCAGTTCGTAGGAGGCCCCGCCCCTCACCCGGGCCACGAGCCCGTGCGCGGTCAGAGAGTTGAGGATGCGATAGACCGTTGAACGAGGCACCCCCAGCTGATCCACCAATGCGCCGAGGGAGATGCCGGTTTTAGCGTCGGCAACCGCCTCAAGCAGATGCGCGGTCTTTTCAACAATCGGCGAGCCATGTTTCGGTTCAAGCATGAACTATGAATTCCATATCTGAATTAATCGTCTTGACTTCGGTCGACTCGGCGCGCATGCTCATGGTCGCGAGTGTCACATTTGACACTACGCGCTTGCAGGAGGAAGTAAAGCCATTTGAACGCCCGCCGGACCGGCGGGCCTGCGCATGGCTTTCGCACTGACGGCACCGTGGCAGGCGAGGTGCCGCTCGTTGGATCAGGAGGAGGGATTTCATGAACAAGATCAGGAAGATCAATGCGTTGAGCGTGGGGATGGCGTTGCTGGTGGGCGTTGCCCTCCCGGCATATGCGGCTCCCGACAAGCTGACTGTCGTGGTGACGGACGAACCGAAGTCGCTCGACCCGTGCGATACCGACCTTTCGGGCAATTCCCGGGTCATGCACAACAATATCACCGAGGCGCTCGTCAACCTCAGCCCCAAGGACGGGTCGGTGGTGCCGAGCCTCGCCACCAGCTGGCGGCAGGTGGACAGCCTGACCTGGGAGTTCAAGCTGCGCGAAGGGGTGACATTCCACGACGGCAAAGCGTTCGATGCCCAGGCGGTCGTAGCGGCCCTCAAGCGGGGACAGGATCCGTCGCTTGCCTGTGAGGTCGGACTTGCCACGTTGAAGGGCATCAAACTCACCGCAGAGGCGGTCAACCCGACCACCCTTCGCATCAAGACGGATGTCGTCGAGCCGATCCTGCCCAACAAGATGTCCGCACTGGACATCGGCTCGCCCGCGACCCCGAACGACGGAAAGACCCGCTCTCCGGCTGGAACGGGTCCTTACAAGCTTGCGGCATGGACGCCCGGCCAGTCGGTCACTCTTACCGCCTATGACGGCTATTGGGGCGACAAGCCGGCGATCAAGAACGCCACGATCATCTGGCGCGCCGAATCCGCCGTCCGCGCCGCGATGGTCGATACCGGCGAAGCGCAGATTGCCTATGAAATCGCCCCGCAGGACGGCACGACCGGTCAAGACCACGCCTTCCCGAACGCCGAGACCTCGCTTCTGAGGATCGACGCCCAGGTGCCGCCCCTCAACGACAAGCGCGTGCGGGAAGCCCTCAATCTGGCAATCGACCGGGACGGGCTCGTCGGCACCGTCTTTCACAAAGACGCCCAGAAGGCGATGCAGGTCGTGCCGCCATCGGTATTCGGCTTCAACCCCGACATCCCTGTCTGGACATACGATCCGAAAAAAGCAAAGGCCCTGCTCGCCGCCGCCAAGGCGGATGGCGTGCCGGTCGACAAGGAAATCGTCATCTACGGCCGCATCGGCATCTATCCCAATTCGTCGGAGAGCCTGGAAGCCATTCAGGCGATGCTGGCGGATGCGGGCTTCAACGCAAGGCTTGAAATGCTCGAGACCAGCCCCTGGCTGAAGCGGCTGCTGAAGCCATGGGAGAAGGAGCGCAAGCCGTCGATCCTGCAGACGCAGATCGACAATACCGAAGGCGATGCGGTGTTCACGCTGCCGAACCGCTTCACCAGCGATGGCAACCAGTCGACCATCGCGGACGCCAAGCTCGACAAGCTGATCGCCGACGCCTCGAAATCGACCGGCGACGAGCGCAAGAAGATGTTCCAGGAGGCTTTCAGGTACATCGCGGTGGACGCGGTCAATATCGCGCCGCTCTTCCACATGGTCACGATCGCCCGCGTCGCCAAGAACGTGAACTACGCGGTCGACGTGCAGGCCGGCAACGAGATCAAGCTGAGGACGGTCAGCTATCGCTGACAGCCGGCCTCATTCCTGAACGTCGCCTGAGGAGAGCGGATGTCCTTCACATATTTCCTGAAACGCGCGGCCTTTGCGGCATTGGCACTTGCCGCGCTGATGACATCCGCGTTCTTCCTGGTGCGGCTGACGGGCGACCCTGTCGATCTCTACCTCCCGGTCGACGCGTCGAGCGCGGCGCGCGAAGCCATGCGTGTCCGGCTCGGTCTCGATGCGTCCCTGCCTGCGCAGTTCCTCGATTGGGCCTGGGACATGATCCGCCTCGATTTCGGCATGTCGCTCTGGCACAACCGGCCGGCCATGGACGTGGTGCTGGAAGCCTTGCCGAACACGCTGGCGCTCGGCGCCATCGCATTGACGCTGGCCTTCGTCGCCGCCATCGTCATCGGCTCCATCGCCGCCGTGAATGCCGGCGGCTGGATCGATCGCGGCGTCAACGTGCTGTCGCAGGCTGCCGCCAGCGTGCCGGATTTCTGGCTCGGCCTGATGGGCGTCCTTTTGTTCGCGGTCACCTTCCGGATATTGCCGACATCCGGCTTCGGCGGCCCTATCTACTGGGTCCTGCCGATCGCCTGTCTTTTTGCCAGGCCGTTCGGAACGCTGGTGCAGATCGTCCGCGGCTCGATGATCGAGGCGCTTAACGCGACGTTCGTGCGGACGGCGCGAGCCAAGGGGGCCCGCGACGGGCGGGTTACTTTCGTGCACGCGCTTCGCAACGCCCTCCTGCCCGCGGTCACCGTCACCGGCGATCTGGCCGCCCAGTTTGCAGGCGGCGGTGGCGTCGTCGAAGTGGTCTTCGGATTTCCCGGCATCGGCAAGCTCCTGATCGACGGCATCCTCAAGCGCGACTTCGCCATCGTCCAGGCATCGATTTTCGCGGTCGCGGTCGTCATCTTCTTCATCAACATCCTGGTCGACATGCTTTATGCCTCGATCGATCCGCGCGTGAGGGTCGAATGACCGAGGCCCCTGCCGAACTCCTCCCCGCCCGCGAGCGCCGCAGCCGCCGCATCCTGTGGCTCGTGCGAGCGCTCGCGGGTGACCCGATGGCGGTCGCGGCGGCGATCTGGCTGCTCATCGTCGTGCTCGCGATTCTGGCGGATAGCCTGTCGCTCCTGGGCGACAACCGCATCTCGCTCAAGGCGCGCAATCTGCCACCCTTCGATTTCAGCCAGTCCTGGACATTGTGGCTGGGGGCCGACGCGCTCGGACGCCCGCTCCTCGTGCGCCTGATCCAGGCGGCATCGACGACGATCGGGATCGCCCTCCTGACCGTGCTGACGAGCCTGATCGGCGGGACGCTGCTGGGGGTCATCGCGGCGTATTTCGGCGGCATCGCCGGCAATATCATCATGCGGATCTGCGACATCATCCTGGGCTTCCCAACGCTGCTTGTCGCCCTCTTCGGCCTCTACCTGTTCGGCCCAAGCGTCAGCAACCTGGTGATCGTGCTGGCCGTCACCCGCATGCCGGCTTATATCCGCGTCGCAAGGGCCGAAACGCTGGAGGTTCGGGAACGGCTGTTCGTCGATGCCGCGCGCGTCTTCGGTGGCGGACCGGTCTGGATCCTGCGCAACCATATCCTGCCGAGCGTCGCCCCCACCATGCTGACGCTCGCCTCCGTCAATCTCGCCATGGTCATGCTGTTCGAATCCGGCCTCAGCTATCTCGGCCTCGGCATTCAGCCGCCGGCGGTCAGCTGGGGGCTGATGGTGGCCCAGGGTCAGGGCTATCTGTCGTCCGCCTGGTGGCTCGGCTTTTTCCCGGGCCTGGCGGTCATGTTCACCACCATGTCGTTCAACCTCCTCGCCAACTGGTTCCGGATTGTCAACGACCCGTCGCAGCACTGGCGGCTTGTCAGCAGGAGGCGCTGATGGCACTTCTCGAAGTCAATGACCTGCGGGTCAGTTTCGACACGGCCGCCGGCCGCATTCTCGCGCTCAACGGGGTCTCGTTTTCGCTCAACCGTGGTGAGGTCCTGGCGCTTCTCGGCGAGAGTGGCTCGGGAAAATCGGTGACGGCATCGGCCATCATGGATCTCGTTCCCAATCCTCCGGGCGCCATCGACCATGGTTCCATCCGTTTCGACGGCACCGAACTGCTGCAGCTTCCGCGGCAGGAGCGACGCGATCTTTGCGGCGATCGGATTGCCCTGATCTTCCAGGATGCGCTTGCGGCTCTCAACCCGGTCTACCCCGTCGGCTGGCAAATCGCCGAAATGTACCGTATCCATGGCCGCGGCGCCGAAGGCGGCGTCGAAAAGGCGGTGATCGACCTTCTGACGGCCATCGGCATTCCCGATCCCGAGCGCCGGGCGAAGCAATATCCGCACGAATTCTCGGGCGGCATGCGCCAGCGCATCATGATCGCCATGGCGGTGGCGCTCGAACCGGACGTGATCATCGCGGACGAGCCGACGACGGCACTCGACGTGACGATCCAGGCGCAGGTGGTCGATCTCCTCAACGCCATTCGCAAACGCAGCGATGCCGGCATGATCTTCATCACCCATGACCTCGGAGTGGTGGCCGAACTCGCGGACCGCGTGGCCGTCATGTATGCGGGCCGCATCGTCGAGACCGCCAGCGTCTTCGAACTCTTCGATGACGCCCGGCATCCTTACAGCGTCGGACTGCTTGCCTCGCAGCCACGCATGGACACGGACGAGGACGAGCTGGTGCCGATCCCCGGTTCCGCCCCCAATCCTGCCGCCCTCCCCTCCGGCTGCGCATTCAGGACGCGCTGTCCGCGGGCGGAGAAACTCTGCGCCGAGGTTGTTCCTCACCTTGAAACCGTGGGGCCGGGCCGCAAGGTCGCCTGCCACTTTCCGGTATCGCCAGCATGACCGAACCCCTTCTCAAAGTCCAAAACCTCTCCCGGCACTTCGGCGGCACATCGGCCCCCGTACGCGCCGTCGATGATGTCAGCTTCGAGATCGCCCGGGGCGAGACGCTCGGCCTCGTCGGCGAAAGCGGCTGCGGCAAGACCTCGCTGGTGCGCACGCTGCTGAAGCTCGGGCCGGCAACCCGCGGCAGCGCCCTGATCGACGGCGTGGACATCACGCAGAGCAGCGGCCGGCAGTTGCACGAGTTGCGCCGCAGGATGCAGGTCGTGTTCCAGGACCCCTACCAGTCGCTCAATCCCCGCATGCGGGTCGACCGGCTGATTTCCGAACCGTGGGCGCTGCACCCGGGCATCGTGCCAAAGAACCTTTGGCGGGCGGAGACGGTCAAGCTGCTGGAATCCGTCGGTCTGCGCGCCGAACATGCGGAACGCTATCCTTCCGAATTTTCGGGCGGCCAGCGGCAGCGTCTCGGAATTGCACGCGCCCTTGCGCTCAACCCGACGCTCCTCGTCTGCGACGAGCCGGTTTCGGCCCTCGACGTGTCGGTGCAGGCGCAGGTCGTCAACCTCTTGTCCAGGCTCAGGCGCGAACGCAATCTCGCGATGCTTTTTGTCGCCCATGATCTCGCCGTGGTGCGCCATATCTCGGACCGGGTCATGGTCATGTATCTGGGCAAGATCATCGAGACCGGGCCAAAAAATTCTATTTTCAGCGCGCCTGCTCACCCCTACACGCAGGCTTTGCTTTCTGCGGTGCCGACCCCGGATCCAAGGCTCCGCGGAAAACGCAAGCGCATCGTCCTGCAGGGTGATCTCCCAAGCCCCGTCAACCCGCCCAGTGGATGCCGCTTCCGGACCCGCTGCTGGAAGGCCACATCAATCTGCGCCGAACAGGAACCGGCGTTGACCGCGAGGACGCCGGCCCATGGCCTGCTGACCGCCTGCCACCATGCGGAGGCAGATCCGGCAGTTGCAGGCGAATAACGGCGGCCGCATGGTCCGCGCCGCGAACCACTGCTCGGCGCGCGAACCTCATGCCGCTTGATCAATCAGCCCAGCGACGCGCCGCTCGTCGCCAGGAACACGGAATAGAGCGATCTGGTGGCGGTGATGAAAAGCCGGTTCCTGCGCGGACCGCCGAAGGTGAGGTTCGCAACCGTCTGCGGCACGAGAACCTTGCCGAGAAGCGCGCCTTCCGGCGAGAAACAATGCACGCCGTCTCCCGCGCTCGTCCAGACATTGCCCTGCACATCGACCCGGAAACCATCGGGCAGGCCGTTGTCGAGACTGCAGAAGATCCTGCCGTTCGCGAGGCGCTTGCCATCCGCCACATCGAAGACGCGGATGTGGCGCGGTGCGCTGACATCGTGGCTGGAGGCCGAGTCGGCGACGTAGAGTTTCGTCTCATCCGGTGAGAAGGCAAGGCCGTTCGGCTGGCCGAAATCCGTCACGACGGCGTCGAGTTCGCCGGTTGCCGGATCAAGCCGGTAGACGTTGCGGGTCTCCTGTTCTGGTTCGGCGCGGTAGCCCTCATAGTCGGACTTGATGCCGTAGGTCGGGTCGGTGAACCAGACGCTGTCATCCGAGCGGACCACGACATCGTTCGGCGAGTTGAGCCGCTTGCCCTGGTAGCGGTCGGCAAGAACGGTGATCGTACCGTCGATCTCGGTGCGGATGACGCGGCGGCCGCCATGTTCGCAGGAAACGAGCCGGCCCTGGCGGTCGCGGGTGTTGCCGTTGACGAAATTGGATGGCGAGCGGAAAATCGAGACGCCGCCGTCCGGCGCCCAGCGCAGCATGCGCTGGTTGGGAATGTCGCTCCAGATCAGGCAATTCAGGTCCGCGAACCACACCGGACCTTCCGCCCATCGGCAATCCGAATAGAGCTCTTCGAGGGCCGCGCTGCCGACGATCAGGTGCCGGAACCGGTCATCATGGATTTCGTAGATGGATGGGGTCTGCGGCATGGGAGAGATCCGATTGGGGTTGTTCATCGGTTGGACTGACGGCCGCCGGCAACCAGGATGACGGCGATGATGATGAGGCCGGTGAGAATGAGGCGGAACCCGGCTCCGAAGCCATAGGTGTTCAGCATCGACACCACAAGGAACATGAAGAGGGAAGCGCCCCATATGCCCGGGATGTTGGAATTGCCGCCGGCGACGGCCGTTCCGCCGATCACCACGACGGCGATCGACATCAGCAGGTATTCGGCGCCCATGTTGAGCGCCGCGCCTCCGGAGAAACTCGCAAGCAGGTAACCGCATATCGAGGCGAGCACGGCGCAGAGGATGTAGGTCGCCAGCCGTGTGCCGTCGACGGGAATGCCGGTCATGCGGGCGGCGAACGTGCTCTGGCCGATCGCCGAGATCCAGCGGCCGTAGATGGTCTTTTCGAGCAGAACCCAGGCGACGGCGGACAGGACCAGCGCCACGATGGCGATATTGGGGATGCCGAACAGGTTGGATGTCGTGAAGCTCGCCAGAATGTCCGGCGGCTTGATGCGCAGGCCGCGGTTCGCCCAGATCGCGGTCGACTGGATGATGAAGCTCATGGACAGCGTCGCGATGATCGGCGGGATACGGAGCAGCTTGATCAGCACGTAGTTGCCGATGCCGACCGCCAGGCCGAGCAGGATCGAAAGAAGCAGGCCGACGGCGATCATGCTGTCCTGCACGTCCATCAGCTTCAGCGCCAGCGTGCCCGAAAGCGTCATCGTGGCGGGTACGGAAAGGTCGATATTGCCTGGACCGAGCGTGATGACGAACATCTGGCCGATACCGACGATAACCGAAAAGGCCGCGAAGGTGAGCGCCGCCTGCGACAGCCCGAGCGAGCTTGCGCCGCCGGTGAACACCACGGTGACGACCCAGACGACGGCCGTCGCCGCGAACGACCAGATCCAGGGTCTGGAGAAGAGAAGGCGGGCGGTGTTCATCGGCTCTTCTCCCGCTTTTCCAGCCGGTTGAGGAAGAGGCGCAGCGCCAGGACGACGATGAGGATCGCGCCCTGCGCACCGATCTGCCAGTCCGGCGAGATGCGCATGAAGGAGAGGAACGACCCGGCGAGGGTCAAGGTCAATGCGCCGATGACGGCGCCGATCGGCGAAACCTTGCCGCCGACGAATTCGCCGCCGCCCAGGATGACGCCGGCGATCGACAGCAGCGTGTAGCGCAGCGCGATATTGGCGTCCGCCGACGTGGTGAGGCCGACGAGCGCGATGCCGGACAGGACGGCGAAGAAACCGGCGAGCGCATAGGTGCCCGCCCGGAGGCGGATGACCGACCAGCCGGCGCGTTCCACCGAGCGGACATTGCCGCCGACGCCGCGGATCAGCACGCCGACCGAGGAGCGCATGATGAGGAAATGGGTGATGAGCGCAATGACGATGCTGGCGACGATCGCCATCGGCACGAAGGGCGGCCGCGAGGTCATCAGCCAGCGCGCCCAGCCCGGCGCCTCGCCACCCGGCGACGGCAGCATCAGCACCGCAAGCCCGCCCCAGACGAAGCTCATGCCGAGCGTCACGACGATCGAGGGCAGTTCGCGGAGATGGATGACGACGCCGATTGCCGCGTAGGCCGCGATGGCGCCGAGGAAGATCAGCACGCCGATTGCCGGGGAGGCCTGCAGGAAGGTGGCCGTGACGCAGGCGCAGAAGCTGACGAAGGTGCCCATCGAAAGGTCGAGGTCGTTGACGGCCATGATCAGCATCTGCGCGACCGTTGCCAGCGCGATCGGCACCGCGAGGTTGAAGAGCAGGTTGAGGCCGGTATAGCTCATGGCGCGCGGCTGCATATAGAAGACGGCCGCCAGCAGCAGCGTAAGCGACGCCGCGGGGATGATCAGGCGGACGGTGCCGGACGATATCTTCATGCCGCTTCTCCTCCGCTGAAGGAAGCTTCGAGCACGTTCTTCTCCGAGATCTCCTCGCCCGTTAGTTCCGCGACGATCGCGCCCTCGCGAAAAACATAGACCCGGTCGCAAAGGCGTATTTCGTCCATTTCCGTCGAATACCAGATGAAGGTGCGGCCGCTCGCCGCCTCGGCGCGCAGGATGTCGTAGACCTCCTGCTTGGTCCCGACATCGACGCCGCGCATCGGATCGTCCATCAGGACGATCCGCGCCGTCGTCGCCAGGGCGCGGGCGAAGAGCACCTTCTGCTGGTTGCCGCCGGACAGCGACAGGATGCGGTTTTCCATGTCGGGCGTGCGAATTTCGATGCGCTTCTTCCAGCCGTCGCCGAGCATGCCCTCCTGCCCGCGGTCGACGAGCGACCGGGAGGAAAGCTCGCCGAGCGAGGCGATGCTCAGGTTCTTCAGGATGCTCCAGAGGGGAAACGTGCCGTTGAGGCCACGGTCGCCGGCAACGAAGGCGATTTCTTTCCTGCGGGCCGGCCACCAGTTGCTGTTGCGAGAGAGATAGAGGTCGAGAAGCATTTCCGTCTGGCCGTGGCCGCCGAGGCCGGCAAGGCCGATCATCTCGCCGCGATGGGCCTGGAAGGCGAGCCCCTGCCCCCGTCGCGGCGGCATGGAAAGAACCGGCTCGCCGCCGCGTTTGTCCGTCGAACGCAGCCATTCCTGCTCGCGCACCACATTGCCCATCGCCTCGACGAGACTGCGGGTGCTGAACGCGGACGCGGCACGGTCGGCGACGACGCGGCCGTCCTTCATCACCACGATACGATCCGAGGTGGAGAGTATCTCGCCGAGAATGTGGGAGATCAGCAGCACCGAACCGCCTTCGCCGACGAACCGGCGGATATAGGTCATGAGCTGCGCGGCAAGGCCCGCGTCGAGAGATGAAGTCGGTTCATCCAGGATGACGAGCTTCGGCTTGTCGCGGAGGCCGGCGAAGCTGATGGCGATCTCCACCATCTGCCGCTCGGCGATGGAAAGATCGTCGATCGTGCTGTCGCAATCGATGCCATGGCCGGGAAAGATGTCCTGCAGCTGCCGTTCGACGAGCGCGAGTGCCCTGACGCGCCAGTTCCAGCCGGCCAGTTCCGCATGCATGATGCGGGCGTTCTCGTTGACGGTGAGGTTGGGGCAGAGCGACAGTTCCTGGAAGACGCATCGCACGCCGCTGGCCCGCGCCGCCGATATGCCGTGCTGGCCGCCGTTGCCCCCGTAATGAACCTCGCCGGCATGCGGGGCGAGGCCGCCGTTGATGACGTTAACGATGGTGGACTTGCCGGCGCCGTTATGGCCTACCAGCCCGACGCATTCGCCGGCATGGATGACGAGGTCGGCGCCATCAAGCGCCTTCACGGCGCCGAAGGTCACCTTGATGCCGCGGGCGGCAACCACCTCTCGTCTTGCTGTTACTTCATTCATGCGGGGACACGTCGCCGATGGGCACCAGATATGATCGGCACGGCGCCGCCGGGCGCCGTGCCTGTCTCGGGGAGGATCAGCCTATTTGGCGCTGCTGATGACCTTCTGGGCGTCTTCCAGCGCATACTCGACATTGGCCACGCCGCCCTTCTGGGTGCTGGCGAGATTGGTTTCGAGATTGCCCTGGTCGATGCGCAGGAAGGGCACCACGAGGTCCTTCTTCACCTGCTTGCCGTCGAGGATCTGCTGCGCCACCCAGAAGGCGAGCGTGGAAACGCCCGGCGCGATCGAGACGGACATCGTCTCGTAACCGTCCTTGTCCTTCTGCTGCTTCCACCAGACGAGTTCGTCCTCGCGATTGCCCATGACGATGGTCGGGGTCGGGCGCTTGGCGGCGGCGAATGCCTGGGCAGCGCCATATCCATCGCCACCCTGGGTTACGACCGCGGCGATTTCCGGCAGGCTCGGCAGGATGCCGGCCACAGCGCGCTGTGCGACATCCTGGGCCCAGTCGCCGTTGACGGAGCCGACGATCTTGAACTGCGGGTTCTTCTGGACGCCCGCCTGGATGCCGGCATGGATCTGGTCATCCACCGAGACGCCGGCGAGCCCGCGGATTTCGAGCAGGTTGCCGCCCTTCGGCATCTTCTTGGCGAGATATTCGACCTGGCTCTCGCCCATCGCCTTGAAATCGACCGCGATCCGCCATGCGCAGGGCTCGGTCACGATGCCGTCGAAAGAGACGACGGTGATGCCGGCATTGCAGGCCTCCTTGATGGCCCCGTTCAACGCGGTCGGCGAGGCGGCGTTGACGACGATCGCATCATAGCCCTGCAGGATCATGTTCTGGATCTGCGCGGCCTGTTCGGTCGCCTGGTTCTCGGCGGTGGTGAACGGATCGGCCGCGGCGACGACCTTCTTGGCGACGGCGTCCTTGGTGATCTTGTCCCAGCTCGTCAACATCGCCTGACGCCAGGAATTGCCTGCATAATTGTTGGACAGGGCGATCTTCTTGCCCGAGGTATCGGCCAGGGCGGAGACCGGCCCGGCAACGCAAGCGATGGCGACAGATGCGAAAAGCATCTTCCTGATGATCATGATTTCCTCCCTAGAGTTCCAGACGGGCTGTCTCCGGTCCGCTCCTCAACGGTTGTCCGAAGATAGTGATTGCGCTGAGCCCCGTTTGCTCAGTAAAGCGAGCATGGAGGAGAAATCTGATGTTGTATAGGCGCATACAAGCAACCTTTCTGCGGGTATTCGCCCAAAATTTGCGGGTTCCCGCAGGACAAGAACCACCGCGAAGCGTCTAATATGTTCGAGGGACTGGAGGAGGTCCGGCATGCTCAATCCGGCGCGGAATTCGCTGTTCGACCGCTATCTCGGCATTTCCCGGCTCTTGGCCGGCCAGCTCGATTTCAATTCGATCATCCAGGCGGTGGCGGCCGAGATCAGCCACATCATCCCGCACGACCACCTCGACGTCTGCATCAAGATGCTGGATGGGAAATACCACATCGCCTATGAAAGCGGGATCGAAACCGCGTGGAGCAAACATCCGCCGGCACTGCTGACCGGCAGCCCCATTCGGACGCTCCTGTCCGGCGACGTCGATTTCCTGCTGTCGCCGGATGCCTGCGCCGATCCGCGGTTTCACTTCGAAGGCGCGTTCGCGAGCCCGATCATCGAACTTTCGCTCAGGAGCCGGCTGCATGTGCCGCTGAAGGTCCAGGGCAACATCATCGGTGCGTTGAGCTGCTCCAGCCACGAGCGCGACAGCTACACAATGGAGGACGTCGAAAACGCCCGGTCGATCGCGGACCTGCTGGCGCCCTATTTCTTTGCGCTGAGGGCGGCGGAACAGGCCAAGCGTTCGGCGATCGTCGAAACGGAGGCCCGCGCCCGCGAAGAGGGCCTGAGGCTGGGCGCACTGAAACTGACCGAGGCGCTGGAGGCGGAACGCCAGCGGATCGGCATGGATCTCCACGACCAGACGCTTGCGGACCTGACGAGGCTTTCCCGTCGCATGGAACGGCTGACGGGCCTGCGCGAGTTGTCCGGAGAAACGCTGGAGCCGATCTGCCGCACCCTGCAGCAATGCATGCACGACCTTCGCCAGATCATCGAGGAAGCCAAGCCGACCGTCCTGCAGCTTTTCGGCGTCGCGGAGGCGATCGAGAACCATCTCGAACGCTCGGTGCGCGAAAGCGGGCAGGCGATCGAATGGCGAATGATCGACGAAAGCGACGGCGCCCTGGTCGATCTCGACCAGACCGTGGCGACGGCACTGTTCCGCATCGTTCAGGAAGCGGTCAACAACGCCATCAGGCACGCCCAGCCGAAAGTCATTCTGGTGCGTCTTGCAAGCCGCGAGCGGATACTTTCCATCGAGGTGGATGACGACGGCCATGGCATCCGCAGCTCGCAGGACAAGGCCGGCCACGGGATAGACAACATGAAGACACGGGCGCGGCTGATCTCGGCGCGGTTCGAGATCGGTGGTCATGCCGATGCCAGCGGCACGTCCGTGAAGGTGACGATGCCGGTCCGCCCGAAGCGACTGCCGGAGGCATGTCCGTGAGGATCCTGATCGTCGAGGACGACCCGCTGCACAGATCCTACCTGCATGAGGCGGTGCGCGCGGCGCTGCCGGAATGCGACACAATTCTGGAGGCGGAGAACGGCCATGCCGGCGAGATGCAGGCGCGGAAATCGCGGGCCGAGCATGTCGTCATGGATCTGCAGATGAGCGAACGGAACGGCATCGAGGCGGCACGCACCATCTGGCGCGAGCGGCCCGATACCAAGATCCTGTTCTGGTCGAATTATTCCGACGAGGCCTATGTGCGCGGGGTGGCCCGCATCGTTCCTGAGGGTGCGACCTACGGATACGTGCTGAAATCCACGTCCGAAGAGCGGCTGAAGCTTGCGTTGCGGGGCGTCTTCATGGAGTCGCAATGCGTTATCGACCGCGAGGTGCGCGGCATCCAGCAGAAGAGCCTCGGCAATGCCCATGGGTTGAGCGATGCGGAATACGAGATCCTGGTCGACGTGGCGCTCGGCCTGACCGACAAGGCGATCGCTCAGCGCAAGAAGCTCTCGCTGAGGAGCGTCCAGAACCGTCTCCAGCAGCTCTACGAAAAGCTGGATGTCTACGAGGTTCCGGGCGGCGGCTCGGAGGGCTGGTACAATCTGCGCATGCGGGCGGTCGCCGTCGCGCTGCTCCGCAAGGTGCTGAACGCCAGTGCGCTCGAAAGGGCCGAACGCGAACTGCGCAATTCCGGCGGGAATTGAGTCATCAACCCGCCTCTGGTTCGGTTCGCGACGACAGGGCGGATTCGGTCGCGCCCCCCTGTTCCCGATAACAGGGCGCGAAAATCTCGGCGCTGGAAAAGGCGCTCCGGATGGAACAACCACGGTGACATCCAACTAGCTGACAATGTATCAACGACGTCTCGTCTCGAACGCGATCCGCGCCCGCCGAAGCCATGCCCGATCTATCGTCCGCTCGAACTGTAGAAAGCCCCCGGTTCATGCCCTCGCTCGTCCTGCCCGCCCGCCCGCTGTCGCTTGCACGGGACGTGATCTCCACCCCCCGCGCCTATTTCTGGTCGGCGCCCGTCATCCTGGCGCTCGCTGTCTTCCTGATCATCTGGGAAGCGCCAGGGGTTCTCCGCGACTTTCAGATCAGCCAGAACCCGGTATTCCTTGAAGACGGAGACGTGCGGGACGGCCGGTGCACGACACGCAGGATGATCTTTACCGACTGCGAGGCACGCCTTGTCTACAGCTACAACGGACGGAAATACGACACCGAAGTCGAAGTCATGTTTGTCGATTTTCATATGGGCGACTATGAAACCGGCTTGGCGATCTCGGCGGACCATCCGGAACTGGCGACGATAACCCTCGGTCTGGACAAACTGTGGAACCGGATCATCACGCTTACACTTTTCTCTCTGCTGCTCGGCGGCATGGGTCTTGGAATGGTGTTCTTTGCTTTGCGGATCTCGCGCGTCAAAGGGCAGCTGCGGCGGCCGGCTCCCCTGAAGCCTATTCCGGTCGAGATCACCGCCTTCGACCGCAAGCGCAATATTCTCTCCATCACCTATAACGACAAGCTTGCCGCCGACAAGACGGGGCGATCGGCTTACACCCGCATGACACAAGGCGAGGAGCCGCTGATCGTGGGGGAAGCGAACGGCAAGGCCGTCGGACTTGCCGTCAGGCACGGCAACACCGCCCTGCCCGTGCTTCTCGACGACCGCTTGCAACGCGTCGCGTTGAGCGACGAGGAGCGGGCTGCTGCCCTTGCACCCTTCCATCAGCACGGGAGCGGACAGGACCGTGCCGTGCTGGTCGAGGCGCCCAGAAAGACGATGTCGATCTGGAGGCGGCTGCAACTGTTCTTTGGAACACTGCTTCTGATCGTGGTCGGCGTCATCGGCTTCTGGCTTTGGTATGTGACCAGCTCCGACACGCAGTTCCAGTCGCCCGGGATGGACATCAACAACTTGATGCCGAAGCCGTTGAACGAATGGGGATGCGGCCAGTTGAAGAAACGTTTCGGCCAGGAGCGCGCGCCGTTCGGTTGCGTTGCCGGCGACTACACGAGCTGGAAGTAACGGCCGCGGATTCGGACCCCCGTGCCATCATCTGCGGCCGGTCGCTTTCGCCGTGCCGGGGACAGGTGAATTCTGGCGATCGGGATCCACCGGCATCCCCATCTTCAAGTCCGGATCGCAGCGGATGCAGGGCACCGGCGGAGCGCTTCGGCGCTGCTTCCGGCACGGAAGGACGCGGTAAAAAGCCGATTTCCCGCCGCCAAGTCCCGGCTCCGGACACCGGTTGCATATGGGCGCTCGCCTTCTTTATCCCAAACGTGCAGGACAAGAGTGACCGAGGCTCGTACGAGCTGCGGAGCAATTGAAATTTATCAATTTTATTCAAAAGGATAACGAAATCGCGCGCTTGTGAGAAGGGCGGATTGAAGTCCTTTTCTCATTTGTCAATTTTTCAATAATAGGTTGAGTTAGAAATGCATTATACAAAAATTTTACCCTTTCTGGTTACTTTCATTGCAGACGACAACCGGACGGCTCCGCCTGAGCCCATCCGGTCTTCGAGCGCTAATTCACCTTCTGGATCACCATCATGCGCCGTTCGGTTCTCTGCATAACCCTCCTTTGGGCCGTGTCTTTCCAGGGCGCGGCCGCTGGCAATCTCGCCGATTTCAAGCGACCCCTGACAATTCCGTTCGACAAGGTGACGCCCTATTCGCTGCAACTGGCGACACTCGGAAAGATGCTGTTTTTCGATCCGCGGCTGTCGGGCGCGAAAAACATGAACTGCGCCAGCTGTCACAACCCGTCCTTCGGGTTCGAAGTGCCGGTCAAGACGCCGGTGGGGGCCGCCAATACCCGTCTGGCCCGCCAGTCTCCGACGATTCTCAACCTGGCATGGACCACCCCCCTCTTCTGGGACGGCCGGGCGCCGACGCTGGAGGCCCAAGCCGCAGGACCGATCACGGCACCCGCAGAGATGAACGGCAAGCTTGATCAGATCGTCGCCGATCTGCGAAACATTCCCGACTACAATAACTGGTTCAAACAGATATTCCCGGACAAGGGCGCGACCAGCGAGACGCTGCTGACGGCGATCGCGACCTACGAACGCACCGTGGTTTCCGCCTGGTCGCCGTTCGACCGCTGGGTGGACGGCGACGAAACCGCGGTTTCGGACAGCGCCAAGCGCGGCTTCGGACTGTTTACCGGCAAGGCGAACTGCTCGACATGTCATACGGGCTGGAATTTCACCGACAACAAGTTTCACAATACCGGATTGCCCACGAACGACATCGGGCGCGCCCAGCTGGAACCGGACAATCCCAAAGCCTTGCATGCTTTCAAGACGCCCAGCCTGCGCAACACCCTCTATCGCGGCCCCTACATGCATAACGGCAGTCTGGCGACCATGGAGGACGTGATCGCCCACTACGAGAGCGGTGGTGTCGAAAGCCCGTCGCGTTCGGATGACATTTCTCCATTTTTCATCACCGATCGCGAGCGGGAAGATCTGATCGCCTTCCTCAAGACACTGACTCCCGAACAGCAGGACCTGCTCCTGCCGACATTACCAAACTGAGTAGCACCATGGCCCTGTCAGTCCGTTTCCAGATTCTTCTTCCTCTCATTCTCTCCATTCTCGCGGGCCTGGGTGCTGCCGCTCTCGTCGGATCGCAGGCCATCGATGGCCAGGCTCATGTCGAGAAGGTTGTTCAAGACGCGATAGCCGCCAAGACATTGGCCGCAAGGACCGGCGCGCAATTCGAGGCCGTGTCGGGCGTTGTCGCAAATCTGCTGGGGATGACCACGTTTGTTTCGGTCGATGAGGTTCACAAACGCTTCGACGCCGCAAACGGCGCTCTCGAGGCTACGCTTGCCGAGTTTGCCCGCAACTCGCTGTCGCCTGCCGTATCGGCGGACGCCAAGAAACTCGGCGATCTGCATGCGGTGTGGCGCGGCAATGTTCGGGTCATGCTCGGGCTCGACCCGGCCAAGGCAATTCCGACCACCGAGCAACTGACACGCTCCCGCGCGGCCATCCTGGCTAAAATTCTCGACATCAACACGCTCGTGGATAAGACGGCATCCGACACGGTCGCGGCAGCAGGAGACGCGCTGGAGACCGAGATCCGCAACGAACTGACGACCGGCGCCGCACTGGCGATGGCAGGCATCATCGTCCTGATGTTCGTCGCGCAGCGGATCGCCGGCCCGATCGTACGGATCACGGCGTCGATGAAGCTGCTCGCGGGCGGCAATAACGAGGTCGTCGTGCCGAAGCGCCGCGGCGCCAAGGAAATTCGCGCCATGATCGATGCTGTCGCCGTGTTCCGCGAAAATGCACGCATGCGCGATACGTTGGAGCAGGAAGCGCAGGCGCAGAGCGCCAATCTCGCCACCGTCTCCGCGGAAGCCCGGCTGCTGCAGAGCCAGGTGCGCGGTGTCGTCCACCAGGCCGTCGAGGGCGATTTCTCCGGTCGCGTCAACGGACCCTTCGACCGCCCCGAGCATCTCGAGCTGGCTCAGAGCCTCAATACCCTGATATCGAGCTTCGAAGGCGGCCTCAACGAAACCAGCCGCGTCCTCAATGCGCTTGCCAATGCCGATCTGACGATCCAGTTCGAGGGGGTTCACAAAGGTGCGTTTGCCGAGCTGCAGAACAATGCGAACGCCGTGACGAGCCGCCTCTCCGACGTGGTGTCGCGACTGGCCGACGCCTGCGCGTCCGTCTCGGCATCCAGCGACGAAATTCTGCGCGGAACGACCGAGCTGAATGCGCGCTCGACACGTCAGTCGTCGATGCTTCAGGACACGACCGTAACGACGAACGCCGTCGCCGAGACCGTTGGTCAGAACTCCAAACGGGCCGGTGAAGCGACCAGCGTGATTTCGGATACGAGCCACATGGCTGAAAACGGCAGCCAGGTCATGACCGGCGCGGAAAGCGCCATGGCGCAGATCACCGTCTCGTCGGGCAAGATTTCCGAGATCATCGGCGTCATCGAGGATGTCGCGTTCCAGACAAATCTGCTGGCGCTCAATGCAGGCGTGGAAGCGGCGCGGGCGGGCGAAAGCGGCAAGGGGTTTGCGGTCGTCGCGACCGAAGTGCGCTCCCTCGCCCAGTCGACGGCCAACGCGTCCAACGAGGTGAAAGCGCTCATCCAGAAAAGCCAGGCGGAAGTGAAGGCTGGCGCCGAACTGGTCCGCAAGGCGAGCGAGCAGTTTTCCCAGATCGTTTCGTCGATCGCCTTCGTCTCTTCGCTTTCCAGCGGCATTACCACCGAGAGCAACAATCAAAGCGCCAACCTGCGGCAGCTGTCGCGGGCCATGAAGGATCTCGACGAACTCAACGCCCATAACAACCGGCTCGTCGGCAATCTTTCGGCCTCCACCGAGAGGACAAGCCGGGAGATGGAAGCGCTGGCCGAGATCGTCAATCTGTTCCGCATCGACAAGCGGGGAGAACCGCGCGTCAGATCGGGCCGGGCCGCCTGAGATCTTTTAACGCGGCAGCACCAGGGGAGCTGCCGCGTGAACGCGGAAAAGGCCGGTCCTTCCCGGTGACGTCACAAAGATGACCCGACACCGCGTCCGGACCCATCCTGCGGCAGTGGCGATGCGATCGGCCCGGGTGATCTCCTCACAGGTTCCGCCGCTTGCCCTCGAGCAGGTCGATGATCGAGTTGGCGGCATCCAGCACATTGGTTCCGGGGCCGAAGACGGCGGCAACGCCGTGCTCCATCAGGTAATCGTAATCCTGCCGCGGCACGACGCCGCCGACCACGACGATGACGTTTTCGGCACCCTTCTGCTTCAATGCCTCGACGAGCTGCGGCGCCAGCGTCCTGTGACCGGCGGCGAGCGACGACATGCCGACCACCTGGACCTTTTCCCTGATCGCAAGATCCGCCGCCTCTTCCGGCGTCTGGAACAACGGGCCGGCCAGAACTTCGAAACCGATATCGCCGAACGCGGATGCGATTACCTTGGCGCCGCGGTCATGGCCGTCCTGGCCGAGCTTGGCGACCATGATCTTCGGCTTCGTGCCGAGCGTCTGAGCGTAGCCGCCGAGCCGCGAGACGATCGTCTTGTATTCCGGATCGTCCTCGTAAGCGGGCCCGTAGATATCGCCGACCACCTCCGGCACCGCCGAATGGTCGCCGAAGGCCTGCCGCATCGCATCGGAGATTTCACCGACGGTCGCGCGGGCACGGGCGGCTTCGATCGCCACTTCCAGCAGGTTCCCCTCTCCCGTTTCCGCAGCCTCCTCCAGAACGGCCAGCGCCGCGGCCACGCGCTTGGGATCCCGCTGCCGGCGCACCTCCTCCAGCCGCTTGATCTGGCCGTTGCGCACTGCGGTATTGTCGATCGCCAGGATGTCGAGTTCGTCCTCGTTTTCGAGCCGGTACTTGTTGACGCCGACGATGATCTCCTCGCCGCGATCGACGCGGGCCTGACGAAGCGTCGCCGCCTCCTCGATCAGGCGTTTCGGCAGGCCTTCGGCGACCGCCCTGGTCATGCCGCCCATGGCCTCGACCTCCTCGATCAGGGCCCAGGCCTTTTCCGCCAGCTCGTTGGTGAGGCTTTCGACATAATAGGAGCCGGCGAGCGGGTCGACGACCTTGGTGATGCCGGTTTCGTGCTGCAGGATAAGCTGGGTGTTGCGGGCGATGCGCGCGGAAAAGTCGGTCGGCAGCGCCATCGCCTCGTCGAGCGCGTTGGTGTGCAGCGACTGGGTTCCGCCGAGCGCCGCCGACAGCGCCTCATAGGCGGTGCGGATGACGTTGTTGTAGGGATCCTGCTCCTGTAGCGAGACGCCGGACGTCTGGCAATGGGTGCGCAGCATCAGCGACGACGATTTTTGCGGCTTGAACTCCTCCATGATCCGCGACCACAGAAGCCGCGCGGCGCGCAGCTTGGCGGCCTCCATGAAGAAGTTCATGCCGATCGCGAAGAAGAAGGAGAGCCGGCCGGCGAACTCGTCGACGCTCAGACCCTTTGCAATCGCTGCCCGGACATATTCGCGGCCATCGGCGAGCGTGAAGGCGAGTTCCTGGACGAGCGTCGCGCCCGCTTCCTGCATGTGGTAGCCGGAGATCGAGATCGAATTGAACTTCGGCATTTCCCTCGCCGTATATTCGATGATGTCGGCAACGATCCGCATCGAGGGTTCCGGCGGATAGATGTAGGTGTTGCGGACCATGAACTCCTTGAGGATGTCGTTCTGGATGGTCCCCGACAGTTCGGCCCGCGAACAGCCCTGTTCCTCGCCGGCGACGATGAAGGAGGCAAGGATCGGGATGACAGCGCCGTTCATGGTCATCGAGACGGACATATCCTTCAGCGGGATGCCGTCGAAGAGGATTTTCATGTCCTCGACCGAGTCGATCGCCACGCCCGCCTTGCCGACATCGCCTTCGACGCGCGGATGATCGCTGTCGTAACCGCGATGGGTGGCGAGGTCGAAGGCAACCGACAGGCCCTTCTGGCCGCCGGCGAGATTGCGGCGGTAGAAGGCGTTCGAGGCTTCGGCGGTCGAGAAACCCGCATATTGACGGATCGTCCAGGGCCTGCCGGCATACATGGTGGCGCGCGGGCCGCGCACGAAAGGTTTCATGCCGGGCAGCGAATTCAGGTGGCCGATACCTTCGAGGTCTTCCGCCGTATAGAGCGGCTTGATGTCGATGCCCTCGGGCGTGTGCCAGACGAGCGTTTCCGGCGAAGCCTTCAGTTCGCGCTCGGCGAGCCGCTCCCAGTCCGCTCGATCAGTGCTGACGGTTCTGTCGGCCATCGGCTTCTCCCTTTGTCAGACCATAGTGTTCAATGCCGGCCCCGATGGCATCGATGAGATCTTGCCCTGCTGCCAGTCCTCCCGCCACCGCGATGCGCACCCTGGCGATAGAGGCCCGTTCATCCCGGAAATCCGGGGCAGCCGGCATTCGCGCCGTTCCGCCGAATGATCCGGGCCATCTCGGCGGCAGAAAGTACTTTCCCGGTCTCACGTCGCATTCCCTCCTTCGGCGAGGCGGACGCCCCCTTGGTGAACTTCGGATTTTTTCGGCCGGGGCACTGAAAGCTGCCTCGAATGTAGTTTTGTAAGTAGCACCTTCCAGTACCCCGTTCGGCGGTTTATGCCCGCAGCCCGATCGCCTCGAAATGGACGACATCGGCGCTACCCGATGCCTCGCCCGACGGATTCTGCGCGGCTTTTATCGACGCGGTTTCCGGCAGGTTTTGAAGGACGGCAGTGTTTCACCTGCCGCCGCACATTTCTATGGGCATAGCCCAGGCCAGGAGTTCCTCGCTGGCTGCAATCCTTTCGCGAACCCGAACGCCAGGGTTTTGCGTCTTGCCCCTGACGTCCGCGCCGGCCCCGCCTCGCCGGCACGCCTGCCGGTGTATCCGTGACGGAACCGGGGCATTGTAGGCACGGTTTGAAGAGGCGAGGAAAACGGGGAGGTTTTTTTCGCGAAAAAATTGACGCCCATGCTACCTGGTAGTATTTTTGTGCCGCAATAGGAGATCTGCCATGACGGTGAAAGCTTCCGTGTCGATCTCGGACCAACAGGACGCCTTTGCTCGCCGGCTTGTCGAAGAAGGCCGCTATGCCAGCCTGAGTGCTGTCGTTCAGCGCGGCCTGGAGCTTCTTCGCGAAGAAACGGAGTTGAAAGATGCGGAACTCGCAGCGCTGAAGGCGCTGGTCGAGAGGCGTATGAACGGTCCCTTCCTGACGGCCGAAGAAAGCGACCGCCAGATCGAAACGATGATTGCCGAGCAGAAAAAAGCCTATGGCCTATAAGGTCATTCGTTCGGAAGAGGTCAATCGAGATCTCAGGCTGATCCTTAGACACCTGGTCGATTCGTATGTCGCGCTTGGAGATCCATTGACGGACGCGTTCGAAAGGGCGGCCCACCGCGTCGATGCCATGCTCGACGATATGAGGGCATTGGGGCACATGCCGCATCAAGGCACCCAGTTGCCGGCTGTGATGCCGGGGCTGCGTCAGGTGACGAAGAAGCGGGCGATATTCTATTTCACCGTCGAGGAAGATGCGCGGACTGTTCGCATCATCGCGGTCTTCTTCAGCGGTCAGGACCATGGCCGTCATATTCAGGCGCGACTGACCGGGCTCTGACTCAGGCCCAAGAGAACCAAAACAACATCCCGCAGCGCCCGCGCGGCGCTTTCGAACATCCTCGGGAATGCGAGAGGTGTTTTCAACCATCTCCGGATCGCCCACCCCTATTCGAACTCCATGATCAGCTCGTCCACCGCAAGGCTCTGGCCCTGGCTCGCGGCGACCCGTTTGACAACGCCCTTGCGTTCCGCCTTCAGGACGTTTTCCATCTTCATCGCCTCGACGGTCGCGAGCGTCTGGCCGGCCTCGACGGCGTCGCCGGCTTTCACGGAGACCGAGGTGATGACGCCCGGCATCGGGCAGAGCAGCATTTTCGACGTGTCCGGCGGCAGCTTGACCGGCATCAGACGGGCGAGTTCTGCCGTGCGGGGCGAGCGGACGCGGGCGGTGACGTCCATCCCGCGCCAGCGCAGGCGGATAGCCGAGCCGATCAGATTGATCTTGACGCCAACGATCTCGCCGCCGACATGGAAGCGGGCATGCTGGCGACCGGGCAGCCAGGCGCTGGCGACGGAAAGCCGCGTGCCGTCGGAGAAGCGGACGCTGGCGCCGTCGGGCAGGGTTTCAAGCGTGACGGCCTCTTCGAAACCGGCAAGCGTCACCACCCAATCCCTCGCCGGGATCCGGCGGTGATTGCCGATCGTGCCGGAAATCTGCACCGCACGCTCCTGCAGGGCCTGATTGATCAGGACGGCGATCGCCGCAAGTTTTTTGGCGGCCGCGGAGTCCGGATGCACACCGGAAAAGCCATCCGGAAATTCTTCGGCGATGAATGCCGTGGTGATGTTTCCCGAACGGAAGCGATCGTGATCCATGACCGCCGAGAGGAAGGGCAGGTTGTGGCCGATGCCGTCCACCTCGAAATCGTCAAGCGCCTTGCCCATCGCGTCGATGGCCCCCACGCGATCCGGCGCCCAGGTGCACAGCTTGGCGATCATCGGGTCGTAATACATGGAGATCTCGCCGCCTTCGAAGACGCCGGTATCGTTGCGGACGACGGTGCCGTCATCCTGCCCGCCTTCGGCGGGCGGGCGGTAGCGGGTGAGACGGCCGATCGAAGGCAGGAAGTTGCGGTAGGGGTCCTCGGCATAAAGCCGGCTTTCGACCGCCCAGCCGGTGAGCTTGACGTCGTCCTGACCGAACGACAGCGTTTCGCCGGCGGCAACCCGGATCATCTGCTCGACGAGGTCGATGCCGGTGACGAGTTCGGTGACCGGATGTTCCACCTGCAGGCGGGTGTTCATTTCGAGGAAGTAGAAGTTCCGGCTGCCGTCGACGATGAACTCGACCGTGCCGGCGGAGAAATAACCGACGGCCTTGGCAAGCGCGACGGCCTGTTCGCCCATGGCCTTGCGGGTTGCCGCATCGAGGAAGGGTGACGGGGCCTCCTCGATGACCTTCTGGTTGCGGCGCTGGATCGAGCATTCGCGCTCGCCGAGATAGAGCGTGTTGCCGTGCTGGTCGCCGAGCACCTGGATTTCGATATGGCGGGGCTGGTCGACGAATTTTTCGATGAAGATGCGGTCGTCGCCGAACGAGTTCTTGGCCTCGTTGCGGGAGGACTGGAACCCTTCCCGGGCCTCGGCGTCGTTCCAGGCAATCCGCATGCCCTTGCCGCCGCCGCCGGCAGACGCCTTGATCATGACGGGATAACCGATCGAGGCCGAGATTCTTACCGCTTCTTCGGCATCCTCGATCAGCCCCATATGGCCGGGCACGGTGGAGACGCCGGCTTCCGCGGCGATCTTCTTGGACGTGATCTTGTCGCCCATCGCCTGGATGGCGCCGACCGGCGGGCCGATGAAGGCGATGCCCGCCTTTTCGAGCGCTTCGGCGAAAGCGGGATTTTCGGACAGGAAACCGTAGCCCGGATGCACGGCATCGGCGCCGGTCTTGCGGATCGCGTCGAGGATCCTGTCGATGACGATATAGGACTGGGACGACGGCGCGGGACCGATATGGACAGCCTCGTCGGCTTGTCTCACATGCAGCGCCTCCGCATCCGCATCGGAATAGACGGCAACCGTCGCAATGCCCATCTTGCGGGCCGTCCTGATGACCCGGCAGGCAATCTCGCCGCGGTTGGCGATGAGGATCTTGTTGATCGCGGCCATCAGACTTCCATCACGTCTTCGAAGGATTCGGGAAAGGTTCTGCGCGCGACCTTCTCGTCGATCCGCAGCAGCGCGTCATAGGAGGCCGGGTCGAAATCGTCCTGCGCCGGCACCACCTCGCGTCCGAACAGCAAGTTCAGCCGGCCGGCATCGAGATTGCCGCGCTCGAACGGTTCGGCTCCGAAGTGATGCCAGAGCGCATGCAGGAACGCCGCATCCACCTTGTGCTCGATCGTGCCGGGGCGGGCAAGGCGCTGCAGGACCTTGAGCGGCGTCGCGCCCTTTTCGTTCGCCCGCCGGATGGTGAAATGATGGCCATGGCCCGGCATGCCGGAGGGAAAACCGCGATGTTTGGTCATGTCGGGCGGTCTAGGCATTGCGGATCCTTCTGCATTCATGTCTGGCGGCCACGCGCGTCGAAACAGGCGTCACGGGCGGGCTTAAAGCGGAATCGTATCGTGCTTTTTCCAATGCGTCGTCACCTGCTTGTTGCGCAGCGAGGCAAAGGCCCGGGCGATGCGGCGGCGCGACGAATGCGGCATGATCACCTCGTCGATGAAGCCGCGTTCGGCCGCGACGAACGGATTGGCGAAACGTTCCTCATATTCCCTGGTGCGGGCGGCGATCTTTTCGGGATCGCCCAGTTCGGAACGGTAGAGGATTTCGGTCGCGCCCTTGGCGCCCATCACCGCAATCTCTGCGGTCGGCCAGGCGTAGTTGAAATCGGCGCCGATATGTTTCGAGGCCATGACGTCGTAGGCGCCGCCATAGGCTTTTCGGGTGATCAGCGTCACCATCGGCACGGTCGCCTCGGAATAGGCGAAGAGCAGTTTTGCGCCATGCTTGATGACGCCGCCATATTCCTGGGCGACGCCCGGCAGGAAGCCCGGCACGTCCACGAGCGACAGGATCGGGATCGAGAAGGCGTCGCAGAAGCGCACGAAGCGCGCCGCCTTGCGGGAACTATCGATATCGAGGCAGCCGGCGAGCACCATCGGCTGGTTGGCGACGACGCCGACCGTCTGGCCCTCGAGCCGGATGAAGCCGGTGATGATATTTTTCGCAAAGGCCTCCTGGATCTCGAAGAAGTCGCCCTCATCCGCGATCGCCAGGATCAGTTCCTTCATGTCGTAGGGTTTTGCCGCACTGTCCGGGATCAGGCTGTCGAGGCGGTTCTCGATACGGGCCGGATCGTCGTGGAAGGGCCGGACGGGCGGCTTTTCGCGGTTGTTCAGAGGCAGGAAGTCGAAGAGCTGGCGAACGGCCTCGAGCGCCTCGATGTCGTTATCGAAGGCGGCATCGGCGACCGAGGATTTTTTCGTGTGGGTGCCGGCGCCGCCGAGCTCTTCGGCCGTGACGATCTCGTTGGTCACCGTCTTCACCACGTCCGGGCCGGTGACGAACATGTAGGAACTGTCCCGCACCATGAAGATGAAGTCGGTCATCGCAGGCGAATAGACGGCGCCGCCGGCGCAGGGGCCCATGATGACGGAAATCTGCGGCACGACGCCCGACGCCTCGGCATTGCGGCGAAAGACTTCCGCATAACCGGCGAGCGAAGCCACGCCTTCCTGGATGCGGGCGCCGCCGCTGTCGTTGAGGCCGATCACGGGTGCGCCGACGCGCACGGCCATGTCCATGATCTTGCAGATCTTCTGGGCATGGGTTTCGGAGAGCGAGCCGCCGAGGACCGTGAAATCCTGGGAGAAGACATAGACCTGGCGGCCATTGATCGTGCCCCAGCCGGTGACGACGCCATCGCCAGCCACCTTCTGCTCGGCCATGCCGAAATCGACCGCGCGGTGGGTGACGTACATGTCGAATTCTTCGAACGATCCCTCGTCGAGCAGGACCTCGATACGCTCGCGCGCCGTCAGCTTGCCCTTGGCATGCTGCGCCTCGATGCGCCTTTGCCCGCCGCCGAGCCTTGCCTCCGCCCGCCGCTTTTCGACCTCGCCCAGAATTGCCCGCATGTCCGCTCCTCAAATTCTCGCTCTTTTATCGATCGACACGCCCGGAGAAAAGCGTTGAACGGGTGTGATTGTGAAAGTATATAAACGTGTTTTTAAAATTGCAAAGTTGTGAAAATGGCGGTCGGCAAACTCTTCATCGGACGCAAGGTGCGCGAATTGCGGATGGCCCACAACGCCACCCAGAGCCAGTTCGCGGAGCGGGTGGGAATCTCGACCAGCTATCTCAACCAGATCGAGAGCAACCAGCGGCCGGTTTCGGCGAGCGTCCTGCTCGCGCTGGCCGACAAGTTCCAGCTGAACATTTCCGAGCTCTCGACCGGCGAGACCGACCGGCTGGTCTCCGCGCTTCTGGAGGCTCTCTCCGATCCGATCTTCGACGCCTATGCGCCAAGCCTTCAGGAGCTGAAGCTCATCACCCACAACGCGCCGGGTTTCGCCCATGCCCTGATCGCCTGCCACCAGGCCTATCGCCGCAACAGCGAGCAGCTGGCCAGCATGGACGACCGGCTCGACCTGACGGCGGCCGTCGAGCTGACGCCCTATGAAGAGGTCCGGGACTTCTTCCATTTCGTCGACAACTACGTCCACGAACTCGACGTGCTTGCGGAGAAACTCGCCCATGAGCTCGGCGACCGGAAGGACGACAGCTACGCGACGCTGACGGGTTTCCTCGACCGCCGGTTTGGCGTTCGCGTGGTTCACGGGCAAGACAAGAACGAGCTGCGCCGCTACGACCCCGCGTCACGCCTGCTGTCCATCAACCCCTATGCCGCCGCCCACACGCGGGTCTTTCAGATCGCGGTCCAGATCGCGCAGCTCCATGCCGGGGAGGTCGTCGAAACGATCGTCCGCGATGCGGGGTTCCGGACCGAGGAGGCCGCCGACATCTGCCGGATCGGGCTGCACAACTATTTTGCAGGCGCGCTGTTGATGCCCTACCAGACCTTCCTGCGCACCGCCCGCGAACTGCGCCACGATCTCGAACTGCTCGCCGCGCGCTTCGGCACCTCGCTGGAGCAGGTCTGCCACAGGCTCTCGACCCTGCAGCGGCCGGGACTGAAAGGGGTGCCGATCTTTTTCGCGCGGATCGACCGGGCCGGCAACATCACCAAGCGGCACAGCGCGACGAAGCTGCAATTCGCCCGCTTCGGCGCCGCCTGCCCTTTGTGGAACGCCCACCAGGCCTTCGAAACGCCCGGGCGCATCATCCGCCAGCTTGCCGAAACGCCCGATGGGGTACGGTATCTCTGCCTCGCCACCTTGACCAGCAAGGGCATCGGCGGCTTCCGCACCGCCCAGTCGAGCTATGCCCTCGCGATCGGCTGCGAGATTTCCTATACGGATGAATTCGTTTACGCCGACGACCTCAACGTCACCCAGAAGACCAGCTTCGAGCCGATCGGCATATCCTGCCGCATCTGCGATCGCGCCAACTGCGCGAGCCGGGCCGTGCCGCCGTTGAAGCACAAGCTCACGGTCAACCACAACCAGCGCCTGCCGCTGCCGTATGAACTTTCCTGACCCCAATGCGGCAGGCTCTGCCGAGCCCGCCGCCCGGGAACGGGTCTCAGGACGCCATGCTTTGAGCCGCCAAGGCGACGTCGAAGGGCGCCTCGGTCTTCCCCCTGATCTCCTCGACGGACACGCCGGGCGCCGTCTCGATCAGGGTCATTTTCGGCGCGCCGTGGCGGGCGATCGTGAAGACGCCAAGATCGGTGATCACGAGATCGGTCACCCGCCGGCCGGTGAGCGGAAGGTTGCATTCCTTCAGAAGCTTCGGTTCGCCCTTGGCCTCGTGCTCCATCACCACCACGACCTTCTTCACCCCGGCGACGAGGTCCATGGCGCCGCCCATGCCCTTGACCATCTTTCCGGGGATCATCCAGTTGGCGAGGTCACCGCTTTCGGAAATCTGCATGGCGCCGAGAATGGACAGGTCGATATGGCCGCCGCGGATCATCGCGAAGCTGTCGGCCGAGGAGAAATAGCTGGTTCGCGGCAGCTCGGTGATCGTCTGCTTGCCGGCATTGATGAGGTCCGCATCCTCCTCGCCCTCGAAGGGGAAAGGTCCCATGCCCAGCATGCCGTTTTCGCTCTGCAGGGTCACGTCCACCCCGGCCGGGATATAGTTTGCCACCAGTGTCGGGATACCGATCCCGAGATTGACGTAGAAGCCGTCTTCAATTTCGCGGGCTGCACGCGCCGCCATCTGTTCGCGAGTCCAGGCCATATCAGGCAAGCTCCTTCTCGGTCTTTGAGCGGGTCGTGCGTTGTTCGATGCGCTTGTCGGCGTCCTTCACCTCGAGCACGCGCTGCACGAAAATGCCCGGCGTATGGATATGGTCGGGATCGATTTCGCCGGCCGGCACCAGGTGCTCCACCTCGGCGACCGTGACCTTGGCCGCCGTCGCCATCATCGGGTTGAAGTTCCGCGCGGTCTTGCGGTAAACGAGGTTGCCCTCCGTATCGCCCTTGAACGCATGGACGATGGCAAGATCGGCAAAAAGGCCCGTCTCCATCACATAGTCGTCGTCTCCAAACCGGCGCACTTCCTTTCCTTCGGCGACCAGCGTGCCGACGCCGGTCTTCGTGTAGAAGGCCGGGATGCCGGCGCCGCCGGCGCGAATGCGCTCGGCAAGCGTGCCCTGCGGATTGAATTCCAGTTCCAGCTCGCCCGCCAGAAACTGCTGGGCGAAAAGCTTGTTCTCGCCCACATAGGACGACACCATCTTGCGGATCTGCCGCGTTTCGAGAAGGATGCCGAGACCGTATCCGTCAACGCCTGCATTGTTGGATATGACCGTCAGGTTCGTCACGCCCGCGAGCCGGATGGCCTCGATCAGGCTCATCGGTATGCCGCAGAGGCCAAAGCCACCGGACATGATCGTCATGCCGTCGAACAATGTATCCGCCAGCGATTCCGCCGCTGTCTTGAATACCTTCCTCATCACAATTTCCTCCGTCCAGCTTCCCCCCGGAAGCTTTCATGCCACGGGAGAGTAAGTCTTGATCGCCTCGCCCGGTTAGCCGTATAAATACGGCATTTCGTGCGAGAAATGGATATTTGGATGACGGCAAGCCCGGACAGTTTTCGTTTCCTGCTGTCGGAACTGCCGGTGCCGCTCGTCTATGCCACGCATCGTATCATCCGCGACTGCAATGCGGAATTCGCGAACCTTTTCGGTTATGCCCGTGAAGAACTCGTCGACCAGAGCTTCGCCCGCCTGTACCCGAAACTGTCAGACTTCGTCCGCACGGGGCACATGTGGCAGACCCACCTGCCCGGCGGCCGGGTCTATTATGACGAGCGGATCATGACCGCCAGCGATGGCAGCCGCTTCTGGTGCCGGGTGCGCGGCCGCAGCCATCATGCCGTCAACCCCTTCGCCGAGGCGCTTTACTGTTTCGAACCCATGGCCCGGCCGGTCGCAAGCCGCAGCGTCGCGCTGACGGACCGGCAACGCCAGATCGTCGCCCTGGTGACCCAGGGCAAGAGCAACGCGGAAATCGCCGAGGAACTCAACCTGTCGAAAAGGACGATCGAGTCCCACCGTGCGCGTCTCATGCGCGCCTGCGGGCTGCGCAATACCGCGGAACTCATCGTCTGGTTCACGAGCGGTGCGGACGACGCAAGGCCACCCGCCGGGAGTTGACCGCCGGAAGTCAGCGTCAATCGGCCCGGTGTGCCGACGAAGCTGCGCCGAGGCCGCGTGCCGCCTTGGCGATCGGCCTCACCGCCGCCTCCATGCTCGACGGCGTCGTGCCGGTGACGATGACGCCGAGCAACGGCGCGGCGATGCCGGCGTCCTTCAGCCTGGGCATGTCTTCGGCGGTGAACCGCTTCTGGCTCGGCGCGATGACGGGGATGCCCGCCTTGGCGGTTATATCGCGGTAACGCGCGAGATCCTTCTCGTTAAGCGGCTTGCCGTAATCCTCGAACGAGGCGACGGATGCTTCCATCATCGCCCCGGGGATCTCGAGGATCTTGCGCAGATCCTCGTCCGTGCTCTTTTCGCCGAGTGCCGGCATCGGCCTCAGCCGCGACTGAAGAAGATGCGGCTGCATCTCGCTGAAGTAGATGTTGAAGCCCTCGAAGCCGAGGTCGGCAAGCGCGTCCATCTCTTCTGCGCTCGGCACCTTTTCCTGCCCCGCCATGACCAGCAACGGCACCCCGAGCGTTGCAAGCTGCTCGAAAAACGGCCGCTCGTCCGCAAAGCTGCCGAAGGTCGTGCCGGTCGCGCGGTGGTAGGCGTTGAGATGCACCTTGATGGCGAACGCCCCCGCCCCGATTGCCGCCCTGGCGAGATCGAGATCATGGCGCGCCAGCGAAACGATGACCGGGAATTCGCCGCCGCGCAGCGCTTCGGTGAGCCTGGTTTCAGGATAGTTCGGCATGGCGTGCCTCAGTTCAAACGCTGGCCGCCATCGGCGGCGAAGAGATGGACATTATCGAGATCGGGCCGCACCCGGATCGTCGCACCCGGCGACAGCGAAACCCGTTCACGGAAAACGCCGGTGACAGGGGTTTCGCCGAGCTTCATCGTCACCTGCGTCTCAGACCCCATCGGCTCGACCAGAATGATTTCCGCCGGCACGCCGTTTTCGTCGAGGGCGAAATGTTCGGGGCGGATACCGTAAACCGCCTTTCGATCCGCGTGGAACTGCGCTGCCGCAGGCAGCGGCAGCACGATTCCAGGCGCTGCGAAACCTTCGGCCGTGATCGTCCCGTTGAGGAAATTCATCGACGGCGACCCGATGAAGCCGGCGACGAACTGATTGGCCGGCCGGTCATAGAGTTCGAGCGGCGCGCCGATCTGCTCGACCCGGCCGCCGTTCAAGACGACGATCTTGTCGGCCATCGTCATCGCCTCGACCTGGTCGTGGGTGACGTAGATGGTGGTGGTCTTCAGCCTCTGGTGCAGGCTCTTGATCTCGCCGCGCATGACGACGCGCAGTTTCGCATCGAGGTTCGACAGCGGCTCGTCGAACAGGAAGACCTGCGGATTGCGCACGATCGCCCGACCCATGGCGACACGCTGGCGCTGGCCGCCGGAGAGCTGGCGCGGATAGCGGTCGAGCAGCGGCGCAAGGCCGAGGATATCGGCCGCCCATTTCACCCGTTCGGCAATCTCGGCCTTGCTGCCGCCGCGGTGTTCCAGCGAAAAGCCCATATTGGTCGCGACCGTCATATGCGGATAAAGCGCATAGTTCTGGAACACCATGGCGATGTCGCGGTCCTTCGGATCGAGATCGTTGACCACCCGCGCGCCGATCCTCACCTCGCCGCCGGTGATGGTCTCCAGCCCGGCCACCATTCTCAGCAGCGTGGACTTGCCGCAGCCGGAGGGTCCGACCAGGACGACGAACTCGCCATCGCTGATGCCCAGGTCGATGCCGTGGATGATATCGACGGCGCCATAGCTCTTGCGGACGTTGGAAAGGGTAACTTCAGCCATAGGAAATCCGGTTCTTCAGCCTTTGAGGCCGGTATGCGCGAGCCCTTCGACGAATTGCTTCTGCGCGATGATGAAGACGATGAGGACGGGCAGCGCCGTGAGCGTCGCCGCGGCAAGCTGGATGTTCCACATCGGGCCGCCATAGGCGTCGGTATATTGCGTCAGCGCCTGCGGCAGCGTGAACTTGTCGGCACTGGACAGAAACACGATCGGCTCGAGATAGAGGTTCCAGGAATGCAGGAAGGTGAAGATCGCCACCGACGCGAGCGCCGGCCTTGCCAGCGGCAGCGCGATCTTGCGGAAGATCTTGAAGCGCCCGAGGCCATCGACCCGCGCCGCCTCTTCGAGTTCGGCGGGCAGCGCGATGAAGAACTGCCGCATCACGAATGTCGCGAACACGCTCGGCGCGCCAAAAATCGGCGCCAGGATGAGCGGCCAGTGCGTGTTGACCATGCCCGCCTTCAGGAACATCTGGAACAGCGGCACGATCGTCACTTCCGAGGGGATGAGCAGCCCAAGCAGAACGACCATGAAGATCGCATTGGCGAACGGGAACCTGATGCGCGCGAAGGCATAGCCGGCCATGGACGAGACGATCATCGTGCCGACCGTCACCAGCGCCGCGATATAGGCGGAATTCCAGTACTGCTTCACGAAGGGCTGCAGTTCGAACACCTTGGAATAGGTCGTCCAGTCGTATCTTTCCGGCACGAGCTGCGGCGGAAAGGCGAAGATGTCGCTGATCGGCTTGACCGACGACGTCACCATCCACCAGGTCGGAAAGACGAAGGGGATCAGCAGAACGCAGAGCAGGCCGTAGAGAAAAACTTGTCTGCGCGGGGAGAGCTCAGCTTTCATAAAAGACGATCCTCTTGCGCATCTGCCACTGGGCGAAGGTGAGCACGACGACGATCGCAAACAGCATGATCGACAGCGTCGAGCCGTAACCGAAGAAATGGAACTGGAAAGCCTGCTGGTAGAGGTAATAGACCAGCACCGTGGTCGTCAGACCCGGCCCGCCCTGCGTCAGCACCGCGATCTGCGCAAACACCTGCAGCGAACCGACGATGGTGATGATCGAGGTCAAAAGGATGGTCGGGCTGATCAGCGGCAGGGTAATGCGGCGGAACTGCTTGAAGCGCGGGGCGCCATCGATGCGGGCCGCTTCGTAAAGCTCGTTCGGCACGCCCTGGAGGGCGGCCAGGAACAGGATCATGTTGAGGCCGACATTCTTGAAGACCTGCACCACGATCACCGAGATCATCGCCGTTACCGGTTCGCGCAGCCAGTTCGGCCCCTCGATGCCGAAGACGAGCAGCACGCCGTTGATGCCGCCGTTCTTCTGCAGAAGGAAACCCCAGACGATCGTCCAGGCGACCAGCGACACGACGACCGGCGAGAAGAACAGCGTGCGGAAGATGGTGATGCCGGCGAGTTTCTGGTTGAGCAGGACGGCGAGCAGCAGCGCCAGGCTGAGGTTGAAGATCACCAGCCCTGCCGAAAAGACCGCCGTCGCGCCGAGCACCGAGGGCAGGCTCGGATCCTCCAGCAGCATCTGGTAGTTGGTGGCGCCGGTATAGGTGAAGGTATTGGCGAGCACGTTCCACTCGTGCAGCGAATACCAGAAGACGAGGCAGAGCGGGATCAGCACGAACAGCGTGATCCCGATCAGCTGCGGGGCGATGAAGAGAAGGCCGGCGAGGCTGTCGCGCCGCGCGACCGTCCAGAACGACGATGAGGAGCGGCCTTCCGGACGGGCGGTTTGCGGCACGACAGCCATCGACTATTCCCTTAGCGCTTCAGAAGCGGGCCGATCTGGCCGCAGATCTGCTGGAGGGCTGCCGGGATATTCGCGTCCGGGCGCCAGACTGCATCGAGGCCGGAGCGAACCGCCTGCTGGATCTGCGCAAAGCCGGTGTGGCCCGGAATAACCTTGCCGGTGGCGATGCCGGAGATCACGACCTTGTCGATCTGCTCCTGGCTGAGCAGCGGGTTGGTCTTCTTCAGGACTTCGGCGTTCAGCAGCGATTTGCGGGCCGACGGGAAGAACTGGCTGAGCTTGGCCGAGTTTTCCGGGTTCGTCATATAGGCGACGAATTCGGCGGCCGTCTTGGCGTTCTTGCCCGCCTGCATGACGCCGACGCCGGCCTGGCCGATCAGGGCATAGTCACCCGCCGGACCCTTCGGCAGCGGCACGAGATCCCAGGCGAACGGCTTGTCCTTCGGCAGAAGCGAGGCGCGGCTGATCTGGGTGATGGTCATCGCGGCATTGCCGGCGAAGAAATCGACGCTCTCGCCGGGACCCGGCATCGCCTTGTTCTTGAAGGCCGCCTGGTGGATGAAGGTCAGCGCGTCGACCATCGGCTTTTCGGTCATCGTGCAGGTCTTGCCGTCTGCGCTCCAGGGCGAGGCGCCCCAGCCGTTCCAGACGGAGGCGAGGTTCTGCCAGGTCTGGTAGTTGAAGTCGCGAACGATCAGGCCACCCTTGCCCGGCACCTTTCCGACGGCGGATGCCGTGGCGATGGCGTTCTCCCAGGTCCATTGCCCGGCCGCGATCATTTCCGCCGGCGTCTTGGCACCGGCTGCCTTGATGATGTCGTTGTTGACGAACATCGCAAACGGCGAGGTCGAGAACGGATAGGCATAGAGCTTGCCGTCCTTGGTCCAGCGCTCGGCAGCCGTGGCGCTCAGCTCTTCCGCGTTATAGCCCTTGGTGGCCTTCAGCGTGTCCGTGAGTGGAAAGAGCGCACCGGAATTGACGAAGTCATAGGCGGCGGTTTCGAAAATCCAGGCCATGTCGGGCGCATTGCCGCCGGCGATCTGGGTCGTCAGGGCCGTCGTATAGGTTTCGAACGGCAGCGACTCGTAGGTCACGGTGACGTTCGGATGGTCCTTCTTGAAGCCTGCGGCGATGTCGTTGAAGAGTTTCAGATGCGCCTCGTTGGCGCTCCAGATCGTCATGCGCAGGTTGACCGCATCCTGCGCGCTGGCGATGCCGCCCCCAAGCGGCGACATGCCGAGCGGCAAGGCCAGGGCCAGCGCCGCGACCGCGGATTTCAGTGTCCGATGATAGTTCATTCCCGTTCCTCCTCCAAAGATGGTTTAGACAGACAGGCCGAAGGCCGTCCTCAGTAGGCGGCGATATCCGGCCAGCGCATTTCGATGCCTTCGCGGCCGAGCTCTCTCTGGAAATCGTGGAGCTTGCCGTCGTTTTCCTGGACCTGGTGCGGCGTAAGACCCTTATCGAGGCAATGGGCGGCGAGCATGCCGGCGACTTCGCCGATGTTCCACTCGACCGGGTGCAGCCGGTAGCAGCCGTTGGTGATATGGGTGGTGCCGATATTCTTGCCGGCCGGGATGAGGTTCGTCACCCGCTGAGGCAGAAGCGCGCCGAGCGGGATCTCGAACGGGCAGGACGGCACGTCGATATAGTTATCGCCGCCGGTCGAGGGATGCAGGTCGATGCGGTACATGCCGATGCCGATACTGTCGCGGTAGTTGACCGCGCCCTTCTCTCCGCGCACCGAATAGGACAGGTCCTGCTCGACGATGCGGGTGACCGGCTTGATGCGGCGGCTCTCGCGGATATAGGGGGCCATGGCGAGCCCGTGCTCGGTGCCGGTGATGTCGCCGCGCAGCCGCAGCCCCGGAAAACCCTGGCCGCCATCGACGCGCGGCGCCTCGGTCTGCAGCCAGTAGAACAGCGAGTAGGAAAGGTCGGCGGCCGACTTGAGCTGCCTAGCCTTGTCCTCTTCGGAAAGGTCGATGATCGTGCCTTCCATGTAGTCGATCATCGGCCAGTTCACGAGGCAGATATCGGAGGCGTAGGCGCCGGGCACGAAATTGTTGCGGGCCGCGATGCGGCGGAAGATCCAGAGGTTCTCGTCGCCGCCGCCCTTGCGCTGGTCGGCATCGACGGCGAGCGGATCGTCGTTCGGATTGGGCGTGAACGAGCGGGTGGTGAAGTCCAGCGTGCGCGGATGCGGCGCCGTGAACCCGAGCAGCGGACCGCCCCAGAAATGCGGCTGGTACTTGCGCCAGTAGTCGTAGTTCTCCGGCTTGTCGATCGTCTGGTCGCCGTCGACATGGTCGATCGCAAAGCAGATCGATACGGCCTGGACATTGTCCGGCTGCGCCTCGGACGGTGCGCTCGGCTCGCCGGTATCGGACTGGGCCTCGAAGCCTTTCACATATTCGGTGCCGGTCATCGGCAAGAGGTCGCCAAGTTCGGTGGCATCGAGGATATAGGCGGCGGAAATGGTGATCTCGCGGCCGGTATCGCGATGACGGACGGTGACGGAGCGGACCGTATCGCCCTCGACATCAGCGGCAACCGGGCGGTAGGGCTGCAGCACCTTCAGTTTGCCGGCGCCGCGATAGGGCATCAGCATCGCTTCCATGACGGCGAGGCTGACGCGCGGCTCGGCGCAGATGCGGCTGACCCAGCCGGCGCCGGGATTGAGGTCGCCCCAGGCCCGAGCGCCCTCGGTCAGCGGATAGTGGTCGCGGTAATAGCGGCGGATGCCTTCCCGCAGCTTCCGGTAGGAGCGGGTGATGCCGAACTGCTCGACCCAGGTATGTTCGTCCGACGGCACCGCCTGGCTGGTCAGCTGGCCGCCGATCCAGTCGAACTCCTCGGTCATGATCACGCTGCGGCCCGCCCGGCATGCGCCGAGTGCTGCCGCGACGCCGCCGAGACCGCCGCCTACCACCAGAATATCCGTATGCATCTCTGTCACGTTGGTCATGTCCGTCTTTTTGCGGGTCCAAGGGTTTCGCCCTCGACCGGTTCACAGGTCAGAAGAATTTGGCCGCCGGCATCTCCGCTTTCGATGCGGCGCACCAGCATGGCCGTCGCCTGCCGGCCCATCTCCTCGCGGGGAATGTCGAAAGCGGTGAACTGCACATGGCTGCGCTCGGCGCGGATATGGCTGCCGAGCACGACCGCAGAAAAATCGCCGGGAATGGAAAGGCCGCGCTCGCGGGCAGCGGCTTCGACGCGCACCGCATCGGCAAGTTCGACGAAGAAGGCGACGGTGGCGCCGCCGGCGAGCAGAGCATCGAGGATCTCCCCCGCCGGCCGGCCGGCCGCCTCGACATGCAGAACGAGTTCCAGCCCCTCGCCAAGAGCGGCGGCAAAGCCCTTCCAGCGATCGGCGGTCGATTCCGCCGGCCCCGGCGGGCCGATATAGGCGAGCCTGGAATGCCCCAGCGCCCTCGCCTTCCCGACCAGCGCCCGGGTGCCGTTCGCATAGTCGCCGCCGACATAGGGAACCGGCCCGCCGGCATCCTCGCGCCGGCCGATCGCCACGAACGGATAGTCGCCGGCCACCAGCCGCGTCAGCTCGGCGCGGTCGAATTCGCGGCCGAGCACGAGGCAGCCGTCGGCGATCCTCAGGCGATTGCCGTCCGCAAAGATCTTGCGGTCCTTGCCGACGCCCGCACCGGTCAGGAGCAGAAGGTCGTAATTCTGGATCTGCGCCTCTTCCTCGATGCCGAGCAGGAAGGGCGTGAAGAAATCCGCCTGGGCGCTCGGAAACGCCGGCTCGTAGGTGAACACGCCGAGAATCCGGTTCAGCCCCTTGGCCATGCGCCGCGCGATTGGATCTGCGACATAACCGGTGGTGCGGATGACCTGCCGGACCCGCTCGCGGGTTTCCTGCGGAATGCGCGCCAGAGCTGTCGGCGCACCGTTCAGCACAAGCGAAACGGTCGCCTGGCTGACGCCCGCGAGTTTCGCAATGTCATGCTGTGTCAAGCGCTTAGGCGTGGCCACGCAACATCCTCCCGATCCCTCTTGACTGCTAATGCGTATTAGCAGCTAATACGTATAAACAGGATTAGCCCGATCCTTGTCAAGCGGGAAAATGAAGGAGACCTGATGACCTTTAGGGAGCATCTGAAATCGCTCGGAATTTCCGGCACCCGCGTTTTCGGCGACAGCATCACCGCCGGGTTCAATGCCACCCGGTCCGAATGTGCCTGGCCGGGGCTGTTAGCCGAAACGGTCGATGGCTTTCCGATCCGCAATCATGCAATTCCGGGAACCGTGCTGCAGGGGTCGAGGCTCGCCGACGGAAAACCGAGGCCGGACAATGGTGTCGACCGGTTTGACGCAGCGCTTCTCGACCGGCCTCACCAGGATGCGATCCTGATCCTCTACGGTTATAACGACGCCCGATACACGGCGGCGCCGGAGACGATGAACGTTGCGGGTTTCGTGCGGGACTACACCAGGATACTCGAGGCCCTCGTCGCGGCCGGCCATCGCGGAAGGATCGCGATCGGCAGCCCGCCCTCTCTCCCCGACGCGGGTTTATCGGTCGGCAGCGCCGGCTTTACAGGTCAGACGCGCGAGGGATTCGAGGCTTATGTCGGAGCGGTAAAAGAACTCGCAGAACGGTTTTCGGTTTTCTACGCACCGGTCTACGAGTCGATGATCGTCTTCGGCGACGGCGCCCTCGCCTCCCCCGATATCACCCACCCGAACGACGAGGGGCACCGGGTGATTTTCGAGGCGTTCCTTAAGGCCGAGAGCCTGTAGCGGATTCACGCGCCCGCTGGGCCTATGCCAGGTGGCGCCTATTCCTCCGCTTTCATGCGGGAACCCGCCGGGGCCGCTCGGGCCCCTTCGCCCGGAACCGCGTCGCCAAAAGCCGCCGCGGAAGACGGTTCGCTCACCTGACCCAGCCTCCGCAAAAGCTCATCGAAAACGGTTTCGGCCGGATCCTCGAACCGGTACATCGACTGAACGCGACGCTGGATCTGGCCATCAGCGTAATAACGTTGAAATGAGCGAAGTTCGTCGTAGTCCTTGTGCAAATCCTCGTCCATGAATGTCTCCAAAAAATGCTCACCCGACCAAACCTGCGAGCGTCCGGGTCGTTCCGGCGGTCTCGGCTGTGTGTCGGGCGCCGTCGTGTATGGAAGACACCACGGCTGCGCTGTTATCGGTTGGGCGGATCCACCGGATCACGCCTGCATGCCCGCCATCGGGAAATCCCGGGCGCCCAGAACAACGCCGTGGCGGCGGAAAAGCTCCAAGATTTTCTTGCATTGAAAGGACGCGGGAAACATGATGGGCGCCATTGATCGCATCAGGGGACGAGGCACCGCTCCGGCAACGGATCATGCCCGCAGATATCCGGGCAGTTTTCGCAACGTCGCTTCGGAACCCGGCTCGAATTGAAAGAAGACCCTGTTGAAAGCCAAGATCGGCTTGAAAGATATTGCCCGGGACGCCAACGTTTCGCTCAGCACCGCGTCACACGTCCTTAACGGCACTGCCCCCATATCCGTGGAAGTCCGAGACCGGGTGCTCAGCTCCGCCCAAAGGCTGGGCTATCTGGAAAAACGCCGCAGCCGCGCCACGATCGCGACGCTTCGCACGATCCTTCTTGCCGTCACCGCCGAAGCGGCGGCTCACAGCGATATCAACCTGGTGAGCTGGACGATGCTGAACGGCCTGCGCCAGGAATGCGAGCGGCTCAGCATCCGCATCGTCCCCTTCGTCAGCGCCGGCAGCCGGATCGACGCCGGCGAGGTGCGTCGCATGGCCCAGGCCGAAAATGTCGACGGAATAGTTGTCCTCAACGACGACCGTCCCGAATTGATCCGCGCGCTTGCCGGCGGGCGCACGCCTCTCGTCATCCTCAACGGCGAGGACCCCTCGATGCTCGTCGACACGGTGACCGGCGAAAACCGCTTCGGCGCCCGGCAGGGAACCGAACACCTGCTGTCGCTCGGCCATCGCCGCATCCTGCACCTGACCTGGAAAGGCCGGACCACCATCCGCCGGCGATATGATGGTTATGCGGACGCGCATCTTGCGGCAGGACTTGCCCCCTTGCCGGAGATGATCGTCGAGGCGGAGGGATACGAGCCCGCGCAGGGCGAGCAGGCGGTTCGCCAGCTCATTGCCGAAGACCGGACCTTGAGGGGCGCGACCGCCATCTTCTGCGCCGCAGACAATCTCGCGCTCGGCTGTCTCAGGGCGTTCGCCGCTCTCGGTATCCGCGCGCCCGAGGACATCTCCGTGCTCGGCTTCGACGATATCGTGCCCGGAGAGTTCAGCATGCCGCCGCTCTCGACGGTGCAGTTACCTACCGACCGGCTGGGGGCAGCCGCCATCGGCCTTCTGGAGCAGAGGCTGCTTGCCAACGACCCGTTGCGGCCGGCCTACCGGCTGGAGCTCGGCTGCAAGCTGGTGCTGCGGGGCAGCGTCGCGCCACCCCGCAAGTGAGCTATTTCATGCCCGTGCCGGCAATGCCGGTGGTGATGTATTTCTGCAGGAACAGGAAGACGAGGGTGACCGGAGCGAGGCTCAGGAAGGTCATGGCGAGAATGTAGTTCCACTGCACGGAGAACTCACCCTGGAAGGCATTGAGGCCGACCTGCAGCGTGAAATTCTCGCGGCTGCTGAGCACGATCAGCGGCCAGAGGAAATCGTTCCAGCGCCACAGGACCGAGAAGATCGCCAGCACCGCGAGCGCCGGCGCCGTCAGCGGCAGGATGATGCGCCAGAAGATCCGGAACTCGCTCGCGGCATCGACGCGGGCCGCCTCGATGAGTTCGTCGGGGATGGTGAGCATGTACTGGCGCAGCAGGAAGACGCCCGTCGGCGAGGCGATCGTCGGGATGATGATGCCCCAGAGACTGTCCACCAGGCCGACTCCGACGACGACGAGATAGGCAGGCACCATGACCACCGTCAGCGGGATCATCAGCGTCGAGATGATCAGCACGAAGATCGCCTTCTCGCCCCGGAACCGGTATTTCGACAGGGCGAAAGCGGCAAGCGCATTGACGATGAGCGTCAGCAGCGTCGCGACGAAGGTGACGAAGACTGAATTCTTCAGGAAGGTGAGAAAGTCGAAACGGGTCAGGGGATCGGTGTAGTTCTCGGTCGCGACGGTGAGCCGCTGGACCGGGGACATGCTTTTCACGTCGACGCTGACCGGCGTTCCCGGGTTGTTCGGATCGACCATCTGGGCCTTCAGTCCGATGCGGCGGATCATCGCCATCTCGCGAGATTGGCCGTCGACATTGACGGTCCAGAGGCTGAGCGGCGCATCGAAGCCCGGCACGGTCTGCTGGACCGCCACGCGCGGCAGCAGCGTCGGGGGGAAGCGGGTGATCTCGGCGGCCGGCTTGAGCGAGGAAAGCCCCGCCCAGACGACCGGGACGAGCACCGCAAGCGTGCCGAGGATCAGCCAGGCCCAGGAGAGAATGTCGGTGAGCCCGATCCGCCCCGGCCGGCGGGTGCGGGTCAGGAAGGCGATGGGGGAGAGACCTTGCGACATGTCAGGACTCCATCTTGCGGCCGAGCCGCAGTTGTATGAGCGTCAGGGCCAGCAGCACGAGGCCCATCAGCACCGAAGCGGCCGAAGCCAGGCCGAACAGGCGCAGATCGCTGCCGAAGGCCATCTGGTAGATGTACTGCACGATGAAGCTGTTGGCGGTGCCGGGCCCGCCGCCATTGGTGAGCACCCAGGCTTCGTCGAAGATCTGCACCGAGCGGATCATCAGCAGGATCAGCACGACGAGCAGGTTCGGCCCGAGAAGCGGAAGCGTGATGCGGAACAGGGTGCGCCGGGGTGAAGCCGCGTCGATGGCGGCGGCTTCGTAAAGGTCCTTCGGAATGGCCTGCAGGCCGGCGAGAAGGATCAGGGTGTAAAAGCCCATATGGAACCAGACCGAGACCACGACGACGAAGAAGCGCGACCAGCCCACGTCGAGCAGAAAGATTTCCGGCGGCACGCCGAGCATCTGCAGGAAGGCGTTGAGCAGGCCGTTGCGGTCGAGGAACCATTTCCAGATCAGGCCGATGACGACCGGCGACAGCAGCACCGGATAGAAGAACATGGCGCGGAAGAAACCGCGCGCGGCGATCGCCCTGTTGAGGATGAGAGCCGTCACCAGTGCCACCAGCAGGGTCGCCACGACGTTGAAGCCGACGAACCAGAGCGTGTTCCAGATCGCCGTCCAGAACAGGGATTCGCGGCAGCTTCCGGGACGGAGATAATCCTCGCACTGCAGGAGCTGGCGGAAATTGTCGAAACCGACGAAGGGCCGGTCCGAGACGAAAAGTCCGGTGCCCCCGGTGAAGGCATAACCGACGGCGATCGCGATCGGCAGGAAGGTGAAGATCCCGAAAAGAACGAGGTTCGGCGCAAGGAACAGATAGGGCATCCTCTTCCTGCCCATCAGCCGTTCGAACCCGTTGATCGGCGCCTCGACGATGCCCATCACGAAATCCAGCGCGCGGCCGCCGAGATCGGTCGACTTAGGCGTGCTCATGGGCCGCACTCCGTTCCTCGATGGCGCGCGGCAGGGCAAGGCCGCTGTCGGGGTCGAAGACGTGCATCCGGCCTGGCTGCGGCATGATCCGCAGAAGGGCGCCCCGCTCCGGCGCGAAATGGCCGGCCTGGTGGACGATGACCTGTTCCTCGCTCCCCTCGAACGTTCCGTAGACATAGGTCTCTGTGCCGAGGCTCTCGTGATACTGGACGACGAAAGGCAGCCCCTCGCCGCCGACCGCGAAATGGGCGGGCCTTATGCCGAGGAGCACGGCCTGCCCGACGGTCACCGCGGCAGGATCGATCCGGGCCTGGAGCGGCACGCCGTATCCCACATCGACCGTCACGCCTGTTTCGCCGACGGCCACCACCTTGCCCTTCAGAATGTTCATGCGCGGCGAGCCGAGGAAACCGGCAACGAAGAGGTTTCTCGGCTTGTCGAAGAGCTCGAGCGGCGTCCCCACCTGCTCGATCCGGCCGCCGTTGAGGACCACGATCTCGTCGGCCATGGTCATCGCCTCGACCTGATCGTGGGTGACGTAGATCATCGTCGTCTTCAGCTGGCGGTGCAGCCGGGTTATTTCCGCCCTCGTCTGCACGCGCAGCGCCGCGTCGAGGTTGGAGAGCGGCTCGTCGAAGAGGAAGATATCGGGATTGCGCACGATGGAACGGCCGATCGCGACGCGCTGGCGCTGGCCGCCGGAAAGCTGGCGCGGCTTGCGGTCCAGATAGGGCTCGAGCGCCAGCATGCGCGCCGCCTCCGCGATGCGAGCGTCGATCTCGCTGCGCTTGAACTTCAGGTTCTCGAGCCCGAAGGCGAGGTTTTTGCGCACGCTCATATGAGGGTAGAGCGCATAGGACTGGAAGACCATGGCGATCTTCCGCTCGGCCGGCGACAGGTGGACGACGTCGCGCCCGCCGATCTCTATGCCGCCGCCGCTGATATCCTCCAGCCCCGCGATGATCCGCAGCAGGGTGGACTTGCCGCAGCCGGACGGGCCGACGAACACCACGAACTTGCCGTTGTCGATCGTCAGGTCGATGTCATGCAGCACGGTCAGCGCGCCGAACGACTTGGTGACACTCGTCAGTTTCAGATTTCCCATTCCCTGCTCCCGTCAGGTTCGGTCCATGTCGTGGACGACGGCCTCTGTGTTCCAGCCTGCCGGAACCGGTTGCGGCCGTTCAAATTGTGTCTCTTCGATCGAGATCCCCTCGATGCCGGCGGTAAACAGCGCCGGCATGCCTCCCGGGTAATCGACCAGGCCGATCACGCGCCCGTCGGCCCCCTTCGTCCACGCGTTCGCCCGGCCGGCGGCCTCGGCGCTCGGCGCGATGTCCGCCTGCGTGGGCCGCAAATCATAGCGAAGTCCGGTCCCGAGCGGGCCCTTGCGCTGGCGAAGCCGCAGCCGCGAAAGCTTGACGCCGTGGATCCCCGCCGCCGACGTCGAGACGAGCGCGATCGCGCCGTCCATCTGGCCGTGCAGGTCCTCGACGAGGAGGTCGCGGACGGCGCCGGCCCGGCGGGTGGGGATGCGGTCGACCACCGTCACCGTCAGCGCCTCGCCCGATCCCCAGAAGCCGTCGAGCGTCTCGTGGCAATCGACCTCTATCCGGGAGAAGCGGATATCGGTCATCTGCCCGCCATCGCGCGAAAACAGCCCCAGTCCCCGGTTGGAATCGTGGACGCGGCAGTCCTCGAAGACGACGTCGATGAAATCGCCGAAGGATTCGGTGCCGATCTTGAGCGCGCAGCTTTTGCTTTCGACCGTGCAGCGCCGCACCCGCACGTTTTCGCACTCGCCGATCGCCCGGCCGTCCGGCCCGGCACTGGTCTTCAGGCAGATGCCGTCATCGGCCGTCGATATGACGCAGTCCTCGACCACCGCATGCCGGCAGGCATCGAGCACGATGCCGTCGGTGTTGGGCATGCGCCGGTTGTTCGACACTTTCACGCCGCCGACATAGACGTTGTCGCAATTGACGAGATGCAGCGTCCACATCGGCGAATCGACGATTTCCAGCCTTTCGACGCGGACGCCGCGGCAGGATTCGAAGACCGCCACCCGCGGGCGGAATTCCGCCGGAACGAGCGTGCCCATCGCCTCGTCGGCGCCGGCGATGAAATGTTCGCCTCCCGCCTCGATCCGCCCCGGACCGGTCAAGGCTACGTCCGTGGCGTTTCTGGCGACGATCATCGCGCGGTTCGACTTCTCGGCAACCACCGAAACCGATGTCTCCGCGTAGGCTCCGTAGTCCGGCACCGGCCGCAGGATCGCGCCCTTCGCCAGATGAAACTCGATGCCCGACTGCAGTCTCAGGCCGCGGGCGGTGTGGATGCCTTCGGCGAGTTCCACGCAACCGCCGCCGCGCGCGGCCGCCTGATCGATCGCGGCCTGGATCAGCGCCGTCCCGTCCTCCTGCCCGGGCTCGATGACAAGGGAGGGGAAGCGGTTCATGCCCCCTCCCCCTCTTCGAGCAGGACTTCCGTCAGCAGCAGCATCGTCAGCGCCTGGCCATAGGGGGTCGGCAGGTTGGGGATGCGGCGGTAGAAATCGAGGTCGTGGCCCATCGGCGTGCCATCCGAAACGCCCTGGACGACGCCCTCCTCGTCGACATGGGAGAGCACGGCCGAAAGCGCCCGCTCCGCGTGAACCCGGTCCGACATATCGAGGATGCCCGCATCGATGCCGCGCAGGATGCCGTAGGCGATGCCGGCCGTCGCCGATGTCTCGAGCGGCGACGTCGGGTCGTCGAGAAGCGTGTGGAACATGCCGTCGGGGCGCTGCAGCCGTTTCAGGGAGCTCACCTGGCTCGCCAGCACGGCCGAAAGGAAACGCTTGTCCTTTTCGTCCAGGTCCGGAACGAGTTCGAACAGTTCGGGAATGGCGACCGTGATCCAGGCATTGCCGCGCGCCCAGAAGGCTTTCGCAAAATTGTGCCGGCCGACGAAGGTCCAGCCGTGGTACCAGAGGCCGCTGACCGGATCGGATAGATAACGGGCGTGCACCATGAACTGGTAGACGGCCTCGTCGATCCAGTCGCGGCGCCCGCAGGCGACGCCCGCCCGCGCCAGGAACAGGCCGGCCATGAACAGCGTGTCGTCCCACAGCTCGCCGTCGTTCAACCGTTCCTTGACGACGTGCTGGAAGCCGCCGTCCTCCGTCTTCGGCAGACGGTGCACCAGCCAGTCCGCCCAGTCCTCGACCAGCGCGCGGAAATCCGGGCGGTCGACATGGTCGATGAGGATGGCGAGCGGCAGCATCGGCGCCGTGCTGTTGATCTGCCGCGGCGGCAGGCCACGGCCGATCTGCCGGCCGTACCAGGCGACAAGATCGTCGATCGCCCGGCGGTCGCCGGCGGCGAGCGCACGGCGCAGGAACCCGTAGAGGCCGACGCCGACTTCCCAGTCCCATTCGTCGAACTGGATGCCACCGCCGGCATCGGCTCCGGCCAGGCCTTCCTTGATGCCCTTGAGGCGGCTGAACGCAACCGCGACCTGATCGATCGTCTCCTGCAGGGCCGGTTTGTTGAGGGTCATCGAATCCATCGCTCGGTATTTCCTTTATGCATAGAAGGGACTGTCGCCGCCGCCCGCGGCCTTGCTGTCATAGGTCAGCATCGGCACGGGCTGGTCGTGGATGAAGGGACGCGGTTGTCCGCCGACGGTGAAATCGCCGGCATAGGAAAGCGAAAGCGTCTCGCGGTCCGGCGGAGACAGGCTCAACACCTTGCTCTCCGGGTCGAACGAGACCGATGTGGCGCGGATGCGCTCCGCGAAACGGCGGAAAGCGGCCTCGTCGCCCGCCCCCACCACGGCCGCCCAGCCGGTCAGCGCACCTTCGGAACGGACCTCGCGCCCGGCCGTCGCTCCCTCGGTGACGAGTTCGAGCCCGTTCGTCGCATGGAGCGCCGCAAAGCCTTGGCCCGAGCGGACCAGAAGCCAGTTGCCGTCCACGATCACCTCATCGAGACCGTCGCGGCCGAGATAGGCATGGGTCCAGGCATGGCGCGTGCCTTCCGTATCGGCGATCAGCAAGGCGACGTCGCGATACTGCATGACGCGCGGCAGGACGCCGTTTCCGGCCCAATAGGACGGGCGCTGCGTGCCCCAGGGATCGTCCTCACCCGGATGATTGACCCAGAGCCTCGCCATCGGATGGCCCGCAAGCCGGATATCGAGCACGTGCTGCTGGTGGCCCCGCCGGCCGGTCTTGTGATCGACGACCGTAGAGAGCTGCGAAGCCTGTGTCTTGAAGAGCACCAGCTTGCCGCTTTCGAGCCCCTGGGCATAACGCGCTTCGATCGAGCGCCCCTGCGCCAGCTGGGCGTATTCCGGCAGGTCGGCCGGCGGGGTGTAGGAGCCGGCGCAGAACATCGGCAGGGAGGCGACGCCGCCGTTCAGCCAGCCGCTGCCGAATGCCACGCGGGCAAAAGGCGCCAGTTCCGTCAAGGGTCCGGCTCTCAGCTCCTTGTCGTAGGCGCGTCCCTGCGAGCCTGCGGGAACACCCGCCAGCGTGTGCAGCGCGATCATCCGGAAGATCAGATCCAGCTGATGCCGGGCGCGGGGAGCGATATCGCCGCCGCCCCAGCGTTCGAGGGCAAGCAGACCTATGAAATCCACCGGATAATAGGCTGCCGAATTCCACTCCGCGAGACCGTGCGCCTCGACGCTGTCGAACCAGCGGAGAAGCCGCGCCTCCGCCAGCCGCGCCTGTTCGCGGCCCGTCCTGCCCGAGGCGGTGAACACGGTATCCGGCATCAACTTGCCGGCGATCAACTGGCTGGTGTGGAAGCACAGGACGTGGTTCTCGCTCCAGAACCACATGACGTCGTTGCCGGGCTCGTCCACCCAGTAGCGGTAGCCGGCGACGGATGTGCGGATTCTTGCCACCGTCTCGGGTGAGAGGACATGTTCGTATTCCCCAAGGAGCCAGAGGAGCGGCACCATGACAAAATCCGAGCAATCCTCGCGCCGGTCGATGACTTCGAGGGTGGAGGCGATGATCCTGTCCATCGCCTCCCCCTCGATCTCGCTGACTGCCGCCATGGCGAGGACTCGGCCGATGCGCTCGGCACCGAAACGGGCACTGAAGGCGAGCGCCTCGCGCTTTCGCTCGGCAAGCGTTGCGGCGGCCTGCGGCAGGGCGAGCCCGCTCATGAAGGCCCCGTCGATGTGGCGGGCGACGACGGCGGCGCCCGAGCCGATCTTCAGCCTGATGCCGTGATATCCGTCCGGCAGCCCCTTGATGTTAGGAGCGACCAGCCGTGTCTCGCCGGCGCCGAGCGTCAGGTCCGCACGCGCCAGTACGGCGCGGTCGTGACCATGGCTGTAAACCTCGATACCGACGGGCAGATCCACACCCGGCGGCGTGTCGAAGAAAATTTCCAGCGGGCGGTCGACGAAAACGTCGGCGGCGGGCCGAATGGCCCGCGCGAGGAGTTCGAGCCGCCGAACCTCCTGCCGGTCCAGTTCCGTGGGCAGGGCGATATCCAGCGGCCTGGCGTCGGCCAGTTCCAGTTCGAAGAACCAGATCGTGTCCCGCTCCGCGAGGTCTTCGGTCAATAGAAGGATGTCGTTGTCGCCGGGCTTCAGCGCCAGGACGATCACCGTCTCGCTTTCGACGTTGCGCCGGAACGGCTCGAACCGCACCTGTTCCTCGCCGTTCACCCAGATCCGCACGCCGCCGCAGGTTCTCAGCCGCATCGGGACGTGGCGGACCGCCTCGGCCCGGAAACTGCCGCGCAGCCAGCGGCTGACATGGGTGGGCACGTGCCAGAAGCCCGTGAATTCGACGCGGCGGTTCGGCCCGGGCAGGTTCAGGGAGGCCGGTTTCCAATCGTGTTCGGGACGGATTTCCCGCCCGATCATCTGCGCCTGGAAGGCTTTTCGGCAAGGCAGGTCGCCGACATCCACGAAACCGTTGATGAAGCGGTAATTGACGCGGTCTTCCGCCGGAGCCGGTTCACCCGGAAAATACGTCTGGCGCAGATCGGAGACGACCCACGCGGTGACGGTTTCGCCGGGGGCGACGTGATAACCGGCGGCGCGCGAAGGCTCCCCGGCTGGAAATGACTGCTCCATGACTGCCTCCCAGATCATGAAAATATTTTTATTACTCGAACGTCGCCTGCTCCGGCTTTGTGAGTAGTTTCGAATTTAGCCGACAAAACAGCTTGACGTTTGGATTGTCAAGCGTCAAAAAAGAGAAATTCGAAGGCGAAACTCCGAAAGGGAACCTTCCGAATTGTGAAAATATTTTCATTGGGAGGATGAAAAATGCAGAGACTTCTATCAGGGATAAGTGCATTCGTATTCTCGGCCTTTGCCCTTTCGGGCGTGGCCATGGCGGACGCCAAGACGATCACTTTCCTGTTCACCGACGACGACCAGGGTTATGTCGAACGCATGGCCGCCTTGAGCAAGGAGTTCGAGGCGTCGCATCCCGACATCAAGGTCAATTTCGTATCTTCCGGCTATGACGCGGTGGTGAAGCAGCTGCCGGTGCAGCTGGCCGCAGGCAAGGGACCGGATCTTGCCAAGATCACCGACTGGCAGCTCGCGCCCTATTACCTCGACATGCGCAGCTACATGAAGGACCCCGACACCTTCGCCAAGCTGCACGGAGACAGCCTCAACCAGCTTCGCCTGCCCAATATCAACGACCCGAAGTCGATCAACGGCTACGTCGCTTCACAGACGCTGAACCTGCCGTTCGTCAACAAGACCCTGTTCGAGCAGGCCGGCGAACCACTGCCCGGGCCGAAGGCAACGCTCAAGGAGATCGTCGAGGCCTCCGCCCGCGTCGCTAAGGCGACGGGCGCGCAGATCCCCTTCACCATGGACCGTTCCGGCCACCGCTTCTCCGGCGGCGCCTATTCCTACGGCTCGGTCTATGTGAAGGACGGCAAGTTCAGCTTCCCGGATGCGGCCGCCCGCAAATATATCGCGGACCTCTATTCCTGGACCCAGAACGGCAGTTTCCCGAAGGAAATGTGGGGCGCAGCCGGCGGCTCGCAGTACAAGAACATGGGTGACGAGTTCGTCAACGGCAACGTCGTCACCTATCTCGCCGGCAACTGGATGGTGAACCCTTTCCAGAAGAAGATCGGCAACGCATTCCACTGGACGGCCATCAACGCGCCGTGCGGCGATGCGGGCTGCTACGCGATGCCGGGCGCGACCGCCATCGTCGGCTTCAAGCGCACAGAACATCCCGAAGCGGTCGCCCAGTTCATCGAATTTCTGGGCTCGGAAAAAGTACAGCGCGAGGTTGCCGAAAACTACGTCATCCTGACGGGAGCCGAGATCAAGAACCCGCAGTACAAGATCTCGAGCGAGGACGCAAAAGCGTCCATGGCGGTCTTCCTGGACAACAAGAAGAACGTTCCCCAGGTCGCGCGGGATTTCGAACGCCTGAAGGGCGGGACGGCGATCTACCAGCAGATCGTCCAGCGCATGAGCCAGCTCATCGTGGGCGAACTGAGCCTGGAAGAGACCTATAAGAACCTTGAGGCCGACGCCGCCAAGATCAACGAGGCGCTGGCGGTCAAGTGACGATCAGGCGTGCCGGGCGGCCACGCGGCCCGGCACGCACCCCGAGGGCCGGCCGCAAAGACGGTTGACGATCTTTCGCAATGTGCGCTGCCCGTCTTCCGTGTCGCAAGACAGGCCCCGCCCCGATACCGGTTTCCGATAGGCCCGCAAGACGGGCCATTGCTTATGGCGGAATGCCCCGGCGATTCACCCCGCCGCAGCGCCGACGGCTGTCAAGCCGACCGCCAGCAATGCCATGATGATCAGCAGCCAACGGGCCTGATACACGCTCTCTTCCATCCGAACCTCCTTTTTCCCGAGACGCCGTGAACCGCGCGACTGCCGCTAAGTTCCCGTTATGCGGACCTTTTCTCCGCGCACCGGACCTTGGTCGGTACCGTGCACGGCCTAAGGTCTCACCCCCAATCGGACTGAAGCCCCTGAGCGGGAACATGCGTTGCCGCGAGCCAGTTCCTTTCGCAGCTTCGGAAACGCTGTCGCGATCGGAAGCACGTGGAAACTCAAGGAGATAAGAGATGAACATCGTCACACGCGCGGCCTTCGCCGCGGCGCTTCTCGCGGGGACAACACTGTCGGCCTTCGCCCAGACCAGCAGCACCGTCGGAACCGGCGGAACCAGCGCCGGCGGCGGCACATCGAGCAGCACCGTCGGAACCGGCGGCAGTTCTGCCGGAGGCACCAACTGTGCGCCGGGCACGACCAATTGCGGCACCGGTTCGGCATCGACCCTGGGCACCGGCGGATCTTCCGCCGGCGGCGGCCAGTCGAGCAGCTCGGTCGGCACCGGCGGGTCCGCTGCCGGCTCGGGCAGCGGCTCCGGCTCGGCGTCGACGCTCGGCACCGGTGGCACGTCCGCAGGCGGTGGCCAATCCAGTAGCTCCGTCGGCACCGGCGGTTCGGCGGCAGGCTCCGGCAGCGGCTCGGGCTCCGCATCGACGCTCGGCACCGGCGGCACCTCGGCCAAGGACGGCACCTCGACCAGCTCCATCGGCACCGGAGGCAGTGCGGCCGGCGCGGCCGGCCTGGAAAATGGACAGGGCAAGAAGGCATGTCCTCCGGGCCAGGCCAAGAAAGACGGCGCGTCCTGCTAGTCCCATCCATCGGACGAGGGCGGCTCGTTCCGCCTTCGTCCTGTTCATAGGAGAGCCGAAATGACCTCGGCATCATTCGCATACAAGGGTACGTTCGCGCTGCCGCTGATACTGGCGACCATTACCGCGATCTCGGCCTTCGCCACCGAGACCGTCAAGCTCGACGACGGCACGACCTGCACCGTGATCGAGAGCACCGGCTCGACCGGCAACGGCACCTCGACATCCGTAACCGCAGGCGGCGGAAGCGTTTCTTCCTCGACGACAATCGACGGCAAGACGACCACCATGAACTCGGGCGGCGGCTCGGCTTCGTCCAGCGCCGGCTCGTCCGTCACGACCGGCACGGCCGGCAATCAGGCGTTTTCGACGGCAAGCGTCACCAGGCCTGACGGAACCGTCATCACCCGCCGGTCCGACGGAACCTGCGACATCACCAAACCTCAGAAATGAAGGAGATAGACATGTCGAAGACTATATCGCTGGCGGGCCTCGCCCTTCTGGCCTCGGTTGCCGCCACGCCCGTGCTTGCACAGGACTGCAACGCGGCCGGCACGGTCGGCTCCGGCGGCAGTGCGGCCGCAGGCGGCACATCGGCAAGCACGCTCGGGACCGCCGGCGCCTGCCGGACCGACGGTGGCACCACATCCTCGATCGGCTCGGCCGGCAGCGCGGCGACGGCGGACGGCAAAGCCAGGAGCCAGACGAAAATCAACGAGAACCCAAACCAGCTGAAGGCCCAATCGAAAGCCCAGGCCATGGACCAGGGCACCTTCAGCAAGTCGCAGACGAAGACCAGGGTCAAAGGCGACGAGCTCCAGAGCAAGACGCGCAGCATGTCCCACGTCCCCGGACAGAAGCCCGTCAAGAGCACCACCGACAGCAACGTCGTCCTGCCGCAGAATTGACCCCGAAAGGACGGCCGGTTCCCACGTCGGTCCTGGCGGGGTATCCGGCCGCCTCGGCGACATCCTCTTGCCAGTCACCATCTTTCTCGCCGGCTGGAACTGAATCGCGGCTGGACGCTTTCAGAAGCGCAGACTTGGAGAATGATGATGAACGAAGATACGTTTTCGCAACTCACCGCGATGAGCCAACACCTGCAGGAGCGCGCCAGTGCCTTGTCCGGCCAGGGCAAGGATAACGACCTTGCGACGCTGATGTCGGCGCAGGCTCTGACGATAGAGGCCCTCAAAGCGCTCGGCGAGACTTTGAACAAGATCAACGGGCCGCTGGGGCTTGGGGCTGCGGGGGACTAGGGATCAGGAGCCGGCCGGAACTTTAAGGTAGGATGGGAAGTTCGGTCCGCAGGAGGAGAAAGAGATGCATCGCAAACATGACCATCCGCACGAATTGGCGTTCTATATCGGGCTCAACGCAGCGCTTGGCTGCCTGATCGCCATCTGCATCCTGCTTGCGGCGGCAACCTGACGAGCTGCCGGTTGGTGACCTCCGCCCGGTCTTAGACGTGCGGCATCGCCAGGCGATCGGCGCGGCATCGGGCGACGGAACTATTTGCCGATCCCCCTGTTGGGGCCTCCATGAACGATACGTCCCATAAAGCCGGCAGCAACATGATGAAATTCGTCACCGCAATCCTCGTGGCGGCGCTGGTCATCGGCGCGGTCTACTTCTTTTTCCTCACTCCCGGACAGCCGCCAGGTCCACAACCACCGGCGTCTCCCCACGCCATCGATCAGACGAAGTGATCGCCATGGAGCCAGGCAAAACACCCACGGGCCTGTCGCCCTCGGCAGACTCACAGCCTCAGAAGAAGCGCAAGGTATTCGCGGGGCGGGGCCTGGTGATCTTCATCGCCGGCGTCGCCGTCGCGGCTTTCTGCCTTTACGTGTTCATCGCGCTTTATGGGATCTATGTCAGCACCTGACGCCGATCGCCGGCGCAAGGCGACGATCGTCGAAACCGGCTGCTCAATTCTATCGTTCCGGGTGTCCGTTTGGTAACCATCCAACCAGCAAAACCCGCCGGCCATTCTTGTCATATGCTAATTGTGACAAAGTTCGCTTCAGAACGATACGCCGAGGAAACCCGAAAATGCCCAATCGAGTTCAGGGATACGGACGCGCGCCCGCTACCGTGCATTGCTGGTCGGACGACGTCCCCAGCCAGACCTTCGGCTCGCTGGATAAAGCCTTGGCCTATTGTAAGGAGAACATCGGCGATCTTCCGGCCATCGAGGTTTTCGTGCATTGCGGCCAGGTGCCGGAGCCGATCATCAGCGGCGATGAACTCGAGGCGCTGATGAAGAGGAAACGGCGCAGCCTGATCTGACCCTGGAACGCTCCCGCCAAGGCAGGCGGCACGGGGTGGCCGGCAAGCCGGTTCCCTGGATTCGGCGCTCCCATATTAAAGATGACTGAAGTTATCTTGTTATAACGAGCAGGAACGGCTATTCGCCATGTCCCGACCTTGAATCAGGACCTTCCATGCTCACGTTAAAATCCGCCCTGACCGCGCTATCGATCGCCACCGTTTTCAGCGTGACGGTCTCTTCGGCATTCGCAGCGACGAAATACCCGCTCACCCTCGAAAACTGCGGCGTGCAGGTCAGTTTCCAGAAGGCACCCGAGCGGGCGATCGGGCTTGGCCAGAACAGCGCGGAAATCCTGCTGCTGCTCGGCCTCGAGGACAAGATGGCCGGCACCGCCTTTTGGCCGAGCAAGGTGCTGCCGAAGCTTGCCGAGGCCAATGCCAAGGTGAAGCTGCTGTCCGTGGAATTCCCGACCTTCGAATCGATCCTGGCGCAGGACCCGGACTTCGTGGCGGCTGCCTTGCCGAGCTTGCTCGGCCCGAGCAGCAAGGTCGCCAAGCGCGAGGATTTCGACAAGGTCGGCGTCCCGAGCTACCTTTCGCCCAGCACCTGCCTCAGCACCAAGGACGTCAAGGACCAGTACGGCAGCCGCGCGCAGCTCTGGAACATGGACCTGCTCTACAAGGAGATCGACGAACTGTCGCAGATCTTCGACGTCGCCGACCGCGGCCAGACCCTGATCGCCGATTTCAAGGCCCGCGAGGCGGCACTTCGCGCCGGCGTTTCCAAGGATGGCAGGAAGCTCTCCTATGTCTTCTGGTTCTCCAGCCCGAGCCCCTCGGCGGATGCCTATCTCGGCGGCAAGAACGCCGCTTCCGGCTTCATCGCCGACGTGCTTGGCGGCCATAACGCGGTGACCGCCGAAGCCGAATGGCCGACACTCGGCTGGGAAAGCATCATCGCGCTCAACCCGGACGTGATCGTCATCGCCAATCTCGATCGCAACCGGTGGGAACTCGACAAGCCGGAAGCCAAGATCAAGTTCCTGACCACCGATCCGGCCGTCAGCCAGATCGCCGCCGTGAAGAACAAGGCGATGGTTGTCATGGACGGCCAGGCCATGAACCCGACGGTGCGGACGATCTACGGCGCCGAACAGGTGGCCGAACAGCTAAAGGCCCTCGGTCTCCTGAAGTGACCGGGGCGCGCAACTCCCTTCGGCAGTTTTTCGCCTTCGCGGCGGCGGTGGCGGCCTCGTTTGCCGCCATCAGCCTTGCCGTAGGCGTCAGCGTCGGGATAGGCGACCTGCCGATCCCGCTCGCCACGACCTTTTCCGCCGTCACCAACCGGCTGGGATGGACGGCGGTGACGCTCAACCGCATCCATGAAACGGTCATCTGGGATTATCGTCTCAGCCGGGCGCTGGTCGCGGCCTTTTGCGGCGCGGGCCTAGCGCTCTCGGGAGCGGTCATGCAATCGCTGCTGCGCAACCCGCTGGCCGAACCCTATGTCCTCGGCATCTCGGCCGGCGCGTCCACCGGCGCGGTCTCGATCGTCATCCTTGGCCTCGGGGCCGGCACGATTTCGCTGTCGACCGGGGCCTTCGCGGGCGCCTTCGCGGCCTTCTTCTTCGTCGCGCTGCTGTCGAACGGCACGCGCGGCGGCGCGGATCGCACGATCCTGGCCGGCGTCGCCGCCTCCCAGCTTTTCAACGCCTCGACCTCCTACATCGTCACCACGTCCGGCAATGCCCAGCAGGCGCGCGACGTGATGTTCTGGCTGCTCGGCAGTTTCGGCGGCGTGCGCTGGCCGGAACTGGCGCTGGTCTCGGTCGTCGTCGGCATCGCGCTGGTGGCCTGCCTGCTTTACGCCCGCGTGCTCGACGCCTTCGCCTTCGGCGACGAAGCCGCCGCCGCGCTCGGCGTCAACGTGGCCCGGGCGCGGATCGTGCTCTTCGCGCTGACGGCGATGATGACGGCGACCATCGTCAGCATGGTCGGCTCGATCGGTTTCGTCGGGCTGGTCGTGCCGCATGTGGCGCGTTTCGTCGTCGGACCGCTGCATGTCCGGCTGCTGCCGGCCTGTGCGGTCGTCGGCGCCATCTTCATGGTCGTGGCGGACATTGCGTCGCGCACCCTCATCCCGCAGCAGGTCCTGCCGATCGGGGTCGTGACCGCCCTGGTCGGCGTGCCCTTCTTCTCCATCATCCTCTACCGGTTCCAGCGCGCGTCATGACCATCAAGGCCGATAACCTCACCTGGAAAATTGGCAGGAAGACCATCCTCGACGAGGTTTCCTTCGTGGCGCAGCCGGGCAAGATGCTCGGCCTGCTCGGGCCGAACGGTTCGGGCAAGACCTCGCTCCTGCGTCTGATCGCCGGATTGCGATCGCCGCATTCCGGCTCGATCATCCTCGAAGGCAGGGATCTGAAAACCATCGGCCGGCGCGCGATCGCAAGGCGCGTCGCCTTCGTCGAACAGCACGCCACGACCAACGCCAATCTGAGGGTGGTCGACGTGGTGAAGCTCGGGCGGTTCCCGCACCGCTCGATGTTCTCCGGCTGGTCGCTTGGCGACGACGAAGCCGTCGAAACGGCGCTGACCCGCGCCGGCATGGCGCACAAGCGCAACGACCGCTGGCAGTCCCTCTCCGGCGGCGAGAAACAGAGGACCCATATCGCAAGGGCGCTCGCGCAATCGCCGAAGGAACTCATCCTCGACGAGCCGACCAACCACCTGGATATCCAGCATCAGATCGGCCTGATGCGGCTGGTTTCGGGATTGCCGATGACCAGCATCATAGCGCTTCACGATCTCAACCACGCCGCGATGTTCTGCGATCATCTGATCGTCATGCAGAACGGCAGGATCGTTGCGTCGGGGACGCCGGAGGACGTGGTAACCGAAGCCCTGCTGCGCGATGTCTTTTGCGTCGAAGCGCGCGTGGAAGCCTCGCCGCATCATGCTCGGCCGCATATCCACTACCTCGCCCGGTAAGTCCGTCTGCGGCCGGCCAACCGGCCGGAAGTCCGGCTTCAGGGATTGTCGCGTCTGAAGATCCAGTCGTGGTCCGGGTGGTTCCTGAACCGCCATTTGCGGATCGGGCCGGCCATGACGTTCAGATAATACATCTCGTAGCCATAGGGTGCGCCGCAGGGATGATGCCCTTTCGGCACCAGCACCAGGTCGTGGTCCGAGACAGCCATCGTCTCGTCCAGTGAACCGTCCTCGGTAAAAACCCGCTGGAAACCGAAACCCTGCGCCGGGTTCAGCCGGTGATAATAGGTTTCTTCCAGATAGGTCATGTCGGGGAAATTGTCCTCGTCGTGCCGGTGCGGCGGATAGGACGACCAGTTTCCGGACGGCGTGAAGACTTCGGTGACCAGCAGGCTGTCGGCGACGTCCCTGTCTTCCATGGCGATCGGATAGATGTAGCGCGTGTTGGCGTCCTTGCCGCGGGTGTTGAGGGAAAGCCCTTCCGGCCCGATCACCGCCGCCTCGCGGCCGGGTTTGGCGGGCGCCGTGCACACAGCCAACGTGCAGTCCGTGGTCGCCGTGGCGCTCCAGTCGGAACCCGCCGGGATATAGACGCAGTGCGGGGGCTTGCGCTCGAAGACGTTCATCCGGTCGCCGAGTTCGCCGAAAACCTTGCCGCTGCCGGAAATCTCCGCCTTGCCTTCGACAAGCACGAGGATGACTTCCGTGTCGCCGGTCTTTTCCGCGGCGCTTTCACCGGGTTTCAGCCGGTAGAGACCGAAGCCCACATAACCCCAGCCGGCATCCTTGGGCGTGACGTCGTGCACCTTGCCGGAAGAGCCCTTCGGCTTGCGCAGCAGGCTGGTCATGCCTTTGCTCCCTTGTCGAGGCCGGCCGCCTGCGCCATCGCCTTCAGCGAGGAAAGACCCATGCTCTGGTATTCGAAGGGGTTGCGGACATCCGGATCCTGTTCCGCCTCGATCACCAGCCAGCCCTGATAGCCATGCTCTGCGGCGATCTTCAGCACCGGCGGGAAGCTGACGCCGCCTTCCTTGTCGCCCGGCACCGTGAAGACACCGCGACGAACGCCTTCGAGGAAGGAGAGGCCTTCGTTGCGCACCTGCGCGGCGATATCGGGCCTTACGTTCTTGGCATGGATATGCCCGACGCGGGCCATGTGATTTTTCGCGGCGCGCTCGGGATTGCCGCCGCCGAAAAGGCAATGGCCGGTGTCGAGCAGAAGCCTGGCATGCGGGCCGGTATTGGCCATCAGCTTGTCGATCTCGTCCTCGCTTTCGACGATCGTCCCCATGTGGTGGTGGTAGACGAGCGTGATGCCCTGCCCCGCCGCGAACTCCGCCAGCGCCTCGACGCCCGCGCCGAAGGATTTCCATTCGCCATCGGCGAGTTTCGGCCGGTCGTTGACCGGCTTGCCGTCGTCGCCGTGGATCGCGTTAGAGGTCTCGCAGACGATGATGACCTTGGAACCCATCGCCTTCAGGAGATCGAGCGCCGGCTGCATCGCTTGTCTCTCCTCCTCCAGGGAATTGGTGAGAAGGTTCAGCGAATGCCATCCTGAGACGTAACGAAGATTGCGCGGCTCCAGCACGGCTTTCAGCGCTGCCGGCTCCTGCGGGAACTTGTGACCCTTCTCGATGCCATCGAAACCGATCTTCGACGTTTCGTCGAGGCACTGGTCGAGGCTGATATGGGCGCCGAGCGTGCGGTCGTCGTCGTTGGACCAGGCGATGGGATTGGTACCGTAGAGAATCATGTCAGCGTCTTTCCTTGAGCGCCGTTTCATAGGCGGCGCGAGCCTTGTTGACTTCCGGCCGGACGGACACTTCCGGCACCGCGACATCCCACCAGAAGCCGCCGCCTTCGGGCGTCGGATAGGGATCGGTATCGATGACAACAACCGTTGCAACCTTCGCTTCCCGCGCGCCGTTCAACGCCGCTTCCAGATCGGTGATCGAGGACACCTTGCGGGCATCCGCACCCATCGCAGCGGCATGGGCGACGAAATCGATCTGCATCGGGTTTACCTGGTTGGTGTGGGCGTAGAGATTGTTGAACTCGGCGCCGCCCGTCGCCATCTGCAGCCGGTTGATGCAGCCGTAGCCGCGATTGTCGGTGATGACGACGGTGATCTTGACGCCCATGGCGACGGCGGTCGCAAGCTCCGAATTCATCATCATGTAGGACCCGTCGCCGACCATGACGATCACGTCGCGGTCCGGTTCGGCCATCTTGATGCCAAGCCCGCCGGCGATCTCGTAGCCCATGCACGAGAAGCCGTATTCCATGTGATAGGAGAGCGGCCTGCCGGCCTTCCAGAGCTGATGCAGCTCGCCCGGCATGGTGCCGGCGGCGCACATGACGACCGTGTTGTCGCGCGATGCGCGCTGCACGGCGCCGATCACCTGCATATCGGTCGGCAGCAGGTTTCCGTCTTCCGGAGCCGCCGTGAAGGCATCCGCCTTGGCGAACCATGCCTGTTTCAGACCGTTGTCGGGCGCTGCGAAGCGATGATCCGCCAATGCCGCACCAAGCAGTTCCAGCCCCACCCGGGCATCGGAGACGAGCGGTATCGCCTCATGTTTTGCGCTGTCGTAAGGCTGGACATTGAGCGACAGGATACGCCGGCCGGGATTCTTGAAGAGTGCCCAGGAGCCGGTGGTGAAATCCTGGAAACGGGTGCCGACGCCGATCACCAGGTCGGCGTTCTCGCAGACCGCATTGGCGCTCGAAGCCCCCGTCACGCCGACCGGGCCGAAATTCGAGGCATGGTCCCAGGGCAGCGCCGACTTGCCGGCCTGGGTCTCGACGACCGGAATATTGTGCCGGCTGGCAAAAGCGGCGAGCGTTTCGGTCGCACCGGAAAAATGGACGCCGCCGCCGGCAACGATGACCGGGTTGCTTGCGGCCTTGATGGCCTCGACGGCGCGCCTGAGTTCGTTCTCATCCGGCCGCGGCCGGCGCCAATACCAGATTTTCCTGTCGAAGAAGCTTTCCGGATAGTCGTAGGCTTCGGCCTGCGTGTCCTGGCAAAAAGCCAACGTCACCGGCCCGCAATCGGCCGGGTCGGTCAAGGTCCGCATGGCGCGCGGCAGCGCGGTCAAGAGGTGTTCCGGCCGGCTGATGCGGTCGAAATAACGGCTGACGGGCCTGAAGCAGTCGTTGACCGACGCAAGGCCGTCGCCGAAATTCTCGATCTGCTGCAGGACCGGATCGGGACCGCGACTGGCGAAGACGTCGCCCGGAATGAAAAGCACCGGCAGACGGTTCACATGCGCAAGCGCTGCCGCCGTCACCATATTGACCGCGCCGGGGCCGATCGAGGAGGTCACGGCCATCGCGCGGCTGCGGCGGAGCTGTTTCGAATAGGCGATCGCCGCATGGGCCATCGACTGCTCGTTCTGGCCGCGATAGGTCGGCAGGTCCTCGCGGATGCCTGCCAGCGCCTCTCCCATGCCGGCAACATTGCCGTGCCCGAAGATCGCCCAGACGCCGGCGATGAAGGGCACCCCTTCCTCCGTCATCTGGTTTGCGAGATAGCGCACCATCGCCTGCGCGGCGGTCAGTCTCACCGTTTTCATCGGCCGTCTCCTCCTCCGCTCCCGGCTCTGGCACGGGCCGTGTCCCAGGCCGTGCAAAGCTCTCGATATTTATGCGCCATGTCGGCGACCGCCGCGTCATCGTCCATCCTGCCGGCAAACCACTGCCGTGCGGCATCGGCGAAGATGGTCCGGCCGACCGCGAAACCCTTCACGAGACCAAAGCGCGCGGCTGTGACAAAGCTTTCCTCCAGCTCGGCCATCGGCGCATCCAGCCCGAGCACGACGATGCCGCGCACATAGGGATCATGCTTCTCGATCGCCGCGCAGGCATTCGCCCAGGCGGCTTCGCTCTTCATCGGCTCGAGCTTCCACCAGTCGGGATAGACGCCGATCTCGTAGAACCTCTCGATAATGTCGGAGACGGTCCGGTCGTCGGTCGGGCCGACCTTGGACGGGATCACTTCCAGCAGCATTTCCAGCCTGTTGCGACGGGTTGCGGCGAACAGGCGCTTGACCACGTCCTCCTGTTTCTCACGCATTTCCGGCGGGTCGTCGGGATGGTAGAAACAGAGAACCTTGGCGACGTTGTCGACCGGCCATTCGGCGATGCCGCCGAGATCGGGGCCGAGTTCCGGCTCGAGCGTCAGCGGGCGGGAGCCTGGCCATTCCGCCGGCCGGCCGATCCAAAGCCCGGTGCCCGTCGCCTTGTAGAGCGTCTCGCGGCCGAGCCGGCCGTCGCACAGAATGCCATAGCCATGCCGATCGCCGGCGACATCGAGGGCGGCCTTGAGGCAGAGCGACTTGAACGCGTCGATCCGCTCCGAGCTTTGGCCCGCCTCTTCGGCAATGACTTCGAGCTGCATGCGATGATCGAAGGCGAAGACGCGCATTTCCGGCCAGTCGCCAGTGCGGTTCGTCGACCAATGCACCTGTTCCAGTGCCGCATCCTTGCGCAGCGCCCTGTCGCGAATGCCGGTGCGGAAGAAATACTGCAGCTCTTCCCAGCTCGGGTAGGCCGGCGTGCAGCCATGCCGCGACACGGCGAAGGCGCCGCAGGCATTGGCGTATTTCAGCGCCGTCGGCCAGTCCTCGCCGGTCAGCCAGCCCTTGAGCAGGCCCGCCATGAAACCGTCGCCGGCGCCGAGCACGTTGAAGACCTCGATCGGGAAACCCTGACCGGTCTGGCCCTTTTCGAGGCTGTCGGGGATATCGCCTTCGAAGACGACGGCGCCCATCGGTCCGCGCTTGCAGACCAGCGTCGCCCTGGAGACCTTGCGGACCGCCCTCAGCGCCTCGAGCGTGTCGGTCGAACCGCCGGCGATATGAAACTCCTCTTCCGTCCCGACCAGCAGGTCGAAGAGATGGAGGGTGGATTGCAGTTTGGCGGTCACCTTGCCGGACTCGATGAACCGGCTTTCACCCGCCTCATGGCCGGCAAGCCCCCAGAGGTTCGGGCGGTAATCGATGTCGAGCGCGGTGCGGGCGCCGTTTTCACGGGCGAGCCGCAGCGCCTTCAGCACCGCCGCCTCGGTATTCGGATGGGAAAGATGCGTGCCGGTAACGCAGACGCAGCCGGCTTCGGCGATGAAACCGGGATCGATATCGTCTTCGCAGAGCGCCATGTCGGCGCAGTTCTCGCGATAGAAGATCAGCGGGAACTGATGCTGGTCTCGGATGCCGAGAAGGACCAGCGCCGTCAAGCGTTCCGGATCCGTCTTGACGCCGCGCACATCAACGCCTTCCCGGATCAGCTGCTCGCGGATGAACCGGCCCATGTGCTCGGCGCCGACGCGGGTGATCAGCGCCGACTTCAGCCCGAGACGCGCCGCGCCGGCCGCGATATTGGTCGGCGAGCCGCCGATATATTTGTTGAAGGAGGCCATGTCCTCCAGGCGCCCGCCCACCTGCACGCCGTAAAGGTCCACGGACGAACGACCGATCGTGATGAGATCGAGTGACGCCAAGATTTCCTCCCTTTCATGATGGCGGCGACCTCCGCTGCCGTACCGCCATGCCAGAAATAGATCATAAATTCCATTTTCTCAGTTTTCAATATAAAAATTCAAGCCGCAGCCGGTTTGGTGGTACCCACACTGACCGCCAGCGCCGTGGCAAGACAGAGGGTGGCCGCCGGAGACCGGAAGGCGCCAAAATCGACTTCCGAGACCAGCAGCGTGACCGGCCGGAATTTCGCAAGCGGGCCGATCGCCGAATCGGTCATCGCCACGACGGGGATGTTGCGTGCGGCCGCGTTCTCGACGAGATCCAGGGTGGGCGACGAATAGGGCGAGAAGGTGATGGCCAGAAGAACGTCGCCATCCCGGATGGCGTGCCGGTTGTCGAGCTTTCCGAGCGACGTATGCAGCACGCAAGGGACCTCCATCTTCTCGAAAATATAGGCCATGTAGGTCGCCGTCGAGAACGAGCGACCCAGACCGACGACATGAATGACATTCGCCGCAGAGAGCAGGTTCGCTGCCTCGGTCAAGGTTGCCGGATCGACTGTGTTCAGCAGGCTTTCCAGGGATGCCCGGCCGGCATCGACGAATTCGCCGAGAAGCGCGGAAGGACTGCCCTCCTGCTTCTCCCGCAGGTGCTGCAGCCGCGTCGAATAATCCGGCCAGCCGCCGACATAGGACTCGCGAAACAGCCGCTGCATTTCGGAAAAGCCCGAAAAGCCGAGGATCTGGCAAAAACGCATCAGGGCAGACGGCTGCACGCCCGCTCCCTCCGCCATTTCCGCGACGGTCGACACAGCGATGCGATCCCTGTTGGCGGCAACATAGTCGGCGCATTGGCGCAGCCTTTTCGGCAGGTTTTCCGAAACGTCGAGAAGCCTTTCCTCGAACGCCTTCAAGCTCGCCGGCGATGCGTTTTCGTCCATAAAAGCCTCTTCGTTCCTGCTTGACACACCCGAAATCGCAATCTAGCAAAATGGAATAGATATTCCAATTCTGATCTGGACGAACCACAGCAATCGAGGCGCCGCCGGGGAAACGGACGATAACGTCAGGTGCCGGCGGGTTCACAGCAGCCGATCGACTGCATCATCACGGGAGAACATCATGGTCACGAAACTCGCGCTTCTCGGCGCAGGCCGCATCGGCAAGGTGCATGCGCGCGCCATCGCGGAGGACAAACGGGCGAAACTCGTCGCCGTCGCCGATGCCGTGACGGACGCGGCACAGGCGATCGCCGGCAGCACCGGCTGCGCGGTCAGCACCATCGATGCGATCGAGGCCGATCGCGATATCGATGCCGTCATCATCTGCACGCCGACCAATACCCATGCGGACCTGATCGAGCGTTTCGCCAAGGCCGGCAAGGCGATCTTCTGCGAAAAACCGATCGATCTCGACGTCGAGCGCGCGCGGGCCTGCGTGGAGACGGTGCGCAGGACCGGCGCCAAGGTGATGCTCGGCTTCAACCGCCGCTTCGACCCGCATTTCCGCGCCGTGCGCCAGGCGATCGACGACGGCAGGATCGGCAAGGTGGAAATGGTGACGATCACCAGCCGCGACCCCGGCCCGCCGCCCGCCGAATATATCAAGGTCTCCGGCGGCATATTCCGCGATATGACAATCCACGATTTCGACATGGCGCGCTTCCTGCTCGGCGAGGAAATCGACACCGTCATGGCCTCGGGCGCCGTATTGGTCGATCCGAAGATCGGCGAACTCGGCGATTACGACAGCGCGAGCCTGATCCTGACGACGAAAAGCGGCAGGCAGGCGATCATCTCCAATTCCCGCCGGGCGAGCTACGGTTATGACCAGCGCATCGAGGTGCACGGATCGCTCGGCTCGGTCGCGGCGGAAAACCAGCGGCCGGTGTCGATCGAGATCGCCAACAAGGACGGCTACACCCGGCCGCCGCTGCACGACTTCTTCATGACGCGCTACACGGCGGCCTATGCGGCGGAAATCTCCGCCTTCGTCGATTGCCTCGAAAGCGGTTCGGCTCCCTCGCCTTCGGCCGAAGACGGCGTGATCGCGCTGGCGCTCGCCGACGCGGCCCTTCTCGCCGCCACCGAGGGCAAGGCGGTCAAGGTCTCGTACTGAGCCGCTTCAGCCGCCCCTCACCGATCCGCGCCAGACGAGTTCCGCATCAAGCCTTCGGCAATTCGTCTCGGCCGGCGTGACCTGATCGAGCCAGGTCACGGCCTCGGCCGCGATCTGCTCGACCGGCTGGGCAAACGTCGTGAGATTGTAGGACGACCAGGACGCCTGCTCGATATCGTCGAAACCGACGACGCAGAGTTCCGACGGGATCGCGAGGTTGAACTGGTGCCGTGCGGCGTCCATCAGCCCGCAGGCGAGCAGGTCGTTGACGCAGAAGATCGCGTCGGGCCGATTCTCGCGCGTGAGCAGCCGCTGCGCCAGCACCACCCCGCTCTGATAGGTGGTCGAACCGAAGCGTTCGACGGTGACGTCGATGCCGTGATCACGGCCGGCGGCACGAAATGCCTCTTCGCGGGCAATCAGGCTCGGCGTCATCGCCTCCGAATTGGCGAAGGCGAAGTTGCGGCAACCGGCGCGCAACATCGCAATGAACCCGCGCCGCGCCGCCTTGCGATCGTGGAGATTGATCATCAACGCGCCGTCCCGGTCCTCGTCCCGGTTGATCAGCACCAGCCGCTGGCCGCTCTTCAGGCATAGATCGGTGATCGACTTGTCCGGCATGCCGGACAGGATGATCGAGGCATCCGCCCGGTAGCTGATCGCCTGGCGCAGCGCCTGGTCGACGCTGTCGTCGGAGCGATCGGTATTGATCAGCATCGCGATCTTCGAGGCGCCCTGAAGCTGGCCGGTGAGCGCGCGGATGAGGCTGGCACGGTATGGCGTGTCGAGTTCGGAAACGATCAGGCAGACGATGCCGCTTTCGTTGCGCATCAGCCCGCGGGCCAGATGGTTGACGTGGTAGCCGAGTTCCTCCGCCGCCTCGATCACCCGCCGCCTCGTCTCTTCGGAAACGCTCGCGCCCGGCGTGAACGTACGCGAAACAGCCGACCGGGACACGCCGGCCCGGTCAGCGACTTCCTTGGCGCTGACGAAAATCTTGCGGCTCATCGCCCTCTCCCTTGCCTCAATCAATGCCCAGTTTTGCAAGCGAGTGCAACAGCAGGATGACAAGCACTGTGGCGAAGCACCGAATTCTTTAGCGATTTGTTATTGACAACATCCACAACTACGTGAAACCATTGCACACGCTTGCAAAGGCGGGTGATGTGGAGGCGTCACCATAATCTGGGAGGATAATCATGCGCCTGGCTTTGACGGCCGCCGCTCTCGCGGCCGGCTTGACTATGAATGCATCGGCATCTCGCGCCGCAGAAGAACTCAACCTGATCTGCTCCGCCGACGTGGTGATCTGCGAGATGATGCAGCAGATGTTCCAGAAGGAAACCGGCATTCAGGTGAACATGGTTCGCCTGTCGTCCGGCGAGACCTATGCCAAGATCCGCGCCGAGGCGCGTAACCCGAAAACGGATATCTGGTGGGCCGGCACCGGCGATCCGCACCTGCAGGCGGCCTCCGAAGGGCTGACCCAGGAATACAAGTCGCCGCTTCTCGGGGAACTGAACGACTGGGCGAAGAAGCAGGCGGAAAGCTCCGGCTTCCGTACTGTCGGCGTTTATGCCGGCGCGCTCGGCTGGGGCTACAACACCGAACTCTTCAAGCAGAAGAACTACAAGGAGCCGAAGTGCTGGTCCGACCTGCTGGACGCCTCGTTCAAGGGCGAGATCCAGATGGCCAACCCGAATTCGTCCGGCACCGCCTATACCGCTCTGGCGACGCTCGTGCAGATCATGGGTGAGGACAAGGCATTCGACTATCTGAAGAAACTCAACGCCAACGTTTCGCAATACACCAAGTCAGGCTCGGCGCCGGTCAAGGCGGCCGCCCGCGGCGAGACGGCGATCGGCATCGTCTTCATGCACGATGCGGTGGCACAGACGGTGGAGGGTTTCCCGGTCAAGTCGATCGCGCCGTGCGAGGGCACCGGTTACGAAATCGGCTCGATGTCGATCGTCAAGGGCGCCCGCAACCTGGAAAACGCCAAGAAGTGGTATGACTGGGCGCTGAAAGCCGACGTACAGTCGCACATGAAGGAGGCGAAATCGTTCCAGCTGCCGTCGAACGCCAAGGCCGAGGTGCCGAAGGAATCGCCGAAATTTTCGGACATCAAGCTGATCGACTACGACTTCGCCAAATACGGCGATCCCAATACCCGCAAGAAACTGCTCGAGCGCTGGGACAAGGAGATCGGCGCCAACGCCAACTGATCCCGATCGCCGTCGTCGCGCTGCGGCTGGGCTGCAGCGCGACCGAACTTTCCATGCTCTCGATGAGGTTCCCGGCCGGCCATGGACAATCGCAATCGCAGACTTGACCTCGTGCTTGCCGTCGGCGCGGCAGCCATGGTCCTGTTGCCGTGGTACCGGATCGAGAAGGGTTTCCTGTCATTCTCCTGGCTGGGGGACTTCCCGGGGGCGGTTTCGGCCGCTCCCGGGATGCTGCAGATCTTCATGCATGGCCGCTTCTGGCTGCTTGCCGCCTTGCTGGCACTTCTCGGCGCGCTCGCGTCGCGGTTCGTGGCAGACCCCATGCGGCGCGGCGCGCTTCTCGCCTGGTCGGGCGGCTTCGGCGTCGTCTTCCTGGCGCTCCAGGGACTTGCGATCGGCGGCACCGGCTGGACCTGGACGATCAGTGAAACGCTGTTCGGCGCGCTTGCCGAGGGCCAGCCTTCGATGGGTGCCGGCGCCGTCCTTACCTCCGTGGTCTTCGTTCTCCTGTTTTCCTTCGGCCTTGCCGAACGGGGCGTGATGCGCGGCGATGCGTTTGTCGTCTCCACCATCTCGGTGCTGATCTTCCTGGTCGCTGTCTTCGTCTTTTATCCGATCGGCAGCATGTTCATCGGCGCCTTCCAGGATTTCGACGGTTCGGTGAACTTCGACGGCTTTACCCGCAACATCCTCGACACCTCGATCTGGAGCCTCGATTGCCTCATCGGGGGTGCACGATGCGGGGTTGCCTGGCGCACGCTTTTCCTGGCGATCATGACGGCTGCGGGCTCTACCCTGCTCGGCCTCGCCTTCGCGCTGGTTGCGACGCGCACCCACTTTCCCTTCAAGAAGGGTCTGCGGCTGCTGACCGTGCTGCCGATCATCACGCCGCCCTTCGTCATCGGTCTTGCCCTGACACTTCTGTTCGGCCGCGCCGGCGTCGTCACCCAAGGCCTGTCCTCGGTCTTCGGCGTCGAGCCGAGCCGCTGGCTCTATGGCCTGACCGGTATCTGGATCGCCCAGGTCCTGTCCTTCACGCCGATTTCCTTCCTGGTGCTGATCGGCGTCGTCGAAGGCGTGAGCCCCTCGATGGAGGAGGCTTCGCAGACATTGCGCGCAAACCGCTGGCGCACCTTCTGGCGCGTTTCCCTGCCGCTGATGAAGCCCGGCCTCGCCAACGCCTTCCTGATCGGCTTCATCGAAAGCATGGCGGATTTCGGCAACCCGCTCGTTCTCGGCGGCAGCCACGGCGTGCTTTCGACGGAGATTTTCTTCGCCGTGGTCGGCTCGCAGAACGATCCGGCCCGCGCGGCAGTGCTCGCGATGATCCTGCTCTGCTTCACCTTGTCTGCCTTCCTCGCCCAGCGCCTCTGGCTTTCCGGCAAGAATTTCGCGACGGTCACCGGCAAGGGCGATAGCGGCGCCCATATAGCGCTGCCCCGTCCGCTGTCGATCGCCGTCCATGCGATCGTCATCCCCTGGATGATCTTCACGCTCGTCGTCTACGGCATGATCATCTTCGGCGGCTTCGTGAAGACCTGGGGGCTCGACAACACGCTGACCCTTGCCCATTACGCCAAGGCCTTCTCCGTCACCCTCCGCGACGGCTCGCTTGTCTGGACGGGAGTCGCCTGGAACTCGTTATGGACGACGATGGAGATCGCGCTGATCTCCGCGCCATTGACGGCCGCCGTCGGGCTCGCGACCGCCTACGTGATCGTGCGGCAGAAATTCGCCGGCCGCGAACTTTTCGAATTTGCGCTGATGATGAGTTTTGCCATTCCCGGCACGGTCATCGGCATCAGCTACATCATGGCCTTCAACCTGCCGCCGCTCGAGATGACCGGCACGGCGCTGATCCTCGTCGCCTGCTTCGTCTTCCGCAACATGCCGGTCGGCGTGCGCGGCGGGATCGCCGCCATGAGCCAGCTCGACAAGAGCCTCGACGAAGCCTCGATGACGCTTGGGGCGACCAGTTTCCGCACCATCCGCAAGGTCATCCTGCCGCTCCTGAGGCCGGCGATCACCGCGGCGCTCGTCTATTCCTTCGTGCGCGCCATCACCTCGATCAGTGCCGTCGTCTTCCTCGTCAGCGCGCAATACAACATGGCGACATCCTATATCGTCGGCCTGGTGGAGAACGGCGAATACGGCGTGGCGATCGCCTATTCCTCGATGTTGATCGTGGTGATGATCGCCGTCATCGCCGGTTTCCAGCTGGTCGTCGGTGAACGGCGGCTCAGGCGCGAGAACCGCATCTCCGCCTCGCGCGCCCGCGTTCCGACCTCCCTGCAGCAGGAGAAAATCGCATGAACCCCGCCCAGGCCGGATCCGTCGTTTTCCAGAACGTCCGCAAGACCTTCGGCGCCTTCACCGCCATTCACGACCTGTCGCTGACCGTCGAGCCGGGCACGCTGGTGACATTGCTCGGGCCTTCCGGCTGCGGCAAGACCACGACGCTGCGCATGCTCGCCGGCCTCGAACATCCGAGTTCCGGCCGCATCCTGATCGGCGGCAAGGATGTCACCATGCTGCCGGCCAACGAGCGGGACGTCTCGATGGTCTTCCAGTCCTACGCGCTTTTTCCGCACATGAATTCGCTCGACAACGTCGCCTACGGGCTGGAATCGTCCGGGCTGAGCAGGAAGGAAGCGCGTCAGAAGGCCGAGCATGGCCTCGAGCTCGTCGGCCTCGCGGGCATGGGACGCCGTCTTCCGGCCGAACTTTCCGGCGGTCAGCAGCAGCGCGTCGCGGTGGCCCGCGCGCTGGTCCTCGAACCCCAGGTCCTGCTGCTCGACGAGCCGCTGTCCAATCTCGACGCCCGGCTGCGCCGCCGTGTGCGCACCGAAATCCGCGAGCTCCAGCAGCGCCTGCAGTTCACCGCCGTCTACGTGACCCACGATCAGGACGAGGCGCTGGCGGTTTCCGACAAGATCGTCGTCATGAAGGATGGCGGCATCGCCCAGGAGGGCAGCCCGCGCGACCTCTATGAGGCGCCGGCCTCCTCCTTCATCGCCGACTTCATCGGCGAGGCGAATGTCGTGCCCTGCGAGATCATCGACATCTCGGGCACACAGGCGACCGTCGGCATCGAGGGCCTGAGGCATGTCGTGCCGGCGCGCGGCGCAAGGCCCGGCCGCGGCAAGCTTGCGGTGAGGCCAAGCGCGATTACCGTCGAACCGGCCGAAAACGCTGCTTTTTCGGGGAGGATCAGGCACGCCGCCTATCTCGGCGACCATATCGAATACGAGGCGGAAACGAGCGGCGGGACCTTGTATATCGTAGACCCGTCGGTCGACCGCCCCATTCCCCCCGGCACGCAGGTCGCCATCGGCCTCAAGAGCCGGGGCATCGCCATCATCGCGGAATGACCGATCCGCAGACAGGGATATATTTCTTCATGAACGACAACGAGCAGCAAATCAGGGATCGCCACGCGCTTGCCGAAAGGATCGCGCGGGAGGCCGGGAAGGTCGCGTTCGACTATTTCAGCCGGCGGGAGACGTTGATCATCGAAACCAAGGGCGATCCGCAGGATGTCGTCTCGATCGCCGACCGGGAAGTGGAGAACCTGATCCGCGACCGCGTGTCCGAAACTTTCCCCGACGACGGGTTCCTCGGCGAGGAATACGGGCTTGCCGAGGGCAGTTCCGGTTATACCTGGGTCGTCGACCCGATCGACGGCACCAGCCCCTTTGTCAGCGGCATGCCGAACTGGTGCGTCTCGATCGCCGTCCTCCATGACAAGAAGCCGGTCGTCGGCGTCATCCATGTGCCCTGCCATGACGAGATCTATTCGGCGGCGGCCGGACAGGGCGCGACGCTGAACGGCAGGCGGCTTTCTCTCGATGCGAAGAAGACGATCCGCAACGGCCTGACCGGCATCGGCGCCAACCACCATGTCACGCCGGCAGCCGTCGCCAAGATCGTCGGCGACCTCCTGGAAGGCGGCGGCAATTTCGTCCGGCTGGGTTCCGGCGCGCTGATGCTCGCTTACGTCGCCGCCGGCCGGCTGGTCGGTTACTACGAGCCCTATATGCACGCCTGGGACTGCCTCGGCGGCTATTGCATCGTCGAGGAGGCGGGCGGCTGGTTCCTGCCCTTCCCCACGGAAGGCGGGCGGCTCACCAGGGGCGCGCCGGTGCTGGCCGCCGGCCCGGGCGCAGTCGGCGACCTCAAGCGCATCGCCGGTGTCAACGGAGGAGATTCGGCGGCGGCATAGCCGCTGCATGCGCGCGGCCCGGATTGCGGTTCGGGCCGCGTGAAAAGGTCCTGCAAGGGCCCTGTTCGGTTCATGGGAAAGGGAGGAAAACATCCATGAAGATCGTTCTTACATCGGCAATTGCCGCAACCACATCACTGCTGATGGCCTCGAGCGCCATGGCCGTCACGGAAATCCAGTGGTGGCATGCCATGACCGGCGCCAACAACGAGGTCGTCGAGCAGCTTGCCAAGGAATTCAACGACAACCAGAAGGACTACAAGATCGTTCCGGTCTTCAAGGGCAGCTATCCGGAAACGCTGAATGCGGGCATCGCCGCGTTCCGCGCCAAGCAGCCGCCGGCGATCATACAGGTCTTCGACGCAGGCAGCGGCGTGATGATGGGTGCCCAGGGCGCCATCGTGCCGGTGGCCGACGTGCTGACCAAGGGCGGCTACAAGTTCGACAAGTCGCAATATCTGCCCGGCATCGTCGCCTATTATTCGAAGCCGGACGGGACGATGCTGTCCTTCCCCTACAATTCCTCGTCGCCGATCCTCTATTACAACAAGGACATCTTCCAGAAGGCCGGCCTCGATGCCGCCAAGCCGCCGAAGACCTGGCCTGAAGTGTTCGAGGCCGCCAAGAAGATCAAGACCAGCGGCGCTGCCCCCTGCGGCATGACCTCGACCTGGCTCACCTGGATCCAGACCGAAAACCTCGCCGCCTGGAACAACGTCTCCTATGGCAGCAACCAAAACGGCCTGGCCGGCGTCGACGTGAAGCTCGCCTTCAATTCCGACTTCTTCGTCAAGCACTTCCAGTCGATCGCCGACCTCGCCAAGGACGGCACGTTCCGTTACGGCGGCCGCACGTCGGAAGCCAAGCAGCTCTTCACCTCGGGTGAATGCGGCATCATGACGGAATCATCCGGTGGTCTCGGCGACATCATCAAGACCGGCATGAACTACGGCATCGGCCAGCTTCCCTATTACGAAGGCGCCGGCCGGCCGCAGAACACCATTCCGGGCGGCGCCAGCCTCTGGGTCTTCGCCGGCAAGAGCGACGCGGAATACAAGGGCACCGCGGAGTTCTTCAACTTCCTGTCGCAGACCAAGATCCAGGCCCGCCTGCACCAGGTTTCCGGCTACATGCCGGTGACGATGGTCGCCTATGAGGAAACCAAGAAGTCCGGCTTCTACGACAAGAACCCCGGCCGCGAGACGCCGCTCCTGCAGATGATGGGCAAGGCGCCGACCGAAAACTCCAAGGGCGTGCGTCTCGTCAACCTGCCGCAGGTGCGCGACATCATGAACGAAGAGTTCGAGGCCATGCTCGCCGGCAAGCAGGACGCCAAGACCGCCCTCAACAAGGCCGTCGAACGCGGCAACGCCGCGATCCAGCAGGCTATCGGCAAATAAGCATCAAATGCCGCCCGCGTCTCCTCGACGCGGGCGGCACCGTTCGCATCCCAACGGAGCCCGCCTCGTGCAAAGCGTCGTCTTCCCGAACAAGATCCTGCCCTACTTCCTGGTCGCGCCACAGATCATCCTGACGATCATTTTCTTCTTCTGGCCTGCAAGCCAGGCGCTCTATCAGTCGGCCATGCGGGAAGATCCGTTCGGCCTCCAGAGCAATTTCGTCGGGCTTGCCAATTTCCGGCTGATCCTCTCGGACGAGAACTATCTGCATGCGTTGCAGGTGACGATCGTCTTCAGCGTCGCGACCGCCCTGCTTTCCATGGGCCTGGCGCTGCTTTTGGCGACAGCGGCGGATCTCGTGGTGCGCGGCAAGGGGTTTTACCGGACCCTGATGATCGTTCCCTATGCGGTTGCACCTGCCGTCGCCGGCATGTTGTGGCTTTTCATGTTCAATCCCGCCATGGGGACCCTGGCCTATATCCTGCGCCGCAACGGCATCGCCTGGGACCCGCTGCTCGACGGCAGCCAGGCCATGACGCTGGTGGTGGTCGCCGCCGCCTGGAAGCAGATCAGCTATAATTTCCTGTTCTTCGTCGCCGGCCTGCAGGCGATCCCCAAATCGCTGCTGGAGGCCGCCGCAATCGACGGCGCTCGCGGCAGCCGCCGTTTCTGGACGATCGTCTTCCCGCTTCTGGCGCCGACAACTTTCTTCCTGCTGGTCGTCAACACGGTCTACGCGTTCTTCGACACGTTCGGCATCATCCACTCCGTGACCGGTGGCGGCCCCGCCAAGGCGACCGAGACGCTCGTCTACAAGGTCTATAACGACGGCTTCGTGAACCTGAACCTCGGCTCGTCGGCGGCGCAATCCGTGGTGCTGATGGTCATCGTCATCGCGCTCACCGCTTTCCAGTTCCGCTTCGTCGAGCGGCGCGTGCATTATGGTTGAGGTGGCCCGATGATCGAAAACCGCCCGCTCGCCACGCTCATGGCGCATCTGATGCTGATCCTCGGCATCGTCATCGTCGCCTTCCCGATCTACTATACGTTCATCGCCTCGACGGCGACCTCGACCGCCATCATCCGTCCGCCGCTGTCGCTGCTGCCCGGCGGGCACATGATGGAAAACTACGGCGAATCTATTTCGGGCGGCGTCGAACGCGTCGTCGGCGTCAGCCTCGAACGGCTGCTGTTCAACAGCTTCGTGGTCGCGATCGCGATTGCGGTCGGCAAGATCGTCATCTCCTTCCTGTCGGCCTTCGCGATCGTCTTTTTCCGCTTTCCCTTCCGGATGGGCTTCTTCTGGATGATCTTCATCACCCTGATGCTGCCGGTCGAGGTGCGCATCCTGCCGACCTACAAGGTGATCGTCGATCTCGGCCTGATCGATACCTATGCGGGCCTGACCCTGCCGCTGATGGCGTCGGCCACCGCCACCTTCCTCTTCCGGCAGTTCTTCCTGACGATCCCGGGCGAAATGGTCGAGGCTGCCCGCATCGACAATGCCGGGCCGTTCCGCTTCATGCGGGACATCCTGCTGCCGCTGTCGACGACCAATATCGCGGCGCTCTTCGTCATCCTGTTCATCTACGGCTGGACGCAATACCTGTGGCCGCTACTGGTCACCAATGACGCGAAGATGAATACGATCATCATCGGCCTGCGCCGCATGGTGGATTTCGCCGACGCGTCGACCCCCTGGAACTACGTGATGGTCACCGCGATCCTGGCGATCATTCCCCCCGTCATCGTCGTGGTGCTGATGCAGCGCTGGTTCGTCAAAGGTTTGGTGGAGACCGAGAAGTAATGGCAAGGATTGAACTCAAGGATGTCCGCAAGGTCTATGGCGGCAACATCGAGGCGATCAAGGGCGTGTCGCTCGATATCGAAGATGGCGAGATGATCGTGCTGGTCGGCCCGTCGGGCTGCGGCAAATCCACCCTCCTGCGCATGGTGGCGGGTCTCGAAGGCATCTCCTCGGGCGAGGTTACGATTGCCGACAAGCGCGTCAACGAACTGGAACCCGCAGAGCGGGACATCGCCATGGTCTTCCAGAACTATGCGCTCTACCCGCATATGACGGTGCGCCAGAACCTCGCCTACGGCCTCAGGAACCGCAACACGCCGAAGGACGAAATCGACCGCCGCATCACCGAGGCCGCCCGTGCGCTGGAGATCGAGCCCTTTCTCGAGCGCAAGCCGCGACAGTTGTCCGGCGGCCAGCGCCAGCGCGTCGCCATGGGCCGCGCCATCGTCCGCAAGCCGGCGGCCTTCCTGTTCGACGAGCCGCTGTCCAACCTCGATGCCAAGCTGCGCGTCCAGATGCGGGTCGAAATCCGCCGCCTGCAGCGTTCGCTCGCCACGACGTCGATCTACGTCACCCACGACCAGATGGAGGCGATGACGCTGGCCGACCGGCTGGTCGTGCTGAATGCCGGGCGGATCGAGCAGGTCGGCACGCCGATCGAACTTTATGAAAAGCCGGCCACCACCTTTGTCGCGACCTTCATCGGCTCACCGTCCATGAACCTCATGAAACTTGGCCAGGACAGCGGCTGGAAGATGTCGGCAGATGGGCAGCTGCCCAAGGGCGCCGCCACGATCGGCATCCGCCCGGAGGATATCGTGATCGCCAACGGCCATGCTCCCGGGCCCGTCAGGGCCGATGTCCAGGTGGCGGCGGTCGAACTGGTGGGCGCCGAAAGCTATGTCCATGCCCTGACAGCAGACGCCAGTCCTGTCGTGTTCCGCGTCGCCGGCCGCTCCGGCATCCAGATCGGCGACAGCATGGGGCTGACCGCCGATCCCAGCCGCTTCCATCTGTTCGACGCGGCCGGAAGAAGGGTTTGAACGGGAGTGGCGTGAACGCCGTTCCCCGGCTGCCCCGATCGTCGTTGCCGGGGCATTGCCGCAATGAGGGTCTCAAGACAAGGACCGAGGCCGACCACGCCTGTCGGTGGCTCTCGCCGCCGATGCCGGATCGGCCCGGCGGGCTTAAAACTCCTGCCAGTCGTTGCTGACCGCTGCCGCAGCCGCGCCGCCGGAGAAGGCGGTGGCGACCCTGCGGGCCAGATTGCGCGCCGGCGAGGCAGCCGGCGTATCGCGGCGGTCGGCAGGGCGCGGAGCGTAGCGTTGGCCGCTCAGCTTGAACTGGGCCAGCAGCTGGTTGAGCGACGCGGCGTCACGAGCGAGACCGTGGCTTGCCGCGGTCGATTCCTCGACCATCGCCGAATTCTTCTGCGTGTCCTGGTCCATCTGGTTGACGGCGGTGTTGATCTGCTGAAGGCCGGAGGACTGTTCCTGTGCCGATTCAACGATGGCGTTGACGTGCCGGTTGATCTCCTGCACTTCCGCAACGATGGTCACCAGCGCCTGCCCCGTCTCACCGACCAGCTGTACGCCGGCATTGACCTGCTCGTTCGAGGTCGTGATCAGGGCCTTGATCTCCTTGGCGGCCTTGGCGGAGCGCTGGGCGAGTTCGCGGACTTCCTGGGCGACGACGGCAAAGCCCTTGCCGGCCTCACCCGCACGGGCGGCTTCGACGCCGGCGTTGAGCGCCAGAAGGTTGGTCTGGAAGGCGATGTCGTCGATGACGCCGATAATGTTCGATATCTCGCCCGAGGACTTTTCGATCTGCTCCATGGCCTTGACGGCGCGCTGAACGACCTCGCCGGAATTTTCCGCGCCGCTACGGGTGCGGGCAACGAGGGCGCCGGCTTCCTGGGCGCGCTTGGTGGCGTCCTTGACCGTCGTGGTGATTTCTTCGAGGGCGGCGGCGGTCTCCTCGACCGACGCTGCCTGCTGCTCGGTGCGCCTGGCCAGATCGTCGGCCGCCGCCTTGATTTCGGACGAGCCGGCTTCGATGCTGCGGGCGTTCTCCGCCACCTGCTCCAGCGCCGTCTGCAGCTTGCTGGCCGAGGCGTTGAAATCGTTGCGGACGCCGTCGAGTGTCGCGGTGAAGGGCTTTTCGATGCGGTAGGACACGTTGCCGTCGGAGAGATGGCTGAGGGCCTCCGCCAGGTTATCCACGGCGAACTTGATCTCGGACGCTTCCCGCGCCTTCTGCGCTTCGCGCTCTATGCGGTCGCGCTCGGACAGGCCGCGATTGTCTTCGGCTTCCTGTTCCAGACGGGCGCGCTCCAGCGCATTGTCGCGGAAGATGGCGACGGCCTTGGCCATCTCGCCGATTTCGTCCTTGCGGTCGAGGCCATCGATCGGGGCTTCCGTCTGGCTGGCGGCCAGCGAAGCCATGCGCTCGCGCAAGCGGACCATCGGCGCGGTGATGCCCTTATGGGCGATCGTCATCGACAGGACGGCGGCGATCGCGATGCCGAAAAGCATACCGCAGATCGCATAGGTGATCGTGCTGGAGACCGACTCGCTCAGCTTCTTGCCGCCGTTGTTGAGGATTTCGGCCATGGCGCCGTTGTTGGCGCCGAATTTCGGCGAGAGATCGACGATCGCCTGGTCGAGCTTTGCAGAGAGAGCGCGGACTTTTTCCTGGTCGCCGGCAGTATGGGCCTTGAGAAGATCGTCGCCGATCGCCTTCAGCGCGTCGGCGCCGGCAAGCAGTTCGTCGATCGCAGACTTGCGGCTCGGCACCAGCGCGGGGATCTGGGTCAACCGGTCGCGGGCGCCCGCAAATTCCTTCGAAAACCGACCCGACAGATCCTGGAAAGCCGAGCTTGCAGGATCCTGGGCAAGCGCCCGGCTCAGCCATGTCGTCGCGGTCCACATGCCGGCCGCGCCGCGGGGTCCGAAGGTCGCCGCATTGCTTTCCTTCTGCAGAAACCCAGAATAGGCCTCGTTGGCGGCACTGAACCTGCTGGTGACATACATCAGGCCTGCCAGCGAAATAACGGCAAGAATGGCGATCGCCATCAGGAATTTCGTCTTAATCTTTAAATTCTTGAGCATCGGATACCTCAAAAAACGCTGAAGGAATGAAGGCGCACGGAAGGGAAAATGCAGGAGCCGTACCGGACGGTGCACATCATGCGCATGGCGATCAAACTTGATCCTTCGATTTTCATAAGCGGTTTTTCATAATAAAATCTTACTCTTGCCGCAGTGCATTAAAGACATCCATGCATCCCCGACTGCATTTCACCGGTGTTTAACCAAGGTGAGAGAAGACAATCCTGCCTTGTTGCAGCGCACAAAGGACTGCCTTTAACTGGCAGACGGACCGTGGTCTCGGTTCCCCGCCTCGTCGGGTAAATTGATATGAAATCGAAAATCATAATCGAAGGACTTCAACGTGCATCTTTCGCGCCGCAATATCATGACGCTTTCGGCCACCGCCCTGGCAACCGTCCTCCCGAAAATGGCCTCCGCGCAGGCGATCGGCTTCACCCCGAGCCTGATCTATCCTGATCCGGCCATCCAGATCCTCGATCCGAGTTTTGCGAAATATCGCGTCGCCAGCAGCTCGCTCGAACAGGTCGCGACCGGTGCCCGCTGGCTGGAAGGTCCGGTCTGGTTCGGCGACGGGCGCTATCTGCTCGTCAGCGACATTCCGAACAATCGCGTCATGCGTTACGACGAGGCCAACGAGAGCTGGAGCGTCTACAACGCCAATTCCAACTATGCCAACGGCCACGCCCGCGACCGCCAGGGCCGCCTTCTGTCCTGCGAACACCTGACGCGCCGAGTCACCCGCACCGAATACGACGGCTCGATCACGGTGCTCGCCGACAGGTACAACGGCAAGAAGCTCAACTCCCCGAACGATATCGTCTGCAAGTCGGACGGCTCCATCTGGTTCACCGACCCGCCCTTCGGCATTGCCGGCGAATGGGAGGGCGACAAGGCAGCGGCGGAGCTGCCGCACTCGGTCTATCGCATCTCGCCGGAGGGCAAGCTCGACCTCGTCACCGACGAACTGAAGGGTCCGAACGGCCTTGCGTTTTCACCCGATGAAAAGAAGCTCTACATCGTCGAGGGCCGCGCCTCGCCGTTCCGTATCATCTGGAGCTACGACGTCGGCGCAGACGGCGCAAAGCTTTCCAACAAGACGGCTTTGGTCACGGCCGACGACAATGGCGGCCTCGATGGCTTCAAGGTGGATGTCGACGGCAATCTCTGGTGCGGCTGGGGATCGAACGGCGCGGCAGGGGCCAGGCCCGAGGACCTGAACGGCGTCAAGATATTCAACCCGGCCGGCAAGGCCATCGGCTTCATCAAGCTACCGGAGCGCTGCCCCAACCTCGTCTTCGGCGGCCCGAAGAAGAACCGCCTTTACATGGCGAGCAGCCACTCGGTCTACGCCATCTACGTAGAAACCCGCGGCGCCGTCTAGGCGCCTCACGAGATCACAAGCGGCCGGTCCCTAGGGGGCCGGCCGCGGCCTTCGCCCAACGGGCCAGGACAGCCTGACCCCGGTCCAGCCCTGCCGGCCTCAGTTCGAGGTACGCGCCAGAAATTCGCGAATCGCGGCGATCACCACCTCGTGCGCTTCCACATGGACCGCGTGGTTGGCGTTCGGGACTTCGAGGAGTTCGCCCCTCGGAATGCTTTCGGCGATCAGGCGCGAATGGTTCGGCGGGCAAATCCAGTCTTCGGCGCCGCAGACGACCAGCGTCGGGACCGGGATGTCCTTCAGCTTGTCGCGCAGGTCGTAGAGCCGTTCCTTGAACAACGCGTTATGGGTCTCGGCATGCAGGTGCATGGTGCGGGTGCGTTCCAGCGCCGCATCCGGATCGAATTTTTCAAAATAGAGCGGCTGCAGCGCCAGCCAGATCAGGCGCAGCTCGGTATCGTCCTTGACCCGGTCGGAGAACATCTTGTCGAGCATGTCGAGCGAGGCGCTGGTCGCCTTGTGGATGCGCTGCTTGAACACCACCATGGCATCGTCTTCGTGGTGGTAGCTGGCAGCCGTGCCGCGCAGGATCAGCCGCGACAGGTTGTGGCCGTATTTCACGGCATAGGTGAGCGCGATCATGCCCCCGAACGAACCGCCCTCGAGGATGATCTTGCGGCCGCCGCAGAGATTGACGCGAAAGGCTTCGACGTCGTCCGCCAGCTGCTCGAACGTGTAGGGGGGCGTCAGGCTGGTCTCGCCGCAACCGCGCTGGTCATAGGCGATGACGCGGTATTTGTCCGACAGGACCTTGTAGGCGTTGAACTCTCCGTGGCGGTCGCCGATGCCGCGCCCGCCATGCAGCGCGATGATGGTCTCGGCGTCGGGATTGCCGATGTCGTCGTAGACGAAGGTGGCGTTGTTGAGGGTGACTGTCGGCATTGGATCCTATCCTGCTGATATCATGGGCAACCGAAGACCATCCCGCCTCGGGCGAAGCGGGATGGCGACATTTGGCGTATTGCCGCTCAGTTGGCCGCGGGCTTCATGTCGAAGGCGCGGACCCAGTCGTCGCCGCGGGCGGTCCAGGTGATACGCTTGGACAGGCCGTAGGTGGCGGGCTGTGTATAAAGGAAGAGGGCCGGCGCCTCGTCGCACATCACCTCGGTCGCCTTCTTGTAGGCGGCTTGGCGCTTGGCCACGTCCATGGTCGAGCGGCCGTCGGCGAGAGCCTTGCCGAACTCGGCATTGTCCCAGTAGGCATACATGTTGCCCGGCGCAAACAGGGTCAGAAGACCGTCCGCATCGATCGTCGGCCAGGCCTGGCTGAGCAGGCTCATGCGGCCGAGATCCTTGGTTTTCAGATATTTGTCCATATAGGCGCTGAACTGCATCTCGACGATCCTGGTCTTGACGCCGATCTCTTCCAGCTGGCTGGCGACGGCCTGGACGACCTCCTCGCCATTGAGGTAGATGCCGGTCGGCACTTCGATCTCGATCGGCTCGGCCGGCGCGCCGCCTGCCTTCTTCAGAAGTTCGGCCGCCTTGTCCGGATCATAGGCATAGGGCTTCAGATCGGCGTTGAAGCCGAAATAGCTCTTCGACGTCACCTGGCACTTGGCGATCTCCGCCTGGTCGTTGAAGATCGCCTTGACGATGCCTTCCTTGTCGACGGCATAGTTCAGCGCCTGGCGAAGCAGCTTGTTGTCGAGCGGCGGCTTCAGCGTGTTGAACTTGATGAACACGGTGCGGGTGCTGGGCACCGCGCCGGCCTGGGCGCTGCCGCTCGTCTTGATCCGGGTAATCTCGGTGGTCGGGATCGAGTTGATGAAATCGACCTCGCCCGCAAGCAGCGCGGCGACGCGACTGGCCGCATCCGGGATGATGCGCACGACGACCTTGGCGAAATCCGGCTTGGGACCCCAATATTGCGGATTGGCGTCGAGGGTGATGCTTTCGCCGGGTTTGACCGAGGAGATGACATAGGCGCCGCCGGACGCGGTCTCGGTCGCCGGCTTGTGCTCGGCGGTCCATTTCGGCGGCAGCAGGAAGAACATCGACAGCTGGCCGATCATCGCCGGATAGGGCGAGCTGGTCTTGATCTCGATTTCGGTCGGGCTGATCACCTTCACGTCGGAGATCAGCGTGAACCAGGCCTTGATGCGGGCATTGAGGGCCGGGTCGCGCACGCGGTCGAAATTCCATTTGACCACTTCGGCATCGATCTTCTCGCCATCGTTGAACGTGGCATCCGAACGCAGCTTGATGCGCCAGGTCAGGTCGTCGACGCTCGTCCATTCGGTCGCGAGCGCCGGAGCGATCTTCATGTCGGGGCCGCGCAGGACCAGCGACGGATAGATGTGGCTGAGCAGGCTGAGGTCGGTGCCGACCGATGCCGTCATATGCGGATCGAACGTGTTGATCGTGTTGGTGATCGCGATGGTCAGCGTCTTGTCCTGGGCAAGCGCCGACGTGGAGATCGCGGCGCCGAGTGACAGTGCGGCGATGGCCGCGGAAAGCGATTTTCTGGTCATGTCCATTCCCTTCTGATTGATTTCTATCGATTTTTCATTGGCTTGCATTGCATTCTCGAGAAACGGAGCTGGCGGTCGCGCCCTTCCACCACGCCGTTCATTTGGTTTCGACCGGGACCGAATGACCGAGCGTGTGCATCAGCCGGTTCGCCCAGCCGAAAATGGCGGCGGAGTGGATGAGATCGACGATCTCGGCCTTCGACATGCCATGGTCGCGAAGGGCCTGAACCTGCTCCCTGGTCGCTCGTGACGGCGTCTCGGACAGCGCCCTGCAGAAATCGACGATCGCCTGCGTCCTCGCATCGAACGGCCCTTCGAGGCCGCGCACATAGATCTCCTCGACGACTTCTTCGCGGCCCGACAGCTCGACATAACGGCGGGCATGGACCGAGGCGCAATAGACGCAGCGGTTGACGGCGGAGGCGACGAGCGCGCCGAGTTCCCGTTCGGCCCTGTCCAGACCGCCCTTGGCATACATGATGGCATTGAACAGTTTCGTGCGGGCGACGTAGGATTCCGGATCATGCGCCAGCGTGCGCACATAGGCGGAAACCTTGGTATTGGACGGCGTCACCTGCATCGCCGCCAGCTGCTCTTCGGTCGCCGTCGCGACGTCGACCGGCTCGATATAGGGCGACCAGGAGAGCGCCTTGACCTTGAAGCGGGACGTGCTCATTCGACCTCCTCCAGCAGGCTGAGGCCGGCAAGGACCCGGGCCTCGTAATTGACGAAGGCGATCAGCTCCGACAGCGCGATGATCTGCGGGTTCGCGAGGCCAGCCTTTTCGAGGCGCTCGATATCCGTCCTGCTGTTGTCGCGAGGCGTTTTGGTGACGAGGTCGGCATGGCGGATGATCGCGCCGGTAAAGGCATCGGCCGCCGCCGTCTCGGCGCCGGAAGCGATGGCGGCGAGGTCCGGATCGCTGCCGGCCTCGTCCAGCATGAGGTCGTAGACCGCGGCCAGGTCTTCGCGGCCGATGAACCTCGCCATGCGGGAGGCGAGCGCGGCGCGCAGAGCATGGCCAAGGCCGAAGCCGTGATGCGGGCTCAGCACCGTTTCGCGGCACAATTCCGTGCCCTCCACGAATTCCGGCCGCTCGCGGCGGATCGCATAAAGCTCGGAGCCTGGCTTCAGGCCGGAAAGGATGTCCATCTGGTCCAAGTCACTCGTTCCCATGGTAAGTTCCACCTGCGGATCCCGCCCATGGACGGATCGAGATCAGGCATGAATTGGGGGCCGTCCCCTGCGACAGATGCGAAGCGGGCGTGATCGTCGTCAGCGTGTTCGGATTGCCGCCATGATCGATGCCCTGCGCGTCGGGGCGGAACCAGCCGCCGGTCGCAAGCACGGCGACGCCGGGCATCAGGCCGCGATCGACGGTCAGCGCCGCGACGGTCCGGCCGCGATCGTTGTAAAGCTCGCAAAGGTCGTCCTGCTTCAGGGTAAGCCGCGCGGCGTCGGTCTCGCTCAGCGTGAACCGCTCGTAGCCACCAAGCTTCGCCGCCTGGCTGACCGGACCGTATTCCAGCTGGCCATGCAGACGGTGGGCGGGCTGCGGCGACAGGAGATGGAAAGGATGTTCCGCCGCAAGCGGTGCGCCAAGCCATTCGTCGGGAGCCTGCCAGCGGGGATGACCGCCGATATCGGGATAACCGAAGCCGCCGACCGCCTTCGATCCGATCTCGATCCGCCCGCTCGGCGTATTCAAGGGAGCCGCTTGAGGGTCTTTGACGAAATCGCGAAAATGGTTCGCCGGCGAAGGCGTCGGTTCGCCCTCGTCGAGCGCGGCATAACTCCGAAGGCGAAACGCCTGGAAATCCGGCAGTTCCGGATAACGCTCCCGATAACCTTCGTAGATCCGGGCGAGCCAGTCGTCGATGCCAAGCCCCTCGTCGAACTGCTGGCGGCAGCCGAGTTCGTCGGCGATCAGGCAATAGGCTTCGTGATCGGTCAGGACGCCCGCCGGCGGGTCCATGACGCGACGGCTGTAGACCAGCCAGTTGTCGCGCGATGCCGCCGCGACATCGTCGCGCTCGAACGGAAATGCTGAGGGAAGGACGATATCCGCCATCCTGGCGGTGGCGGTCCACATGTTCTCCGTGACGATCACCGTTTCGGGGCGCCGGAAAGCCGCGACCAGCCGGTTGAGATCCTGATGGTGGTGGAAGGGGTTGCCGCCGGCCCACCAGACGAGCCGGATATCCGGCAGATCGAGAACCTGACCGTCATAATCGATCCGTCCGCCCGGGTTTTCGAGCAGTTCGGTGATCCGCGCCACCGGGATGAAGGCGCGTACGGGGTTGGGACCCTGTTCGAATGCCGGCCCTTTCAGGCGCCGCACCGGCTGGCCGACGGCATTGACGGCGGTCAGGCCGAAGGCAAAACCGCAGCCGCGCTTGCCGACATGACCCGCCATCGATGCGAGCGCGATCGCAGCCCAGAACGGCTGTTCGCCAAACCGCGCCCGCTGCAGCGACCACGCGACGTTGACCAGGCTCGGTGCGTCATGCAGGTCTTCGGCAATCTCGACAATCGTCTCCGCCGGCACGCCGGAAATGGCCGAGGCCCATTCCGCATCCTTGGCGATGCCGTCCGTCTCGCCGACCAGATAGCTTTCGAAATCGCAATAGCCGCTCGTGCAGCGTTTCAGGAAATCGCGGTCGAACAGGCCTTGGACGAGCAGCGTATGGCACATGCCGAGCATGACCGCGGCATCCGTATTGGGGCGCAGCGGAACATGGCGGACGTTCGGACCGGAAGGCGCATCGCTCGCGGCGGGGCTGAACACGACGATGCGCACGCCCTTGTCCTGACAATGCCGCAGCCATCCGACGGCACGGTGGCTGCCGGTACCGCCCGCCTCGACCTGGGCATTGGTCAGCCGGAAGCCGCCGAAGCCGACCAGCAGCTGGCAGCCATCGGCGATATCGTTCCACGACGGCGAAGTATCGCATGCGTCCTTGTAATCCGGTCCGAGGATATGCGGCAGAAGCACGGCAGCCGCGCCGTAGGAATAGCTGTTGACGGAAGAGGTGAAGCCGCCGGCCAGATTGAGCAACCGCTTGAGCTGGCTTTGCGCATGGTGAAAACGGCCGGCGCTGGCCCAGCCGTAGGAGCCGCCGAAGATCGCCTGGTTGCCGTGGGTCTCCCGCACGCGGCGAAGTTCACCGGCGATCAGGCTCGCGGCCTTGTCCCAGCTTATCTCGACGAAATCCTCGCGGCCGCGCGAAGCGCCCGTGGCCGCGAGAGGTCCCTTTTCCAGCCAGGCCCTGCGGACCATGGGGGCACGGATGCGCTGCGGATGGTTGGCCAGATCCAAGTAGCCGAGGCCCATTTCCGATGGGTCCGGATCGTGACGGAACGGCAGGAGCTTGCGCTTCCCGTTCGCATCCGTGCCGACTTCATAAGTGCCGAAATGGGTTGCGAACAGGTGCGTCATCGTTTCAAACCTCCAGCACGAAATGACGGTCGCCGACAGGCCGCAGCATGGCGTCCTCGGGCGGCAGATTGGCATCGACATCGAAGGCGAGCGGACGGCGGTTGCGTTCGACATCCGGGTCGGGAACCGGGATCGCCGAAAGCAGCGCCCGCGTATAGGGATGCTGCGGATTCTCGAAAATGGCGTCGCAGGGGCCGATTTCGACGATCCGCCCGCGCAGCATCACCGCCACCCGGTGGCAGAGATAACGGATCATCGACAGGTCGTGGGCGATGAACAGGTAGGTCAGTCCAAGCTCGTCCTGCAGATCCTGGAACAGGTTGACGATCTGCGCCTGGATCGACACGTCGAGCGCGGTGATCGGCTCGTCGGCGACAATGAAGGCGGGATTGAGCGCAATCGCCCGGGCGATATTGACGCGCTGGCGCTGGCCGCCCGAAAACTCGTGCGGATAACGCTTCATGAAGGACGGATCGAGGCCGACTTTGGCAAACAGCGCGGCGACGCGATCCTCGCGTTCGCGGGCGGAGCCGGCCAGTCTGTGCACCTCCAGGGGCTCGCCGACGAATTCGCCCACCGTCATGCGCGGGTTGAGCGAGGCATAGGGATCCTGGAAGATGATCTGCATGTCGCGCCGGTAAGGCTTCAGCCCCGCCTTTCCGAGACCGGTAATGTTCTCGCCCTTGTAAAAGATGTCGCCGCCGGTCGGCGCCTCGAGCTGCAGCAGCACGCGGCCGGTCGTGCTCTTTCCCGAGCCGGATTCCCCCACGAGGCCGAGCGTCTCGCCGGGCGCAATGTCGAAACTGACATTGTTGACGGCCTTGAGGGCCGGCGTCGGGGCGCCGAACAGGCGCTTTTCGCCGCCATAGGTCTTGCGGAGGTTCTGGACCGAAACGAGCGGCTTGACGTTGCTCCCGTTCATGGCTGCACCTGCGAGGCGGCAAGTGCCGCGCGAAGATCGTACCAGGCGGCCACCTTGTGGCCGGCGACGCTGCCCTCGACCTCGCCGAGCGGCGGCATCTCGATGCGGCAGCGCTCGGTCGCGAACGGATTGCGCGGCGCGAAGGGATCGCCGACCGGCGCGCGGGTGAGGTCCGGTGGGTTGCCGGGGATCTGGTAGAGCCGGGTCACGCCGCGACGGCCGCCATGCGGCAGCGACTTCAGGAGGCCCCATGTATAGGCGTTGCGGGGATCGTGGAACACGGCGCGGACCGGGCCGCGCTCCATGATCCGGCCGCCATACATGACCTGGACGGTATCCGCGAGGCCGGCGACGACGCCCATGTCATGGGTGATCCAGATGACGGTGGTGCCGATCTTCTTCTTGAGATCGCGGACCAGATCGAGAATCTGCGCCTGGACCGTGACGTCGAGCGCCGTGGTCGCCTCGTCGGCGATCAGGAGCTTCGGATTGCACGAAATCCCGATCGCGATCATCACGCGCTGGCGCATGCCGCCCGAGAATTCATGCGGATATTGTCCGGCACGGCGGGCAGCGTCGGGGATACCGACAAGCTCGAGAAGTTCGACGACGCGCGCCCGTGCCTGGCTCGCCGACATGCCGAAATGCCGCCGCAACGGCTCGGCGATCTGCCGTTCGATGGTCAGGACCGGATTGAGCGAGGTCATCGGGTCCTGGAAGACGAAACCGATTTCCTTGCCGCGCACTTCAAACAGCTCGCGCTGCGACAGCGCCAAAAGGTCGCGACCGTTGAACAGGACCTCGCCCCGGACGATACGGCCGGGCGGCCTTGCGATCAGCCCGACCATCGACAGGGCATGAACGCTCTTGCCCGAGCCGGATTCGCCGACGATGCCGAGCGTCTCGCCCTCTTCCAGGCTGTAGGACACGTCGTTGACCGCATGCACGGTGCCATCAGGCGTGTCGAACGCGACGGTAAGATTGCGGACCTCGAGCAAGGGTGCCATCGGACGCTCAGACCTCCAGATAACCGCCGGCCGAGCGGGTCAGATATTCGCGACCGGTCTCGGTGACGAGAACCGTGTCGGAGATCTGCGTCGCGCAGACGCCGGGGTTGCGGATATTCGGCTCGAACGTGAAGATCATGCCCGGCTCAAGGACGAGCGAGGACGACGCGTCGAGCGAGGAATGTTCGTGCGCGCCAAGCCCGATCCCGTGGCCGATGCGGCCCGGGATGTTGGCCCCGTAACCTCGCGCCTTCAGGCCTTCGCGGGTCTTCTCGAACAGGTCTTTATAGGGCGTGCCGGGCCGGATCAGCGCATCGACCTCTTCGCGGATCTCGAAAATGGCGTCGAGCGCCCGCTTGTTGACCTCCGGCAGTGGACCCATCGCAATGGTGCGCTCGTTTTCGGCGTGGATGCCGTTGGCGATCGTCCAGATCAGCACCGAAACGGCCTCGCCGCGCTGGGGCTTGCGCTGTGTGGGGTTGTCGCAATTGTAGAACATACGCGGGCCGGACAGGACCCAGGTGGCCATGCCGTTCTGCACCCCGCCTTCCAGCGAGCCGAAGTCGCAGACCTCGACATCGGGATATTCGGCGGCCCACAGCCTGTTCATCGCATGCATGGAGGCGATGGCGACCTCGCGCTCGTTGCCGCCGGCGGCAAGGGTCGCAACCGCGGTATCCATGCCGAGATCGGCCGCCCGCGCGGCGATGCGGGCATTGGCGATCTCGTCGGGGTCCTTGATCAGGCGGCAATGGTCGATCAGATGGCTGACATCGGCGAATGTCGCGTCCGGCAGCGCCTTGCGCAGCTGGCCGGCGCGCTGGATCGAGATGAATTCCTCCTCGATGCCGACGGTCTTGCCGGCCACTCCGAGATCGCCGAGGATCGAGGCCAGCGCATCCTGCCAGTTCGGCCCCATCGTGACCTTGGTCGACCAGGAACCGTAAAGCCGGATATCCGGCACCCAGGCGCTGGCGCGGCCGTGATCGTCGCGGAGCGCATGCACGAGCATGATCGGGTCGTGGTCCGGCGTCAGGATGGCGATCACCGGGTGGGAATAGATGATCGGGTTGAAGCCGGTGAAATAGAAGCTGTTTTCCGGCTTGAACGAGACGATGACGTCGACGCCCTGTTTCGCCATTCCGGCCTTTAGGCGTGCGACGCGGGGCGGCAACGTGGAACGGGAAAGCTGGTTCATCGCGTGGTCCTCAATTTCGGATCGAAGTGATCGCGCAGCCAGTCACCCAGGAGGTTGACGCTGAGCACAGTCAGGAGAATGGCAATGCCGGGGAAGGTGACGATCCACCAGGCGGTCGAGATGTAAACGCGGCCGTCGGCCAGCATCCGGCCCCAGCTCGGATTGGGCGGCTGCACGCCGAGCCCGAGGAACGAGAGCGCCGCGTCCATGATGATGATGCGGGCAAGTTCCAGCGTGGCGATCACCAGCGCGGGCGTCATGACGTTCGGCAACAGGTGCTTGAGCATGATGCGCCACGTGCCGGCGCCGATCGCATGGGCCGACAGGATGAACTCCCGTTCGCGAAGGGCGAGCACCTGGCCGCGGATGATGCGGGCATAACGCAGCCAGCTCGTCAGGGCGAGCACGATGACGAGGTTTCGGGTCGACGGACCGAGCGCTGCGACGACGAGAAGGGCAAGCAGCATCAGCGGCAGGGCGAGCTGGATATCGACGATGCGCATCAGGATGCGGTCGACCATGCCGCGATAATAACCGGCGACGATGCCGAGCAGCGTGCCGACAATACCGCCAAGAATAACGGCCGCCGCCGCGATCGCGAGCGTGATCCGGCTGCCATGGACGATGCGCGACAGGATATCGCGGCCGAGCTCGTCGGTGCCGAGCGGATGCGCGCCGGGCGAAAACAGTCCCGTCCAGGTGGGGGCGACCATGCGGGCGAGCAGGTTGGACCGCGTCGGCACCGGCAGGCCGAGATAGGGCGCCAGAATCGCGGCCAGCACGAAGACCGACACGAGCAGGAAACCGAACAGTCCGGCGCGGCTTTTCAGGAGGGCGAGGAAAAAAGCTTTCATGGCCGCACCTATCGCCGACGGATGCGCGGATCGAGCACGCCGTAAAGCAGATCGACCAACAGGTTGACGACGATGAAGATGGCGGCGACCAGCGCGACCCCGGCCTGGATGACCGGGAAATCCTGCGCCTGAATCGCCTGCATGATGATGCGCCCGACACCCGGCCAGGCGAACACGGTCTCGATGACCACCGAGCCGCCAAGAAGCTCGCCGGCGATGATGCCGATCATGGTGATCACCGGGATCAGCGCGTTTCGCGCGATATGCCAGAAGAACACGGTGCGCGGCAGCAGGCCCTTGGCCCGCGCGGTCCGCACATAGTCCTCCCGCATGATGTCGAGCAGCGACGAGCGGAGCAGGCGGGCGATCGACGCGGACACGAAGACCGACAGCGTCAGTCCCGGCAGCACCAGATGCGCGATCGTCCCGGAGCCGCCCGTCGGGAACCAGCCGAGATCGACCGAGAACAACAGGATCAGCATGATGCCGAGCCAGAAAACCGGCGTCGCCTGGCCCAGAAGCGCCGCCACCATGACGATGAACTCCGAGATCGTGCCGCGCTTCAGTGCCGCGATGGCACCGGCCACCGCACCGATCAGCGTTCCGAACAGGAGCGCGGTACCGGCGAGCGTGGCGGTGACCGGCATGCGTTCGAGAACGACATCCATGGCGGGACGCTGGTGCTGGAAGGAAATGCCGAAATCGCCCCGGACCATGGCCAGAGCCGAAATCACGTATTGCTCGAGGATCGGGCGATCGAGACCAAGCGAGGTCCGAAGCGCATCGAGATCCTGCTGGCCGGCACCGATCGGCAGCAGAAGCACGGCCGGGTCGCCGAGAACGCGGCTCACGAAGAAAACGATCGTGACCACACCCCATATGGCGAGCAGCGATTCTGCCAGCTTGCCGACAAGATAGCGGGTCACGGCCGGCACCTCGCGGGATCGGGAACGATGGCCGTCATTCCGCCGCTCCCTTGAGGATGGCCGGGATCGACGCGGCGGAATCCGTCCATTCGTCGCCGAGCAGTTCCGGTGTTTCGTAGGCGACAAGGTTGGTGAAATGAGTTTCGCGGTCGGCGACGAAGAGGGCTCGGGCGATGCCGCGGGCAAGCCGCCGCCCACCGTCGCTGACCGCCGGAATGTCGCCCGACAACTTGCCGTGGCTGAGCGAGGCCGGATAGTTGAAGCAATGCACCAGACGCAACGAAGGGCAGCTGCCGGGCACCTTTTCGAGAAACTCGAAATCGGGACCGAGATAGGGAGAGGTGGCGAGCTCGCCGTTCTCCATGCCCTTTTCCGGCGAAAAGACGTCGTTCCAGAACTGGATATGCGGGGCGAAATGCTTCAGTTCCGGACGACGGTCGAGATCGACCCGGAAGCCGGTGGCGAAGATCGCGAAATCATAGTCGAAATCGCCGCCGCTGGTTTCGATGACGATATGATCGCCGCTTTCCCGCAGGCCGGTCACCGCCGTGCCGAGGAAAAACCGGCTGTTTTCATGACGCGATACCCGCAGGGTGGAATCGCGCGGCGGCGGCGTCTGGGCGCCGAGCACATAGTCGAGAAACTTCCATTTCCACGCATCGCTGAGGCCGGCAAAACCCTGCACGACGCCCTGGCTGGCGATGCCGGTGAACTTGTTGATGCGGGGAAGTTCCTTGCGCCGGATGATCATGTCGACCTGGCCTGCACCCGCTTCGAGCGCGGTCGCCGCATTGTCCATGGCGGAAGCCCCCGCCCCGACGACCGCGACGCGCTTGCCCTTCAGGGCCGAAAAATCGATATCGTCGGCGGAATGGGCCCAGAATTTCGGTGACACGCGTTCGACGAATTCCGGCACGTAACCGCCGCCGAGGCCGTCGCGTCCGGTCGCCAGAACCACGTGCCGGGCATAAAGCCGCTCCTGCCTGCCGCTGCCCGCATCCGAAACGTCGAGCGCGATCAGATCCTGCGTGACCGGGGTCATCCCGGTGACGGTGACTAGATTGCGGACCGGCAGCCGAAGCACGCGGCGGTACCAGATCAGGTAGTCCATCCACTGCGACTTGGGGATCTTGCCGAGCGCGTCCCATGCCTGAGCGCCGAATTGCGAGACATACCATGCCCTGAATGTCAGCGCCGGCAGGCCCAGCGCCGGCCCCGGAAGCTGTTTGGGCGAGCGCAGCGTCTCCATGCGCGCGAACGTCACCCATGGCCCTTCCTGACCTTCGGGGGAGCGGTCCAGGCAGACGACATTGTGGATGCCGAGCATTTTAAGCGAGGCGGTCGCGACCAGGCCGCACATGCCGGCGCCGATTACGACGGCATCGAAAACTTCGACACCCTCATATTCGGTCGCCGGCACCCACTCCCTGGGAGGAAGTTCGAGAAGCGACAGGTCCTCGGCGAGCCGCTCTTCGAGCGCTTCGAGACCTTTGATCCGCTGTGTATCCTGCGCCTTCAAATCACTGCTCCTGTGCGTTCGCGTCGGCGCCGAAAGTCACATCCGCCACGCGTTCGATATGGCCGGGATCATGCGCCACGAAGCCTGGCATGCGGGCGGCAGAAATCCTGATGATCAACTGGACGAGCTCCAGAACGCCTTCCGAAAGCGGCTTGGAGGCGGCCGAAAAAATGCCCCACAGGAAGGGGATGTCGACATCGAGCGGGCGGATCTCGACGTTCTTGAGCTGCAGGCCGTAAGCGGTAGCCGGCTCCACGATCGAGACCCCGAAACCCGTGGAGGCAAGCTGCAAGGCATTCAGCGCCGCATTGGTATCGACGATGCGAGACGGCCGCACATCGGCCGCCTGCAGCGCCTGATTGACGCGGCGGCGCAGCCGGAAAGGATTGGCCATGGTGATCAGGCACCGGTCCGCCAGGTCGCGGACCGATATGACGTCCTTGTCCGCCAGGGGATCGTCCGCCGCCACCGCGGCGACGCAAGGCGCCTGGAACAGGCCATGCGCGTCGAGGCCCGGATGCTCGACCGGCAGCGAGGCGACGCAGAAATCCGCTGTGCGGGCGAGCACCGACTGGACGGCCGCCTCGGCCGAAATGCTGCGCAGATGCAGGTTCCGCGGAACGAGCTCCATCGGCATTTCCGCAATCGCGAGCGGCACCAGACCGCTTGCGAAGGCGGGGATCGCCGCGATCTCGATCGGCGCCGGCTCTTGCGAAAGGATATTCCTGGCGCGCTCCTTGAGCTGGCCGATGCCGGTCAGGAAACGCTCCGCATCCGAATGAAAGGCGACCGCCTGCGACGTCGGCGTGATGCGGGGGCCATTGCGGTCAAAAAGCGAAAAGCCGACGGAGGCTTCGAGTTCCTGGATCAGCCGTGTCACCTGCGACTGCGACCGGTCCAGCAGGCGGGCGGCGGCGGTGATGCTGCCTGCCGACATGACTGCCAGGAACACTTCCAGCTGCTTGATTTCCATCGCCAACCTATAATGCACAAAATGCAGCATTGATCTGCATCAATTCAAATATTGCATGGTTCCGTTTTTAAGCAAACAAAATTTGTGCCTAATTCATAGCCTCCGAAAATGTTTGACCGGCTCTTCGGGGCACTCGCGAAAATAATTTGCTGGAAGCGCCGATTGCGCGGAGATCCGCGGCAATGCCAATGACATGAGGCCCGCAGGTCGAAAGCGACATGCGGGCCTCATTTGGTGACTGAGCGACGGGCTGGATCCGTCCCGATCACGGATAGGCGGTCGCGCCGTCCGGCTTGCGGGTGATCTTCCGCTCCCAGTGAATGTAGTCGTCGGTACCCAGCACTTTTTCGTCGATCTCGATACCCCAGCCGGGACGATCCGGGCGCAGGTTCATATATCCATCCACCGGCATATAGGGATCGAGCGCCCAGGGAGCGTGCACGTGCGGCTTGAATTCCAGGATCTTGAAGTTCGGCTGCGCGGCGCAGAAATGGATGTTCACGGCGGTCGCCAGGGGACCCATCGGGTTATGCGGCGCGACCGTCACGTAATGCGCTTCGGCGATCGCCGCGATGCGGCGCATTTCGGTCACACCGCCGACGACGCAGATATCCGGCTGGATGATGTCGGCGCCGCGGGCGGACAACAGCGACAGGAACTCGAAGCGGTTGTAGAGGGATTCGCCGGTTGCCAAAGGCACCGTCACCTTCGACTTCAGCTCCGTCCATGCGGGAATATGTTCCGGCCGGATCGGCTCCTCGTAGAAGAGCGGGTCGTAGGGTGCGATCGCGGCGGCCAGCTGCACGGCCTGGTAAGGTTCGTAGATCTTCGCATGCGCGTCGAAGGCAAATTCGAAGTGCGAGGGAGTGATCTCGCGGATCTTTCCGAAATAGTCGCCGGTTTCCCTGACCAGTTCGCCCCAGCGGCTGTTGTGAAGATCGCGGCGGTAGGGGCTGAGCTTGAACGCGGTATAACCGTAGTCTTCGTTGAGCTTCAGCGTTTGCTCGAGCGCGTATTGCGGATCCGGGGCGGTATAGACGCCGCAATAGACGCGGACGCGGTCGCGGACATTGCCGCCCAGCAGCATGTAGACCGGCAGACCCGCGGCCTTGCCGGCGATGTCCCACAATGCATGATCGATTGCAGAAATCGCGGCAAGGCCAAGGGCTCCGGGAGGAAAGCGGCACTGCTGGTTGAGCTTGAGGACGAGGAATTCGACGCGGCGCGGATCCTCACCCTCGATCTGGTGGAAAAGGTAGTCGAGAAGCGGCGGCAGAGCCCAGTCGGGCCCGTGATTGTAGCATTCGCCCCAGCCGGAAATGCCTTCGCTGGTCTCGATCTTGAGCAACAGGCGCGGACGATCGTCCACGCGCTGCATGTAGGTTTTTATTCCGGTGATATGCACTCTGGTTTCCTCCTCAGGCTGCCGGCGCTTCGTTTTTGACCCGATCGACAATGCCGCGCAGAATGCGCCGTTCGTCTTCGTTAAGGGCGACGACGCCCGGAACGCGCACCGGGCCGACATCGGTGCCGAGCATGCCGAGCGCTTCCTTCACGACCGTCACGTTAGCGCCGTTGTTGTATTTCGTGCGCAGCGTCTCGAAGCCGGCAATGCCGTCGATCAGGCCGCGCGCCGTCGCGTAGTCGCCGGCCTCCAGCGCCCGATGGATCGCATGCGAGCGTTCGGGGAACACGTTGACCAGGCCCGACGTAAAGCCCTTGGCGCCCATGGCGTAGAATGCCGGCGCCCAGCCTTCCGCCAGACCGCAGACCCAGATCGCCGGCGCGTCACGGGTGGCCCGAATGACTTCGGCCAGCAGCATCAGGTTCGACGAGGCGAACTTGATGCCGGCAATGTTCGGATGAAGGGCGAGTTTGCGGAAATCCTCGACCGAAAAGCTGTCGCTACGCACATAGGCGATGACCGGCACCGTGCAGAAATCGGCCAGCTCCAGGAAATAACCGGCCTGGTAGGAGGGGCCGGCGAAGGGGTCCATGGGATGATGGCCCATGATCGCATCCGCGCCCTCGGCAATCGCGGCCTTGGCCAGCGCCTTCGCCTCGGTCAGCGATCGGCCGACGGCGGCGCTCACCAGCGACACGCCGTCGGCAGCCTTGATGGTCGCGGCATGCACCGTGCGGACCTCGTCCATGGTGAGCGTGAAGAACTCGCCGGTATTGCCGGCCGCCATCAGGTTGTGCACCTTGGCAGCCGCCAGACGCCTGATCAGCGCGTCGAGCTTTTCGACGTCGACAGTCCCGTCTTGCCGGTAAGGCGTCACCGGGACACCGGAAATGCCGGTCAGCGCCTTTCTTACAGTCTGCAGCCTGTCATTCACGTCAAATATCCTTTTTGTTGCCGAAAACGATGTTCAGATAGGTTTCCCCGGAACGGACGACGTGATTGCGCATCTGCCGCTCGGCAAGATCCGCATCGCCCGTGACGATGGCCCTGGCGATGGCGGTATGCTCTTCGAGCGCCTTCTGACGCTCGGCGGGATCCATGTGGATGACCCGGCGGATGCTGGCGTCGTAGAATTGCTGCCGTTCGATCAATTTCGCCAGATAACCGCAGCGGGAGCTGCGGTGAATGTGCTCGTGGAACTGCTCATTGAGGGAAATAAGACTGTCGGCATCCGCCGAGATCGTCGCCTTGGCCATCAAGTCGGCGATTGCCGTCAGCTCCAACCCCGCGGGCTTGCCGATGCGCTTTGCGGCCAGATGCGCGATCATCGATTCGAGCGCCGCGCGGGCAAGGATCATCTCCTCCGCCCAGCTCATGTCGAACCGGATGATGACGCCGCGCCGGGGCAGAGCCTCGACCAGACCCTCCGTCTCGAGCTGGCGGAGCGCCTCCTTGACCGGTGTCGTGCTGACGCCGAACTGCTCGGCGAGGCCGCGCTCGTTGACCTTCTCCCCCGTCGCGAATCGGCCCGCGAGAATGGCAGCCCGCAGCGTGCGATGAACGTGATCGCGCACGGTCATCTGAAATTTGGGGTCGATCTTCGCAAACCCTTCGGACTGCTGGCTTTCAGTTGGCTCGGGAATCATTTTCGCGAAATCCGTTGACGAGGCAGTGAGATTGTGGGATCTGATATACCAGACTTCAGATCTATGTCGATACGAAAATCTGTCGTCGACGCGATTTGAGGAACCCGGAGGAGGATTTTTTTCATGCTCAGACGCCACGTCATTCTGCTCTCCAGCATTGCTGCCCTGTCCCTGGCCGTGCCGGGCCTTTCGATGGCTGCAACGCCGAAGGATCAATTGGTCATCGCCATGGACACCTCGTCCCTGCGCGGGCTCGACCCCAACGAGATCAACCAGCTCGAAGCCGCCGAGATTGTCGCAAATCTCTACGAGCGGCTGGTCGTCCTGCCTGCCGACAACATTTCCAAGCCGCAGCCGGGCCTCGCCGAGAGCTGGACGGTGTCCGCGGACGGCAAGACCTTCACGTTCAAGATCCGCTCGGGCGTGAAGTTTCACTCCGGCAATCCGCTGACGGCGAAAGATGTCGAATGGTCGCTGCGCCGGCTGGTGAAGCTCGGGCTTGCGCCCTCGACGGACCTGCGCCAGTGGGGCTTTAGCGCCGACAACGTCGAAAAGCTCATTCGCGCGACGGATGGTTCGACCGTTGTTCTCGAGACGCCTGAGGTCTGGAATTCCAACCTCATCCTCTATTCGCTCGCCAGCTTCTCCACCTCGATCCTGGACAGTAAGTTCCTTGCCGAGAAGGACAAGGGCGGCGATATGGGCAGGGAATTCCTGCAGACCGCCGACGCGGGCTCCGGCCCCTATACGCTGCGCACATGGCGCGTCAACGAGCTGATCATCGCCGAAGCGTTCAAGGACTACTGGCGGGGCGAGCCCAAGATGCGCCGCGTTCTGCTGCGGCATATCCCCGAATCGTCCGCCCAGCGCCTGCAGATCGATGCCGGCGATGCCGACGTGGCGACGCGGCTTTCGTCCACCGACCTCGGCGCGCTTGAAACCGGCGGCAAGGTGACGATCCAGAAGACCCCCGGCTTCGGCTTCTATTATCTGGCCCTGAACCAGAAGGACGAAATCCTTTCGAAGCCGAAGGTCCGCGAGGCGTTCCGCTACCTGATCGATTATGACGGCCTGGCTGGTACCGTGATGAAATATTACGGCATCAAGCAGCAGACGATCGTCCCTGCCGGCCTGCCCGGCGCGATCGACAAGAACCCGTACAAGCTCGACATCGAGAAGGCCAAGCAGCTTCTCGCCGAAGCCGGTTATCCCAACGGCTTCTCCAAGGCCTATTACGCGACGCCGGTGACGCCCGAATACGAAGTCGCCCAGTCGCTTCAGGCCAATGCCGCCAAGGCCGGCATCAAGCTCGACCTGCAGGGCGGCGACCATATCGGCAAGTTCCGCAACCGTCAGTTCGAGATCTTTTCGGCCCGCTCCGGCGATCGCCTGCCGGATCCGCATGCGGTCCTGCAATCCTATGCGACCAACGCCAACAATTCCGACGAGGCCAAGCTCGTTGGCCTGAACGCTTGGCGGACGGCCTGGGACGTTCCGAAGGAAATCCAGCAGATGGTCACCGCCGCCGCGCATGAAACCGACCAGGCCAAGCGCGCCGATCTCTATACCAAGATCAACGAGGCCTATCTTGCTTCGTCGCCGGCCCTGGTCACCTCGTTCCTGCGCACCGACGCTAAGGCTGTTCGCAACGAGGTGAAGGGCTATATCGGCCATTCGACCTGGCTGACCCGCTGGGACACGGTCAACAAGGGCAATTGATCGCCTTTTCTAGGAACTGCACAAGTGAGCATTTCACAGACAACCGAAACGCGACGCGCGGGCAGCAGGAAGCTGCTGTCCGCCGGGCGTAAACTTGCCACGTCGCTCGCGGTGATCGCGACGACGTTGCTCGGTCTCCTGATCATCACCTTCGTCGTCGGCCGGATGATCCCGGCGGACCCGGTCATCGCCGTGGTCGGCGACCAGGCGGATCAGGCGACCTACGATCGCGTCTACAAGGAGATGGGGTTGGACAGGCCCATCTATGTGCAGTTCGGGTCCTATCTTGCCGATATCGTGCGGCTGGACTTCGGCCAGTCGCATGTCACCAAGAACCAGGTGGCGAGCGATCTCGCCCGGGTATTCCCCGCAACGCTGGAACTCGCCACGCTGGCGACGATCATCGGCGCGGGACTGGGTGTGCCTCTCGGCATCCTGTCCGCTGTCCGCAAGGGCACGTGGGTCGATCATGTCGCCCGCATCGTCGGCCTGCTCGGGCATTCCACGCCGATCTTCTGGATCGGCACGACGGTGATCCTGATCTTCTATGCCAATCTCGGCGTCATTCCCGCCGGCGGCCGCATCGACATCTATAACGAGGGGCTGGTCGAAGGACCGACCAATTCGCTGATCCTCGATTCGATCCTCGCCGGGGAATGGGACGTGTTCTGGAGCGCGCTCCACCACGTCATCGCGCCAGCACTCATCCTCGGCTATGCGGCGATGGCCTATCTCAGCCGCATGAGCCGCAGCTTCATGCTCGAACAGCTCAGGCAGGAATATATCCTGACGGCGCGCGCGAAGGGCCTCGGCAAGCGGCCGATCATCTGGCGCCACGCTTTCCGCAACATCAGGGTCCAGCTGCTCACGGTCGTAGCGCTCGCCTATTGCGGGCTGCTCGACGGCACCGTGCTCATCGAGACGGTCTTCGCTTGGCCGGGCCTCGGCCAGTATCTCACCTCCGCATTGTTCTTCGCAGACATGAACGCGGTTCTCGGCAGCGTGCTCTTGATCGGCATCATCTCGATCGCCATCAACCTCCTGTCCGACATCGTCTACCGCTTCATCGATCCCCGAACCCGATGACCCAGGACCCCGGTACTCCCATGACCAAATCCGGTTACTTCGCCGACCTCCACAACTGGCTCATCAACGAGGATTTCACCTCTACGAAACAGGCCAGACTGCACAAGGCCTATGTGGCATGGCTCAGCCTGCTCGCGAACCCGCTGGCGTTTGCAGGTTTTGCGGTGATCATAGCCCTCATCGTCATTGCCGCGCTGGCCCCCGCCCTGACGGTCTACGACCCGTACAGCCAGGACCTGACGATGGCGCTGAAGGCGCCCTCGGCGAGCCACTGGTTCGGCACCGACGAGTTCGGTCGCGACGTCTATACCCGCGTCGTCTATGGCGCGCGTACCACGCTCTACATCAGCATCCTGGTGACCGTCATCGTCGCTCCGATCGGCTTCGTGATCGGAGCGAGCGCCGGTTATCTCGGCGGCTGGATCGACGTGGTGCTGATGCGCATCACCGATATCTTTCTTTCCTTCCCCAGCCTCGTCCTGGCGCTGGCGTTTTCGGCAGCGCTCGGGCCCGGCATCGAAAATGCGGTGATCGCCATCGCGCTGACGATCTGGCCGCCGATCGCCCGTCTGGCGCGGGCGGAAACGCTGACCTTCCGCCATGCCGACTTCGTCGTCGCCGCGGAACTGCAGGGCGCACGCATGGGCCGCATCCTGCTTCGCCACATCGTCCCGCTCTGTGCGCCGTCGATCATCGTCCGCCTGACCCTCAACATGTCGAGCATCATCCTCACCGCCGCTGGCCTCGGCTTCCTCGGCCTCGGCGCCCAGCCGCCCATGGCGGAATGGGGCGCGATGGCCGCCGCCGGGCGCAAGTATCTTCTCGATGCCTGGTGGCTGACGACGATCCCCGGCCTTGCAATCCTCGTCGTCAGCCTGGCGTTCAATCTCTTCGGCGACGGCCTGCGCGACATACTGGATCCCCGCAATGCTTAAACCGCCAGAAAACATCCTGACCGTTCAGAACATGTCGGTGGAATTCCCGACGCTGTCAGGCGTCGTCACCGCCGTGCGCAACGTCTCCTTCAGCGTCGGACGCGAAAAGGTCGGCATCATCGGCGAGTCCGGCTCGGGCAAGAGCACCGTCGGGCGCGCGATCATGCGGCTGCAGCCGCCGCAGGCGATCGTCAAGGCCGACAGGCTACAGTTCGAGGACATCAACCTCTTGACCGCCCCCGAAGAGCAGATGCTCTCGGTGCGCGGACGGCGGATCTCGATGATCCTGCAGGACCCGAAATATTCGCTCAATCCGGTGATGACCGTCGGGGAGCAGATCTCGGAAACCGTCATCCTGCATGAGCGGGTCTCGCGGAAGGAAGCGCGGCAGCGGACGCTCGCCATGCTGGAACGCGTCAACATCCGCGATCCGCAGCGCGTTTTCGACCTTTATCCGCACGAGGTTTCCGGCGGCATGGGGCAGCGCATCATGATCTCCATGATGCTGATCGCCTCGCCGTCGCTGATCATCGCCGACGAGCCGACCTCGGCGCTGGACGTGACCGTGCGCCAGCAGGTCCTGTCCATCCTCGACGACCTGGTGACGGAACGGAACCTCGGGCTAATCTTTATTTCCCACGATCTCAACCTGGTGCGCAGCTTCTGCGACCGCGTCATCATCATGTATGCCGGTCGTGTCGTGGAAACGATCGCGGCCGCCGATCTGGACGATGCGCAGCACCCCTATACCCGCGGCCTCTTGAACGCGCTGCCGAGCCTCGACCATCCGCGCGATCGGCTCGAGGTCCTGCGCCGCGATCCGGCCTGGTTGGAGAACTGAACCATGACCATGATCAAGGTCGATCATCTTGCGGTTTCCTATGGCCACGGCGACAGTCTCGTCCGCGTCGTCAACGACGTGTCATTCGAGGTTGCGCAGGGCGAGACGTTCGGACTGGTCGGCGAAAGCGGCTGCGGCAAATCAACTGTTCTCGGAGCGCTCGCCGGCCGCAACAAACAGTGGACCGGCTCCATCCGGATCGATGGCGAGACGATCGGCCAGAAACGGTCGATATCGCAGCTCGCCAAGCAGCAGATGGTGTTTCAGGACCCGTTCGGCTCCATCCATCCCCGCCATACGATCGGGCGGACATTGCTGGAGCCTCTCGAAATCCACGGCAAGGACAACCGGCAGGAGCGCGTCGAAAAGGCGCTCAAGGACGTCGGCCTGCCGCTCAATTTCCGCTATCGCTTCCCCCACCAGCTTTCCGGCGGGCAGCGGCAGCGCGTGGCGATCGCCCGGGCCCTCATCCTGGAACCGCGGATCCTGCTGCTCGACGAGCCCACCTCGGCCCTCGACGTCTCCATCCAGGCGGAAATCCTGAACCTGCTCAAGGATCTGCGCGATCGCGAGAAGCTGACCTATATCCTCGTCAGCCACGATCTCGCGGTCGTCGCCCATCTCTGCGATCGCGTCGCCATCATGCAGAACGGCGGCTTCGTCGAGATCGCCACCAAGGCCCAGTTGCTCGCCAGCACCGTCGCGCATCCTTATACCCGCGTGCTGATGGATGGCAGCAGAGGTTATGTCGCTTCGAAGCGCCCGGTCGGTGTTGCAGCCTCCTGATCGCTTTCAGCCATATCGCGGAGGATCGGGAAAATCATCCCGCTCCTCCCTTAACCCTTCTCATCCCGCCGGACGCGCTCACGTGCACGGTCGCGGATGCCAGGTCATCGCGCGTCATGAATGGCCGGCGATAGGTTTCGGCAGATAATGTTGTTCAAGCTCCGACACGTCCTCGGCGCTGAGGCTGATCTCCAGCGCCTTTACGGCATCTTCGAATTGCTTTGGCTTCGAAATGCCGACGATCGGAGCCGTTATCGCCGGGCGGCTGGCGACCCAGGCATAAGCGACCTGCGCCATCGGCCGGCCGTGACGTTCCGCAACCGTCTTTAGAGACGCGACGATCGCGTCGTCGGTGGCCTTTGTCCGGTCGTAAAGTGCGCGGGCCGTGCCATCCGTCTGGCTTCGGGTGGTTTCTCCTTCAGCCTTGCCCGCCAACCGGCCCCGAGCAAGGGGGCTCCAGGGAACGACGCCCACGCCCTCGCTGAGGCACAGCGGCAGCATCTCTCGCTCCTCTTCCCGATATATCAGGTTGTAGTGGGGTTGCATCGAGACGAACTGCGCCCAACCATTCTGCCGCTGGAGGCCGATGGCCTTCATGAACTGCCAGGCATGCATGGAAGACGCACCGAGATAACGCACCTTCCCGGAACGCACCAGGTCGTTCAGTGCATCGAGCGTTTCTTCAAGAGGCGTCCCGTAGTCGAAGCGGTGCAGCTGGTAAAGGTCGATATAGTCGGTGCCCAGGCGCTTGAGGCTGCCATCGACAGCGTCGAAGATATGCTTGCGAGAAAGAGACCGGTCGTTGACGTCGGTGCTCATGGGATGAAAGAGCTTCGTGGCGATCACCAGCTTGTGGCGGGGAACGAGATCCAGCAGCACCTTGCCGGTGATCTCCTCGCTCTTGCCGAGAGAATACATGTCAGCCGTATCGAAGAAATTGATGCCGAGATCGACGGCCTGACGCAGGATTTGCGCGCTTTCTTCAAAGCCGAGAACCCAGGGCGCCCACTCGCTTGACCCGAAGGTCATGCAGCCCAACGCCAGTTGCGATACCTTCAGGCCCGTCCGGCCAAGATTGACATAATCCATTGATACACCTCGTGCAGCTTGAATGGCGTGGAACCGAATTCCTTGTCTCGAAAGAGGGTATAATTGGAGTTTTTGCAGGCACGCAACAGGGTTGCCGGGAAAATATGCAAAAAATCGCTGAGCCTATTGCCAAATTGGAATCTGCTGTTACGGTCAGCGTACTAATCGGATAATACACATGTTTACGATCGACGCATCCAGCATTGACCGCTCGCTGCCCGTTCCCGTGGGCAAGCAGCTCTATGGGCTGCTGAGTTACATGCTGTCTTTCGGCGACATGCCGAAGGGCGTGAAGCTGCAGTCCGTGCGTCAGCTCGCAGCCGAACTCGACATAGCGCCGATGACGGTGGCTGAAGTTTACAAGCAGCTCAGGGCCGGCGGTCTCGTCGAGATCCGGCCCGGCCTCGGCGCCTTCACCGTCTACGAACCGCGTCGCCGCGATGGCGTCATCGCGCCGGCAAGTGTCCTCAGCGCCGATATTGACGCCCTGCTGGAAAAAGCCGAAGCGCTGGGCATTTCGCCGGTCACGCTTGCCTCGATGGTGCAGGCACAGGCAAGGCTGCGCAAGCCGCGCGTCCATCTCGATATCGTCTTCGTCGGCATATTCGAGGCCCCGGCGCGCGATTATGTCGAACAGATCCGTCCGACGCTTGCCGCCAACGACGTGATCTCGCTCCTGACCTTCGAGCAGCTCCATCAGAACGAGGAAGCGCGCGCAAAGTGTCGCAATGCAGATCTGGTGCTGACTTTCGTGCATCGGGAGGTGGAGATGCGAAGCCTCGTGCCGGAGGCCAACATCCTGTCGATCCGCTTCATTCCTTCGGAACGCACCCGCCAGTCGCTCGCACTGCTCGACCCGCGTACGCGCATTGCAGCCGTTACGCAGCTCAAGGACTATATCGCCATCATGCGCCCCAGCGTGCGCGAGTTTGCTCCCCATATTTCCGACATCACGGTGACATGGTCCTATGCGGACGATCTGGCCGACATCATCGCTCGCTGCGACGTGGTGATCTACGCTTCCGGCGCGGACCATGTCGTCAATCTCGCGGGCCCGAACAAGCGCTGCTTCGAATACCGCCATTCGCCGGACCCGGGCGTGCTCGAAAACCTTCTTGCGCCGGCACTCTCCGAACTGCGCCACAACAAGATTGCCGAGGCCGAGCGCCCTGAAAAGGTCGCCGATATCGCGTCGCGGAGGACCAAGACCCGCTGACCGCATAAGCCATGCTTTGAATGAACCAAACCAATAAGGGAACAGACATGAGCAAAGCACTCTCGATCACAGCAGCCGCCCTTCTTGCAGGGCTTTCCTTCACCGCTTTGTCCTCAGCTGAGGCGGCGGGCATCACCATCGGCACGGATGTCGATGCAGGTACGCTCGACCCGCGGCTTGCCCGCGATACGACCGCCTATCGTGTTGCCGACCTGATCTACTCCGGTCTCGTCCATCTGACGCCAGGCTTGGAAGCCAAGCCGGACCTCGCCGAAAGCTGGGAAAATCCGAACCCGACCACCTGGATCTTCAAGCTGCGGCCGAACCTTAAATTTTCCGATGGCAGCCCGCTCACCTCGGCTGACGTGGTGTTCACCTTCACCACGATCCTCAACAAGGATTTCAACGCGCCGCAACGGGCGCTTTATACGCCGATCTCGGCGGTGGAAGCCGTCGATGCCCAGACGGTCAAGTTCACGCTGTCTGCGCCCTATGCGCCCTTGCTGAGCTATCTGGACCTCGGCATCGTGCCGAAGGCGCTCGTCGAAGGCGGCACGGACATCGCGCTGAAGCCGGTCGGCGCCGGCCCGATGAAGTTCGCATCCTGGACACGCGGCAGCGCCATCGAACTTGCGCCCAACCCGAATTACTGGGGCGAAAAGCCGAAAGCGGACAAGGTGATCGTGAAGATCATCGGCGACGGTTCGGCTCGCGCCCAGGCCTTCGAGGCAGGCGATCTCGATATCATCCAGGCGCCGCTCGCGCCGCAGGACATCAAGCGCCTGCAGGCCGACAAGCGCTTCGGCTCGGTCATCCAGCCGGGGCTCGGCGTAACCTACATCAACTTCAACACCAAGGACCCGTTGCTTTCGAGCCCGAAAATGCGGCAGGCCTTCTCCATGCTGATCGACCAGAAGACCATCGTCAACGACATCTACCAGGGTGTGGATGCGGTCGCATCTTCCGTGATCCTGCCGTCGTCCTGGGCCTATTCGAAGGATATCAAGCAGCCGGGCTTCGATATCGAAGGTGCCAAGAAGCTTTTCAAGGAAGAAGGCTGGGCCGACACCAACAGCGACGGCATTCTCGACAAGGGCGGCAAGCCGCTGAGCGTCGTGCTGTCCACCCATAGCGAAGACAGCAACCGCGTGCAGACGGTCGAGTTCATGCAGGCGAACTTCCAGGCGGCCGGCGTCGATGCCAAGACGCAGATCAGCGACTGGCCGTCCTTCTCCACCAACTATGTACAGAAGAGCCAGCACCAGATCGCCCTGCTCGGCTGGCTGAACATTGTCGATCCCGATCGGCTGCTGTTTGCCCAGCTCACCACCGGCGGTTCGACCAACTGGGGCGCCTATTCCAATCCGGCGGTCGACGACCTCCTGAAACAGGGGCGCTCGGCAACCATCCAGGCGGATCGCACCGCGGCATACCAGAAGGCGGCAACGATCCTGGCGAGCGATCTGCCTTATTACATCATCTCGTACCAGGGTTATCAGCTCTTCTATTCCAAGAAGCTGCCCTTCGAGGTGCAGGCGACCTCGCGCGGCAATATGCGGGGCCTGATCGGCCTCAAGGACTGACGGGCATCCGCTGAAACGCCGATGGCGAGCCGGTTCGCCGGCTCGCCCCCGATGTGACCGAAATTGCAGTTCCAGGATAAACCGATGGCTTTCTCACAGCGTCTCGGCGCGGACTTCTATGCCAAAATCCAGACCGAAATCCGCAGGCGGATGGCGGCCGCAGGCATCGATCTGCTGCTTCTCGATTCAAACGACGACGTCATCTACACCACGGGTTTTTCGCACTACACGACGGAGCGGCCGGTGGTCTTCGCGATCACCGCCACGGAGGCCTTCCTGCTGCTGCCGGAGCTGGAACGCACTCACGCGCACCACCAGCACATTGCCGCCGAACCGATCGTCTATTTCGAGTTCCCCGGCATCGATCCGTGGAACGCGGTGCTCGGCCGCAAGTTCGCCGGCTTCAAGGGAACGGTTGCCTACGGCCATGCGATCTCGCTTGCCCGCGTGAAGCCGATCGAAGGTGCATTTGCGAATGCCGAACGGGTGATCCCGAGCAATATCGTCCAGCAGATGCGGCTTCGTAAACACCCTGAGGAGATCGCGCTTCACCGCGAGGCCGCAAGGCTCTCTGACCGCATGGTCGAGGCCGGCGTCGAGATGATCCGCGAGGCGACGCGCAAGGGCGGCACGCTGCCGAGCGAGGTCGAGATCGAATCCTATGTCTCCCGTCATGCGATGCGCACCATGCATGAAGAGCATGAGGACGTCATGCTGGTGCAGGGTCTGGCGAGCGGGCTTGTCTATTCCGGCCCCCGATCGGCTTTCCCGCACGGCATGCCGACCGGCCATCCGGTGAAAATCGGCGAAAGCATCATCCTGTCGCTCGGCTGCCGGGTCGGCGCGCGTGCCTCGGAAAGCGAGCGCACCTTCTTCATCGGCGAGCCGTCCAAGGTGCAGCAACGGCACTATGCCGTTGCCTACGAGGCGCAACGCATGGCAACCGCGGCGCTGATCGCCGGGCATACCTGTGCTTCCGCCGACAACCTCGCGCTCGCCTATATCCGTGACAGCGGCATGAGCGAATACCTGCTGCATCGCGTCGGTCACGGCATGGGCATCATGTTCCACGGAGCGCCCTGGGTGGAAGGCGGCGACCAGACCATTCTGGAGCCCGGCATGATTACCTCCAGCGAACCGGCGATCTTTGTACCGGGCTTTGCCGGATACCGCATCGCCGACACCGTGCTGATCGCCGCCGAAGGGCCGGACAGCATGACGACCTACCCCCGCAAGCTCGACGACGTCGTTATCGCCTGAGGGTGGGAAAATGACTTTCAGCCAACGTCTCACACCGGAATTCTTCGAACGCCTGCATCGGGATATCCGCGCCCGCATGGCGGAAAAGGGCATCGGCCTGCTGATCCTGGATGCCGCCGACGATGTGCTCTACACCACCGGTTTCTCCTTCCGCCCGAACGAACGGCCGGTGGCGCTGGCGCTGACCGCGACGAACGCGATCCTGCTGATCCCCGAGCTGGAACGCGAACATGCCGACCGGCAGAACGTTGCGGCGGAAACCCTCGTCTATTTCGAATTTCCGGGTGTCGACCGCGCCTTTTCGCTGCTCGCCCGCACCGTTGGCGCGATCAAGGGGGACGTTGCCCATTCCTTCGGCCTTTCGGTCGGGCGCGCCGCAGAGCTTGCCGGTCTCTTCCCGAACAACCGTGTCGCGCCGACGGATATCGTCGCGAAGATGCGGCAGGTGAAATATCCGGAAGAACTGCGCCTGCATCGCGAGGCGGCGCGGATTTCCGACGCGATGGTCCAGTCCGGCGTCGATCTCGTCACCGAAGCTTTTCGGGCCGGCAAGCCGCTGCCGAGCGAGATAGCGCTCGAGGCCCACGTCGTGCGCCACGCGCTCGACATCATGGAAAACGAGCATGAGGACATCATGAATGTCCCGACGCTGGCGGGCGGGCTGGTTTATGGCGGACCGAACTCGGCCTATCCGCACGGGATCGTCTCCCATCGCCGCATCCGGCCGGGCGAGAGTTTCATCCTCTCCCTCGGCTGCCGGGTGGGTGGTCGCTCGGCGGAAAGCGAGCGCACGTTCGTACTCGGCGAGCCTGGCAAGGACCACGAGAAATACTACGCCATCGCCCAGGAGGCGCAGCGGCTCGGCACGGCTGGCCTCGTTGCAGGACGCACCTGCGCCTCGGCGGATATCACGGCGCTCACCTATATTCGCGAACAAGGCATGACGCCTTTTCTCAAGCACCGCGTCGGCCATGGCATGGGTGTCGCCTTCCATGAATCCCCCTGGGTCGAGGCGGGCGACCAGACCGTTTTGCGCGAAGGCATGATCTGTTCGAGCGAGCCTGCGCTCTACGTGCCCGAGGTCGGCGGCTTTCGCCTTGCCGACACGGTTCTGGTCACCGCGCAGGGCCCGGATTCGCTGACGAAATTCGCCCGGCGCTTCGAGGAGATCGTGCTGTCATGACCCTCGCTTCGACGAACATCAGGGGGAGCGCCCCATGGTAGCCTATATCGTTCGCCGCCTTCTGCTGCTCATCCCGATGGCGATCGGCATGGTCGTCGTCACCTTTGGCCTGCTGTTGCTCATTCCCGGCGACCCGGCCTCGGTCCTGCTCGGCCAGGAGGCGTCGCCGGAAGCGATCAGCAACCTGCGCAACGCGCTCGGCCTCAACGATCCCTGGTATATCCGGCTCGGCACCTATTTCGCACATCTGCTGCAGGGCGATATGGGCCGCTCGATCTTCCAGAACCAGGCGGTCTCGGAAATCATCGCCGGCCGGCTCGGCGCGACGATCGAGCTTGCGGTCGTGGCGCTGGTGCTTGCCTGCCTGATCGGCATCACGCTCGGCGTCATTGCCGCGACCCGGCAGGGTTCGCTCGTCGATACGGTCTCGATGGTCTTCGCGCAGCTCGGCGTTTCTATGCCGGTCTATTGGCTCGGCCTGCTGCTGATGCTGCTGTTTGCCGTGACACTCGGATGGCTGCCGGCGATCGGCCGCGGCACGCCCTTCCCCGAAGCCATCTGGGCGGCCCTGACTGGCCGGCCGCAGGTGCTGCTCGACAGTTTTGCCCATATCCTCCTGCCCGCACTGGCGCTGGCGGCCAACTCGGCCGCGATCATTTCCCGGCTGGTACGCACGGCCATGCTCGAAGTGCTGCGCGAGGATTTCGTTCGCACAGCCTATGCCAAGGGCCTGCGCCGCCAGCGCGTCATCATCCGCCACGCGTTTCGAAACGCGCTCTTGCCGGTCTTGAGCGTTGTCGGCCTTCGCTTCGGTGCCCTGCTCGGCGGCGCGGTGCTGACCGAAACCATCTTCGCCTGGCCGGGCCTCGGCCAGCTCACCATCACGGCGATCTCGCAGCGCGACCTGCCGCTGATCCAGGGCATCGTGCTCACCTTCGCGATCATCTTCGCGCTGGTGAATCTCGTCGTCGATCTTCTCTATGCGGCCGTCGATCCGCGCATCCGGTTGGGTTGAGGCTCATGATTCTACCCAGGCGTTTCCGCAATCTCTCGCTCCTCCTCGGCACCTTCATCGTGCTGGCGATCGTCATCTGCGCCGTCTTCGCCCCCTATCTCTCGACGCATGGCATCGAGCAGATGGACATGCGCAACCGGTTCTCCGGCCCGACGCTCGTTCACTGGCTCGGCACCGACAATTTCGGCCGGGATCTCTGGTCGAGACTGATCTTCGGGGCGCGCGTCTCGCTGACGATCGCCTGCATCTCGGTTGCCGTCTCTGCCCTCGTCGGTACGGCGGTCGGGCTGGCGGCCGGTTATTTCGGCGGCTGGACGGACCTGATCCTGATGCGGATCACCGACATCTTCCTCGGCTTCCCGGCGATCGTCCTGGCACTCGCCATCGTCGCGGTGCTCGGTCCCGGCATGGTCAATGTCGCAATCGCCATCATCGTCGTCGCCTGGACGGAATATGCCCGGGTGGTACGCGCCACGACGCTGATGCTGCGCGAGCAGAATTACGTGCAGGCTGCCCGGGCGCTCGGCGCCCATCCGGTCCGCATTCTCGTCAAGGAAATCCTGCCGAACGCCATGGGGCCGATCATCGTGCTCGCCTCGCTCGGTTTCGGCACTGCGATCATCGCGGAATCGGCGCTCAGCTTCCTCGGTTTCGGCCTGCCGCCACCCACGCCGACCTGGGGCTGGACGCTTGCCTACGGCACCCGCTTCATGCGCGACGAGCCGTGGCTGGCGATCATTGCCGGCGCCACGATCATGGTGACCGTGCTCGGCTTCAACCTGCTCGGCGATGGCCTGCGCGACGCGCTCGATCCCCGCCATCTTTCCCGTTCGGCGGGCAGGAAAAAATAGGCAACCTTCGGATCAAAACGACAAGACGCTGAAAGGAAACGTCCATGGTCAAGTCGATCAACAAGCTCCGCCACAAGTTCACCACCCACGCGGACGGCAGCGACGCCATCATCTTCATGCACGAGCTGGTGGGCGAACAGGACGGGCCGACCGTCGGCATCTGCGCCTCGATCCACGGCAACGAGAACACCGGCTCGCAGGCGATCCTCGATCTCTTCCGCATACTCAAGGACATGCCGGTCAAGGGCCGCATCATCCTGCTGCCGGTTGCCAACCCGCGCTCATTCGCCGTCAACCACCGCCACAACCCGCTCGACCAGCTCAACCTCAACCGCGAATTCCCGGGCGATCCGCGCGGCACCTACAGCCAGCAGCTCGCCGATGCGCTGGCGCATGAATTCTACGCCAAGATCGAGTACAATCTCGACCTGCATTCCGGCACCGACCGGCCGACCGTCGACTACGTCTATATCTGGAACGACGAACCGCTGTCGCGCGCCTTCGGCTCGAAGATCCTTTACCGCCCGACTACTGGAAAGGCCGGCACGGTTTACCAGGGTACCAGCAAGTCCGTGTCCATGGATCGCCACGGCACCAAGGTCGTGACGATCGAGCTCGGCGGCGGCATCGTCGACCAGACGCCCTATACGAAGCGCACCGTCGACGGCCTTTTGAACCAGCTGCGCCTGATCGGCTCGATCGAAGGCGAAGTGAAGCCGAACCCGAAGCAGATAGTCGTCACCGAACTCGTGGGCATCCGCCCGAAGCACGGCGGCTGGCTGGAGCCGTTGTCGCCGGCAAACGGCGAGATCATCAAGGGCGGCTCGCTGCTCGGCCGCGTCGTCAGCCCCTACGATTTCGAGACGATCGAGGAAATCCCGACGCCGTTCGAAACCGGCATCATGGTCATGCAGCACCTGACCCGCAACCTCGTGGAAGCCGGCGACTATGGCTTCATGGTCGGCAATATCGAAGGCTCGACCGACTGAGCCACCCACTGAGCCACCCACTGAGCCCCAAGGCGAATGGATGAAAGCATGCAAGATCGGGTTTTGGAAAAGACGATGGAACCGGCACTCGCCGTCAGCGACCTGAATGTGGAAATTCTCGGCGAGAACGGGGCTTTTCCCGTCGTGTCGGAGATGAGCCTTTCGGTCCGTCCCGGCGAGACGGTCTGCATCGTCGGCGAAAGCGGCTGCGGCAAGTCGATGACCGCGCTGTCGCTGCTGCGCCTCCTGCCCGACAGCGCCCGTATCGCATCCGGCTCGATCAGGATCCATGGCGAGGATTTTCTCGCCATGGGCGGGCGACAGGTGGAGGATTTTCGCGGCGACAAGATCGCCATGATCTTCCAGGAACCGCTGACGGCGCTGAACCCGGTGCTGACGATCGGCGAGCAGATCGCCGAATCCGTCCGCCAGCACCGAAAGCTCGGCAAGCGCGAGGCCTTTGCCCGGGCCGTCAAATGCCTGGAACTGGTGCAAATGCCTGACCCGTCCCGGCGCGCGCGGCAATTTCCGCACGAACTTTCCGGCGGCATGCGGCAGCGGGCGATGATCGCGCTGGCGCTTGCCTGCGAACCGAAGATCATCATCGCCGACGAACCGACGACCGCCCTCGACGTCACCGTGCAGGCGCAGATCCTCGGCCTGATCTCCGACCTGCAGAAGCGGCTCGGCACGGCACAGGTGCTGATCACCCACGATCTCGGCGTGGTTGCCGAAATCGCCGACCGGGTGATCGTGATGTATGCCGGCCGGCGCGTCGAGGAATGCAGCGTCTACGAACTCTTCGACAACCCGATCCATCCCTATACGATCGGTCTGATGGGAGCGGTCGCGCGCGCCGCTTCCCATGACGGAGAGGCGCAGACCGCCCCCGAGCGGCTGACCGACATTCCCGGCACCGTGCCGCCGCTCTGGGACCTGCCCAAGGGGTGCGCCTTTGCGCCCCGCTGTCCGGGTGCTTCCGCCCGTTGCCTTGAGGAGCGTCCGCCCTTCATCGAAAAGACGCCTGGCCATTTCGCGGCCTGCTGGGAGCATGACAATGTCCGATAACCTGGCGGCATCCCCTCTGCTTTCCGTCGAAAACCTCAAGGTCCATTTCGCCATCCGCGCCGGCGTCTTCCAGCGACAGGTCGGTGAAGTGAAGGCGGTCGACGGCGTGTCCTTCTCGATCGGTGCTGGCGAAACGCTCGGCCTTGTCGGCGAAAGCGGCTGCGGCAAATCGACGACGGGACTGGCCTTGATGGGGCTCGTGAAGGCGACGGACGGGCGGATCGCCATGCAGGGCGCGGAAGATGTCACGGCCATGCGCAGCGTGCCCCGCGCGCACCGCCGCCGCATGCAGATCATCTTCCAGGACCCGTTCTCCTCGCTCAACCCGCGCCAAAGGATACGCGACATCATCCGCGCGCCACTCGATATCCACGGCATCGGTACGATGGAGGAGCGGCGTGCCGAGGTGGCAAAGCTGATCTCGCTTGTGGGCCTGCGCCCCGACCAGGCCGACAATTTCCCGCACCAGTTTTCCGGCGGCCAGCGGCAGCGGATCGGCATTGCCCGGGCGCTGGCGCTGAAGCCGGATATCATCGTCTGCGACGAGCCGGTATCGGCTCTCGACGTTTCGGTTCAGGCGCAGATCCTCAACCTGCTTGCCGACCTGCAGAGGCAACTCGGCCTTTCCTACCTGTTCATCTCGCATGATCTCGGCGTGGTCGAGCATGTCTCGCACCGCGTGGCGGTCATGTATCTCGGCAGGATCGTCGAGACGGGGCCGAAAAAGGCAATCTTCTCCAAACCGCTGCATCCCTATTCGGAACTTCTTCTGCGTTCCGCGCCGTCGCACGATCCGCATCGCCGGCACCAATTCAGCGCCGTCAGCGACGACATTCCGAGCGCGACGAAGAAGCCCTCCGGCTGTGCCTTCCACACCCGCTGCCCGCTGGCGACCGACATATGCCGGCGGATCGAACCGCAGCTCGAGGTAAAGGCGGACGGCCAGTTTGTCGCCTGCCATCATCGATAGGAGTTTTAGGATGATCTACGACCTGATCGAACTTCTGGCGGAAAAGGGCCAGCCGAACTTCTTCTTCGACGCGCTGGATACCGCGCTTGCCGCCCGCGTCGGGCACAGGCTTCTGACGCTGCTCTACACGGACGGCGACGAGGTGGCACGCGTCTATTCCAACATGCCGGATGTCTATCCCGTTTCTGGCCGCAAGCCGATGGGTGTCACGCCCTGGGGCGATCTGGTGCTGCGCGGCCAGCAGCCTTTCCTCGGTCGGGACTACGAGGCGGTCAAATGGGCGTTTTTCGATCATGAACTGATCGCCAGCCTCGGCCTCGGTTCCGCGATCAACATTCCGGTCGTCTATGACGGCGAGACGATCGGCACGATCAACCTGCTGCATGAGGAACATTTCTACGAGGAAAAGCATGTGGAGATCGCAAGGAAATTTGCGCCGCTGCTGATCCCCGCCTTCCTCGAAGCCCGCCGCATCAGCAGCGCATCCAGAGCCTGAAGGAACCGACCCGTGGCTACCATTCTCTTTCAAAACGCCCGTATCGTCGATGGGACGAGCCCGGAGGCGAGCGAACCGATGTCGGTTTTCGTCGAGGGCGATGTGATCCGCGAGGTCTCTCCTTCGATCGCCAGCGCCTCGGCCGAGCTTATCGACCTTTCCGGCAAGGTGCTGATGCCGGGGCTGATCGATGCGCATGTCCACGTGATTGCCGGCATGGCGAACCTTGGCCAGAACGCCAGGCTTCCCGACCCGATCGTGACCGTGCGTGCCTTCAAGATCATGGGCGAGATGCTGATGCGCGGCTTTACCACCGTACGCGATCTCGGCGGTGCAACCTCCGCCCTTCTCGCAGCAACCCAGGAAGCGCCCTGGCCGACGCCGCGGCTCAATATCTGCGGCAAGGCACTCTCGCAATCCGGCGGCCATACGGATTATCGCGGTCCCTACGACGACCAGCCGACGCCGAAAACCGGCCACACGCTCGGCAACCTCGGCCGCATCTGCGACGGCGTGCCGGAAGTGCGCAAGGCAGCCCGCGAGGAACTGAAATCGGGGGCGCATTTCATCAAGGTCATGGCAAACGGCGGCATCTCCTCGCCGACGGACCCGATCCATTTCCTCGGTTTTTCACGCGAGGAACTGATCGCAGCCGTCGAGGAGGCGGAAAATGCCGGCACCTATGTCGCGGCCCATCTCTACACCGACAAGGCGATCCGTCGGGCGATCGAATGCGGCATCCATTCGCTGGAACATTGCAACCTGATCACCCCGGAGACTGCCAGGTTCGCGGCCGAAAACGGCTGCGTCTCGGTGCCGACGCTCGTCACCTATGAAAAGCTCGGAGTGGAAGGGCCGGCACTTGGCCTGCCTCCCGCCTCCGTTGCGAAGGTGGATTCCGTGCGGCTCGCCGGCATGGATTCGCTTGCCATCATGCGCGACGCGGGGCTGCCAATGGCATATGGCACCGATCTCCTGGGCGAGATGCATCGACACCAATCCGAGGAATTCGTGATCCGCTCCCGTGTGCTTCCGGCTCACGAGGTGATCGCCTCGGCGACATCGGTCGCCGCGAAACTGCTGCGGATGGAAGGCAAGATCGGCTGCATCGCTCTCGGCGCCTTTGCCGACCTCGTCGTGGTCGACGGCGACCCGCTGAAGGACATGTCTCTGCTGACACAGCAGGGCGCCCATATGCCGATCATCATGAAGGGCGGCAATTTCATGAAAAACCGGAGTTAAGGGAATGGAACTGGGAGGAGAACTGGCGGCAATCACGGCCGGCCTCGACCTGCTTTACCGCAGCCGCAACCGCAATGCCGGCATTCTGGATGCTGAAGGGCTGATACCCGTTGCGGTCGCCGAAGTCGCGCCGCGGCATTTCGGCAGCTATGAAGAGGGGGAAGCGGCGATCCTGTCCCTGCGCGACAGGCTTGGAGGGGCCGAGTCCGCATTGCGGCGCGACTGGCTCGACGAAATGTCGGACTCGCTGCTTGCCTTGATTGCCACGTTCCGCGGTGACCGTATCACATTTGCCGAGCGGCTGGAGCGGCAGATCCGCACCGATACGCGCGACATCCCCGACGAGATCATCGCCGGTTATCACAACGGCATTCGCCAGGCGCTCGACGAGTTGGGCTTTCGCGGCGGAGACCTTCTGGAGGATTTTACGCGCTGGGAGAAACAGGCGCGGATACCCGAAGACAGGGTACTCGACGTGCTTGCGGATTTTCAGCGGCAAGCGCGCGCCAGATGCGGCAGGCTGGCGAGCGTGTTGAATGCCGATTGGCTGGACGCGGAATGGATCAAGCCTGTTGCCCAGCGCGACGTGCCCTATTCGGCCTATTGCGATTTTCCCGGCAGACAGGTGCTCTTGAATGTGGGATTTCCCTATACCGCATTCAGCCTCAAGCACCTGGCCGTGCACGAAGCCTTTCCCGGCCATCTCGTTCATCTGAAACTGCGGGAACGGCGCGTGGCCGAGGGACACATGCCTCTGGATGCCGCTCAGGTCGTCACGAGCTCGGCGAGTTCCGCGATTTTCGAGGGTATCGCGGACAACGGTCTGCAATTTCTCGACTGGGTCGAAACGACGGAAGATCATCTTGGTCATCTTCTGCAACGCCTTCGTTCCGCACTGAGGTGTCGGGCCGCCTGGCGCGCGCTTGGCGAAGGGAAGCCGCTCGAGGAGATCCTGCCCGATATCGCGCGCGACTCCTTGCAGACACCCACGGTCACCCGATCCCGCCTGGCCTTTCTCGGCCATGACCTGCGCGCTCCATTTGTCTACGCTTATTGGTGCGGAGAGATGGCGGTCGATGCCGTCTGGTCCACGATCGCGGAAGAAGAACGCGGTTCGTTCTGGGAATATCTTTATGGCAACATGCACACGCCAGCCACCCTGGCCAGGCATTGGAAGAATTGCGGATCCTAAAGGATAAAACCAAGGACCCGCGCCGGAAGATCGACCTCGCTATACTTGCTTCGGCAGCCGCTTTCTGAAGATGGATATCAACGGCGATGTCCGCCTTGCGTTGTCTCCGGGGAATACCTGCCCGGCCGCGCTAGCGCAGGCTCTTGCCGAAATGCTCCATGCTCCTGGCGAGCGGCGTCGTGCCGGCGCCGGGCCGCTGCGGCCGCCTGAAAACGCCATCCTCGACATTCGCAGGCTCCTCGAAGTGATCCTTGATCCACGGAATGTATTCGAGAATCGTCGAAGCCGGATGCCAGTAGCTCATGTGCACGTGTACCTGGCTCATTTCGCCCGCATGCGGCACGACGGGCAGCCGGTTGGCGAGCGCCAGGTCCGCCACCTGAATATATTCGGTAATCCCTCCAAGACGTGTCACATCCGGCTGCACATAGGCCACGGCCCCGGCATCGATGAAGGATCGGAAGGCGTCAACCGTATAAAGCTGTTCGCCGAGCGCAATCGGAATAGACGTATTGCGGGCGAGCGCAGCGTGGCTCTTGACGTCATCGTACCAAAGCGGCTCCTCGAACCAATAGATATCGAGATCCCGTGCCAGTGCGCAGAAGCGCTGGCAGGTCGGCAGATCCCATTTGCCGTTGCCGTCGATGGCAATGCGAATCTTCGATCCGACGCGCTTGCGCACCGCCGCCAGCCGCTCGACATCGACATTCGGGTCCTCGTGCCCGACCTTGATCTTGAGCCGGGTGAAGCCGTCTTCCTCGACCGCTTTCGCCGAACCGCGCAGAAGCGTTTCCAGGTCGAAGGAGAGCCAGCCGATATCGGTATTGTAGGCCTCGAGGGCATCCGTGCGCGCGCCGCCCAGACAGGACCAGAGCGGCACTTCCGCCTTCTTCGCCTTCAGATCCCAAAGAGCGACGTCCACCGCCGCGAGCGCCAGATGCGTGATCCCGGCCCGGCCGACCCATTGCAGCGACGGGTATCGGGCGAGCTTCGTCCAGAGGCGCTGGTGATCGGAAGCATCTTCGCCAATCAATAGCGGTGCATAACAATCGCTGATGCAGGCGGTGATCAGCCGGTCGGAGGCAAGGTGCGCATGCGTGCCCGTGAAGCCGTAGCCCTCCAGACCGTCGGTGGTGACGATCTTCGTACCGACGACGCCCCAATGGGTGATGCTGTGGGTCGAATCCGAGATGGAGGCCGAGGTGAGCGGAAGATGAAGAATGAAGGGTTGGACGGAAGCGATTTTCATGTCTGACCTCGACCGGTTCGATTGATGCATGAGTTCCACGGCGCAGCCCGAGCTGAGAAGGTGGCCATTACCTTTATGCCAAGCGGCAGCAAGGTTTGGCACCTGAAATTTTCGCGCGATCCAGGGCGCCACCCCCGGATCAGTCTGCCGCCTTTCCTGTGCTCATCGGCGAAGGCAGCCGGGGGCATTTCAAGCGAGGCGTATCTGCGTTTCCCTGTCGAAAAGGTGCAAGTGGGCCGGATCGAGATGAAGTGGAAGCGTCTCTCCGGGGCGGATGGAGACGCGGCTGTTGAGGACCACGACCAGTTCCGGTTGCGTCGCGGTCGTGACATAAGTGGCCGCGCCGGTGCTTTCGACACTTCCGACCGGCAAGCGGAGCCCCGCATCCGCCTCGCCCGCAAGCTGGAGATGCTCCGGCCGGATTCCCACGATCAGCACCCTACCGGCCTCGACGGATTTCGTCAGCGCCACGGTGTGAGGCGTGCCCAGATCGAGGACGACGGAGCGTCCGTCCGGTCCCGCCTGAGCGGGCACGAAATTCATGGCCGGCGAACCGATGAACCCCGCCACGAACTGGTTGGCCGGCCGGTCGTAGAGTTCGAGCGGCGCGCCCTGTTGCTCGATCACGCCCTGACGCATGACCACCACATGATCGGCCATCGTCATCGCCTCGACCTGGTCATGGGTGACGTAGACGGATGTCGCTCCCAGCCGGTCGTGGAGAGCACGGATCTCCTTGCGCATGTGGACACGCAAGGCGGCATCGAGATTGGACAGCGGCTCGTCGAACAAAAAGGCCTTGGGATTGCGGATGATCGCCCGGCTCATCGCCACGCGCTGACGCTGACCGCCCGAAAGCTCGCGCGGATAGCGCCCGAGAAGGGCCGAAAGGCCCGTCGTGGTGGCCACCTCCTCCGCCTTTCGCCTGGCCTCCTCCTTGCCGACGCCTCGCATGCGCAGGCTGTAGGTGAGATTTTCCTCGACCGTCATGTGCGGGTACAGCGCATAGGACTGGAAGACCATGGCAAGATCCCGCTTGCGGGGAGGAACGCCGTTCATCCGGGTACCCGCGATGACCAGGTCTCCAGCCGAGATGGATTCGAGCCCGGCCAGCGAACGCAGCAATGTGGACTTTCCACAGCCGGACGGGCCGACGAGCGCCACGAAGGAGCCCTTGCGGATCTTCAGGTCGATGTCCCGCAACGCATGGTAGGCGCCGTAATATTTGTTCACGCCCGAAAGTTCGATCTGATGCAGGGTCATTTGAGGGCTCCGGACGTCAGGCCGGAAACGATCCGGCGTTGCAAGAGAACGAAGATGGCGAGGATCGGCGTCACATACATCGCGGCATAGGCCATGATGTTGTTCCATTCGTTGGTGTTCGGCCCCATGAAGGAATTCAGCCCGACGCTTGCCGGCTGATATTCGATCGCCTGGATCATCGACTTCGAATAGACGAACTCCCCGAAGGCCTGCATGAAGATCAGGATGGCGCTGACGAGAATGCCGTTGCGGGCGAGCGGCAGCACGATGTGGAAGAAGGCGCCGAAACGGGAATTGCCGTCGACCAGCGCCGCCTCCTCCAGTTCCATCGGCACGCTCATGAAGGCCGCCCTGACCAGGACGACGAAGAAGGGCATGCTCTTGGCGGCGATCGCCAGGATGACGGCGACGCGCGGGTAATCCAGCAGGCCGAGCTGCGAAAAGCCGACGAAGATCGGCGTGATCATCAGCGATGCCGGCAGCACCTGCAGCATGAGGATCAGGAACAGGCCGACATCCACCCAGGCATTGCGGTAGCGCGCCAGCACATAGGCGCAGCCCGTGCCGAGGATGACGATCAGCGAGACGGCGCCGGAGGCGATCACCAAGGAGTTCCAGAGATAACGGCCGACATTGCGGCTCTCCCAGACCGACCCGTATATGCTCCATTGCGGATCGGATGGCCAGAATGAAGGCGGCGATGCGAACATCGCCGATCCCGTCTTCAGCGCGGTCACGTACATCCAGTAGAGCGGAAAGAGGTAGACCGCCGCGAGCAGGACGGCCACCATCAGCATGAGCTTGTCGCGAAGGGCCATGGTCATCCCCGCACCTCATGCCGGGTCGAGCGCACATAGACGACCGACGCAAACATCACGAAGACGATCATGATGACGGAGATCGTTGCTCCTTGCGCGAAGTCGTACTGGCGGAAGGACAGGTCCCAGGCCCAGTATTGCGCCACGTTCGATGAATTGTTGGGGCCGCCGGCGGTGATGGCCGCGAAGAGATCGAACTGCTGCAGGGTGAAGATCAGGCCAAGCGCAACGAGCGCGCCGATCGAGGAACGCATCATCGGCAAGGTGATGGTGTAGAACCGCTGGACGACATTGGCACCGTCGAGCTCGGCGGCCTCGTAGAGATCCTGGGGAATGGCCGACAGGCCGACCGAGAGCAGGATCATGTTGAAGGAAATGCCGAGCCAGATATTGGCGATGACCACCGCCCAGAGAGAGAAGTTCGGATCGGAACGCCAGAATATATTGGCGGAAACGAGCCCGGACTCCTTGAGAAGAAAGTTCAGCACGCCGAAGTCGCCGGAAAGGATCCAGTTCCAGATGGCGCCGACGACCAGACCGGGCATGACCCAGGACACGAGGAAAAGCCCGCGCAGCCAGGAGGAACCCGGAAAGCCGGTCCAGAAAAAAAGCGCCAGCGCAAAACCGATGGTGAATTGCCCGGCGATCGATGCGGCCACGAAGATCGCCGTATTCCCCAGGATCGGCCAGGTCTCGGGCTGCGAGAACAGGGTGATGTAATTCTTGAAACCCACGAACGGCCGCGCGAAAGTCCCGAGGCTGAACATGTCCACTTCCTGAAAACTCATCACGATGTTGTAGAGGAGCGGCAGGCCGGCCATCGCAAACAGGAAGATGAGCGGTACCGAAACAAGGCCGATATCGAAACCGCGCCCGTCGCGGATGGAAAGAAGCAGTCTTCTCATAACACCTCCGGATCTGCGCCGATCTTCCGGTCCGGAGCCGCGCGGCAAGCCATCGCGGCCCCGGCCGGGAGGAATGGTGCCTTCTTCTCCTCTTCCCGAGGGGTAGACGGGAGGGAGCGAAGGCAAGTCGCCCGAGCCATGGGCCCGCGGCTTCTTAGCCAAGCACGGCCTTGATCTTCTTGTCGGCCTGGTCGAGTGCCTCCTGGGCGCTCATCTGACCGGACAGGGCCGCCTGGATGGCATCCTGGATCGCCTTGGAAATCTTGGGCCACGCGGGATGCGGTCCGCGGGGCTGCGCGAACTTCAACTGCTCCTGGAAGACCTTCAGGGCGGCGTCCTTGAGCGGCTGGCCGGTCGGCGGAATGGCAAGATCGGAGCGAGCCGGAAGCTGGCCGAAATCCTTGAACATCCGATTGTCCTGCGAGACGAAATATTCCAGCACCTTGAAGGCTTCCTTCGGATGTTTGGAGTTGGCGAAGATCGCCCAGTTGAAGTCACCCATGGCGGACGAACGTTTCGCATCGGCTTCAGGAAGCGGCAGCAGCGCGACACCCCAATCGAACTTCGCCTCCTTCACCATGCGATCCAGCTCCCAGGGGCCGGAAATCGCCATGGCCGCATTGCCGGAATTGAAGGTTCCGGTCGAATCCCACTGGCTGCGGGTGAGCGTATCGCGGGACGCGAGCTTCTCGTCGATGATCGTCTTCCAGGTTTGGAGCGCTTTCACGGCACCGGGCGTGTTGATCTTGTCATAACCGCCGCCGCCCATCTGCGCCCAGGGCAGGAACTGGAAGGTCCCCTCCTCGTTCGCCTTCGCCGAGAATGTGATGCCGTAGACGTTCTTTGCGGGATCGGTGAGCTTGCGTGCCGTATCGAGGAGTTCCGCCCAGGTCTGCGGCGGCTTGGCCGGATCCAGCCCCTTCGCCTTGAACATATCCTTGTTGTAGTAGAGCGCGATCGTGTTGGTCGCCTTTGGAATGCCGAAATAGCGGTCCTTCCACATCACCGATTTCAGCGGACCGGGATAATAGTTTGCAGGCTTCACGACACTCGATTGAGAAATCATGTCCGTCAGGTCGAGGAATGCTCCGCGCGAGGAAAACAGCGCGTGTTCCGGATTGTCGACGGCGATGATATCGGGCGCCTGGCCGGTCGAATAAGCGCGCATAGCCTCGCTCACCACGTCGTCGAACTGGATCTGGCGATATTCGACCGTGATCCCGGTCTTCAGGTTGTTGAAATCCTTGATGAGGTTCGGAGCCGGCTGAATGTCGCGGTCAAGCGACCAGACGGTGATTTTCACGTCCTCGGCGCGGGCCGAGACATAGAATGCCGACATGCTGGCAACCGCGAGCGCGCCGACTAAAGCCAATTTGCGAATACCCATGCTCTCCTCCTTCAGATTGTGCTCCTGGCGCCGGCCTCCTCCAGGCCGGCACGGGGAGCGGTTTGCGTCATACCGGATCGGTGACGAAATCGCCGCCTCGGCATGACTTCAGATAGTTCAAGGCATGCACCTGGCCGGTCATTTCCAGCTCGTCGCGATAGACGGGGTCGTGCCAGCCCTCGATGTCGATCGAGCCCGACCAGCCCGCGAGCCTCAGTTCCGAGATGACATCGGTCCACTTCGTGTCGCCGAAACCGGGCGTGCGCATGAAAACGAAGGGATGCTTGCCGAAAATCCCGTGCTCCCGGATGACGTCCCAGCGGATCGTCGCGTCCTTGCCGTGCACGTGAAAGATCTTCGATGCCCATTTGCGGATCTGCGGCAGCGGCTCGATCAGATAGACCATCTGATGGCACGGCTCCCATTCGAGGCCGATATGGTCGTCCGGCGTCTCGTTGAAGATCAGCTCCCAGGCATCCGGATTGTGGGCGAGGTTCCAGTCGCCTGTCTGCCAGTTGCCGTCCATGGCGCAATTCTCGAAGGCGATCTTGACGCCCTTGTCGGCGGCACGTTTTGCGAGCTCGCTCCAGATCTGCCGGTAGCGCGGCAGGCTTTCCGGGATCGGCCGTCCGCGCAGCCTTCCGGTAAAACCTGCAACGCAGGTCGCACCGAAATGGTGGGCGTTGTCGATGCAATCCTTCCAGCCCTGCAGCGTCTGGAGATCGATTTCGGTTTCTTCCAGCGGATTGCCGAACATGCCGAGCGCCTGGATGGTGATGTCGCGATCGCCGATCGCATCGCGGCAGCGCTTGCCGAGTTCCGCCAGATCCTGGCCGTTCGTCGTCTGCCAGAAGAAAGGCTGAAAACTTTCGAAGCCCATGTCGGCGATCTGGGCGATACGCTCGGCCGCGCCGCCTTTGGTGCTGCGGATCATCGTGCCGATACGGATGGATTTGGCTGGGTTGCTCATGGCTCGATCCTCATATTTGAATGGCGACGGCTTGGCCGGTCCGCGCGCTCTCGATGGCGCCGAACACCATGGCCAGGCTCTTGATATTGTCGGCTCCCACCGTCTCGGGTGGCCGACCGGAGCGGATCGCGTCGAGGAAATCGGTGATCACGCTTGCATGGCCCAGCGTTTCCTCCTCGCGCGGCGCCGGCGGCACGTCGATCGGCTGATGGCCGAGCAACAGCCCCTCCCCGCTGCCGGCAATCGTTGCATCGAAGGTTTCCTCGCCGTCCCAGGTCAGCATTCCCTTCGAGCCGACCAGCCGCCAGGCGCTTTCCCAGCTCGTGCGGCGGCCCTCGGCGCACCATGAGCCGCGATAGGTGAAGACGACATCGTCGGAAAGGCGGAAGACGGCATTGGCCGAGGCCCCATGGGCGTACCAGGAACCGGCCGGGTTGGTTTCAAGGCAATAGACCGACAAGGGACGCTTCCCGCTGACAAAACGGGCCGCATCAAACGTGTGGATCGCCATGTCGAGCAGGAGCACATTATCCATCTGCTCGCGGAAGCCGCCGAAATGCGGAGCTATGAAAAAATCGCAATGGACGCCGGTCAATTCACCGATCGCGCCGAGTTCGACGAAGCGGCGCATCCGGCGGATACCGGAGATGAAGCGCCGGTTCTGTACCACCGCATGAATCCGCCCGGCCCCTTCGGAGAGCGCAATGAGCTCTCTCGCCTCACCAAGCGACGTGGCCATCGGCTTTTCGCTCAACACGTGGCAACCGTGGCGGAGGCCGGAGGCGACGACGGCCTTGCGGGCGGAGGGCACGACGATATCGAACAGAAGCTCGGCGCCGGTCTCTTCCAGCACCCGGTCGAGATCCGTACCGATCGCCACATCCTTCAGGTCGAAAGCTTCGGCAAGCGCCAAGGCGACGGAGCGGTCGAGATCAACCAGCCCGACGACGGTGATGGTTTCGGCAAGACCCGGCGTCGTCTTCAACGCCCGCATCCACCCATGAGCCATGGCTCCGCACCCGCATAGAACGGCCTTCAATGTCACGATGTCCTCCTCGCAAACGGTGCCGATGCTCCTTCACCGGTTTCCGTAAACGTTTACGATCCTATTTACAGATGATGGTTTCTGTCAATAGGATTTCCGAAAACGATTACGGTCTGATAGGACGGGCTCATGAAAGGCATTCGGCGGCTGGCGGAACACCTCGACATTTCGATCGGCACGGTCTCGCGCGCACTGAACGGCAAGCCGGACGTGAACGAGGAAACGCGCCGGCGTGTCCTCGAAGCCGCCGAACGTCTCGGTTATGTCGCCAACCAGTCCGGGCGGGCGCTGCGCAAGGGCTCGACGGGGGTGATCGGCTTCATGATGCAGACCGGCCGGGAAATCACCGGCCAGGGCGATATCTTCTTCATGAGCGTCTTCGACGGGGTGCAGACCGTGCTGGCGCGCCACAAGCTCGATCTCGTCGCGCTTCTGTGTTCGTCCGAGGAGGATCCAGACGACTACCTCAAGCGGATGGTTGCGCGCGGTTTCGCAGACGGCATCATCCTGTCGGCGACGCGTCGCCATGATCCGCGCCTGGAGCTTCTCGCGCGGCATTCCATTCCCTTCATCACCCTGGGACGAAGCCTTACCGATGTCGGCCAGCCATGGATCGATCTGGATTTCGAGGGCATGGCGGAGATGTCGATCGAGCGCCTGGTGCGCGGCGGGCACACCCGCATAGGCTTCGTCTGGCCCCACGGGGATCTCAATCTCGGTTATGTCTTTATCGAACGCTGCCGGATGGTCCTGGCGCGGCACGGCCTCACGCTTGCCGAAAATCACATTTTCCGCACCACTCCCAACGAAGCCGGAGGTTACGCGGTCGCCCGGCAGATCAGGGACAGTGGCGAGCCGCCCACGGCCGTCATCCTCGTCAACGAGACCCTGGTGACAGGACTGTACCATGGCCTCGAAGAGGTTGGGCTCCGACCGGGCCGCGACCTCGCCATCATCGGCCGCCAGAGCCCGCAGGCACGGTTTCTCTCGCCGAACCTGACCGGCTTCGAGCTCTCTCTCCGGGACCTCGGCATCGCGCTTGGCGAAAGCCTGCTGTCGACCATGCCCGCTTATGAGGATCTTTATCCTCAGGTCGTGCGCAGGAAACTTTGGCCGATGTCGCTCGTCGACGGCGACAGCGGGTGAAGGGACGGGCCGGAAAACGGCCTGCTTTGCAGTTTTGTGACAGAAATGAAAGAAGGCTGGAAAACTCTGTAACCGGCCTGACACGATAGCGCTCTAAGGAACCGTAAAGACCTTCGCACTTGCGAAAGGTATTTGCGAGACCGGAGAGCTGCCGTGAAGATCATTCAGATTACCGACACCCATTTCAGCCCGGAAAAGCAGCATTTCAACGGCAACTGGGCGCCGCTGCTGACCTGGATCGAGGACACCCGGGCCGATCTCATCATCCATACGGGGGATCTGACCGTCGATGGCGCCGACAAGCCGGGCGACATCACGTTCTGCATGGACCTGATGCGGCAGACGTCGATCCCGATGCTGATCCTGCCGGGCAATCACGATGTCGGCCACCTGCCGGGTTCCGAACAGCCGGTCAACGCCGGGCGCCTCAAGCGCTGGCGGGACCTCGTCGGAGAGGACCGCTGGTTCGAAGATACCGCCGACTGGCGTTTCGTCGGCCTCAACTCGCTCCTGCTCGGTCATGAGGACGAGGAAGAAGAAGCCCAGTTCGAATGGCTGCGCGAGACCCTGGAAGAGCGTAGCGGCCGCCGCATCGCGCTGTTTGCCCACAAGCCGCTATTCGTCGACGAGCCGCATGAGGGCGACACGGGGTACTGGAGCGTCCGCCCGGCGCAACGCAAGCGTCTCTACGACCTGATCGCCGCCCATGACGTGGCGCTGTTCGCAAGCGGTCACCTGCACTGGGCCTGGCAGGGCCGTTTCGAGAACACCGCCCTCACCTGGGGTCCGTCGGCCGCCTTCATCCTCGACAAGATGGTCCGCGAAATGCCGGGCGAGCGGCTGGTCGGCGCCGTCGTGCACGAATTCGGCGACAACGTTCAAAGCGATATCGTCGCCGTGCCAGGCATGACGGCCTATGTCCTCGACGACGTCATCGAGGAAGTCTATCCGACCAATTCCAAGCAAACGGAGAGCGCCGAATGACCGCTCTTTCGCTTCGCGGCATCGAAAAATCCTTCTCCGGCAACGCCATCCTCAAGGGCGTCAGCCTGGATGCCGGTCCGGGTGAGTTCATCGCCCTCGTCGGCCCGTCCGGCTGCGGCAAGAGCACGCTTCTGCGCATCCTCGCCGGCCTCGAAAGCGCCGACTCCGGCGAGATCATGCTCGGCGACCGCGACCTGTCTTCGGTACCGGCGGCCGACCGCAACATCGCCATGGTGTTCCAGTCCTACGCGCTCTATCCCCATCTGACGGCCGCGCAGAACATCGCCGTGCCGCTGTTGATGCGCAGGCTGACGGGCGCGCAGCGACTGCCGCTGGTCGGCCCGCTGATGCCCGGCCAGCGCAAGGCGATAACCGAAATCAAGCGCGACGTGCGCGAGATGGCGGTATCGCTGAAGATCGACCACCTGCTTGACCGCAAACCCGGCCAGATGTCCGGTGGCCAGCGTCAGCGCGTCGCGCTCGGCCGCGCCATGGTGCGTCGTCCGGCGGTCTTTCTAATGGACGAGCCGCTTTCCAACCTCGATGCTAACCTGCGCGTCCATGCCCGCGGCGAGATCGTCGAATTGCACCGCCGCGCCGGCGTGCCGACGCTCTACGTCACCCATGACCAGGCCGAAGCGCTGTCCATGGCCGACCGCGTCGCCGTGATGATCGGCGGTTCGCTGCTGCAGCTCGCATCGCCACAGGTCATCTACGACGATCCGGCCCATGTCGAAGTGGCCCGCTTCATCGGACAGCCGCGCATCAACCTCTTCCAGTCGGTGGTCGGTGCCGACGGCAGGGTAACACTCGGCGATGTCAGCCTCGGCCTCTCCCGCGAAACGGCCTCGGCCGGGGCACGGGTGACGATCGGCATCCGGCCGGAATTCGTCCGCGTTCATCGATCCGGCCAGCAGGGCCTGCCGGCCCGTATCGAGCGCCTCGAATTCCTGGGCTCCGAGATCATCGCCTATTGCCGGCTGGATGCGATCGGCGAACCGGTCGTCGCCAAACTTTCGCCCGCCGAAGGCGCCGGTCTTGCCGCCGCCATGCCGGTACGTCTCGACTTCGACCCAGACCGGCTTTTCTTCTTTGCCGAAGATGGTCATCGACTGCGCTCGGCTCCGACGGGCGCCGCCGCTCCGCTGGAGACGGCCCATGGCTGAGGCGATCGCCACGGCGACCCCGATCGTCAGGAAACCCGTCCGCTCGGCCGCCGACCGGCAGGAAGCACGCGCCGCACTCGCCCTGTCGCTGCCGGCGATGGTGCTTCTGTTCGTCTTCATCCTGCTGCCGGTTGCCCTGGTCATCACATTCGGCTTCACCGACTACGAGCTCGGTTATGCCGGCTTCCGTTTCGTCGGTTTCGACAATTACGCCGATCTCTTCACCGACCGGACCTTCCGCCGCTCGCTCTGGAATACGACCGTCTACACGGCGATCGTCGCACCCGTCTCGATCTTCATGGCGCTGGGCCTCGCGATGCTGATCGAAAGCGAGACTATCGGCCGGTCCTTCTTCAGAACCGCCTATTTCCTGCCGGTCGCCTCGCTGCTCGTCGCCATGGCGACCGTCTGGCAATACCTCTTCCACCCGACGATCGGGCCGATCAACGCGCTTCTGGCGCTCGGCGGCCTGCCGCGCCCCAACTGGCTCGGGGCCTCGACATCCGTCCTCTACAGCCTGTCGATCATCGGCATCTGGCAGTCGGTCGGCTTCAATCTCGTCCTCTTCCTTGCCGGCCTCACCGCGATCCCCCGCGAGCTCTATCACGCGGCGCATGTCGACGGCGCCCGCTCCGCCTTCGACCGGTTCCGGCTGGTCACCTGGCCGATGCTCGGTCCGACGACGCTGTTCGTCACAACGATCAGCATCATCAACGCGGTCAAGGTCTTCGAAACGGTCAAGACACTGACCGAAGGCGGGCCGAACAAGGCTTCCGAAGTGCTGCTCTTCACCATCTACCAGGAAGGGTTCGTCTACCTGAAGGTCGGTTACGCCTCGGCGATGACGGTGGTTTTTCTGATCATCCTGGTGGTGCTGATGTTCCTCCAGTACCGGATCCAGGACAAGCAGGTGCACTACTCATGAACGCGCAGGCCTTCACTTTCGGGCGCGCCGTCCGCCTGTCGATCCTGATCTTCGGTGCGGTGATCTTCCTCGCCCCCTACATCTTCATGATCTCGACCGCCGGCAAGGCGCAGAGCGACATCTTCTCCTCGTCGCTGTCGCTCGTCCCGCAGCACTGGTCCTATGTCGCCAATTTCACCAAGGCGCTGACCCGCGTCTCGATGACGACGCTGTTGTGGAATGGTGTTGTGGTCTGCACCCTGATCTTCGTTTTACAGGTGATCATCGCCATACCCTGCGCCTATGCCATGGCGAAGCTGAAATTCCGCGCCGCAAGGCTGATGATGGTGCTGGTCATGCTCGGCCTCCTGGTGCCGATCCACGCCACCGCCCTGCCGCTCTACGTCGCCTTCGACCGCATGGCGGTGCTCAACAGCTATTTCGCGCTGGTCGCTCCCTTCGCCATTTCGGTGTTCGGCATCTTCCTGTTTTTGCAATTCTTTCGCGCCATGCCGGACGACCTGATCCACGCCGCCCGCCTCGACGGCATGTCGGAAACCGGCATCATCGCCCGCGTCATCGTACCCAATGCCTGGCCGGCGATCACCGCCTTCGCGATCTTCTCGGTCGTCGCCCACTGGAACGACCTTTATTGGCCGCTGATCGTCGTTTCCAACCAGGCCTATGCGACGCCGCCGCTCGGCCTTCTCTATTTCCGCGCCGCCGAGGCGGGCGACGACTACGGCGCGCTGATGGCCGCCACGCTGATCATCACCACACCCCTCGTTGCGGCTTTCCTTCTGGCACAGAAGCGCTTCGTCGAGGGCATCACAATGACCGGTCTCAAAGGCTGACCGGCATCAACCAGGAGACCATGCGATGAAGCATATCACCAAGTTTGTCGCCGCCGCGGCGATTGCCATGACGGTGTCGCTTCCGGCCCATGCCGAAACGACATTGACCGTGCATTACCCGATGCCGGGCTTCTTCAAGGACGTGATGGACACGATCTCGAAGAAGTTCATGGAAGAAAATCCGGACATCAAGATCCAGTTCGCCAATCCGTCGGCCACCTATGAAGAGGGCATCCAGCTCATCATGCGCCAGGCCGGCACGGCGGAAATGCCGGACCTGACCTTCATCGGCCTCAACCGCCTGCGCATGGTTCAGGAGCGCGACATCCCGGTCGATCTCGCTCCGTTCATCGCCAAGGAAGGCGATATGGGCAAGCTCGGCTTTTCCGATAACATCCTCAAGCTCGCCCAGGTCAAGGGCAAGCAGGTCGGCCTCGCTTTCGCGACGTCGAACCCGATCATGTACTACAATGCCGACCTGGTGAAGGCGGCCGGCGGCAATCCGGATGTTCCCCCGAAGACCTGGGATGAAGTCATCGCGCTCGGCGCCAAGATCAAGGCGCTCGGCAACGGTGTCGAAGGCATCGACTTCCGCTGGCAGGGCGACGACTGGATGTTCTCGGCACTGCTGTTCGGCGCGGGCGGCCAAATGCTGGGCGCCGACGAAAAATCCGTCGCATTCGCAGGCCCGGAAGGCGAGAAGGCCGTCAACGTTCTCGACCAGATGGTCAAGAAGGGTGGCCTGCCCGTATTCACCGCCCAGGCCGGTGAACAGGCCTTCTTCGCCGGCAAGGTCGGCATCGAGTTCAAGACGACCGGCGCTCTGCGCAACACGATCAAGAGCGTCGGCGACAAGTTCGACCTGCGCACCGCGCAGATCCCGCTGATCGACCCGGTCAAGGGCAAGCTGCCGACCGGCGGCAACGCCGTCGTCATCCTCGCCCGCAATGCCGAAAAGCAGCAGGCCGCCTGGAAGTTCGCCAAGTTCGCCGCCGGCCCCTACGGCGCCTCGGTCGTCGTTCCGGGCACCGGCTACGTTCCGAACAACGAGCTTGCCGCCAAGTCGCCAGAATATCTCGGCAACTTCTACAAGCAGAACCCGCTGTTCGTCGCCGGCCTCAGCCAAATGGACCGCATGGTTCCGTGGTACGCCTTCCCGGGCACCAACGGCGTCAAGGTCACCCAGGCGATCGTCGAGAACCTGTCGCGCATCGTCGAACAGCAGGCCACCCCGAAGCAGGCGCTCGAAGACGCCGCTGCCGAAGTGAAGGGCCTGCTGCCGCGCAGCTGATCGCATGACCGACCAAGAAAGTCGCCGCCTCCGGTCCGGGAGGTGGCGATTTTTGCATTGAGGGACGACGCTCAGATGGCACGCACCGTGCCGCCCCGGCGCAACATGTAGGCGATATCGAGATGGCGGGCGGGTGCGGCGTTTTCCGCAATGTCCAGCAGCAGCGAGGCGGCGGCCGCTCCCATGCTCGCGTCCGGCATCTCCACCGTCGTCAGCGGCGGATCCATCAGCCGTGCGATGGCGATCCCGTCGAAACCGGCCACGGAAATATCGCGCGGCACGGAAAGTCCGTCACGCCTGAGCGCGCCGATGACGCCGAGCGCAAGGAGATCGTTGGAAGCGATGATCGCCGTCGGCGTGGCGGCCACGAGCGCCGCGCCGAGGTCAAGCTGATCGTAGCCGTTGACGAAGGGGATCTGGACCGCTTCCAACGGTGCAAGGCCATCCTTGATCATCGCTTCGCGATAACCTTCATGCCGGCGACGTGCGCGGTCGGAAGCCGCGAAATTTCCGGAAACGAACAGGATGCGTCGATGGCCGAGATCGATCAGCATCTGGGTCAGCTCGCGGCCGGCGCCGCGATTGTCCACCGTCACGGCCGCGGGAAACAGCGGGGTCGGCAGGTTGTTGAGAAGCACGGTTGGCGGCAACGAGGACGTGAGGGCGACACTCGTGCCGGGATCGCAAACCGTCAGGATCAGGCCGGTCGGCCGGTCGTTGAGAAGCGAGGCGACCGCATCCGCCTCGCGTGCAGGGTCGTAGTTCGACTGGGCGATCAGCACCCCATGGCCGGCAACCAGCATGCGGTTCTGGATGCTGGAAAGCGAGGAGGCGAAGACGGGATTGGTGATGCTGGGGATCAGCACGCCGACGACCGGCCGTTGTCCGGGCCTGCCGGCCGCGGAATGTATCGCCTTATAACCGAGTTCCGCCGCTGCGCGGCGGACCCTGCGGACCATGCGGTCGCTGACATTGCCGTAGCGATTGAGCGCCCGGCTCGCGGTCGCCAGGGAGCATCCTGCTCTTATCGCCACCTGCTGCAATGTCGTCATCCAGGAATGCCCTTTTCCGCTTGCCCGGCCCGTGGCCAGCCGGCAGCAGGTTTCCTCTCGGCATGTAAGAGTTTTATGTCAGCAACGAAGGATTTTTTGCCGCTGCGATCGCGCCGTAGGTGAGCAACGTCTCTGGCAGCGGGCGCTCCGATCCCAACCTCCTTTCATTGGCGGTCGCGCAGGCCGTCATGGTGTGGCATCAGCAACGCCGGTGGGATTGATACACTCCGTTGAAGTTGATAATTACACACAAGTTTATTTTGTTCAGGATAGCTGCATGACTTTCCAGCCGCGAATGCAAAACAGGATCGAGGGTTTTTCGATCATGGGCGGGCTGAAGCGCCGATACTGGAACGGCATCGCCGCCGATCTCTGGGACGTGGAATGCGCCGCTTATGCGGGCGGGCACTATGTGGCGCGGGATCCGCGATTGTTCATCCTGCTCGACCAGCGCGGCCGCGGACGCCCCGTCGTCAAGCTATCGCCGAAATCCCGCGGCGCTCCGCAGGACAGCAATCAGAGCCCGATCTCCTACATTCCCGCCGACATGGACCTCTGGATGGATTTTGCCGACGTGCAGTATGTGCGCCATCTCGATATCCATTTCGACGCGGATATCCTCGGCCGCCGGCTGATGGAAGACATCAATCCGAAAAAGCTCAAGGACCCCCAGCTTCTGTTCTCGGACCAGCGCGTCATGACGTTGGCCGGACTGATTGCCGCCGAGATCTGCAATCCCGAGCCGCTGCACGATCTTTATGGGGACGGGCTTGCCCTGGCGCTTCTCATCGATGTCTTGAAGATGGTCAAGACGCCGACCCGGCGGCGGGGAGCGCTGGCAGCCTCGCAGCTACAGCGCGCCACGGATTTCATCACCGCAAACTGCATGCGCAATATCCGCCTGCAGGAGCTTGCCGACCTGACGGGGCTGTCGCCATCGCATTTCAGCCATTCCTTCAAGGCATCGACGGGCATGGCGCCCCACGACTGGCAGATGAATGCCCGGCTGGAACGTGCGAAAGAGCTGCTGGTATCGGATGCCCATCCTCTGACGGACGTCGCCGCCGAAACCGGTTTCTCGGATCAGGCGCATTTCACCAAGGTGTTCCGCAAGCATATGGGAACGACTCCGGCCCGCTGGCGGAAGGCCAGGCAGGAGTGATGCATTTTTGCAAATATTTGCCCGCCGTTACCGAATTTGCCCAAGAACGTCCAATTGCCACCGATCGAACCAAGCCGGAACTTTAAATATGAGTTAACTGCTCACCTTATTACGGCGCCGCTTCTTGCGGCGGCGGAAGGTTCGTGTGAGTGGGGCTTGGAATGAACGAGAGAAAAGCAACCTTGGGGGCAAGGCTTGGACTGGGCGCCGGCGTGGCACTCGCCGCCCTTTGCGCCGCTTCGGCGGTGCATGCGCAGAATGCCGATACGACACTGGCGCCGATCGTCCTTCATGGCGAAGGTGAAGGCGATGGGACCGGTCCGGTCAAAGGGTATGTCGCGAAGAAATCGACGACCGGCTCCAAGACCGATATGCCGCTCAAGGAAATCCCGCAGTCCGTGTCGGTCATCGGCAGGCAGGAGATGGACGACCGCGGCGCCGTCAGCAAGGTCGATCAGGTGCTCCTTTACACACCCGGCGTATTCGGCCAACCCTACGGCTCGGACCCCGACACCGACTGGATCTATGTCCGCGGTTTCAACGCATCGCAGACCGGCGTGTTCTTCGACAGCCTGGCGCTCACCAGCCATTCCTATGGCGGCTTCCAGCTTGATCCGTTCATGCTGGAGCGCGTCGAGGTCCTCAAGGGGCCGGCGTCCGTGCTGCTCGGCGGCGCCAATGCCGGCGGCGTCGTCAACCTGATCCGCAAGCGCCCGACCGACGAGCCTTATTATTATACCGAGACCGGCATCAACACGAACGGCAACGCCTTCTTCGGCTTCGATGTCTCCGACAAGGTCACGCCTGACGGCAGCTTCAGCTATCGCCTCACCGGCAAGCTGGCGGGCGGAGACAACTATACCGACTACAGCGAAGACCTGCGCGGCTTCATCATGCCGCAGTTCACCTTCTCGCCGGACGCAGGCACCAACCTGACGGTCTGGGGTTACATCAGCGGCCTGGATCAGGTCCACACCACCAACGGTCTGCTGCCTTACGGCGGCACGGTCGTCAACGCCGGCTATGGCAAGATCCCGCGCGACATGTTCCTCGGAGATCCCAATTTCGACGACGGCAAGGTCGTCCAGAAGATGTTCGGTTACGAGTTCGAGCACGAGTTCGAGGGCGGCTGGAAATTCACGCAGAACCTGCGGTATTCCAACCTCTTCAAGCGCGAGCAGTACGTCTATCCGTTCGATCTCGACCAGACGGACGCGGTGGTCGGCCGCTACAGCGAAGACATTACCTCGAAGGCTAATGCCTTCAACGTCGACAACCGGATTGAGAACGAATTCGACCTGGGCGGCGCCTCGCACAAGGTCATGGTCGGCCTGGACTATCGCTATTACCGCCTCGATACCGACCAGTTCGCCAGCGCCTTCGGATCGGTGCCCGCTTTCGACCCGAGCAACCCCGCCTACGGCGTGGCTCTGCCACCGGTCGACCGCAACCTGCACCAGGTCTACACGATCAACCAACTCGGCGTTTACGCTCAGGACCAGATGAAGTTCGGCGACGGCTGGATCGTCACCTTGAACGGTCGTTACGACTACGTCCACAACGAGATCGAGGACCTGTTGGCGGGAACGCAGAACTATTCCAGCAACGATCGCGCCTGGAGCGGCCGCGCGGGCCTGGCTTACGAGTTTGCCAACGGCCTGACGCCCTATGTCAGCGCCGCAAGCTTCTTCAGCCCGATCGTCGGCCTGACGGGGGGCGCCGCACCGAAGCCCGAGGAAGGTTACCAGTTCGAGGCAGGCGTCAAATACGAGCCGACCTGGCTTGACGGCACCCTGACGGCCTCCGTCTTCGATATCACCAAGCAGAACTACACGATCACCACAGGCGGGATCACCAGCCAGATCGGCGAAGTCCGCTCGCGCGGTATCGAAGTGGAAGGCAAGGTAAACCTGGACCAGAACTGGAAGGTCATTGCGGCAGCTTCGTTTACGGACATCGAGATCACCAAGGACGATGCTACCCTGATTGGAAAGACACCCAATGTCGTTCCGGATGTCCTCACCTCGCTCTGGCTCGACTATACGGTGACCGAAGGGCCGCTGGAAGGGCTCGGTTTCGGCGCCGGCATGCGCTATCGCGGCAAGTCCTGGGCCGACAACGCGAACACCATGCGCGTCCCGGATTCGACGGTCTTCGATGCAGCGATCCGCTATGAGAAGAACGACTGGAAGGCGTCCCTGAACGTCACCAACCTGTTTGACAAGGAATATGTCGCAGGCTGCAACACGCAGTATTTCTGCGGTTACGGCGAGGCGCGCACCGTCAATTTCAAGATCAGCAAGGTCTGGTAGTGGACACCTGAAACAAGTTTCGCGGGAAGGCCCCTTTCGGGCCTTCCTTTGCCTTTGGAGACATGCCGAGTGCCGCAATTCACCCGCAGAACCCTGCTCGCAGCCGCCGCCGCATCGGTGGCGACGCGCGCCCTGCAGGCGGAAGAAGCGGGACCGCGAGTTGCCACGCTCGACTGGGCGCTTCTTGAAACGCTGCTTGCGATCGGCGCCAATGTCGTGGCGGCAACCGAGCTTCGCCAGTTTCGCCAGGTTGCAGTCAAACCCGACGTGCCGGCAGGCGTCGCCGACCTCGGCCTGCGCGGATCGCCGAACTTCGAGGCGCTGCGCTTCGCCCGCCCGGACCTGATCTTCAATTCGAACTTCTACGCCGGGGCCGATCCGCTGATGAGCCGTATCGCACCGGTGGAAACCCATGCGATCTACAGACCCGGCGAGAGCCCATACATCCTTGCCGAGCAGGCGACGCTTGCGATCGGCGAGCGTCTGCAGCGCCCCGCAGCCCGCAGGATGGTCGAAGACCTCGCAGACAGGCTCGATCGCTACAAGCACCTGCTGGCCAAGGGTGATGGCCGTCCTGTCCTGCCGATCAATCTTGGCGATGCGCGCCACTACAGGGTTTTCGGTTCCGACAGCATGTTCGGCGAGGTGCTGAAACGCCTCGGGCTGGCCAACGCCTGGACGGGTGCGACCAGCTATTCGGCCGTCGCGCCGATGGGCATCGAGACGCTGGCTTCCATGCCCGAGGCCTGGATCATCCTCGTTCCACCGCATCCGATGGATGCCTTCGGGGCGTTGACCGAAAGCGCGTTCTGGAAGGCCTTGCCCGCGGTGCGGGAAAACCGCGTGCTGACGGTCGGATCGATCAATCCCTATGGGGCTCTGCCGGCAGCAGGCCGGTTTGCCGATTTCCTGGCCGAAGGATTTTCCCATGTCCGGAACGGCTAGTCTCCCACTGCACATGCCGACCGGCCTGCCCGGCTTCGTTCCTGCAGCCGCGCTCGGCACCGCCTGCGTCGCCTCGTTCATCCTGCTCCTGACGTTCAGCCCGCAGGTCCCCGGGGACACGGCGACCGCTGCCACCCTCGATGCGATCCTGCTGTGGAACAGCCTTCTGCCCCGCGCCGCGATCGCGCTGATCGCCGGTGCTGCGCTCGGTCTTTCCGGTGCGCTGCTGCAAAGGGTGCTGCGCAATCCGATCGCCGATGCCTCGACCCTCGGCATCGCCTCGGGTGCGCAACTGGCGCTGACGCTCGGCCTCGCTGTCCTGCCGCTCCTGAGCGGCGTCTCCCGCGAGCTGGTCGCCTTTGCCGGCGGCTTTGGTGCGGTGGCGATCGTACTGGCGCTGAGCTGGCGGCGCGGGCTCGATCCGGTCACGGTGGCGATCTCCGGCATGATCGTCAGCCTGATCGCCGCCTCGCTCAGCGTGACGCTGATCCTGGCGCGCGGCGAATATGCCATGTCGATCCATATCTGGGGTGCAGGCGCGCTCAACCAGCAGGACTGGAACGGCGTCATCTCGCTGGCACCACGGCTCGCGGCGGGCATCGTCGCCGCGGCACTCCTGCTGCGGCCGCTGAATGTCATGGCACTTGACGATTCCAGTGCCCGGAGCCTCGGGGTCGCGTTGCACGCGGTCCGGTTTTCAATCCTCATCCTTGCGGTCTGGCTGTCCGCCTCTGTCACGGCAACAGTCGGCATCATCGGCTTTCTGGGGCTTGCGGCTCCCACTATAGCCAGGTTCTGCGGCGCCCGGACCACTGGGCAGGTGATGACGGCCGCTCCTCTCGCGGGGGCCGCGGTTCTCTTCCTGGCCGACACACTGACGCAATTGCTCGGCCCCGGTTTCTCCGATCTCGTACCGACGGGCGCCGCAACTGCATTGCTCGGCGGACCGTTGCTTCTCCTGCTCCTGCCGCGCGTCCACGGATTTTCCTCGGTCACCGCAAGGGCGGATACCGCTTCTCGCCTGCTTCGAAAGCCTGCTATCGCGCTGTCGCTCCTGGCAGCGGCGTTGGCCATCATCCTCGCGCTCGTACTGACGCTGGGCCTGACGGATACGGGCTGGAGCGTTGCAATGGGCCTGCTCTTTTCCGAGCTCCTGCCCTTCCGTCTGCCGCGCATTCTGGCTGCCGGCGGTTCCGGTGCCATGCTCGGAGCAGCCGGTTTCGTCATGCAGCGGGTGACCGGCAATCCAATTGCGAGCCCCGAAATACTCGGCGTTTCCAGCGGCGCGGGCGCCGGTTTGACGGCCGCGCTGTTCCTGTTCGGCTTCTCCTCACCGGCAATCATGCTTCTCGGCATGGCGCTCGGCTCGTTTGCCGCCTTCCTGGTGATGATCGCGATTGCCGGACGCTCCGGATTTTCGGCCGAACGACTGCTGCTCGCCGGCATCGCCATCAGCGCCTTCTGCATGGCGATCGTCAGCATGGTGCTCGCGCAGGGCGATATGCGCAGCTATATCCTGCTCAACTGGATGTCCGGCTCGACCAACCGTGCCGGCGCCTTCGAAGCCTGGACGGCGATGATCGCACTCGTGGTGCTGACCGCGCCGCTTTTCCTGATGATCCGCTGGCTCACCATCCTGCCGCTCGGGACGGGCCTTTCCCGCAGCGTCGGCCTTGGCGTCCTGTCGTCCCGCCTTGCGCTCGCCATCCTTGCGGCATCGATGACGGCGATCTCGTCCTTCCTTGTCGGTCCCTTGAGCCTGACGGGATTGATCGCGCCGCATCTCGCCCGGCTCCTCGGCTTCCGGAAGCTGCAGCATCAGCTTGCCGCGGCAATCCTGATCGGCGCAGGCGTGCTGATCATGGCCGACTGGCTGTCGCGGATCGTCATCTATCCCTATCAGGTGCCGGTCGGCCTCTTCGCCGCGCTGATCGGCGGCCCCTATCTTCTCTGGCTGCTTGGATACAAGGAGAGAACCGCATGATGGCAGAACGCTTCACGCTGTCCGGCACCGCCGTCCCGGTCGATCCGGCGAGGATGCTGGATGGCCTCTGCGCCCGCTTCGTAGAACATTCGGACGTATGGCGCTCCGGCAATACCGCGACACTCGCCAATCATTCGGGCAAAGCCGACCTCCGCGACGAGGGCGGCCAGCTGTCGATCGAACTCTCCTGCCCGACGGCAGCCATGCTGCAGATGGTGCGCAACGTTATCGCCGAACATCTCTTCATGATCGCCGGCGACGAACCGCTGGAATTGACCTGGGCCGACATGCCGAAACCCTCGGCGCTGCCGGATTTCCGTGAGATCCGTGTCGTCTCCGCCTCAAACGTCACGCCGCATATGCGCCGGCTCACCGTCGCCTGCGCCGATGTCGCGCATTTTCGCGACGGCGGCCTGCATGTCCGCCTGCTGATCCCGCCGAAGGGCCGCGCTCCGGTCTGGCCGAGCACAAGGCCTGACGGGCGCATAGACTGGCCGAAGGGCGAGGACGAACTGACCGTCCGCATCTACACGATCCGCAGCATCGACCTTGACCGCAGCGAGATGGATATCGATTTCGTCCTGCACAAAACCTGCGGCCTGCCGATGCCGGGCGCCGATTTTGCACAGAATGCTCGCCCCGGGGATGTTGCCGGGCTTCTTGGCCCGGGCGGCGGCGGCGTACCGGACGCCTCGGACATGATCCTTGCCGGCGACGAAACCGCGCTTCCCGCGATTTCACGCATAGCCGCCGAAATGCCGGCCGGAAGTCGCCTCGTCGCCTTTGTCGAGGTCGAAACCGAGGCGGAAGAACAGCCACTCGTTTCGGCGGCCACCCTCGATATCCGCTGGCTTCACCGCAACGGCGCCGCCGCAGGAACCACCGGAATGCTTGAGAAGGCGATCAGGTCGGAGATCGAACGTGCCGGCCCGGATACCTTCGTCTGGGCAGGCTGCGAGCGCTCGGAAGCCAAGGCAATCCGCGACCTCCTGAAGGCTCGCGGCCATGACCGGCAAAGAAGCAGCATCGGTTCCTACTGGCAGCGGCCTCAGTAACGCCAGCGCATCGCCATGTTCTCTTCCGATCGTTGTGCAGAGCACAAATTTGGACGAATGGGCATGGATTTCGGATTTTTGGATACAGATCATCCCGAAACGTTCGTCTATGACGTCTCCAAAACTAGGAGATATTTCATGACGGACACGACATCACAGCTTGACGCGCCGATAGGTGGACTGGAGACCGCGGAGTTGGCTCCCTGGACCGCGAAGACCTGGTTCGCGGTTCTTTCGATGGCAGCCACGAGCTTTGCTCTCGTATCGGCCGAGTTCCTGCCGGCAGGCCTGTTGACGCCCATGGCGCGCGATCTCGGGATTACCGAGGGAGCGGCCGGACAGGTCGTCACCGCGACCGCTTCCGTCGGCGCCGTGACGGCCCTGTTGAGCAATGTTCTCATCGGCAGACTGAACCGAAAGACGGTGCTGGTCGGTCTTAGTGCCCTGGCGATCGGCTCCAATGTTCTTGCATCCGTAGCGACCGATTTCTGGCTGTTGCTGCTGGGCCGCGCGGGGCTGGGCATCGCCCTCAGCGGTTTTTGGGCGCTTTCGGTTGCCGTCGTGGCGCGGCTGGTAGGCGCCAATGCGACGGGTCGGGGCATGGCTATCGTTACCCTCGGCGTCTCGCTTGCCACGATAGCCGCGCCATCGATGGGCGCCCTGATCAGCGACTGGCTTGGATGGCGCATCGCCATGGCCATGACGGCAGGACTTGCCGCGCTTGCCCTGCTGCTGCAGGTATTCAGCCTACCGACCCTGCCTGCAAGCACAAGCAACAGTCTCGCCGACGTATTCCGGCTGACACGGCGGCGTGGCATCCAGCTGGGAATGCTCGCCATTGTTCTGCTGATGACGGGGCATTTTTCCGGCTCGGTTTATGTGCGTCCTTTCCTGGAACAGGTGACGCTCCTGGAAACCAGATCGATCGCCTTGGCGCTGCTTGGCTTCGGCATCGCCTCCGTAATCGGCAACATTGCCGGTGGCCGAATGGCCGACACGAGTATCATCATGGCACTCGCTGTAACCGCGACGCTGATGGCATTCGCAGCGATCAGCCTGCTGCTTTGGGGCGCTTATCCCGCCATTGCCATCGCCCTGGTTACGCTCTGGGGTTTTGCCTTCGGCATGGCGCCGGTGGTGCTGCCGACCAATCTTTCGCGCGGGGCACCCGACGCTCTGGAGGCGGCGGGCAGCCTGATGGTGGTCTCTTTCCAGGTCGCCATCAGTATCGGCGCCGTTGTCGGCGGCTATGTCGTCGACAATTACGGCGCCGTGGGACCCATGAGCATTACTGCCGTCCTGGCTGTCTCGACGGTTGCCTTGGCGCTCCTGCAGCCGCGCGACTGACCTTCGCTTCCGGTTTGAGCAATCACGCCTGATCGTATCGAAGATGCCGGCGATGTTGCAACATTCGAGGCTGCCGCAAGCGCGGCGGCCTCGAAGCGTCGGTGCATCCGCGATCTTCAGGTCGCCAAGAGAAGCAGGACGTATGCGACCACGGTGAACATCAGCCCTCGGAATGCGTAGGAGACGCAACGGTATTTCCGCCGGGCGATCAGAGACAGGGCGTCGGCATTGTCCAGATATTCCTTGAAGAGATAGGCGACGTCACTGCGCTGAGCGGCATGTTCGAAGATGGATCGGTGCTGCGGCCATGTCCCCCAAAAAAGCGAGGTGGACTTTTCCACTCGCCGCGGGAGCACGACGAGAATTGCCGAAAGGATCGAAGAAATCGATGCGATGGCAAGCAGAGCGGAAACAATGACTGCGACCCAACTGCCGCCGGTATAGCGCGCCAGCGTGAAGACACCCCTTCCCTCGCTTGACGAGATCAGAAACGCGAGCATGAAGGTGAAGATATAGGCCGCCTTCTGGTCCGATATTTTTATCTGATCATAAAACACGTCATTTATCTTGCGGACGTGGTTGAAATATTCCTCGGTGATCTCACCCGATGCCATCGGCATTTCAAGCATTTCGGTCGGCGCGCTGTCAAAGTCGCTCAACTTGCTTCCCCCCAATTCCGAACTGTTTCCCTGTTAATACACTCTATGTGGAAAGCAATCCTGTTGCTCAAGTCCACCTTGACACTTGCCTGTTTTATAAGCAGTGGTGAGGCATGGTGGGGGCGACTAATCGATTTTATCTTGCAGCTATTGCGCTGCCTATACTTGCCGGCGGGATCATCTCGCCGGCGGCGGCGGAGCCTGTGCAGCGGTCGGGACAAGCTGCGGGCGCCGTGATCGCGCGCAAGGCAGGTGAAGAGGTGCGCTTCATCGACGTGTCGAGCTGGCAGTTCGTCGACCTGAAGCAAGACCTTGTCACCGGCGACGTGCTGCGCACCAATGCTACCGGTCAGCTGGCAATCCTTTTCTCCGACAGGACGCAGGTCCGTCTGGGCCGCAATTCCTCGCTTGTCGTCAAACAGATCACCGCCAGCACGAGCGCGGACACCGTGCTGGAGCTTCAATCGGGCACCATCTGGGCTCGCGCGGAACGCGGCGGGCCCGGGGTGCAGGTTCAGACGCCGGCGGCGGCAGCGGCGATCCGCGGCACCGACTGGACCATGACCGTCAAGGGCGAGCAGACTTCGCTCAACGTTCTCGAAGGCGTCGTGCAGTTCAGCAATCCGCAAGGCAGCGTCGAGGTGCGTCAGGGCGAAGGGGCCGTCGCCTCGATCGGCCAGGCGCCGCGCAAGATCGTCATCGTCGATTCGGATGATCGCGAGCAGATGCTGTTTTTCCTGCCGCCGCGGGAGGCGTTCGAGCGCATGCCGCCCTCGGCGCAGCCCGTCGCCGAGATGCGCCGCAATGCCGACCGCATCATGGCCATTCCCGCCGAGCGCCGCAACGCGGAGGATTGGGTCGCGCTTGCGGAAGCCCAGCTTTCGCTCGAAGGACGCCAGCGGGCGCGGCAGACGCTTGCCGTGCTCAAGGGGCAGCGGCTTTCCGCCTCCCAGCAGGCGCGTGTGACCCTGATCGAGGCGGTCCTCGCCGCAAGCGAGACCCACTATGCGCAAGCCGCCAAGCTTTTCGAGAAGGCGCAGCGCGGCCTCGATCCCAAACGCCGGGGAATTGCGTTATACGGCGGCTATTATGCCCGCGCTCTTGCCGACCCGAACCGGGTGGAAGCGCTGCCGCCGCAGGTGGGCGGCTCCGACGGTGCGTTTCTGCGCGCCTATGCGCTCGGCTTCCTGCAGGATCTGAAAGCTGCCATCGAGGTGCTGCGGGAAGCGGAACGGCAATATCCGGACGATCCGGAACTGCCGGCCTATCGTGGGTGGCTCGCTATTCTGCTCAACGATCGCGCCCAGGCCGAGGAGGCGCTCAGCCGGTCGCTCTCGATCGATCCCGCCGAACCGACGGCGCTCGAAGCGCGTTCCCATTTCCGCGCAGGCTTCAAGGGTGACTACAAGGGCGCGCTCGCCGATCTCGAAGCGGCCATCAAGGTCGCGCCCGGGGGCTCGACGACCTGGAACGCGATCGGCAACGTGCAGGCGGCACGGAACGCCAACCGCGAGGCCGAAGCGGCGTTCAAGAAATCGATCGAACTGGATCCGCAGGATCCGCTCAGCCACTCGAATTTGGCCCTCTTCTATCTCGACATCGGCCGCATCGAGGATGCCAGGCGCGAGATCGACGCGGCATTGGCCATAGACCCGGCGTTCGACATCGCGCTTGTCGCCCGCGGCCGCTACTACATGCAGACCGGAGAACTGGACAAGGCGGTCGACGACCTGCTCGCCGCCAGCGTCGCCAATCCGGGATATTCGCAGGCGCAATTGCTGCTTGCCGCGGCAAATTACGAAAAGGGCGACCGGGTTCCGGCCGAACAGGCGACGGAAAGCGCCGAGCGGCTCGACGATAACGACCCGGTGATCTCCGCATTGCGCACGGCGGTTGCGATCGACAATTACGATTCCGAAGGGGCGATCCGCAACGCGCAAGAATATCTGCGTCGCTCGAAGGCCCGTGGCGGCGATTTCACCTCGCTCGGCGCCAACCAGCAGGCGGGTTCGACGCTGAACGACGCATTTCGGCTGCAGGGCATGAACGCCTGGGGCGAATATTACAGCGACGTCGCCTTCGATCCCTTCGCCGGCACCGCCTATATCGACCAGAGCATCCGCGGCAGCGCGAACCCCTTCGTCAACAACTACTTCTACGGCGACAACGTCATCACCAACGAGCCGAACGGACAGGCATTCTCATCCTTCCTGCAGGGCCTGATGCTGGAACCGCATATCATTTCCGGCCGCTCACGCTCCGCCAACATCATCAGGCGCCCGTTCCTCGAGGGCTCGATCGGCGGCGGGATCAATACGGCCGGGGGCGAACTCGATTACATCGGCGAGGGAGAGGTCCAGGGATACAGCAATCTGCCGTTCCCGATCAGCTTCTATGGGAATTTGCAGTGGCAGAGGGTGCCGGACAGCCGTGATATCGGGGCGCTGACGGATCTCGATACGGAAAATAAGATCCTAGGGGGCAACGGTTATTTGACCGCGAGCCCGACTGCGTATGATCGGCTCGTGCTTTATTACAATAACGCGAAGGGCGATTCTAAAGTTCATTTCCAACAACTGGTAGATATTGATCCTCTATTTGGATTAGGATTTCCGTTTTTTGTTCCGGACATCACCCAGCAGTCGCAAAGTAACAGACTAACAAGTGGCGGAATCGGCTGGAGCCACACGATTGAGCATGAAAATGTAATCAACTCTGCATTGCTTTTTAGCCATACAGATAATCGAAGCAACCGTATCGAAGTGCTTGATATATTAGGCGTACCTCTAGAGATCGCCAGCGCTAGAAGCAAATTTGAGCAGAATACTTATATTGCAGCGCTGAACCATACGATTGGGACAGGGAACATCACTTGGCGGTACGGCATCGAAGGCGGCTGGCTTGATAGCGACCAATCGCAAGATACTTTTGACATTTTGACCGGGGCAGCAAGTATTTCCTCATCCAGCCATGTCGGCATCGGCCGCGTCTATGTCGATTTGCTCCAAGAAATCAATACCAATCTCAAAGCTGAGTATGGTCTCTTCGGGACGCTACTTTCGGGAGACGGCGTGGAGGTCCAACGTCTCGATCCGCGTGTCGGGATTGCTTGGTCGCCTGCGAACGGACAATGGCTGCGTGCAGGCTTTATACGCAGCAGTATAGATGTATCGACGCCAACACTCTCCCCAATCGGGATCGTCGGTCTCCAGCCGAACCAGATTTCGACTGACCCAGAGGGCTACACCAATACCATGGCTCTTCGGTGGGACGCGGAATGGACACCGGATTTCTTCACCGCCGTAGAATTCCAGCATCAGGACGTTAAAGACCTGCAAATTGGCATTCCGCTTTCCGCCATCCCCTTCACCACCTCCGACGGCCGCATTGACCGCGGCAGTGTAAACGCCAATCTTCTGCTCGGCCACGGCTTCGGCCTGTCCTCGACGGTCGCCTATACCAATTCCGAGGACCGGGACCCTGCATCTGCCACATTCGGCGGCGCCTTGCCTTTCGTGCCGGAATGGGCAGGACAGGTAGCCCTCACCTGGGTCAACGAAGCTAACATCAAGGCAACGCTTGCCGCCAACTACGTGGGCGACCGCGTCGACGAAGTCGGCATCGAACTGGACGACTACTGGACCCTGGATGCCAGCCTGACGTGGGAACCTTTCGACAAGCGTTTCGAACTGGATCTCACCGCCTACAATCTCCTGGACGAGGACATCGAGGTGAGTGCCGGCACGCCCGGTTGGGGCCGCTCCTTCAAGGGCACGCTCAAAGTTCGGTTCTGATGGCTGGCCGGCTCGGTTTCTCGCTTTCGACGCCCCGGTTTTTCTCGTCGCGTGGCGTGCAGGTCGCCATTCTGGCGGCATTCTTCTTTGCGGCGACGGCACTCGTCATGCGTCTGCCGGGCTGGCCGCTGATCGATTACCGGGCCTTCGACTATCTTTCGACCATCGGAGCCGCGCCCCTTGCCAAGGACGGACCGATCATCGTGGCGATCGACGAGCCGTCGCTGGCAGAGATCAACGTGCAATGGCCCTGGCCACGCAGCCTGCATGCCCGGCTGATCTCGCAGCTTCGCGCAGCCGGCGCCAAGGTGATCGGCATCGACATCATCTTTTCCGAACCGTCGACGCCGGCCGAGGACGAGGCGCTTGCCGCGGCTCTCGGGCCGGATGTGGTATTGGCGGGCGACGAGACGCTGGTGACCTCCGACCAGGCCGACCAGTTCATCCGCGTCATGCCGTTGCAGATGTTTTCCGACAGGCTGGCGCTGACCGGCATCGCGTCCGTTGGCCTGCATCGCGACGGCGTGCTGCGCGAAATGCCCGGTTACGATGACGGTTTTGCCGCCATGGTCGCGACTGCCGCCGGCGTCGATGCGGAATTGCCTCGGCCGGGAAGTCTCATTCAGGTGCTCGGCGGCCCCCGCACCTATCCGACAGTATCCTATTACCAGGCACTCGATCCGGAAAATTTCCTGCCGCCGCATATTTTCAAGGACCGTATCGTGATCGTCGGTCTGAGCCTGCAAACCGCGCCTTCGATCGAAAAAGGCGGTGCGGACGCCTTTCCCACCTCTTACACGGTGCATACGGGCAAGCTTTTGGCCGGTGCCGAAGTTCAGGCGACCATATTCGACAACCTGCGGCTCAAGACGGCCGTCGCCGAAGCCGGCAGCCCCGGGAGACAGGTACTGCTGCTTGCAGCGGTCCTGGCGGCGGCGGCGCTCGTCTGGCGGGGCACCGGCTGGCGCACCGTGGCGGTCGGTGCGGCGGCAATAGCGGTGCTGTTTTTCGGCAGTTATGTCATGCTGCGTTTCGGCCGCATCTTCGTGTCGCCTATGGCGGCGTCGCTTGCCTTTGCCGGCATCGCCGCAGCGCAGGCGACCCTCGATTATGCCCAGGAGCGGAAGAACCGGCGGCAGATCATGCGGGCCTTCTCGCAATATCTTGCTCCGGCCCTGGTCGACCAGCTCGCCCGCGATCCATCCAGGCTGAAGCTTGGCGGCGAGAAGCGCGAGCTTTCCATCCTGTTCTGCGACGTGCGCGGCTTTACGACGATCGCCGAGCAACTCAAGGAAGACCCGCAGCAGCTGACCATGCTGATCAACAGGCTGCTGACACCACTCTCCGAGATTGTCCTCTCCCACGGCGGCACGATCGACAAATATATCGGCGACTGCCTGATGGCGTTCTGGAATGCGCCGCTGGACGATCCTGCCCATGCGATCCATGCGGTGTCCGCCGCGCTTGATATGCTCCACTCGATGCAGGCCCTGAACGACCAGCTGAAGGCGGAGGCACAGGCGACGGGACGAACCCATTACCCGCTGGAGATCGGAATTGGGATCAATACCGGCGAATGCGTGGTCGGGAACATGGGCTCGACCAGCCGTTTCGACTATTCGGCGCTGGGAGACCCCGTCAATCTTGCGGCCAGACTCGAGGGCGCGTCCAAGGCATATGGTGTGCCTTTGCTCCTCGGCGCTCGGACAGCCCAGGCGGTTCACCCGTACCTTGCGGTCTTTGAGCTCGACCGCATCACGGTCAAAGGCAAACGGGAGGAGGTTCCGGTTTCCACCGCCTTTCGCCAAGGCTCGGAGGGGGCACAAAAGGCCCATGACGAATTCCTCGCGGCGCGTTACCGCGGCGATATCGGGGCCCAACGCGCGTTGGCGCCGATCCTCATCCGCGATATTCCGGCACTATCGGCGTATTACGGGCAGGCGCTGCAGCCACCTGCCGAAACCTGATTCTATTCCCGGTTTCATCCCGCAATAATTTCCGTTGTTACACTCGGTCGCCGAGCCGACCGCGAATTTGACCCGGCGAGCCGCCCGGATAGTAAAGACGGCTCGCATTCACTTCGTATTTGTCGTGGATCACGCCGGGATCGAGGGGCTGGTCGGATCGGGCGCGCCATCGAAGAAGAGGTAGATGGCGGCGATCTTGCCGTTCCTTGCGACGATAAAGTCCGTACCGGCATAGGCCGGCTGTTCACCATCCGCGCCCGCCACCCATTTTACGCGTCCCGCCTGGTCGTGCAGCACCTCCGCCGCGGTTATCGTGGTGTAACGAAACGTCGGGTGCATGGCACGGATAACCCCGGCGATACGGACGATCTCGTCCCTGCCGCGATAGATCCCGTGCGGCTCGACGAACACGGCGTCCTCCAGAAGGATCTCCTCCGCCACCTGGCGGCGGAGGGCATCATCCCCCTCCCCGAATATCTCCTGGAGGTTCCGTTCGAGCAGTGTTGCAATGTCTGCCATGATGGCACTCCTCAAGCTCGAAAATCAGATCTGGACGTGGCCGCCGTCGACGAACAGCTCGATACCGTTGACGAAAGAGGCATCTTCGGAAGCAAGGAAGAGGACCGCTTTCGCAATCTCTTCCGGCTTGCCGACCCGGCCCGCGGGAATAAGGCTGGCGAGATAGTTCTTGGTGTTCTCGGCGCTCTCGCCATGGCCAAACAGTTCGTTGAGGCCCGCTGTATCGGTCACGCCAGGGCTGACCGCATTGACGCGGATGTGGCGATCCTTGAGGTCGAGGATCCAGTTGCGTGCGAAGTTGCGGACAGCCGCCTTCGTGGCCGAATAGACGCTGAAAGCCGGCGTGCCGGATATGCTGGTGGTCGAGGATGTAAGAATGATCGAGCCGCCATCGCGCAACAGGGGCAGAGCCTTCTGAACGGTGAACAGGGTCCCCTTCACGTTGGTATCGAACGTCTTCTGGTAATGTTCCTCGGTGATCGCACCAAGCGGCACCATCTCTCCGCCGCCGGCGTTGGCGAAGACCACGTCGATCTGCGAGTGCTTCTGCTGGACTGCGTCGTAGAGGCGGTCGATATCGACGAGCTTGCTCATATCGCCCTGCACGCCGGTGATCCGGCCGCCGATTTCCTTCACCGCCGCGTCGAGATTTTCCTTTCGGCGACCCGTGATGAAGACCGACGCGCCTTCTTCCGAGAAGGCCTTGGCTGTCGCCAGACCGATGCCGCTCGTACCACCGGTCACGATTACGACCTTGTCTGCAAACTTCTTCGTCATTGTCTTTCTCCTTCGATAACGGCCCGTTGCCGCTGAAAAAGAAGATGACATCGGAACGCTGATGCCAACAGTCAGCGAAAATGCTACCTAGCGTTCCACCTGGAGAACGCTGATGCAGTCTGATCTGAACGACCTGTTTTATTTTGCCAAAGTGGTGGCCCATGGCGGCTTTGCAGCCGCGGGCCGTGCTCTGCGGGAGCCCAAGTCGAAACTGAGCCGCCGCGTGGCCGGGCTGGAAGCACGTCTCGGCGTCCGCCTGATTGAACGGTCAAGCCGGCGATTTCGGGTGACCGATGTCGGGCGGTCCTTCTACGAGCGCTGCACAGCCATGCTGGCGGAGGCGGAGCGTGCCGAGGCCCTTGTGGCGGAGGCGCAATCAGAGCCGCACGGACTGATCCGCATGAGTTGTCCGACCGGGCTCGTAGAACCGATCACGGCTCTGGTAACGCAGTTTCTGGCGCAATATCCGAAAGTGCGCCTGCAACTGATCGCGATCGACCGGCCGGTGGATCTGATCGAGGAGCGTATCGATGTCGCGTTGCGCGTCCGCACGTCTCTCGACGGCGACGCCTCGCTGACGATGCGGTCGCTCGGCAACTCCGTCCGCATCCTGGTCGCAAGTCCGCAACTTGCCAACCGCATCCGCATCGTCGACGATCTCGCGACCCAGCCCACGCTGTCCACAACCGACGATCAGGGCGAAGTCAACTGGTTCCTGGAGACCGATGACGGGCGGACGCATACGCTGCGGCACGAGCCGAGGATCGGATGCGCGGATTTTTCTGCGGTCAGAGCCGCAGCGCTGGCCGGCCTCGGCGTTGCCCTGTTGCCCGATCACACCTGCCGGCAGGCGCTGGAGGAAGGAAAACTCGTGCGCGTGCTGCCTACCTGGCGCGGCATGAAGGGGCTCGTCCACCTTGTCTTCACAACACGCCGCGGCCTACCGCCGGCAGTGCGCAAGTTCATCGATGGTTTGGCTGCCGGTTTCCCAAAGGACGCTTTGGTGAAGTGATCATGGTCATATCCAACTGTGCGGCTGACGGGATTCGAGCCAAAGAGCTATTGGCGGCAAAACCGCTCCGCCTGCCATCGGGGCAGCACTTGACGCCTTCGGATTATCCGCAGCACCTACAGGGCCATGGCGACGATCGGGCCCAACAACTTTCGCTGCGCCGTATTGCGAAGGAGCTGGATGTCAGTCCCGCCCTGATCGGTTATCACTTCAAGTCGGGATGCTCTCGTGATGGAGACGATGCGGTGGGCGCTGGCCGGAACGGTCCGCCGCATCGCGACGGCAGCGGATGCCGACCGCGGAGCGTCGATCGCATGATGCGCTAGTCGCGCATCATAGCGCCTTCGCCGTTGATCCATTGCGTGAAAAGCCGCATGGATTGACTTGTCGGAAGATTGCGCGGTCGTGTGAACCAGTAGCCGTAGTCGCTGCGGTAGCCGAGGCCCGCGGGGTTGACGAGGCGGCCGGCTGCGAGTTCCTCGACAATCAGCCCGTGCGGGATCAACGCCACGCCCTGGCCGGCAAGAGCGGCGCGGATGACCATCGTGTAGTACCCGAAGCGCATCGTGTGGCGCGCTTCCAGTATTGGACTGCCATGGAAGGCGGCCAGAAATGGCCAGTGAAACGGCGTCTGGGGATGTTCAAGCATGACGCCCTTTGACGCGGCCTCGAGTGAGGACGGCTCGCCGAGTTTTTCCCAATAGGAGGGGGCACTGACGAGACGGACATCGTGCCCGAACAGGTATTCTCCCTCCTCGTCCTCAACGGGCTTCACGACGAAGCGAACCATGCAGTCCGGGACTTCCGTCTGCGTCTTGGAGACGAATGTCGTGAACTGGACCTCGATTTCCGGATGGGCCTCGGTGAACTGCGCAAATCGCGGCAGAAGCCAGCGATCGCCGAAGATGGGCGGCACCTGGAGACGAAGCACGCGAGGCCCGGGTTTCAGGCGCGATACCTTCAGCGCCGCATCTTCCATGGCCTTGATGGCCGTACGCGCGTGTTCGATATAGATGCTTCCAAGCTCGGTCGACACCATACCGTTCGGCGTGCGTGTGAACGCCGGGCCGCCGATCGCCTCTTCGAGATTGATCAGCTGCTTGCTGACGGCGCTCTGCGATAGCGACATGGGCTCGGCTGCGGCGCTCGTAGACCCTCTTTCAGCAACTGCCAGCAACACCTGCAGTCCCGTCATCGACGGGAATTGTTTACGCCCTGCCACTCCTGCCTCACGTACCCTGTAGCGCACCGTCCGCACCCTCGTATCGGGCAGAACGGAATGCAGACACTTTCAACAATATGCGTTGCATCAGACGCACGCTAGTCGCTTTCGTCATAGGGCAACCAATTATCTTCGCTTGCCTCTTTATAGGCCCGATGAGAGCGTTGCCTAAATTTTTGACAAACAAGGGAATACTGATGTCTGAGCCGACACAGCTCTGGGGTGGACGCTTCAAGTCCGGTCCGTCCGAAGCGCTTGCCAATCTCTCGCGCGCGCATCCCTCCTATTTCCGGCTGTTTCGCGAGGATCTGGCTGGTTCCCGAGCACATGCATCCGAACTGAAGCGTGCCGGCGTGTTGGACGATGCCGAATTCATCACCATTCGGGAAGCGCTGGATCAGATCGAGGCCGACATTGCCGAAAAGCGCGAACAGCCGATCCCCTCTGACGAAGATATTCACACCTTCATCGAGCGGCTGTTGATGCAGCGTCTCGGCGCGCTCGGTGGCAAGTTGCGCGCCGGCCGTTCGCGCAACGACCAGACCGCCAACAATACCCGCCTTTACCTGCGCCGCATGGCCCGCGAAATCTCGCGCGGCATCATCGATGTCGAGAAGGCGCTCGCCGCTCAGGCGGCCAGGCATACCGAAACGATCATGCCCGGCTTTACCCACCTGCAGCCGGCGCAACCGATCGTCCTCGGCCATCACCTGATGGCGCATGCACAGAGCCTGTTGCGCGATGTCGAGCGTTTCGAGGATTTCGATCGCCGTTTCGACCGCTCGCCGCTTGGTGCCGCCGCCCTTGCAGGCTCCGGCATCGTCAATCGCCCGGATCTTGCCGCCATCGAACTCGGTTATTCCGCCGCCTGCGAAAACTCGATCGATGCCGTCTCGGCGCGCGATCACGTCGCCGAATTCCTGTTCATCTGCTCGCTTGCGGGCGTCAGCCTGTCGCGTCTGGCCGAAGAGATCTGCATCTGGGCCTCCAAGCAATTCAGCTGGGTCAAGCTGCATGACAGCTATTCGACCGGCTCGTCGATCATGCCGCAGAAGAAGAACCCGGATATCGCCGAGCTGACGCGCGGCATGAGCGGCACGCTGATCGGCAACGTCGCGGGCTTCCTGGCGACGATGAAGGCAATGCCGCTCGCCTACAACCGTGACCTCGCCGAAGACAAGCGCGTCCTCTTCGAGAGCCTCGACATTCTCGAGCTCATCCTGCCTGCTTTCGCGGGCATGGTCGAAACGCTGGAGTTCGACGTCGCCAAGCTGCGCGAGGAGGCGCCGAAAGGCTTCACGCTGGCAACGGAAGTCGCCGACTGGCTCGTGTCGCAGGGCGTGCCTTTTGCCCAGGCTCACGAAATCACCGGCGCCGTGGTTCGTTATTGCGAGGAACGCGGCCACGACCTGTCCGGCCTTACCGAAGCCGACCTACCGAATATCGACGCGCGCCTGAACCGTGGCGTTCTCGACGCCATCACGATCGAAGGTGCGCTTGAAAGCCGCACCGGCTATGGTTCCACCTCGCCGGCAAGGGTGCGCGATCAGATCGAGCGCTTCAATGCCGCATTGGAGGCCAAGGCAGCTTTCGCCGCCGCCGAACTGCTTCCGGCGGCCGCGCCGGCCCTGCCGCAGCAAACGCGAGGCGCGCGATGAGCATAGCAGACGCGACATCCACAACCACCGACCAGAAATACGAAATCGCCCATCTGAAGCTGGTGCCGAAACGCCATGTCGGGCGGATGATCGCCGCGGCCATCGTGCTGCTGATCCTCGCGGCCATCGTGCGCGCCTTCAGCGTCGGCCAGATCGAATGGAGTTACGTTCGCGACTTCCTGTTCGCTCCGGCCATTCTGGACGGATTGAAGAGCACGCTGATCATGACGGTCGCCGCAATGGCGCTCGGCATCGTCCTCGGCGTCGTGATCGCGATCATGCGTGTATCGGGCAATCCGGTGCTTTCGTCGATCGCGATCGGTTACGTCTGGATCTTCCGTGGCGCCCCGGCGCTTCTCCAGTTGATGATCTGGTTCAACCTGGCGCTGATCTTTCCGAAGATGGGCATCCCCGGCCTGTTCGAATTCCGCACGGTCGACGTCATGACGTCGTTCGTCGCCGCCATGCTCGGTCTCGGCATCTCGCAGGGTGCCTATACGTCGGAGGTCGTGCGCAGTGGTCTTCTGTCGGTTGACAGCGGCCAGTATGAGGCGGCCCGCGCGATCGGCATGACCCAATTCAGGATGCTGCGCCGCATCGTGCTGCCGCAGGCGATGCGCGTCATGGTGCCGCCGATCGGCAATGAGGTGATCGGCATGGTCAAGCTGACCTCGCTCGCCAGCGTCATCCAGTATTCGGAAATCCTCCACAACGCGCAGATCATCTACTTCGCCAATACCCGCGTGCTCGAACTGCTGCTGGTGGCGTGCTTCTGGTACCTCGTCGTCGTCACTCTCCTGTCGATCGGCCAGTATTATATCGAGCGCTATTTCGGCCGCGGCAGCAAGTCCATCACGGCGTCGATGTGAGGTGTGAGATGACCAAGGATATCATTGTAAAGGCGGTCGACGTCACCAAGCTTTTCGGCCCCTTCACCGCACTCGACAAGGTCAATCTGGAGATCGCAAAGGGCGAGGTCTGCTGCATCATCGGCCCGTCGGGATCGGGAAAAAGCACATTCCTGCGCTGCATCAACCAGCTCGAGAAAATGAATTCGGGTGCGATCTGGGTCAATGACGAACTGGTCGGATATCGCCGCGAGGGCAATAACCTCTACGAGATCAGCGATGCGGACATGGCGCGCCAGCGCCGGCGTGTCGGCATGGTGTTCCAGCGCTTCAATCTGTTCCCGCACATGACCGCGCTTGAAAACGTGATGGAAGGGCCCGTGCAGGTCTTGAAGGAGCCCGTCGCCGAGGTCCGCAAGCGCGCCGAAGAACTGCTCGCCCGCGTCGGGCTGGGAGACAAGATCGGCCATTATCCGTCGCAGCTTTCCGGCGGGCAGCAGCAGCGCGTCGCAATCGCCCGTGCGATGTGCATGCGTCCCGATCTGATCCTGTTCGACGAGCCGACATCCGCACTCGACCCGGAACTTGTTTCCGAAGTGCTGGACGTGATGAAGGATCTCGCCGCAAGCGGCATGACGATGATCGTGGTGACCCATGAACTCGGTTTCGCCCGCAACGTCGCCAATACGGTGGCCTTCATGGAAGCAGGCAAGATGGTCGAGATCGGGCCGGCATCGGAACTCCTGACCTCGCCGAAAAGTCCGCGCACGGCTGAATTCATCAAGGCTGTCCACAGCTGAGAAACCGGGCCGCTGTCGGCGGCCCGCAAATAAGCGACAAGATCAATCAATCCCAGTTCTGGAAAAGGGGAACTTACGTGAAGACCACATTCATCGCTCTCGCCGCCGCATTGCTTGCATCAACGGCCGCTCATGCCGAAGGCTTGCCGGACCGCGTCAAGTCGGCCGGCAAGATCGTCGTTGCCAACCAGCCGAACTACCCGCCGATGGAATACAAGGATCCGGCCACCAACACGCTGATGGGTGTCGACATCGATCTCGGCCTGGCGCTCGCAAAGCAGCTTGGCACCACCGTCGAATGGTCCGACATCGGCTTCGAACAGATGGTTTCCTCGCTGGAGACCGGTCGCGTCGATCTCATCCACAGCGGCATGAGCGACTTGCCGAAGCGTCGCGAGACCCTCGACTTCCTCGACTACATGAAGTCCGGCGCGCAGTTCTACACCTCGGCCTCCCGCAAGGAAGAGTTCAAGACCCCGGCCGACTTCTGCGGCAAGACAGTCGGCATGAGCCGTCGTACCTCCTTCCCGGATGAAACGGCAAAGTGGAGCGCTGCCAACTGCGAAGCCAAGGGTCTGGCGGCGATCAAGGTCGTCGGCACCGAAGGTTCGGCCGATGCCCGCGCCCAGCTGAAGCAGGGTCGCCTCGACGGCGCCGTCCAGGGTTCCGAAACCCTGCCCTACCTGACCAATCTGGAAAAGAACACCTATGCCATCGTCGGCGAGCCCTTCACGGCCGTCTACCAGGGCATCGCCTTCTCCAAGAAGGACCCGGCGCTGCGTGATGCCTATGCCGCGGCTCTCAAGGCTCTGATGGCATCCGGCGAATACAAGACCATCTATGCCAAGCACGGCCTGGAAGGCACGATGCTCGACGGCATCTATATCAACGGCGAAGCCGTCAAGTAACGTCCATTTCAGGATGTCCGGCCGCGGCTCCTCGCGGCCGGACGCTTCTGCGGTCTCTCCTACAGGGATGGCCGTTTTCGTCGCGCATCTCCAGAGCATTCCATGAACCGTTCTCTCGCCGACACGCCGGTCGACAAACTGGCCCGCTTCGTTTCCTCTCTCGACTATGACGCGCTGCCGGCAGATGTCGTTGCCAAGGCCAAGATCCACATCGCCGATACGCTGGGGGCAGCTCTGGCCGGCGCGCGCTCGAACGAGTTCGCGATTGCGGTGAAGTCCCTTCGAACCGATGGCTCCGTTTCTCTGTGGGGAACCGGTCTTGCGGCATCCACGCGGGACGCAGCGCTTCTCAACGGCTGTGCCGCCCATGCTTTCGAGCTGGATGATTCAGGCGGCTGCGACCATTCGGGTGCCGTGGTGCTTCCGGCCCTGTTTTCTGCGCTGCACGAAACGGGCCGCCCGATGGACGGCAAGCGGATGATCACTGCTGTCGTTGCCGGCTACGATGTCGGGCGCCGTATTCTCGAGGCGACCGGCGGTTATGACGCGCACAACAGCCTCGGCTGGCATTCAACCGGCACCTGCGGCACACTCGGCGCGGCAGCGGCCTGCGCCAGCCTGCTCGGTCTCGATGCATCGGCAACGCGCGATGCCATCACACTCGCCACAAGTTTTTCCTCCGGCCTCTGGGCCTTTATCCACGACGGCTCGCAGGCCAAGAAGCTTCACGCCGGCCGCGCTGCGGAGGGTGGCCTTCTTGCCGCCCTGCTTGCGGCAAACGGCTTTGCCGGCCCATCCCGCGTTTTTGACGACGTCTGGGGAGGCTTCTTCAGGTCCTATAACAAGTCAGCCTGCAAGCCCGAACTGCTCGCCGAAGGCCTCGGCGAAGTGTGGAAGGTCAATCGCGCGGTACTGAAGCCCTACGCATCCTGCCGTGGTGCGCATTCGGCAGTCGATGCGCTGGAAGATCTCCTGTCCGAAACCGGGCGGAAAGCGTCCGATATCCAGCATATCGACCTGCGTATGAGCGCCATGCTCAAGGATATGTGCGGCGCCAAGGTGGGCGCCGCGATGGCCCCGACGCAGATGAGCTTACCCTATGCGCTGGCTGCCCGCTGCACTTTCGGCACCGCCGGTCTGCAGGCCTATACGGAAGAGCGTCGTCTCAACCCGCAGGTTCATGCCATGATGGACAGGATCGATGTCGCAGTGGACGAGGCCATGGATCCCATGGCCGAGCCGGTCGTGACGCTTCGCTTCAAGGATGGCATGACGATCGATCGCATGGTTCCGCGCGCGACAGGTTCTGCCGAGCGACCGATGCAGGCCTCGGCCGTCGAAGCCAAGTTCCGGGAGCTTACTGCCATGAGCCTGTCGCCCGGTCGCCTTGACGCGCTTTGGTATCTGCTTGGTTCGCTCGAACAGGTTGAAGACTGCTCTGAAATCGAAGCGCTGATGGCAGGCAACGCCGACAGCATCCCCACTTTTCGTTGAAGGCTCAAGGCATGACGTTCGATCTTTCCCCGCGCCCGCTGAACCCGGCTCCGGCCACCCCCAGGATGATATGGCCGAACGGCGCCAAGAGTGCTCTGTTCATCGGCTTCGACGTCGATGCCGAGACCGCCTGGATCGGCAACAATCCTTCCAATGTCGATCGGATGGTAACGACGTCGCATGGCGGTTACGACGCGCGGGTCGGCATTGCCAAAATCCTCGAACTGATGGCCGAACTCGGCCTGAAGGGCACATTCTTCACGCCCGGCTGGACGGCCCTTGCCCATCCGGCGCAGTGCGAGGCGATGGTCGCGGCAGGCCACGAGATCGGTCATCACGGATATCTCCACAAGCTGCCGGACAGGACGAAGCTCGACGAAGCCTTCGAGGAAATCGACCGCGGCTTTGAAGCGCTGCAATCGGCACTCGGCGTCCGCCCGGTCGGCTATCGCGCCCCGTCCGGAGAAAACTTCCCCGAATTGCTCGCCTATCTCAAGAAGACCGGAATTCGTTATTCCAGCTCCTTCCGCGACGACATCCTCCCTTATCGCCACGCCAGCGCCGATGGCGCGGTCGGACCGGTCGAAATCCCCGTCAACTTCGCGTTCGACGACTGGAATTTCGGCATGTCGAGCCGAACCAGTTCGCGTCCGCTTTTCGGCCGCGATGCCGTGCTGCAGCTGTGGATCGACGAATTCGAGGCGACCCACGCCTGGGGTGGCGTCACCACGCTTGTGCTGCATCCGCAGGTCTCGGGCCGACCGATGCGCTGGCACATCCTGCGCGATTTCCTAAGACACGTCATCGACAAGGGCGAGGTCTGGATCGCCACTGGCGCTGAGATCACCGATCATTACGAGGCGCTCGAGGCGGCTTCGGCCCGATAAACGATTGGGATGGCGAAAGATTTGAAGCGCTCAAGCGGCGGCGAGAACATATGGCAAAGGCCATGGACGTCCCCTCGCCCCACTTCCTGACCCTGTCCCAGCCCTTCCGCATGGCGATGAAGGGGAAGCCTACCGCTGCAACAGGAACAACGCTATGGCCGTGCCTAGCCCCAACAGGGCAATCGCAAACACGATGGCGCCGGCCGTCCCTGTTTTGCCGATCGTTATCTTTCGCTCTTTTAAGCGTGAAAGTACCTGGCTCTCGACGAGCCCGTCGCCGAACGGAAACTCGTGTTCTACGCCATCCACGATCAGGATGATCGATCGACCGCGCCTCCACAACGCGTTTTCAGTCCTGTCCAAAGTGTCTTCGAACGAAGTCTGCCGGGGAGCCCCATACAGGGGAGAATGAGCGCGCGGCTCAGACATATCGATACGCCTTTGCCAACGGTCGTCGCGGTACGACAATCTCGCGAAGTTTGAGGGGTCTTTTATCGAATCGAACCGAGCCATGATTACGTCACTCCACCGTCTGCGATGATTGTCCGACCGGTAATCCAGCCGGCCTCCGGCGACGCCAGGAACGTAACGATGCCCGCAATGTCGTCCGGTAGGCCTATTCGCCCAAGCGGAGTCATCGCCAGGATCTGCTCGCCTCGTTCGGCGATGATTTTGGTCGTCATATCCGTTTCGATTACCCCAGGTGCAAGCGCATTGACGGTAATGCCTCTTTTCCCAAGTTCCTTGGCGAAGGCATGGGTAAGCGTAACCACTGCTGCTTTCGATGCGGAGTAGACCGAACTTGTCGGGATCGGCCTAAAGGCAAGTGCCGATGCAATGTTGATGATCCGTCCGCCGGGTGAGGGCATGAACGGCAGCACGGCCTGGGTCAGCAACACCACGCCCATGATGTTGGTTTCCAGGATCGACTTCACGAATGGCGCATCCATCTCGCCCAGCGGACGATAGGGACCAATGGCAGCGCAATTTACCAGGACATCGATTACGCCGAAATTCTCTACAGTTCCCGATACAAGCGCTTCAATGTGCTGAGGATTTGCGACATCGGCTTGGATCGCAATGCAATTGCCTCCCGCCGCGGAAAGTTCGGCGGAAAGGTCTTCCGCCGATGCGCGGTCGCTCCGATAGGCGATCACCACGCGACTTCCGAGCGATGCAAATCTGCGGGCGATTGCTGCGCCGATGCCTCTGGAGCCGCCGGTGACAAGAACCACCTTATCTTCCAGCGTTTTACTCATTGCTGCACACCGCTACCGGTCGGCATCGGATAATCGTCCGCATTCAACACCCAGCCCTGCTTTTCGGAGAAGTCGAACCGCGGCGGCGAAAAGATATCGACCAACTGGTTCACGCCGGCATCCATACCGCGCGACGTATGGATCGCCGGCGGCGGAATGACCGTTACGGAAGGCGACGCGCAGAACTCGTGGTCGTCGGCCCGCCAGGCATTGAGGCTCGGCGTCCACGGCCAACGGATGTGATGGGTATACGACCCTTCCAACGCCAGCGAGCACTGTTCGAAATCGTCGTGATGATGCGGCGACAGCTTGTTGATGTCACGCGGCCCGCTGTCGGCCGGCAGCACGTTGACCATGAACGTCGTGCAGCGCCAGATACGGCCGAACCGTCCGGGCTCGGGCGGCACGTCGAGCGAATAAGCCCGCACCTTGTATCCGCCGCGCGGTTCCGGCCAGGGCTGGAAAGGCGGGATGTTTGGATGGGGCGCGACATAGGACTGGGCGTTGACACAAGCCTCCGCCAGATCCTCCGAGCGCGTGGAGAACATGCGCACCACGCGACCGCCATCCGGCATGCTGACGGTGCTGTCACCCGGCGGCACGAAAACCAGCGAGTAACCGGCCACGGTTTCCGTCTTGCCCTGCCAGGTGATCGTCGCGGAGGATTTTGCATCCGGCAGCAGCACGGCATATTCATCGATCTGGGCCATGCGCGAAAAGCTCGCGCCGGGGTTCGCCTCGCTATGGGCGATGATGAAATTCTGTCCCCTGCCGAGCCAGGTCTTGCCGTTGGCATCGTCTTCCTGCGGCGCGGTCTCGTAGAATTTCAGATATTCCGCCGCCGCAAATTCCGTAGCCTGCGGGGCAGATTTTGCCGTCGCCAGCGATGCCCGGGGATCGGTGCTGTTATACATGGAGATCATTCCTTTTCATTCGGCCCTCGAAACCCAGGCCGATCATCAAATTCAATGCGCCTTGGCACCCTTGCCGAAGCCGGCAAAAAGCCCGTTGGGGAAGAACAGCAGCACGACGAGCAGGAAGCTCAGGGCAGCGACATTCTTGAAGCCCGCGCCAAGCGCCACGATCGCCAGCGCCTGCAAGACGCCGAGCAGAAGCCCGCCCGCGAGTGCCCCGCCGGCTCGGCCGAAGCCGCCGATGATCGCCGCGATGAAGCCGTTCACCCCGAAGGGCGTACCGACATTGTAGGCGGTGTATTGCGTCGGCGTCACAAGAATGCCGGCAATGGCGCCGAGCGCTGCGCTGAGCGCAAAGGCAATCAGCATCATCCGCGCCACCGGAATACCGAGCAGCTGTGCCGCTTCCCGGTTCTGCGAGCAGGCGCGCAATGCCCTGCCGGTGCGGGTGCGGGTGAAGAACAGCCACAGCAGCAGCACGAGCAGAGCGCCGCAACCGAGGATCCAGAAAAGCTGGTAACCGATCGCCACGTCGCCGATCTTCAGCGGCCCGCCGGTGGTGAACTCGTGATAGGTTCGCGGCCGGTCGCCGAAGGTGATGAGCGTGATACGCTCGATCATGATCTGCGCGGCAAGCGTCGCAAGGATAATCGCAAACAACGTCGCTCCGCGATGCATCATCGGGCGCACGATAGCGAGTTCCATCACGATGCCGGAGACGGCCACCAGCGGAATAGTCAGCGCCACCGCGAAGATCAGCGGAATGCCGAGCTGCGTCAGCAACACCTCGCAGACCATGCCGCCCAGCATGACGAACACGCCCTGCGCAAAATTGACGATGCCGCTGGCATTGTAGATAACGCAGAAACCGATGCCGACGAGGCCGTAGATCAGGCCGACGCCGACCCCGTTGACGATGCTTTGAAGGAATTCGACAAGGCTAGGCATCGGCCATCTCCGTTCCACCGAGATAAGCCGCGATGACATCCGGATGAGCTTTGATCTCGTCCGGCGTCCCTTCGGCAATCTTCTTTCCGAAATCCAGCACGACGATGCGCTGGGCGATCTTCATCACGAGGCTCATGTCATGCTCGATGAGGATGACGGTTGTGCCGGTCCCGTGGATACGGGTGATGACTTCCGCCAGCGCATCCGTTTCCTGGGTGTTGAGGCCGGCAGCCGGTTCATCCAGAAGCAGCAGCCGCGGCTTGGCGGCCAGCGCCCGCGCCACTTCGAGCAGCCTCTGGCGTCCGTAGGGCAGCGTGTCCGCCATCATGTCGGCCTGATGCTCCAGGCCCACGAAACGCAGCAGATCGCGCGCACCCTGGGCGACGCTTTTCTCCTGTTCGCGCATCCATTCCGGCCTAAAGAGAGCCGAAAAGACGCCGCCACGGGTAACCCGATGGCTGCCGATCTCGACGTTCTCGGCCACGGTCAGCTGCTTGAAGAGCTGGACAAGCTGATAGGTGCGCACCAATCCCGCCGAGGCGACATCGTGAGACGACTTGCCGGTAATGTCCTCGCCATCGAAATGGATCGAACCGGATGTCGGCGGGAAGAAGCCGGAGATGACGTTGAACAGCGTCGTCTTGCCGGCGCCGTTCGGACCGATCACCGCCAGCAGTTCGCCTTCCTGGACGTCGAATGAAATGGACTGATTGGCGAAGAGACCGCCGAAGCGCATCGTCTCCTCGCGAACGGAAAGGAGTGCCATGACTATGCCTTCTCCTGCACGCGGTCGTGTGTCCGCCGGAACAGGACCGAGAGGCCGGCCAGGCCGCGGGGCGCAAAGATGAGGATAAAGATGAGGACCGCCGTATAGGCGATATCCTGCATTTCTTTCAGTCCGCGCAGCGCCTCCGGGAGGATGGACACGATGATGGCGCCGATCATCGGCCCCCACATCGTTCCGATGCCACCGAGATAGAGCATTGCGAAGCTCTGGATGACCATGGTCGTGCCGTAGATTTCCGGGCTGATGAAGCCGACGAAATGAGCAAACAGCGAACCGGCGGCCGAGGCGTAAAGTGCCGCGATTACAAAGGCGATCAGCTTGTAGCGGGCGATATCGACCCCCAGCGCCTGGGCAGCGGATTCGCTGCCGGCGATCGAGGCGAGCGCCCTGCCGAACCGCGATTGCCGCAACCGTGCCGCGATGCCGATGCCGACCAGCGACAGGACGACCAGCGCCACCAGCTGATGCTTCAGCGTATCGAGCGCAAAGCCGGCGATACCGAGCGGCGGTATGCCCGAATAACCCATGTAACCTTGCGTCAGCGCCGTCCACTCGATGGTGATCTCATAAACGATCAGACCGAGCGCGAACGTCGCCATGGCAAGATAGTGGCCACGCAGGCGCAGCGTCGGGTAACCGACCAGTACCGCCGCAATGCCGGACAAGACCATGGTGGCAAGCAATGCCAGCAGCGGCTCCCAGCCGTAATCGGTGCAGAGGATCGCGCTGCCGTAACCGCCGATCGCGGCGAACGCGCTCTGCCCGAACGATGCCTGGCCCGTATAGCCCATGAAGAAATTCAGGCCTGTACAGAAGATCGCATAGATAAAGGCAAAGCCGAGCACCGTGACGATATAGTCGCTCGACACGAGCCCGAGACCGGCCAGAGCCAGCACGGCGACGATCGGCAGGATCGACTGCCAGCGAATGCCCGAAGGCTCAATGGAGGTAGTAACGTGCGAGGTCATGATGCGATTTGATCTCGTCTGTCTTGAGTTCTGCAACGATCTTGCCGAGCGCGATGACATAGACGCGCTGCGCCAGCTTCAGCGCCAGCGGCGCCTTCTGCTCGACAAGGAGAATGCCGATTCCACGGCGGTTCAGTTCGCGAAGCGTGCCGAGGATTTCGGACGCCACCCGTGGCGCCAGGCCCAGCGACGGCTCGTCCAGCATCAGGAGCTGCGGCTTTGCCATCAGGGCGCGGCCGATCGCCAGCATCTGCTGCTCGCCGCCGGAAAGAGATCCCGCCGACTGGTCGAGACGCTCCTTCAGCCGTGGAAACAGCTCGAAGACCGAAGCCATCTGCGTGTCCGTCTCGGCCGGGTGCAGGTAGGCGCCGATGACGAGGTTTTCCCGGACGGTCATCTGCGGGAACAGCCCTCGCCCCTCCTGCACCATGACGATGCCGCGCCTCGCCAGCCTGGGGGTCGAAAGCCCGGTAATCTCTTCTCCACGGAAGAAGACATTGCCTTTGCTGGCCGTCAGGCGCGTCAGCGCCCGCATCAGTGTCGTCTTTCCCGCACCGTTCGGCCCGAGGATCGTCACCAGTTCGCCTTCGGCTATATGCAGGCTCGTTGGTTTCAACGCCTGCACATGGCCGTAGCTGGCGGAAATGTCCCTCGCCTCGAGCAGAGGGACATTTCCTTTATCGGTCACGAGCACGCTCATTCCGCGACCACCAGTTCGCCATTGGCAAACTTGCCGATCAGGAACGGATTTTCGGTTATGCCGACATGCTGCTTTTCGGAGAAGTTGAACGTCGCATAGGCACCGACATAGGACGGAACCTTCTGCGTTGCGTCACGAAGCGCCTTGCCGTCGGTCGACTTGGCGATTTCGGCCGCCTTGGCCAGCACCATCATCGAATCCCACGCGCGGGCGCTGTTGGCCGGGTCACGATCCGGATATTTCGGCTTCCAGTATTTCAGGAAGGCATCGACGGCATCCTTCGCCGGGCCGGGCTTCAACTGCTTCGGCAATTGCACCGGCGGCGCAACGAAGAAGAAGCGATCGCCGAGAACCTGGCCTGCCTGCTGAAAGATCGACCCGTCATCGTTGCTGGACAGAAGCAGCATCTTGTCGAGACCAAGCTGCTTGATGTTCTTGGCAGCCGTCACCGTCGAGCCGCCCTGCCCGATCTTGACGACCGCGCCGCCGCCGGCCGCATTGATACGGCCAAGCTGTACGGTCATGTCCGCATCGTCCGGCTTGTAGGTTTCCTGCGCCACGACTTCGAGACCGAAATCCTTGGCGAGTTGCTCGCCCAACCCCTTCATCATCAACGCATAGGGGGTCGGATCATAGAGTATGCCGACCTTGCGGATACTGGTCTTTTCCTCGATGTAGCGGTAGCGGGCCTCGATCTCGAATTTCGGCGGCGCCAGGAAGCTGAAGGCCCACTCCTGTTCGTTGTCGCGCTGCGGCAGGATCGAGCACAGATACATGGGCAGTTTAGCCTGCATCACGAACGCGGCGGCGGCGAAATTGCCGGCCGATACGCAGCCGCTGTCGAACAGGTTGACCTGATCGCTGGAAATCATCTTGCGATATCCGACGACCGCATCCTGCGGCTGCGATTTGTTGTCCTCGGTGATGATCTCGATCTTCTTGCCGAGGATGCCGCCCTTCTCGTTGAGCGCATCGGCCGCCACGGCAAGTCCGTCGCGCCAAGCGCGGTCAATGACCGCGGCATAGCCGGTCAGCCCGACGGACGACCCGATCTTGAAAGTCTCAGCCGCCCTTACCTCGCCGGAAAAGGCCATAACGGTCATCGCAGTCGCCACCAACAGGTGTCGCTTGTACATGCTTTCCTCCTCCCCTCGAACAAACAGCACTCCCCTGCTTGTTCTTATCTTCGAAACGATGTTTCGCTAAGGAGGATATCTGAGGTCTTTCCGTTGTCAAGATTCAATTGCGATCTCTTGAGCGATACCGTTGCCGGCATCCCACCCGCCTCACAAAGCTCCATAACCGAGCGCTGACGAAACCCGCTTCGCCGCAGCCATGGTGCGAGCGCGCTGATCCTCGGAAGGCACTTCCGCGATGAACTGCACCATGTCGACGATACCGACCGCACCGCAGACAACACCGGAAGAGTCGAACACCGGTGCCGCCAGCGTATTAAGTCCGATCCCCGCCTGGTTCGGCGCGGTCGCCCACCCCTGCGCCCGGACCGTCTCCAGCTCGGCCAAAAGCACAGCAGGACTGATGATCGTGTGCGGCGTGAAGATTTCCAGCTTGCCGCGCAGGACGCGCGAGCGAAATTCCGGCGAAACGAAAGCCAGCGCCGCCTTGCCCTGGGCCGAACTGTTGAACGTCAGAAGAGAGCCCACGCGCACGCCGATTTCGATCGGTGAACGACCGGGAACCATGTGAACCACGCGCATTCCGTCCGGCGTGATCTGCGAAACCACGGCGGAATGCCCCAATGCATCGCGCAGTTCGAGCAGTGGATCGGCCGCAACATGCGCGAGATCGAGATTGTCGCTGACCGCCCGCCCCAGCGCCACCAGCCGTGGCCCGCTTTCGTACCGGTCCGAATCGCGTGGCTGGATGAGATAACCCTGCTGCACCAGCGTCTGCAGGTGCCGGTGGATGCGGCTCTTCGTCGTGCCCAGCGCCTGCGCCAGTGCCGTCACGCCCACTGCATGCCTTTCTTTCGCGACATGCTCGATAATGTTCAACGCGAGCTGAACCGCCTGGACGCCGTCCCCGCTCTTTCCTTCAATCCGCGGCATTCCCCGCCTCCCTCGCTGGCCCTGTTTCCCGATGCCGCATCGCGGCAACTGGACGGAACCGTTCTTCCACGCCGCCCCGCCGCCGAGGCCAGGCGCATTTGCGCTTGACAGCCTCCCCCGGCAGCGGTGTACAAATTTCTAAAAATAGAAAGCTGTTCTGAACAGCGATACACTAGAAAGAAATGAGATGTCAACGGCACGGCCGACCGACTTCCGCCAGCGGTTCGGGGATCGCGAGCTTCTCGTCGGATCCTTCATCAAGACCCCAACGACCCACTCGATCGAAATCCTTGGTGGCATGGGCTTCGATTTCGTCGTCATCGACGAAGAACACGCACCTTTCGACCGTGTGACGATCGACAACGGCCTGCTGGCGGCGCGCGCCGTCGGCACCGCCGGCATCGTCCGCGTTGCCGAGCCGACGCCCGCCAAGCTGCTGGCGGTTCTGGACGATGGCGCTGCCGGCGTTCTCGTGCCGCACGTCTCCAGCGTCGAGAAGGCGAAGGCCATCGTCGCCGCCTGCCGTTATCGCGGCGGCGCGCGCGGCTTTTCCAACTCGCCGCGGGCCGGCGGCTATGGCACGCTCGGCATGTGGCAGCATGTCGAAGAGCAGGACAGATCGGTCACGGTCATCGCCATGATCGAGGATCCGGAAGCGCTCGACGTCATTGACGAGATCGTCGCCGTCGAAGGACTGGACGGATTCTTCGTCGGCCGCGGAGACCTTTCCGTCGCCATGGGCGCAGAGTCGCAGGGTGCGCCACAGATCCGGGCCATCACGGAAAAGATCGTCAGGGCCGCGGCAGCGGTCGGAAAGCCCGTCTGCGTCATGGTCGGTTCGATTGCCGAAACCGAGCCGTTCCGCGAGATCGGCGTCACATCCTTCATCGTCTCGTCCGACCAGGGCCTGATGCGCCAGTCCGCCGCCAAGGTGCTGACGGATTGGCGCGAGATCGCAAACAGGTAATCGAGGCGTGCGCTGCGGATCAGCCGCATTCCACGCCAGCAATGACCAGGGAGAAGTAGAAATGGCATCCGATATGGCATCATCCAGCACCGCCGGCAGCAAGGCACGCGACGAGGAGGTCGCGACGCTCTTGAAGGGGGCGGTCGATCTTCATTGCCACAGCGGCCCCGCCGCCATGCCGCGCGTGCTCGACCACCGCGAGGCGATGATGGAAGCGGCCGATGCCGGGTTCCGGGCGCTGCTCTACAAGGATCATTTCTACCTCGGCACACCGCATGCCAAGATTCTGGAAACCATCTATCCCGAGAAGGGCATCAAGCTGTTCTCCGGCATCGCCCTCAACAATGCCAGTGGCGGCATCAATCCTTACGCCGTCGATCATGCCGTGAAGATCGGCGCCAAGATCGTCTGGATGCCGACGCTCGCCGCCGCCAACCACATTCGCAAGGGGCTGACGGAGGCCAAGAGCTTCCCGAAGACCGCCCAGAAGATGCTCGATCCCACGCCCCTTAGCTCGCTCGACGCCAACGGCAAGGTGACGGACGACACCAGGAAGGTGCTCGACCTGATCGCCGAGGGCGATATCATCCTCGCCGGCGGCCATCTGGAAGCACCAGAGCTTTTCGTCCTGTTCGACGAGGCGAAGAAGCGCGGCGTCAAGAAGATGCTGGTCAACCACCCGACCTATATCGTCGGCTGCAGCGACGAGGACATCAAGGGTCTCGTCGCGATGGGCGTCTACATGGAGCATTCCATCTGCATGTTCATCCCCGGCTCCGGCAAACAGTACGAGCCGGAATACCTGCGGCACCTGATCGGGATCGCCGGCGTTGACAAGACCTGCCTCTGCTCCGATCTTGGCCTGATGGGCGCGCCGCGTCCGCTCGAAGGTTATCGCCAGATCGTCAATGCGCTGCTCGACATGCGGTTCTCGCACCAGGACATCCGCACGCTGATCGGCGACAATTCCGCCCGCCTGCTGAACCTTGCGGCCTGACCGACCATGAAGGTTCTGATCGTCTACGCACATCCCGAACCCTCGTCCTTTTGCGCCGCGCTGAAAGACGCGGCGGTGGAGGCTATCCGGGAAGGCGGGCACGACGCGATCGTGTCCGACCTTTATGCGGAAGGGTTCAACCCGGTCGCCGGGCGGCACGACTTTCTCGACGCCGCCGATACGAAGCGGTTCCATTACCAGAACGAACAGTTGCATGCGGCCAGGACGTCCGGCTTTGCGGACGAAATCGTCCGCGAGCAGGCCCGTGTCGCGGCAGCGGATGCGATCGTCTTTCTCTTCCCGCTCTGGTGGGGCGGCCCGCCGGCCATCCTCAAAGGCTGGATCGACCGCGTGCTGGCCTATGGTTTCGCCTATGTCGACGGTCGTCGTTTCGACAGTGGTTTGTTCCAGTCCAAGCGCAGCCTGCTTTGCGTGACGACCGGCGGCACGCCGGCCCGTTTCACCGCGGAAGGCGTCTATGGCGAGATCGACAAGGTTCTCTGGCCGATCCAACGCCTGACCCTCGATTACATGGGACTGGCGGCGGAAGAACCCTTTGTCTGCTACGCCGCACCGCGTGTCGAACCGGAGGTCCGCGCCAGCTACCTGCAAACCTTCAGCGACCGTCTCATCACCATGCTCGGCAAGGGCCCGACCGCCGGACCACAGGAAACGGCGCCGCTGCTCGCTGAACCCGGAGCCTGGACCCGGCAGGCCTGAAAACGCGGCCTGAACTCGAATTCACCACGGGATCTGGAGGAGATTTCGCATGCCCGCCCGCAAAGTCATCATTACCTGTGCCGTGACCGGCTCGATCCATACGCCGTCCATGTCGCCGCATCTGCCGATCACGGCAGAGCAGATCGCCGATGCCGCGGTCGGCGCGGCCGAAGCGGGCGCCGCGATCGTCCATCTCCATGCCCGCAACCCGCAGGACGGGCGGCCGGACCAGAGCCTCGAAGCCTTTTCGCCCTTCCTCAAGGTCATCAAGCAGAAATCGGACGTGGTGATCAACATCACCACCGGCGGCGCGCCCACCATGACCGTCGACGAACGCCTGCATCCCGTCGCTCACTTCAAGCCGGAAGTCGCTTCGCTGAACATGGGCACGATGAATTTCGGCCTCTACCCCATGCTGAACCGATTCAAGGAATTTAAGCACGACTGGGAAAAGCCCTATCTGGAAGGCTCGCGCGACCGCATCTTCAAGAACACGTTTGCGGATATCGAGAAGATCCTCACCACCTGCGCCAACAACAACACCCGTTTCGAGATCGAGTGCTACGATATCGGCCATCTCTACACGCTGTCCCATTTCGTCGATCGCGGGCTGGTGAAGCCGCCGTTCTTCATCCAGAGCGTCTTCGGCCTGCTCGGCGGCATCGGCAGCCATCCGGAAGACGTGATGATGATGAAGCGCACCGCCGACCGGCTGTTCGGCGATGCCTATAACTGGTCCGTTCTCGGCGCCGGCCGCAACCAGATGAGCATAGCGGCCATGTCCGTCGCCATGGGAGGCAATGTTCGCGTCGGACTTGAGGATTCGCTCTGGATCGGCCCCGGAAAGCTTGCCGAGAGCAATGCACAGCAGGTTTCCAAGGCCCGCGACCTGATCGAAGGCCTTGGATATGAGATCGCCACGCCGGATGAGGCCCGCGATATCCTGAAACTCAAGGGCGGCGACCGCGTCGACTTCTGACACGGATTGTCCGTTGGCAGGACGGCGACCTGGGTATCCCGATTTTCGGCACATATCACAATACTCGTTCGCTCAAGGGAACATCCTTTGGGGCAGACAGTTGGCTACGGGGTACAAGCAAACCATAGGAAACGCATATGCTGAAAATTCTGACGGTGAGTGCTCTTGCATTCGGTCTTGCAACATCTGCTTTCGCGCAGGGCGCTTCGGGCGGCTCCGGGTCCGGGTCCGGTGGAACCGGAGGTTCCGCCGGCACGACCAGCGGTTCGTCCGGCAACGGAACCGGAACGGCCGGCGCCCAGGGCGCAACCACGGGTGCCAATACGACCGGGTCCAGCGGCGGCAACGCCAACAACGCGGGTAGCACCAATTCTGGCTGTGTCACTACTCCCACGCAACAGGGTTCGGCCGGGTCTCCGGCCTCGAATTCCGGCTCGAATGCCGCCACGGCTCAGGCAAACCGCTGCTGATCCTGTACTCGCGCGATGGAAGCCCTGGCCTTGCGGCCAGGGCTTTACGTTTATTCGACTTCCGTCATCCTCCTGCTCGATCAGCGAAACGCGCGGAAGCGAAAGGGATACGTGACGAGAAAAGGCGTCGTCTTTTCCGCTTGCCGCGGGCCTCGAGATCAGGACGACACGCGTACCTGGCTGCGTCGAATATTCTTGCGATGGCGGCAACTTCTTCGTCTGAGACGGGTTAGACGAGCAGGAGGCTGCCATGCCGCTACTCGTCCGCTTTATGCTTCACCACCTGATTGCCGGGTTCGCCGTCGGCGCGCTGGCCGCGATCTCGCTGCTGAGGCATTCCGGGTTCCCGCAGTCCTGGATAGGCGTCTGGCTATATGTTTTTAGCCTAGGCGCACCGTTTGCTCTCGGCTCCCTTGCGACGGCGCTTGCGATGGACGCGGAAGAAGAAGACTAGCCGCTCGGATATACGCGATCCAAACGAGCCTGTGCAAAAACGAGACGCAATTAACTTTCCGTCAACAATTGCCGCGCATCTCTACCGGCTCGTTTGCTGGTGGAGTTTGTCATGCGTGTCCCAGGCTATGCAGTACTTCTCGTCATCCCCCTGATCGCGGTTCTTCTATTCGGCGCTTCATTGGCTTGGGAGCGACTCGATAAGATTGACCCGACCATCACAGGTTCCATCCGCTAAGCATACCGGCGGCGGCCCCGAGCCATTGAAGTCGCTTCAGCTGAAGACGCGCGGCATAGAGCTCTGACTGGCGGACGGCTCCGCGGCCGGGGCCGCAACAATGTGCTGCGTCGAACTCCTGCAGCAGCCGGTCGCTAACTGTCGATTGTATTGGTATCCTTCCATGCAATTCAGTGATGAAAGGAACCGAACCGGCCAGCCGATGTTGGGACCGGATACTCCTAAACGCGGCGCTGCCGACCGAAGCTCTCCGCCATCGCGGCGGGTGCCCTCTACCCTAAGGAGGTCCAGAATGCGTGATCAACACCATACGCAACATCAAGGAATGAATTGGCACCCCTATGCCATGTTCGCCGTCAACATGGTTCTCAGCCTGATTGTCATGTACTTCGTCATGTTCTCGATGATCGACGGCTGGAACGATTTCCGCAACAATTTCAACATGCTATACATGGCGCTGACAATGGTGGCCCCAATGGGCGTCATCATGCTGGCCACCATGGGACATATGTACGGTAACAAGAGGCTGAACGTCGGAATTTACCTCCTCCTCGTGATCCTGTTCGTCGCCGCCTTCGCAGGCACGCGCGTCCAAGCCTTTATAGGCGATCGCCAGTTCATCGCCTCCATGATCCCGCACCATTCCGGTGCGATCCTCATGTGCCGGAAGGCATCTCTCGACGATCCGGAACTGACCAAGCTCTGTTCCGAAATCTCACAAGGTCAGCGCCGGGAAATCGAACAGATGAATGCGATCAAAGCTCGCCTCGTCCGTCAGGAATAGCCAAGTCGAGCTCAGAGCTTGTAACCGCCGCTTGCCTCGACGATCTGGCCGGTGATCCAGCGACCTTCGTCGGATGCCAGGAACGCCACGACGGCGGCAATGCCCTATCGGGAGGTGCGGGTGTGGTGGGATGCTCTTCACACCACACCCGGCGATATTAGCGCTGCGAGCGATAGAACTTCCGCGAGGCCTCGTGGATCGGCCAGGGATGCACGGTGGCGCCGACGAAGACCTGGCGGTGCCGTTCGACATTCGGCTTGCCGGTCCCGCCATTCGGTTCGCCCCATATGACGTCTACCGCGGTTTCCGGCACCGAATGCTCTTCCGGCAGGATGGCGAGCGAGATCCAGGCCCGTTCGTTGGACGAGAAAACCGGACTGATCGAGATGCCGACATCCTTGCCGTCCACCTGGACGCGATCATAGGGATGCGTCGCGTAATAGGCGGACGGCATCTCCATGTATTTCGGCGGATCGCCATCCTCCATCATGCCACCGAACACTCTGAGCACATCGTCCCGGTCCCAGACCAGCGTCACCTTGCGGCGATGCGGGCCGTTCGCCATCTTCTCCAAGGCTTCACGGCCGATGAAGTCGTGATCGAACTTGACGACACGGCCGTAGTCGAGGTCCCAAGGCGTCAGGTAGTAATCCTCGATCCTTTCACTCGAAAGGCTGCCGCCGAGCGAGGACACACCTTCGAAACTGTTGGCTGCCAACCATTCTCGATAGGCCTTCATTTTTTCGCCGGAGAAGATCGCCGGCAGCGGTGAAGGCACCCAGCCGGATTCGGCAGCCGCCGAGGAATAGGCGCGCGCGCCCACCTGCTTCAACCCGAATTCGCGGCCGGCCTCGAGCAGCGCTGCCTTCACCTTGGCACCGTCCTCGAACGGTCCCCAGAGCTCCAGACCCTGCGCGCCGCCCATGCCGTGCGAAAGCGTGCGCGCCCTGCAGCCGGCAATGATAATCTCGCCCATGTTGAAGAACTTGGTGGTCAGCGGCCCGCCCTCGTTGACCTTTTCGAGGAGCTTCAATGCATCCGGTCCCTGCACCTCATACCGGTAGGTCTTGCGCGGCTTTTCCGGATTGTCGAGCTTGCGCTCATCACGCTCGATCGTGATTTTATAACCGCCGGTCTCCGCATGATACTGGATCCAGTTCGGCAGGACAGGCCGGCCGACGATATTGAACTCGTCGTCCTCCAGCCCGAAGATGATCGCGTCGCCGATCACATAGCCATCATGATTGCAGCAGACGATCTGCTTGGCCTTGTTGCGGCCAAAGTTGGCGAAGCTGTTGACCGCAAGATCCGAGACGAGTTTCAGCGCATCGGGGCCGCGGACATAAAGGTCTGTCATATGGAAGGACTGATCCATCAGGGCAACGCTCTGCCGCCATGCCTGCTGTTCCTCGATCCAGTTGGTGAATTCCGGCGGGACCGGGAACTGATATCGGCCGGTCTGCGCGTTCTGCAGCATCGTGGCGGGGTTGCCCGCCGCCTGGATTCTATCCTCTAAGGTTTTCATTCTGCTCCATCCATTCTGGTTTCGATTTCAGGAAATTGTTCGCCGCCGGTGCCGAGCCCGATCAGGGACGCCATCAGATCCGGAGCCGCCTTGAGCTCCGGGCTCGAACCGCTCCAGGAAATTCGCCCCCGATCGAGCACGATCACCGCGTCGGCCAGTTCGAGCGCGAGATCGACATGGTGCTCGACGACGATCGAGGCGATCGCCCCTTCGGTGCGGATACGGTTGATGGCATCGACCAGCAGATCGACGATGACCGGGGCAAGGCCTTCGAAAGGCTCGTCCAGCAAAAGCAGCGACGGATTGCCGGCAAGCGCCCGGCCCATCGCCAGCATCTGCTGTTCGCCGCCGGAAAGTTGGCCGCCGCCGTTGGTGCGACGTTCGTAGAGGCGCGGAAACAGGTCGTATATGCGCGACAGCGTCCATTCGCCCGGGCGGGCTGCGACTTTCAGGTTTTCCTCGACCGTCAGCGAGCGGAAGATTTCACGCTGCTGCGGCACCAGCGCCATGCCTGCAGCATTTCGATGGTGCGGCTGCATTGTACTGATATCGCGACCGCGGAAAGCGATGCGGCCGGCCGTCTGGACGGCCAACCCCATGATCGTCTCGATCAGCGTCGTCTTGCCGACGCCGTTGCGGCCAAGCAGCGCCAGCGTGCTCTTTTCCGGCAGCGAGAATGTCACGTCATGCAGCACGCGTGCGGTCGCGTAACCGGCGTGGATGGCTTCGACGGAAAGCAGCTTATCCATGGCGCCGCCCCAGATAGACATCACGGACCCGCTGGTCCCCGCGCACCGCATCCGGCGATCCTGTCATCAGGACCTGCCCGTCGACCAGGACGGTGATCGTTTCAGCGAAACGGAAAACGAGGTCCATGTCGTGCTCGATGATCAGCACCGATACGGTCGTTGGCAGGCCCTTCAATAGGCCGAGCAATATCTCGACATCCTTGGCGGCGAGCCCGGCCGCGGGCTCATCGAGGAGCAGCACATTCGGCTGAAGCGCCAGAGCCAGCGCCACTTCGACAATGCGCTGCTGGCCGTAGGAGAGGCTCGAGACCAATCGATCGGCGGTCTCCGCGAGGTTCAGGCGGACGAGATGTTCTTCGATCCGCGCCGAGAGCCGCGCATCTTTGCTGATATCGCCGAGAAGCCGCGCATCCGTCGCGTCATGTGCGATCATCGCCAATGCCACGTTCTCGGCGACCGTCATGGTCGAAAACAGCGAGTTGATCTGGAAGGTCCGGGCAAGCCCGCGCTTCACCCGCTCCGCCTGGGAAAGGTTGCCGATCTCCCGGCCGCCGAGCAGTATCTCCCCGGCATTCGGCTTCAGCACGCCGGTGATCAGATTGACGAGTGTCGACTTGCCGGCACCGTTCGGCCCGATCAGCGCGTGGCGTGCGCCGGCTGCGAGTGTGAGCGAGACATCGCGCGTCACCTCCAGGCCGCCGAAGGCCTTTTTCAGGTTTCGTATCTCCAGCGCGAAGCTCATGGCCTGCGCTCCTGTTTGCGGAACTGCCAGGTCAGCGCCGAAAAGCGGCCGACAATGCCGTCCGGCGCCAGCCAGACGACGAGCACGATCAGGCCGCCCAGGATGAAGAGCCAATTGAACGGGTCGATCGCCGCGGCCCGGTCCGACAGCACGACGAAGACGATCGAGCCGATCGCCGCACCATAAAGCCGGCCGATCCCGCCAAGGATCAGCACGATCAGCACATTGCCCGAAAGCGTGAAGGCAAGCGTATTGAGGCCGACAAGCTTGGTAACCTGGGCCGAAAGCGCGCCTGCGATGCCGGCGAGCGCGCCGGAAACTGCATAAAGGAGGACCAGACGATTGAGGACCGGCACGCCCAGCAACTGCATGCGTTGTGAGTTGGAGCGAATGCCGCGCGCGACAAGGCCAAAATTCGAGTTGGCGACGATCCGCGCCAGCAGGAAAACGACGATAAGGACGCAGACGCTGTAGACATAGGCCGTGCGGCCGAAAAGATCGAAGCGGAACAGGCCGAGGACCGGGTCGATCCTGTATCCGCTCAAGCCGTCATCGCCGCCGGTGATCGCACGAATGCTGTTGGCGAATTCGTGCACCATGGTCGCGCAGGCGAGCGTCAGCATCACCAGTGTCAGCCCTTTCGCCCGCAGCACCACGATACCGCTGAGCACGCCGAACAGGCCGGCAGCCAGGGCCGCCACCAGCAAGCCGGAAATCGGCTCCTGCCAGACATACAGGGCATAGAAGCCCGCCGCATAACCGCCGATGCCGTAAAACACCGCGTGGCCAAGGGTCTCGATGCCGCCATAACCGAGCGCCAGGTCGAGGGAGATGGCGAAGATCATCATGATCGCCACCTGGGTCGCAAGCGGCAGATAACCGGGCAGCAGGTAATAGACTGCTGCAAAAACGGCGAGCATCGCGACTTCGAACCAGCCGAGACGATGGGTTCGCAGCGCCGAGCGCATTTCCAGCAAGGCGGAGGGGTCGCGGAGTTCACGCATTCTGGAAAAGCCCCCTCGGCCGGATCAGCAGGAACGCGAAAACGGTGACGTAGATGACGAAGGCCCCCAGTTCCGGCAGGAAATATCGCCCGAATGTGTCGATCAGCCCGAGAGCGAGTGCCGCGACCAGCGATCCCTTCAGGCTGCCAAGTCCGCCGACGGTCACCACCATCAGCACCAGGACGAGATATTTGAGCGCATAGAAGGGTTCCAGCGGCAGCATCTGAGCGCCGAGCACCCCGCCCAGTGCGGCCAGCCCACAGCCCGCCGCAAAGGCAATCGACAGGAGCCGTCCGACATCAATGCCGCAAGCGCGCGCCATGCGCGGATTGTCTATCGCGGCGCGCAACCTTGTGCCGAACATGGTCCATTCGAAGGTCGTCCACAACAGCAGGGCAACGCCGGCGCTGACTGCAACGAGAAAGATGCGGTATTTCGAAACGGTCAGCCCGCCGGCCAGCCAGACGCCGCTCAGCGGCTCCGGCACCGGGATATTCTGCATCAGCGAACCGAAGATCAGGTTGATCGTCGCGACCATCAGATAGGTGAGGCCGAGCGTCATCAGGATCTGTCCGAACTCGTGCGTCCGGTAGACGACCCTGTAGATCGTCTGTTCGAGAAGGAAGCCGATCGCCATGGTAAGGAGAATGGCGATCGGCAGGGCGACGAGAAGCGGCAAGCCCATCCAGGAGGTCAGAGCGAGCGCCGCATAGCCGCCGATCATCGCGAAACCGCAATGCGCCAGATTGATGATCCGCATGATCCCGAGTGTCACCGTCAGGCCGGACGCGATCAGGAACAGGATCATTCCGTAGGACGCCCCATCTATGAACAAGGATAGCAAGGTCGATAGCGACGGCATCGATCTTCCCGTTCGTTCGAGTTCAACGATTGTTCGACTCGGATGAGAGCCGGTTCAAGCAACCAGCCCGACTTATTTAGCCGGGTTGAGTTCCTTCCACGGATCCTTCACGGCCTGCTGGGTGGCGAGCGTCTTGTTGACGAGCATGCCGTCCGCACGTTTTTCGACGACGCGGAGATAGACGTTCTGGATAATGTCGCGTGTCTTCGCATCGATGGTGATCGGCCCGCGCGGGCTCTGGATCGTCAGGCCCTTGATGCTTTCCATCGCCGCCTTGCCATCCTTCTGCCCTTTGGTCGCGTCGATCATGTGATAGACGAGCGCCAGACCGTCATAGGCCGCGACGGTCGCCAGATTGGGCAGTCCCTTGGCGCCGTATTTCTTGGTCAGCGCCTCGACGAAAGCCTTGTTTTCCGGATTGTCCTGATACGGGCTGTAGGTGAAGACCGAATGGATGCCGACCGCCGCATCGCCGAGTGCCGGGAGATCGGTTTCCTGTGCTTCGGCGCCGACATAGACGTCGATGCCGGCCTTCAGCAGCCCGCGATCCACATAGGCCTTGAGAAAGCCGACGGACATCGGCCCGACGGGCATGAAGACCAGCGCCACATCCGGCTTGGCCTCCTGGAGGCGCAGCAGGTATGTCGAAAAATCCGTCGTGCCGAGCGGCACCTTGATCTCCTGCAGGATCTTGCCGCCCTTCTTCTCGAAGCCGTAGCGGAAGGAGTCGAGCGCATCCTTGCCGGGCGCATAATCGGCCGAAACGATGACGGCGGTCTTCTTGCCCTGGTCGAAGGCGTATTCGCCGGCAGGGGCCGCGACCTGCCACTGGGTAAAGCCGGTCCGCGTCAGGAATTGCGAAGCGCGCGTCACCGATGACGTGCCTGAATTGAGGTTGATCGTCGGGACCTCCGCCTCCGTCGCGATGTCGGCTACAGCCAGAATGGTCGGCGTGAATTCGAGCCCTATGATGTACTGCACGCCATCGCGCACCACGAGCTCCTGCGCGAGCTGTTTGGCGCGCGCCGGCTCATTGCCGCCGACATCGCGATAGACCAGTTCCACGTCATGGCCGGAGGCCTTGCTCTTGTGTTGCTCCTGATAGAGGTCGAGCGCATTGCGGAACTGCACGCCCCAGGGAGCGTAAGGCCCGGAAAACGAGCCCAGGACGCCGACCTTGATCGTATCCGCCGTGGCGACCGTGGACACCGCCATGCCTGTCGCAAACAGCGCCATCCCAATAAGATGCTTCAATGCTCCTGAAATTTTCATGAGGTCTCCTCCCCCCAAAGCTCAAGACATGGATCATCGCTGCGGCTGCGCATGCAGCCACGGGTATATGCAGGTGAAAATAAGCAGTCCTCCGGCAAACGCCTCCTCGACGCCTGTGACCACCAGCCTACGTCATTTTTAATTTGGATACAATGACGAATATTTAGCGCGCAATTCCACCTTATTAACGCAAAAAATTCGCATTAACATTATCTTTGGATGCAAACTATGGAATGTTATGTATCATCTTTCTTGAGGAACGCGGCGATATCAGCCGCGTTTGCTTCCGGATCGACGATCGGCAGCAGCCGGGAAGGGCCGAGATTGAACGGCCCCGGGCTGAGACCGAGGCTGATCTTGACGCCTTCCCCGTGCTCCTGGAACAGGCGGCCAACGCGCGAGACATCCTTTGCGATCAGGGCCAGAACCATGTGATGGTGTTGCCAATGCGCCTGGTGCAGATGCTGGATGCGGTCGCCTTTGGCGATATCGTCGAACCGGATGGCCCCGGGGGAACCGAAGGGGACGCGATCCAGCAGCGAGATGATCTGCGGGACGATGCTGACGCCCGCGGCTTCCAGGATGAGGCCGTGAAACCGGGAATTCATGCGGGCATAGCGCGCTTCCCTTTCATGGAGTTCCGCGTTGGAACTGAAGATGTCATCCCCCTCCCGCAGGCATGCCTTCAGCTCGGCGATGAGTTTCTGCGAAGGCCCCGCGGACGCGATCTTCTTTGCGGCATAGGCCTCGATGATCGAACGCAACTCGATCGCTTCCTTGACCTCCGCCACCTTGTAGGTCCTGACGCGGTAGCCGCGCGGCCCGGTGCGTTCCAGAACGCCTTCCTCGACGAGAATGGCGAGCGCGGTGCGGATCGGCGTGCGCGAAACGCCGAGCGCTTCCGCAAGGCTTGATTCCGACAGCTTTTCCTCAGGACCGATCTTTCCATCGACCACCCAGGCGCGCAACGTGTCTATGACATGCCGCTGGCGGCTCTCCTGCTTCTCTTCGGCTGCCGGAGTTACTTCGGTGGTCATATGCACCATCCTATCGAGAGATGTGGCCTGCGCTTAGTCGAACCGTCCATGACTGCCTTCGACCTTCCACATATGAAGCCCCTGAGAAGGAAGGACAAGCGCAGGAACTGGATCGACGGCAGTTGATAGTCGGCGGGGGGAACCCTCCTGTTTATCCGTCAACCGTTGAGCCGCATACGACGTCACATCGCGTTTTCTGCCTAACCTTATGCGACCTGTACGAAGTGGCCATCGCCGGCTTCGGCGTAAGAACGCTTCGGCGGGACGTAATCGGCAGCGCGGAATGGGCTTTTGATCTCGTCGTTGGAAATCCGGCGCGTCTGGCGGCGGGAAGGATCGGCGATCGGCACCGCCGCCATCAGGCGCTTGGTATAATCGTGCTGCGGATTTTCAAAGACGGCCTGCCGCGAGCCGATTTCGACGATCTCGCCGAGATACATGACCGCGACCCGGTGGCTGATCCGCTCCACCACCGCCATGTCATGGCTGATGAAGAGATAACCCAGCCCGTATTTCTCCTGCAGGTCGAGCATCAGGTTGATGACCTGCGCCTTGACCGACACGTCCAGCGCCGACACGCTCTCATCGGCGATGATCAGCTTCGGTTCGAGAGCAAGAGCGCGGGCAATGCAGACGCGCTGCCGCTGGCCGCCGGAGAATTCATGCGGGAAGCGGTCCGCCATCGATGCCGAAAGGCCGACGCGTTCGAGCAGCTCAGCCACCCGTTCCCTCGCTTCAGCAGCATTGGCCAGTCCATGGGTGACGATCGGTTCGGCGATCGCATCGCCGATGCGGATGCGCGGATTGAGGCTTTCGAACGGATCCTGGAAGATCATCTGCGCTTCCCGTCGGATGTCCGCCAGCTGGGACTTGCCGGCTCCCAGGACGTTTTTGCCGTCGATCTCGATCGTGCCGGACTTCGCATCCGTCAGCCGGATGATCGAACGGCCGGTCGTGGACTTGCCGCAGCCGGATTCGCCGACGAGCGAAAGCGTCTCGCCCTGCCGCAACTGCAGCGAGACGCCTTCGACGGCGTGAATGCGGCCAACCGTCCTGCGCAGGAAGCCCTTCTTGATGTCGAACCGGGTCACCAGATCGTTGACCTTGAGGATCGGCGCGGCATCGCGCTTCACCGTATCCGCCGTCGGCTGAGGGGGCTGGATATCGCCGGTCGCCATGTCGACCTGCGGGAAGCGCAGCGGCCGGTCAAGCCCCGTCATGGAACCGAGCTGTGGCACAGCGGAGAGAAGCGCACGCGTATAAGGGTGCTTGGCCCCGGCGAAAATCTCCCGCGTCGTGCCGGTCTCGACGGCATCGCCGCGATACATGACCACGGTGCGGTCGGAGATTTCCGCAACCACGCCCATATCGTGGGTGATGAAAAGGACGGACATGCCCTCCTCTTCCTGCAGCGCCTTGATGAGTTCGAGGATCTGCGCCTGGATGGTGACGTCGAGAGCCGTCGTCGGCTCGTCGGCAATCAGGAGCTTCGGATCGCAGGCGAGCGCGATGGCGATGACGACGCGCTGCCGCATGCCACCGGAGAAGTTCATGGGATATTCGTTGAGGCGTGACTTCGCCGAGGGGATGCGGACCTTCTCCAAGAGCCGGACGGCTTCCGCCTCGGCCTGCGCATGCGACATGCCGCGATGATGGACAAGGACTTCGGTGATCTGCTGGCCGATTTTCAGCACCGGATTGAGGCTGGTCATCGGCTCCTGGAAGATCATGCCGATGCGGTTGCCACGGATCGACTGCATTTCATCGAGCGGCAGGTCGAGCAGGTTCCTGCCCTCGAAGTCGATGCGACCGGTGACGCGCGAATTGCCGGGCGACAGAAGCCGCATGATCGACATCGCCGTGACGCTCTTGCCGGAGCCGGATTCGCCGACCACGGCGACGGTCTCCTTCGCGCCGATGTCGAAGCTGACGTCGCGCACGACGTTGCGCCATTCGCCGCCGACGCGGAACGCGGTGTTGAGATTGGAGATCGAAAGGATCGGATGGGTCATGTCTCAGCCTTCCCGCCGGGGATTGAGAATGTCGCGCAGGCTGTCGCCGATCAGGTTGATGCCGACGATGAGCAGCAGAAGGACCAGGCCGGGGAAGAAGCTGATCCAGTAGTCGCCGGAGAGCAGGTATTCGAACCCGTTGGAGATCAAAAGGCCGAGCGACGGTTCGGTCACCGGCAGGCCGATGCCGAGGAAGGAAAGTGTCGCTTCCAGCATGATCGCATAGGCGACACGCATGGTCGCGACGACGATCAGCGGCGGCAGGCAGTTCGGCAGGATGTGCTTGAAGAGTATGCGCCGGTCGGGAAGCGCCATGGACCGGGCCGCGTCCACGTAGGCGCGCTTGCGCTCCACCAGCGCCGAACCGCGGATCGTGCGGGCATAATAGGCCCATTGGGTGACGATCAGCGCCAGGATGATCTTGTCGACCCCCTGCCCGAGGACAGCGAGGAAGATCAGCGCGATCAGGATCGCCGGAAAGCTGAGCTGGATGTCGACGACGCGCATCAGGAACGAATCCAGCCGGCCGCCGGCATAGGCGCTGACGAGACCGAGGGAGGCGCCGATCACCAATGCGATCGCCGCACTCGAAATGCCGACGAGGATGCTGGTGCGCAGCCCGTAGAGGATGGCGCTCAGGAGATCGCGCCCCTGGTCGTCGGTGCCGATCAGGTAGACCATACCGTTCATGCTCTGCGAACCGGGCGACAGGCGCCCGTCGAGGATATCGAGCTGCGACAGGTCGTACGGATTCTGCGGAGCGATCAAGGGTGCGAACACCGCAGCGAGAATGAAGATGACAACCAGAAGCATGCCGACAAGCGCCAGCCTGTCATGCAGGAGGGCGGAAAACATCTGGCGGAACGGCGAGCGGGAGGGCCGGAGCTGAGTAGCTGCACTGCCGACATGGACCGAACTTGGGGTATTCGTATCCTGGCTCATCACGAATTCCCTTCAAGACGAACGCGGGGGTCGACGATCGAATAAAGCACGTCGACAAGGAGATTGATGACGCTGAACATCACGACGGTGATCATCAGGTAGGCGAGGATGACCGGGCGATCGAGAACGGCGATGGCGTCGATGATGAGCTTGCCCATGCCCGGCCAGGCGAAGATCGTTTCGGTGACGACCGCGAACGCGATCAGTGAACCGAGTTCGAGCCCGATGACCGTGATCAGCGGAATAAGCGTATTCTTCAGCACATGCACGGTGACGATCCGCCGTTCCGGCAAGCCCTTGGCACGCGCAAAACGGACGAAATCGAGCTGCATCGTTTCGAGCACACCGGCGCGCGTGAGACGGATGATCAGGGAAATCTTGAACAGTGCCAGGTTCAGCGCCGGCAGAAGAAGATGCGACAGGCCGTCCAGCGTGAAGAGGCTGACGGGAACGCCGAAAACCGGTACCGTGGCGCCTCGCCCGGATGCCGGCAGCCATCCCAGCTGGACGCTGAACAGCATGACCATCACCAGGCCGATCCAGAAGGTCGGCAGGCTGAAACCGAGGATCGAGAAGGTCATCACCGACTTGGAAATCAGGCTCTTCGGCTTGAGGCCCGCATAGACGCCGAGCGGAATTCCGAAAACAAGACCGATGACCAGGGCCACGAAGGCAAGTTCGAGCGTCGCCGGCATGCGCTTGAGGATCAGCGTCAGCGCCGGCTGGTTGAAGACAAAGGAATTGCCGAGGTCGCCGGACAATGCGCGGGTGAGGAACAACCAATATTGCTCCCATACCGGCTTATCGAGTCCGAAGGATTGGATGACCTGCAGGCGTTCGGTCGGCGTCGCCGTAGGGCTGAGAAGCACATCGACAGGATTGCCGACGAGATAAAGGCCCACGAAGACCAGAACCGACATCACCAATAGCGTCAGAACCGTCTGGATCGACCGGCTTAAGAGATAACCGCTCATAGATTTCAGCCTCCCGGCGTTTGGCGACCGGGCGCAGTGCTTCCATAAAGCGAGATGCGCTCGATCAGCAGATTGATGAACCCGGCCTCGTCCACGTCGGTCACCACGGTGGCGTTCGGGGTGCGGTCCATCTTTTGGTAGAAGTCGGCATAGGTATAGCCCATCGTGAGCCCGGTGACCTGCGTACCGACGGTTGCCTTGCGGCTGGTGAAAAGTTCCGGCCTGATCAGCCACGCGATCGTCGTCGCGTCGTGGATCGGCCCGCCCGGCCGCCCGAAGCGCGCCATGTCACTGCGATCGAAGGTCGAGAAGAGATTGTAGAGCGCACCGCCTGCAGCACCGCCGCGAGTGCCGAAGCTCTTGAAGTGTTCCGCCGTGAACAGCGCCTGGAAGGTCATGTCGAGCGGCATCACCACGACCGGGACGCCGGAACGATAGACGATCTCCGCCGCGTGCGGGTCCGCGAGCACATTGAACTCGGCCCAGGGCGTGCGGTGGCCGAGCGCGGTGAAGGCGCCGCCCATCGACACGATCTGCCGGATGCCGCGCGCCACATCAGGGTGCTGGATGAGGGCAAGCGCAAGATTGGTCATCGGCCCGATGGCGCAGATGGTGATCGGTTCACCGGCCTCGGCCGCTTCGCGCGCAGACCTGACGATGAAGCGCACCGCGTTTTCTTCCGACGGCGCGATGTCGCCGCGGGCGACGAGGTCATCGCTGAACGCGCCGATCTTGGCGTATTTTCCGAACACCTGCTCCCGGACCAGCGGACCGGCCGCGCCGGCGTAGACGGGTACATCGGTGCGGCCGGAGACGCCGACGATCTTGCAGGCGTTCGCCATCGTATCTTGCAGGGGGACATTTCCCGCGACGACCGATAGTCCGAGCACGTCGATCTCGGGCGACGCGAGCGCCATGAGGATGGCCGCCGCGTCGTCCAGGCCGGGATCGGCATCAATGATGACCCGTTGGCGGCTCATGCGACCGCCTTTTCGGCGTAACGCGAAAGGCGATCGAGGAAAAAGGCGATGATGCCTTCGGCATCCACCTTGGTCACGATATCCGCATTCGGCTCAAGGCCGCTCTTGCCGTACCAGTCGGCAATGGTCTGGCCCATGCACAGCTCGCTCTCGTGCTCGACGAACACGCGGGCGCGCTCGGTCGTAAAGAGATGAGGCGCGAGAAGGTAGGCGATCACCAGCGGATCATGGAGAGGCCCGCCGCGTGAGCCGTAGCGGCGCACGTCGTTGCGATCCCAGAAGGCCATGAGTTCGGCAAGCGTCTGCGAAATGCGGCCGCTGACATTCGAAAACTGTGCGACATGCTCCGGCTTCAGCATGACCTGATGCGTCGCATCGAGCGCCAGGGCAACGATCGGGATACCGCTCGAAAACACGATATGCGCGGCATGCGGATCGGCCAGCACGTTGAATTCCGCGGTCATCGTCCGGTTGCCGGGCTCGCGATAGGCGCCGCCCATCATCACGATGCGATCGATACCCTCGGCGACCTGCGGGTTCATGCGCAACGCCACGGCAAGATTGGTCATCGGACCGAGGCAACAGATGGTGATGCGCTTCTGGAGCGTCGCGGCTGTAGCCAGGGTATCGATCAGGAAATCGACTGCTGACTTGGGTTCCACCGTCTTCACCGGTTCCGGCAGCACCGTGTTGCCAAGCCCGGTCTTGCCGTGGAACTGGCCGTAGATCGGCTCGCGCAGCATCGGCCGGAAGCAACCGGCATAAACGGGAATATCCGTCCTCCGGCCCAGTTCGCAGACCTGCAGGGCATTGCGCACCGTGCGTTCGAGCGGCTGGTTGCCGCAGACGGGCGTGATGCCGAGGATGTCGAGTTCCGGCGAAACGAAGGCGGTCAGAAGCGCGATCGTGTCGTCTATCCCCGGATCGCAATCCACGATGATCGGAATTGGAGTCATGTCGAATTTGCCCTTGATTATCGGTCGTATGCCGGCGCTCAGAGCGCTCCGACATCCCGCAGAACCGCGCCGATCTCAGCACGGGCCGCCTCGCCGAGCGGCATCTGCGGCGCCATCGGCGCGCCGACCGGAAAGCCCTGAAGCTCGAGCGCCGTCTTGATGCAGGCGGCGATCGAATATTTCGCGAAGATCTCGTTGACGCGCCAAAGCGGACGCTGCAGTTCCATCGCATTTGCCCAGTCGCCCGCCTTCGCCGCTTCGTAAAGGGCAATGCTCTGGCGCGGCACGATGCAGGCGGGACCGGCCATCCAGCCGACCCCGCCGATCATCATCACGCAGGCCGGAATATGCGCGGAGGCAGCGAACACCTCCATCCGGCCGCGGGTCCGCTCGATGATGGAAAGCAGGCGTCCGGTATTGGTCGAGGCATCCTTGATGTAGCGGATGTTCTCGACCCGGCTCAAGCGCTCGATCACCGGGAGAGAGAGATCGGAACGCTGGAACTGCGGATTGGTGTAGAGCACGACCGGCCGCCCCCTGGCCGCCTTGGCGATCGCCGTAAAATAGGCTTCTACGCCCTCGTCGCTGACCGGAAAATAAGCCTCGAGAATAGCCAATATGCCGTCGGCTCCGGCGTCGACCATATATTCCGTCTGAGCAACCGCATCGCTTGTCGACGTAGACGCCACGCCGGCGACAACGGGCACCCGGCCGCGATTGGCCCAGATTACCGTGTCGACGACGTGACGCCGCTGCTCTTGGGAGAGATAGGCAAATTCACCGGTGCTGCCGAGCGGCGTCAGGCCGTGGACCCCAGCGTCGATCAGGTGATCCACCAGATCCTTCAGCACACCTTCCATGACGGCACCCGACTGATCGATCGGGGAAACGAGATAGGGAAAAACACCGCTGAAGGACATGATCGACCACCGCTTTCCGGATCAGTTCGGCTTCACGTAGTAGGGAAGCGTGTAGGCATCCGACCGGCCTTCATAGGAAAGGCCGTTCTTGAGACCCCAGGTATTGGCGAGGTAAAAGACGGGGATGACGCCGAGATCCGTCATGGCGATCTCGGTCGCCTTCTTCAGGAGCGTCTCGCGCCTGGCATCGTCGAGCGTGCTGCGGGCTTCGCTCAAGGCCTTGTCGAACGCCGGGTTGGAGTAGCGACCACGATTGCCCTGCCCTGCCTTCTCGCCATAGGTCTCGAGGATCGGGCCAAGCACGCCGGAGGCTTCGCCGGTTTCGACTGCGGCGCCGCCCATGATGAAGCTGAATTCCAGATTGGAAGCACGGGTGAAGTAGACGCTGCCCGGCAGCGTCACGACTTCCGTCTTGATGCCGATGCGGCTGAAGAACTGGCCGATCGCCTGCGCGACCTTGGAGTCGTTCGGATAACGGTCGTTCGAGGCGTGGAAGGTCAGCGAGAAACCGTCCGGATAACCAGCCTTGGCCAGCAATTCCTTGGCCTTGTTCGGGTCGTAGGTATCGACCTTGATGGCCGGGTCATAACCGAAATAACCTTCCGGAACGACCTGTCCGGCCGGCACGCCCTGGCCGTCCATGATGCGGTCGACGAGCGCTTCACGGTTGATCGAGAGAGAAAGCGCGCGGCGCACTTCCGGCTTCAGCAGCGGGTTCTTGCCGTCCGGTCCCTTGGCGAAAGGCGATTCCTCGCGGCCCTGGTCCATGTGCAGATACATGATGCGGTTGCCCGCCACGTTGACGACCTTCAGCTTGTCGGAGGCCTGGAGCTTGCGAGTATCGGCAGTCGGAATGCTCTCGATCATGTCGACATCGCCGGAAAGCATGGCGGCGACACGGGCGCTGGCGTTCTTGAAGACGCGGAACGTCACCTTGTCCCAGGCCGCCTTTTCACCCCAGTAGCCGTCGTTGCGCGCGACGACAACGTTGTCGTCCGGCGTCCAGGAGACGAACTTGAACGGGCCGGTACCGATGACGCCCTTGCCCGAGTTCATGTCCTCGGTGGTCGTCTTTTCCATCTCGGCCGGCAGGATGGCGATGCGGCTGAGGTTGTTCAGCAGCAGCGGCGTCGGGCCGTCCGTCTTGATGCGGACCGTGAGCGGATCGACGGCGGTGACATCGGTGATGGCCTTCACATAGGCCGCGAACGAGCTTGGGCTGTTCTTCGATGCGAGCGGAACGCGCTTGATGCTGGCGACGACGTCTTCCGCCGTGAAGTCGCTACCGTCGTGGAACTTGACGTTCGGCCGCAGCTTGAACTCCCAGGTCGTATCGTCGATCGTCTTCCAGGACGCGGCCAGCGCCGGCTGGATCTGCTGCTTGGCGTCCTGATTGACGAGGCCGTCGAAGATGTTGCGCGCCATGGCGCTGTTCGGGCCAACGACATAGAATTGCGGATCCATCGACGTGGTCGAGGCGGCCAGACCGACGGTCAGGTCCTTCGCATGGGCTGCGAACGGTACGGCAAAGACTGACGCTGCCAATGCGGCTGCGATCGTAAGGAATTTCATGATGGAGCTCCTCCGGGGTTTCCGAAATCCGCGCTCTCCCTGCGGATTGGACATGGCATTAAAGCCTCCGCCCAGAAAAGAAAAATTGCATTTGGTGTTCCATTCATGTCCTAATGTTATGGGAGACCTCAGCGCATGCGATTGAAACCACGACAGGTCGAAGCCTTCAGAAGCGTAATGATGACGGGCGGCATCACCGCTGCAGCCGAGGCGATGAACGTCACGCAGCCGGCCGTCAGCCGCCTGATCCGCGACCTGGAGGAAATCGTCGAGATCAGGTTGTTCGAACGGGTCGGGACCCGATTGATGCCGACAGCCGAAGCGACGCAGCTCTTCCGGGAGGTCGAGCGGCTTTATCTCGGCCTCGACCAGATCGCCCAGGCGGCCGACGATATCCGCCGGCACAAGAACATTGTGCTGAGGATCGCCAGCGTCACCTCGCTGGTGCGACCCTACCTGCATCAGGCGATCATCGATGTCGTCGGCAACCGCCTCGACATCCCGCTGGTGATCGACGTCGAAAACAGCCGGCATATCTGGGACATGGTCGAGAAGAACCGTTACGATCTCGGCTTCGTCTTCGGCTCGCCGCGCATGGCCGACAAGAATGCGGTCCTGCTGCACGGTTCCCATGCGGTCGCCGCCATGGCGCCCGGCCACCGGTTGGCGTCCCGCAAAGTCATCACCCCCGCCGACCTTCTGGACGAGCGCGTCCTGATCCCGGGCCGCAATTCGCCGCTCAGGCTGGCGCTCGATCGCGCCTTTTCGAATGAAGACCATCAACCGATCAGCACGATGGAAACCTCGATGCTGAACTGCTGCTATTTCGCGGCATCGGGAATGGGCGTCGGCATCGTCGATCACACCAGCCTTCGCTCCGCCGGCGCCGACATCGTCGCCATTCCGTTCGAGCCGAGGATCGAAGTCTCCTACTTCGCCATTCGTCCGTCAGGCGGGCAGCGGATTGCGGTGCTGGACGACATCGTAAAGCGGATGGGTGAATTGATGGCGGAATAACGGCTGCCATCCGCTGGCGTTTCGAAGTCTGCAGACAAAGAGGAGCGGAATTTGATATCCCGCTCCCAAACTATCGATGCTATCCGAGAACGGCCGCTCTACAATCATTCGACTTCGACATTCGCGACGGTGATGCCGACTGGAAGGTCAGGAAACCTAGGATATTGGTGAATCGATCGCATAGGAAATCGCCTGCCGCACTTCCGGCTTGGAGAAGGGTTCGAACTTGGTGTTGAACTGCAGCATCATAACGGGCCGGTGGTACCGGCCAAGCTTCAGGCCGAGCTACCGTCGACCGAGGCGGCATCCTTCCACGGAACGTAGTCGATGATATCGACGTCGCCGGATTTCAGCGCGTTCACGCGGGTTTTTCGTCTCCGTAGAAGACATAGTGCACGTCATAGAGATGCGGCTCCTTTCCCTCATCCGTTAAGCTACAAACTCGGTGCCGGCAGTCGATGCGATAATTGCGGGCCCTGGAGAGGCCCCGCGGACGCTTTGTCATGCCTGCGTTAAATCGCGAATGGAACAACACTCGAAACCTCCGACCTACGCTAGAAAGGGTTCTGGATCCGAAACTGCGCTGTAGGGGCAGGCGCCAGCATCTCCTCGGTGCTTCGCCGCCTGAGTACCCTGCTCAAACGCCAATGAGAGGGCTTCCTGAATATCCAGGGGCGACTGACCGTATTCGTGGCCAATGTATGCAATGAAAATCTCTTTACAGTGGGCGCCCAACAATACGCACCCTCCGATCTTACGATCCAAAGATGCCATTGTCCCCATTGCACCTGTCTGCATATGAACGCGGGTTCGGCGGGTGGATTGAAAGGTTCGGCGGCGTCGGGCTCTTGTCAGGAGATGCGTGGATCGTCCCCTGCGCCCTCTTGTCGAGCGTGCGGATGATTGGGCTCGTGTAGGCCAAACATAGAAAGCCGCGGATTTGCGCCTGGTGGAGGATCATGCGCGACGCGGCCGGGCACGTCAGATCCTCACGGGAAATGAAACCGGTTATAAATGGATGCTGCCTTTTGACGATCTTCCGCAACTGGCTCAGCTGTTTGCGGTGAATGCCGCCGACCTTTTGACAACGCGCCATCGGCGGCGAGCTGTGCGTGAATGCACCGGCGACAACTGTGGATGGCTGTTTATCGATCATTCCAAGAGCGGACGACGAAGGTGGTGTTCGGACGCAACCTGCGGCAGCCTCGCTCGCGTCAAACGTTTCCGATCCCGAATGAAGGGCAATTAGGTCCTCGCCGCCGAGAAGCTCTGACGTGCCCCGTTAAATTAGGCCATTGGAACTGGAATTTTCCACTTATGATCCTCGATGGGAAGAGTAAGGTCTTTTCTGTATTTAACCGTTACTGCAATGATACGCCTCATATTATACAGTGGAAATCAATCGTTTCGCAAGAACGAGTCATACGGACTTCGTGTTGATGACGTTCCGAAACGTCAGTGAAACTCTGCTGGTCTCATCCTCGATCGGCACTATATTTCAATCTGCCCCTTGCTCGTCGATGAGTTTTCTTGAGGATAATTTTTCATGCAAAGTCTATTGGCGTTCCTCCGCGGTCGCGCGGGACTTGCCGTTTTCCTCGCTGCTTTCGCTGTGGCCCTTCCAGAGACGGGAGAAGCGGGGGAGCTACGGCACATTGCTGGAACGAGTGTGTCATTGGTGCCTATCGATGGCTTTTCCCCTTCGACAGGCATCGCCGGCTTCATCAGCGAAGACGGCGGCGCGATCACCGTGACCGAGCTACCCCTGCAAGCCTACGACCAGATATACAAAGCCGCCGGAAATCCTGGAAAGGAACTGGTGCCGCTTTTTGCTTCCCAGGGCATGAAGCTGCAGCAAATTGAAAAGCTGCCAGTTTCGAGAGATGCGATGATACCTTTCTTCACGCTGGAACAAGGTAGCTACGACAAGTGGATGGGCCTGTTCAAAGGAACGACCACGGTTTGGGTCATCGTCCAATCTCCAAAATCTGTCGATCGCGAGGCGGCTGTGAAGGCCATGATGGCCACAGTGACTTTGGGGCCTCCTGCCAGCCGGGAAGAACAGATCAATGCCCTGCCCTTTTCCGTAGAACCTGCGCCACCCTTTCGTCTGGCGCAGGCATATTCGGGCCTTTCCCTCGGGCTGACTGTAGGTGACAAGGACGTCGATCCGGAGGGCAAACAGCCCTGGATCGCGATCAGCTATGAACCGCAGCCGATGCCCAGCCGGGCGGCGTTGGACGCGTTTGCCGAAAAGCATCTCACCGATCCTGCGCGTTTCATCAACGCTCGGATCGAGTCTAAAAAGGCAGGCCATATCGCAGGCTTGGACGCGACGGTGTTTGCCGGCAGTTACGAGGCGGAGATCGGCAAGCCACCGCGGCCAAAGCGCTTCCTCATGTACTTGGCGATTTCAAAGAAGGGTCGGACCATTGCCATGTCGGTGACCGCCGACAAGGATGGTTTGAACGACCTTGTGCCGGCCGCAGAAGCCATCGCGCAGTCGATCTCCATTAAGCCTGGGAATTGATCCTGGAGCGCCTCGCTCACGGCTGCGTCTTCGAAGACAATCGCAACTGCTTACAATGGCCCAACCGCCAGCGGGGCAAGGCGCCGAACTGCTGCCGAAACTTGCCATTGAGAGCTGAGCCTGCACAACAATGAGTTTGCGCCATCGCTTACACACCTGTCGGACAAAATATTCTATTAATTTTATATAATAAGAACGACCTGTCTTTCTATTGCGGGTTCTCACACCTAGCATAGCTCCGAGATTTGAACGAGCGATCGGCGCCGGCAAGACGATAGGCGCCGTCGACCAGACTGCCGATCCCAACAGGAACCCGACCAATCGCGAGTATTTCGCCGAATTCGGCAAGGTGCCCGATGGAGACAGAAATGACACGCTACGTAATCGTTGGTGCCGGCGCCGTTGGCGCAAGCCTGGCTGCGCAATTCGAGCTGTCCGGGATCGAATACGTCCTGGTCGGGCGCGGGGCTCAAATCGGACATATCAGGAAGCATGGCTTGAGCTATCAGCGGCCATCCGGAACGCAGCAGGTTCAGCTGAATGCCTTCGATCTGATTGCTCCACCGGATTTAACGCCGGACGACGTCCTCCTGCTGACGGTCAAGTCTCAGGACGCAGCCAGCGCCCTGGCATTCTGGTCATGGCGAAGCGTGGGTAACTCGACCAAGACGGCAGCCGAAATTCTTCCCGTGGTCACCTTTCAGAATGGACTGGCGACAGAGGCGGCCGCACTAAGGACCTTTGCTCACGTCTATGCGGCCAGTATTCTGACGCCGGCGCGATTTACCGAGACGGGGAAGGTCGTCGTAGCCGGCGACCCCCAGGTCGGCGTGGTAACGGTTGGCCGTTTCCCAAAGGGTCATGATGACACGAGCGATCAGATTGCCTCGGACCTCATTCACGCAGGTTATCTCGCCGAGACAAGTCCCGATATCCGTCGCTGGAAGGCTGCCAAGCTTCTCCACAACGTCCGCAACGTGCTGGAGCTTTTCGACGGAGAGGCCGATACACGTGCTGCGATCGCCGAAGCCTTGGTGGACGAGGCGAGACGCACTCTTGAGGCGGCCGGCTACACGCTTGCCTTACCCTCGGAGCGAAAGGAAGATATCTCGAACTGGCGCGTCGCTCCGAACAGCGGAATTGAGCCGGGCCAGCAATCGACATGGCAAAGCTTCAAACGCGGCGCTTCGAGCGAGGTCGATTACTTGAACGGCGAGATCGTTTTGCTCGGGCGGCTGCACAACGTTCAAACGCCTTACAACGAGGCGGTGCAAAAACTTGCGGGTCAGGTCACCCATCGAGGCCGCTTTTCAAGCGCATTATCGCTTGACGAGGTCCTATTGCAATTGGACCAACCGCATAGGGCAAGACAGACCGGTCTTGCTCTGGCTCAATGAGCCTTCCCTACCTTGTCCAGCCGCGTCGGATTGGAAGAAAAGTGCGGAAATGAAAGAAGCAATATCAGATCAGATCCTTACGACAGCGGGCGCCCTTTTCTACCGCGAAGGCATCCGTGCAGTTGGCATCGGTCGGATCATAGAAGAAGCGAACGTTGCCAAGGCAACGCTCTACAGGCACTTCCCATCAAAGGATCATCTTGTTGCGGCCTATCTTCAGGCCCGCCATGAGCGGGTGATCTAGTCCCTTAGGGTTGCCTCCAGTGAGGATCTTTGAGAGCATGGCGTTTCCCAACGCCAAAGACGGCGCCGGCATATAAGCGAGGGCTTGGGGACACGTTCCTGGTCTTCCTGAGGTTCGCCGGCCGCAGATTTTCGCTGCTCCCGGCCTGCAAGCGCAACCGCTTTGTCCACTCGACATGGTTGCTGCGATTTTTCTCCTCCCTCGTCTCGCAATGATCCCGATTACCAATTCACAAGGTGCTGAAACAGCAATCCAAGGTCATTCGATGATAGCAACAAAATAATCCACATATTTAGTAGAAAAAGAATAACCAGTCTTTCTCATTGCGACCGCCCTGTTAGGCTGAACTGGTCAAATCGATACCTCAAACAAGGACCGCGTCATGATCAGGATATGTCTCGCCGAGCGTGTTCTTCGTCTCAACCAGCTCTCGGCAGCTACGCTTTAGCCGCAGCCGCGCGGACTGCGGTCGTAACAAAATCTCAGGCAGGCATTCGATCGCTCGGCTGGTAATCGCAGCGGCAACGGGTAGGTGCGCGCCTTCCATGAAGGGGGGTGCGGGACTTCGTTCTGATGCCGGCCGCAAACCAAATCCACCGAAATTCATAGGACCGACCACCAGGATCAGACTCATGACAGAACATTCTTCTCCACTCTCCCTTTCCCGTCGGTGCCTCCTTGTATCGACGGCTGCGGCCGGGGCAGCTGCCATCATCGCCTCGACAGCCACGTTCACACCTGCGTTCGGCGCCGAAGATCCGCGCAACGGCGGTGACATCACCTTCCTCATCGACTCGCTGGGCGACACGTGGATCCCCAACAACAGCGCGATCTCCAGCTTTCAGGGCCACATCTGGGGCCATGTCACAGATAAGCTCGTCTATGTCGACGCCGACGGCAGGGTCAGTCCCTGGCTCGCCGAGCGCTGGGAGCAGAACAGCGACGCAACCCAGTTCACCCTCCACCTCAAGAACGGCGTGACCTTCTCGGACGGCAGTCCGCTCGATGCGGCCGCCGTCGTGGCAAACCTCGATATCTGGTATGCCGGCCGCAAGGCCGAGGGCATCAACCCAATCGGTCTTTTTCCGAAAACTTATGACCATGCGGAGGCGGTCGATGCAGTCACCGTAAAAGTGTTTTTCAAGAAACCTACGCTCGGCTTCATTCCGACCCTTGGCTACCATGGCTCGATCCTCATCTCGCCGAAGACCGTCGCTTCGCCGGCCACGCAACAGGCCAATCTCAGCAAGACCTCCGGCAGCGGACCTTATGTCGTCGATTCGTGGAAAGAAGGCGATTTCGTCAAGCTGGTGAAACGCAAGGACTACAACTGGGGCCCCGCCGCGGTCGGTCATACCGGTCCGGCCTTTATCGACACGATCACCTACAAACTGGTGTCCGAACCCTCGCTGCGCGTTGCCTCCGTCCAGTCCGGACAGGCGGACGTCGCCTACAACGCCTCGCCGCAAGAGCTCCAGTCCCTCAAGCAGGAAGGGCTCACCGTCGCGACGCCGCGTTATCTCGGCTTCGTGAACGGCTGGGCGGTCAACACGAAGCTCGCCCCCTATGACGACGTGAAGGTGCGCCAGGCCCTTCAGGCCGGCATCAACCGGCAGGAAATCATCGACACCGTCTATACGCCCGACTGGAAGCTGGCGACGTCGTTCATCCAGAGCAACGTGCCCGGCGCTACGGATCAGAGCGCCCTGCTGGCCTACAATCCCGCCAAGGCCGAAAAGCTTCTCGACGAGGCGGGCTGGATCAAGGGTGCGGGCGGCATCCGGACTAAGGACGGCAAACAGCTTACGCTGACGCTCCATTCCAACCCTTACCTCGCAACGTCGAAGTCGATCGACGAGCTGATTGCCCAGCAGCTCGGCAAGATCGGCTGGAAGGTGGACATTCGCGCCTACGACGTCGTGACCTTCGGTCAAAAAGTCACCTATGGCGGGCCTGCCATTCCAGCCTATGAGGTCACCCGCAGCTTCATCGACGCCGGCACAGTGGCGAGCATTCTCACCAACGCCAACAACGGCGAGAACTGGTTTGCGCTGGGTGAAAGCGACGCGAAGCTCAACGACCTGCGCGACAGGATCGCCGGTGCCGGCTCCGCCGAAATCAGAAACCCGCTTCTCGACGAACTTCAGAAATACGTTATCGAGCAGGGTTATTTCATCCCGCGCACACAGATCGTCCAGCGCATCTACGTGCAGTCCCCGAAGATCAAGGGCGAAGTCTACAACGGTGTCGCCTACGCCAGTTACTACACGGCTTCGATCAGCGATTGATCAGCGGAGATCACGGCATGAGCAACGCCTATCTGAACTATGCCGCAAAGCGCCTCGTCCAGGCCGCCCTCGTCATTCTGCTGGCCTATGTCTTCACCTTCGTCGTCGTCAGCATTCTGCCGGGCGACCCGATAACCAACGTTTTGCGAAATCCGCAGAACGGCTTCACCGAGGATGAGATCAGGGAGATCATTGCCGCACAAGGCCTGGACCGGCCGGTCCTTGTGCAGTTGTCGGCATCGCTGGCCAGCTTCCTGACCGGCGATCTGGGGCTGTCGATGCGGACCAACCGGCCCGTGGCAACCCTCATCGCCGAAGTGCTGCCCTCGACGTTGATCCTGGCTTCCGCGGGCCTCGCGGTTGCGCTCGTGCTTGCCATCGGGATCGCTTACGGCACCCGCTTCCTTCCAAGGCGGTTCGGTCAGGGCGTGCTGCGGGGCTTTCCGTCGCTGTTTTTGTCGGTGCCCAACTTCGTGATCGGGCTGGTGCTGATTCACGCCTTCGGCTTTCAGCTCGGGTTGTTCCGCGTCATTCAACCGGACAGCTTCTGGGCGACCTTCTTCGCTGCGATCGCGCTTGGCATTCCTATTTCGGCACAGATCGCCGAGGTGCTCATTGCCAATCTCGACCATGAGGCCGGACAGGAATACGCCGTGGTCGCACGGAGCCGGGGCATCGGCCGGACGCGCCTGTTTGCCAAACATCTGCTCAAGCCGTCCTCGCTTCCGGTCGTCACCGTTATCGCCCTCACCATTGGCGAACTCCTCGGCGGCTCGCTCATCACCGAGACGGTATTCGGGCGCAACGGCATCGGCAGTCTGGTGCAGCGTTCGGTGACCACCCAGGACCTGCCCGTCCTGCAGGCGATCGTCTCGCTGGCGGCTGTAGTCTTCGTGCTCGTCAATCTGGTCGCCGACCTCGTCTACCCGTTGCTTGATCCTCGCGTAAAGCTCGTGGGCACTCCCGAACGCCGACCGGTTACAGCGGACGAAAACTCGCCAAGCATTTCAAGGGCGGTGACATCATGAGCCTCGTTTCCTCCCATTCCGCTTCGCGCGTCAAGGCGCCTGGCTGGCTGACGGCAATCCGCATGCCACTGATCGTTGCGATTTCATTTGTGGTCGTCGCGATGGTCATTGCGTGGTCTGTCGCGCCGAGCCTGTTCACGGGCTACAGCCCGGTGAACGGGGTTCCCTCCCAGAAACTGCTGGGTCCGAGTGCGGCACATTGGTTCGGCACCGATCATCTGGGGCGTGATCTCTATGCGCGGGTCGTCTACGGTACAGCGTCCTCGGTTTCGAGCGCGCTCATTGCCGTCGTCATAGGCGTGCTCGCCGGTGGCGTCATCGGCCTGCTGGCCGGCTTCCTTGGGGGGTGGGTGGACACCGTGCTGGCCCGCCTGGTCGACGTCCTGCTGGCGATCCCGAAATTCCTGCTGGCTGTCATCGTGGTCACCGCGATCGGCTTTGCGACCACGAATGCCGCCATCGCCACCGGTGTTTCCGCGGTGGCCGTCTTCGCCAGGGTCATGCGTTCGGAAGTCATCAAGACACGAACTGCGACATTCGTGGAGGCTGCCTTCCTGCTGGGGGGATCGCGATGGCACATCCTCTGGCGGCATGTGCTGCCGAACGCCTCTCGCTCGGTGCTCCCGCTCGCTGTGCTGCAGTTCGGAGATTCCATTCTGATCATCGCCAGCCTCGCCTTCCTTGGCTACGGCGACCCGCCGCCTGCGTCCGACTGGGGCCTGCTGATCTCGATCGGCAAGGACTACCTCAAATGGCCGTGGCTCGTCTACGCACCCGCCTTTGTCACAATCGCGACCGTCCTCTCTGTAAACAGGATCAGCCGATGGCTCCGCAAAACAGACTGACCGCCATTCCCTCCGGCCTCGACACCGCCCTGGGTGAACCGCAACGGCAAGCCCCCCTTCTTCGGATCGAGGGTCTATCCGTCTCCTACGGAACGCAGCAGGTGGTGACGGATGTCGGCTTTGAGCTGGCCCGCGGCAGGAGCCTTGCGCTTATCGGAGAATCCGGCTCCGGAAAATCGACCGTCGCCCGCGCCGTGCTACGGCTTCTTGCCGGCGGAGGCCTCGCCACCGGCCGCATCGAATTCGACGGCCAGGACGTGCTCGGGCTTCCCGAACACCGCTTCCGGAGCTTGCGCGGACGAGCCCTTGGCTTCGTTCCCCAGGACCCCGGCAACTCGCTCAATCCAGTGCGGACGATCGGCATGCAGGCAATGGAGGCCGCCGCACTTGTCGATGAGCCGAGCAAGACCGTGCGCAAGGCGCTCATTCTGGAAACATTCGCACAGGTCGGGCTGGATAATCCCCAGCGGGTCTATGATTCCTATCCGCATCAGTTGTCCGGCGGCATGCTGCAGCGCGTCTTGATCGGCCTTGCCGTCCTCCCACGGCCGAAGCTGTTGGTGGCGGACGAGCCGACCTCGGCGCTGGACGTCACGATCCAGAAACGCATCCTCGACCTGCTGTCGGGGCTGCAGGAAAAGCTGAACATCAGCCTTCTTCTCATCACCCATGACCTTGCGATCGCCGGCGAGCGCGCCGGCTCGCTGTTGGTGCTCAAGGATGGTGTCGTTCAGGAAAAAGGAAGCACTGCTTCCGTGTTCACCTCCCCTGCCTCGGCATATGCCAAAAAGCTGCATGCCGACGTACCGGCTCTCAATCCCGATCGCTATGCCGCGTTGCGCGACCCAGGTTTCCGCCTTCTGGATGCCAGCGTGCAGGCAAGACCAAAGATCGAGGTGAAGTCGATCACGAAGACCTTCACCGTCGACGGAAAGGTCCTGACGGCCGTCAACGACGTATCGTTTGCCGTCCCAGCCGGCACAACGCATGCGCTGGTCGGGGAATCCGGCTCCGGCAAGACGACGACGATCCGCCTGCTGCTCGGGCTCGACGCGCCGGACGCCGGGAAAATCTCGGTCGCGGGAGAACAGCTCACAGGCCGGTCCCACGCTTCGTTGCGAGCCGTATGGCGCCACCTTCAGGTCGTCTATCAAAATCCCTTCACCTCGCTCGATCCGACATGGAAAGTCGAACAGCTGGTGCGCGAACCACTCGACCGATTCAGGATCGGAAACGCCAAGGAGCGGACCGAACGGGTGCGAGAGGCGCTCGGCAATGTCGGCCTCGGCGACCATCTGCTTTCCCGCAAGCCGGCAGCTCTTTCCGGGGGACAGCGCCAACGCGTCGCGATTGCCCGGTCGCTGGTTCTCAAACCCGACGTGCTGGTTCTGGACGAGCCGACTTCCGCGCTCGACGTCAGCGTTCAGGCCGACATCGTCGAGGTACTGCTGTCTCTGCAAGCCAGGCTCGGCCTGACTTACATATTCGTGTCTCACGATCTGGCTCTGGTACGGCAGCTCGCGCACACCGTCTCGGTCATGCAACGCGGCCGGATCGTGGAGCATGGAACGGTCGCCGATATCTTTGACAATCCGAAAGCTCCCTACACCGTGTCGTTGCTGGACTCGATTCCGTCCGGCTTCACAGGCGGCATCCGGATACCGCAGGCACGGCCGCAGCACTTTTTCAAAGAGGAAAAGATCGCATGACCATCGCAGCCCCTGCCACCACCCTGCCGGCGTCGTTTCGCCCGAAGCAGCGCCTCGGCTTCAATACCCGCGTCTCGTTCAACGACGAGGCCGGACCGGCGCAAGGACTGCGCGACGGCATCGAGTTGTTCAAGGCCGCTGAGCGACTGGGTTACCAAACGGGCTGGGCCTACCAGCGGCACTTCGACCATTATCTCTCCTCGCCGCTGCCTTTTTTCGCCGCGACCGGCCAGCATACGAAGCATATCGTGCTGGGTTCAGCGGTCATTCCGATGCGCTATCAAGACCCCATCCTGCTGGCCGAGGCAGCGGGTACCACCGACCTGCTGATCGACGGGCGCCTGGAACTTGCTATTTCGACGGGTGCCAACGGCGCCTTCGATGCCGTCTTCGGCACGGTCGACACCGACGCCCGGACGGAGGCCAGACGGCGCCAGGCCCGCTTCCTGGCGGCGATCCGTGGCGAGGTGCTCCACGTCGTCGACAAGCCGGGCCAAGGCGCGCCGGAAGGGGCTGAACTGCGCGTGACCCCGCACAGCCCGACTCTGCGCTCCCGAATTCGGCAGGGCGCGGCGAGCGTCGGTTCTGCAATACAGGCCGCCGAACTTGGGATCGGCCTCATCTCCGGGACCGTGCAGCACGACCACGCCGAGGGGGAAAGCTTCGGAGAGTATCAGGCGCGCATCATCGAGGCCTACCGCACGACCTGGCGTCAGATCTGGGGAACCGTGCCGCCTCCCGTTGCGGTTGCAGCATCTATCCTTGTCGGCACGACAGCCGAACTGCGGGAAAAATACGCTGCATATGATCTTGAACGACGCACTCTCGGTATCGCGGCATCCCGCCCGAAGGGTGCTCTCGCGCCATCCAGCCAGCCTGCCGGCGCTCAGATTTCTCCGGTTTTCCAAGGCACTCCCGACAAGGTGATCGAAGCGGTCTTCGACGACCCCGGCCTTTCATCCGCAGACGAGATCGTCCTTTTTCTGCCGCCTGCATTCGGACTTACCGAGAACGTGCAGCTTTTGTCGGACCTCGCGAAGACTGTGGCGCCGAGCCTCGGTTGGTCGCCCAGCCTGTAGGCAATCATAATTTCCACAGCCTCGACGGGAATTTATTCTACTAATTCCATAGAAAAAGAATGACCTGTCTTCCTCGTAAGTTTCCTACAACTTAGTCTGGACTCATGGTTCGGCAACTCGAATGGAGAAATCCTTACATGACCGCAGAATTCATCAGCGTAACATTCCCGAATGCTTCGAACGATCTGGCTCCCCTTCCCGACGCACCGGTGGATCCGCATTTTCTCGAGCGATACGCTCGGTCGCTTGATGACTATGGGTTCAACTACACGCTGATTCCCTACTCCTCGTCGTCGTTCGATCCATTTACCCTTGGGGCGACAATCCTCGCTCATACCAGGCAGATCAAGATCATCGTCGCTTTGCGGCCCAACACCGTTTATCCGACGGTCGCAGCAAAATCGCTTGCCACGCTCGATCAGCTGAGCGGCGGGCGCGTGGTGGTCCATTTCATCGCCGGCGGGAGCGATGACGAGCAGGCACGCGAAGGCGACTTCCTCAACAAGGAGGAACGGTACGAGCGGCAGGAAGAGTATATCCGCATCCTGCGCCTCGCATGGACGTCGAGAGAACCGTTCGACTTCGATGGCAAACATTATCAGTTCAAGCAGTTCCGCAGCGCCGTGCGCCCCACGAATGGGACCATCCCCATCTCGCTCGGCGGTTCTTCCGACGCCGCCTACCGGATCGGCGGCTCGCTTTGCGATATTTTCGGCCTCTGGGGTGAACCGCTCAAGGAAACCAAACAGCAGATCGACCGGGTCTATGCCGAGGCCGCAAAGGCCGGGCGCACGGATCGCCCGCGCATCTGGGTCACCTTCCGTCCGATCGTCGCCGAGACAGACGATCTGGCCTGGGAAAAGGCGCATCGGGTCCTCGACCAACTCAATGCCAACCGCCAGAAAGGCTTGGCGCGCGCTCCGATCAACGCCGCTCCGCCGGCCAATGTCGGCTCGCAGCGCCTGCTCGAGATTGCATCGCGCGGCGACGTGCACGACAGGGCGCTGTGGTATCCGACGGTCACCGCCACCAATGCAAGCGGCGCCACCACAGCGCTCGTCGGCTCGCCGCGCACGATCGCGGATTCCATCCTCGACTACATCGACCTCGGTGCTGACCTGATCTCCATCCGTGGCTACGACAACTACAACGATGCGGTCGATTACGGCCGCTACATCCTGCCGCTCGTACGTGAAGGCATCCGCGAGCGTGAAGAGGCGAAGAAAAAGGCGGCGGCCTGATGCGAGAGCCCGGCCACGGTGCCGGGCTCTCTCCTGTCTTCCAATGCAGCTGGATCCGCAAATCAGAAAGCGTTGACACGCATGTCTTACGATGCCGCCATCCTCGATGAAACCGTACGCCTTGTGGCAGAAGCCGCACCGGAGGCCGACCGCACGGGCCAGTTCCCGTGGGCAGGTATCCGGGCCGTCCACGCCAGCGGCCTTCTCGAAAGCACCGTCGCGACCCGCTACGGCGGCAAGGGCGCCACACTTGGTGACGTCGCTCACATCCTGGCGGCTCTCGGTCGCGGAGATCCTTCGGTGGCGCTGATCAGCGCCATGACCATTTTCAACCACCTTGGCCAGGCCACCAAGAACCACTGGCCGGACGAGCTCTATCGTCGACTGTTGGCCGGAAGCAAACAGCAGCCTCTGCTCCTGAATGCCGCCCGCGTCGAGCCGGAACTCGGCTCGCCCGCCCGAGGGGGCCTACCTGCAACAATTGCACGCCGCACAGCGACCGGCTGGTCCATCTCCGGCCGTAAACGCTTCGTCAGCGGCGCGCACGGCCTTACCCATTTCCTTGTGTGGGCGCATACGGACGAGACGCCGGAACGTGTCGGCACCTTTGTCGTCCCGAACGGATTACCGGGCATTCACGTGATCGAGAACTGGAGCAGTCTAGGCATGCGCGCGACCGGCTCCCATGACGTAGAATATATTGATGTCGAGATCCCGGCCGAAAACGTGCTCGAGCTCGTCGATCCTTCCGTTGCCCAACAGGACAACCGTGCACATGCCGCGTTCAATCTGGCACTCACCGCGATCTATCTCGGCGCAGCCGAAGCGGCGCAGGCCGCGTTCATCCGTTTCGCCCATGAGCGCGTGCCCGCAAACCTGGGGCGGCCCATCGCCCAGACGGAACGCTTCGTAACGCTATCCGGCGAAATCGACCTCCTCATTTCCGGCGCCAGAGAGATCATTCTCGGTGCCTTCGAAAACAGCCAGTGTGAGGCGGAAGGGATGATACGGGCGCGGCTGCTTGCCGGCCGGCAGATACGAGATGCCGTTCAGATCGCGGTGCGCGGCATTGGCAATCCCGGCCTCAGCGCCGATCTGGGGCTTGAGCGACACTTCCGGGACGTTCAATCCGTCCTCGTGCATGCCCCACAGGAAGATACGTCGATTGCGATGCTCGGCCGCGCCGCATTCAAGCGCTGGAACGAGAAAGAAGCCGCCCGCGCCGCCTATCCGGTCGATATTTCAATGCGGAAATCAGCCTGAGAGCAGGTCTTCCGAAATAGCAGGATCAATCAAAAAGGAACGAGATGAGCAACAATCTGATCGTGGGCTTCTCTGGCAACATCAACCGCCCGTCCAGCACATTCAGCTTCGTCGAAAGCGTGGCAAGAGCACTGGCACAGCAGGTCGGCCTGCAGCATGCGGTTTTCGATATCGAAGATCTTGGCTCCTCGCTGGCAGCCGCACGATCGGTCGCCGATCTCGATCCCGCAGCCAGAGAAGTGATCAGGACAATCGTCGAGGCCGAAGTGCTGATAATCGGTTCTCCGACCTACAAGGGCAGCTATACGGGACTGTTCAAACACGCGTTCGACCTGCTGGATCCGGCAGATCTTCGCGGCAAGCCGATCATCCTGACGGCAACCGGCGGCGGTGACCGCCACTCACTGGTCGTCGAACATCAGTTGCGTCCGCTGTTTGCCTTCTTCGAAGCTTTCGTCCTGCCGACGGCCATCTATACGTCGAGCCGCGATTTTCCAGAAGGAAAGCCATCTCCCGCTATCTTTAACCGCATCAATCAAGCCCTGGCGGAAGCTTCCCTGCTTGTGAAAGCGCGATCCGGCGCGGTCGCCATCGCTGCCGAATAGACCCATTCGACCGAGGTTGCAGTGCTGCGGCGGATCCAATGACGGTTCAGAAAAAATACGTGGTCGGCATAACCGATCACATGATCGGGACGCCCGATCTTGAAGCGGATATCCTGGGCGAGGATGTCGACATCGACTTCTTTGCCACGACCGATGAGGCGCAGTTTTCGCCGGACCGCCTGGCGCGCCTTGACGCCCTGATGGTCTGGGGAGCGCGGCTCGGGAAAGACAGCATTCGGCATCTGTCTCGCTGCAAGGGCGTGGTCCGTTATGGGGTCGGCTATGAAAAGATCGACATCCCCTCGCTGACTGCGGCAGGCATTCCGTTCGCCAACAATCCCGACTATGGCACCGAGGAAGTCGCCGACCATGCGCTTGCCATGATCCTCTCGCTGCATCGCAGGCTTTGGGAGCACGACGCCCGTGCCCGCGGTTATACATCCGGCTGGCAAATCCACAGCCTGAAGCCGTTGGCGCGCTCGAACAAAGCCACGGTCGGCGTTATCGGCGTCGGCCGGATCGGCACTGCCGTCGTCAATCGCCTGAAGCCCTTCGGGTTCCGCATTATCGGCTATGATCCGGGGCAGCCACGCGGCCACGAAAAGGCGATCGGCTATGAACGCACCGATCACCTGGAGCACCTGCTGGGATTGGCGGATATCGTTACCCTTCATTGTCCGGCCAATCACGAGACGCGCAATATCCTGGATGCAAACGGTCTACGCCGGCTCAAGCCAGGGTCTATTTTAATCAATACAGCACGCGGAGAACTGATCGAGGATCTCGATGCGCTTGAGGCCTTGTTGAGAAGCGGACACCTTGCCGCGGCCGGAATCGATACGTTCGCTATGGAGCCGCCGCCAGATCATTCTCTGTTGAGAGCATGGCGTGACCGTGATCCCTGGCTTCAAGGTAGATTAGTGATCACGCCGCATAATGCCTTTTACTCGGATCATGCCGCGATCGAGATGCGCGGTAATGCAGCGCAGACTGTAAAGATCCTGCTCGATGAGGGTCGGCTGCGCAATCGGATCGATGCCTGATCTGCTGTTTGGCAAGCAAAGCGCAAGCGTAAGCACGGGGACGAACAGAAGCAATGGCGGCTGCCGTTTCGTCGAGCTCCGTCAGAAGTGCCGCTGTCCGCGATTATGGAACTACTTCAAAGCGACGAAGGGTGGCGAGGATTTCCGACGAAGGGGCCAATCTCCCAACACGATCAGTCCGTTCTATTCGAGAACTCCTCAGCGCAACGAATGTGATTGACCGTCGCGAACGTCGCTGCGCGAAAACTATCCTTTTGCTCCCGAGGCGTTAGATCCGCAATCCGCTTTCGGCGTCAAAGAGATGCGCCCGCTCTGGCCTGGCGGAAATTTTGATCCTTTCACCGGGACGCAACGCGACTCGCTCACGGAACAAAATACTGATGTTTTGGCTGCCGGCGCGGGCGATCACCAGCGTTTCCGATCCGGTCGGTTCGACGACGACGATCTCGGCCGGAAAGCCCCCCTCGTCGAGAACGAGATGTTCGGGCCGGATGCCGTAGACGACCTGCCGGCCAGCGGCTGGCACCGGCTCCTCTCCCAAAAGCGGCAGGACGATGCCATCACGGCTGAGGAAAACAGGACTTTTGTCCCCCTCGACTGTCCCGTCGAGCAGGTTCATGCCCGGCATGCCGATGAAGCCGGCAACGAATGTAGAGGCCGGCTTGTCGTAGATGTCGAGCGGCGCACCGACCTGCTCCACCAGTCCATTGTTGAGCACGACGATGCGGTCGGCCATGGTCATCGCCTCGGTCTGGTCATGGGTCACGTAGATCGTCGTGATCCTGAGCCGCTGGTGCAGTTCCTTGATCTCGGCCCGCATCGCTCCGCGCAGCTTGGCGTCGAGATTGGAAAGCGGCTCATCGAACAGGAAGACCGCCGCTTCGCGGACGATCGCCCGGCCCATCGCGACGCGCTGACGCTGGCCTCCGGAGAGCTGGCGCGGGCGCCGGTCGAGATAGGGTTGGAGCGCCAGGATCTTTGCCGAACGATCCACCCTTTTCGCAATCTCTGCCTTATCGACACCGCGCAGCTTCAGCGAAAAGCCCATGTTCTCGGCGACCGTCATATGCGGGTAAAGCGCATAGTTCTGGAATACCATTGCAATGTCGCGGTCTTTCGACGGCAAGTGATTGACTGCCCGCCCGCCGATCGAAAGCGTGCCCTGGCTGATTGGCTCCAGCCCGGCGATCATTCTGAGCAGGGTGGATTTACCGCAGCCGGATGGACCGACCAGCACGATGAATTCGCCGTCCTCGATCTCGATGTCAACGCCGTGGATGACCGGCAGCATGCCGTAGGATTTGCGGATGTCGTTGAGCGCCACGGAGGCCATGATCTTTACCCTGCTCTCAGGCTGTGCCTTCGTCTTCATGATTGATCGCCGTCCGCGTTCCCGAGGAAAAGACGATCAGCGCGAAGAGCGGTTCCGAACCGAGCGCGCGCGCCCAGTGACGCACGTTGCGCGGAATGCGGATCGCATCGCCCGAATTCAGCCGGTAGACCGCCTCGCCGAGCTTGTGCTCGCAGGCGCCGGATACGACGTAGAGGATCTCCTCGCAGTCCGGATGGGAATGCAGCGCATTGCGTTCGCCGGGATGGATGAGGCAGGTGCCGAAGGTCATCTCGGCACCCGGCATTGTCTCGCCGGTGATCTTCCAGTTGAGCTCGCCCCAGACAGTCTTGGCGATCTCGCCGTCCAGCCGTTTGGAAATGGGATTATTGTCCTGCATAGACCCTGCCCCGCCGTTAAAGGGTTGCGACGACACCGGCGTCAGTCCGCCGGTAGAATTCGAAAAGCTTCATGATCTCCCGCGCCACGGCGAGCGTACCCTTGGTGATCTCGGTCCCCTCCAAGATCGCGTCGGTCAGGTGCAGGATTTCCGGGACGTAGCCGAGATAGAAAAGATTGTTATTGTAGAGCTGGCCGAGTGAATGCTCCGGCTCGTAAAAGAGCGCCGCATTTTCGTCCGGCTGGATAAAACTCGCGGCACGGCCGTAGGAGGGTAACGCGGCCCGGCGGTAGACCGTAAGCCGGCTGCCGTTCTCGACAATGGCGTTCGCCCCGTCGCCGATCACCTCGACACGCTCGAACAGGCTGCCGCCCGACTGACCGGCGGCGAAATGCAGCGTGCCGACAGCGCCGGACTGGAACCTGATATTCGTGACGGTGGCGCCGGTACGGCCTTCCCATTCGTAACTCACCCGCTCGATCGGGCCGCCGAGATAGTGGAGGATCGCCGCTGGATGATAGATGTGATCGAGAAAGCTCTGCATCTTCACGAGATCGGCGCGGTCGCCAAGCGGCGGCAGGCTCTGGGGATACCGGACGTTGATTGAGGTGAGTGGCCCGAAATCCGGGGAGCCGACGAGGTCACGGAGCTTTTCGATGGTCGGGAAGAAGGTCTTCTTTAACCCCGTCATGACCATGCGTCCCGCCCTGCGGCTCGCGGCGGCGAGCGCGTCGATCTCGGCGATGCTTGCCGCGGTCGGCTTCTCCATCCACACATGCGCGCCGCCCGCCAGCGCATCCATGGCAAGGTCGGTCGCCTGGACCCGGCCGTCGGGATTATAGGCAGTGACGAGGAAGACGAGATCCGGCTTCTCCTTTTCCAGCATCTCGTGGTGGTTCGAATAGGCGCGCTCAGCTCCGAACAAGCGCACGAAACTCTGAGCGCGATCAAGGCTGAGATCGCAGATGCCGGTCAATTCGACAGGCGCGTAGCGGAACGCCGGATAGACGTTGCGGTAGGCATGACCGCCTGCACCGATGAAGCAGGCGCGGATGCGACGTTCGTATTCGAAGTTGTAGCGGATTTCGCGCTGGACGTGATGTGGCATGATCAACCTTTTATGGCGCCTTGCGTCAGGCCCTCGGTGAAGCGGCGCTGCGTCAAGATGTAGAGAATGATGATCGGCAGGAAGGTGATGACCGTCCCGGAGAAGACGAGGCGATATTCCGACGAATAGGTGCCGGCGAAGCGGACGAGGCCGAGCGGCAGGGTCTGCACCTCGGGGCTGATCAGCACGACCAGCGGCAGGAAGAAGTCGTTCCAGGTGGAGAGTGCCGAAATGATCACCAGTGCCTGGACCGCCGGCGTGGAGATCGGCAGGAAGACCTTGGTCAGGATTTGGACATGGGTGGCGCCGTCGACCTTGGCGGCCTCCACGAGTTCGTCCGGCACGTTGGTGAAGAAGCTGCGCATCAGGAAGATGCCGAAAGGAATGCCGTTGCTCACCTGCGCCAGTACGATGCCGGAGAGCGAATTGACGAGGCCGAGCGCGGTCAGCACCTCGTAGAGCGGGATAACGATCGCCTGGACCGGAATGGTGAGCCCGAGAATGAAGGCGTAGAAGAGCCATTCTCGCCCGGGAAACCGGATCTTCGACAGGGCATAACCCGCCGGCGTGCAGGTCAGCAGCGTTAGCGCCACGACGCCAGCCAGGTTCAGGAAGCTGTTGCCGATCAGTTCGCCGAACCCGCCGATCCGCCAGGCGTCCTGGTAATTGTGCCACATCAGGTTGGCCGGCAGGCTGAGCGGATCGGCCTGGCCGATCTCCACCTCGCTCTTCAGGCTGGAGACGATCAGCCAGAAGAACGGCGCCAGGACCAAGAGCATGACTGGTGTAAGGGCCAGCACAGCCGGCCATTCGCGTTTCTGCACACTCATCGGGCCAGCCTCGCGCGCCATTTGTTGAAGACCACGGTGATGGCAATCGCGAAGGCGCTGAGCAGGATGCAGAGCACCGCAGCAAGCCCGTGCTCCTGGGACTGGAACGCCAGCCGATAGATATAGGTGGTAATCAGTTCACTCTGGTAGAACGGACCGCCATTGGTCATCACGAAGACCGTCGCGAACCCCTTCAGGCCGTTGATCATGGCGAGCGAGATCACGAAGGTCATGACCTCGCGCAGGCCCGGCAGCGTCACGTAAACGAGTTTCTGGAAGCCGTTCGCTCCGTCCACCTCCGCCGCATCGTAGAGCGACGGATCGATGTCTTGCAGGCCGGCAATGAAGAGCAGCATGTAGAGGCCGAAACCCTGCCAGGAACTGGCGATATTGACAGAGAAGAGCACGAGCGCCGGGTCCGACAGCCAGCCCTGCGTCCAGCCGGTGAGTCCGATCTTGACGAGCGCGGTGTTGAGGAGGCCGAAGAACGGGTCGTAGATATTCGCCCAGATGACGCCGACGACTGCGAGCGATACGAGATGCGGCAGGAAGAAGGCGGTGCGAAAGAAGACCTGAGTGCGCCGCAGCCTTGCGATAGCGAGCGCCAGCGCAAGCCCGAGTCCGCCGGCGAAGACGACATGATAGACGAGCCAGACCAGCGTCTGCCAAAGGCTCTGCCAGACGATCGGATCGGTTGTCGCACGCTGGTAGTTCCTCAGGCCGACAAAGCCGGCTTCGGTGTTGAAGCCGTTCGAATCCGTAAAACTCAGCCAGAAGGTCACGACGATCGGGAAGAGTGTGAAGACGGCGTAGACCGCCAGAGCCGGCGCCATCAGCACGAGCGCGGAACCCAGGCCGTCTTTCCCGGCCGGAGCGCCTAGCCAGGCACGGCCGGCACGCAGCCGGGCATTCCTACCCGGCCCGGCCGCTGCCATCGTTTCGCTATCCGCCATGTTCATTCCGTATTGCTCCAGTTTGCGAAGCGTAGCGCTACTGCGCCGCCGCCATCTTGGCCTGGATCCCGGCCATGCCCTGCTCACCAGTGATCTGCGCTGAGATCAGCCCCTGGATCACCTGGAAATAGGTGTCCAGAACCGGGCCGGGCAGATAGACACTCGGGTTGTAGCCGACCCCGCCGGCGGACGCCGCGAAGATGTCCTTCAGGACCGGTGTCGGCGGCTCGATGCCCGGCAGGTCGCGCGGATAGAGCATAGTGCTCGCGGCATGCTGGGCGCGCTTCCTCATCACCTTGTCGGAGAGAATGAAGTCGATCCATTTTAGCGCGAGTTCCGGTTGCTTGGAATTGGCCGGCAGCAGCCAGCTCCAGCCGACGCCGCCTGTCGGCTTCGCCTCACCAGCGATATCGGAAGGCATCGGCGCGAAACCGGCGTTCGCAAGATCGTAGCCGGCCTTGCGGGCGTTTGCGGTGAACCACGGACCGGCAACGAACATCGCCGCCCGCTTGGTGAACCAGAGACGCGCCGCGCCATCGAGATCGAGGCCGGCCATCTCCTTCTTGATCAGTCCGCCGTCGACCAGTTCGCGCAGCCGCTTGGCGCCGGTCACCATGGAAGGATCGCTCCAGGAAAGCTCTCCCCGGACCGCCTTTCCGACCGCCGCTGTACCGCTCGCGGACTGCAGAAGGTTGCCAAAGAGATGCCCGGCGCTGCCGGTCGTGCGCGGGCCGATCGCCAGTGGCTGGACGCCCGCCGCATCGATCTTCTTCATCAGCAGGACGAAATCCTGCCAGGTCTTGGGTATCGCCCAGCCGTTCTGGGTGAACATGTCCTTGTGATACCAGACGCCGAGCGAATCGAGACCATCCGGAACCTCGTAGATCTCGCCGCCGAACTGGCCTTTCAGCTCGCTAAAGAGCCAGGGATAAAGCTTGTCCTTCCAGCCGCGACCTTCGTAATATTTGGTCAGCGGCGCCACGAGCTTGGCGTTCTTGACCACGGTGACCCGGCCGACGCCAGAATTTGTCAGCATAACATCGGGACCGGCATCCGATTGCAGCGCAGCCTGGACGGCGCCGTTGCTGATCGTACCGGTCGGCGGGATGAACTGCACCGTGACGCCGGGATTGGCCGCCTCGAAATCCGCCTTGATGCCGTTCCAGAGTTCGGCGATCAGCGGCTCGGTGATCTGCTCGGGACCCCACATCTTGAGGGTCTGAGCCCTGAGCTCGCCGGCCGCGGCAAGCATTGCGGCGAACGCTGCGCCGCGCAGAAGCGCTTTCATCATGTTCTCCTCCTCCTGGCGCGCCGTCATTTTCCGGCGTCGCCTTTTCCCCGATCGCGCGACGCCCGAAGCGCCCGCGCCCTTTGTCCGGCCCGGGTGGCGGACCGAAATTCCTTGATGACCGGACGAGCGTCTGCCTAGCGGCCGCCTTCCTCCTTCGGGAAACGCGACAACACGGCCTGCTGCACGTCGCTGATATGCGCACGCATCAGCGACGAGGCGGCTGCCACGTCCCGGGCGCGCAAGGCCTTGAGGATGTCGTCACGTTCACGGGCCGCCCGCTGGGCGAGATCCCGACTCTCGTTGGCGATCGTCCGGCAAACCTGGATCTGTAGCGCCAGCCGCGACAGCGTCTCGATGAGCGAGGCATTTTCCGAGCGCTCGGCAATCGTCTCGTGGAATTCACGGTCGCGGATGCCGTAGGTCTTCATGTCGCCAGCCCGGAGGGCCGCCACGGCCTCGTCGAGTACCCGCTCCAGCCCGTCGACATCACGGTTACTCATCCGCGGCACAGCGAGTTCAATCGCGAAACATTCGAGCGTCTTGCGCAATTCGTAGAGGTCGTCGATCTCTTTGCGTGAGAAGCTGCGTACGAAGAAACCTCTGTAGGGCTTGATCTCGATCAGCCCCTCCTTCTCCAGCGTGCCGATGGCCTCCCGGAATGGCGTCCGGCTCACCTGCAGCTTTTCCGTCAACGCCTTCTCATCGATAGACACGCCGCTCGGCAATTCTCCTGAGACGATGAGTCTGACGATTTCCTCATAGATGCGTTCGCGAAGCGTGAGGTGGCGGGGTGCGTTCATTTCAAATTCCATCTGGCGTTCGTGAGTACAATATGCAATATTCTAATAAATATACAATATGCAAAATGGACGTGGTCAAAAAAACCTGCCGGGAGGCGGCGGACGACGAGAGGAGGACTTATGGGAAAGGTCTATGTGGTCGGCACCTGCGACACGAAGGGAGCCGAACTGAACTATGCCAGGGATGCTGTGAAGGCAGCCGGTGCCGATGCGGTGCTGATCGACGTCGGCACGCAACGGCACGAAGGGGAGGCGGATGTCAGCGCCGACGAGGTGGCCGCCTTCCATCCCCAGGGCGCCAGCGCCGTGTTAGGCCTCAATGATCGCGGTTCGGCGGTTTCCGGGATGGCCGCGGCCCTCACCCGCTTCTTCGCCTCCCGCGACGATATCGGTGCGGTGCTCGGCCTCGGCGGCACCGGCAATACGGCCCTTGTCACCGAAGCCATGCGCTCGCTCCCGATCGGCATCCCAAAACTGATGGTTTCAACCGTCGCATCCGGCAATACCGCTCCCTATGTCGGGCCGAACGATCTTGCGATGATGTATTCTGTCGTCGACGTGGCCGGCCTCAATGCGATTTCCCGCAAGGTGATCGGCAATGCCGCGCACGCGGCGGCCGGCATGGCGAGGACCCCGGTGCAGGAAGCGGCGACCGATAAGCCCGGCCTCGGCATGACCATGTTCGGCGTCACCACCGCCTCCGTCACGCAGGTGCGTGCGCTGATGGAGGCGACCCACGAGATCTATGTCTTCCATGCCACCGGTGTCGGCGGCCGTTCGATGGAAAAGCTCGCCGATTCGCATCTGGTCGAAGGGGTGATCGACGTCACCACCACGGAAGTGCCGGATTTCCTGGTCGGCGGCGTCTTTCCGGCAACCGAGGACCGGTTCGGCGCGATCATTCGTACCCGGCTGCCCTATGTCGGCTCGGTCGGTGCGGTCGACATGGTCAACTTCGGTGCCATGGAGACGGTGCCGCCCGCCTTCCGCGACCGCAGGCTGCATGTCCACAATGCCCAGGTCACGCTGATGCGCACCACGCCCGAAGAAAACCGGGCGATCGGCAAATTCATTGTCGAACGGCTCAATCGCATGCAAGGGCCGGTGCGCTTCCTCTTGCCGCTCGGCGGCGTCTCGGCAATCGATGCGCCCGGCATGCCCTTCCACGATCCGGATGCCGATACCGCCCTATTCGAGACGATCCGCGCCGGTTGGACAAGCGCGCCGAACCGGCAGCTCGTCGAGATCGATGCGCATATCAACGACCCGGCTTTCGCGAGTGCGCTCGTCGACGCTTATCGCAGCATAACGAAGTGAGGACAAAGGAATGAACAAACCGACACGCCAGGACATCCTGTCCCGCCTGAGAAGGAAGATCGCCGAAGGGCGGCCGATCATCGGCGCCGGCGCCGGCACCGGCCTTTCGGCCAAGTGCGAGGAAGCAGGCGGCATCGACCTGATCGTCATCTACAATTCCGGTCGTTACCGCATGGCTGGCCGGGGCTCGCTTGCCGGCCTGCTCGCCTATGGCAACGCCAACGACATCGTCAAGGACATGGCCCGCGAAGTGCTGCCGATGGTCCGGCATACGCCGGTGCTTGCCGGCGTCAACGGCACCGATCCCTTCATGCTGGCCGATCATTTCCTGGACGAACTGAAGACGCTCGGCTTCGCGGGCATACAAAACTTCCCGACCGTCGGTCTGATCGATGGGGTGTTTCGTGCCAATCTCGAAGAGACCGGCATGGGTTTCGCCCACGAGATCGACATCATTGCCCGGGCACACAGGAAGGACATGCTGACCACGCCTTACGTGTTCAGCAGCGAGGATGCGGCGGCGATGGCCACGGCGGGCGCCGATATCATCGTCTGCCATCTCGGGCTCACCACCGGCGGAGCGATTGGGGCGCAGACAGCGCTTACCCTCGACCAGTGCATCGAACGGATCGACGCCTGGTCGGATGCCGCCCGTTCCGTGCGCGAGGATGTCATCGTGCTCTGCCACGGTGGCCCGATCGCCATGCCTGAGGACGCCCGATACGTGCTCGGCCGCACCAAGGGTTGTGACGGTTTCTACGGCGCGAGCTCGATGGAGCGTCTGCCAACCGAAGTCGCCATCGTCGACCAGATCAGACGCTTCGGCGCCATTACCCTCGGCTAAATCATGACCCAATTTTATCGGCGTCGATGTCGGCACGGGCAGTGCGCGGGCGGGCGTGTTCGATGCGGCCGGCCGGCTGCTCGGATCGGCATCGCGGCCGATCGCGACATTGAAGCCAGCGGAAGATTTCGTCGAACAGTCGTCGCGCGACATATGGACCACCGGGCGACCGGCGACGCGCAAGCCATCAACGACTTCGGCGGACGGGTTCCTTCGTTTACGAACCCTTCTAAGGATTTACGCATTTGATACATTGCGATCGCGCACGACATTTGCATAACCTGAGGAAGGCTGAGATTTAGGCAACGGACCGAGGTCGGCATATGAAAAATCGCCTCCTGGATGCAAGCAAAACAAGATACCCTTTGCCGGCGAACCTGGATAGCGAATTGGACAGCGCGATGCGGGAGGCAGCCGGATATGGGCTTGATGCGCTGATCTACGACTATACTCCGGTTCCGTTCACACCCGACGGCGAAGTCGTGCGACCGACGATCGTCAGCATGCGGAATGTACCGGCCGATATGGAATCGATGTGGTTCGACCAGGGTCTTTACCTCTCCGACCCGGTACAGTTGCTCGCTTTGCGATCTGTCCAGCCTCTCTATTGGTCTTACCATTTCGAGGAACCGTCGGTCCTGAACTCCATGGCGCAGGGGCCGGTCGCAAATTATCTGCGCGCTTATGAGCTGGCGAGGGGCCTGACGGTCCCGGTTCAGACCCCGACACACGGCTGCGCGACAATCACCGGATTCTGGCGACAGCGGCCCGATGTCCGCGCTTTAGAAACCAGCTTTGTTGCCGAATTCATGCTGTTCGCACACAAACTGCATGACAGGCTTTTACACCAGGCTGGGCAGGACGAGATCGGAACGATTGCAGTGCGGCTGACGCCCAGGGAGCGGGAGTGCATTCGGCTATGCTCTGAAGGCCTTTCTGACAAGCAGGTTGCCTTTCAACTCGGCCGGTCGATCTCGACGGTCGTCATGCATCTGCAATCTGCGATGCACAAGCTTGGCGCGCGAAACCGGGCGCAGGCGATTGCCCGCGCCGCGCACTACGGAATATTGCGATAAGTCACATCGGTTAGTCCGAATAATCAGGATGCAGATGCCGCGAAGTGCGCCACCGGTTGATGTGCCGGGTGAAGATATCGGCAAGGCGGGGGCCATCGCGCTTGCGCAGCGCCTCCACCATCTCGACATGGTCATCGGAAGATGCTTTCAGCGTCGTGGCGCTGACCCAGCCGGACCAGGAGCCAGGCAGATTGCGTTCGCGCAGGTCATTGAGCAGTGTCGCCATCATCGTGTTGACGAGACAACCGTTCAGCACCCTGTGGAATTCGTGGTTGAGGCGCCGGAGTTCGGCGTAGGAGCCGATTTCCACCGCCTTTTCGAAGGCCGCGGCAGCCTCTGCGATCTTTCCCATGTCGCCAGATCGCACATCCTTCACCATCATCAACGCCGCCTCGCGCTCAAGGATGGTGCGGATTTCGGAAATCTGCGACCGTGCCTCCGTGCTCGGCGCCACCAGCCGGATACCGCGATTGGGCACATGTTCCGCCATGCCCATCAGCACCAGATCGTCCAGCGAGCGGCGGATCTGGGCCCGTGTCGTGCCGTAGGTCTCCTGCAGATCGATCTGCCGCAGCCATTCGCCCGGACGAAAGGTGCCAATCAGCACGTCGGAGCGGATTCGCTCGGTCAATGGACGGAGCATGTCGGCCGGCTTTGCCGGCTCTTGGCTGTCCATGCCAGTTTCTCGCGCATTTTTCATCAGGTCTTGTCTTTCGCCCCTTCGTCCGGCGGGAAGATAAGCACATCCTGCCTGGCAATCCAGATTGATCCCTCCCCTTCCGGCACTGGCCTTGCAGCCTGGAGACGAAGAGGGCTTTCGCCAAGAAACGCCTCCTGCTCGAAGCGATCGCCGAGATAGTTGGCAGGTCCGAACCGGACCAGCAGACGATTGGCATCAGCGTCCTCCGTCAGACGGATATTTTGCGGTCGCACGGCAACGAGAGCGGCCTCGCCTTGCCGGACCGGCAAAGGCGCGTGTCCCTGCAGCGTCTGCCCACCCGGCAGTCCCACCGTCGCGCCGTCCGCCGACACCGCAGCAATGAGCCCGCCCGAAATCAGGTTGGCACTTCCGATGAAGCTCGCGGAGAACGGATGTATGGGGCGCTCGTAGATTTCCTGGGGCGTTCCCATCTGGATGACGTGGCCGCCACGCATCACCACGATGCGGTCGCTCATCGAGAGGGCTTCTTCCTGATCGTGGGTGACGTAAATCGCGGTCAACCCCAGCTCACGCTGGATGTTCTTAAGCCAGATACGCGCCTCTCCTCGAAGCTGTGCGTCGAGATTGGAGAGCGGCTCGTCGAGCAGCAGAAGCGCGGGACGAAACACCACTGCACGGGCAAGCGCTACCCGCTGCTGCTGACCACCCGACAACTCGCCAGGATACCGTTTTGCATAAGCGGTCAGTCCCACAAGTTCCAGCGCCTCGCCGACGCGGCGATCCCGTTCGGAGGCATCGACCTTCCGCAGCCGCAGCGACAGGTCGACATTTCTCTCGACGGTCATATGCGGCCAGAGCGCATAGGACTGGAAAACAACACCGAAGCCTCTGGCTTCAGGCGGCAGGGAGACCCTGGATCCGCCATCAAACAGCGTGCGATCGCCAAAGCTGATACGGCCGCCCGTCGGCTGATCGAGGCCGGCGATCGCAGCAAGAGTCGTCGATTTTCCGCAACCGGAAGGGCCAAGCAATGTCAGAAACTCGCCGGCGCCGACGGTGATGTTGATGTGGTCTATGGCGTTGACGGAACCGTAACGGCGCGTCACGTCGGAAAGCACGAGATCAGTCATAGAGTTTTACCCGGAACAGGAGCCGCGTTGCGAGGAGGAAGAGCGCGATGAGCACCATCTGGAGAGTTGCGAAAGCCGCCGTGACACCGACATCCCCGTTGGTCCAGAGGCTGAGCATCGTCACGCCCATCACTTCAAGTCCCGGCGATATGAGGAAAATGGCGATGATGTAGGATTTCAGATGGAAGATGAACAACAGCATGAAGCTGCCCACCATCGACGATTTGAGAAGCGGCAACATGACGATCCGCATCGAGTCGAACCAGCTTGCGCCGACGGTGCGCGCCGCCCTGTCGAGATCGGCGCCGATCTGAAGCACGGCCGGCTGGATGGCGCCGAGCGCGAGCGGCAGTGTTGCCATGACATAGGCCACTACAAGGATCCAAAGGCTGTCCCGCAGCCATCCCATCGGGGGAAACACGATCGTGGCATAGAAGATCCCGAGACCGGTGATCAGCCCCGGCACCATGCGCGGCGAATAGGCAAGTGCCTCCAGGGTGCGCTTGAAGGGGAAATCGGAGCGTTGGATCAGCAGCGCGACGAATGCTGCCAGCACCGTTCCCGCCGCCGCCGAAAAGAACGAGACGAAGAAGGTATTGCGGATCGCCCGTACGAAGGTCTCAGATGCAAAAAGCGCGTTGAAGTTCCTCATCGTCAGCGTCGTCCAGGGCGCCACGAGCGGCGAGAGAAAGGTGGTGAAGGCGCGCAGGACGACGCCGAAGACCGGCACGACGATGAACAGGGTCACGAAGATCGCCATGAGGATGGCAAGCGGCCAGCGCAGCGCTCCGAGCCTCAGCGGCGCCGGCCGGCTGCCCTTGCCCTTCACCGTCTCGTAGCGGTGCCCCTGCCGCAGCAGGAGGCGCTGCACCATCAGGGCCGATCCGACCAGCAGCACCAGTAGCACCGAGGATGCCGCGATCAGCCCGTGGTCCGGATTGCTGGCGGCGACGCCCTGATGGTAGAGGAAGGTGGACAAGGTTTCGATACGGGCCGGGCCACCGAGAAAGAGCGGTATCGACAGGGTTTCGACCGCAATGATCAGGTTGAGAGCCGCCGAGGTGATGATCGACGGGACCATCAGCGGCAGCGTCACCCGCGCCAGTACACCGAGCGGGCCGGCACCCACAGTGCAGGCTGCGCTTTCCAGGGTCGGATCGACCGAACGAACCGCACCATAGAGACAGTAAAGATAGGCAAGCGGGATCTGGGAGACGCCTGCGACGATGCTCATCCCGGCGAGCGAATAGAGGTTCCAGGGCGATCCGCCCAGAAGGCGGGCAAGCCACTGGGTCAGGAACCCCGATGGCCCGTATATGATCGCCCATCCGATCGCGAAAATGAGGTGGGACAGGTAGAGCGGCCACATCAAAATGCCCCCCAGGAGCCGGCGGCCTGGAAGATCGGTCCGCCCGAGCACCAGCGCTGCGGCTATGCCGCCGACCTGCGCGATGACGACGGTGACCAGCGCGAAGATCGCCGTGGTCGCAAGAATCGACGGAAGCTGGGCTGAACCGAAAAGCGTGCTGAAATTGTCGAGCGTCAGCACCCAGTCATCGGAATAAAGCGGTCGATCGATAAAGACCTGCACCGCAATCGGAATTGCCGGTGCCAGCATCAGGACCGCCGTCACCACGAAGATCAGCAACTGGATGAGACGCGAATAGTCCCGCGGCATGGCCGGTGCCGCATGCAGTGGCATTGCCGCAGAGATCGGGGGGGTGGTGCTCATGGCTGTTCACCTTATCTGGTTGGGTCGGCGCGCGTCCCGCGCCGGCAAATCGGATCACATCTTGAATGCGGCGGCCCAGCGGGCTGAGAAGGCGGCGTTGCCGTCGATCATCTTCCGGTCGTAATCGATGATGATCAGGTTCTCCTTGCCGCCGACGGCCTTGGCCACTTCGTCGAGGGAGTAGGCAAGGTCCCCCTGCGCCACGAAACCGGGGCGATAGGGCGTAAGCTTGCCCGCAGCGATGGCGGCTTGGCCACGCTCCGACAGAAGGAAATCGAGAAAGACCTTCGCGGCGGCAGGATGGGTCGCCTTGGCCGTGATGCCCATGCCGCGCGGGAAGACCACGGTTCCGTCCTTCGGGAAGTTCCAGCCGATGATATCCCCGAGGCCGTCGGCGACCTTGCTGAAAACGACGGGCGCGGAAACAAAATAGGCGCTGGAGAATTCGCCACTCAGCGTGCGCTCGATCATGCCGCCGGCACCGCCACCTGGCTTGATCGACGGACCTGCCTTTTCGAGCCATTGCCACGCCTTCTCGCCATGTTTTTGCACGAGCGCGTAGTTGAGGGCTCCTCCGAAAGCGTATCGGCCGTCATATGTCCCGACCTTGCCGGCGAATACGTCGGGGCGGCTGGAAATATTGGCGAAGTAGGCCGCCATTGTATCCACCTGAAGTTCGGCGGGCACCGTGATCTTGTTGTAGATGGTCACCATCGGATCCGTCGAAAACGTATAAAGGCCGGGTTCGGGATAACTCCATTTCGGCAATTTTTCACGTTCCGGCGATGTGTAGTCGGCGAGGAGGCCGTCTTTCACGGCGCTCATCCAGTCGACGATCGTGTTGGAGATGAGCAGGTCGGCAGAGGCGATGCCCGTGCCGAGCTCGGCGCGATAGCGGGAAAACGCTTCCGATGGCCCCATTTCCAGGCTTCCGACCTTGATGTTCGGATAGACCGCGTTGAAGGCCTTGATGACCGGTGCGATATTATCCTCGCTGAGATTGGTGTAGATGCGCAGGCTGCCTTCGGCCTTGGCATCGGCAACCAGCTTGGAGTAAGTGCCCGGATAGCCCGCAGGGACGTCCTGCGCCTGAGCGGCAGAGGCAATGAACAGCAGGCCCGCCGTCAAGAGAAGTGCATGTTTCATGATTTCATTCCCCTTTTTATGAGTGATGTTATGGCTCTTCGGCAGCATCGATCCATTGCGCGATCATTTCCGCCGCCTTCAACGTGACGGGCTGGAGGTTGTGCGCCACGCCTTCGACTTCGTGAAAAGATGCTTCGATGCCGGAATTTCGGAAGCTCGCGTACAGGCTGCGGGCTCTCTCCAGGCGGCTGTTTCCGGCCAATCCCTCGTGGATCGAGCCGTGTGGTGAACCGGGAGGCCGCGCCACCAGACCTGCCACCCTGTCTTCCGATCCGATAACGATGGCTACCGGAATTCCGCAAAGTGAAGCCAGATCCGGGCTGAGCCCGATAGCCGCGCAGGCGCCGGCCAGACCCGGCCACCATTCGACCGTATCGTCGAGCAATGTCACACTGCCGGGAGAGGCAAGCACAAGGCCGGAAAGCGTTGCGGAGTGGAAAAGCGCATAACGTTCGGCAAATTGCGCGCCACCTGAAAAACCGTAGAGATAGATCGGTCCGAAGCGCCCGCCCGGTGCGGCGGCGTTGTTGATCATCGCCTTTGTCAGGGCGATGTAGTCGATTCCGCCCGAGATCAGGAACTTATAGCCGTCGGAATGATCCTCCCCACCGAGCGTTGCCGGAAACAGCGGCGCCAGGATCGAAACCTCCCTGTCGCCCAGTCCTTCACGCATCGCCGCCACCATGCCGGTCACGTCGCGGTCGGAACCGTGGGCGACAATCACCAAGGGAAGTCCCGCCTTGTCTGCCGATGCGCGCGAAAATACGAAGCCGAAACGCGGATCCTCGACGAGCGGCGCATAGGTTGGAATACTGAGGTGTAAAGACACAGCCTGCATGCTCCTGTGGGCTTTTCTTTATGAAAGACAGTCCGAATTATTGCAAACAAAATTGGCGCCAATTTTGCGCACGCTGAACTGAGCTGGATTTTCAGTTTCACGGGCTCTGGTTACGATCCAATACCTTCGACCATGGCGGTGGCGCCGGAAATATCGCAGAGACGCTCGCCATTTCTGAGCCGATCGAGCACAGATGCCTCGTTCTCCTGCATGGCGATGGCCCGGGAGCAGATCGGCCCGATCTGCTCCCGCTTCAGGATGACGACACCATTCTCGTCGGCGATCACACCGTCGCCCGGCATCACGGCAACGCCGCCGACGCTGACGGGCACGTTGATCGCGCCGCCGAGGCCGACAAATTTCGTCGTCTTCGAAGAGGTGCCGCGGCACCAGACAGGCATGTCATGCCCGCGTATTTCCGCGAAATCGGTGGCCCGGCCATCGATGACGGCGCCAGCGATCCCGGCAAGCCGGGCCGCAAGCGTCACCACCCCACCCCAGCAGGCATGGCTGTCGTCACCGGCGCGGTCGATGACGAGAATGTCGCCGGGGCGAACCATTGAGAGTGCGTAGTGCAGCGTCGCCGAATCCGCGCCGGGAATGCGCACGGTAAAGGCGGTGCCCGCAATGCGCTTGCCCGATACGACAGCGGCAACGGCCGGATCGCAAAAGCCGTCATGCAGGATATGGCCGAGTGTTGCGGTTTCTGTTCGTACCATCAGTTCTATGAGTTCCGATGCGAGCGGCGGCGCGGGGGGATCAATCTGATAGACGGGCGCCCGCATTCACTCCGCTCCCCTTCCGGCAGAAATCCTCTCGGCCGGCTTCAGTTGACGGTCCTGGGTCAGGCAGGGCAGACGCCGACGTGTCGCCTCGGCCTCCGCCGGATCTATGTCGGCGATGACAATCCCAGGCTCGTCACCAAGTGCACCGATGACGTCACCGAAAGGGGAGACGATCATCGCATGGCCATGGGTGCGCACGCCGTCACGCGTGCCGCATTGCGCGGCTGCGACCACGTAGCTGCCGGTTTCGATGGCCCGTGCGCGAAGCAGGACCTCCCAATGTGCAGGCCCGGTCACAGACGAGAACGAGGCGGGTATCATCAGGACATTCGCACCCGCCATGGCCAGCGCCCGGAAGAGATAGGCAAACCGCAGATCGTAGCAGATCGAAAACCCGAGATTGATACCGCTCTCGCCCAGATCGGCGACGACCGGAGGACCTTCGCCGGGGCGCACGGCACGCGATTCCTGGATGTCAGGCCCTCCGCCGAGCTTTACGTCGAATGTATGCAGCTTGTCATAACGGGCGACGACCTTGCCTGCGGGCGAGATCAGGTGCGTGCGGTTCCAGATCCGGGTACCGTCCTCTGTGCGCACGAGCAGCGAGCCGTCATGCAGCCAGATGCCGAGTTCGGCGGCCAGCCGGCGACATAACATCAGCGTCGTGTCGTCGGCCTCGCTGACGCAGGTGCCTGCATACTGCATATTGTCCTTCAGCAGGATGTTCGCCGCTTCGGGCAGACTGACGACCCTTGCGCCAAGGCCTACCGCCTCCCGGACTGCGGCTTCGATGGAACGGTTGTTGGCAGCGACGTCGGCTGTGCTGCACATCTGAACGGCGGCGAAACGGGTGATGGTGCTCATCAGCGAGGTTCCAGATCGTATTGGCAAAGAAAGGCGTCGATGGCGGCCATGGTCTCGGCTCGCTCCTCCACATGACACATATGCGCGGAGTTCTGCATCACGATCTGCCGGGCATCGGGAATAAGGCGCACATAGGGTTCGACGCAGGCCTGCGTCGCCTCGTCGTGGAAACCGGAGATCACCAGCGTCGGCACCGTCACGAGATGCAGGCGGTCATCAATGCTCCAGTTCCTTAATGTGCCTATGACATGGAATTCCGTCGGGCCGTTCATCGCATGATAAACTGTCGGGTCTTCCGCCAGTGCCGCAAAGGTTCGCTTGACCTCTTCTGGCCACACATCCAGACGGCAGACGTGACGATTGTAGAACACCTCGCTTGCCGCCTTGTAGTCGGCATGATCGTAGCTTCCGGCGGCCTCATGCCGAGCCAGCGCATCCTGCACATCCTGGGGAAGTTGCTTGCGCAGCCGCAACGCTTCTGCGACCCAGACCGGCATCGAGGACGGTGAAGACGCAAGAATAAGCGCGTTCAAGCCGTCCGGGCGCCGCGCCGCATGTTCGGAAGCCAGCATGCCGCCCCAGGACTGGCCGAGCAGATTGTAATGCTGCGCGATGCCCAGATGATGCGTGAGATTATCCAACTCTTCGAGAAACAGATCGACGGTCCAGAAATCCTTCGGCGCGTCACGCAGATGCGTCGAGCGTCCGTTGCCGATCTGGTCGTAATGGATCACGCAGCGCCCATCGTCTGCAAGGTCCTTGAACGAATCCACATAATCGTGCGTGCAACCGGGGCCGCCATGCGCCACCACGAGAGGCACCTTGCCGGAGTTCAGGTCGCCGGTCGCACGGAACCATGTCCTGTACTCTCCGAATGGAGCATATCCTTCTCGCGCGGTGGTCTGTTGCGGCATTGATACCCGATCCAAATGAATGCGATTTCTCCCGCAAAATGCCGAGCGGCAGACCTCTCGCCTACCTGCAAAAAATTACAGGATTGCGCTCCGAGCCCACGGGGGATTTCTCAAGATGCCGTTCACACAGACCGCGGAGGGAAACGGACGTGCCGAACTTGCGTGAAAGACTGCTTTCCGGCCAGAAGGTACAGGGAGCCTTCCTTTTCCTGGCCTGTCCCGATGTAGCGGAAATCATGGCACTGGCCGGTTATGGCGTGCTTATCGTCGATCGGGAGCATGCGGCGGCCGATCTGTCGGGTGCGTTGCATGAACTACGTGCCATCCGGTCCGTCAGCGCGGCCCCGGTACTGGCGCGCGTGCATGGCGCCGCATCCAGCAGCGTCAAACCGCTGCTGGATGCGGGATTCGACGGTATCGTCGCGGCGGATCTGCGCTCGGCTGCGGAGGCGCGCGCGCTTGTGGAGGCAACACATTACCCGCCACTCGGCCGCCGCGGCGCACAATTCACGGTATCCCGCGCGGCGCGTTACGGCTACGACCGGGCAAGCTACGTGGACCGTGCTGGGCGCGAGATCCTCGTCGTGGCGATGATCGAATCGAGGGAGGGCGTCGAGGCGATCGCCGAAATCGCCGCCGTCGACGGCATTGACATGTTGTTCATCGGTCCCCTCGATCTTTCATCGGGTTATGGCCGCTACGGCGATCTGGGATCTGCCGAATTGAAAGAAGCGATCGCATTTGCCGAGCAGCGAATCCTTGCCTCTGGTCGGCTCCTCGGAGGCGCCGCTATCGATCCCGCCAATTTGCCGCAGATGTTCGACCGCGGTTACTCCCTCATCACCTCCGCCAGCGACACCGGCCTGCTGGTTCAGGGATCGAAAGCAGCCGTCTATCACGCCCCGCACTGATCATATCGGTCAGCAAATAGAGATGTTCGCTGGCGCGCCTCGATGGGAGGTGAATCCTACAATCAGATGCATCAACCGTGCAGTCGTCGATAGTGGCGATCCATTCGGACCAAGGCTCACGGTTCATCAAAATGGACTGGGCGTCGTTCCTCAAGCATTAAAATCTGGCTCATTCGATAGACCAAGAGGCAACTTTCATGACCATGCTGTGACTGAAACCTTCTTCAGTAGGAACGCTCCGCACAGAGCCTCAACCGCGTCAACGGGGTTCGCAGATCATGGCTCACCCACGCAGCCTCCGCGCCCGGCCCTCGATCATCGCCGTGACGCGATCGCTCATGCCATTCAGCGATCGTGAATGGCGCCGCTCTCTCTTTCCGGACAACCGGGAGCCGCAACAAAGCTTAACACAAATACACGCTCGGAATGGTTTCCCTATGCGACAAACGCCCCGCAGGACCCGCTTGCGATCTGGAACGGCGGGCTGATTACGCATCTGGAGCCCTCATGTCATACCATAAACGAAACAAGCGGCGTCTTTCATCGGTCGCGCTATGCGCTCTCCTCGGTCTTGCGGGACTGGTCTCGAAAGCCTCTGCCGCCGATCAGATTGGGTCGAATGACACGCCTGAACCGCCGTTCGATGGCAGGCGGTTCGACAATACCAAGCCCAAGCATGACTGGAGCCTGATCGTCGGCGCCGGTGCCCTCTACGAACCCAAATATGAAGGAAGCGACGAGTTCGAGGTGAGCCCCATTCCCTTCGTCGTTTTCACGTATGGAGAATGGCTGGAGATCGACCCTCGCGGCGTCAGTGTGACGGCTTACAAGGCCAATGGATTTTCAGTCTCCGGAAATGTCGGTTACGAAACCGGCCGTAAGCACGATGACGGAGACCGCCTCAAGGAGCTCGGGGACATCGATTTTGCGGCGACTGTCGGAGCCAAGGTTGCCTATGAATGGGGTCCGGTCGAGCTCTATGCGAGCGTCGACCAGACGATAAACGGTAGCGAAAGCCTGATCGGAAAAGTCGGCGTGGAATATTCGGCACCAGTGACTGAACGGCTGATGATTGGCGCCAAGGCAGAAGCAACTATCGCGAATGACAAGCATATGCAGGCCTATTTCGGGATAAATGCCGCCCAGGCAGCCCGCTCGGGCCTGACCGAATACAAAGCGGACGCAGGCCTGAAGCGCGTCGATGTCTCGGCATCCGCCACCTATGCCTTGAGCGAACATTGGCTGGTTCGTGGCGAGGCTGGCGTTGGCGTCTTGACTGGAGACGCTGCCAATAGTCCGATCGTCGAAAAGAAGGTGCAGCCCTCGATATCGGCGTTTGTGGGCTATAAATTCTGACCGGGATTTAAGCCTGGAACGCGGGTAATATCTATAAAACAGCCGGGCAAGCCCGGCTGTTTTTTTGCAAGCACGTTGACCTCCATCTCAGAATTCCTCTACCGCAGCGGTGAACGTGTATCCCCAGAGCCTGACGGTCTGCAGCATGGTCGGGTCCCTCGGATCTGCTTCGATTTTCTGGCGCAGACGGCTGACATGCACATCTATGCTGCGCTCGATGGGACCGGCCAGCCCGGCATGGTACGACGGCCGCCGAAGAAGGCTGCGGACACGAGCGACGACCTCCCCAGGGGCGGTCAGAAGGATAATCGGGACGGTCCTTGGGAACGAATGCGTTTGCAGATGCTGAGGCCATCCTCGCCCTCGCCCCGATCAGTATCCGGGCGTTGGCGGAATTCGGCTGCATCGAACTGTTCCTGTCTGGGTGGTGGGTATCAATGCCTGCAGGATCCTCTCCAGATATTTCGTTCGCTGGGCCGGCCTGCCGGCCGGCCCAGACGTCCAGCGCCGCTGCCGGCGGCGCTGGGCCGTCAGATCTCAGCCGACTGGAGGAAAGGCCTGAAGATGCGGACGGCCCGATCGCCGACACTCGAAACGATCAAGTGAAGCGAGGGAATAACGATCAGCGACAGGAGGGTGGAAACCAGCAGCCCGCCGATAACCGCAATCGCCATGGGAGCGCGGAATTCGCCGCCGTCGCCGATCCCGATCGCAGATGGCAGCATGCCGCCGATCATCGCGAGCGTCGTCATGATGATCGGACGAGCCCGCTGCGAACACGCCTCGACGATGGCGTCGACGCGGGACAGGCCATGGGCTTCGCGGTGGATTGCGAAGTCCAGCAGCATGATGGCGTTCTTGGTCACGATGCCCATCAGCATCAAGATGCCGATGACGACCGGAAGCGACAGGGCACTGCCGCTCAAAAGCAGACCCGCCGCAACGCCGCCGATCGAGAGTGGCAGGGAGGCCAGGATCGTCCATGGCGCCAGGATGCTTCCGAATAGGAGGATGAGGACAACGAGAACCAGCAGGAGACCGGCTCCCATCGCCACGCCGAAACTGGAAAACACCTCACCCTCGGTATCCGAGTCTCCCGTCGCCTGAATCCGAACGCCTTGCGGCAGGTTCTTGACGCCGTCCAGTTGCATGAGCCTGTCGAGCCCCTGGCCCGACGTCAGGCCGGAGGCCATATCCGCGCCGATCTCGATGCGGCGTTCGCGATCAAAACGTTCGATGGTGGATATCGATTCATCGAGACTCATGTCGACCACGGCGGACAACGGGACGGCGGTCCCGTCGGCAGCGGGCACTGTCAGCATTTCGAGCGTCGGCAGGTCATTGCGAGCCCTGCTGTCCAAGAGGACGCGGATCGGGATCTGCCGCGAACCGTCGGTGAATTTCGGCAGACGGGTGTCCACGTCGCCAACGGTCGAAACCCGGATCGTTCGAGCGATCGCGGCCGACGACACACCGATGGTCGAAGCCTTGTCCATCTGCACCGTCATCCGCAGTTCCGGCCGCGTCGCCGCGCTGTCAGCCGTTGGATTGACGAAACTCTTGTCCGCCGCAAGTGCTGCGAGGATTGCCTCCGCAGCCCGCTGGGCGAGATCACCATCGGCGGAAAGAACCGCGAACGACAGGTCCCTTCCTCCTCGCGTATTGAGAAAACGCAGCCGCACGTCGGCAACGGCCGAAAGTGTTCTCTCGAGGCTCTCCTCTATTGCAAAGGATGAGCGGGCTCTTTGCGACTTGTGGAGGAGGTCGACCAGAACCACGGCGTAGCGCACATCTTCCTGTCCTGTCGTATTGGCGCCGGCTCGCACGAACACATGCTCTACCCCGTCCTCCAGGCGGACCAGGTCGACGATCTCGTCCGTCGCCTTGCGGGTTTCGTCGAGGCCTGCACCAGGCGGCAGTTCCACGGTGAGTGTCAAACGACCCGTATCCTCCTCCGGCAGAAATGCGGTCGGCAGCGATCCTATGACGACAAGCGCGAGAGCGAACACGCCAAGGGCGCAGCCGACTGTCAACCACCGCCAACGGAGCGTGACCCGCAGCAACCCTTCATAACCGAGTGCGAGAAGTCCTTTTTGTTCCGGCGAAGCTGCATGACTCGTCATGATGTAGGCAGCCAAAATAGGCGTAATGAGCCGCGCGACGAGAAGAGAGAAGAAAACCGCTATGGCGACCGTCAGGCCGAACTCGCGGAAATAAAGACCGACCACGCCGCTCATAAAACCAACCGGGGTAAACACCGCGATGATCGTCGCGGAAATCGCCATGACGGCAAGTCCGATCTCATCAGACGCATCCAGCGCCGCCCGATAGGCAGATTTGCCCATGTTGCGATGGCGGACAACGTTTTCGATCTCGACGATCGCATCGTCGACCAGGATGCCGGTGACGAGGGTGATCGCCAGCAGGCTCAGGATGTTGAGCGAGAAACCAAGGAGATCAATCGCGAAAAAGGTCGGGATGATCGAGAGTGGCAAGGCGACAGCGGCAACGGCCGTCGCTCGCCAGTCACGCAGGAACACAAACACGATCACGATGGAAAGTGACGCTCCTTCGAACAAGGTCTTCATGGCCGAATGATAGTTGCCCGCCGTGTAGGACACGTTGTCATCCACCAGCTCGAACTGAGTGTTCGCGTTGTCTGAACTGAGGGTGGCAAGCGCCGCCGCTACTTCCTCCGCCACGGCGACGTCGCTGGCACCTTGCGATCGATAGACGGAAAAGCCGATGACATCGAACTTGTCGAGAGTGGCGAAGGACCGGGCCTCCGCGACGGTATCCCGGACCTGGCCGATATCGCTCAACCGGATACTGGTCGTGTCCGAGAGGGAGATTCGAAGAGCCGCGAGTTCCTGCACGCTTTGGGCCACGGCGGCGGACGTTATTGTTCGTTCCCGCCCGCTGAGGCTGCTCCTCCCGCCGGATCCGTCTATCTGGTTGTCGATCAGGTTCTGGTTCACTGCATTTGCGGTCAGCGACAGTGCCTGCAGCCGGGTCGGGTCCAGTTCGACATGGATTTCCCGCTCAACACCTCCGATCCGCTCGACCCGCCCCACGCCTTTGAGCCCCTGAAGTCTTCGCGAGACAACGTCGTCCACGAACCAGGACAGTTCCGAAAGCGTCATGTCCTTGTTGGTCACGGCATATGTCACGATGGACTGTGCCTCTTCCTCCACCCGCTCGATCACGGGTTCATCGATAGTCTCCGGCAAATCGGAGCGCACCTTGACGACCGCATCACGCACGTCCGCGACGGCGCGGTCCGGCGATACCAGGCCCAGCTCGAACTCGACTTCCGTGACGGAGCGTCCTTGCGTGACGGTCGATTTCATTTCCTTGATGTTCGGCAACGTCGCCACCGCATTCTCGACCGGGCGCGTCACTTCGGTTTCGAGTTCGCTGGGCGTCGCTCCCGACTGTTCGACAGTGATCTTGACAACAGGTTCGATGATCGTCGGGAAATAGGTGATCGGGAGTTGGGTGAAACTGTAGAGGCCGACGACGGTCAGCACGACGAAAAGAAGAAGCGACGGAAGTGGCTTGCGGATTGCCCAGGCGGAAATGTTCATGCTCATCGCGTCAGAGCTCCCGTCCGATTTTCCAGCGATGCGGCGGCGGCAGGCACTCGGGCTTGAGGCTCAGGCGGCGATACCAGGACGGCCTTGACCCGTTCCTCCGCCTTCAGGAAGGCCCCGGCCTTCAGCGCAATCGCCTCCCCGGCCTTTATGCCGTCGACGATCTCGACCAACCCTCCCTGCGAAGACCCGACGCTCACGCGGCGCACATTCACCACGCCATCGGAGATTACGTAGACATTGTGCGTGCCCCCGGCGCTTCGGACGGCAGAGCTGGGTACGAGGATGTTTCTGCGTTCGGAGACGTCGATGGCACCGCGGGCGAACACGCCGGGGACGAGCCTTTCATCATCGGCAAGCTCGACCCGAACAGTTCCGCTTCTTGTCTTGGGGTCCAGTTGGGCAGCGTTCAGACGAATCCTGCCTTCTATGGCGCCATTTCGGCCAGGTAGAGTAACCTCGGCGCGCATGCCCTCACGCAGTCGCACGAAGCTTGTTTCGGTCACCTGCGCCACGAATTCCATGTCGTCGTCTTCGGCGATGACGAAAAGCGGCTCGGCCGACCCGGAAGTCATCGCGCCTATGCGCGCGTTTCGGCTCAGTATCTTGCCGGCGCTCGGAGCCCGCACTGTGCTTCGCTCGACCGTCAGTTCGATCTCCTGCCGCTCGCGAGCGATCATCTGTTCTTCAGCTTCGGCAAGTTCCAGCGATTGACGTGCAAGCCGCAGCTCAGCACGGGCGCGCGCATAGGCATTCTGATGCTCCTCGAGGACGGTGTCGGCGATAGCGCCTTTCGGCTGAAGCGCGCGGCTGCGTTCAAGCTTCCTGCGGGCTTCATCCTCCGTAATCAGCGCCATATCTACGCGGCTGCTCTCGACGGCAACGGCAGCCCTGGCGCGCAGCAGGCTGACCGCGTTCTTCCCGAGCAGCATCTGGGCCTCCACGGTGTCCAGGAGCGCAAGCGCTTCGCCCCGATCGACATGCTGCCCCGCCTCGACGAGGATCTGCCTGATCTCCTTACCGAGAACCGATGGATGAACCTGGATCTCCTCCCGCGCGGCGAGCGTTCCAACAACCTCGATCCGCTCGATAACCGCATCCTGCCGTGCGACCACTGCCGTAACCGGCATCTGACGCTCCTCGGCAAGGGAACCCGTGGGCAGGCAGAAAGCGACGAAGGCGGCTCTTGCGGCACGATTGGCGCTGTATCTTAACGCAGACAAGATCTTTGACGGTGCAGTCATGTGGCAACCCTATTTATATCGGAGCGCCGCAGCGCCCTTGTTTCGGATGGCACTGTAGCGAGGCGAGTTGGCCACACTGTTTTGTATTCTTAAGAAATGTTTCGATCGAAGAAGGTCGCCGAGACGAACGGAAGCGGCGAAATTTCCGTTTCATCGCTCCACTCATCTTTTCGCTGGCACATCACGCCTCCCCCTGCCGAGGCGCGCGGATAGCCAAAATCGTTGATCGCGTGAACTTTTGTTTCAGGCCAGCCGGAAATAGGCGGGACCTGAAACAAATCTTAATATGGCGGCAAACCATAAACAGGCGCCGCCGTGCTAATCAAAAAAATGAGCAAAGTGCATATGGATGGTGAAGGGAGCCAGAGCTTGTCGGACGCCTCTCGGATTCTGATTGTCGAGGATGACACACTAATCGCCGCCATGCTGCGCGATAGTCTTAACGAAAATGGAATGATCGCGGAGATCGCCCAAGACGGCGTTGCAATGGATATGCGCATGCGCACATCCAATTACGACTTGGTGATCCTTGATGTCATGCTGCCTGGCGAAAGCGGCCTTAGTCTGTGCCGGCGGCTGCGGGTTACGACCAACGTTCCCATCCTCATGCTGACGGCGGCCGACGCGGAAATCGACCGGATCGTCGGTCTCGAGATTGGCGCTGACGACTATGTCACGAAACCATTCAGCTTGCGGGAGCTCATCGCGCGGATCCGCGGCCTGCTGCGGCGCGCGGCCTTGCCTTCGCGAAAGGATACAAGACAAAGGCAACTGCGGTTTGACGGATGGTCCTTGGATCCCATTAGACGACAGCTCTACGATCCAACCAACGCACGCGTCGGATTGACAACGCATGAGTTTGATATCCTGCTTGCCTTTTGCCGAAACCCGGGCCGCGTTCTGACGCGAGAAGAACTCTTGGGGGTAACCCATGCTGGTTTGGCCGGTCCAATCGAGCGCAGCATTGACGTTCACATCAGTCGATTGAGGCAGAAGATCGAGCATGACGTCCGCGACCCAGTCGTTATCAAGACCGTGCGTCTCGGCGGCTACATGTTTACCGCGAATGTCGAGGAACTATGAGGCTGAGGCGTTTTCTTCCCATCACGATAAGAGGTCAGATCACGCTGATCATTGTTATGGCACTGATCGTTGTCAGCGTCGTCGGCAGATCATTGGAGCAGTGGGTGGAAAATACCGCCCCGGACATAGAAGACATCGCCACGCGCGTTGAGATGGTGGCGGAACTCTTGAAAATGGCTCCGCCCAGTACACGCGAAGCAATCCTTTCGTCATCGCGTGCGGCCGGCTGGCATCTCTCGCTGGAACCCTTTTCGGTCAGCGAGACCTTCACCGGACCGTCGGAACTTGAGGGCGCGCTGGGCTTGGTCATCGACCTGCTCTTTCCAACCGATAACACCCCCCCGCCACCCGTGGGAGGTTGGCGGACCTTCTGGAACGGGGAGAGAGTGATTGCATCGAAGGTTGACGACGACACGCTTCTCATCCTCTCCGGTTTTCCGGATACGATCTTGAACAGTACGATACTGAACGAAGGCCCCTATTATTCTGTCGCCATCTTCGTCCTGATCGCGTTCTTTTTTATATTCGCCATTCGCGTCATAACGGAGCCGATCAAACGCATTTCCGAAGCCGCCACCCATTCGGACATCGCAAACAGCGCGGAAATTTTCGAAGAACGCGGACCTGTCGAGATCGTTGCCCTCGCCCATGCTCTCAACGCAATGCGAAGCCGGATACGGGTGATGGTCGAATCAAGGACACGAATGTTGCGGGGCATTGGCCATGATCTTCGAACCCCATTGACCCGGTTACGGCTTCGGGCCGAGCGCATGGAGGACGGACCGATGCGCGAGGGGCTCTTGTCTGACGTCATGCGCATCGACAGCCTCTTGAACGAAGTCTTGAAATATCTCAGGGACGACTACGCGACCGAACCCATGCAGCGGACCGATGTGGCGAGCCTGCTGCAAACCGTCTGCGCGGAGTTCAGCGATGTTGGCTTCCCGGTCCGGTTCGAGGGGCCCAATCGGATGATCATCGATTGCAAACCACTGGCAATCATGCGCGCGGTGACCAACCTTTGCGACAATAGCGTCAAGTTCGCAACTGAGGTTATTGTTGGCCTACGAAAAGGTAAAGCCGGCTGCGAGATCATTGTGACCGATAACGGACCCGGAATTCCAGAACATCTGAGAACGCGGGTTTTCGAGCCCTTCTTCAAGGGAGATGATGCACGCACGCAAGGGCGGGAAGGCTTCGGCCTCGGACTTTCCATTGTCGCCGACATCGTGCATGCCCATCATGGCACCGTTTCTCTTGCGGGCAACGCGCCAAGCGGCCTGATTTTTCAGATTCTTATCCCGAGCTACGTCGATACCAGGACAACGATTGATGCAAAGAGGCCCTCGCTGGAGGTGAAATAGAAATACAGCCACCTTGGCTGGATGGGTGGCCTGTAACAACGCTGCCATTGCTCATCCCGGAGGTTTGGCATCGGTGTCGCCGCCCGATCGTTGCGGAGGATCCGTCAGAACATGTATCCGGGCCGCCGGTGGCCGGAGGCGATCTGGGTGTACGCTCGGGCGATGCTGCCGCTATGATGCCGGGGCCAAGCCCTCGGCACAATTCGCAGCCAGTTCGCCAATATGTCGAGCGCGCGTCACGCCCGACGATTCACCCGAACTTGCCCAGTCGAACCGCGCACGACGAGCGAAGCCTTGGTGATGGTCGTGGGGGTGATGGGGTTGCCTTCGCCATCTGATCGCTTTTCTCGAAAGCGACTGCATTCCCGATGTCCCGTCGAAAGGTTCTGCCGGCTATCTCACCCATAGCGCCCATTGCGCTCTCATCTTGATCGGGGAGGGAGCGGCCTGCGTCGCTGGCCAGCCGATGCAAGGGCGCGACGCGTTGAAGGCGATCGGTCTAGCGCCGCTTGCCCTGGGGGCAAAGGAGGGGCTGAGCCTCGTCAATGGCACTGCCTGCGCAACCGGGCTTGCAAGCATCGCCCTTTCCCGTGCAGCCCGGCTGCTCGACTGGGCTGACGCAATCGCCGCCCTCACCCTGGAAGCTGCCGGCTGTCAGATCGCAGCGTTCGACGAAGCGGTGCTTGCGCTGCGCCCTTCAAAGGGTATCGCGACTGTCGGAGCATCGCTGCGCAACCGGCTTTCAGGCAGCGGACTTGTGGCAGCCGCGCTTGGGAAGCGTACGCAGGATGCCCTCAGCATGCGCGCCATTCCCCATGCACATGTTGCTGCGCGCGATATTTTTGAACGGTCAACCGAGATCGTCGATCAAGAACTTGCCTCCGTGACCGACAATCCCGCGATCCTGGGCACGCCGGAAAATCCGATTGTCTCTTCGCAGGCGCATGCAGTTGCACAGGCGGCCGATAGCCTTGCGATTGCAATTGCCCAGATCGGCGCAATGAGCGAGCGGCGGACGGATCGCCTTGTCAATCCGCTCGTCAGTGGTCTGCCGCCCTTTCTTGCGAATGATGCCGGCAGCAATTCCGGGTTCATGATTGCCCAATATACGGCTGCGGCGCTGAGCAACGAGAACCGTCGCCTTGCTGCTCCTGCCTCCACGGACGGCGGGCTGACATCTGCTCTGCAAGAGGATTTCCTTGCCCATCCGACTGCAGCCGCAAACAAGCTCCTCGCCGTCATAGACAACGTCGAATATATTCTGGCGATTGAATTGATGGCCGCAGCGCAAGCCCATGATTTTTTGGAGACGGTCGCTCCACGCGCCGGAGGAACCGAGGAACTCCAGAAAATTGTCCGCGCATCCGTGCCGCACTATGCCGATGACCGTCCGCTTTCCGGCGATATGGAAGCATTGCGCGTGCTGTTGCGCGACCGGCCGCCGCCGCGATAATCTGACGAAGGACGCCTCGGGTGTCGCAGTGAATGCCGCAACGTTTTCACGGATCCAGTATAGTATCGCAATCAAGTCGCACGCCCTGAGGGATCAGAACCAAGGGTGCCGTGATCGGAATTTCCTCTCTCGGATTCGTTAAGTGAGATGATCGCCGTCATGCCGGGAAACGCTGGCCATCCTCCAGCGATAGGCCGGACCCTGCATAACTGTGGTTTATTCTTCGTCTCGAAATCGCTGGCGGGAAGGATGGCGATCACATCCCTAGCGGACTGCGGCGGTGAGCGGTAAAGACTAACGATCACTAACGGCTGTGGATTAGACATGCGCCTCCCTCTTGCCGCTTTGTTTGTCTCCCTCTTTGGAATAGGCGTCGTGCATGCCGCTGAGGCGGTTACCTATGCCGGCGCCATCGGCTCTCTGCCAATCATTCTTGAACTGACGTCGCCGGGTGCCGATGGATTGCGGGCCGGACGCTACGCCTATCTCGCAAAAGGCGGCGACATCCCTTTGCATGGTATGAAGGTCACGGGTCGCAGCGCCCTGCGGCTTTCCGAGGAGAAACCTTGTACCGAAAAGCTTTGCAAAACCGCCCATGGCGATGTCATTGATGTCGCGCCTATGGCCGCCGAATGGAATTTGATTGCCGAGGGCGCCGGCGCGCGGCTGTCCGGGACATGGCGGGACGAGGAGAGCGGTAAGACGCTGCCGGTCAACCTCGTCAGGAAGGGCAAACGGACGATTTCCGACACTGAGCCAAATCTGCTCGATGCGCTCGATCCAAGTTATGCGCAGACCGGGACCGACCAGCCGACGGTACTGAGTGAGGACAGCCTGCCCTACGATTTCCTGAAGATGGATCGGCCACTCAAGCAAGGCGTCCCGACAGATCTTGGAGGCAAGAGTTATCGGATGGACGAAGACAGGCGTACCGGACTCTCCTATCCGGTCGTTCTGTCGATTGGAAAAGTCGACCCTGCACCGCTCAACCGCTATCTAGCGCAACAGCGCCTGCAATTCGCCCTCCCTGCCTTTTCCTGCATGGCAAGAGCTTATCTCGGCTTCGGTTGGTCAGGACAGGATGCGGAAGGTACCAGCGGATATGACGGCGGTGGATCTGTCACGGTCGAACATCTGACGTCGCGCCTTATGGGCATTGCGGAGGGCGGCAGCTATTGGTGCGGGGGCGCGCATCCGAGTAATTTCGGAGAGCATCGCCTTGCCGATGCGCGCACAGGCAAAGCGCTTGTGCCCGAAACGATGTTACGCGGCTGGGCTGCAACCAACGCGAACGGTACAGTAGTCGATCCATCGACGGTCGCGGATCCGTCATTGCTCAGCTTCGGCCCAAACGAAGACCTCATCCAGTTCGTCATCGAAAACCGCGACCAATCCGATGATGAGACTGAGAAGGATTGTAATTACAACGACCTCATCCGCAGCAATCTCGCCGTATATTTCACCCAGGAGGAGCTGATTTTCACTCTGCAGGGTCTTCCGCACGTCATATTCGCCTGTACTGACGATCTCCTGAAAGTACCACTCAAGGATTCGCGTCCGCTTCTCACCGATGCGGGTGCCGGATATTTCGAGGTTCTGGATCGCTAAAGTTCGTTTGCTTACGCTGCTTTGTTGATCTCGACCCTGTGCGATGCGGGGTCGCGGAGATGGGGCTGCGGCATCGTCCCCACCCGTGATGAGGTTCTGTCGCGCGTCACCGCATGGAAAAGCTCGCCGACGGTGACAGGCATAAGAAGCTGAAGGCGCTAGGAACTGCTGTAGCGGGCTAAAGCATCAAGCAACTGGCTTGTGTTGTCGATCGAGAATTGCACACGCTCGCCCGGCCAAACGGTTTCAGAATAGGAGATTGGCGTTCCCTTCATATCGACATCTATTTTCTTGAGCATAATGACTGGCTGGGAATTACTCTGCTCGAGCAACCGCGCCTCGTCTGCAGTCGGCATCCGGACAATGATATCCGTCCTGAGCCGGATGTAGTCGGGCACGCCGTATTCGGCGAGGATCAGCGTTACGCTGCGGCCACTTGCCCGCGCCTTGTCCATGCCCGGAAAACGTCTGACGGGATAATAAGCATTTGAAAGGTTGATCGGCTCCTCGTCTGCGAAGCCGCGCCTTACGATATGATAAACCGGCTCGCCTCTTGGCAGTCGCAATGCGTCCGCCACCGTCGCCGAGGCCCGCATCTCTTCCTCACGCACGGCCTGTCCAAGCGGCTCCCTGCCCTGTTCGAGCAGGTTCTGAGAAAAGCGGGTCCTTTCGGAAAGGCGATAATCGAGCCTGCCGTCGCGCACGAAGGTTCCGCGACCCTGCTCCACCTGCACCAGGCCCCGACCCTCAAGACTGGAGATAGCCCGGCGAATCGTATGGCGGCCGACGCCAAAGCGCTCCATCAGGTCCGCTTCCTTGGGAAGCTGGGCCTTGGGAGACAACCGGCCATTCAGTATATCATCGGCAATATCCTCCTCCACCTGCTGCCACTGCCCATGGGACGATTTTTTATCCATGACCGCTAAGACCCGACATTTCCTAAATCATTCGAATGTCCCATACCTTTCGCCCTAACCTCTTGCAATCGCGATATTCGCCCCGATCTGTCATGCCTTCGTAAAGCCACTGGATTAGTACTGGGCAAGAGGAATCACCGCCTGCCTTCACACAGCTGTCATTGACGCCCCCTAAGGGAAATATCCGAATTAATCCCTTTTCATCCGAATGTTTGGAGCGGAATATGGCGGAAATCAATCGTCGGCAATTCGTGGCTGGAGCAACGGCAGCAATTGGCGCAAGCGCGATCATGGCGCGTCCAGCGTTTTCCGCCGATGCGACCGTCGAAGTGTCGAGCATCTGGGGTTCGGACAAGCCGTTCCAGAAGGTCGTCGATGCCTTCAACGCCAGGAAGCTCGGCGTCACCGTCGTTAGCCGTTTCGACGGCGACTATGAATCGGCAACCGCCAAGGCCGTCGCCAGCGTCGCCGCAGGCCGCCCGCCGGCGATGATGATCACCGGCTGGAAGTTCGGTTATTTCGCCAAGCGCACGCTCGGCGCCCGCGACCTGCGCGAGATCAATCCCGCGAAGGCCGATGCGATCATCAACAGCTTCCGCCCGTCCGTTCACCCGCTCGTCACCATCGACGGTTCGCTGATCGGTCTTCCCTGGGCCATGTCCACGCCGATCACCTTCATCAACAGTGAGCTGTGGAAGTCCGCCGGCCTCGATCCGAACCTACCGGAAACCATCGACACCAAGTGGCTTTACGAAAACGCCCGCAAGCTTGACGCAGCGCTGAAGGGCAAGCACCCGACCTATCGTTCGGCTCTGGCGCTGTCCAACAACGAATGGACCAGCCAGTCCTTCATCCAGAACGCCGGCGGCTATATCATCGATCCGCAGGGCAATCTGGCGCTGAACAGCCTCGAAGCCGTTGCCGGCATGACGGAATTCTGCGCCCCGGCCGGTGAAGGCCTGTGGCTCCCCGTCTCCGCCAAGGATCAGGACGCCGCCTTCGAATCCGGTGCGCTCGCCATCTGCACCACGAGTTCGACCCGCGCCGCGACCTTCCCGCTCGGTGCCGCCAAGGCGATCACCACCAAGTTCCCGGGCATGCCGGGCCATGCCCGCAAGATGAACAGCGGCGGCAATTTCCTCGCGGTCTACACCAAGAACAAGGAACAGGCCGAAGCCTCACTTGCTTTCCTGGAATTCTGCGCCTCCAAGGAAGGCCAGACGATTTGGTCGCAAGTCGGCTACCTCAACACCTCGGTTCACGACGTGCCTTTGATCAACGACTTCATGAAGCCGGCCGCTGCCCAGCTGACTGACGGCCTGACAGCCGAAACCATCTGGCCCGGCAAGCGCGGCCTGGAAGGCCAGGATGTCTGGCGCAAGTGGGTTTCGCGCATGCTGCTCAAGGACGTCACCCCGGCTGATGGCGTCAAGGGCGCCCATCAGGAACTCGCAGGCTTGATCGCGGCCTAAACATGTCCTCTCGCTTCCGATTGCTGGTCCCCTACCTGTTCGTGGGGCCAGCCGTTCTGTCCGTGGCGATCTTTTTGTACGGCCCGCTGGTCGCCTCCGCGCTGCTGTCGGTGTTCGACTGGAATCTGCTGTCTTCCGACCTGAGCTTCGTCGGTGCGAAGAACTATGCGACGGTCTTTTCCAATGTGGATTTCCGCACGGCCGCCTGGAATACCGTGCTCTATTGCATCATCCTCATTCCCGCGCAGATCATCCTGCCACTCCTGCTGGCGCTGATGATCCATTCGGTGCGCAAGAGTCCGCTGCAGGGCCTTTACCGCGGCAGCCTGTTCCTGCCGACCATCGTCGCCTATTCGGTGGCGGGCGTGGCATGGTCCTGGCTGTTCAACCCGGTCAACGGCCTGTTCAACGAAATCTTCGGCTATCTCGGCTTTCCGCCGTCACGCTGGCATACCGATCCGAACCTAGCTTTGCTTTGCGTCTGCCTCGTCACATTCTGGAAGACGTTCGGGCTGAACATGCTGCTCTGGCTTGCAGCCCTCGCCAACCTGCCGCATGAACTGCGCGAGGCTTCGCAACTCGATGGCGCAAGCCCGCGACGGCATTTCTTCACCATCAGCCTGCCGCTGATGACGCCCACCGCCTTCTTCATCAGCGTCACCACTTTCTTCCATGTTCTCGACGATATCGTCGGCGTCATCGATGTTCTGACCCACGGTGGCCCGGCGGGGCGCAGTTCCAGCCTTCTCTACTTCCTCTGGCAGCAGGGTCTGCGCTTCTTCCAGTTCGGACCGGCGAGCGCAGTAGCAATGGTCGTCATCGTTATGGTCCTGCTCGTCACCTGGCTGCAGTTCCGTGTCGCCGAAAAGCGGGTGCATTACGGATGAGCGACCGCCTTTCCCTCCACCGGCTGTTCATCCATGCGGTGCTGCTGGTGACCTGTTTTATCACCGTTTTCCCGCTGGTGTGGATGATGTCCTCTGCCTTCACGCCGAACGACCTCATCGCCGACAAGATGATCCGCTTCTGGCCGGAAAACCCGACGCTTGCGAATTTCACAGAAGCAGCAAGCCGCCATCCGATATGGATGTGGCTGTGGAACTCGATCCTGACCGCAACGCTGATCACGGTCGGCAAGCTCCTGCTGGCGGTGCCGGCAGGCTTCGCCTTCGGGCGCATGGCATTTCCCGGCAAACAGCCGTTGTTCTGGTTCGTCATCGCCACCATGTCCTTCCCGTCGGTTCTCGCCATTATCCCGACGTATATCGGCGTGGTGAAGCTGCAGGCCTTCGACACCTATGGCGCGATGATCATCCCTTCGATCCCCTATATCGGCTTCTACGTCTTCTACATGCGCCAGGCCTTCCAATCGCTGCCGGGCTCGATGTTCGAGGCAGCTAAGATAGACGGATCAGGCCTCTGGCGGCAGTTCACGGAAATGGGTATCCCGAACGTCATTCCCTCGATTGCGGCACTTTCGGTCATATCCTTCATGGGCGCCTGGAATATCTACCTCTGGGGCCAACTCGTTCTCGAAGATTCGTTCAAGAAGACCCTGACAACCGGCATCGCCACCTTCGCCGATCTCGAAGGAACGGGGCAGAGCTGGGGTCCGCTGATGGCGACAAGCCTGCTTTCGATCGTGCCCGTCCTCGTGATATTCCTGTTCGCGCAGCACTATATCGTCGATGCGCTCGCACCAGGGATCGATGAAAGATAAGGCAGCCATGCACCGCGTGATCGTCATCGGCTCGGTCAACCATGACCGCATCTGGCAACTCGACGATCCGCTGGTGCGGGGTGGCCGGCTGCGGTTTTCCTCGCGTGAAATCCATCTCGGTGGCGGCGGTTTTTTCACCGGCTGCCAGCTTCTGGACCTTGGCGCCGACGTCGCCCTCGTCAATCGGCTGATGCGGGACGAACAAGGCCTCTCGGCCCTCAAGGTGTTGCAGGACATGGGTTTCGACACCGAACAGGTGGCGCTGCACGCGGGCGAAACCAAACCTCTCGAAATCCTGCTCGAACCAAACGGCGAGAGGACGATCCTGTATCCCGGCGAGCGCAACAGTCCGCTGTTTTCGGCGAGCTCGGAACTTCGCGGCGATGCAGCCTATCTCAACGCCCTGAACATCGACGCCGGTCTGGTCGCACAACTTGACACCATCCCGCTCGTCATTTCGCAACTGCCACTCCGCCCGGCAACGCCGCGCCCCGCCGACTATGTCATCTCATCGCGAGACGATGCGGCGGACGGAATTGAGATCGTCTGGCATCGCGCCCAGTCGATTGCCGGACCGCGCCTAAAAAAGCTGGTCCTCACCGACGGCCCTCGCCCGATCACGCTGTTTGACGGCGTTGATGCCATTCAGGTGGCTCCAGCCGCGCCCGTTCACGTCAAGAACACGATCGGCGCCGGCGACCGATTCAGCGGCGCTTTCCTTTATGCCCTGCTCGATGGCGAGACCGAGGTTGCCGCCGCAATCAGGGCAAGCCACCAGACTGCCGACTGGCTGCGTCTCCGCGCCGGCGCCTGATCCTGGGCGAACGTCCTCCCGCAAAAATACCGAAAAAATCGATCCGGACACACAACTGTCATCCAAGACGATTATAGAATAATTCATCCGAATGAATTATTCACTCATCCGAATATATGGATTGACCATGATGCGGACGGAACGCCCGAAATGGGGCCAGTGGCAATCCATTGAAAAGCAGATCAGTCGGGACATTGCGTCCGGGGCTCTGGCTCCGCGCAGTCAGCTCCCGACCGAGCTGGAAATCATGCAGCGCTTCGGCGTTGGCCGGCACACGGTGAGGCGGGCGATCTCCGAATTGGCCGCCGCGGGCAAGGTGCGGGTCGAACAGGGCCGGGGGACTTTCGTCGAGGAGCAGTCGGTCATCCGGTATGCCATTGCCAAGCGCACGCGCTTCAGCCGCAACCTGAAGGAACAGGGGCGCGTCCCTTCCGGCCAGCCGATCGACGAGATGGAGATCGCAGCCCCGCCGATCGTCGCTGCGGCCTTGCGCGTTCCGGAAGGTTCGAAGGTCTACATGATCATCCGGCGCAGCTTTGCCGATGACGTGCCGGTCAGCGTCAGCCGCACCTATCACCCGGTAGAGCGTTTTCCGGATATGCCGGAGCGCCGGCGCACCGGTTCTTCGGTAACCGAAATCTACCGGGATTTCGGCATTTCCGACTATGTGCGCCACACCACAACCATCCTCACCCGCCTGCCGATTGCCGAGGAATCCCGGCTTCTGGCGCAGTCGCCGGAACAGCCCATTCTCGTCACCCAGAAGGTCGACGTCGATATGGAAGGCCGACCGATCGCCTATTCCGACGTGGTCTGGGCCGGCGAGAGAATGCAGTTCGTCATCGACAACGATGAAACGCCCGCAGGTCGGGCAGTAGGAATATCCGAAGAGAGGAAGACCAATGACTGACGTGGCGACCGGGGAACCGGTCATCGGAGCCTATGCCCTGGGAACCTATACCCATGTGCAGGCGCTCGACATTCTGGCGGCGAGCCGCCCGGAACCCATCAAGGCCTGCGCCGAAAGTGTACTGACCGACCTCGGCGGGGTCTCGGTGATCACCAACCGCACTGGGCTCGCGATGCTGCCGTTTATGGATACGGTGCGCAACACCGCCTTCCATCTCGGCGAAGTCCTTATCGCCGAAGCGCATATCCGCGTTCCGGATCGCAATGTCGAAGGGTACGGCGCCGTAACCGGCCGCGATCTCGAACACGCGATGGCGATGGCCGTCATCGACGCAGCGATCGCCGCCAGCCATCAGACCGGCCCCATCCTTCAACTGCTCGATACCGAACGCCTGCACCAGGAAGAAACCGATCGCGAGCGGCTGAAAAAGGTCGAGGCGACCCGCGTGCAGATGGAGACCTTCTGACCGTGACGCTCTCCCTCCTCCCCACCGCAGATGACAGCCGCACCAATGCGACGTTCGATGAACTGATGTGGGCGCTGAGCCGCCCCGGCCTCGTCCGCACCTTGCCCTTCGGGGGCTTCGAGACGCTGGCCGAAAGCCTGCTCGACCGCGAATGCACCTTCTTCGCCGCCGATAACGCGGCGCTCGACCAGCGGCTTGCCAATACCGGCGCCCAGCGCGCGGCGCTGGAAAAGGCCGAATACGTCTTCGCCTCACTCGGCTCCGAAGCTGAAGTCAAGGCACTTTCGACGATCAGCATCGGCTCGTTGCCTTACCCGGACGAGGCTGCGACGCTCTTCGCGCTGGCCACTATCGGTTCGGGCCGATCGCTCCGCCTTACCGGCCCCGGCATCAAGGGCTCGCTGACGATCCAGATCGGCGGCATCGATCCGTCCTTCTGGTCAATGCGTCAGAAGGCGATCCGGTATCCGCTCGGCTGGGATCTCTATCTCGTCGATGCCGACCGGCTGGTCGGCATCCCCCGTTCCACGAAAATCGAGGTGCTCTGATGGCCTATGTAGCTACCCGTGGCGGCGAACGCGCGATCGAACAGGCCGAAAGGCTGTTCCGCGGCGATCTCGGCACGATCACCCGCGCCCGTATCGATGAGGTTCGCAAGGGCCTTCCCTACCTGATCGACCGCGTCATGGGCGAAGCGTCGCTCTATGAGCCCGACCTCGCAGCGCTCGCCATCGCCCAGGCGGGCGGCGAACTTTATGAAGCGGTCCTGCTGCTGCGCGCCTACCGCACCACGCAGCCGCGGCTTGCCGTCTGCGAGCCGGTCGCCCAGGCGGACCTCTTCACCGTCCGCCGCATCTCGGCGGCCTTCAAGGATATTCCGGGTGGCCAGATCCTCGGACCGACACTCGATTATTCGCACCGACTGCTGCAGGTCAGCGTGCTGAAAGGCGAGGATTACACCCCCGATCAGGTCATCCCGGCCGCCGAGCCGGCACCGGCGACCCAGCCGTCGCTCGCCGCCTGGCAGAAGGTACAGGGCCTGATCGAGGACTACCCAACCGAAACCGTAGTTCCCGACGATATCCCCGATCTCACCCGCGAGCCGCTGCTTTTCCCGGTCAACCGTGCCCATAAGCTGCAGAGCCTCGCCCGCGCAGACACCGGCGGCACGTTAGCCCTCGGTTACGCCACCATGCGTGGCTACGGTTCGGTCCACCCGACCGTCAACGAACTGCGCCTCGCGGAAGCGCCGGTGCGGCTACGCCATCCACGCGGCACCGTCTTCAGCGCCGGCCGCGTGCGTGTCAGCCAGACCGAGGTCATCACCAAGACCCACGAATTACAGCTCGGCTTCTCGGCCACCTTCGGCTGGAACGAGGTGAAGGTGATCTCGGCGGCAACACTGGATATCGCCTCCCGCCAGCCGAACCCGCATCCGGCTTCCAACGAGGAATTCGTGCTCTACCACACCGAGCCGGTCGAAAGCTCCGGCTTCTGCATCCACTTCAAGCTTCCCCACTATGTCACCTTCCAGTCGAGCCTCGACGCGCTTCGCCGCGTCAAGGCCGACAAGGAGACCGCGGCTTCCAAGCCGGTAGGTAAGGAAGAGCTTTCCGAACAAGAAGACGAGGAAGAGGTCGCGCTGTGACAACGCTGCAGGAACTCACCAGGCCCTGGGCGGCCTTCAACTACGGTTTCCTCGATGAATCGGCCAAGCGTGAACTGCGCCGCCGCATCCTGAAGGCGATCGCTGTACCCGGCTATCAGGTACCTTATGCCAGTCGCGAAGTGCCGATCGCTCGCGGCTGGGGCACCGGCGGCCTGCAGGTCACATTGACGCTCCTGAAGCCGGACTCGATCGTCAAGGTCATCGACCAGGGCTCGGACGATAGCGTCAACGCCAGCAGCATCCGCAAGTTCGTCGGCCGCGTCGGCGGCGCGGTCGAAACCGAGGATACGCAGGAGGCGACCATCATCCAGTCCCGCCACCGCATTCCGGAGGAAAAACTCCGCGAAGACCAGATCCTCGTGCTGCAGGTGCCGAACCCGGAACCGCTGCGCCCCGTCCAGCCGGACATGTCAGTCGCCCGCGAAATGCACGGCGATGCCGATTACGGCCAGCTCTGGCTGATCCTATACGAACAGCTCGTCCGCTCCGGCCGCATCATGCAGGGATCCAGCTATCCCAGCATGGTCAACGGCCGCCACGTCATGACGCCCTCGCCGATTCCGCGCTGGGACGTGCCGAAACTCAACCAGGCGGATCATCTGACGATCCTGTCGGCCGGCCGCGAAAAGCGCATCTTCGCCGTGCCGCCCTATACCAGCGTCGAACCGCTGGTCTTTGATGACGTGCCCTACCGGGTTGAGGATCATCAGGACAAAACCTGCTACCGCAGCAATGTCACCGGCTATTTCATGAACGAGCTGCCGCAGGACGACGGCTCGTCGCAATACGAACTCTCCGACAGCCATTTCGGCGTCAAGCACATCCACAAGTCGGAAGGCGAGACGATCGAGATCGGCGAAACCTGGTACAACAACGGAAAGATGGACTGATGGCCGCCCTCACTCTCGACAACCCGGGCGGCCTGAAGCGCCAGCCGCCGCGGCTGATGCCAGGCGACCCGATCCTGAAAATGCGCGGCATCGCCAAGAATTACGGCAATGTCATCGCGCTCGCCGGTGTCGATGCCACCGTCTATCCGGGCGAAGTGCTCGGCATCGTTGGTGAATCCGGCTCCGGCAAATCGACGCTGCTGCGCATGATGAACCTCGAGGACACGCCGGATACCGGCGCCTATAATCTGGCGCTTCCGGGCCATGAGGACCGCAACCTCTTTACGCTCGATCGCTTCGAGCGCCGCATGCTGCGCGCCCATCATATCGGCATCGTCTACCAGAACCCGCATCTCGGCTTGCTGATGAACCACACGAGCAGCGGCAATGTCGCCGAACGCCTGCTGATCGCGGGAAAACGCAACTTCGCCGAACTGCGCGCCCGCGCAAAAGAATCCCTCGACGCCTCGGAATTCCCGAGCGACCGCATGGATGCCCGTCCGCGCGAGCTTTCAGGCGGCATGCAGCAGCGCGTCCAGCTTGCCAAGGCGATCGCGCTGGAACCGGCCGTGCTCCTCCTCGACGAACCGACCACCGGCCTCGATGTCAGCGTCCAGGCACTGGTGCTCGATACGCTGAAAAGGCTGCAGCGGGATCGTTCGATCACCATGGTTCTCGTCTCCCATGATCTTGGCGTCATACGCACGATGGCTGACCGGGTTATGGTTATGCGCCGCGGCGAAGTGGTGGAACAGGGTTTGGCCGACCAGATCTTCCAGGACCCGCAGCATAGCTACACCCAGCAACTCGTTCACGCGAAACTCTGAAAGGGAGATGCGACCATGAACATCCAAGTATCTCCCAAGCGCGCACCCGTGCTGCGCATCGAAGGTCTCGCCAAACAGTTCGAGATGCATCACCTCAAACGCACGCTCTACGCTTTCGAGAATATCGAATTCGAACTTGGCGAAGGCGAATTCATCCTGCTCAGGGGCGAAAACGGCGCGGGCAAATCAACACTGCTGCGCACCATCTACCGCTCCTACCTCCCGCGTGCCGGCCACGCCTGGTATTACACCAGCGAAGGTGTGATCGATCTCGCCTCTGCCGCCGATGTCGATATCGCCATCCTGCGCCGCCGGGAAATCGGTTTCGTCACCCAGTTCCTCAACGCCCGTCCTCGTGTTGCAGCCGAGGAGATCGTCGCCGAACCGCTGCGCCTCGCCGGCATGCCGCGGCCGGAAGCCTTGGCGGAAGCCCGCCGCTGGCTCGCCGCCTTCGGCGTCAAGCCGCAACTCTGGCCCGCTTACCCGTCCACCTTCTCGGGCGGCGAGCAGCAGAAGGTCAATCTGGCCCGCGCGCTCATCCTGCCGCAGCGCCTGCTGCTGCTCGACGAGCCGACCGCCTCGCTCGACCGGTCGGCGCGAAAGGCTCTTGTCGATCGCCTCGCCGAGCTCAAGGATTCCGGCGTCGCGATGATCGGCGTATTCCATCACCCGGAAGACGTCGCTCATCTGATTGACCGGGAAATTCAATTGGAAACCATCAAGATTGCGGATGAAACAGACAATGTGGTTGAGTGATTTCGAAATCGTCCTGAAAGACCGCGTCATCGAACGTGGCGCACTGAGGATCGAGAACGGCCTGATCGCCGAGATCAGCGAAAAGCCGGTCGCCAATGCGGATATCGATGGCAAAGGCCGGCTGCTCCTGCCGGGCTTCGTCGACATGCATGGCGACATGATCGAGAAGGAGGTCGAGCCCCGCGCCAATGTCCGCATGCCGCTCGAACTGGGCATCTACGATCTGGACAAGAAGCTTGCGGCAAACGGCATCACCACCGCCTATGCAGCACTCGCCTTCACGCCTGCCACCTACGGCAATGTCCGCTCCGTAGAGCATACGACGGCGCTGATCTCCGCATTGGCCGACATGCGTGACGAACTGCTTATCGACCATCGCGTCCACGCCCGTTTCGAGATCACCTTCCCTTCTGCGGTTGAAGTTGCCGAAAAGCTGATGACGTCAGGCGCGCTCGGCATGATCTCGCTGATGGACCACACTCCGGGACAGGGTCAGTATCGCGATCTCGAAATCCACACCCGCAACATGGCGAAGGCGAGAAAGATCGACTACGCCAGCGCCGTCGAAATGGTAAAGGAGCGGATCGCCCAGCGCGAAGCCCATGGCGATGCCATGCACGTCGTGACAGGACTGGCGGAACTGGCTCGGGAAAGGGGCGTCGCAATCGCCTCACATGACGACGACACGCTCGAAAAGGTCTCGCTGATGCACGGCATCGGCGCCGCGATTAGCGAATTCCCGATCACTCTGGACGTCGCCGCCGAAGCCAAGCGCCTCGGGCTCGCCACTGCCATGGGCGCACCGAACGCGCTGCGCGGCCTCTCCTATTCCGGCAATCTTTCGGCCCGCGAAGCCTTCGAGGCCGGCGTGCTCGATATTCTGGCCAGCGACTATCACCCGTCGGCCATCCTGCCGGCGGTGATCGCGCTCGGTGATTTGAGGACCGGAGGCCTGTCGGCTTCGGTTGCGCTTGCCAGCGCCAACCCGGCAACGGCTCTCGGTCTCAACGATCGCGGCCAGATCGCCGAAGGTCTGCGGGCCGATTTCGTCATCGCCGAACGGGGCAAGATGCCGCGCGTACGTGCCACGATACGTGGCGGCCGCAAAATCTGGTCCGACGGCGTGGTCGGCTTTACCCGTCCGGTGGCGGCGTAAAAAACTCTCCGAAAACAACCTTCGGGCCGGAAGCGACTTCCGGCCCGAAATGGTCTCCTATTCCAATAAATCCTACAATCATCCGGAAAATCCGGACATATTCCGAAGATATCAGAATAAAATTTCGAAGATCAGCGATTTATAATAATTCTGTCACGTACACGGATTAATTATTAAACTCAGAAAACGAGCATCCTCCATCTCAACAGATGGCGGCGGGAAACCTTCTTTGCTTTAACAGGGCGGGATTGATGCTGGAACTATACTCCCTTAAAAAGACCTTCGGCCAGACGAATGCTGTCGATGACGTGACGGTTACTGTCGAGGCTGGCCAGATGGTCGGCATTATCGGCCGCAGCGGCGCCGGCAAATCGACGCTGCTTCGGCTCGTCAACCGGCTGATCGAACCGACCAAGGGTCGCATCATATTCGACGGCCGGGACATTACCAAGCTCAAGGGTCGCGACCTCCGGCTGTGGCGCGCATCCTGTGCCATGATCTTCCAGCAGTTCAATCTGGTCGAGCGGATGGACGTGCTCACCAACGTCCTGGTCGGCCGCATTGCCCAACAGGGCATCTTCTCGACGGTCGCGCGCCGCTTCACGGAAGAGGAAACGGCCATGGCGGTCCAGGCGTTGGACCGCCTTGATCTCCTGCCGCAGGCGTTGCAAAAAGCTGGCACGCTGTCGGGCGGCCAGCAGCAGCGCGTCGCGATCGCCAAGGCGCTCGTGCAGCGCCCGGAAATCATGCTGGCAGACGAGCCGATCGCCTCACTCGATCCCGCCAATGCCACGCGGGTCATGGATGCGCTGCGCCGCATCAATCGCGAGGATCGGATCACCGTCCTCGTCAACTTGCACACACTCGATACGGCGCGCGCCTATTGCGACCGGATCATCGCCATGCGCTTCGGCCGGGTGGTTTTCGAAGGCACGCCGGCGGAACTGACCCGCGAGCGCCTGAACAGCATTTACGGCGACGAAAGCGGCGAATTCGAACTCGACGAGAGCGTGACATCGACGGCCATTCGCGCCCCCGCGGGAAAAGAGAGCCGACCCGTGACGATGGCCTGACGACCCTTCGGCACTGGCAATGGCGCCGGGCCGCAAGTTCACCCCTGGAGAGATCAATGAAAAACGTCCTCACGACCGTGGCCGTAACGGCCGCGCTTGCCTTCTCTGCCCTTGGTACTGCCCGGGCGCAGGAATGGAAGCAGACCTACAAGACGATCCGTTTCGGCATCACCTCGTCCGAAAACGAAAAGGATCGCCTTACCCGCTGGAAGGCTTTCACGGCCTATCTCGAAAAACAGCTCGGCGTGAAGGTCGAGATCTTCACCGCGGGCAGCTATGACGGCGTCATCCAGGCCCTCGCCTCCAACCAGATCGAATTCGCCAATCTCGGTTCGTCGGCCTATGCCGCAGCCTATACCGAAAGCAATGGCGGTGTTCAGCCGCTCCTCGCCCAGGTCGATAGGGAAGGCGCCAGCGGTTATTATTCTGTCGTCACCGTCCGCTGCGACTCCGGCTACAAGAAGATCGAGGACCTGAAGGGCAAGGTTCTCGCCTTCGCCGATCCGGACTCCACGTCGGGTTATGCCGTTCCTTTCTTCAACCTCGTGAAGCAGGGTTACGATCCGAAGACTTATTTCTCGGCCGTCCCCTTCTCCGGCGCGCATGAAACCGGCGTGATGGGCGTTCTCAACAAGCAATTCGATGCCGCCGCCACCTATATCAACACCGAAAAGAGCGGCATTCCGCAGCGCATGGAAGCCAAGGGCATGATCCCGGCCGGCCAGATCTGCCGCATCTGGCAGTCGCCGGAAATCACCAACGGCCCGCTGACCACCCGCAACAACCTTCCGGCCGACCTGATCAGCGCCGTCAAGAACGCGATCAAGGAACTGCCGAAGAACGACCCGGCCGTCTACAAGGAAATCACCTCCGGCGACGAAACCGCCAACGGCTATATCGAAGTCAACCACGACCGCTACCAGTGGATCGTCGAAATGCGCGAGTGGCTGCGCAAGCAGCGCCGCCAAGGCTGATCAAGACTTTGATACAGCGTGGCGCCAGGCTTTCCCGGCGCCACTTCTTTTCCGGACGAGGCCAAGGCTGCTCAATCAATGACCGTTCAATCTCCGGCGATCAGCAATTTCCACGCCGACTATTCGCAGGCGCGGCGAAACGCGCAGCGCGTGCAGGTCATCTCCACGCTGCTGTTCGTCGTGGCCGTGGTGTTTTCCGCTTATGTCGGCGGCTTCTTCGGCTTCACCGATGTCTCGCTGCCGGGCGGCGAGCGCGTTTCGATGCTCAAGATCTGGGCCGGCCTGCCGCGGCTTGGCGAATATCTGGAAAAGACCGTTCCGAGACTGCGTTTCGCCACTTTAGGCGCCGATCTCTCCGAATGGTTCTGGCGCTGGAAGATCTGGCTCAACTTGCTGTTCGAGACTATCCTAATTGCCTATGCGGCGACCGTGCTCGGCGTCTTCGGCGGCTTCGTCCTCAGCTTCTTCGCGGCCCGAAACTTAAGCCCCGGAAAGCTCGTCTCGGCTATTGCCCGCCGCTACCTCGAAATCATCCGCACCGTGCCGGAACTCGTCTGGGCGCTGATCTTCGTTTTCTGTTTCGGCATCGGGCCGCTCGCCGGCGTGCTGGCGATTGGGCTTCATGCGACCGGCTCGCTCGGCAAGCTTTATTCGGAAGCCAACGAGAATATCGACATGCGGCCGATCGAGGGCATCAGGGCCTCCGGCGGCAACTGGTTCCAGCAGATGCGTTATGGCGCCGTGCCGCAGGTCATTCCTAATGTCATCAGCTACACGTTGCTGCGTTTCGAAATCAACGTCCGCTCCTCCTCGATCATCGGTTATGTCGGTGCCGGCGGCCTGGGCCAGGAAATCCGCACCGCTATGTCGCTGCAGGAATATACGGACCTTTCGTCGCTGTTCGTCATCATTCTGGTGACGGTCACGATCATCGACTTCGCCAGCGAAAAGCTGCGCCACCGCATCATCGGCCTTTCGGAGAGCTGGGCATGAGCGACGTTATCATCTCTGACGCGACGGATGCCGTGAAAACGGCAAGGCTGAGGCTTCCGGAAGCCTTCGACAAACCTCTCGGGAAGCGCCTTTTGCCTTATGCGACCCTGACCCTGCTGCTCGCCCCGACGGTTTATGCCGCTTTTGCTTTCGGAGTGTCGCCGGCTCGCATCCTTGAAGGCCTGACGCGGCTCGGCAATATCATCGCCTTCATGTTGCCGCCGCACATCTGGATCAGGTGGGAAGAGTGGCGCGAAATCCTTGAAGGTCTGGGTGAAACCGCCGTCATGGCCTTCCTCGGCACGCTGCTCGGAGCAGTCGTCGCCCTGCCGCTCGCCCTACTCGGCGCCAAGAACATCATGCCGCTTAGCTGGCTCAGACTGATCTCGCGGCGCGGTTTCGATGCGCTGCGCGCCGTGGAGCAGATCATCCTGGCGCTGATCTTCATCCGCGCTTTCGGGCTCGGCCCGATGGCCGGCATCCTCGCCATCGCAGTCTCGGAAATCGGCACCTTCGCCAAACTCTTCGCCGAAGCGATCGAAAACACCTCGCGCCGGCCGGTGGATGGCGTCAAGGCCTCCGGCGGCAGCCATTTCCAGGCGATTCGTTATGCGATCATCCCGCAATCACTGCCGGTGATCCTGTCGATCATCCTCTACAATTTCGAGTCCAACGCCCGCTCCGGTACGATCCTCGGCATCGTCGGCGCCGGCGGCATCGGCTTCCTGCTGGCAGACCGCATGCACGCCTTTCGCTGGCCGGAAGCCTGGTCGATCATCTTAATGATCATCGCCATGGTCTACATCATCGACGCCGCATCCGCCTGGCTGCGCAAGCGACTGATTTAACACCTGGCTCCGACTTTGGATCGATGCGGTTTAGAGATCGATCCAGTGGGGAGCGAGGCCATCCCGACGAGTTGCATGTCGTCCAGGAGGTGCATCCCTCAGAGGGATTGACGACACCTTGTGGAAACGCGTGAAGACATGCAGGAGAACTGGCGAGCGAGTTAAGATGGAGCATCATCGCTGCTTGGCTGCGGGTCCCATCGGGGTGGTCCATACAGGTGCTTAGGATCGGCGTCATCAGCTTCCCATGCGCGTCGATCCGCTCAAGAACCTTCGCCGGAACAGCCTCGCGTTCCGGCAGCAGCCGCGCAATCAACCACTTTATGGCAAAACAAAGTAGGGAAAGATAGGAAGATTATTTGGGTAGTATATTTCATTGATGAACTTAAAGGATGAACCTCAATCCAATGATGCAATGCGACCATGGATAGATTTAGGATAACGACGGGAATCTATATCGACATATTTAGGAACGTGTTCATTCAAGCGGTAATTACTCCTTTAGACGTACGGATGTCCGCCTAAAGTTTTCCTTCCTTGACGTCAGAAATTGCTGTTCGCTTCGTGAATAGTTCGTGAGCGCCGCGAACCGAGAGACAGAATATGGGCCGCACGCCGTGACCGGGTCCGGTATGACCGCCCTCCTTGCGACGATCGCGGGTCGTCAGCATGAAGGCATTGCCATGAGACACCTCCTTAACAAAGCCACGAGCCTGATCGGCTGGCCAAACACGTTGATCCACACGGCAATAATTTCGATGGCTTTCGGATTTATCAGCTACCAATACGAGGGCAAATTATGGAATGTTCTTGAGAATTCCGCATTTTGCTTCGTTCTCTTGCAGATCGGATATCTCGCTGGAAACGTATATCTCGCGCGGGGAAAAGGAAGGCGAAGATCTCCTTAAGCTTTCCAGTCAGACAAACGAGGCGCCTCCAAGCATCAAGCTTAAAATAAAAGCGGTCTTTTTATCAAGAAAGCCTGCGGAGTTAACATCCTGCTCTGAAAAGGAGCCCATAATGTCCTCCATATCAAATGCAAAATCCTGGCTTTCCGAATTGTCGGACGACAAGATCAACGCGATAGCGCATGAGATGAACACGGAAGGCATCTATTGCCATAGTGACTTCCTTTCAGCTGAAGATCTCGCGCGAATGCGGGGGGTCGTCTACTCCGCGATATCGCTCGGCGGCCAACAGTCGGTCTCATTGAAGAATAACGAGCTTGCCGGCTCGGATCTCGAAATTCTCGCCAATTGCCCGGAATTCCAGTCGCTCTTTTCCCGGATCTACTCGGCGGGTCTCGGGCGTGCGCCGCCCGAAGTACATTTTTACCAGATCTTGCGTTGCCTTACGGGCAAGAGCGTATTGAGCCATTCACTGATGTTCCACTATGATTCCTACGCGGTAACGGCGCTGGTACCGGTGGAAATCCCGCAATCCGGCAAGCGGGGCGACTTTCTGATCATCCCGAACACACGCGGTATCCGTTCAAACTACCTGTTCAACCTTGTTGACAAGGTCATACTAGACAACGCCCTGACCCAGCGAATTCTGCGGACACGATTGTCGCTGGGCAAGGGTATCAGACGTGTCGCCATGGTTCCCGGCAGCCTCTATCTCTTCTGGGGCTATCGCAGCATCCATACGAACGAACCGGTGGACGAAGGCGCAGTCAGGGCTACCGCGTTGTTCCACTACGCCGATCCCCACGCGGAAAGCTACCTGAAACGGCGGCTGGGTCGCGGTTAGTGCGGCAGACGCGGTCGTCGTCCTATGACATGCCTCCATGATCAGGCTGGCGCAGCGGTGGGCCTGGCGCGAAATGGCATCGCGCTCTTGTAGACATCGAAGGTTTCGCGCGCGACGCGCTCGATCGTCAGATTGCCGAGATTCAATTGACTTCTCGATTTCCAAACCTCCAGGAGACGAGGATCGGACAGCAGTTCGATGAGAAGAGAGGCCAGGGCCTGCGGATCCCGCGGGGGCGTCAACATTCCGGCCTCACCGTATCCAAGCAACTGCGGAATTCCGTCGACATCCGCGCCGATCACGGCGCAGCCTGCTTCACGCGCCTCGGAAAGGACAAGCGGGGCAGGATCGGCATGCGACGGAAGGACGAAGATATCGGCCCCCATCATGTAAGAAAAGGGCTCGTCAATCGCGCCGATGAACGTGATGGCATCGACATGACCGGTTTCTTCGGCCAATCGGCGATACTCGGTTTCAAACGGGCCACCGCCTGCGATATAGAGATGAGTGATTATGCCCGCTTGCCGGGTCAGACGAAAAGCTTCAAGCAAATCCGGAAGACCCTTTCGCGGGTGCAGCCCTCCCACGAAAAGAATGTTCGGCCTGTGCATCTGCGCCGGCGTTCTGCTGCGCCCATCGAATCGCGCCGAACCGATCGTGCCGTTCAGCACGACGTGCAGCTTGCGGGCAGCAATACCTCGTTCTCGCATGGATTGCCCGACCGCCTCGCTGACGGCGACGACGCGGTTGCCAAGCCCCATAAGAACGGCACTTTTTTCAAATGCGTTATGCACGGTGGTGATGAGCGGTATCCCCGATAACCGGCATACAGGGAATGCCAAGACAGCACTCGTCATCATGTGGGCATGTACGATATCCGGCTTCCAGGTCTTGACGAGCCGCCTGAATGCCGGAAGCGCCTTTAGGACCGTAAGCGGTTTTCGCTCCTGATCGATCCGCTCCACCGCAACCTTGTTGCCCGCAAGCAAACGGTCGAAGTCCCCGCCACCGCTAACGACAAGCACGTCGTGCCCCAGCTTGACCTGAGCGCAGGCGAGATCGATGGCCGCGTGCACATTGCCGTTCAGCCGTCTGGTATGGTTGAGAATGTGAATTATCCGCATTGTCGCCTCACGCGCTTGTGGGAGAGGGTAAAATCAGCGGCGGATGCGGTTGCGGTTGTTCTGTCCCGGCCAGGCCGGTCGCAGCATCGGGTTCTGCCGACTTCGCCACCTGCCGTTCAAAACCGAGGGCAGCTTCTGCATCGAGAGTGGAGACGCGGGCCGTCGGCTGATAATTGAAACCGCCATGGCGTCCGAAGGATTCTATCCCGAAATCCGTAAGCGCGGCTCTGGCCTCCTCCGCCTGGCGCGCCGCACCCTGGGCATAGACCGGATATGCGTGCGTCAAGGTCTGACTTCCTTCGAGAGTTAAATCTCCCACGAAAAGCCCGTTCGCTTTCACATGATCGCGAAAATCTCTTTCGGCCGCATCAGTCGATCCGCCGACCTGTTCGCCGATGACTTCCACCCCGAAATACTCGCGGCCATCGGTCGGCCCGTAGAAATCGGAATAAACCGTCAGCCTCTTCCAGGCGCCCTCGTGAGAAAAGTTATACATGATCGGCTGCGAAAAACCGCGCTTTCCCGAAAAGCTGAAATAGACGCTGATGAGGGTTGTGGTTTCCAGGCCAGGCGAGCGCGCCATATCGCAGAGAGCCTGCGCCCGTTCGATTGGGATCGTCGAAATGACACGACTTGCCCTGACCACGCGATCTTCGAGCCTCAGACGAAAACCACCGTCAACGCGATCGATCGCGAGGGGCTTCGCGCCCAGAACAAATGTCACGCCTCGTCTTTCCAGATTGTCCTGGGCAAGCCTGTAAAGGGGGGCGAACCCCGCTTTCGGACGAGCGAGCTGCCTGTTCGTCGGCCCGTTCCGCATTGGACGGAACAGGCGACCCAAGAGATTGCGCAGCGAAGCATGCTCGCTGATCCACAGCATCCTTTTCTGAGCAAGATCGATGCCGATCTGCTCCAGCGCAATACCATAGAACCGGCGCATGTAGGATTCCAGGCCCGAGCGCCGCAGAAGCTCCGACCCGATCCAATACCGGGCAAAATCTTTCGCGTTGCGCATCTTGCGCTGAAATAGCCGGGCGTAACAGACCGATCCGAAAATCCGCAACATGCCTGCCAGGCCGGATCCCACGATGTCGTCCCGCAGCGAGATGGGATAATCCGTCACGATCCTTTGGGGGGTCAACCTCCCCCATCGGGGCTCGATCGGCACATAGAGGGAAAGCAGTTCCGGAAAATGCGTGAGAAGAGGAGAATCGTCCTGAAAAATGAGACTGCCTATATCGAAGGTGTAACCGCCTGACGACCAATCCATGTGGTTTCCACCGATGTGACTGTACTCGTCCACAATCAGGACGCGCTTGGAACCTTGTTTGGTAATCACCGAGGCTGAAACCAGGCCGCTAACCCCTGCCCCAAGCACAATCGCATCATAATCGGCATCAATCGCCTCTATAAATGAGGGCATGCCTGTTTCATTCATGCTGACCTCCATCCTTCGATCTAGAAATTCTGGACTACTGGCGCCAATAAGATACAGAGATGTTCGGTAATTCTATTTTTTGTTCGATATAGACTATAGAATGCTTATATTTTAGCCACATGTAGCTATTTTTACATGATAATTTAACTTGAAGCCTTTTGTCTATCTCTGTTAAGGTATCTCAACCAAAAGGGTGCTGCGCCATCAGACGGAGGCGCTTCAGGCATGTTTTTCCCGCAATATTGAAAATGCCCTCGCCGCGTTCGAGCGTACTTCGATGGAATTGATCAGGAGAGTATTGAATGCTGCAGCGAAGCCTTGAGCAGCTCCACAAGCGCCTTCATCCCATAAGACTGATCTCAACGGACGTATTCGACACACTCCTGTTGCGCACCGGCCAATCACAGCGCTCGCGCATCATCGACGGCGAAAAGCGCTTTGCCCGCTTCCTGCGGGATACGGGGTCAGCCGTCTCTCCCGAAGATCTCATCCGCACCAGGCTGCTCGCCGAAAGGATGGCTTATCGGGCGGTCAGCATGTCGGGCCGGCGAGGCGAGGTGCGCCTCAGCGACGTCATCGCCCGGCAGCTCACCATTCTCGGTTTGTCGCATTCGCTGCTGGACCGTCGAATGAACATCGAGATCGATGTCGAGAAGCAGGCTCTCTTCGCGAATGGCGAGCTCGCCATGCTTCTGAGGCGCCATCGTCAAGCGGGAATACGCGTCGTCGCCATCAGCGACACGGGCCTTTCGAGCGATAGGGTCAGCGAGCTTATCGATCACTTCCACGGACCAGGCCTCCTGGACAAGATCTATTCCAGTGCCGACCTGGGAGCGAGCAAACGGCAGGGCGACTTGTTTTCGCTCGTTCTGGAAGCTGAAAATCTGGATATCTCCGATGCCATGCACATCGGCGACGACTGGTTTGCCGATTACCATATCCCGCATGAGATAGGCCTGAAGGCTATCCACATCCCCAAAAACCGCTTGAAACGTTTCGTCAGCCGAGCCGATGGGGCTGTCTCGGAGGGCGTCCGGCAGGTAAGGCGCGGATTGGTGCCTCGGAGGTTCGTACCGAAGACCGCCGATCAGATAGGCTTCGGAGAACAGATCTTCGGTCCGATCGTTGCGGAACTTTGTCTGCTGCTGTGGCTCTATGGACAGCAGGCCAGTTCGAGCGGCGATGCCGTGATGTTGTTTTGCGCCCGAGGTGGACTTGGCGTCCGCGAGGCGTTCGAACGGCTTCAATCGGCTCTTCGGCTGCCTCTTCCGCTGAAGCGCGAAAACATCCTGATCTCGCGCCTCGTTGCTGCGCGCACCGCAGCCGGTGCGAGGAATCCGGCCGTGCTCGACGAGCTGGCGAGAGAATTCCATGGCGCAAGCTTTGCGACCGTCGCCCACTCGCTGGGCAGTAACCCATATGAGCTTCCGGCCGAATGGCAACAGACCTTCGATGCAAGCCGTTTCTTCGCCATGCTCGATACGCCGGCAGGTCAGCCGGTCGACCGGGATATTCGGGTCCAGAACGAATATTTCAAAACGCATCTGGATCAGATTGCCGGCAATGCCGAGCGCCTTATCCTTTGCGATACCGGCCTCTATGGCAGTACGCAACGCCTCCTCGCTGTCGGATTACCGGAGCGCCGATTCGAGACGGTGCAGTTTGCGCGGTGCAACTACAAAGGGCTGAGCGAGGATCATTTCCAGCAAGTGGCCGGCCTCGTGGTGGAAAACCGCTTCTATAATCCCTTCAAGACGAGGACGGTGGTCTTGCGATACTGGCATATCATCGAGAGCTTGTTCGAACCGGCCATACCATCGGTGAGAACACTTGCAATGAGGCCCGACGGCACAATCATCGGCAATTCAGGAGATGTACGATTTGGGAGCCTCGATCCTGCCGGGTACAATCCTTTGCTCACCGGGGCATTACGGTATATCGATAACCTCTCGAGCGGCGCCGAGATCCTCCGTGATGCGGAAGGTGCCTGGCTCAGGTTGAAGCAGGCGATTATCAATCCATCGAAGTCGGACATGATCGCCTTGGGCGTGGCACCGCGTTCGGTAGACTTCGGGCGGTCGGAACTCGTGGCAACTGTAGCTCCCGCGGTCCGAGCGGGAATGACAACCAAGATTCGCGCCGTGAAGTGCCAGCTTTGGCGCGAAGGGGCGATTGCCCAGGAATTTCCTCGTCTGAAGCCCGCATTGCTGCGCGCCCTCGAAGTGGCGCACGTGGTTCGCGGCTTTTCGGCAGGTTTGCGTTGAACCTATTCGAGGCGGGCGTGTAATGCTTGCGTTTGCGGCCCTCAAAGGAGCCAGTTGGCTGGTTTTTTCCCGCTTTGTCGGTCGCGGCATCGACTTCTGCAACATGTTGATCCTTGCCCGCCTCCTTTCACCGGCCGAGTTTGGATTGGTGGCGTTGGCAATGGCCCTGGTGATGATCGTCGACACCGTGCTCGAGGTACCGGTCACGCAAGCCCTCGTCCGTCTCCCCGCACTCGACAAAAGCCATCTCGATACAGGCTTTACCTTGGGCATGATGCGAAGCGTGGCGATAGCGCTGATATTCTTGGTTGCCACCTGGCCTTACTCCATGATCAACGGGAATGCATCGCTCGTTTCGGTTATCGCCGTCATGTCGCTCGGCCCCATCGCAAAAGGGTTCATGAGCCCGGCCATGGTGCATTTCGCGAGAGGCCTGGATTTTCGCCCTACGGTCCTCATCGAAATCAGCAGCAAGCTCTGCGCCTTCGCGGCGGCAGTCTTCGTCGTTCTCGTCGGCGGAAGTTACTGGGCACTTGTCGTCAATTTCGTCACGACCGCGTTTGCAGCAACTGTCGCGACCTATCTGGTGGCACCTTATTTTCCGAGATTTTCACTGAAACGGCTTTCCGATTTTGCCGGGTTCATCGGCTGGTTCAGCTCGGCGCAGCTCGTATCCGCGGTGAACTGGCAATTCGACCGGTTCCTGGTCGGTGCAGCGGGGAACAATGCCATGCTCGGCCGCTACGCGGTCGCAAGCGATGTGGCGGTTATCCCGACCCAGAGCATCATAGGACCAGCGCTGCAACCGGTCATGGCGGCCTTTTCAAAGATCAGCTCCGACAGCAAGCGAATGAAGCGCGCGTTCCTCAAGGCCAGTCGCTTCGCGATGCTGATCTCGCTGCCTGTGTGCGTCGGGATATCGCTCACGGCGGATATGGTGACCAGCATTCTGCTCGGCCCGCAATGGGCAGATGCCGCGTCCTATCTCAGCCTGCTTTCTCTCTCGGTGATCCCGATACCCTATTTCCAGACGCTCTATTCAGCGAGCCTTGCAATCGATCGGCCAGCGATCATTTTCAGGCTCAATACAATCGATCTGTGCTTGCGGGTCTTGCTGATCTCTGTGGGATTTTATCTGTTTGCTGCACATGGGGCGAGCATCGCGAGGATTATTCTCGCGTTCATTATGTTTGCGTTCTACGTTTTCGAGGCCCGACAAGTGTTGCGACTGGGTTACAGGCGGCAGCTGGCAAACCTCTGGAAGATTATCGTATCCGTCATCGTCATGGCCGCCGTCGTCACCTGGTGGCGGGAGGCAACCGCTTCCGTAAACCTGCCGGTTTTCTTACGGCTTGCCGTAACGGCAAGTGTCGGGGCATTGACCTATCTGGTGTGTCTGCTTGGGCTCGGCGTGCGGATCGCCGTTGGCGGCGGGCGGCTTGAACTGCTCGATCGGTGAGAACAGGTTTCAAATCAACGCCTTGACAAATCCCCACGCAGACCGCGGACCGGCGCCTAAGCGATACTCGAGAGCTCGGCGTGCGCGCGCCCTGGGAAAAGCAGCGATCGTGACGAAGAACGCAGTCATGATGATCTTCATCCGGAAAGGATAGCCATCACCCCACAATCGGCGCAGAAGTCCGACGATGTCTGAAACAGGAACCCATCGGTTTTCGGCAACGGCGATATAGAGGCTGCGTTCGCGATGAAAATAGGCATGCTCGGTGGCGATCAGACCCGAACGGTAACCGCAGAGCGGCAATATCTGGCGAAGATGCTCCATTCTTTTCCCAAACCGCTCTCTATCCCGTCGTAACGTCCTTACATTCAGCTCTCCTCCGAAAGCGGAATCGTTGCTGCCGTGGACGCGATAAAGACCGAGCGGCTGAGAGAGACTGACGATCTCACCCAGAAAGGGCGCGACGAACAAAATGACGCCATCAACCGCCTCGTCATAGTCGGCCTCCTGCAGGAAGTCGCATACGTCCCTCCGGAACACGTTTCCGGATGTGGGTGGCGTCGCATATACGCCCGTCCGCAAGACGCGACCGACCAGGTCTCTCCCTCTGAACGCTTTGAGCTCGGGCGCGGGACCGCTGATCATGTGACCGTCTCCGTCGATCCGCGTCAGCGGAAACTGGAGCTTTGCGACGCGTTCATCGAGGCAGGCAACGATCAGATCAAGCGATCCCGGCAGAAGTTCATCATCCGCATCGAGAAAGAGTACGAATGGCGCATTTGTCTGCTGCAGGGCGTACAGACACGCTTTACGCTGGCCGCTGTTGGGGATACGAAACGCCTGCACGTTCCGCCGACAGATCACATCCCAGGAATCGTCGGTGGAGCCGTCGTCTATCACAATCAGCTGACAATCCACGCAGTCCTGCGATAGGACGCTTTCGATTGCTCGATCGACGAACCTGGAATAGTTGAAGCAGGTAATGATGACCGCCAGCTTGACCTGAGCAGCACCCGCGCGCCCCGACCGGTCATGACTGGAGCTGTGCCGCATGTGAACAGGCCTTTCCGGCGTCCGCGTGTTAAGCTCGTCATCGCTCATGAGCGCGCCCGGTTGATGACCGTGCCGGTGACCATCGATCCCGCGCGTCTCAGCAGATTATACACGTCCTTGACCTCCTCGATCGTCGTCTTTCCGCTTCTGGCAACGATCAGGACTGCATCGGCGTGGAAGGCCAGAGCCAGAGCGTCCATCGATGATGAAAGGGAGGGAAGATCAAACACGACATCTCCCTTGAGCCGGGCAGCTTCGAGAAGTTGCAGAACGCTTGGGTGGCGAAAATCCGCGAAGAGATTGGTGTGCAGGATGTGCGAATGGATCGGAAGCAGCAGGATCCCGTCCCTGTGTCCGAATGACGGCTGATCGACCCACAGGCCCGAGATCGCCACCTCGGCCAGGGAGGTGGACGGCAGGACCATATCTTCCTTGATTGGAGGCATCGTCGAATGGAAGAAGGTCACGTGGCGTCCGCTTCGGCTCAGCAACTGCGCCAGACTGAATGACAGCATCGATACGCCTACGGAGGGTGCAGCACCGATCAATGCGACGGCGATGTTGCGATCTCGCCGCTGTGGCGCGGACGCCAGATCCACCGAGGTCCTGAGGTCGCGGATGACGCTGGCATAATGCCTGACTGCAGGACTGTCGTCATACCATGCGATCAGGTCCGCCTTTGGGGCGTTGGGCACGGTCGCCAGGCACGGAATTCCCGTTTCTCGTGCCAGCTCCTTTGCGTCGCGAACGCGGCGGTCGAAGGCAACGTTATAGGCGACCATCGACATGGCGGCGAAAAGACCCAGCAGCCCGCCCAGCGCTGCGATGAGTGATGTCCGCGGACCGGAAGGGCCGATCGGCGGAAGCGCTGCGCCGATGATGCGGCCATCAGCGTCCGGTGTCGGGATTGATGGCAACGTGCCTTTTTGGATTGCCTCCCTGGCCGCACCGATCTGTGCGGAAAGCATATCCAGACGCCCCTGGAGCGTATCGGTGGCGGCTCGCGCCGTCTGCTCCTTGGCGAGCACTGACTGCAGAATGTAACCGGAAACAATGGCATTGGCTACACGCGCAGGCAATTCCGGATTATAGGACCAGAATTCAACCTCGACCACATAGGACTGCCCCACACGTCTTACGCTGAGCCGCTTTGCGAAATTGGCAAATGCGACACGGCGCTCTTCGGCGCTGTTTTCTGCTTTTGGGTCGGGGGGTTTTGCAGACGGCGCCGGTGGCGTGGCGTCCTCAATGGCAGATTTCGGCGCTTCATTCTGCGTTTTGAAGCCATCGCGCATCAGCGACGATACCGCATCCTGCATCTGCACCGCCAGGCCATCATAAGCCTTGGGAGGCGAGAGCCCCAACTCCGCATCGCTTTGGAGAGTAAGGCCATCAAAAACTGCGGTCAGAAGGCGCTCCGAGCGAATGATCTGGACTTCGCTATCTGCGTTATTGAGGTCCAGAGTCTGTTGGGCAAGATCTCGCCCTGCCGACGCGAATTGCCGAGGTTCAAGCAGAAGCGTGGCGGTGGCGTTGTAGACACGCGGAAGGGACTGCGCGTAGGCGATCGCGACCAGCAGGCCAACTGACGTGAACACGCCGAGGCGGATCTTGTTGCGCCAAGCAAGCACGCTCACCAGTCGTATGAAAGCCAGAGGCCCTTCCCCACCGTCCGGCGGAGGTGTCCGATCCGTGCGCCACAGAGGAGCAGCCCTTTCGAGCGGGCCGGGCCTGTTGACTGTCATCGGGCCTTACCTCCGGGTCTTTGCGGGAATATTCCGAACGCTTGCAATTGCGCCGCCCTCTCGGGCTCCAGGCGGCCGCGTAGAATGTCTGCGACGGCAAGAAGATTGCCCTTTGCCCTACCGCGCCGATCGATGAACGGCTCGGCCCATAGAAGCCGGCCGAAATTGCTGGCAACGTTGCGCAGCACCTGATCCGCCACTTGGGTGACCGTCATGGTGCCCTTGCCGAGCATGTAGACCGGATTGACGATCTGCGAATATCCCAGGCGCTCGCCGCTGACACGGCCGTTTTTGACGCCCATATGCACGCCCCTCGCCTCGTCCGATTTGACGAAACGACCGCCTTGCTTGGCGAGAGCGGCAGCAAAATCGCGATCTTCGAGCCAGCCGTATAAAACCAACCGTTCGTCGAACCTCGCATCGCCGATCGCAGCCGCCCGGAAAGCCATGTTGCAGCCATAGGGGCTATAGGATTCATGCCATTTCGTACCGGCATCCGATGATGCGTCGAGCAAACGTACCGCATCATCGAATGAGATGCCCGGTCCTTTGATGCCGTCGGCGACGACATGCCCGGTAAAACCGACCAGTCGGCTTTCGTCGCGGAAGGCATGGATTGCTGATTCCAGCCAGATTTCATGCGCCACGAAGTCGTCGTCAAAGAAGATCACGATGTCCGTTCCAGTGGACACGCTGGCGAGCGCCCTGTTGCGTTGCGCCGCCAGGCCAGGCTTTCCTGTGACGACCGTCACACGGGGGTCATCAACCAGATCGCCGGCATCATGGAGATCTACACAGGATATGATGACCTCATCGGGGCCAACCGTCTGGGTCGACAAGAGATGCCGGGTTGTCGCGGTGACCACGTCCGGGCGGCCACGCGTTGCGACAACAACAGCGACTTTCAGCGAAGCCGGTTCCTGGGCCGTGTATCGGGCGACTCTGCCCTGAGGACTTTCGAGCAGGTCCACATAACCTGCAGCGGTGTCTGCCCACGAAAATTTTCGAACCTGTTCGAACCCCAGACCGCGTTTTTCCTCCGCAAGCAGTTCTGAGCCTCGAAGAGCGGCGATATGGGCGATCCACTCTTGGGACGCAACCGGCGAAGCCATCAGTGCCGCGTTACCGCAGACCTCTGGCATGCTGGCGCAGTCGGACGCCACGACCGGACACCCCAAGGCCATGGCTTCCACGATCGGCAGCCCGAAGCCTTCCGTGAACGAGGGGAAAACCAGACAGAGGGCGCTCTGCAGGAAATAGGCGAGATCATCATCGGATACCCTGCCGACCATGCGCATATTGCGCCGCATCTGAAGGAAATCGGAGGCGAATATCCCGCTGCTTCCACCCGCCACCACGATGTCTATGCCGAGTTCATCAAGCGCTTCGGCAATTTTCATCAGCAGTCCGAGGTTCTTGTGGGGCGCGCGCGATGCCAGAGCGAGAACGAACTGCCTGTCGTCTCGTCTTAGGGATTCGACAACTTGCGGAGCGGTTTCCGCCAGAGCGCCATTCCATTCGAGGGCATGTTCGTGACCATTCGGAAGGATGGCGATGTCGGATTGGCGGACAGGAAGGTAGCGCGCGAGCTGTCGCGCGGATGCCTGCGAGACGGTTGCCAGACGCGCCGCCCGGCGCGCCAGAAGCGGCTGCAGGGCAGAATAGACGGTGCGAAATGTGCGGCTGTAACTTTCCGGAGCGGTAAACACATTCGCATCGTGAATGCAGACGGCCTGGTCCGCTTTCAAAACCGGCCCCCAGTTACAAAGGTTAAGCAAAGGGCCGTCCCAAGCCCGCGCAAGTTCGGTCTGCTCCCAAACATGCCCGTCAAGTCTGCCTTTTCTTTCCAGTGGAATGTGGGAAAAGCCCGGGTCAGGCGCCCCAACAGGCGCAATAAGCCGCAGGGACCGGCGGTCGTTCGGACGGTGGTCGAGCGCCTTCACGACGTTTAAGGCGTAACGCTGAACGCCTGTGGCTTTCTGCAACAGGAAACGGCCGTTGATAGCAACTTCATTCATGGCCATTCTCCGTTTGGGCGCCTGGAAGCGCTGAAGACGCAGGCATCCATGCGCCTATACGCCAAGATAAGCTGAGGTAGCCGCGCTTGCCGGTGATCGAAATTGAATAGACGACTGGCAAAATGCTCTTACCCTTTTGAGCGTACATCATGCTGGCAATCCGCTCCTTTTTAGATGCAAGGCAGCATCATGAGCAGCAAGCTGATGGGAGAATGTCTGCGCCAAGCCGATCTCCCGAAAGAAGCCAGGATCGCTGACGGGTCTCCCCGACGAAACAAAACGGCCAAGCCGGCCGATCAGTAGCTGCCGCGTGCCTTGAGAACCGCCGGCACCGTTTTGGCCATGATGATGATGTCACTCCAAAGGGTGTGTTCGTTGACGTAGCGCACGTCGAGTTCGACCCGCGCATTGTAACTTACGTCGTTGCGCCCGCTAATTTGCCATGGGCCGGTCAGGCCGGGTCGAACCCGGATGTAATCGACAAAGTGAACGCCGTAGAGTTCGGCCTCGCTGGAGACGATCGGTCTAGGTCCGACAAAACTCATATGACCTAGAAAGACATTTATCAGCTGCGGAATTTCGTCGAGGCTGCTTTTACGTAGGATTGCTCCGAATGGCGTAATCCTGGGATCGTTTTTCAGCTTTCGCGTCGCCAGCCATTCAGCTCGCTCCGAAGGGTTTGCGGCCAGGTACCGCCGCAGAGCTTCCTCGGCATTGGTGACCATCGTCCTGAACTTAAGACAGGGAAACAACACGCCATCCTTACCGATGCGACGATGGCAGATGAAGATCGGACGGCCTTGGATCAGATAGAGCAACGCTATCATCATGACGATAAGCGGGACCAGCGCAAGCAAACCCACCAAAGCGATAACGGCATCGAACGTGCGTTTCATAAGTGTGGAGAGCCGCTGAGGCGCCTCTTCATCGATTTGCATCAAAGTATGCGATGTATCGGTCTTCGGAAGACGGGCGCCATCGATGGCACTCAAACTTCCACGGACATTTAAATCATTCATCTGCGTACTCCGCGCTTACACAACACGAAAGGATGGGGCAGATAACTGGAGCGGCATCCGGGGCGCACGTTAACAAGCAATAAACCAATTGACAATAATTTTATTGCAGCGCACTGTGCGCATCAATCATGTATTATCTGCAAGATAGTGGCTATTTTTCGAAAAAATCTGATTTTATGTCGCGAATAAATAACACAGTCTACTCCTTTTTATTACGGAGTAACGGTGGGGCTGACATAATCTGCTGAACTTATAGGTGAATATTACATTCTACGGGGCCAATTGATGCGCATAGCGATAATTCACTACTGGCTGGTGGGAATGCGTGGTGGCGAAAAAGTGCTGGAAGCACTGTGTAGGATGTACCCAAGCGCTGATATCTACACTCATGTTTTTGACCCGGCGTTTATCTCTGCCGAGATCCAGAAGCATACCGTCCATACGACTTTCATAAACTCGCTGCCATATGCGAAGCGGATGTACAAAAAATACCTGCCATTGATGCCGATGGCATTAGAGCAATTGGACTTAACCTCGTACGATTTGATAATCAGCAGTGAGTCAGGCCCATCGAAAGGAGTAATTCCCACCTCCCCCGCTAAGCATATTTGCTATTGCCACTCACCCATGCGGTATATCTGGAACATGTACAATAAGTACTACCAGACATCCGGAAGGCTCACCAAAATGATGATGCCGCCATTGGCGCATTATCTTCGGACCTGGGACGTGGCCGCGGCGAGCCGTGTCGACGAGTTCGTGGCGAACTCATCGACGGTCGCGCAAAGGATCAAGAGCTATTACAGGCGGGACGCTCAGATCATTCATCCGCCGGTCGATACCCAGGCCTTTCGCCCGGTAAACGCTCGCGAACTCTCGGACCACTATCTGATGGTCGGAGAATTGGTCAGCTACAAACGACCGGACCTCGCAGTGGAAGCATTCAATCGGATGAAGGTGAAGCTTGTTGTCATCGGTGGCGGTGAAATGCTCGGCCACATCCGCAAGATCGCCGGTCCCACTGTGACCGTTCTCGGCTCGCAGCCTTTTGAAGTTTTGCAACATCACTATGCACGATGCAAAGCTCTCGTCTTTCCTGGCGAGGAGGATTTCGGCATCGTGCCGGTCGAAGCCATGGCAAGTGGACGACCAGTCATCGCCTATGGCCGAGGCGGCGCAACCGAAACGGTCGTCGCGGGGAAGACCGGCGTGTTCTTCCATGAGCAATCAATCGATGCGATGATCGATGCTGTTCTGGGGCTCGAAAAGATCGACTTCAATCCGGCCGACGCTGTGGCCCGCGCTCAGGAATTCAGGACGGCCGTCTTCATCGACAAGTTCAGGTCTTACGCAAACCAGATAACCGGCCAGACAACCGGGCAGCCTTCCCTCTGGGATGACCCGCGAAGTGCTCAGATCGCTTAGCTGTCTGGAATAGGAGGACAAATGCAAACTTTTACCGCAGGCTTCCTGGAGGACCGGTTCGCGGCTCTGATACGATTCCTTGCGCCAAAAGCTTTCGGCGCCCTCTTACCTTCGAGACTGTTTCCGTCGTTGATCATCACGCTTGCGGCACTTCTCGCAGCCACGCCGGCTCAGTCTGCTGAATATACGCTCGGCCCGCAGGATGTTCTGAAAATCAGGGTATACGAGTGGCGGCCAAACGCCGGCGTCGCTTTCGAGTGGATTCCCCTGACGGGTGAGTTTTCGGTTTCTGCGGCCGGCACGTTATCGCTTCCGATCGTAGGCACGGTTCCGGTCGGCGGCAAGACGCTCGATGAGGTATCGAGCCTGATAGGAGACCAGCTTCAGAAGCAGGTCGGCATGCAGAAACGGCCCAATGCCTCGGTGGAGATTTCGACCTATCGCCCCTTCTTCGTCAGCGGCATGGTGTCCCAGCCCGGCAAATACGGTTATGTACCGGGCCTGACGGTCATACAGGCGCTGAGCATGGCGGGCGGTGTGGGGCAGTCGGACCCCGCGATGATTACCCTTCAGCGGGATGCGCTGGTCAGCAACGGTGATCTTCGGCAATTGGAGGTCGAACGGTTCGGGCTGCTGGCGCGTCAGGCCCGTGTTGATGCGTTCCTCGACGAAAACGAGGCGACGACAATTTCGTTCCCCGAAGAGCTGACCTCGCAATCCGACAAGCCGCTTGTGGCCCGCATGATGCGCGACGAGCAGGCGCTGTTCGACACACGGACCCATTTGATGAAGGCCGAGCTCGAACGGCTTTCCCAAGCCAAGATTCTGACAACAAATCAGCTTGACACATTGCGCCAGAAGGACAGTTCACTTGCCAGGCAGATCGATATGGCGACAAAGGACCTTGCCTCGATCAACAGGATGGTTTCCCAAGGCCTGACGGTCTCGTCTCGCCAACTCGGTGCCAATCAAGGCCTTGCCGATCTAGAAAGCCGCCGCCTCGACGTTTCCCTGGCGATCCTCAAGACCCAGCAGGACATTGCCAAACTGGATCAGGAAATCGCCGATTTTAACAGGACGTACCGCGGTGAGGCACTCAGCGAAGCAGCCGATCTGCGTGATCGCCTCGCTTCTAACGCCGAGAAAGCGCAGACGGCCCGCGCGCTTCTGACGAATATCGGCATGCGCGCACCCGCAGCTCTCGCCGCGCTGGACGCAGACGGCGCGCCAGGATTCGTGACATTGATAAACCGGAACCTGGGAGGTACGATGCAGACGCTGGTTGCCGGCGAAAACGACCCCGTGGCTCCGGGAGATATCGTCCGCGTTGAACGCCGAATGAAATCGAATGCAGCGAAGAATTTCTAGGTGAAGAATTCAGAGGATCCCATATAACATCGAAATGATCCATATAAGTCCGAGTAGTTTCCAACTTGCGTGGAACATTCCGTGCATGTTATGGTAACTTGTATTCAGATTTTCGGATTTTTTGGCTCATGGGAATAATGGCCTGGGCTGTGGTCAGTGCTTTTGTGATCGGCGCACTCTGCGCAGTGCGCTTACCGATTCTGATTTTCACTCTTCTCGTATCAGTCATGACAGTCGCGTTCGCCCTGACAGGCATTGTGCTCGGATATGCGATGCCCACGGTCTTGATGTGGTCTTTCCTTCTCCTTGTGGCGCTTGAAGCAGGATGCGCAGGGATGAATGGCTTGTTTTTTCTCCTTTATGCCAGAAAACGGGTCGCCAAACGGGAGGCGTCCCCGCTGGAAGCTACCTCGAAATATTCGCCCGACTGATAGAGGGCCGACAGGTCAATGGATGCGTTCGGAGTCCGCCCTGAGCGCTGCAAGCGCCAGACGCTGGGCATTCACCATTCCATAACGGAAACGATAACCCGCCATTTTCAAACGCTGATTAGAGAAACGCATTCGCCAGAGCGGATTTCTCAATGGCAGGGTCCTAAACCGCAGAAAATCATGCAGCCAGTCCGCAAAGCCCGGCACCGGCAGGCTTATGTAGCGGCGGTCGTGACTAATTGAAAATGCCTTGCGCATGAAATCTCGGTGCCGTGGGTCGGGGCAATCATCTTCAGCAATGTTGTAGATTTCGACCTGGCTGCCCCAGCCGGTGCCCGCCAGCTCCTGCTCCACGAACCATATCAGCACATCGGATACGTCCCTAACGAAAACATGATGCGCATGACGGTGGGCGGCGAGCAGTCTCTTGAATGGGTTCCAATCGCGAATGCCGATCATCTGGCCAATATCGACCACCACGGCAGGCCGCACGATGACGTAGCGGGTCCGATTGGCGATCTGCTTCAGCGCCAGCTCTCCCGCCAGCTTCGTGCGCCCATACATCCTGACATAATCGAGGGCCCAGTATTGCGAGCGGATGTCCTGCTCCACTGTCAGGACCGGCGATGCCTCATCTATGGCCCGCTGCAGTCCACTTCCATATACGGAAACCGTGCTGACATAGCAGAGTACGGGAACACGCTGGCGCTCGCAGGCCTTGGCCAGTTCCCGTGTTGCATCGACGTTGACACGCTGCATCCGCTCCATCTTGCCCAGTTCGGCCGCCAGATGGATCACGGCGCAGCAGTCTTGGACAAGCTCGTCCCAGCCGTCATCCACCATGAAATCGAACTGACGCCAGTCAAGGCGTTCGTGGGCTTGCGGCAAGCCAAGCGCCGCCGGCTTGGACGTCGTCGCGCGCACGGAATAACCGCGCTCCAGAAGGTCGGCGACGACGACCTTGCCGATCCGGCCGGTCGCACCCGTCACCAGAACCGGTCGTGTTTCCGAAACCTCATGCATGGATCGCTACCCGGGCAGGTTGCCGCTGCAAGTTCGCCGCCTTGATATGATCCGCCAGACGGACAGCCAGGGCGACGATCATCTGCGTGGGGTTGCAATGCCCGGCTGTCGGGAAAACCGAGCTTCCCATGACATAAAGCCCTTGGACGCCATGCACTTGGCAATTTCGATCCACGACACCGAGGCGAACATCGCAGGACATTCTGGTCGTGCCGGTCGGATGAGCGACGTCGACGAATGTCGACGGCATTTCCGCACCATCCTTCACCCAGTCTTCCAGGATCGGTTGAGGCAGGCCTGCTTTCGGAAATTCCTGCACGGCCAGTTCTGCAAGGCGGCGCATGGCGCGCGACTCCTCGCTGCTGCTCCGCCAGTCGATCCTCGGCAAGCGCATGCCGAGCCGGTCCCGACGATCCGACAGCGTGACCCGGCTATCGGGATCGGGAACCTGTTCGCACATGGCCTGCAGATTGAGTTCGGTCATCTTGCGTGGCACGCCATTCCGTTCGCCCCAGTAATCCCTGACACCCCTGAGTACGAAATTGCTGTTTGCCACGATGTTGAGGATATCCTGCGGCAATTTGGACGTCCGTCCTGCGATACGGCGCATTGCCGCCCAGGGATCGTCTGGCGCCAAGACTTCGCCGAGCCAGCCGGCGCAGTTGACGAGTTCCTCGCGACGCTGCACCTCGGGGCTGAGACGGAAACCTGCACGGAAGAAGTGGCCACTGACGTTGTACCGGCCAAAACGCTTCTGGAGATTGTCGGAGCCGGATAAAGGAAATGTGGCGACCGAACCGCGCAGATGGTCCATCAGATAACGTCCGACCTGATCATGGTCGTTCCCGACTCCGCGGGGATCGCGATCAGTGGAATTCAGAAGGATCCGGGCATTCTCGATCCCGCCACAGCACAGGACAACCCTTGAGGTCGTCAACGCCCTTATGCAGCCGTCTATCGTGGAGAACCTAAGGCCCAGCACGGCATTGCCGGCATCTGCAGTCAGAATGCCTTGAACGGTCGCGCCGGTAACAAGTGTCACGTTGGCTCCCGCCGTCTTAAGGCGACGGCCGAACCGCATGTATTCGTAGGGATAGGTTTCGTTTGCATCGCGACTGAACTGCCAGAAGAAAGGCGCCAAAACAGCCGGATCCAGATCGGGGCTCGGCGGCTTGCGACCGGCTATCGACCAGAACCGGTCGTCATTGTACCCGGAGCCGACTGCCAGGCCAAGATGGGAGACGGTACGTGCTAGGTAAGGCCCGAGGTCCACATCGTCGATCGGCCAACCGGAAAACGGAACCCAAGGGCGCATCTGGTAGTCGATCTCGTCAAACGGGCCGCAGCGCCCTCCCCAAGTATGCGAACTACCGCCAACGATGCGGTTGCGGACCGACCATTGATCGCTCGCGCGCGGCCGACCGACATTCTCTATTTCATCGAGCGAGTCCACCAGCGGATCCCGCTTCGAGCCGCCGCTTTCGAGAACGATGATGCTAAGCTTTGTATCGGCCAATTCCCGCGCAAGCGTCGTGCCAGCCGGGCCACTCCCTACGATGCATATATCGCAGGATTCAATCGGAAGTACAGTTTCATCCGAAACATTGATTAAATTGATGGCGGACATCACTGAACACCTTTACCGTTGCAATTTAATCGACAATGGCTCAATGTTATTGACGGAAAAACTGAGCATGACTTAGGTGTATGCTAAGCTTGACTATCAATCCAGCAGGATGTTTCCGACATTTTTTGTTGGAGATTTGATGTAACTGTACATCCTCCTCGGAAAGATTAAAAGGGGTAAAGTTGTATGCAGGCATCAACCATACCATACTCCGAAAGACTTACCCTTCATCCACCTTTGAAGGTGCTATATGTCCAGCCCGGCACAAGTGCTTTTGCCGGAATGGAAAGGGTTATCGATACGATATGCTCCGGCTTGGTCGAGCAGTATGCGAACGATTTCGAGGTCGATGTCCTCTACACCTCAATTCATCACAATCGGCCGACGGAAAAACGCAACTACAATATCATCGACCGAGTCGCATCGAACCGCATCGAGCTGATGCGCAATTTCCGGCAGGTCATCGCCAGCAAGGATTATAATCTAGTCGTCGTCCCTCAGATCGAGCCGACGGTCATCTGCATGGCGTCCTGCATCGGAATGCGCCGCAAATTTGCCGTCCACCTCCACGGCAATCCCCGTCTGGAACGCAGCCACATGAAGGCAAAAGTGCTGTTCTTCCTGATGAGAGCGCTTTTCCTTCCAAAGATCGCGTCGGTTTTCGGAACCTCGCCGCGGCAGTTGGCATCGTTCAATGCGATGTTCAAAAGCAAGCGTCCATGCTACTGGGTTCCCAATCCGGTGCGCAGGTTCGATCTCCCGGATAGCGACCGGTCTAACGATGAGGCGACAGTGACCTTCGTGAATGTCGGTCGCTTTTCGTTTCAGAAGGGCCAGGACCTGCTTCTCGCCGCTTTTGCCGAACTCATACTCAGCCGCCCCAATGTCCGGTTGAAGATCGTGGGGTACGGTGAAGGCGAAGCCGCCTTGCGCGCCGAAATCGACCACCGTGGCCTGAGCGATGCGGTCACCCTTGAGCACCATCCCGAAAATCCGCAGCCGGCCTTGTCCACAAGCGATGTCTACATCTCCACTTCCCGCTGGGAAGGTTGGTCGCTCGCCATCTGCGAAGCATTAAGGTTTGGCTTGCCAGTCGTGGCGACCGACTGCGAATTCGGTCCGAGCGACATTCTCGTGGACAACAGGCTCGGCCGACTGGTTCCCGTCGACAGCTCCGAGCAGCTCGTAAAAGCGATGGCCTACTATTGCGACAACCTTCCCTCCGAACAGGGCTATGCCGGCTTCCGGAGGGAATTTATCGACCGCTACAGCCCGGAGCGGGTGGTCGCCGCTCATGCCGAGGCGCTGAGAAGCGCGGCGGCAACATAGGCAGTTGGGGTGGCCTGAATTTCAAAACGAGAGGTAGTCATGACGACATCCCTATCCCGCAGGGCATTTGCCGCTGGTTCCCTTGCATCTCTGGCTTTCATCGACGGCTCTGTCCACAGATCCGGTGCTCAGCCGTCTCCGGATCCGATCGCAGGACGTACGCTGATCTTCGAAGACAAATTCACGACACTCGACTGGTCGACGTGGAATGCGGGGCCGAAGCCCACGACGTCAGATCCGGGCTTCTATGGTCGCTCCGCGTTCGCAAGAAGCGAGGGAGAGGAAGGTTTCAACCCTTATGCAATCGTCGATGACCCGAGGGCGAACGACGGCAAGGCGTTGCAGATCTCCGCCAAGTACATCGGCCGGACGATGAGCGTACCTCATTACTACGGCAACAACCTTGCTGAGTTTCAGTGGATATCAGGAAACATGCAGACCGCTCGGCTGAATGGAGCGATCCTGCAGGGCTGGAGACGTGGTTATTTTGAAACCCGCATGCTTTTCCCCCGTCATCCGCTGACCTGGCCGGCATTCTGGATGATGAACGGGCGCAGCATCCTCTTCCCCCAGACGAGCATCGAAATCGACGTCGTCGAACACAAGGGTTGGGAACCGACCCTCTACGGCGCTTACCTTCACGAATGGGGACAACCGGGCGAGCACCATGAAGGCACCGGCGTGCCGACGCCGACCGACATGACGGAAGGCTACCGTCGATACGGAGTGCTCGTGACCGACACGGAATGCACCATCTATTTCGAACGGCAACCCATCATCGACACGAAAACCGGAATGCCCGCGGTCTGGAAGATCACCCGTTCCGCCGAGCTGAATGTCTATCGGGACGTCTTCTGGCCGGTCATCACGCTGGCGCTCCGATCCGATATTCCTTATCCGCCGCAGCTTTCGCCCGAGGAACTGCTGACGCATATGCGGGTCGATTATTTTCGCGTCTACGCCTGAACAAAAATCGGCGTCATTCGCTGGCAGTCATGTTCGGCTGTCCCATGATCTGCTCCTGCAGGGATTCCGCCTCCGGCTCGGCACTCGCCAGCCCGGCCATGATGAAAAACAGCAAACCGAGATCGACCGTCGGGCCGGCGACCATGGCGCCGACCATTAGGCATGCGCAGCCGTTGCGTGCCGCAAGTCTGACATCGGAGGCGAAAGTGCATGGTTTCCCGCGCCTCCTGAAAAACGCCGAGGTCGCGAAAAGCAGAAAAAAGATGGTGCCGGGTACCCCGACATTCGAGAGCAGCGCGAATAGGAAACTCGACGTTCGGGAAGTACCAAGACCGACGCCCAATCCGTAGGTATCGAGGAAATTCTGATAGCCATGCAAATTCCAGGCGCCGCGTTCGGCCGCGGATGCGGACGTCGTCTTGCTGAAGATGAGCAGGTCGAAGTAACTGTAGATCTGCCGGAAGAGCATATCGTTCAGGGCGATCACCAGGCCGACGAGACAGACAAGCACAGGCGCAAACAGCGCGACGAAGGAACTGTTCCTGCTTCCCGGCGTGCGCCCGCACCGCATGACCGCGGTTCCGTAAAGGATCACCAGGCACACCGGCAATCCGATCAGGCCCGTCGATGAGGTGGATCGGATCACGAGAACGGACGTGGCGAGAAAAAGCGCGCCGGTCCAGCGCAGATCCCGCCCACACATCCAGAGCGTTCCGGTAAAACCGACTGAAGCGAGACTGATGCCTGCGAATGCGGACGCTTCCGGCCAGGACCCCACGATCCGTTTCACGCCGGCGACCACGTCCTCGTCGTGGAATGTATACCGGGCATTGCGAATAAACTGAAAGAGCTCCTGCGCACCCGTGCCATAGGTTGCTATGTCGAGTATTGCAAAGAGCGCGTTTGCACCCGCAAAGGTCAGTATGCCGACGGTGACAGCCCTGAAGCCGGCATAAGTGGAGCCTATCGCCACGATCAGTGTAAAGGCAAGCAGGTCTGCGGAGACGTAGACGGCCTGCGTGAAATTGCTGGATACCGGCCCCAAAGGCACAGCGCCGCCTGTCGCGTCATACTCCGATGCGCCGAGCGGAATGATGTCGGTTAGGCGCGCGAAAAATCGTGGCGCAAAATAGCCCAGGACGACTCCATAGACCAAAAGGCAGGCCAGCCAGAACGCAGGACCCGGAAAGCGCAGCGCATTCAATACTGCAGTGAATTCACGCCTGTAACTGAGAACGCCAAGAGCGAGGAACGCGAGAAAAAAATGTGCGGGCTGGATATTTGCAGAACCGATGATGATAGCCGCGGCCGCACCCAACACGGACAAGCCGACAAATACGATCACAGCCGCGTTGTACCCGGCGAACAGGCAATATAAGCCGAGCAACAAAGTGAATATTCCGATCGGCTCAAAGCTCATGGGTAGCCTTGTCGGGTCCACAATGCGGTCGCGCTGGTGTCACGGGCGAAGATCGTACCACGATGGGCCGGCGCGACCTATTAACGTCAGCGTTGCAGCAAATCCGTCAGCAGTTGACCTGATAGGTTGGTGCCAGCACGATCTTTGGACTGACTTTGAAGTTGCGGAGCCGATATCCTGCTTGCCTTTGTCAGCGCCAGTTCGGTCTGGCCTCGTGCAGGTTGCCGATCAGCCGGCACCACTGCCGGAACGACGACGACCCCGAGCAAACCCAACGCAATCAACGAAGTGACGACATAATATGCGATATCTTTCACTTGCCACTCTCCGGCGCCAATACGCGAGATTGAAACATTAGAAGGTAACCCGCGATGCATGAAGTTCATCAATGGGCTTAGGGCGCATCACCAAACGGTTGCTTGAGCCGCTATCAGCGCCATAACGCCGGCAGGCCGCTCACCAACGGATTGACGAGCCTGTCCAAGCGGCGTGACCTGAGACCCATCTACCCTCCAGTTCTCAGGAGAGTCTGGGTTTTTTGAACTGTTGCTCTGATCCCCAACCGACGCTCGTTCGTCATGAAGGTGTAACCTCAACTGATCGGTGACGGAGAACGCAAATGACCAAGGTCGCTTTCAATATCAGCATGTCGCTCGACGGCTTCATTACCGCAAGAAACCAGACCAAGGAGGAACCACTCGGCAAGAACGGCGAATTTCTTCACGAATGGTTCTTCAACGGCGGTGCATATGTCCAGCGCCTCGCCAGCAATGTTGGCAGCGTGATCTGTGGGCGCAAATGCTATGACGACTCGATCCCATACTGGGATGAGAATGGGCCGACGGGTCGTTACAGTTACCGCTTTTCGTCGTCACCCACCGGCCGTTACTCGCCTCGCACAGTACGGGAATCTATCATGCGGCCGGGACAATTGCCGACGCGGTGAAGCAGGCGAAGTCGGCCGCCGGAGGCAAGGATGTAAGCCTCATGGGCGGAGCCGACATCTTTCGCCAAGCACTGGCCGGCGGTCTCGTCGACGAGATCGAGTTGCATATCGTGCCGGTGCTCTTGGTGCCGGGGCTCGCCTGTTCGACACGCTGCCCAATCAGATCAAGCTTGAGCCCACCAGCATCCTGGGCACGCCGCTCGCTCGGCATGTCGCCTATCGCATTGTGAAGTAGGCGAACCACGTGAGAGCCGTATCAGCGTTGGCGAGACGATCTATCTGAAGGGGAGCGCCGCCAGCCTGCACCTGTTCGACGCACCTACGCGGCGCCGGATCCAAACGCCGTCCGCCGAATGATATCGTTGCTCGCTACTTCAGCCCGGGCAACCCGGCGAGGACGGCGACCAGTTCTGCAGAGTTGGCGACATCAAGCTTTCTCATCATGCGCGACCGATGCGCCTCGACCGTCCGATGCGAAAGCTCCAACCGGCGGGCGATTTCCTTGTTGGGCATGCCATCCGCCACCAACATGGCGATCTCTCTTTCGCGCTGGGTGAGGCGCACCACCAGGCGCGCATCCGCAAGATCGGCGAATGACCAGACGCAGCGCGCATAGGGGTCATCGGGGGTGGTCGACTGGCCGCGGACACGACACCAGAAATGCGTTCCATCCCGCTTGCGCATGATCCGCTGGTCCTCATAGCGCAGACCGTCGTTCATTGCCGTCAAGGCCCATTTGCCAACGTCAAGGAATTCCTGGTTCGACGGATAGAGGAGCGAGAGAGACTGCCCCTCGAGATCGCCTGTCGGGTAACCGAACATGTCGGCAAACTTGATGTTGCACCGCCGGATGATCCGATGCCCGGTCACGACGAGTCCGACCGGTGCATTGTCGAAACCGAATTCGGCGCTCTCCATAGAGGTCCTCTGAAATAGCGTGCTTGCACGAATATGCACGCTGGCCCGCACAGTGGTAGAGAAATCGTTCAACTGCCCGGAGGAATGGCAATGGACGCGTACATCGTCGGATGGGGTCACACGAAATTCGGCCGGCTTGACGGCAAGACGCTTGAAGACCTGATCATCGAAGCGGCCGCGGAAGCGATCGAGAGTGCCGGAATTACCGCCGCTGATATCGACGCGATCTATGTCGGGCATTTCAATTCCGGCCTTGTGAGTGACGGCTTTCCATCCTCGCTCGTTCTCGGCCTGGACGACGGCCTGCGTTTCAAGCCCGCCACCCGGTTGGAAAATGCCTGCGCCTCCGGTTCGGCCGCCGTCTATGCGGCGCGCAATGCTATCCGCACCGGCGATGCGAAAACCGTTCTGGTGATCGGCGCGGAAAAGATGACGAGCAAGGATACGGCAGGCGTCACCGAGGCGCTGTCCGGCGCCTCCTATCAGAAGGAGGAAAAGGGCGTGTCCTTTCCCCAGGTCTTCGCGAGGTTTGCAAGCACCTATTTCCAGTCTTATGGCGATCATTCCCGCACACTCGCCCAGATCGCGGCAAAGAACCACGCCAACGCCATGAACAACCCCTTGGCGCACCTGCAAAAGCCCCTCGATGTTGAATTCTGCAACACCGTAAGCGACAAGAACCCGATGATTGCCGCGCCGCTGCGCATGTCGGATTGCTCGCTGATCAGCGATGGCGCCGCCGCCCTGATCATGGTGAGCGACGAGACTTCCGGCGATTTCGCAAACGCCGTCGCCTTCCGATCGGCAGTTCAGGTAAATGACTTCCTACCTATGTCGCGACGCGACCTCCTGGCGTTCGAAGGTCCCGCTGAAGCGTTCAGGCGAGCCTATGAGACCGCGGGCATCACCGTGAGCGATCTCGACTTTGCCGAGGTCCACGACTGCTTCACCATCGCTGAATTGCTGGTCTATGAGGCAATGGGCCTGACACTACGCGGTCAGGGTCGTCGGGCGATCGATGAGGGCCTCATTCTGCCAGGCGGCGCACTGCCCATCAATCTTTCCGGCGGGCTCAAGGCCAAGGGCCACCCGGTCGGCGCCACCGGCGTTTCCATGCATGTGATTGCAGCGCGCCAACTGACCGGGCAGGCCGGCGCCATGCAGAAACAGAATGCGGTGCTCGGCTGCGTCTTCAACATGGGCGGCTCCGGCGTCGCGAACTATTGTTCGATCCTGGAACCGGTCAAGGTCGCCTGACTTTCTCCAAATGCCTATGGCACAGTCCTGAAGTGCCTTGCGCGAGATGTCGGCGCAAGACACTTCGTCCCAATCGAGGACATCATACGGCTGTCGCAGAAAAGCCCCTCGCCTGTTCGCAGGCCTTGCAATATGCTTCGTGGACGGGCCCGCGTCCGAGATGGTGGCGGAAGCTTTTCATCTCGCTGAAATACGGCATTGGCACGCGTACGGGGCGCTCCGCCGCATTGTCGAAATCGTCGAACAGTGTCTGCATGCTGACGACCACACGCTCCGCGTCGTTCCAGTCGCGGTATTCACCAAGGTCGATCTTGTAGGCCGCCTGCAGATAATCCATTCCGGCATCATAAAGCGGACGCGCCCGCTCGCTGATATAGTTCAGGTAATCGCGCATGCGGCGCACATCGTCCTTGGTCGAGAGCGGGCCGTGACCGGCGACGATGGTTTCGACGTCCATGTCGAGAACCCGGTCGCAGACATCGATCCAGCGTCTGACCGGCCCATACCAGGCTATTGGCGTTCCTTCGGTGAAAAGAATGTCGCCGGTGTAGAGCACCTTGTCGTCTGGCACGTAGATCAGCGCATCTCCCAGTGAATGCGATGGGCCGACCTCGATGAGCTGGACCTTCTTTTCCCCGACCATCAGATCAAGCGTGCCGGAGAAGGTTTCGGTCGGCGGCGTCAGCTTGATGCCGGAAAAATCGAACGGTCGAAAGCATTCCCGCATGAAGACGCCAGCGCTGCCGAATTTCTCTGCGTTGAGGCAGACGTTTTCCAGCACAGCCGGATCGAACCGGGCAAAATCATCAACGGTGCCCTGGGTGCCGATGATACGCGCGCCGGTGACGAGCTGATTGCCGAAGGTGTGGTCGCCGTCAGCATGGGTGTTGACCAGGACGTCTATAGATGCGGAAGCCGGGATCGAAGCGCGCAGGGTCTCCAGCATACCCCGCGTCAGCTTCAGGTCGAACAGGGTATCGACAAGCAAGGATGCCTCGCCATCGGTGACAAAGCCGGAATTGCTCCAGCCCCAGGAACCGTCCGGCACCAGATAGGCCCAACAACCGCCGCCGAGATCGTGAAGGCCCTTGGTATACTGCCATTTCCCCATGATATTCCTCCTCAGAAATATGTCGTTCGGCGTGAGATCGGCCGAAACGGAACCGGCGGCCTCAACGCGCGCGCCGGCGCCACGAAAGCAATCGCCCTTCTACGGACCCGATAACGATGGACGTCAGGTAGCCGAGAAGGCCGAGCAGGATCACACCCGCGTAGAGATCCGGCGCCCGGAAGGACCGGGCAGACAAAAGGATCCAGTTGCCCAGTCCGTCACGGCCGGCGATCATCTCGCAGACGACGGCCAGGATCAGCGCGACGGTGAGCCCAAGCCGCATGCCGGCCAGGATATCCGGGCTGGCCGAGGGCAGCGCGATCTTGAAGATGATGGCGGGGCGGGAGAGTTTCAGCGCCTGCGCGACTTCGTAAAGCCGCGGCTCCACCGCCGCAAAGCCATGCACGGTCGCTAGCAACACCGGCCAGAGCGCGCCGAAGGCGACCACCGCGAGCACCATACCATCGGAAAGTCCGAGCATGGCGATCGCCACCGGGATGGTCGCGGATGCCGGCAGCGGACGCAGGAATTCCAGGGTCGGCGCAATATAGGCCCGCAAGCGCGGCGAGGTGCCAATGGCGGCACCCAGCACGACGCCGAGGAGCGACGCGATCAGCCAGCCCCAGAACATGCGCTCCACGGTGGACAGAAACTTCACCCCGAGATCACCCGTGGTGAACCCCATGACCAGCGACCGCCAGGCGCGATCCGGCCCCGGCAGGAAAACAGGGCTGACGATCCGGTTATCGGCCAGTGCCTGCCAGCCCCATACGAACAGGACGGCGACAAGAAAGCTCGAAGCGAGCCATAGGAAACGCCACGCTCTCATCTTGCCATCTCCACGCGGCCGGCACGCCCGAAAAGCCTGTTCTGCGCCAGCGAAAGCAACACGTTCAGTCCCCAGCCGATGACGCCGATCCAGACCAGATAGGCGAGCATGACAGCCGGCTGCAGCGCCTGTTGAGCGATGAGGATGCCGTAGCCGAGACCGAGCGGATTGACGGCGATCTCGACGGTGACGGCCACGACAAGCGCGATGGCTGCCGCCAGCCGAAAAGCCACCATGATGCGCGGCAGGGCCGCAGGCAGGACGATCTTGACCACTCGGTCAATGGCCGACAACCGAAGGGCCTTCGATACTTCGAGAAGCCGCGGCTCGATGCCGCTCATCGCAGAACGGGTCATGATCATCACCGGCCAGAGGCAGGAAAAGGCGACGATGGCAATCTCCATCCGATATCCGAAGCCGAAGATCAGCATGGCGATCGGCAGCACGGCGACGGAGGGAATCGGACGGATCGCCTCGACCGTCACTTCCATCAGGCGGTCAACTGTCTCCACAAGGCCGAACAGAATGCCGAGCAGAAGCCCGAGAACCCCACCGAGGACGAGGCCTACACAGGCCGCCACCAGCGTATCGCGGGTTGCAACGAGCAGCGAACCGTCCAGCAGGATGCGACCGAAGGCGGCAATGATATCACTCGGCGCAGCCAACGACAGCGAAACCGAGCCGTTGGTACGCATCGCGATTTCCGCCAGCGCCAGCAGCACGGCCGGTACTAAGAGGCCTTTCCACCAGCCGCTCTTCATCGTTCGGCCTTTTCGATGAAATCGAATAGTTCGCGCCGCAGCCGCAGGAATTCCGGCATTTCGCGTGTTTCGAGCTGATTGCGGGGGCGCGGCAGGTTAACCGTCAAGTCGATGCCGATGCGCCCCGGATTGGGCAGGAGGCCTATGACCCGATCGCCGAGATAGACGGCTTCCTCGAGATCGTGGGTCACGAAAAACACCGTCGTCCCGGTTTCAGCCACCAGCGAAAGCATCTCGTCCTGCAGTCCCTGCCGTGTCATGGCATCCAGCGCGCCAAACGGCTCGTCCATCAGCAACACGGCCGGTTCCTGCGCCAGACAGCGGGCGATCTGGATGCGCTGCTGCATGCCGCCGGACATTTCGGACGGATATTTTTCCTCGTGGCCGGCCAGCCCGACCTTGGCGAGCAGCGGCCTGATGCGTGCATCACGCTCGCTGCGCGGCACGCCTGCCGCCTCAAGGGCGAGCGAAACGTTCGCCGCCGCCGTCCGCCACGGCAACAGGGCCTTGCCGTAATCCTGGAAGACGATGGCAACATCCTGCCGCGGCGCCGTCAGCGGTGCTCCGAGCAGCCTGACGGTTCCGGAACTCGGGCGAACGAGGCCGCCGGCCATGCGCAGCGCAGTCGTCTTGCCGCAGCCCGAGGGGCCGATGATGCAGACGATCTCACCGCGGCCGACAGTCAGGCTCAGATCCGAGATGATCGGGCGGCTACCATAGGAAAGGCTGATCTTTTCGAAACTGATGATCGGCGGAGATGTGTTTTGATGGGGTACGGTCAGATTGACTGGAGCGACCATGTTCATGTCTCTGATTTCGGAGCCTGTTCGCCGTAGACGACCTCGAGACTGGTCGCGAGATGGCTGGCAAGTTCGGCTTCCGCCTTTTCCAGATTGCGTGAAAGCACGAGATCGGCGAGCGATTTATGCTGTTCCATGATGGCGTGATGGTGTGGCGCAAGCCGCCTCATCATCACCCGGCGATAGCGATAGGCCTGATAATAAAGGTCGTCATGCAGGCGCAGCAGCCGTTCCGAGCCGCAGGCCTCCAGAAGCGACCGGTGAAACGCCTTGTGCAGACGATCGAATTCCGGCGTGCCTTCCCGCATGGTTTCCGGATTCCGCTCCACCGATCGAAGCAGGCGATGGAGGGCCGACAAGATGCCGGCCTCCCAATCATCATCGCCCTTCTCGATCGCGAGCCTGAGAGCCGTCGTTTCCACGGTGGTGCGCACCAGCGTGATATCGGCGAGATCAGCTTCCGAAACGCTGGTGACGCGAAAGCCTTTCTGACCGACAGCGGAAATAAGCCCCCTGAAAACCAGACGCGAAAGCCCTTCGCGCAGCGGCGTTGCGCCGATGCCGTAGCGCTCCGACAGGGCCTGGATGCCCAGGCGTTCTCCCGGAGACCAGACGCCCGCCAGGATGTCATGCTCCACCAGGGCTGCGGCCCGCTCGCTCAAGGTATCGGACGATGAAACGGGTTCACCGAACAGTTCGGATTTCAGGGGTACTTCAATCATTTCTGGATCAGCGCTGCCGTATCTAGTTTACCCTGCAGCATGTTCTGCTCGTTCATGGTGCTGACCCACCAGTCGAGCTGTTCCTTGTCGATCTTGGCGTCGGCGGTCGTCAGCTTCTGCTTGGAGAGTACATCCATCGGGATCTTGGTGAAGTCGGAGATCGCCTTCCGGCCCTTTTCAGGGTTTTCGTTGGCGATCTTCGCGCCCTCTTCGATCGAAGCGCGGAAGGCCTTCAGAGCCGCCGGATTCGCATCCGCCCAGGTCTTTGTCGATGCGTAGAGAATCTGCGGGCGGCGCTCCGGAAGCTTGTCGAGGAAATAGCCAACCGCCTTGCCGGTGCCGCTGGCCAGAATGCGTGACATGATCGGCTCGGCGGTGATGACAGCGTCAACGGCATTGGATTTCAGCGCGTCGTTCATGGTGGGGAAGCCGACTTCTACAAAGTTGACCTTCTTCGGGTCGACGCCGTTGGTGATGAGCCATTTCGAGAACAGCACCTGGAGGAATGCGCCGATGCCCGGCGAACCCACCTTCTTGCCGACGAAGTCCTTCGGTCCGTTGATGCCGCTCGCGGCGGTCGCAACGACCGCCACGGTATCCACCGTACTCGGCGCGGTCGCGCTGGCGCCGGCAACCGCGACCAGCTCAAGCCCGCCATCCACGGCCTGAAGGAAGGTCGGCGGCGTCGGTCCGCCGATCTGCAGAGAATTCGACAGCAGAGCGGCCGGAATGGTCGAATTGATGCCGATCAATGTCATCGTGACGTCGAGACCGTTTTTCTTGAAGATACCTTCCTGCAAAGCCACGGCCGCCGAGGCGCAATCCGTAGTAGCCGTGCAGCCGATACTGACCCTGGTCTGGGCCACGGCGCCACCAGCCCACATCGAAAACAGCGCTGTCGCAGCCAGCGCTGCCTTGACCAAATTTCTCATTTTTCACTCCTCCCAAAAATCCCGCTTCCCAAACGGACGTCTTTCAAATATCGATACAAACATAAAATATATATATTCGCAAGCTGGAGGAGGCCATGAAACTTGCAACTTTCCGTTCTTCGACGGGATCGAACCACATCGGCATCGTTTATGATGGTGATCGGCGGCTGTTCGACCTGACATCTTCGGCCGAGCAGGCCGGTGGTGACGCCTCGGATTTTTCGTCGATGCTTGCCTTGATCGATGCCGGCGACGCCGGCCTTGAAAAGGCCCGCACCCTGTTCGCCGCCCGCAGTTCCGATGCAGGGCTGACGATGGCAATCGATTCCGTCGAACTGCTCGCCCCCCTGCCCCGGCCGCGCCAGATGCGCGACTGCATGAGCTATGAAACACATATCCGGCAATCGGGGCGCGGCATGCGCAGGCTGGTTGCGGCTGCTGCCGGCGATGATATCCAGGTCGCCGCCATTGACGCGGAGCCATTGGCGCCGCTTGCGGATGTCTACCGTCAGCTTCCGATCTATTACATCACGAATCGCATGATCGTGGGCGCACCGGGTTCGACGGTTGTCTGGCCCAGCTATTCCAACGTGATGGATTACGAGCTGGAATATGGCGTGGTGATCGGCAAGACGGCTGCTAATATCCGGCCGGAAAACGCGCGCGACCACATTTTCGGCTACACGATCTTCAACGACTTTTCCGCCCGCGACCAGCAGAGCAAGGAAATGCCCGGCTGGCTCGGCCCTGGAAAAGGCAAGAGCTTCGATGGCGGAAACGTCATCGGTCCGTGGATCGTCACGAGAGACGAGATACCCGATCCCTATTCCCTGAAGGCGGTTGTGCGGGTCAACGGCGAAGTGCGTTGCGAAAGCAGCACGGCCGGCATGCTGTTCAACTTCGAGCAGATGCTGGTCCATATGTCGATGGACGAGACGATTTCCGCGGGCGAAGTGATCTGCTCCGGCACGATCGGCAATGGCTGCGGTCTGGAAACGGGTATTTTCCTGAATAACGGCGATGTCGTCGAGCTGGAATTCGAAAGGATCGGCATCCTGAGAAACAAGGTCGTCCGCAGGGCAAGCTGACGATCATTAGAACCAAGGCAAAGCGGGAGGAGCAAATGCCAAGACACATCATCGATCTTTCGGTTCCGATTGCGAACGACATTCCGGCCGATCCGCCGATCCAGATTCCATCGGTCACCTACATCGACCACACACAGAGCCTTGCACAGCTTCTCCCCTTCTTCCCCGGCCTCAAGGCCGAGGATCTGCCTGATGGCGCAGGCTGGGCGGTGGAGAAGGTGACGTTATCGACGCATAACGGCACCCATCTCGACGCGCCCTGGCACTATCATCCGACGATGAACCATGGCGAGCCGGCCTGGCGCATCGACGACATACCGCTCGACTGGTGTTACCAACCGGGCGTCAAGCTCGATTTCCGGCATTATCCGGATGGTTATGTCGCGACGGCTGCGGACGTCGAAACGGAGTTGAAACGGATTGGCCATACGCTTCAACCGCTCGAAATCGTGGTAGTCAACACCTCCGCCGGATTGAAATTCGGGCAATCGGATTATGTCGCCAGCGGCTGCGGCATGGGTTACGAAGCAACAATGTATCTGCTCGACCGGGGTGTCCGCGTGACCGGCACCGACGGCTGGAGCTGGGATGCGCCCTTCGTCCACACCGCGCGGAAATATACGGAAACGGGCGACGCTTCCCTTATCTGGGAAGGTCACAAGGCAGGCCGTCACACCGGTTATTGCCATATCGAAAAGCTGCATAACCTGGAGCAGTTGCCGGCGACCGGCTTTACGCTCAGCTGTTTCCCGGTGAAGATCGAGAAGGCCTCGGCCGGCTGGTGCCGGGCCGTCGCCATCATCGAACGCTAGGCGCGCCCATGCCCTTCGTCGATCAAAACAGCGTCACGGACATCGCCATCATCGGTGCCGGCACGATCGGTGCTTCCTGGGCATCCTATTTTCTCGCTCGCGGTTTCAGGTGTCGGGTCAGCGATCCGGCACCCGATGTCCCGGAGCGCGTCAGGACCTTCGTAACGCAATCCTGGGGCGCCTTGACCGAGCTTGAGACGGCAACGACATCCATCGACGATGCCCTATCCAGGCTCAGCTTCTGGGATGATCCCGTCACTGCGGTCGCCGGCGCACAATTCACGCAGGAAAACCTGCCCGAAAAGCTCGATCTGAAGCGCGACATGCTGAAGCGTCTCGACGCGGCGCTCGCTGCAGACAGGATCATAGCGTCATCGACATCGGGCCTGACCGCATCCTCAATGCAGGAAAGCATGGCGCACCCGGAACGGCTTGTCATCGGACATCCGTTCAATCCACCGCATCTGATGCCGCTGGTCGAAGTCGTCGGCGGGGAGCGAACGTCTGCCGAGGCAATTCGCTGGACCGCGGATTTCTATGACCTGCTCGGCAAGAAACCGATTGTGCTGAAAAAGGAAGTGCCCGGCCATATCGCCAACCGCCTGCAGGCAGCTTTATGGCGGGAAGCGGTCCATCTGGTGCTTGAGGGCGTCGGTTCCGTCGAGGATGTCGACAAGGCGGTCAGCCTCGGGCCAGGCCTGCGCTGGGCATTCATGGGCCAGCACATGATCTTCCATCTGGGCGGCGGCGAAGGCGGAATGGGCCATTTCATCGACCACATTGGCCCCGCCGTTCAGACATGGTGGAACGATCTCGGTTCCCCCGATGTCTCACCGGGAATGCGGGCAGCCCTCCTGGTAGGCCTCAGAGAGGCAACCGAGGGCCGCGGGTACAGCGAACTCGCCGAATGGCGGGATGAAAAGCTGGTCCGCCTGCTCAAAACACTGCGGCCCCAGGCGGAATAACCATTCCTGTTCGAGTCGCACTTTTGAACAACGAAACAGTTTTATGATGACGGGAGTGCAGCCTCGGTCCTCCGGTAACGCGGCCATCGAGGCTTCGCCGCGCCGGCTTCCTCGGAGCCGATCAGAGCGAGCCTCAAGCGCCGGGACACGAGGTCGACGATGGCGACTGTGACGAGGAAGACGGCCTGCTTGGCACGTCGCTTGCTTCGTAAAACGGTTGTCCCTGCAAGAGGAAATGGCCGTGTACGCGAACATCAATCCCTCCATCGACGTCCGGTTGCTGCGCACTACCTATCTGCTGCTCAGGGAGCGCAATGTCTCCAAGGTCGCTGTGCTGCTCGGGCACAGCCAGCCCGCGGTCAGTGCCTGCCTCAAGAAGGCCCGCGAGATTTTTGCCGATCCGCTTCTCGTGCGCAGCGGCCAGAAATTGGTGTTGACCGAGCGGGGCGAGGAGGTGATGGCGTCGATCGCGACCATGCTGGAAGGGCTATTGGATACGCTCAACCGCAGCAGTCAGTTCGATCCGGGCATGGTCCACAGCCGGATGCGGATCGCTGCGGTCAACTGTTTCGGCACTTTCCTCATTCCGCCGATAGCGACCAGCATCCGCAACGAGGCGCCCGGCATATCAGTCGATTTCTTCGCGCCCTCCGAACAGAGCGACCTGATCGAGGATCTTGGGTCGGGCCGGGTTGACATGGTGATCGGCAACTGGCCGGCACCGCAGCAGAGCCTGAAGTCGACGACGCTCCTGCATTGCGACATTGCCTGCGTGGTGCAGAAGTCGAACCCGATTGCCAAACGCGGCCGCCTTCTGCTCGAGGACTATCTCGATGCCGACCATGTTTCGCCGACGCCGGGCTCGAACGCCGTCTACAGCCCGATCGACGGCCGGCTGGCGCAGCTCGGCATGCGGCGGCGCATCGCCATGTCGGTGCCGGAATACGCGCTGATCCCGGCCATCTTGGCGGAAACCGACCTGATCTTCACGACCGCGCGGCCCTATGCCGAATATATCGTCGCGAATGCGCCGGCCAATCAGCTGCAGCTCGTCGAGGCGCCGCGGGAATTCGACCAGATGAACCTCTATCTGCTGTGGCACGAGCGGGCTCACAACAGTGGCGCCAACCGGTGGCTGCGCAATGTCATCCGCACTGTCGCCCGCCGCTTCGACCAGACGCTTCATCCGCTACCATCCGGAATACCGCTACGGGCGGTGTCTTGAAGGCGACAGGTATAAGCAAACGGATATACCCGCTATCTACGCTCACGGCATTCACCCGCTCAACAATTTTGCCCATGCTACAGGCAGGATTTTAACCTGCCGAAGAATTGGGCAGGCATGTAGTATCTTGCCGGGGAATTTCAGATGCTGATGCACACTCTTCTCGTGGATGGCGCCAATCGCGATCCGGATCACGGCTGTTTCCATTGGGTCGATCGGGCCAAGAGCCTGACTTATGCCGAGGCCGTCGATGCCATGGAGCGGGCTGCGGGCGCGCTGCACAGTTTCGGCGTCAAGCCGGGCGACCGGGTAACGATCTTTGCCCATAATGGCATGGACTATCTGACGATCATGCTCGGCTGCTGGCGGATCGGGGCGATTTCAGCCCTCGTAAACGTCAAATTCGCCGATGAACTTGCCTATTATTTCGGCGATCACCAGCCGAGCGCGGTCGTTTATACCCACGACAAGCACGAGCAGGTGAGCGCGGCCGCCGCCGGCGTGCCAACGATCCGGGCCCTGATCTGCATGGACGGACCGCAGCCGGGCGCCCACTCGCTGCCGGAGCTTATGGCGGCCGGTCTGCCGGCGCCGGCCGATCCGGGCAATGAGGATGCGATCGCACACCTTTCCTATACGTCAGGGACGACCGGCAAGCCGAAGGGCGCCTGCCTCAGGCACGAGCCGACGGTTAGTGCGACCCGCTGTATCGCCGAGCGGCTGCAGATCACGGCGGACGACGTTTCGTTCGGCCCCAGCGCGCTGTCGAGCTCCTACCAGCTGGTCGGCAATCTCCTGCCGCAGCTTTCCCGCGGTGCAGCGATCAACGTCATGGGACGCTGGACGCAGGCGACCGGCTTCGATGCGCTGGAGGCTCGCGGCGCCACCATGTTGATCGCCAATCCGCCTATTCTAACCGATGTGCTCAACGAAGCCGCAATCCGGGGCCATGCGCCGGCGAAGCTGCGGATGAGTATGTCGGGCGGCGGTCCCGTTCCGCCGATTCTGAAAGCTGGCTGGCACGAAAAGCTGAAGCTGCCGCTGGTCGAAAGCTACGGCCAGTCCGAGCTTGGCGGTTTTGTCGCGCTCGGTTTCCCGAAGGTCGATGCGGCTGACATTGAAACGCGCCGGGCCGGCATGCCGCTTCCTGACAAGGAGGTCCGCATCCTCAATTCCGACGGTACTGAACTTCCCTGCGGCTCGGTCGGCGAGATAGCACTTCGCGGCGGCTTCATGTGGGGTTACTGGGGCAAGCCGGAAAAGACCGCCGAGACGTTGCGCGACGGCTGGCTGTGGACCGGCGATATCGGCACCATGGACCAGCAGGGCTTTATCACCATGATGGGACGCCGTTCCGAACTTCTCGAGGTTGGCGGCAAGACCTGGTACCCGCGTGATGTGGAAGAAGCGCTGGCGACGGTCGCCGGCATCGAGCAGGCGGCGGTGGTGGGCGTACCCGATGCGGCGATGAAGACCCGGCCGGTTGCCTTCGTGCAGGCCGTAGCCCCCGTCGATGGCGAAGCTGCCAAGGCGCAGATCGCTGCCACAGTTCCATATGACCTTTCTGTCATGACGGTCATTTCCCTGACTGAACTCCCCATGACCCCCACCGGCAAGATCGCCAAGGCGGAGCTGGCGGCACGCGCCGCCGCTGCCTGATTGCAAATCGAGGACGTGACCATGAAACTGAAATCGCATTGGTGGTGGGATCACACCGCAAAGGATTTCTCCGAGTTCGAGATGGAGAAGTTCGTGGCGATCCTGCCGATCGCCGCCGTCGAACAGCACGGGCCGCATCTGCCAGTGCGCGTCGATGCCGCAATCAATGCCGGCGTCATCGCCCGCACGGTGGAACTGATGAGCGCCGACCTGCCGGTTCTGGTGCTGCCGATGATGCCGGTCGGCAAGTCGGTCGAACATACCGCATATCCGGGCACGCTGACCTTCAACTACGACACGCTCGCCAAGATGTGGTTCGAGCTCGGCGAAAGCGTCAACCGCGCCGGCTGCCGCAAGATCATCTTCGTCAATTCGCATGGCGGCCAGCCGCAGGTGATGGACATCGTCTGCCGCGAGTTGCGCATCAAGCTCGACATGTTCGCCGTCAGCGCCTGGGCGAGTGCCGGTGCCGATTTCTCAGACCTGTTCAGCGCCCATGAGATGAAGCACGGCATCCATGGCGGCGAGGCCGAGACCAGCGTCATGCTGCACCTGCATCGCGAGCTGATCGACATGCAATATGCCGAGGATTTCGTGCCGGTGTCCGTCGAGCTGGAAGCGGCCGGCGGGTTGCTGATGCCGGAAGGTCGCATCGGTTACGGCTGGCAGACCCAGGACGTCCAGCCCTCCGGCGCCTGCGGCAACGCAGCGGCCGGGGATGCCGAGCGCGGCCGGCTCTATGTCGAACGCAGCGCCGCCAATCTCCTGAAGCTGATCAGGGAAGTCCTGGATTTCCCGCTCGACCGGATCACCTCGAAAACCTTGTACAGAGGTTGATCGACTTGACGACCCCACACGCATCCTACGGCGTTGCAGGCCCCGAAAGGGGAGAGCTCCTGCTCGATGACGGCGTTGTGCTGGTGTCCGATATCTATCGTCCGCTGGCGGAGGGATCGTTCCCGGTCCTTCTTATGCGGCAGCCCTACGGGCGGGCGATCGCCTCTACCCTCGTGCTGGCGCATCCCTCCTGGTACGCCGCGCACGGCTATATCGTGGTCATCCAGGACCTGCGAGGCTGTGGCGATTCCGGCGGCGTCTTCGAGGCCTTTGTGAGCGAACCGGCGGATGGCGCCCGCACCTTGGAATGGGCGGCTGCATTGCCCGGAGGCAACGGCAAGCTCGGTCTCTACGGTTTCAGTTACCAGGCCGTGACACAATATTTCGCCATCGCCGGAAAGGGAAGCGTGCGACCGGATGCGATCGCGCCTGCCATGGGTTCGTGGATGCCGCGCAACGACTGGGCTTATGAAGGCAATGCCTTCCGGCTGGGGCTCAACGTGGGATGGGCGGCGCAGATGGCGCGGCTGACGGCGGCGCGGCGTGAAGACGCCGGGACTTATTCGGCGCTCGGAAGAACCTCGGACGATACGGCCCTTCGCGACCTGCTCGTTTCACGGTCCGATCTATCGCATCTCGCCAAATGGGTGGCGGACGAGACGGACTATTGGGACGCGGTCTCGCCCGGCGTGCTGCTGGCCGATGATCCACTCGATATTCCGGTTCTCCACGCCGGCGGCTGGGCCGATTTCCTGCTTCAGGGCACCTGGGCGGCCGATGCGGCCTTCCGGCGAAAACACCCGGAGAGCTCCCACCTGGTGATCGGCCCATGGGCGCATGCACCCTGGAACCGCGCGGCCGGCGCCGCCGATATGGGTTCGGATGCAGAATTCTCTATAGACCGCGCCCAGCTCGCCTTCTTTGATTTCTATCTCAAGGGTTTTGGCGAGCGGCCGCAGTCGGTCCGGCTTTTCGACATGGGGCGACGGTGCTGGATCAGTCTGACCAATCGGCCCAAGGCATCGGACGCCGACTTCTTTCTCTCTTCCTCAGGCCTTGGCGCAGCGATGCTCAGCGACGGCCGGCTTCTCGGCGAAAGCGGCGGCGAGATGCGGGATACGTTCGTACACGATCCGACCAGGCCGACGCCGCTCATCGGCGGCCATCTCGGCGTGCCGAATGGTTTTGTCGACCGCAGCGGCCAGGACAACCGCGCCGATGTCGCCGTCTACACGACCCCACCGTTTGCGGTTGCGCGATTCTTTGCCGGCGAGGCTGCGGCCGAGATCGAGGTGGAGACGCGCTCCGAAGGATTCGATCTCTGCGCGGCCCTCTCGCTCGTCTCGCCCTCCGGGGAGGCAAGGGTGCTCGGCACCGGTTATGCGCGTATCGAGGGCGGCCGGCGTTTTTCGACGCGCATCGGTCTTCGCCCGGTCTGCGTCACCGTTCCGGAGGGCTTTGCGTTGCGGCTCTCCCTGCAGGGCGCGGGTACGCCAGTATTCGAAATTCACCCCGGCGACGAGCCTTTTGCGTCCGCGCCGGAGATGGCGCGTCGACCGATTACGATTTCCATCTGCCATGGCGGGACGACGCGCTCCCGCCTGATCATGCCCGAGGCTCTCGACAATGTCGCATAAGCACTACCTGACGCTCGACAACATCACGGCCACCTACGGCGATTCGGTCGCCGTCAGCGGCCTCACGATCGAGGTCGCCAAGGGGGAACTGCTGTCGCTGCTGGGGCCGTCGGGTTGCGGCAAGACGACGACGCTGCGGATGATCGCAGGTTTCGTGCAGCCGTCGGAAGGCCGCGTCATCCTCAACGGCGAGGACATCAGCAAGCGCCCGGTGCATACCCGCAATATCGGCGTCGTCTTCCAGTCCTACGCGCTGTTTCCGCACCTGACGGCACTCGACAATGTCGGTTTCGGCCTACGCATGCGCCATGTCGGCAAGGCGGAATGCCGGACACGGGCCGCCGCCGCGCTCGATACGGTCGGGCTCGGCGCCTATTACGACCGGTATCCGGGCCAGCTTTCCGGTGGCCAGCAGCAGCGCGTGGCGCTTGCCCGCGCGCTGGTGATCGAGCCGGACGTACTTCTTCTCGACGAGCCGCTTTCCAACCTCGACGCCCATCTGCGCGCCGACATGCGCACGGAAATCCGCACGCTGCAACAGCGGCTCGGCATCACCACCGTGTTCGTCACCCACGACCAGCAGGAGGCGCTTGCCATGTCCGACCGTGTCGCCGTCATGAGCAAGGGGCTGCTCGCCGAGATCGGCACGCCTGTCGCGCTCTGCGACCGGCCGCGTTCGCCATTTACCGCCTCGTTTCTCGGTGCCCGCACCGTCATCGAGGGCAGAACCGAGAACGGCCTGTTCGCGGCGCCGGGGCTTACCTGCGAGGGGGCACCGGCCGGCGCGACCCGTCTCGTGCTGCGCGCCTCGCGCCTGAGGCTTTCCGACGAGCCGGGGCCTCTGCATGTCTCCGGCACGTTGGTCAATTCCGCTTTCCTCGGCGACACCTACGAAGCCGATATCCAATCCGCATGCGGCACGATCCGCCTGATCGTGCCTTCGGATATGCCGCCTCCGCCCCTCGGGACGCCGTGCAGCATCCAGACCCAGCCGGGTGGCGCCACATTCATCTGACCGAAAAAGGGGAACCAAGACATGAACGTCTCGCGTCGTACATTCAACAAGCTGATTGCCGGTGCCGGCCTTGCCGCACCGTTCCACATCATCCGCCCCGCCTCCGCGCAGGAACCCAAAAAGGGCGACGAACTGGTCGTCGGCATCTGGGGCGGCGCGCAGGAAAAGATCGTCAAGGAACATGTCGAAAAGCCGCTGGTCGAGAAATACGGCTGCAAGGTCAGCTACGTTCTCGGCGGCACCGGCGACCGGCGTGCTCGCGCCTATGCCGAGCGCGGACGCCCGAGCTTCGACGTTCTTTACCTCAACATCTTCGAAAGCCGCCAGGCGGTGAAGGACGGGGTGACGCAGGCGCCGACGCCCGCCGTCAAGAATTTCGAGGCCCTTTATCCGAGCGCGCGCAAGGGCGGCTACGGCGTTGCCTTTAACCCCTGCACGATCGTCTATAACAAGACCAAGGCGTCGAAGCCGATCACCTCGTGGAAGGACATGTGGAACCCGGAATGGAAGGGCCGCATCGCCTGGCCGGACGGTCTGGGCGCCGAAGGGATTTCTGCGCTGATGATGGCTGCCCGTGTCTGGGGCGGCGACGAAAAGAACGCCGACATCGCCTTCGAAAAGGTCAAGGAACTGAAGCCGTTCGCGGCGATCCAGGGCAGCCAGGCGCAGCTTTTCGAAATGTTCGACCAGAAGCTCGCCGATCTTTCGGTCGAGTTCGGCAGCTTCACCCAGTCCTATGTGGAATCACGCAACCCCAATATTGCGATCGCAACCCCGGTCGAGGGCCAGGCACTTTCGATGAACGTCGCCTGCATCACCGAGGGCACGAAAAACCAGAAGCTCGCGGAAGAGTGGATCAACCTGCATCTATCCGAGCCTTGCATGCTCGCCTATGCCCGCCAGATCTACTATTCGCCGACGGTCAGCAACATCACTGTCCCGGACGACCTCAAGTCAAAGCTCGTGCTCGGCGATGCCGATGTCGCCAAGCTCGTCGATTTCGATTGGGACGTGATCAACGCCAGCCGCGCCAAGTGGCAGGCGAAATACGATCGGGAGATCGCGGGATGAACCGTTGGATCGGGCCGGCGCTTGCAGCGCCGGTCACCCTTTGGCTGCTTCTGTCCTTCGCGGCGCCGATGTTCGTGGTACTCGTGCTCTCCCTGCACGAATATCCCAATCCTTTCGGCCCGCTGTTCATCGCGCCGTCGATCGCGCAGTTCCGGGACATTGCGTCGGACGGTTTCTACTTCGGCGTCGTCTCCGAAACCATCCTGCTCGGCCTCGGCGTCACCGTGATCACGGCGTTTCTCGGTTATCCGCTCGCCCACTGGCTGGCGCGGATGCCGGTGAAATATCGCGCGGCCGCATTCGCCGTCATCCTTATTCCGCTGCTCACCAACGTCGTGGTGCGCTCGCTCGGCATCATCCTGCTGCTGGCGCCGGAGGGGCTGATCAATTCGGTCACCGGCCTCATCGGCATTCCGCCGGCCCGGTACATGCTGTTCACCCATGGCGCGGTCGCCGTTGCGCTGGCGCAGGTTTTTCTGCCGTTCATGGTGCTGGCGCTCTACGACAACCTGCAGAACACATCGCCGCGCGTTCACGAGGCGGCCCAGAGCCTTGGTGCTTCTCCCGCTATGCGGTTCCTCACCGTCGATCTGCCGCTTTCGCTGCCCGGCCTGCGGTCCGGTGCCGTCATCGTCTTCCTGATGGCGACCACGGCCTATGTCTCCGCCTCGCTGCTTGGCGGCAAGAAGGTCTGGACCACCGGCATGCTGGTGCTGCAGGAGGCGATCAAGAACCTCAACGCGCCGCTTGCCGCGGCACTCGCGATCATCATGACCGTGACCGGCCTCGCGTTTGCGGCGCTCTGCGCCTCTCTCCTCAACCGCCTGATGCCGTGGCTGAAGGGCAAGCCCAGCAATCCCTGGAGCATCCCGCGCTGGATCGTGCCTGTCATCAACATTTTCGGGCCGATCGTTTCGAAATTGCTGCTCGTCGCCTCGCTTCTGCTGCTGCTGTTGCCGCTGGTGCTGGTCTGCATCCAGAGTTTCAACGACGTGCCGCAGGCGACCGCCTCCGGCTTCCGTGGCTTCACGCTGAAATGGTACGAAGCGGTGTTCTTCGCCGGCACTTATGCGGACGCCTTCTGGGTGTCGGTGCAGCTTGCCGTCACCTCGATGCTGGTGGCTTTGTCGCTTTCGCTGCCGGCGGCGTTTGCGCTCGCCCGTTATCCGTTCAAGGGCCGTTCGGCCCTTCTGACCTTCTGGCTACTGCCGATGTCGCTGCCGCATGTGGCGATCGGCGTCGGCATGCTGCGGCTCCTGCAGATCTACCTGATCGTGCCGCCCTTCCTCGGCCTCGTTGCGATCCATGTAATCGTCATCCTGCCCTTTACCATCACGCTGCTGACCACATCGGTTATGGGACTCGACCGGGCGCAGGAAGAGGCGGCCGCAAGCCTCGGAGCGAGCTCGGCGCGGCGGTTTTTCCTGATCATCATGCCGGGCCTGGCGCCGGGATTGTTCGCGGCCGGCATCGTCGGTTTCCTCTTGAGCTTCGGCGAGGTGACGGTGACGAGCTTCCTCACCACTGCCCGCCTGACGACTTTGCCGGTCCGCATCTATGCGGAATCCACCTTCAGCCTGGAACCGACCGCGCATGCCATCTCGGCGGTGCTGATCGTCTTTACCGTCTTCGCGCTGGTCCTTGTCGGTAGAGTGGTCCGCCTCGACCGTCTCTACGCACGGTGATTGCCGGAGGAATGGGGCCGGATAGCAGAGATAAAGCCGTTCCATAGGAGCTACCCAAGAGGCGAGGCACTCGATCACCTCGCCTTCGCTCACAAATGGTCGTGCCGTTCCTCCCACAGGTATGCAACTCGTCGCCTCGTGCTTTCAAGTTGAATGCACGAGGCGCTCTCCCGGGTGCCTCAAAATTCCTGCCAATCATCCATTGGCTGAGCGGTAGCAACATTCCCGCGGGAGACCGGCGCGCGGGCCACGGTCGGACGGCTTGCAGGCGAGGCGGCCGGACGAGCCTGTTTCACGAGTGAGGATGGTGCTGCTCCCCGCATGCGGCTTGCCGTCTCGCGAAGCTGGCTGGAGGCGCTGCCGCCGAGCTGGAAGTGCGACAGCAGATCGCTGAGCTTCCCGCTTTCCTGGGCAAGGCCGGCGCCGGCGGCGTTCATCTCCTCGACCATCGCCGCGTTCTGCTGGGTCGACTGGTCCATATGGTTGACGGCGGTGTTGACCTGCGCGAGGCCCACCGACTGTTCCTGCGCCGCGATCGCGATCGCATCCATGTGGCTGTTGACGGTCTGGACGAGTTGCTCGATGACGCTCAGCCCCTCGCCGGTCTCGCTGACCAGCTTGACGCCTTCGCCGACGGCAACCGCCGAGTTGGAGATCAGCGCCTTGATTTCCTTGGCGGCGTTGGCCGAGCGCTGGGCGAGCTCGCGGACTTCCTGGGCGACGACCGCAAAACCCTTGCCGGCTTCACCGGCACGAGCCGCCTCGACGCCTGCATTGAGGGCCAGAAGGTTGGTCTGGAAGGCGATCTCGTCGATGACACCGATGATCTGGCCGATCTGCTGCGACGACTTCTCGATCCGCTCCATGGCCGCGACCGCGTTGCGGACGACCTGGCCGGATTGGTCGGCGCGTGTCCGGGCGTCGCGGACGACGTCGCGGGCTTCGCCGGTCCGCTTCGAGGTCGAAACCACGTTTGCGGTGATCTCTTCCAGCGCGGCGGCCGTTTCCTCAAGCGAGGCAGCCTGCTGTTCGGTGCGCTTGGAGAGGTTGTCGGATGCGTCGGAGATCTCCCTCGAACCGCTGGTGACGGTGGCAACAGAATTGCCGACGCTGAGCAGCGCGTCGCGCAGCTGGCGGACGGAGGTGTTGAAGTCCTGGCGAAGGCCTTCGAACTGCGGCGCAAGGGCCTCGTTCACTTCGCAGAGCATGTCGCCTGCCGCCAGACGGCGAAGGTTGGCGGCGAGCGCGCCGGTCGCCTGGATCAGCTTCGCTTCGGCATCGGCCTCGCTCTGGCGCTGCATTTCCAGCCGCTCGGCTTCCGAACGGCGACGGGTGGCCTCCGCCTCGGCTTCCAGCTGAAGATTGCGGATGGCAGCTTCACGGAAGACCTCGACGGAGCGGGCCATGTCGCCGATGCCGTCCTTGCGGTCCACATAGGGGATCGCCTCCTCGGTATTGCCGGAGGCGAGGCTCGCCATCCGGTCGCCGATCTTGCGGATCGACTTGGACAACAGGCGCGCGATCGCGACTGACAGACCAATCGCCGCGAGGACGAAAGCACCCAGTGCCGTCAGCGCAGTTACCAGCGAGGAATAGGCATCCTCAAGTTTCGACACGGCATTGGCGTGGACCGAACCTGCGGTATCGACCAGCAACTGACCGACGAAATCGCGGCGTTCCGCCATCGTCTTTGTCCAGGTTTCGAGGTCGGCGGGCGCTGGCGTATAGGCCGCATTCTTCGACATATCGTCGATCTTCTGCTGAAGCCCGCGCCCGGCAGGAGACTGCATGAAGGTATCCAGCCGCGACACGACTGCAGGGTGGACGAACTCACGCACGAGCTGACCATAGATGCGGATCTGGGTCGTTGCGGCACCGAGGCGCGCGAACTCCTCGAGCGACAAGGTCCCATTCTTGACGTATTGCATGCCGATCCGGTTCAGGACCAGATAACCTTCGTTGAACTGCAGCAATGCGTTATATCCTGTAACGCCCTGCTGCAGGTCACGATCTTCCATGATGTTGCCGGCTCGCGCCGTAACCTGGATCGATGCTGCCGAGATCGGCTGCATGTAGAGGAGCGGCATCATCGCATCGATCGGGCCTGCATCCACCTTGGAGCGAAATTCGGCGAGCTTTGCATATCGCTCGTCCAGGCCACGCTTGATGCCCGACAGGATCTGATCGTCGTACCCGGCCGCAATAACGTCGCCATAGCTTGCCACGATCGCCTTATAGGCAGCATCCGTCTTCTGGCGCATCTGCGGACGCTGATCTGGCGAGGATGCACTTTCCACCGGCAGAGCGAGCATGAGCTGTCCGCCTGCTCCGGCCAGACGCTCCAGCGCTGCTGCGCCGCTCAGCTTCTGGTAATCGCTGAACTGGTCCCGAATGACCATCGCACCAAGCACTGCAACAGCCGCCAACGGCACGATCGCAAGGACCGTCAAAAGCGCGCGAAAAGAAAGAGACCACAGCAATTTGGTCATGCAAACCCCTGATAGAAACTCCCCGGGTAACGCAAACTCGCTTGCAGCCCGGTCCCAGAGGCAAACATAGACGCCAGATGGTTATAAATTAATTGAGACTTATATCAATTTGGCTTCTCTGTGCCGAATTTTGTTCAGGTACAGTTCAGCTGACACTACAATCAAAAACACAATCCTCAAATTGCTTAGCGGGAATTCAAAGCTTAGGTCGATTTCGAGACTAGCTTTCATAGTGAAATGAAGAAAGCGACTAATATGAAGCTGCAGATCACCAACGAAAACGGTATGCATAAGGCGTTGGTGTCGGTCATCATGTAAGATAGGAGCCAGTTTCCAGCTGGTGCATTTACGCTTAAGGCGGACCTTCCTGGCGGTGGCTCGATTGAAACGGTCACTCCGGAGCGGCACATTGGAATGATGGCTTTGCTCCTGAAGAGGAGCAATCCGTCATGACATCCGCTACAGTTACGAGTTTATCGCGTTGGTCGCTGATGCGATGCTGCGTGGCGAGCATGACGCCGTAAATCGTCGCTCCAACCCAGAGGATTGCCAAGGGCGCCCCCCCAAGGTTCATTGCGCGCATGCGGTTGTGCAGGGGCGGATCGCCTCCTTGCCTCATGAGCGGCGCCAGAACCGCGCTTCACCATCTAAACGTCCAATGGGCAGTCCGAAACGGCACTATCGACCTCGGAAGCGCCGCCACGCCTCATAAAGGCAATGACCGTCTCGATCTTGTTCACCGCTTGGCGTAGCGGCTCGATGATCTGTTCCTCGACCTTGTTCCGGGGGACCGCGCTGATGAAGAAACTGACCGTGATGGACGCCAGGACCGTGCCCTTGTGACAGATCGGCATCGCGACCGTAGTGTTGCGCCGCGGTTCTGTTTGCGGTGCCCGGATGGCAAATCCTTGTTTTCGAACACTGGCGAGAAGCACATTGTGTTGCGCTTCCTGTTCAGGCCCGAAACTGCCATTGCTTCCGGCACGGATCACGGCGAAAAGCGCCGCGCGCTCCTCTTCTCCGCAAAACGCCATATAGGCTCGACCCATGGCGGAAGTCAGCAGGTTAGGCCTGTTGTGGAGCAGCGTGTTGGCATGAACCCAGGGACTGATCGTGCCGGTCCAGAACTGGACGGCGATCGCATCGCCATCGAGCGTGCCGATGCCGACAGGCCATTTGATCGCATTGGTCAGATCGACTGAAAAGGGCCGGGAAGCCTCGATGACTTCAGCAATTCCCTTGTAACCGGCGTGCAGTTCCTCCACCCGATGCGTGACCCGATAGCCGCCGCACATATTGTCGCGCACGACGTAGCCATCGGCAATCAGGGTATCAAGCATCCGCACGATGGTCGGCTTGGGCAACCGGGTGGCGGCGTGGATGTCCCCCACGGTGCAGATACGAAGCCGGTTGAGGATACGCAGGATTTCCAGCGCACGGCGCACGGATTCCACCGGAGGATAGGAAGGTCTGATCGCGTCCGTCATCCCGCGCCGGGAGTTGGCCCGGCAATGTGTCGCTTGGCTACGCGCCCCGGCTTTCCAGCTTGAGGGTCGATCATCCTCGGCAAAAGTGTCTCCACCGGCAAGTCCTTCATCGGCCGCAGCACCTAGTTCCATGCTAACCTCCCACTACATTCTACCTCGCAGAACCGCGATCCCGTGCCGGAGCGAATGCCTCCCCGCATCGCCCGACAGTCAGTGCCTCCCAGCAGGTACCGTCTTGATGTGCGTCCCTGCATCTCTGCCCGGATGCCGCAGGTCAGACAAGGATGAGCCCGGGACCCGATCTTCGGCAACCTGCGGCGGCATGAGTTTCGCATTGCGAAATTCTCGTAAATCCACGAACTTTCCTAGATGTTTAGCGCATGCTTGGCTGTTGACCCATCCATAAATCAGGCAGCCATGATCGATGCCCTCGGAAGCCAATCCTTCGAACAAAGGTGTGACAGGCCGTTAGTCGAGATCGCCCGTAGCGGATGTAACGTTGGCGAAGGCGGCAGAAAGCCTGTCAAGGACCGCGGCAGGCAACGGCGAACCATTGATCGCCGCGATATTGTCCTCAAGATGCGCAAGGCTGCCGGTACCGGTCATTACGACGCCGATACCCGGCACGTGCCGGCAGAACCGGTAGGCCGCTTCCGTCAAAGATCCAGCCACGCCGTTTTCGAGCAGAAAGCCCAACGGATCTTCCGCATCCAGCAAATCCGGCGGAACTTCGCCTTTCTCGACGAGCTTCGCCACCAAGCTGTCCAGCGTTTCCTTGCGGGCAAGCGCACCGCGCACGGCATACATGGCCATGATGCCAATATTCTTTTCGATTGCCTGTGGCAGGACGAAACGCGCGATCGACGGATTGACGAAATTGCAGCCAAGCATCAGCACGTCCCACACGCCATCCGCGACGGCGCTTTGGGCAACCTTATGTTCGCGGTCTATCCCGAAAGACTCGGTCACACCGAGAAATCGCAGCTTGCCTTCATCGCGAAGCTGCAGCAACTCCGGCAAAAGCTCATCTCGGCAGAATCCATATTGATGCGGGCGCACGCCATGTAGCTGCAAAATGTCGATATGATCGGTGCGAAGCGCCTTGAGGCTGGCCTCGACGCTCCTGCGCATCTCGCCAGGTGTAACGAACTCGCTGCTCTCATAAGAGCTGCCTTGAACCGTGCAACGCGCCTTGGTAGCGAGGATCACGCTGTTGCGCCGTCCCTGAACGCCTGCACCGACAACCTCCTCGGTGCCGTAAACCGGTGCCGTATCGATGAAATTGATGCCGCGATCGAGTGCCGCGCGAACAAGATCGATCGCTTCTGCTTCACTGCCTCCGCGCCGGAGACCGAGCCGGCTGTTGCCACCCGCCCCGAGGACCGCCGCACTGACCTTCAACCCGGTCCGCCCAAAGATTGTCGTATCCATCGTCTTCCGCCTCGCTTGCGGGACCATCGGATTATCGCTGCTATTTCGGCATGCCCCGCCTTTTTCAAAAAATCGTAACGAGGCTCCGGAAGGATATCAACCAACCAGTTGGCGCCCACCAGCACGCCTAATCTTTTCGCTGTGAGAAATAGATATCGTCTCCCCGGACGTGGCGAGAACGCTGCCCTAGAACGATGAGAACTGCTTCCGGCAGATCGATCCGGCCAGTGTGCCGCACAGGAGGAGCCTATATTGCCGAATAATGCAGAACGAACGAACCTGACCTGCGAGCTGGAGCGCCAGCTCCACGATTTTTGGCATGACGTCGATACCAACTGGGGCCGGCAGGCCGCCGATTTCTACACCGAGGATGGCGTCTTCGAGGCGAGCGAACAGACCTATCGGGGCCGCGAGAAAATCCGCCAGTTCTACGAATACCGGATCACCCGCGGGCCGCGCGTTGCAGCTCATGCCGTGACGAATTTCCGGGTCGTGTCCGAAACGCCCGATGAAGCCACGACGACGTGGTACCTGATCCTCTATGCGCATGACGGCGAGCCCGTTCTGCCATCCGCACCGCCCATCCAGATCGCGCTTGCAACCGATCACTGCGTCAGGGGCGATGACGGTGTCTGGCGTTATAAAAACCGCAAATTCGAGACCTGGTTCAAAGGCGGAGTGCCGACGACGACGTTCAGAGGTTAACGTCCGAACGCGTTTCTCTGACAAAGCATTTGCCCGGACCATGAGGTAGCGCCCGGGCGAGATTGCAAGAAGAACGATAAAATCCATTCTAGGAGGAGAGGAATGGGAAAGATTATCCGTAAATTGAGGCTGGCTGCCATCTTCGCCATGGCATCCGCTTTCTCGGTGGCAGGCGCTTTCGCCCAGAACGCGCCCTACCCAACGAAACCAATCAAGCTGATCATACCTTATGCCCCGGGCGGCGGAACGGATGCGGTCGCAGCGGTATTTTCCGATAAGCTCGCCAGGAAATTCGGCCAGCCGGTGGTGAAGGAAAACCACGCGGGCAGCAACTCTGTCCTCGGAACGGCGCTGCTCGCGGACGCAGCCCCCGATGGCCACACCTTGCTGGTTGTCACGGGCGCCATCGCCAACAATCCGTTTCTTTATGCCAAACTGCCCTACAAGACGCCGGAATCCTTTGTTCCGGTCTCGATCCTGACCACCTATCCCTTCGTGCTCGGCATTCGCAGCGGCCTGCCGTTCAAGAACATGCAGGAGCTGATCGACTACGCCAAGGCCAATCCCGGCAAGCTGACCGCCGGTACGCCCGGTCGGGGCGCCGGCGCCCAGCTTGCGCTCGGCCTGCTGAACAAGAGCGCCGGCATCCAGATCCGCGAAATCCCGTTCAAAGGTGCCGGCGACAGCTTGAACAACGTGGCAGGCGGCTTCGTCGACATGGTCTTTTCGGGCTACGAAACCGTGCGCCCCTTCGTCGAAAGCGGGAAGATGAAGGCCTTTGCCCATACCGGCACCGGCGCGTTGGGCAACGAGAAAATTCCGGCGATCGCAGACACCATTCCGGGCTTCGAATACCAGAACTGGCTGGCCCTGATCGCACCCGCCGGAACGCCGGCCGCCGTGACCGACAAGCTCAACGGCACGCTCAAGGAAATCTTCGCCGAGCAGGATACCAAGGACCGGCTGGCCGGCCAGAACATCATGGGCATCGCCAGCAGCTCGACCGAGGCTAAAAGTTATCTCGCCAAGGAAATGACGACCAGCAAAGCCGTCATCGAAAGCATGGGCCTCAAGCCTGAATAAGCACGCCTATGAAGCGTCACCGACGATATGGCGTCCGGCATTCCCGGCGCCATATCGAACCAAGGTCAATGCATCATGCCGGAGGTACAAGTGTCTTTTAGGCTCAACGACAAGGCGGACGTCGAGGCCGGCCTGTTTTTCACGCTGTTCGGCGGCCTCACCGCGGGATTGTCTCTGCAATACCAGATGGGAACCATTGCCGCGATGGGTACCGGCATGTTCCCGTTGATCCTCGGGATCATACTGACAGCCATCGGTCTGATAATCCTGGCAAAAGGCGTCATGGCCGACGGCGAAACCATCCGAAGCCTGCCACTGAAACCAGTATTTCTGATTGCCTTGTCGCTCCTGGTTTTCGCAGCCCTCGTCCTTGCGGTGGGCTTGGTCGCAGCGGTGCCAGCGCAGGTGTTTATCGCGCTTTGGGCCTCGGACTATTTCACCCTGAAGCGCGCGATCGCGCTCAGCATCGGGCTGCTGCTCTTCTGCTACCTCGTCTTCATCTATTTCCTCGGCGTTGCCGTTCCCATGATTGCGATCTGATCCCATGGAATTCCTCAACCATCTCGGCCTGGGTTTCGAGGCCGCACTTTCGCTCAGCAACCTGACCTTCTGCTTCATCGGCGTTCTGGTCGGTACCGCCATCGGCATTCTGCCGGGACTTGGTCCGCTGGCGACGATCGCCATGCTCCTGCCGCTGACCTATTCGCTCGAACCGGTCACCGGGTTGATCATGATCTCCGGCATTTATTATGGAGCGCAATACGGCGGCTCCACGACCGCCATCCTCGTCAACCTACCCGGAGAATCTTCCTCGGTGATCTCCTGCCTTGACGGTCACCAGATGGCACGCAACGGCCGCGCGGGGGCCGCGCTGGCCATTGCCGCGGTCGGCTCCTTCTTTGCGGGAACGATCGCAACGATGCTGATCGCCGCTTTCTCGCCCGTCCTGGCGGAAGTAGCGTTCCTGTTCGGCCCCGTAGAATATTTCGCGATGATGGTCCTTGGCCTCACGGCAGCGACGCTACTCGCCCACGGCTCCTTCATCAAGGGCGTCGCCATGGTCCTGACGGGGCTGATCCTCGGCCTCGTCGGCGCCGACATCAACAGCGGCACATACCGCTTCACGTTCGGTTACTTCTCCCTGACGGAGGGCATCGAATTCGTTGCCGTGGCGATGGGCCTGTTCGCGTTCACCGATATCGTCACCAATATTCGCGGCGACCAGGCGCGGGATGTCACCACGCCTTCTCTGCGCAATCTCTGGATGAACGGCAAGGAGGCCAAAGAAGCCGCACTTCCGGTTGTGCGTGGCACGGCAATCGGATCGGTTCTTGGGCTGCTCCCCGGCGGCGGAGCGATGATTTCGTCCTTTGCGTCCTACGCCATCGAAAAACGTCTCGCCAAGCGGCCTGAAGAATTTGGCCATGGCGCGATTGCCGGTCTCGCCGGCCCGGAAGCCGCCAACAATGCGGGTGCGCAGACGTCCTTCATCCCGATGCTGACATTGGGTATCCCGAGCAACGGCGTGATGGCCCTGATGATCGGCGCGCTGATGGTCCACAATATCGCGCCCGGCCCCTATGTCATGGTGTCCAATCCAGAAGTCTTCTGGGGTCTGATCGCATCGATGTGGATCGGCAATGCCATGCTGGTCGTCCTGAACCTACCGCTCATTCCGCTCTGGGTCCGGCTCATCCAGATTCATTACTGGATCCTCTATCCCATCATTCTCACGGTCTGCTGCGTCGGCCTGTTCAGCATCGAGAATAGCCTGCAACCGATCTATTTTGCGGCCGGGTTCACGCTGGTGGGCTGCCTGTTCTGGCGGTTCCGCGCCGAGGCCGCCCCCCTCCTTCTCGGCTTCATCCTGGGGCCGCTGATGGAGGAACATTTCCGCCGCGCGCTGCTGCTTTCGAACGGCGATCTGGCGATCTTCTACCGGAGCCCGCTGTCTATCGTCATGCTTTCCGTTGCGGCAGTCATGTGCCTGGTGATCCTGCTTCCACAAATTCGCCGTGGCCGCAGCGTGGCGTTTACCGAGGATGCATAGCGGACCGCCTCAACATCAAGACGACTTAGCGCCTGCCCGACCTCAGCATTTCTGTCCGTGAAACGCCGGCTGATTTGCTTTGCGCTGAACGTGTGCAGATGCAAGCCAGAAAACCGGCAAGATCACAGCAGTGCCTTGAAACATGGGAGAAAGACTTGGCCAATCCAACCATCATCAGTTGCGCCGTCACGGGCAATATCACGACCGTCGAGTCGACACCCTATCTACCTGTCACGCCTGAGCAGATCGCCAACTCATGCCTCGAAGCGGTCAGGGCCGGTGCGGCGATCGTGCATATTCACGTGCGCCATCCGGACGGGCGGCCGAGCATGGAGCTGCAACACTATCGCGAAGTGATGGATCGCCTTCGCGCGGCCGATGAGGACGTCATCATCAACCTGACAACCGGACCGGGCGGTCGCTTCGTGCCGGGCGAGCAGGAGCCGAGCGTTGCCGGCCCAGGAACCACACTGCTGCCGCCGGATCGGCGGGTCGAGCATATCGCGGCACTCCGACCGGAAATCTGCAGCCTCGACTTCAACACGATGTATTCCGGCACGTCGGTGGTAATCAACACGCCCCGCAATCTCGGCATCATGGCGGACATCATCCGGGAAGCCGGCGTCCTGCCCGAACTTGAAGTCTTCGATACCGGCGATATCCAGCTCGCCAACCAGTTCATCCAGGAAGGCCGCCTCGATGCGCCCGCCCTCTTCCAGATCGTGCTCGGCGTCCGTTATGGCGCGATCGCCACGCCCGAAACCCTTGCCTACATGAAATCCCTACTGCCGGCCGGCTCCCATTGGGCGGCCTTCGGCATCGGCCGCTGGGAGTTTCCCATGCTGGCGCAGGCATGGCTGCTCGGCGGACATGTGCGCGTCGGACTGGAAGACAACATCTATCTGGAAAAAGGCGTGCTGGCGAAAAGCAATGCCGAGCTCGTCAGCAAGGCCGTGCGCATTCTGAAGGAGCTTGGCGGCTCGATCGCCACGGCCGGAGAGGCGCGCGAAATTCTGAAACTCAAGAAACAGCTGCCCAGATGAGTGAAAGGCCGACGAGGCCTCAGGACCATATTCAAAAACCGAAGCGGAGGATCCCATGTACGATCAGAGTGACCCGAGAGCCAGCCTGGCTCAGGCCGCAAAGCCCAAAGCAGGCCATGTCCACAACAGCTATTTCGGCTCGCAGCTTAGCCTCTATTACGACACCGAACCACAGGTCTCGGACGAGAACGGCAGGACCTGGATCAGCCGCGGCCAGAATTTCGTCATCGCCTATACCGACGGCAAGCAAGGCGGCACATTCGCCCGAAGCTCGCAGCCGGATGAATATGCCCTGATCATTCCGGACCGGGAAACCTCTGTCGAGATCACCACGGCAGACGGCACAACGACTGTTCCGGGTTATTCGGTCGCCTTCGTGCCACCCGGCGAAAGCAGCATTCGCATGCTGACCGCGGGCAGCATCGTCCGACTGTTCACGCCCAGATCGAAAGACATGGCGGAGGCGGCTTCCAACGCAGACGCCTTCTCAGGCTCGCATCCCAACGTTCCGCCTTTCGAAGCCTGGCCGGAACCGCCCGGTGGCCTCAAGCTCAAGTGGTACACTCTGGACGTCCCCGAGGACCCGTCACGGTTCGGGCGGATCTATCGATGCACGACGTTCATGGTCAACTACCTGACACCACGTGTCGGCCCACGCGAGCGCGACAAGGTCTCGCCGCATCATCACGACGATTTCGAACAGTGCTCGCTGGCCCTGACCGGCACATTCACACACCACCTGCGCTGGCCGTGGACTTCGGACATGAATGTCTGGCGCGAAGACGAGCATCTCTACTGCGAGTCGCCATCGGTCTGCGTCATCCCGCCCCCGTCGATCCATACGACCACGGCGGAATCATCCGGCGTGAACCAGCTTGTCGACATATTCGCGCCGCCGCGCATGGATTTTTCGCTGAAGCCCGGCTGGATTCTCAATGAAGACGATTATCCAATGCCGAAATCCTGAACCAGATGCAGAAAGGCCCCCGGAAATTTCCGGGGGCCTTTTACCATGAAGCAGTTGAAACGTGTTTCCGGATCAGGTCGGCTGAACCAGCCCCGCATCGACGAGCGGCCGGATGGATTCGATCTCCTTCTGGATGGAAACCTTCATCTGGTCGGGCGTATTGGCGACCGCCGTCAGGCCCAGTGACGTGAGCTTTTCCTTTGTCGCCGGCATATCGGTCCATTCCTTGATAGCGCCCTGGATCGCATTGACGATCTCAGCCGGCATTCCCTTCGGGCCAACGGCGCCGAACCACAGCGTCTGGTCGTAATCCTTGAACCCCTGTTCGGCGACAGTCGGCACATCCGGGAGCTCCGAGGTTCGCTTGAGGGAGGTCACCGCAAGCCCGCGGATTTTGGAGTCGCGGACATGCGGCAGGTAATTCGACGGCGCATCGAGCGCGAAATGGATATGCCCGCCCAGAAGATCCGTCAGTAGCGGCGGTGATCCCTTGTAGGGGATGTGGTTGATTTCGACACCCGCCATCTGGCCAATGATTGCCGCTGCTATATGCCCCTTCGTGCCGGCGCCCGGATTGCCGATATTGACCTTTCCGGGATTTGCCTTGGCATAGGCGATCAGTTCCTGAAGCGATTTTGCCGGAGCGGTAGCGCTCGCGGTCAGCAACGCGGGGCTTTCCGCAACGATCGAGATCGGCGTGAAATCCACCTGGGGGTCATAGGCGAGGTTCTTCTGTACGACCTTGTTGGCCGCGATCGGCGCACTACCGCTGACCATGATCGTATAGCCGTCAGGAGCCGCGCGAGCGAGCTTGCCGCCAGCCAATGCGCCCGCAGCGCCGGCATGGTTTTCAACCACGAACTGCTGACCGAACTTGGCCGTCAGCACATCCGCCACAAGGCGCGTGATAATGTCACTGGTGCCGCCCGGCGGGTAGGCCGATATGACCACACCCGGTTTACTTGGCCATTTGGCGGCCGACCAGGCCGCTCCGTTCGACGCCAGCAATGCAGCCGTGCCGCCCAGCACCATGAATTCGCGTCTCTTCATTGTTATTCCTCCCACTCGTTGATCGAGCCTATGCCGTCAAATTAACGCAAAATGTCCCCTTCCCGAACATGAGGCTGCATCCGTTTCGCTGCTTGGAACGGCTTTGGTTATCCATCACTTCCGGCAAGCCAGCGATCTTCCCCGGCATGAAACGCCGCCAGTTCATCGGCCCGGTCATCTCCCAGCAGATCCGGATTAACCTTCACGCCGCGCACGCTCTGGATATAGGCGAGGAATTTATAGGACGGCCGCATCGCGTTGAGCCGGGTCCAGTCGATCGGAAGCGTCTCGGACGGATTGACCGGCTTCATGACATCCCGCTCGAAAAAGACATGGAAGGACAGAAGTTTCCAGACGCCATCCTCCCTGACTGCGCGGGAAAAGAACCGGCAGAACACGTGAAAATCCACCTCGGTGTTCTCCAGCCGCGCGCGGTTGAAGATCATCGCCGGACTTTCCACCGTCGCCCGGTCGCCGGCGATCTGGGCAAAGGCCGGAAAGACCCAGTGCTTGCTGTTGCCGGTATTGCTCATCCACTTTCGCGTGGCTTCCACATAGGCATCACCACCATGGCCATCATACCAACTGGTGCGGATATAGGCATCGCGGTGGAAGCACTCAGCCATGACGTCGAACCGGCGCTGATCCCGCGCGAACCGCTCGCGGCGCACCAGATCGAAAAGTTCCTCGCGGTCGAGATGTGCCCGCAGGCGGGCGTCGAAATCCTGTGGCATTGGGTCTCCTGATCTATGTGGATACGGTTGCGCGAAGGTGCAGGAAACCGACGATCGTCAGTCGGCCTCCTGCAGCCCCTCCTCGCGCACTTTCCGGAAACGGGGAGATACGATCGACAGCAGCAGCAGCGCCGCGACGATCAGCGTCCCCAGGCTGAGCGGGCTGGTGAAGAAGACGCTGGCGTCACCATGCGAGATCAGCAGCGCCCGCCGGAGATATTCCTCCGCCATCGGCCCGAGGATCATCGCAAGGATGAGCGGCGCAGGCTCCGCGCCAACCTTTTTGAAGAAATATCCCAGCACACCGAACAGGGCCATCATGTAGACGTCGAAGACGCTGTTGTTGATGCTGTAGACCCCTATGGCAACGAAGACGCAGATCATCGGGAACAAGTAATGATAGGGCACGGAGATCAGCTTTGCCCAGACGCCGACCAGCGGCAGGTTCAGGAACAGCAGCATCAGGTTGCCGAGCCACATCGACACAACGAGCCCCCAGAACAAAGCCGGCTGCTGCGTCAGAATTTCCGGCCCCGGCTGCACGCCCTGCACGACAAGCGCGCCGATCATCAGGGCCATGGTCGCCGTGCCGGGGAGGCCAAGCGTCAGCATGGGAATGAAGCAGGTCTGGGCCGCCGCATTGTTTGCCGCTTCCGGCGCGGCCACGCCTTCGATCGCCCCTTTGCCGAACTCAGCGGAATGGCGCGAGACCTTCTTTTCCAGCGCGTAGGCCGAGAACGATGCAAGCAGCACCCCCGCTCCCGGGAGAACACCGAGCAACACGCCGATGCCGGTACCGCGCAGGATCGGCGCGGCCATGCGTTTCCAGTCCTCGCGGGTGGGAAACAGGCTGCTGACCGGCGCCAGGCCGGCCGAGCGGTCTCTTTCGTTCTCAAGGTTTGCGATAACGTCACCAAGGCCGAAAACGCCCGTCGCTACCACGACGAAATCCAGTCCGTCGAGCAGGTTCGGTGTGCCGAAGGTAAAGCGCGCGGCACCCGAATTCACGTCGGTTCCGATCATGCCGAGCATCACGCCGAACAGCGCCATGCCGAACGCAGTCAGCAAAGAACCGCTGGCCAGTACCATCGAGGTGATCAGTCCGAGCACGATCAATGAGAAATATTCCGCCGGTCCGAAGGTCAGTGCAAGACCTGCGAGTAACGGCGCCGAGACCGCGATGAAAAGTGTACCGACGGTGCCTGCGAAGAAGCTGCCAATGGCCGCCGCCGCGAGCGCTCTGCCCGCCTTGCCCTGCTTCGCCATTTCATGGCCGTCAAGCGTCGTGACGACCGACGAAGCTTCGCCGGGAAGGTTCATCAGGATAGCAGTGGTCGAACCGCCATATTGCGAGCCGTAGAAAATGCCTGCCAGCATGATCAGCGCGGTATCGACCGGCAGGCCGAAGGTGAACGGCAGGAGCATGGAAATGGTTGCGATCGGCCCGAGGCCCGGCAGTACACCGACAGCCGTTCCGAGCAACACGCCCAGGAAACAATAGAGAAAATTCCCAAACGTCGTGGCGGTCGAGAAGCCGAGCAGAAGTCCGTTGAATATATCCATGTTGAGGCTCACAAGACGTTGGCTATTGCAGCCAGGTGCCGAGAACCGGCATCGGCAAGCCGATCAGTTGGATGAAAAGAACAGTGCACAGGCCGGCAAAAACCAATGCGCCGAGGGCAGCCTTCCAGTCGAGCTTGAACTTGATGCTGGTTGCCGCACTCAAAACGAGAAGCAGCAGAACAGCCGGCAGGAAGCCCAGCGGCTCTATCGCCAAGCCAAAAACGACGACTGCCGCAGGCACCATGATCAATGCCTTCCAGTTGATCTCCGGAAAGGCATCGCCCGATGCGGCGATGGAGCGAACCAGAACACCGATGCCGGTCAGAACCAGGAGGCTGGAGACGATGACCGGGAAATAACCCGGCCCCATGCGCCCCGCTGTGCCAAACGGGTATTGGACGGAGATCCACAGCGCAATACAACCGGTGACGGCGAAAAAGAGCCCCAATATGCTGTCTTGCCCGATCCTCATCGGTAAACCTCCCAAAATACTGGCAGAAGCCCGACCTATGTGTTGGGCCGATGCAAACGATAGATCATGCACCGATCCGGCTCCTCCCGCCGAAATCGATGCCGGGCCATCCCTCAAGCAGGGTAACCAAGGATGGCCTTGACCTCGAGATATTCTTCGAAACCGAACAGTCCGAATTCACGCCCGTTGCCGGACTGTTTGTAACCGCCGAACGGCAGGCTGCGATCGAACGCGGCGCCGTTTAGATAGACCCGCCCCGCCCGGATGCGGTTGGCAACCTTGCGGGCGCGATCTGCGTCCTTTGACTGTACGAAGCCCGCCAGACCGAACGATGTATCGTTGGCAATCGCAATTGCTTCGTGTTCCGTGTCATAGTTCAGGATGGACAGAACAGGCCCGAAGATTTCTTCGCGGGCAATCGTCATGTCGGGCGTCACATCGCCGAAGACTGTCGGGCGCACATAATAGCCGCGGTTCAATTCGGCAGGGCGGCCCGGCCCGCCGGCGACTAGCATCGCCCCCTCGTCCATGCCGATCTGGATCAGGTTCTGGACCTTGTCGAACTGCTGCTGGCTGACGAGCGGCCCCATCGTGGATTTAGGGTCGAGCGGATCACCGAGGCGAATGCTGTCGACTGCCCTGCGGGCGGCGTCGAATGCCTGTTCACGCTGTGAGCGGTGTACCAGCATGCGCGTCGGCGACTGGCAGTTCTGGCCGGCATTGGTGTAGCAGGCATGCACGCCAGCCTCGACGGAAGCCTCGAGATCGGCATCCGTCAGGATGATGTTGGCGGACTTTCCTCCAAGCTCCTGAGCGACACGCTTGACCGTATCGGCGGCCAGCTTCGCAACCTTGATGCCGGCCGCCGTCGAACCCGTGAAGGACACCATGTCGATTTCGGGATGGCCAGCAATCGCTTCACCGACGGTCGGCCCGTCGCCGTTCACCAGATTGAAGACACCGGGCGGCAGGCCCGCCGCATCGATGATCTCTGCGAGCAGCATCGAGCTCAACGGTGCAATCTCGCTCGGTTTCAACACAACTGTGCAGCCGGCCGCGAGCGCCGGTGCGACTTTGGAAGCTACCTGGTTCAGCGGCCAGTTCCACGGCGTGATAAACCCGCAGACCCCGATCGGTTCGCGGCGCACGATGCCGTTGCCCATCCTGTGCTCAAATTCGTAAGTCGAAAGCACGCGCACCACTTCCTCGAAATGGAAGAGCGCGACTGTCGCCTGGCGTTCAGTCGAAAAGGTGATCGGCGACCCCATCTCCAGCGTCATCAGCCTCGCCAGTTCCGGCAGATGCGCCCTGAACCCGGCGATAATCTTTTCGAGATAGCCCAATCGCTCCTCGACGCTGATTTCGCTATAGGCTGCGAACGCACGCCTGGCCGCTTTTGCCGCTCTGTCAACGTCTTCATGTGACCCGAGGCTGATCCGGGCAAACGTCTCTTCGGTCGCCGGATTGGTGACGCCCATACTGGCTGACACTGCCGGATCAATCCATCGACCGTCTATATAAAACTTCAGTTTTTCCATCGTTCCGTTCGCTGCTGCTGACGCTAAAAGGCTAAGAATTCAGAAACACTACAGGGCTGGACATGACTGGCAACGCGATCTCAAAGGCGTTTCGCCAGACGACAACAAGTCGCATTAGAAGGCAACCTTATAAATGCCTGCCTTCGTCCACCGGCACAATGATTCCGGTGGAACTCGTCAGGTTAACGATGCAGGCAACCACCGCCCGCGCCACGTCATCAGGCGTCGTCACCCGTCCGAGCGGAAACTTTTCAGCGACCTTTTCCAGTTGCTCACGGGTGCGGTTGGGAACGAAATCCGTATCGACACCTGCCGGCGACACAGAAAACACCCTGACCTTCGGCGCCAGCACCTTGGCGAGCGCGATCGTCAGCGAGTCGAGACCGCCCTTTGCAGAAAGATACGCGAGGCTGCTGCCGATCCCCGTCCGCGCCGCGATCGACGAGACATTCACGATGGCGGCATTGTCACCGCCCGCCAGCAGCGGACGAAACGCGCGGATCACCGCGAAAGGGCCGCGCAGATTAAGCGTCACCGTGCTGTCGAAAATTTCATCGGTAAGTCCCTCCAGATCCGCGGCTGGGACCGGAGTGGTCGCGCCACCCGAATTGACGAGCGCGTCAACGCTCCCGAACCGCTCCTTCACGGTGGCGACAGCCTCGGCGATGGATGCCGGATTGTCGATCGCGATGCGCGTTGCGATATGCCCTTTTCCTTGAAGGCCCCGCACCACATCGTCTGCCGCATCGGGCCGGTTATTGTAACCGACGACGACAGTCGATCCCATATCCGCCAAACGCGCCGCTGTCGCCCGGCCGATACCGCTGCTTCCTCCGGTGATGACCGCCACTCGGGGTATGCGGAGCGCGGGGATATCGATAACAGCCACAGGTTCCTCCAATCGAGCCATCAGCCCGAAAAATCATTGATAGCCTTGGCGGCTGCAGTGCGAATGAAACCGTGGTCACTCGAAAGCAGCATGGCGCTTGCTCCAAGCCCCTTGGCGAACTCGAAATCGTCCCTGCTTGTCGGCAGCATCAGCAAAGGGACATCGGCCTCACGGGCCGCAGCCGCGACCTTCGTGCTGATCTCGGCGACTTTTCTTGCCGCATCCGGATCATTGCCGAATGAGGCTGTCAGATCTCCGCGGCCGATGAACAGCGCGTCGATCCCATCGACCCGCGCAATCGCTCCGGCATGCTCAATCGCATCCTGGTCTTCGATCATCACGATGCAGGCAACCTGCCTGTCCTGCATCGCCATATGCTGCAGTCCATTGACACTGCCCCAGGTGCTGGCACGCGTAAGCCCTGCAAAACCTCGGCTGCCGCCGGCATAGCGGCAGCTCTGCGCCACGGCCTTAGCCTTCTCCACCGAGTTCACATGGGGCACCATGATCCCCAGCGCGCCGCAATCCAGCGCGGAGAGGATGCCCGCCGCGGTGAATTCCGGCACCCGGACCAGAGGCGCAATGTTGGAGGCACGGGCCGCAAGAATCATCAGATCGGTGATTCCGCGATCGAGCGGTGCATGCTCCTGGTCAATGACCACGAAATCGTAGCCTATCGGGCCGAGCATCTCGATCACCTGGGTCGTCGGCAGCTTCAGAAAAGTCCCCAACATCCGCTCCCTTGCGAGAAGGCGTTGGCGAAACAGGCTAAAGTTCGGGCGTTGGTCGGTCATCTCGGATTCTCATCTGCTAGATTGGCTGATAGGGTTCGGGCACCATGGTCGCGATCGACGGATCGACAACCAGCACCACCTTGCCGATCTGCCGGTTCTCGTCGAGAATGGCGTGAGCGTCCTTCACCTGGCGAAATTGTACGGCTTCGTGGATATGCGTTCTGATGCGTCCGTCCTCGATCAGCGGCCAGACCTGTGCAACAAGTTCACGGGCAATCCGGCCTTTGTAATCCGCCGACCGGGGCCGCAGCGTCGAACCGGTGATCGTCAGACGCCGGCGCACTAGCGACCTTATGTTGACCTCCGCCCTCTCGCCGTCGTGGCTTGCGATGAAGACCAAGCGGCCATCGGCCTTCAACAGATCGAGCTGCCGCTGCGTCTTCGGGCCTGCCTGTCCGTCCAGGATGACATCGACGCCGGCGCCGTCTGTCAGCCCGCGGATTTCTTCATCCCAGTTCTCTTTGTAATCCAACGCCACCTTCACGCCGATCTCCAGACAGACCTGCCGCTTTTCCGAACTTCCCGCCGTCGCAAAGACTGTTGCCCGGCGTAGATTCCGCGCGATCTGGATGCCGGCCATGCCCACACCGCTCGTACCGCCGTGGATCAGCAGTGTTTCCCCTTCGCCGAGGCGCGCCAGCCAGATCAGGTTGTTCCAGGCCGTGAAGAACACTTCCGGAAGCGACGCACCTTCTATGAAACTCAGCCCCTTCGGGACCGGCATGCATTGCACGGCAGGTGCGACACAGAATTGCGCATATCCGCCGCCATTGACCAGCGCGCAGACCGGCATCCCGACCTTCAGCGTTTCAACGCCGGGGCCGACCTCCTCGACGACGCCCGCGACATCGAGCCCGGGTATGTCCGATGCGCCGGACGGTGGCGGGTACAATCCCCGCCGTTGCTGGACATCCGGCCGGTTGACACCGGCTGCAGCCACTCGGATGAGCACTTCTCCGGAACCAGGCTGCGGCATGTGCCGTTCAACGATCCTGAGCACTTCCGGGCCGCCCGGCTTTTCAATTTCAATGACTTGCACCAGCTCAAACCCGTCGCCGCGTCAATCTGCCAGACCGACCAGTCGAGCCGGATTATCCGAAACCATGGCCCGCACCTCCGCCTCGCTGAAACCGAGCGCCAAGCAGAGCTTGATGGCCTGCCGCATACCTTCCACAGGTGTCGGATTATCGACCTGCCCCAGATCGGAGCCGATCGACGAGTGCGCAACGCCGGCAGCCAGGATGTGCTCCTTGAGTTCCTGCGGGGAATAGGCGTTGAAGCGGCTGTCGACATACATGCCGGCCGATTGCTCGACCAGCGCACCCATGGCCGCCAGGTCGCGGATGTCGTCATAGGTGAAGTGCAGGCCGTACATCGGGTGGTTGATGAGGAGGCGCTTGACTCCGCGCTTTTTCGCCTCCTCGAACAACCGCCAGATTTCCCAGACATGCAGATGGCCGGAAGACAGGATCACGTCAAACTCGGCGATCATGTCGAGGATCTGTTTTACCTCGTCGAGAATATTCCCATATCCGTCAACGACACTGAGCGCCGGCGAGTTTTTCAGTTCGACATTGGAGGCGAGGCGGACCTTGCGATGGGCGCTTCTGATATGATTGGCGGCCTGTGCCGTCGGCATCCAGATCAGCTTGGCGCCCATCTTCAACTGTGCGTCCACGACAAAGGGATTGAAGCCGCCGGTCGAATTGTTGAGTACGAGGCCGCTATACATGGCAAGGCCGCGATCCCCCAGCACCCGCTCCATCAGGGGAATGAACGGCGCCACGGAATAGTGGTGATCCTTGAAAAGCAAAGCACGCATGCCAGCCGCCGCGGCTTCTTCGGCCGCTTCCAGATGATCAAGCTGGCGCGGCATCGTCGAAGGCCCGGAATGCACATGAAGATCCAATGCGCCGCGCAACAGGCTTGCCGCCAAGGCGTCGTCGACACCGGCGATCAGTCGGCGAACTTCCTCGCGGTTGCGTTTCGTATCCTCTGTCGAAGCCATGAACGTCATCCTCCTTGCATCTAAGGCAGCCTTAGAACTTGACTTGGCCCAGCGACAACCTATCGTCTCTATCGTTTCGCGAGCCGGAATGGCTTGGCGGACAGTCTGGGAGGAGGACCCATGACAATTCGAGCTATAGAACGCGCGATGAACGTGCTTCAGGAGCTGAACCAGCAGCCGATCAACACGATCGCGCAGCTTCATGCCCGCACGAAACTGCCCAAGCCAACGCTCGTGCGCATCCTGCGGACGCTGGAAGAGGCAGGCTACGTGGAGAACGACACGCGGCAGGGCGGCTACCAGGTGAGTGCGCTCGTTACGTCGCTCAGTTCCGGTTTCCACAAGGGGCCACTGGTCGTCGAAGCCGGCCGGGCGTGGGCGATCGCCATCACCCGCAAGCACAAATGGCCCGTCGCCATTGCCCTGCCGGATTATGATGACATGATCATCCGCTTCAGTACGGTGCCTGACAGCCTGATTTCGCCATTCCACAGCACGGTCAACAAGCGCCTGTGCATGCTCACCCGCGCAATGGGGCTCGCTTATCTTGCCTTTCTCGACGGTGAAGACCGCAATGTAATGATCGACATCTTGCAAAAATCCGACAACCCGGAAAATGCACTGAGCCACCACCGGGACAAACTTCTTCGCCTGCTAAACGAAGTGCGGAGCAACGGTTACGCAACACGTTCCTCGACCGTCGAACCCCGCAACTCCGACACTATTGCCGTTCCGATCATAGCCAAAAGCGGCCGGGTGCTCGCAAGCCTGGGACTGACCTATTTCAAAGCCGCGTTTGATTCAGAGCAGGAGGCACGGGATCGCTATGTTCCAATTCTCAAATCGGCAGCGGTCGCAATTTCGGAAGACCTGAACAGGCTATCCAGCAGCGTGGCAATCGACGTCAGCTCCGCAGATCCGTCGGCTATTTCCAAATCATATTGAACTAGTCCACTGACGTTCACGGAGCCGACACCTCGCAACGCGATCGGCGCACTGCCGCCAGAAGAGATATGATCGTCCGCCGAAAGGCGTATCGTTCGAGCAGTGGACGCCCTTCGCGGTCGGCAAGCAGTTTCATCAACAGCGAACTGCGATAGAAACGTCGACGATGTTGCGCTCGCGCCTGATCCAATGAGCGCTATCCGGCATGGCGCCAGACGCCGTGAAATAGAACCGCCGACGAACGGTGCGGGCGACTTCGAGTCGTGACGTGATTCATCCCTATAGCTGCGGGAATCCGAACCGCCGACCCGTCAAGTAGGGGCAATATTCGAATAATTTTGACAAAACGCAAAATCGTAGCGCGTCATGTCAAATGACATAGACGCGTTGTTCCCGGCATGTGATGATGGAACATCATCGGCAACCGAATGTGTAGGCGCCGATGCCTGAGAGTTACGATATGCTCCCGCCTGCTGAATGGAGGCGAAGCCATGTTTGCTTCTCGATCTTCACGTCCCATATTGCAACCGCTTCTCGAACGCTACGCCTCGGCGTATCACGTTCGTGGTCCCGAGCGTGAAGCATTCATCGAACAAACGCTCGCATACATCGCAAACGATCCAGACATTATGCTTATCGAGCCCGTCGAGCGCGCAATCGCTGTCGCAATGGCGCAGATACATGACGCCAATTTCAGAGCTCGGGCCGCATCAGTCGAGACTACTGTGGCTCGATAATGCGTCGCGCCGCCTTTGCGGCGCTTGTCCACGCTCCCAATCGTCGATTTATATGCCAGTGCAAGCCTCTCCCGATTTGCAGACCTATTAGGCAATCGGCACGCTTGATCGACGGTACGATCATCGATCTCCCGCGCGCAGGTCCACCGCAAACTGCACCGACTAATTGCAATGATCAACGTGCCGCATTGTTACCAAGCTGGCTCCGATATCCACTTGAAATAACGTGCCATCAAGGAAAAGTCCCTCTGGTAGTCCGTACAGGCTGGCAGCGAAAGAGGTTCTTTGTGCTTGCTGTAAATCGGGAGGCGTTTGCCACTACCGCCTGGTCATGGAATCATACCGCCGACCGTGCGATCGCATCTCGGCGGCGCCGAGTCGCACGGCGCTCCTTTTGATGCGTTTGGGGTTAGGACGACGATCACGCAAAGCAGGGAGGGCACATGATTATCAGTGCACCGCCATGCTCACCATCGGATACGGATGAACCGCCTTGAATTGCGCGATCATCGCAGTTGCCTGCTGGAGTACGCGTTCGGCATTGCGCAGATCGTCACGGGCAAGCTCGTCGGCGTTGACGCGAATCGCTTCAGCCATATTGGTCGAAATGGCAGCAAAATGCCTGTGCCCTTCGATGAAGGCGTCTCGTGCCGTGCTTTCGAGGGCGCGAGCGATGTTCACGAAAACCTCCTCGCGCTCTTCGACGTCGAGATCTTTAATCGCGTTAATTCCTTCTTCCATCTTTGCCTCACTCTGAACAGACGTGCGGATAAAGCCGAGCTCATCAAGCCCCGGCCGCGGAAGAGCTAGGAAAACGGAATTTCAATTTCAAGCCCTCAGTGAAGCTTGAACTCGCCCTCGACACGGCGCCAATCGTTCGGCCCGATCAGGCGCTGATGGGTGTAACGGACGGAATGGAGAGGGCCATCAAGGCTGGCCTGCCAGAAATCCAGGAACTTGTGCATTTCGGGGAAATCGGGGGCTAGGTCGTAGTCCTGCCATACGTAGGTCTGCAGGACGGATTCGAAATCGGGAATTCGGTAAAGGATATGTGCGGTGGTCAGCCCGTAGCCGTTCAGTTGACGCTCCAGATCCGATGAAAATCGCATGCTTCATCTCCGTTTCAGACATTGCAAATGCTGGCGCAAAATTTTGCGGCCATCAACGCTTTTATCAACGCGGCATGCCAGTTTCTTGTTCCTTTCCAGCGCGTTAGCAGCAGTTCCAGATGAGTGCTAATTTTTTCGCTTCGCCCTCTTGAAATCGAAAAATCGCGAAACCAGATCTTTTTGCGCAGAACGCTCGACAGAGGTTTTGCACCCGCCCGGACTGGTCATCCGGTCCGGCCAGGGGGAACAACATCATCATTGTTTGTCCATTGGAGGAAAACATGTCGTTCCGACCGCTTCACGATCGCATTCTCGTCCGCCGGGTCGAATCCGAAGAGAAGACCAAAGGCGGCATCATCATTCCCGACACCGCCAAGGAAAAACCGCAGGAGGGCGAAGTCATCGCCGTCGGTCCCGGCGCCCGCAACGAGACCGGCCACATCCAGGCGCTCGACGTCAAGGTCGGCGATCGCATCCTGTTCGGCAAATGGTCTGGCACCGAGATCAAGATCAACGGCGAGGACCTGCTGATCATGAAAGAAAGCGATGTCATGGGCATCATCGCGGCCCAGGCAGAGCAGAAGAAAGCCGCCTGAGCATTTAACGCCAAAAACCATCAGTCAGATAGCTGCCTATTGAGGAGTTAGAGAAATGGCTGCGAAAGAAGTCAAGTTCAACACCGATGCCCGTGAACGGATGCTGCGTGGGGTCGACGTGCTCGCCAATGCGGTGAAGGTAACGCTCGGCCCGAAGGGCCGCAACGTCGTGATCGACAAGTCGTTCGGCGCGCCTCGCATCACCAAGGACGGCGTATCGGTCGCCAAGGAAATCGAACTGGAAGACAAGTTCGAGAACATGGGCGCGCAGATGCTGCGCGAAGTCGCTTCGAAAACCAACGACCTCGCGGGCGACGGTACCACAACCGCAACCGTTCTGGCCCAGGCGATCGTCAAGGAAGGCGCCAAGGCGGTTGCCTCTGGCATGAACCCGATGGACCTGAAGCGCGGCATCGACATTGCCGTCGACGCCGTTGTCAAGGAACTCAAGTCAAACGCCCGCAAGATCACCAGTAATTCCGAGATCGCCCAGGTCGGAACGATCTCGGCGAACGGTGACGAGGAAATCGGCCGCTATCTTGCGGAGGCGATGGAGAAGGTCGGCAACGAAGGCGTCATCACGGTTGAAGAAGCCAAGACCGCCGAAACCGAACTCGAAGTCGTCGAGGGCATGCAGTTCGACCGCGGCTACCTGTCGCCCTACTTCGTCACCAATCAGGACAAGATGCGGGTCGAGCTGGAAGATCCCTATATCTTGATTCACGAGAAGAAGCTCTCCAACCTTCAGGCAATGCTGCCGGTGCTGGAGGCTGTTGTCCAGTCGGGCAAGCCGCTCCTGATCATCGCCGAAGACGTTGAAGGCGAAGCTCTTGCAACTCTCGTCGTCAACAAGCTGCGTGGCGGCCTCAAGATCGCTGCCGTCAAGGCTCCGGGCTTCGGCGACCGCCGCAAGGCCATGCTGGAAGACATCGCCATCCTGACGGGCGGCACTGTCATCTCCGAAGACCTTGGCATCAAGCTCGAAAACGTCACGCTCAACATGCTCGGCCGGTCGAAGAAGGTGGCGATCGAGAAGGAGAACACAACCATCATCGATGGTGCCGGTTCGCGTGCTGAGATCGAAGGCCGCACCGCGCAGATCCGCGCCCAAATCGAGGAGACGACCTCCGATTACGACCGCGAGAAGCTGCAGGAACGCCTTGCTAAGCTCGCTGGCGGCGTCGCCGTGATCCGCGTCGGCGGCTCGACCGAAGTGGAAGTCAAGGAGAAGAAGGACCGTGTCGACGATGCACTGCATGCGACCCGTGCGGCTGTCGAGGAAGGCATCCTCCCGGGCGGCGGTGTTGCGCTGCTGCGCGCCGTGAAGGCCCTCGAAAATCTCGCATCGGCCAACCAGGATCAGAAGGTCGGCGTCGAAATTGTTCGCCGCGCTATCGAGGCGCCGGTCCGGCAGATCGCCGAGAACGCCGGCGCCGAAGGTTCGGTGATCGTCGGCAAGCTGCGCGAGAAATCGGAGTTCTCCTACGGCTGGAACGCCCAGACCGGCGAATATGGTGATCTCTACGCCCAGGGTGTGATCGATCCCGCCAAGGTCGTGCGCACGGCCCTCCAGGATGCCGCTTCGGTCGCAGGCCTTCTGGTGACGACGGAAGCGATGATTGCCGAAAAGCCCAAGAAGGAAGCCGCTCCGGCCCTGCCCGCGGGCGCCGGCATGGACTTCTAAGGCCGCCTGCTGCCGGAGGCTCGTCCCACCCTCGAGGGGCGAGCCTCCTCCAAATTGTTGAATAAGTTCCATCGGTCAAGATCAATGGAGCCAGACCATGAGAAAGGAAAGCATCAACAATTCGATACCGGAGAATGCTACAGCAGCGATCAGTGCGGCGCATCTGCTTCATCCGGCCAAACACTTCGATCACCCGCGTGATGTGCTTGCCGCAGACGACATCGGTAATGACGAGAAGCGTGCCATTCTCGCGTCATGGGCATCCGACATCTTTGCCATCGAGTCCATCCCAGCCCTTCGTCTTTATCCTGGTGCGGATAAAGCCGTCTCTTACGATGAGATCATCGAAGCGCTGAAAACCTTGGACAAGCACCACCAGCGAGCCGGAGAGCAAGACTTATCAAGCTCCTTCGGCGTCCACAGGACGCTCCGCCGGAAACCAAAATCGCGCCGATTTGGTCGCCTTGGCCTCTGCAGCTACCGGAAAGGAGATCGCCGCCGACAGCCGTTCGAGATGTAGCGACCACCGTAACAGCCGCGTGCCTGTTTAGGACGCAGGCAGGATTTTTACCGACGACTCTTTGCTCATTTGAGGAGGTTTTGCCGATGAAGATCGCTCAGATCGCGCCACTCGCTGAAAGTGTTCCGCCCAAATTCTATGGGGGAACCGAACGCATTGTTTCCTATCTCACCGAAGAACTTGTCGCCCAGGGCCATGACGTCACGCTTTTTGCCAGCGGCGACTCTGTCACCAACGCCAGGCTGGTGGCGTGCTCGGATGTCGCACTCAGGCTCAACCAGGCTGTTGAAGACCACTTGCCACATCAGGTCGTGATGCTGGAGGAGATCCGCCGGCGGGCGCACGAATTCGACGTGCTGCACTTCCATATCGATCTCCTGCATTTTCCGCTGATCCGGGATTTTGCCGATCGCACGGTCACGACGCTGCATGGGCGCCTCGACCTGCCGGACCTCAAGCCCTTTTACAAGGCTTTTCCCGATATTCCGCTGGTATCGATCTCCAACGATCAGCGAGGTCCGATGCCACCGGTCAACTGGTCCGGAACGGTCTATCATGGCCTGCCGGTCGACCTCCTGCCTTTCACCGAAAAGCCCCAGGGGAATTATCTTGCCTTCCTCGGACGGATATCGCCGGAAAAGCGCCCGGATCGTGCCATCGAGATCGCGACGAGGGTCGGTATACCGCTGAAGATCGCGGCCAAGATCGATGATGCCGACAGGGCCTATTGGGAGACGATGATCGAGCCGATGATCAAGAGCCACCCGAATGTCGAATTCATCGGTGAGATCAACGAGCAACAGAAAGCCGACTTCCTCGGCAACGCTCTTGCGCTGCTTTTCCCGATCGACTGGCCTGAGCCCTTCGGACTGGTCATGATCGAAGCCATGGCATGTGGTACGCCGGTCATTGCGTTCGGATGCGGCTCCGCGCCGGAGGTCATCGACAATGGCGCGTCGGGCATCCTCGTCGACAGCGTCACGGAAGCGGCCGAGAACGTCGAATGGGCTTTGCGCATGAATCGAAAGAAAATTCGGGCGACCTTCGAGAAGCGTTTCAGTGCAGAACGGATGGCGCGGGACTACCTCGATATCTATCGCAGCCTGCCTGGCGTTCGCACCCAGGCGGCCCCGCTACGCCGCGCGAATGGTCGAGGCTTGGATCTCCAAGTCGTTGCATAGGGAGATTTGTGGCATGTCGGCCCCTTTTGTGGATAGCCAGTCATCCGTCGCATCGGTAGAACCAACCACGCCGATGGCGCAATTCTTCATCCCAGCGGCCGCATCGCTGCAGGAGCGCCGGCCGCGCACCCTGAAGCACGGCGATACCTTTGCCGTCTTCGACCACAATGGCGATGCGCTTTCCGGACCGGGTAGCCCGGAAGGCCTGTTTCACCGGGATACCCGCTATCTTTCGCATCTCTACCTGACCATCAGCGGAAAGCGACCGATGCTGCTGTCGTCGACGCTACGCGACGACAACGCAACGTTGACCTGCGATCTCACCAATCCCGATCTTTTTGACGAGAAGGGCAAGCTCACGCTCGAGCATGATCTCATTCATCTGCGTAGGTCTCGCTTCCTGTGGAATGCGCGTTGCTGCGAACGGCTGGCCATAAGGAACTACGATGATCGGCCACAACATGTTCGTATCGAAATCGCGTTCGGGACCGATTTCGCCGACCTTTTCGAGGTCCGCGGAACCACAAGAGGAAGGAGAGGGCGGCATCTTCCCGCCGTCATAGAGCAGGACTCGATCCTCCTCTCCTATATCGGCCTTGATGACCGCAAGCGATCCACGCGTCTGTCGTTCGCTCCCCCGCCGGATGAAATCCGCAGCGATCTCATTGCCTATGATCTTCATCTCGGGCCGCGCGAGACGCGGTCGCTCTTCATCGAGATCGCCTGCGATCAGACCGCAGCCGACCGCCTGAGCCACCGTTCATTCTTCTTAGCCCTACGGGATGCCCGCCGTGCATTGCGCTCGTCTTCCTCGCGCGCGGCGTCGATCGTGACGTCCAACGAGATATTCAATGAGGTTGCGCGGCGCAGCATCTCCGATCTTTACATGCTGATGACCGACAAACCGGAAGGGCCTTACCCTTATGCCGGCATTCCCTGGTTCAGCACCGTCTTCGGGCGCGACGCGCTGATCACCGCGCTTCAGACGCTCTGGCTCGATCCGCAAATCGCCCGCGGCGTGCTCGGGCATTTGGCGGCGAACCAGGCGACGGAGATCGATCCCGTCGCGGATGCCGAGCCCGGAAAGATCCTTCACGAAGTGCGTGATGGCGAAATGGCCGAACTCGGCGAGGTTCCTTTCCGGCGCTACTATGGCAGCATCGATTCGACGCCGCTCTTCGTGATGCTCGCCGGCGAATATCTCAACCGGACCGGAGATCTCGCTACCATCCGGCGGCTACTGCCGCATATCGAGGCGGCGCTGACCTGGATCGACGAGCATGGCGATCGTGACGGTGACGGTTTTGTCGAATATGGGCGGCTAACAGAAGAAGGATTGATCAACCAGGCATGGAAAGACAGCCATGATTCCGTCTTCCACGCGGACGGCACGCTGGCCAGAGGGCCAATCGCGATTGCCGAGGTTCAAGCCTATGTCCATGGCGCCTGGCAAGCGGCGGCGGAAATCTTCCGCCTGCTCGACCGGCCGGAACAGGCCGCACGTTTTCTCGCGCGGGCCGAAGGCCTGCGCCGCTCCTTCGACACGTGCTTCTTCGATGAGGAACTAGGCACTTATGTGCTTGCCTTGGACGGAGATAAACGCCCCTGTCGGGTCCGATCATCGAATGCCGGCCACGCGCTCTTGACCGGCATTGCCTATCCCGAGCGTGCCAGACAAGTTGTCCGCACGCTGATGAGCGCGCCTTCCTTCTGCGGCTGGGGCGTCCGCACGATCGCCTCCACGGAGGCACGCTATAATCCGATGAGCTACCATAACGGCTCGGTCTGGCCGCATGACAATGCCTTGATCGCCAGTGGTCTTGCCCGTTACGGCTATCGCGCCGAAGCGGCACGGATTTTCGAGGGGCTGTTTGCCGCTTCGACCTATATCGACCTGCGCCGGCTTCCGGAACTCTTCTGTGGCCTGCCGCGCCAGCGGGCGCAGGGCCCGACCTTTTATCCGGTCGCATGCTCACCGCAGGCCTGGGCTGCCGCGGCGTCGCTGTCGCTGCTGCAATCCTGCCTTGGTCTCGATTTCGATCCGACTGCATTGCAGATCAGCTTCAAAGAGCCGGAACTTCCCGCCTTCCTTAACGAGGTTATATTGCGGCACCTGCTGATCGGCAAAGGTTCGGCCGACGTTGCTCTTCGCCGCTCCGGTCGTAATGTGGTGGTTGACGTGATCGACCGCAGGGGCGATGTCCGAGTGCTGACGACGGCATAGGCGAGGCAGCGTCTGCAAGGCGGCACGGTTACCCGCCTTGGCTATTCCGGTTCATCTTCGTCGGAAACCAGCAGGTCGACCAGGGTGGTAACCCTGCCGCTCGGCAAAGGTCGTCCTTCACCTATCAAGGCTTCGTCGTTGTTGGCCCACACGAATGCCTCGGAGAGTTCAGCCTGCGTTGCGCCCGTCGCGATGACATCGGCCACGAGAGTTCATCGACAGGGCCAAGGATGGTGATGACGTCGTCGGAAGTCATTGTCATATCCATTGCTCCTTTGTGGACTTTCCTATCTGAGCTCCCGCCGAATCTGGTGACGGAAACGAAAAAATCAAATTTTTATGCCGGGCAATCTCACTGCCCTTGAACTCGCAACTAGCTGAATTATATCAATATTGTTCGATTGCCCAATGGGGATCGATAGTCCAGGAGGCGCCATGTGCTCTTGGCGTCTCCTTGTATCCATGTTGCTTACAAGGAGGATATGGCTATGAGGACAAACCTCGATTTTTCCCCCCTGTTCCGTTCGAGCATCGGCTTCGACCGAATGTTGAATGCGCTCGAGGCTGCAAGCCGCATCGAGACGATCGACAACTGGCCCCCGTATGACATCGTCAAGTCCGGTGAGGACGAATACCATGTCGCGATGGCAGTGGCAGGCTTCTCGCAGGACGAACTGACGATTACCCAGGAGCAGAACATGCTCTTCGTATCGGGTCAGAAGGCAAATGCCGAAGACGTGCAATATCTGCACCGCGGGATTGCCGGCCGTTCGTTCCAGCGTCGGTTCGAGCTTGCGGATCACGTCAAGGTCGTCGGCGCGGGCCTCGTCAATGGTCTGTTGACGATCGATCTCAAGCGCGAAATCCCTGAAGCGCTGAAGCCGCGCGAGATCGAGATTAGGACCGACATGGCTCTGCCGAACGCCGACATGAAACAGATCGAGTCCGACAAGCGGGCGGCTTAAGCCCTTCGAACGCCATAAGCGCGCAAGACGCCGGGCAATGCCCGGCGTCAATAGGGAAATTTTGCCGACTGATCCAACAGAAAGGAGAAAATCATGAGTGTTCGTGATCTGATTCCCTGGGGCCGCAACAATGGCAACCAGGTTCCGAGTGTCCTGCGCGATGACGATCGTGATCCTTTCCTGTCGCTGCATCGCGAGGTGAACCGTCTGTTCGACGACGTCTTCCGCGGCTTTGGCTCCGGCCTGCGGGCCTTCGGGAGCGGTACTGGTTTCAGTGCCGGCTGGCCAAGCGTCGAGATCTCCGACACCAATAACGAGATCAGGGTGACTGCCGAGGTGCCCGGCCTCGAAGAGAAGGACATCGAGGTCCTCCTCAACGACGGCGTGCTGACGCTGAAGGGTGAGAAGCGCTCCGAGACCGAAGACAAGGATCGCCAGTTCACCGAGCGCTATTACGGCCGCTTCGAGCGCCGCATCCCGCTCGGGGTAGAGGTCAAGGATGACCAGGTCGATGCCCGCTTCAAGAACGGCGTGCTGACTGTCACTTTGCCGAAGACGGACAAGGCGCAGTCGCAGGTCAAGCGCATTGCCATCAGACATTAAGGAAAAGCCGGAGGGCGCCCTCCGGCTTTTTCTGCGTCAGCATGTTCGACAACAAGGAGTGATCTATGTTTGCGCTCATAAGGCTGATCAAGCCATTGATCATCGTCTTCACCGTCTCCCTGCTTGCTGGGGCCTCTCCGGCCCAGGCCCAGTTCGCGCCCGGAATTGGCGGTGGTGTACCCACACTTGCTCCGATGCTGGATAAGGTTACTCCAGCGGTCGTCAACATCTCGGTTGTTTCGCAAGCGCCGGAAGAAGATAACCCGCTCTACAGTGACCCCTACTTCCGCCGCTACTTCAACCTTCCGGATCAGCCTCAGGCGGAACCGCGTCTGAGTGCCGGCTCGGGTGTCATTGTTGATGCGACGCGAGGCTACGTGCTGACGAACCATCATGTCGTCGCAAATGCCCGCAAGATACTCGTGACGCTGAAGGACGGCAGGGGGCTGGATGCAAAGCTTGTCGGCTCCGACAAGGGTACCGACATCGCCGTTCTCCAGATACCGGCCCGCAATCTGACCGGGTTGCCCTTTGGTGACTCGGACGCATTGCGCGTTGGCGATTATGTTGTGGCGATCGGCAATCCCTTCGGTCTTGGTCAGACCGTTACTTCCGGCATTGTCAGCGCGCTTGGCCGAAGCGGTCTTAGCCACGAAGGTTATGAAGATTTTATCCAGACGGACGCCTCGATCAATCCTGGCAACTCAGGTGGGGCGCTCGTAACCTTTGACGGGAGGCTTGCGGGTATCAACTCTGCCATCCTCAGCCCAGCCGGCGGCAACATCGGCATCGGCTTTGCGGTGCCGAGCAAGATCGCAAGATTGGTGATGACCCAGCTGATCCAACATGGAGAAGTCGTTCGCGGCAAGCTGGGCGTTGCAATTCAGGATATTGATTCCGATATGGCTGCGTCGCTCGGGTTGGATGATGCGCGCGGTGCGCTGATCGCAGCGGTTGAGACCGGATCCCCGGCCGCTGGAGCGGGATTGAAACCGGGTGACGTGGTTGCGGCTGTCGATGGTCGACCGGTTACTGGGGCGGCTGATCTGCGCAATCGCATCGGGCTAACGCCCGTAGGCTCTCAGATTGAGCTAACAGTCAGGAGCAGTGGCTCCGAGCGCACGGTAAAGGCGCGCGTGAGCGGATCGTAGAAGTCGGTCTCGCGGCAGGCCATGTGTTTCAGCCGCGGCCTGTCCACGGCCAGGAATGCTCATCAACGGGGAATTCAATGGTGTCAGCTTTCGTTAGGCCTGGTGGCGAATGCAAAGAAGCACTCAAAGACCCCTAGCGGAATGCAGCGCCTTTGATAAGACACGAACCGTCGACCATGCTGATCTACGGCTGTAAACGTGAAATTCGGCGGCCTACGGCGCCAATACGCGATCCTAACCCGTGTACTAAACTCGCTCATCGCAGCAGCCCGACTTCTGCCGGACCGCAATGTGTAGAGGATCGGCCTGGCGGTCTGGTGGCTCAGGCTCGGCATCGACATCGACATTGAACGCATCAAGCCGGGCAACCCGCAGCAGAACGGCCGCCATGAGCGCATGCATCTGACACTGAAACTTGAAACAACCAAGCCGGCCGGAGACAATTTCCTGCAGCAGCAGGCTCGCTTCGACGATTTCGTCGAGAAATTCAACACCGAGCGGCCCATCAGGCGCTCGGCATGGCTTGCCCGGCAGAACGCTACGGCGCTTCACCGCGACCCTATCGCGGCCTGCCGGATCTCGACTATCCATTCCACGACCAGACGGTCATCGTCACCACATGCGGCCGCATCTGCTACAAGCGCAAGAAAATCAATCTCAGCCAGCTCTTCGCAGGGCAGGCCGTCGGCATCAAACAGGTCGAAGACCGCATCTGGCTCGCAAGCTTCATGGATTACGACCTGGGATACTTCGATGACGAGACATGCAGGCTCGAACCCTTTCGGCCCGAAAGTGTTACCTATGTCTCAGGAATAAAACGTAACCTATGTGTCCAGAACGGACCGGCTTAGAGTGGTGCTGGAAGCAGACCGCTGCGAACCAGTCTCAGTAACTGCATTTCCCTGTTTTCGGCCGGTTTACAGGGAATTTTGTAATCTCGACTACTCCGGCACCCTGGATGGCACTAAATTGCTATGCTGCCAGAAGGTGTTAGCTTCAAATTCCCTGGTTACAGGAACAGGGAAAGTTTTCACCGGAACTGGGAATTTTGCGCGTCTATCAGAAAACGCCGGACGCCCATTAGCTCCTCATTCGGGAGAGCAGTCGAGGTGATTGATCATGCGCATCGATGAGGTATTTAGAGATCGACCAGTAGTCTGAGCTATATATACGTCCGGCGCACCTCGGCTAGCCTGCTGATTGAGGGTGGCGGTCAGGCTGCCTCGTTCCGCTTTGCCTCTTCCTCGCGGCGCTTCGCCTCGAAGGCACGCCTTCCGTTAACTGGAAGGCATCGCGCTTCGCGAGAAGGTCGCGGTTCTTCGGCGCCAGGTTGTGGACGATCTTCGAAAACTCGGAGAAAAACCGGTCGGCATCGACACCGGTGCCCGGCAGCGCTTCCGTCACCAGGAAATCGTAGAGCGTCTCGTCGAGCGCGAGACCATTTTTTTCGATGCGGGCCATCGGATGTCCCCATGCAGGATTGGTCGGCAGATATCGGTTTCAGAGGGATTCGGATAATCTCAAGAACAGATCGACCCCTGCCTGTGCACATTCAGTGTCCTGAGCGGGTGTGCCCGAGCTTAACCCAATGCCACCTACGACCTCCCCGTTCACAACTACTGGGAGTCCTCCCGCAACTACGACAAGTCTTCCGCCAATTGCAGAGTTGATTCCATAAGCAGGACTTCCTGGCTGGCTGGCGGTACCATAGCTTTCCGTCGTTCTCTTCGCCCCAGCAGCAGTAAATGCTTTGTCCTGAGCAATGATAGTGCTCGTTAGCTTACCCCCGTCCATTCTTTCGAAAGCAACAAGCTGCCCGGATTCATCGGTGACAGCAATGCACATAGGAACACCGATCTGTTCGGCTTTTGCTCTAGCTCCAGAGATGAGCACTCTCGCATCATCAAGGCTTATCCGGTTGATTCGCAGCATCAGTTTTTCCTCGTAGGCCTGGTTTTGCCTGGCTTTGTGCGGCGGTTCTTAGCTTGGACCACCCCCCGAGATGCCTCTCATCAGCATAACGGTCGGTATCGATTCAAAGCTTGCTTTGGGAGTAACCGAAAAGTTTGCGAGATCGCAGGCAGGGTTCCCCTTTTTCCACGATGCGGCAAAAGGGGCGCAACCTGCGCTCTTGTAAGATGCAATCACAGGGATAGCGGCAGCAGCTGCTCCACGCTCTTGCGGGCGTCACCGTAGAACATGCGGGTATTCGACTTGTAGAACAGCGGGTTCTCGATGCCGGAGTAACCGGTGCCATGGCCGCGTTTGGAGACGAACACCTGCTTGGCCTTCCACACTTCCAGGACCGGCATGCCGGCGATCGGCGAGTTCGGATCCTCCTGGGCGGCCGGGTTGACGATGTCGTTGGAGCCGATGACGATCACGACATCGGTCGAGGGGAAATCGTCATTGATCTCGTCCATTTCCAGCACGATGTCGTAGGGTACCTTGGCTTCCGCGAGCAGCACGTTCATGTGACCCGGCAGACGTCCCGCCACCGGATGGATGGCGAAGCGCACCGTCTTGCCGGCGGCGCGCAGCTTGCGGGTCAGTTCGGCGACCGGCTGCTGCGCCTGCGCCACCGCCATGCCGTAACCCGGCACGATGACGATGGAATCGGCATCGTTGAGCGCGGAGGCCACGCCGTCGGCATCAATGGCGATCTGCTCGCCTTCGATCACCATGGCCGGACCGGTGGAACCACCGCCAAAGCCGCCGAGGATGACGGAAACGAACGAACGGTTCATCGCCTTGCACATGATGTAGGATAGGATCGCACCCGAGGATCCGACCAGCGCACCAACGACGATCAGCAGATCGTTGCCGAGCGTGAAGCCGATCGCCGCCGCGGCCCAGCCGGAATAGCTGTTCAGCATCGATACCACGACCGGCATATCCGCGCCGCCGATACCCATGATCAGGTGATAACCGATGAAGAAGGCAAGCAGCGTCATCAGGATTAAGGTCCAGACGCCGGCCCCGTTGACACACATCAGGAGCAGCAGCAGCGACAGGACGGCGGCACCGGCATTCAGGAAATGCCCGCCCGGCAGCTTCTTCGCCTTGCCATCCACCTTGCCGGCCAGCTTGCCGAAGGCGACGACCGAGCCGGTGAAGGTGACCGCACCGATGAACACGCCGAGGAAAACCTCGACCTTCATGATGGCGAGTTCGACTGGGTCCTTATGCGCTAGGATGCCGGCGAAGCCGGTCAGCATGGCGCGCGCCGTGGCGTCCATGCCGGCGATGCGGGCTGCTTCGATATGGGCGTTGAAGCCGACGAACACGGCAGCAAGGCCGACGAAGGAGTGGAGCGCCGCCACGAGCTGCGGCATTTCCGTCATCTGGACGCGACTTGCCACATAGTGGCCGAGTACTGCACCACCGGCGATCATCAATACGATGATGAACCAGTTGCCCATACCGAGACCAAAGACGGTGGCGATGACGGCGAGCGCCATGCCGACAATGCCGTACCAGACGGCGCGCTTGGCGCTTTCCTGTCCGGAAAGACCGCCGAGCGAAAGAATGAATAGAACGGCTGCAGAGATATAGGCGGCGGAAACGATACCGATCATCATATGCGATAAACCCTTATACTCTCTGGACCGATCAGGACTTCTGGAACATGGCGAGCATGCGCCGTGTCACCATGAAACCGCCGACGATGTTGATCGTCGCCACCAGCACAGAAAGGGCCGCGAGCACGACGACCAGCCAGCTGCCCGAACCGATCTGCAGCAGTGCGCCGAGGATGACGATGCCGGACACGGCGTTGGTCACCGCCATCAGCGGCGTATGCAGCGAATGCGAGACGTTCCAGATCACCTGGAAGCCGACGAAACAGGCAAGCACGAAGACCACGAAATGGTTCATGAAGCTCGCCGGGGCTTGAGAGCCGACGATCAGCAGCAGCACGGTGGCGACGAGGAGCAGAATTGACTGGCTCCTGGTCTGCGCCTTGAAGGTGGCGGCCTCGACCGCCCGCTTCTCTTCCGGCGTCGGTTCCTTTTCCCTTTCCTTCGGCTTCTGGGTGGCAATGGCTTGGATCTTCGGCAGCGGCGGTGGGAAGGTGATGCCGCCTTCGAAGGCAATGGTCGCGCCGCGAATGACGTCATCTTCCATATTATGGACGATCTTGCCGTCCTTGGCAGGCGTCAGGTCGGCCATCATGTGGCGGATATTGGTGGAATAGAGCGTCGAGGCCTGGGCAGCCATGCGGCTCGGGAAATCGGTATAGCCGACGACGACGACGCCATTGTCGGACACGACCCGCTGCTCGGCGACGGTGAGGTCGCAATTGCCGCCACGTTCTGCGGCAAGGTCGATGATGACGGAACCCGGCTTCATCATCGCCACCATGTCGGCCAGCCAAAGCTTCGGCGCATCGCGACCGGGGATCAGCGCTGTGGTGATGACGATATCGATCTCGGGCGCCAACTCGCGGAATTTTCGAAGCTGCTTCTCGCGGAATTCCGGCGAGGACGGCGCGGCATAACCACCGGTCGCGGCGCCATCGGCAACCTGATCCTTGAAGTCGAGGAAAACGAATTCCGCACCCATGGATTCGATCTGCTCGGCCACTTCCGGGCGAACGTCGAAGGCATAGGTAATAGCGCCGAGCGAAGTCGCGGTCCCGATCGCAGCAAGGCCGGCGACGCCGGCGCCGATCACCAGCACCTTGGCCGGCGGCACCTTGCCCGCGGCCGTCACTTGGCCGGTGAAGAAGCGGCCGAAATTGTTGCCGGCCTCGATGACCGCACGATAACCGGCGATATTGGCCATTGAAGACAGGGCATCCATCTTCTGGGCGCGCGAAATGCGCGGCACCATGTCCATGGCGATGACGTTGGCGCCGGTGTGCTTGGCCTGTTCAAGAAGCTCCTTGTTCTGGGTCGGGTAGAAGAATGAGATCAGCGTCTGGCCGGGCCGCAGCCGTTCCATCTCCGAGGGTTCCGGCGGCCGAACTTTGACGACAACGTGGGCCTGATCGTATAGCTCCGCAGCGCTATCAACGACTGTGACACCAGCCGACCGATAGGCTTCATCCGAAAAGCCAGATTTCTGCCCGGCACCAATTTCCACAAGGCATTCGAAGCCGAGCTTCTGAAGATGCAATGCGCTATCAGGAGTTAATGCTACGCGCGCATCCCCCAGGAAGAGCTCCTTTGGAGCGCCAACGATGGTTTTCATAGTCTCTCGATTTCTGTCGAGGCGTCTTCGGCAGAGAGGGACCAAGAAACTCAACTGCTTGGCATGCCGTCACTTGGTAAATCACTGACAGCCCTGCCCGTGACCCAATAGTGCCGAAGTGACGCCATATGGAAAGCTGATCGGATTAGGGCGGGTCGATCAAATGCCCGCCCTACCCTACTTCAAATTCTAGCGGCCAGTTTTCTGTCGCCAAGCACGATAATCGACAAGGCTCTGCTCATCGGTTGCAGGATAGAGGCCAAGGATCGACCGACCGTTTATGACTTCCTCGGTGACAAAATCCTCGTACGCGGTCATCTCGGTAGCTTCATCAGCGATCTCGTCTGCAAGATGCGCCGGAATGACCACAACCCCTTCATTATCGCCGACGATTACGTCTCCCGGAAACACCGGGGTGTCGCCGCACCCGATTGGGACATTGATATCGATGGCTTGATGGAGGGTGAGGTTTGTGGGAGCCGATGGCCGGTTATGATACGCGGGGATCCCCAGCTTCTCAATATCTGGAGTGTCACGAAAACCACCGTCAGTAACGATGCCAGCGACTCCGCGCACCATAAGTCGCGATATCAAGATCGACCCTGCCGATGCAGCGCGCGGATCCTTACGGCTATCGATTACAAAAACAGCACCCGCTGGGCACACCTCGACCGCCTTTCGTTGCGGGTGTTCCCGATCACGAAACACTTCAAGTTGATTGAGATCTTCTCGTGCCGGCATATATCGGAGAGTAAATGCTTCGCCTACCATATTTCCTGAGTGCTTGTTGATCCGATGGATATCTTGAATCCATTGGTTCCTGAGGCCACGCTTATAGAGGGCGGTCATGAGAGTAGGCGTCGAAACTAGTTTTAACTTATCGCGCGTCTCGACTTTCAGGTTAGTCAATTTCTTTGCTCCTCGCTTACGTGGATCCGCAGCGGCAAAAGTCCATTGCGGTTCCCACGCATCATTGATTTGAGCGCCCTGAGTAGCCTCAGAACGCTCGGTCCTTGTCGACCTACATGTGGCCGAGGTCCGTTCGGATGTTCGTCGATAGGCTGAGTTATCCCAAAGGCAAAATACAAATTTGGTCAAATCTGTCAATAGTTGTATCTCAACTTTGGTTTTTAGGAATTATGGCTGCATGTAGGCGGTCTTCACCACGGTGAAGAATTCGGCGGCATATTTGCCCTGTTCGCGCGGACCGAAGGAGGAAGCCTTGCGGCCGCCGAACGGAACGTGGAAGTCGACGCCCGCCGTCGGCAGGTTGACCATCACCATGCCGGCCTCCGAATTGCGCTTGAAGTGGGTCGCATGCTTGAGGCTGGTGGTGGCGATGCCGGCGGAGAGGCCGAACGGCGTGTCGTTGGCAATCGCCAGCGCTTCCTCGTAGTTCTTGGCACGGATGACCGATGCGACCGGCCCGAAGATTTCCTCGCGGGAGATGCGCATCTGGTTGGTCGCTTCGGTGAACAGCGTCGGCTGCAGGTAGAAGCCGGGAGTATCGCGCTTGACGAGTTCGCCGCCGAAGGCGAGCTTGGCGCCCTCGTTTTTGCCGATCTCGATATAGTCGGTGTCCTGCTTCAGCTGCTTGTCGTCGACGACCGGGCCGATATGGCTGCCGGCCTTCATGGCGTTGTCGACATTGAGCGTCTTCAGCCTTTCGGTGAGGGCGGCGACGAACTTGTCGTGGATGCCTTCCGTCACGATCAGGCGCGAGGAGGCGGTGCAACGCTGGCCGGTCGAGAAGAAGCCGGAATTGGCGGCCGCTTCGACGGCGACGGAAAGGTCGGCGTCGTCGAGGACGACCATCGGGTTCTTGCCGCCCATTTCGAGCTGGAACTTGCGGTTATGCTCGATCGAGGCGAGCGCCACGCGCTTGCCGGTGCCGGTGGAGCCGGTAAAGGTGATGCCGGCGAGGTCCGGGCTTTCCAGCATCGCCTGGCCGACGACCGAACCGCGGCCCATGACGAGGTTGAGCACGCCCTTCGGCAGGCCGGCGCGGTGAAGGATGTCGACGATCGCCCATGCGCAGCCCGGCACGAGGTCGGCCGGCTTGAAGACCACCGTGTTGCCGTAGCAGAGCGCCGGCGCGATCTTCCAGGCCGGAATGGCGATCGGGAAATTCCAGGGCGTGATGATGCCGATGACGCCGAGCGGTTCGCGGGTGATCTCGACGCCGATGTTCGGGCGTGCGGACGGCACCATTTCACCGGTGAGCCGCAGCGCTTCGCCGGCGAAGAAATCAAAAATCTGGGCGGCGCGGGTGACTTCGCCAATCGCTTCGGGAAGGATCTTGCCTTCCTCGCGGGCGAGAAGCGCGCCGAGCTCTTCCTTGCGGGCAAGGATCTCGTCGGAGGTCTTTCTCAGGATCGCGTGGCGTTCCAGGATGCCGGAGCGCGCCCAGGCCGGAAAGGCGGCTTTTGCGGCGGCGATTGCCTGCTTGGCATCGTCTGCGCTGCCTTGGGCATACATGCCCACGACATCATTCGTGTCGGACGGATTGATGTTCTTCGAAGCGTCTGAGCCGACTCATTCGCCGGCGATCAGGTTCTGATGGACCATCGAATTACCTTTCATCAAGTTCTCATCCCCGTCCGCGGCAGCACGAACACTTCAAGCCGCAACAAATGCCAGCGAATTGACATATATTTGTTATTAGTGCAATGAAGTTGTACGAAGTTGATTACATTGAGGCAGAGAGAGGTCTACCGTGGCGAATATCGGATTTATCGGGCTAGGGACGATGGGCAAGCCAATGGCCGAGCGGCTGCTTCAGGCTGGCCATACCCTTAAACTTCACCGGGTTAAAGATACTCATCAAAATCTGTTGGACCTCGGGGGCATACCCGCGGATACGGCCTCTAAAGCCGCTACTGATGTCGACTATGTTATCCTGATGTTGCCCAACACCCCAGACGTGGAGACGGTCTTGTTTGCCGACGACGGGGTTGCCGTCGCCATCCGCCCTGGCACGGTTGTAATTGACATGAGTTCGATTGATCCTGTTGCGACTAGGGAATTTGCGAAGCGGATTGCGGCAAAGGGCGGTTCCTACATTGATGCCCCGGTTTCTGGTGGCGAAATAGGAGCCAGAGCCGGCACGCTTTCCATCATGGTTGGCGGCAGCCAGAAAGACTTCGACAACGCAAAGGGCTTGTTTGAAGCGATGGGCAAGAACATTACGCTTGTCGGAGAGAACGGCGCCGGACAGGTAGCCAAGGTGGCCAACCAGATGATCGTTGGTCTAACCATCGAAGCGATCGGCGAAGCTTTCGTTCTCGCAGAGCAGGCTGGAGCCGATCTTGCGAAAGTTCGTGAAGCGTTGATGGGAGGGTTTGCCCAGTCTCGGATTCTCGAAGTTCACGGGAAGCGTATGATCGATAAGACCTTTGATCCCGGTTTCGCGATCAAGCTTCATCACAAGGATTTGAGCCTTGCGGCAAGTGCCGCGGAGTCCTTGAATGTTATGGTTCCGAACACTCTGGCTACCCGGGACTTGATGTCCGCAGCGATCGAGAAGGGAAATGGCGGCCGCGATCACTCCGCTCTCTACCTTGAGCTGAAAAACGCAAGGAAAAATAGCTAAAAATTGGCCAAAGCCTGTGGGACCTCGCATTGAGGTCCCACACCATGCTCAATTGTAATCTTCTTTCGGAGGTCGCCGTGCGTAGTGAGACCGAGCGTAACGGCTCAGTGCAATCCGTTGAACGGGCGATGACTCTTTTGGAGATACTGAGCTGTCATCATGAAGGGTGCCGCCTTTCACAGCTTGGTCGTGAGGCGGGCTTGTCCCCATCAACCACCCATCGTTTATTGACCACGCTTGAGAAGCGGCGGCATGTTCAATTTGATCCCACCAGTGGGCGTTGGAACATTGGCCTTGCAATGTTGACAATCGGAGCCGCCTCGGTGAGGCGAACCACGATTGTCTCGGTGGCTCAGCCCTATCTTCATCATCTCCGAGATTATGCGAAGGAAACCGCCAATTTGGGTATGGCCGACGATGGGCAGATCACGCTCGTGTCTCAGATCCCGAGTCGACAAATCTCGCGAACTATCAGTCCGATAGGCGGGCGCGTGCCTATGACGTCCTCGGCAATGGGGAAAGCAATTCTTTCAACGTATCCGGTAGACGACATCGAAGAGGTGGTGAGCCTCCGCCGGATGATAAAGCGTACCTCTCACTCTATCGTCCGTACCGAGCATTTACGTCGGGAACTGGATTTGGCGCGCATGGAGGGTTACGCCATGGACAACGCTGAAATTGACAAGAATGTCCGATGCGTGGCAAGCGCTGTGTTCGACGACAACGCAGAAGCGATATGCGCTATTTCGATCTCCGGCCAACTTGACCGCATGTCTCCAGAAAGGGTTCGTGAGTTAGCGCCGCGAGTGATCGACACGGCATTGAAGATCACCCAAGCGCTCGGGGGGCGGCACCCTATGGACTACAAACCTAACTGTGCCGGATCGTCCCTTACCCAATCTTGACTGGTTTTGGACCGCCATAAGCCCAATCCAACAATTCCACGGTGTGCAGGATCGGAATGGCCGTACCCGAAGAAATCTGCGTCATGCAGCCTATATTGCCGGTGGCTATCACGTCGGCGTTGGTCGCCTCGATATTTCTGACCTTGCGCTCCTTGAGCTTTGCTGAAATATCCGGCTGCAGAATGTTGTAGGTGCCGGCAGACCCGCAGCACAGGTGTCCCTCGGCCGGATCGCGAACGGTGAAACCAGCCCTCTTCAAGAGGTTCTTCGGTGCCATGGTAATCTTTTGACCATGCTGCATCGAGCAGGCCGAATGGTAGGCGACGTTGAGCTTTTTCGTCTCCAGTTCCGGCAGATCCAGCGTCGACAGGTATTCGGTGATATCCTTGGCGATGCTCGACACCTTCTGCGCCTTGTCGGCGTAAGCGGGATCAAGCCGCAGCATGTGGCCGTAGTCCTTGATGGTGGTGCCGCAGCCCGAAGCGGTGATGATGATGGCGTCCAGGCCGCCCTGCTCGATCTCGAGGGTCCACACATCGACATTGCGGCGGGCGAAATCCAGTGCCTGTTCTTTGCGGCCCATATGGTGCACCAGCGCACCGCAGCAGCCCTCGCCTTGCGGCACGACAACCTCGACGCGCAGGCGTTCCAGCAGGCGCAGCGTCGCCTCGTTGATGCCCGGATCGAGAACCGGCTGGGCACAACCGGACAGGATGGCCACCCGACCCCGTTTTTCTGCTTCTGCCGGCCGTGTTCCCGGCCTGCCGGCATCCGATGCCCTGGCCGGAGATTTCGGCGCCAGATCAAGCATGGCGCCGAGCGGCTTCAGCACAGAGACGCGTTTTAGCAGCGGCGCGAAGGGGCGACCCAGTCTCGCAAAAGTGAGGGCAGTCCGAAAACGAGCCGGATAAGGCAGCACTGCCGCCAGCACACTGCGGATCAGCCGGTCGATGAGCGGCCGTTTGTAGGTGTTCTCTATATGAATTCGGGCATGATCGACCAGATGCATGTAATCGACGCCCGAAGGACAAGTGCTTACGCACGAAAGGCAAGAGAGGCAGCGGTCGATATGCGTGACGACCTCCTCATCCGCCGCACGGCCGTTTTCCAGCATATCCTTGATGAGGTAGATGCGGCCACGCGGGCTGTCGAGTTCATTGCCGAGCGTGACATAGGTGGGGCACGTCGCGGTGCAGAACCCGCAATGTACGCAGCGGCGAAGGATCTTTTCGGACTCGGCCACATGCGGATCGGCAAGCTGTTCTGCGGTGAAGGAGGTCTGCATTGTCTGTCACCCCATCTTGCCAGGACTGAAGATGCCGGTTGGGTCGAGTTTCTGTTTTACGCGGGCCGACAGGGCGGCCAGCGCATCCGGCAACGGCTCGAAAGCGGGTGTTTGCGCCCTCATTTCGTCGGTGGCCCGAACCAATGTCGCGTGCCCCCCGCCAAGGGCGCGAATTTTCCGGCGCAAGAGTTCCCCTTGCGGGTCCGCTTCTATGCGCATCCAGATAAGGCCACCCTGCCAATCGTAAAATGCGTCAATATCCATTTCGAGCCGCAGCGCCGCGACCAACTGGTGCCCGGCGGAAGGCGCGACGGACACCCGCCAAAGCGGCTTTTGTGTTCCATCCGCATAGGGATGAACATCGCGAATTTCACGCCAGAGCACCCCACTCTCATTTGGTCCGAGCCGCGAGACCGGCCCAAGTGCTTTCATGATCTGCTCTAGCTTGCCGGCCCTTACCGAAACCGACCCAGCCAAGCCCTCAAGGCGCAATACAGTCGCCTCGCCTTCGGGCAGTTCGCCGCCGAGGAAACGTCCCCTGACGCTCGCAGGCAGATGCGCGGCACCGGAGACTTCTACCGACAGCGCCATCGCGGCTGCCATGGCCTTGGTCGCTGCCAGATCATCGAGGCCGGAAATGACGATGGTTTCCACCGCCGCCGGCACCGGCAGCACGCGGAAGGTTACCTCGGTGAGAAAGCCGAGCGTACCCTGGGAGCCGGCAAGCAGCTTCACCAGATCCAGGCCGGTCACATTCTTCATCACCCGCCCACCGGCGCGGATCACCTGCCCCTGACCGTTGACGAAGCGGATGCCAAGCAGACTATCGCGCGCCGCGCCAGCCACGAACCGCCGCGGGCCGGAGACATTCGCCGCGAACACGCCCCCGATCGTAGGGTCTCCGGACGTTCCTAAGATACCTCTATGATCCATGGGTTCGAAAGCCATCATCTGGCGATTGGCCGCCAAAGCTGCCTCGACTTCGGCGACCGGCGTGCCGGCTTTGACCGTCATCACCATCTCGGCCGACTCATAGGCGACGATGCCGCAAATTTGGTGTGAACTGAGCCCGGTGCCTTCGTCGTTAGGATTGCGAACAGCCCGGGTTCCGGCTCCAATCAAATTCAAAGCTGTACGTTGTGTGGCGGCAGAAAAAACTGCATCTACAGCTTGCGCTTCAGTTTGGGGGTAAGCGATCATATTGACCGTCCCTCGAGCGGAAAGACCTTCGATGGATTTAGCAACCAACCAGCATCAAACGCTGAGCGTACAGCCATTTGCTGTTGCAATTCTTCCTCGGAAAACTGATGCGTCATGAGATCTCGTTTCTCAATTCCGACGCCGTGCTCCCCTGTGAGGCATCCGCCGACATCCACGCACAGTTTCAAAATTTCGTTCCCTGCCTCCTCGGCTCTACGTGCGTCATCCGGATCGTTAGCATTGAAAAGGATAAGCGGGTGCATGTTCCCGTCACCGGCGTGGAAAACATTTGCCACCCGCAGACCATAGCGGTCTATAATCTCCGTAGTTTTTGAAAGTACATACGGCAGCTTGCTGAGTGGCACTGTACCGTCCATACATATATAGTCAGCTATGCGTCCTGTCGCTCCAAACGCCGATTTACGGCCTTTCCATATAAGGGCGGCCTCCGTCGCGGTCTGACTTTCTCGAACAGTCTTGACCGAGTTTCTCTTGGCAATGTCAACGATGCGCGTGAGCATGTCGTCCATTTCAGGATCTGAGCCTTCGACTTCGATGACTAGCAAGGCGCCGACGTCGAGCGGATAACCCGCACCCGCGAAAGCTTCGCAAATCTCGATTGCCTGCTTGTCCATGAACTCGATTGCCACGGGGATAATGCCGGATGCAATGATATCGGACACGCACGCGCCTGCCGCTTCCGAGGTTTCGAAGCCGAACAAGACAGGGCGAGCCCCCTCGGGTTTGGCTGTGAGCCTGACCGTCGCTTCGGTTACAATGCCCAGTTGACCCTCCGACCCGCATATCAGGCCAAGCAAGTCGTACCCTGCGGCGTCAAGGTGTTTACCGCCGAGCTCAATCACTGTGCCGTCAATCAGCACCATCTTTACGCCGAGGAGATTGTTGGTTGTGACACCATATTTCAGGCAGTGAGCGCCGCCCGAATTCATGCCAATGTTCCCTCCTATCGTGCAAGCAAGCTGCGAGCTCGGGTCGGGTGCATAAAAGAAGCCATCGGGACCTACATGTTCCGATATGCGAAGGTTCGTCACGCCTGCTTGCACGACAGCTGCCCGGTTCGGGTAATCGACATCCAGCACAACGTTCATTTTGGAGAGGCCGATGATAATCGCGTCCAACTGAGGGATCGCTCCGCCGCAAAGCGACGTGCCTGCCCCCCGGGGAACAACGGGGACAGAGTTCTGATAGCAGTAACTCATGATCGCCGCCACTTGCTCGGTATTTTCCGGAAGCACCACCGCCAAAGGCATCTGTCTATAAGAAACGAAAGCATCCGTCTCGAATGGCACCAACTCGCGCTGTTCGTGAAGCAAGCAATTCGCGGGGACTAGTCGGCCCAAATCGTTGATGATCGTTTCACGTTTATTCAAAACGGATTCGCGAGGGGGAAGAAACTGAATGCTATTCATGTTTTCGTCGGAGCGGTTGAGTTATCCCAAAGCCATAATGGACGGCGATATGCCGGTAACCGGCCTCTTCCAGGATTTCCACGATACGGAAATTGTCACACAAAGGATCGGGTTTGACGCATGCAGCTCCTATTAAGCTCTGACGGGGACAAATCGCCCGAATAGGTATTGGAGGGGAGACGCCTATGGATGATCGAGAGCTTCTGAAGGATCTGTTTGCCTCGGCAATAGAGGCTGCCGACCCCAGTACGGGAATTCGAAAGTTCCTGCCAGATGCCCCGCAACATGGTCGTACGGTCGTTGTGGGTGCAGGAAAAGGCGCCGCGCAAATGGCTCACGCGCTCGAAACGATGTGGTGCGGAGACATTTCTGGAGCGGTCGTAACTCGATATGGCTACGGTTGTACCACAAGAGCCATTGAGGTCCTGGAAGCAGCTCATCCTGTGCCAGATAAGGCTGGACTAGTTGCCACGGACCGCATGTTTGAACTGATTTCTGATCTCTCGGAAGACGATCTGGTGATAGCGCTGATCTGTGGAGGCGGCTCTTCTCTGCTGCCGGCGCCCCCGCCGGGGCTTACTCTTTCAGACGAAATCTCCCTCAATGAAATGTTGCTTGCATCTGGCGCGTCCATCTCGGAAATGAATGTCGTGCGAAAACACCTCTCGAGAATTAAGGGAGGCCGATTAGCAGCAGCGACGAAAGCTCGCGTCGTAAGCTTCATCGTGTCAGATATTCCGGGAGATAATCCCGCCCTCGTGGGATCCGGCCCTACCGTCCCAGATACGTCGACACGCCATGATGCTCTGAAAATCGCTCAACAGCATAAATTACCGCTGTCGAGCACAATGCTGGCGCATCTACAGTCCCCAGCCGCAGACGCTCCAAAACCTGATGCGCCGAACTTCTCGAAACACCAACATTTCATTGTAGCGTCTGCTGGAGTTTCTCTCGCTGCTGCGGCAGCGACAGCAGAAGCCCATGGTTTGAAGCCGTACCTATTGTCGGATTCCATCGAAGGCGAAGCTCGCGATGTGGCATTTGTATTAGCAGCAATCGCGCGAGAAGTCGCATTCAAGGATCGTCCATTTAAGAAACCAGCCCTGCTTTTGTCTGGAGGCGAAACCACCGTTACGCTCCGCGGCAAAGATGGGAAAGGGGGTCGCAATGGTGAGTTTGCCCTAGCTTTTGCCATGGCTATCGACGGCATCGCTATAACAGCGCTCGCGGCGGACACTGACGGTATTGATGGATCAGAAAATAATGCTGGAGCTTTTGTTGACGGCACTAGTGCTAAGCGATTGCGATCTGCAGGGCTTGACGGCCGCCAGCTACTCAACAGCAACGATAGTTTTTCCGGGTTTGAAGCGATCGGTGATCTCTTCATCACGGGGCCGACCGGAACTAACGTCAACGATTTTCGCGCAATTATAGTTCGGTAGTCGAACGCAATGCAAAGACTGCTTGTGCTTGTACGCCACGGTCAAAGCGAAGGGAATGCCGGAGGCGTTTTCACCGGCTGGAACAATCCGGCTTTGACATCCCGGGGCGTTGACGAGGCAGAGGCAGTTGCTCGTGCGCTCAAAGGTACCCAATTCGACATAGCATTCACATCTGCGTTGAAGCGTGCAGAAGAGACTGTTCGGGTAATTCTGCAATGCCTTAACCAGGACGAGCTTCCTGTCGTGACATCGGCCGATCTCAACGAAAGGCACTACGGCCAACTTACCGGAGTTACGAAACAAGAAGCTTGTCGGTTATGGGGTGAAGACCACGTAAAGGCTTGGCAGCGATCGTATTCGATGGCACCTCCCGGGGGAGAGAGCCTTCACGATACATTGGCGCGAGTGCTTCCCTACTATCTTACGAGGATCTTGCCACACATATTGCGAGGAGAAAAAACCCTCATTGTTGCGCATGGCAACTCTTTGAGAGCGCTAATAATGAGCCTGGAGCGCATCTCCAGCGAGCGGATTACAACCTTGGAGATACCAACGGGCTCAGCATTTTCGTATAGACTCAATGCGGATGGAACGATCAAACATGGAACTTCCCTCTGACCCTCTTCGAGAGTAGCTTGGCCGCACTCGGAGGCCGAGCGCCAATCACTTTCTTGTTTTAAAGCGACCCACGGCCACGCCCGGCACGTCAACACGCATCACGAAAACATCTCCGCAATCAGGCGACGAGGCATCGGGACGCCGTAGGCTTGTGAAGAACAGTGACTGCATATCCTCTCCACCAAAACATGGCATTGTGGGGTGAAGTGGAGGCACTTTTATTGATTGAATCAGGTCGCCAGAGGGACTGAATTGGTTCAAGACGCCTGCAGACACCCCGGCGCTCCAGTAGTTTCCTTCCATGTCTGTTGCCGCCCCGTCGGGGCGCCCGTCTCGGTCGCCAGGGGTTGCGAATCTCCGGCGGTTGGAGAGCCCTCCCGTTTGGGAACTGAAATCATATCGATCGATCCAACATTGCCGTGAGTCTGAAAGGAACATGGTACGGCCATCGTCAGTAAAGGCTAACCCGTTCACAGTCCCAAGCCCTTCAACTTTGATCTCAGCTTTGCCATCGGCTGTTACCCTGTAAAGCGCAGCTGTCAGGCCGTCTTCATGCATGCTGCCGACCCAATAGGCTCCATCCGGTCCAACTTTGCTATCGTTAAGGCGATTTTTCTGGCGATCACCAATATGATGTTCTTCTGGATCTACAAGAAAGTCCAGCTTGCCTGATTTTGGATCGAAGAGGTGCACGCCCGTCGTTAGAGCCACAATCAATCGCTCATCATCTGTGAGGCCAAATGACCCAATCCGGGCCGGTAAAATCCACTGTTGGCGTTTGAGTGACTTTATATCGAGTGCAAATATCGTGCAGGCATGCACATCCGTCCAATATAGACGGGAAAGTGTTTTATCCCACACTGGGCTTTCACCCACACGGCAACCGACTGCTGCAATTTTCTCAAATTTTTGTTTCACAAAGCCACCTTTGGCCAAATGACCATCCCCGGAACTAAAGATTGCCTCCCTGTTTCGGCGGAATGAGGCCTATTTGTCAATATTTGTCCAAAAGGGCTTTCGTCAATCTCCCGCCTGAACACATGATATGCTCCGGAAAATGTGGTTACCTAAGCCCAAAAACAGAGGATCACCTAATTCCAAGCCCAGATTTTGGCCTAAGGACCGATAACGCTCGTTATCAATAAAGCACAAATTAGATGCTTCTTGTCTCATTATGAATGAAGATGTATTGAGTTGTTCTCGCGGAGAGGAGGATCTCCGCTTTGAGAGACCTCGCATGCGATTGTCGGGAAACTGATGCTAGCTCGCACGAGTTTTGACGAGAGGAGGGTTGAATGAAACCATTTATGAGAACTATCACCTGCGCTCTACTGGCCGTCGGCTGCTGGGCAGCGCAGACTTCTGCTTCGCCCTCGGCGCGAAAAATTACCGTCGCACTAGCGGCAGAGCTTGACTCGCTCGATGCCTGTGACACGCAGACTTCGCAAAATGGTAATATCACCAGGGGCAATGTCTATGAGTCCCTTACACGCGTTAACCCCGACGACGGTAAAGTACAGCCATTGCTGGCGGCGTCATGGAAGCAGCTAGACGACCTCGTCTGGGAATTCAAACTTCGTGCTGGGGTGCGGTTTCATGACGACACGCCCTTCGACGCAAAAGTTGCCGCGATGAATATAAATAGAACACAACCAGGTGCGGAAATCGGAGGAAAAAAAGTCGTCTGCCTAAACGTTGATCAATTTCCGGATGCGGTAAAGGCAGAAGCGATCGACGATCTGACAATTCGGATAACAACGCGTCAACTGGATCCAATTTTGCCACTTCGACTGAGTTTTGTCGATATTGGAAACGCTGCGTCTCAGACTACGTCTAACAAGACGGTTCAACCGATCGGAACCGGCCCGTTTAAGTTCGTCGAGCGACTTCAAGGCGAAAGCGTTAAATTAACTAGGTGGGCCGGTTATTGGGGAGATCAGCCAGAAGTCCAGGATGTGACATATGTATTTCGGGCAGAAGCGTCTGTCCGCGCAGGTATGGTTTTAGCAGGCGAAGCACAACTCGCGACTTCTATAAGTGCGTATGACGCCACACATGACGACCGAACAGTGACTTACCGCGACAACAGCGTCGCGGTAGTAAGGCCAAATACCTTCAAGGAGCCGTTCATCGATCGGCGAGTACGGCAGGCGGTCTCCTATGCCATCGATCGAGAGACGATCGTCCCCAGCTTGATGGGGATCACTGGGGAACCTTGGTATCAGATGCAAGGCCCGCAGGTTAACGGGTACATACCTGACTTCGAGAAACACGGCGCAATGCGATATGACCCAGCGAAAGCTAAGGCGCTCATTTCCGCAGCGAAGGCCGATGGACATCCCGTAGAAGTAGAGTTCAACCTAGTCACCCAGCCAACCCTCTTTCCCAACTCCGAGGAGGTGGTCCAAGCGATTGCCCAGGAGCTCAAAGCTGTTGGTCTCAACCCAAAGATCTTGAGCGTGGAGGGTAGCATTTGGCGCCAATACCAGCGCCCCCCTTTTCCGGAAAGCCAACGAGGCAGCCTGCTTGTGATCTCCCATGACAATTCGACTGGAGACTCAAGCTTCAGCTTCCCAAAATACGTTGCATGTAAGGGAATCGCATCGGCCATTTGCAGCCCTGAAATTGACAAACTGCTGGCGGCCGCGGGCCAAACGCAGGGTGAGGAGCGAGCCGGATATTACCGTCAAGCCGCTCAACTTCTTTACACGTACGAGGCAGGGGTCATCGGGGTCGCCCAGAAGGTCCGATTGATGATGCTCGATAAAGGGATCATATACCACCCGAACTCGTTGTCGGGGCTCGAAATACGCATCGCTGACATCTCATTCAAGAGCTGATCGAGCCGCTTTAGGCTGGCCCGAAGGTTTTCTTCGGGCCACGCTATCAACACAGCTTTTCACGCTGTGCCGCGTCGATCGATGTGGTTTGGTTCCTCTTTGGCATAATTCTTTTCCGCTTCGTGGAAAATCGCCTGAGGAACGTTTTTGCACTAGTACGGCGATGTACATCCTCATTCATCTTTGGCGCCGAGTTTAGGATCTCAGGAGATTTCCGAAGTCGGCCATCTTGCCAAAACTTTGGAGACTGCTGAGATGAACGAGACGAAGAATCATTACCGCACACGCGCTTCCGTCACCGAACAGGAAGCACTGGATTTCCATTCGGAAGGCCGCCCTGGTAAACTTGAAGTGGTCCCCACCAAGCCGATGGCGACCCAGCGCGACCTGTCGCTGGCCTATTCGCCGGGCGTGGCGGTGCCGGTCAAGGCGATCGCCGCCGATCCCGCCACCGCCTACGACTACACGACGCGCGGCAACATGGTGGCCGTCATCTCCAACGGTACGGCGATCCTCGGCCTCGGCAATCTCGGGGCGCTTGCCTCGAAGCCGGTCATGGAAGGCAAATCCGTCCTCTTCAAGCGCTTTGCCGACGTCGATTCCATCGACCTTGAAGTCGATACCGAGAACGTCGACGAATTCATCAACTGCGTGCGTTTCCTCGGCCCCTCCTTCGGCGGCATCAACCTCGAGGATATCAAGGCGCCGGAATGTTTCATCATCGAAAGCCGCCTGCGCGAGCTGATGGACATCCCGGTCTTCCATGACGACCAGCACGGCACCGCGATCATCGCCGCCGCCGGCCTGATCAACGCGCTGGAGCTGACCGGCCGCGATCTCAAGACCACCAAGCTCGTCTGCAACGGCGCCGGTGCGGCAGCGATTGCCTGCATCGAACTCATCAAGGCGATGGGGTTCAGCGCGGAAAACATCATCCTGGTCGATACCAAGGGCGTGATCTACCAGGGCCGTACCGAAGGCATGAACCAGTGGAAGTCCGCCCATGCGGCAAAAACCACCAAACGCACCCTGGAAGAGGCGATGAAGGGTGCCGACGTCGTGTTCGGCCTGTCGCAGAAAGGCGCCTTCACCGAAGCGATGATCCGATCCATGGCCGACAAGCCGATCATCTTCGCGATGGCCAATCCCGATCCGGAAATCACGCCGGAGGAAGTGGCGCGCATCCGCGACGACGCGATCATGGCCACCGGCCGTTCGGACTACCCGAACCAGGTCAACAACGTGCTCGGCTTCCCCTACATCTTCCGCGGTGCGCTCGACGTGCGGGCCAGCCAGATCAACGACGCGATGAAGATCGCCGCCGTCAAAGCGCTCGCCAATCTCGCCCGCGAAGACGTGCCGGACGACGTCGCCGCCGCCTACCAGGGCAACCGCCCTCGTTTCGGCGCGCAATACATCATCCCCGTCCCGTTCGACCCGCGCCTCATCTCGGCGATCCCGGTCGCCGTCGCCGAGGCGGCGATGGAAAGCGGCGTCGCCCGCAAGAACATTACCGATCTCGCCGCTTACGGCCGCGAGCTTTCCGCCCGGCGCGACCCGATCGCCGCGACAACCCAGGGCATCTACGAACGCGTCCGCCGCTTCCCCAAGCGGGTCGTCTTCGCCGAGGCCGAGGAAGAGCAGGTCATGCGCGCTGCGATTTCCTTCACCAGCCAGAAGCTCGGCACCGCCATTCTTCTCGGCCGCGACGACGTCATCCGCGCGACGGCGGAGAAGGCGGGCATCGATCTCGACCGTCCCGGCATCGAGATCCTCAACGCCCGTCTTTCGAACCGTGTCGATGCCTATATCGACCATCTCTATGCGCGCCTGCAGCGCCAGGGCTTCCTTTACCGCGACGTCCAGCGCCTGATCCACAACGACCGCAACCATTTCGCCGCGACCATGGTGGCGATCGGCGATGCGGACGCGATGGTGACCGGCACGACCCGCAACTACGCGACGGCCCTGCAGGATGTTCGCCGCTGCATCGATCCCAAGCCGGGGCACAAGGTGATCGGCGTTTCGCTGGTGATCTCGCGCGGCCGGACGATCTTCGTTGCCGACACGGCCGTCCATGACATGCCGAACGCGGAAGATCTTGCCGATATCGCCGTCGAAGCCGCCCGGGTCGCCAAGCGCATGGGTTATGAGCCGCGCGTCGCCATGCTCGCCTATTCCACCTTCGGGCAGCCGATCGGCGAGCGTTCGGAGCGGGTCCGCGAGGCGGTCAAGATCCTCGACCAGCGGCGCGTCGATTTCGAATATGACGGGGAGATGGCTGCGGACGTGGCGCTCAACCCGCATCGGATGGAGCAGTATCCCTTCTGCCGGCTCTCTGGAACAGCCAACGTGCTCGTCATGCCGGCGATCCACTCCGCGTCGATCTCCACCCGCATGCTGCAGGAACTCGGCGCCTCGAGCGTGATCGGCCCGCTGCTCGTCGGCCTCGACAAGTCCGTGCAGATCACATCGATGGGCGCCAAGGACAGCGATATCGTCAATATGGCGGCGATTGCCGCCTTCGCTTCCGAAAAATAGTGCTCAACAACATAAGACAATCATGCTCCACAGATAAACGACGCTGGACATCTAAAAACAAGATTGACTCATTTGTATTTAGTTGCCATTTTTCGTATGCGGACATGAGCATCTAAGGAACATTCTACCCGGAAGTTTGCCATACGGCAGGCGGGAGGAACCGGAGGATATCAGTGATGAAAACTAGATCTTCCCGTTTGCGAAAACGGGAGCAGAGAAGACGTGCGCTAGAGGCTTACCTGTTCCTGCTGCCTTGGTTCGGTGGCATGTTACTTTTCACAGCTGGCCCGCTGCTTGCTTCCTTGTATCTGTCGTTCACAAACTTCGACCTTTTACAGGCACCCACTTGGGTCGGTCTCGAAAACTATATCGATCTCTTCACATTGGATCCGCGCTACCTTCATGCACTGAGGGTAACCTTCACCTATGTGTTGATTGGAGTGCCATTCAACCTCGCCTTTGCTTTGCTCATCGCCGTCCTGATGAATCAGAAAGTAAAGGCACTCGGCCTTTTCCGATCGATTTACTATTTGCCCTCCCTTCTGGGCGGGAGTGTCGCCGTGGCCGTGATGTGGCGACAGCTTTTCGGCCGGGAAGGCGCAATCAACGACCTGGTCGGGCTATTCGGTGTAGACTCTGAGAACTGGATCTCCAATCCCCGTTACGCACTGTACACGCTCATTCTTTTGCACGTTTGGCAGTTTGGCTCGGCCATGGTGATCTTTCTTGCCGGCCTGCAGCAGATCCCAAAAGAAATGTATGAGGCTGCAGAAGTAGATGGCGCGAACGCATTCCATAAGTTCTTGAATGTCACGTTACCCCTTCTCACGCCCGTGATTTTCTTCAATCTCGTGTTGGGAATTATCAATTCATTCCAGGCGTTCACCTCCGCCTACATCGTCAGCGGCGGCAGCGGCGGGCCGGCCGACTCCACCCTTTTCTACACGCTCTACCTCTATCAGGAGGGATTCATGAATTTCCGCATGGGTTACGCTTCGGCCATGGGATGGATCTTGCTGCTCATCGTCGGCGCGTTCACGGCCCTCAATTTCGTCGCCTCCAGCAAATGGGTTTTCTACGGGGATAAGGACGAATGACTCTGGTGAGGGAAAATCAGGACGTTCGGGCAACGCGAACGCAGGCAAAAATGGTCAATCCATCGCGTCTGATGACCTACACTGTGCTGATCGCCGGCGTGACGTTGATGGTCTATCCACTTCTGTGGATGGTCCTGGGATCGTTTCGTTCGGATCAGGAAATCTTTTCGAATTCACTGGCGTTGCCCAAGACGCTGGACTTCAGCAATTACGCGCAAGGGTGGGTCGCCACGACCCCCTCCTTCACGCGCTATTTCCTCAACTCGATCATCATCTGCTTAGGCTCCGTCATCGGCAACGTACTTGCATGCTCCCTGACGGCTTTCGCCTTCGCTCGGCTTGAGTTTCCGCTCAAGCGGATACTGTTCGGGCTGATGCTTCTGACGCTGATGTTGCCCTCGCACGTCCTGCTCATCCCGCAATACATTCTTTTTGTGAACCTCGACTGGGTCAACACCTACCTGCCATTGATCGTCCCGAAGTTCATGGCGACCGACGCTTTCTTTATCTTCCTCATGGTGCAGTTCATCCGCAAGATTCCGAAGGAGTTGGACGAGGCTGCCCGGGTCGATGGCTGCAGCACGTTCAGGATCTTCGCAAGCATTATCTTTCCCCTGATGCAGCCTGCGATCATCACCACGACGATCTTCACCTTCATATGGACATACAACGATTTCTTTTCGCAGCTGATCTACCTGACGTCGCCGGAAATACTGACCGTGCCGGTCGGGCTGAGATCGTTGGTGGATTCGTCTGGGGGATCCTACGGCCAGTTGCTGGCAATGTCCGTGCTCAGCATGGTCCCCGTCTTCGTCGTGTTCCTTTTCTTTCAGCGCCGTCTCGTCGAGGGGATCAGCACATCCGGCTTGAAAGGATGATCTCGCCCCAAGCCTACAGGTAAATCAAATTCCAAAGGGAGGAATGGAAATGCAGTCAAATCGTCATGATCTATTGTCGATCAGCAGGCGCCAGTTGCTCGCGGCCGGAGGGGCCGCGGCTGCTTATGCGGCTCTTCGCCCATCCGGAGCCATGGCTGCGGGAGAAACGATACGCTTCGGGATTTTCGGTAACGCGGAGAAACTCGCCATACGCGGCAAGGCCATCGCTCGGTATGCGGAGCTCAACCCGCACTTGAAGATTGTTTACGAAGGTGTGCCGAGCGACAGCTGGCCGGATAAGATTGCCGCCATGGTGGCGGGCGGCAATGCGCCCGACGTGATTACGATGGGCTACGACGAGTTCGATCAATACGCCAAACGCGGCGCGATCGCGCCGCTTGAAGAGTACGTTCCTTCCGTTCTTCGCGCGAATTTGTTCGACGACGCCGTTCTGAGGCTCGGCTACAAGGGCGGCAAGCTGATGGGTGTGCCGATTGCCGTGAGTATCCAGGCCCTTTGCTACAACAAATCGGCCCTGGAACGTCTCAAGATGGGTACGCCTCCCGAAAAGATGAACTACAAGGAGTTCGCCAAGTTCTGCACCGAAATCCATAAGGCGAACGGAAAGCTGTACGGCAGCCACGACATGGCGTCCCGCGTCGAAGACTTCCAGATGTACCTCATTGCTCAGGGCAAGCAGATGTACAACGGGGAAATGCTCGGCGTCACGGCTGACGACGTAGCTGAATGGCTCGACATCTGGGACCAGATGCGGAAGACCGGTGCCGCTGTTCCTGCCGACGTGCAGGCACAATTCACTGGCAACGAATGGCCTAACTCGCCAATGGTTCGCGGTACCGCCGTCTTTGCCCGAATCTCATCACAGGATCTGGCAGGCGGCTATCAGGCCCTGACGAAGGATGAGCTCAACCTGATGACGCCCGTCTGGGTGAGCGATACCACGGGGCCGGGCTATTATCCGCGCCCGACAAGCTGCCTTTCGCTGAACGCTAAGAGCGCCAACAAGGCCGCGGCTGTGAAGCTGATCGACTGGTTCGTCAGCGATCCGGAATCCGCCAAGATACTCGGATTGGTCAGCGGTCCCCCCGCTTCTCGTCCGGCCCTGGAAACGGTTCTCGCGATCAAGGACCTAACGCCGGTCGATCAAAAGGTATTGAAATACAGTCAGGTCGCTCTCGCGAAGGCGAACAAGGAGCCGCAGACGCACCGCGCGCAACGCGCAATCAACGACCTGATGCGCCGGACGAACGAAAGCGTAGGTTTCGGTTCTTCCAATGTTAAGGACGCCGCACAGAGCTTCATTGCTCAGGCGACCGCAGTTCTCAAGCGAGCGTGACGCGATATCGACCTGGCTCCGTGTCCGCCAGGAGGCGGAGCCAGGTAAATGCTTTGCTTGCGTCGTGCCGATCCATCGGCGAATGAGGAGATAAAATGCTGAACGTGGCGGAAAGTAAGAACAGATGGTGGAGCCAGCCATTTTCTAACATCCAGACCAATATCCAGGAAATCGACGCGACGATGGACGTCGAGAAAACCCTCGATTTCATCGAAGCGCAGGGAGCCGATACCTGGCTTTTAAACGTGGGTGGCATAGAGTCGTTTTATCCGACAGATCTTCCTTTTCAGACAAGGGTCTCATTCCTCTCGGACCGGCCTTCTGGTGATTTGATCGGCGATGCCTGTGACGCTGCGAGCGGGCGCAATGTCCGAGTTCTCGCGAGAATGGATTTCTCGAAGGTCTCATCCCGCATCGCCGCCGAGCACCCTGAATGGCTCTTCGTATCGCCAAGCGGTAAGTATCAGATCTACAACACTCTTTATAGCACGTGTCCCTGTGGCGACTATTACCAGGATCGCTCGCTGGACATCATCGACGACGTTCTTGCCCGCTATCCGGTTAAGGGCTTCTTTATCAACTGGTTCAGGTTCTCCGAAGCCGACTACAGCCGCGTCTATCACGGCGTGTGCCATTGCAAGAAGTGCGAGACGGCATTCGCCTGTTTTGCTGAGGACGTCGCGCTTCCGGATGGCCCGCAACACCCCAATTACCCGATCTGGTTGCGTTTTGCGGCGAAGACCATTCAGGATCTGGTCGATAAGATCGCCAAGCACATCTCGGAAAAGTATGAGGATGTCGGCTTGATCATGAGCCGGGAGTCGCCCATCATCTACTACGAGGCCAATAACGCCTTCGGCCGCGAATTATGGCATCACGCGACATCCGAATCCGTCAGCGTTTACCGTACCGGTATGCCGGATTCGATGGTGATGGTGAACTCGACATGCTTCGTCGACATGCCCTACCGAATGGCGGGAGAACAACCGGAGCACTTCGCCCAGTATCTCCTTCAGGCGATCGCCAGGGGCGGAAATCCTTCGACCTACCTGATGGGAGCGCCGGGACGGATTCCTTACCCAAATCTGCCGATTGCCAGCAATATTCAACAGTTTTTCCAACGCAACCGGGAAATCTACAGTAGCTACATTCCCGGTTCACAGATAGCCGTTGTCAGGCCCGATCTGTTGCGAAAGGCCGATCCCGACTACGGTGACTCCGTGTCGGAATATCGCGGGATCTACACGTCTCTGAAGGAGAAGCATATTCCATTCGACGTGATCGGGGCGGAATTGATCGCGCGGATTGCGCGGTCCGGCAATCTCGCCCGATACGACGTTCTGATATTGCCGGATATTCACGACGTCGGACCCGCCGCCGCGTCATGTCTTGACGACTTCGTCCGAGCCGGAGGGCATATCGTCTTGACCGGAAATGCCGGTGTGACGAGAGATGGAGAGGTCGAAATGACTACCTCTCCGGCCGTCATGCGCGCCGACGGACCGAAATCAGGACTGTCGCTCTGGGCTACCTATGTCGCGGAAGCGGCTCAGCAGAAGACACGGGAGTTTATCTACGAAGGACACATCGTGCCCGTTTACGGCAGCTATGCGCGTTACGTGTGGAAGCCGCAGGCGACATCGATTGGCCGCGTGCTGCCTCAAGCTCCTTATGGGCCGCCGGAAAAATGCTACGGACATGTCAGCAGCGAGGACCCGGGCGCCGTTCGTTTGTCGAGTGACAAAGGTTCGGTGGTCCAGTTCCCATGGGCGGTCGGCCGCACATACCACGAGTTCGGAACCGGATCGGTCAGGGATTATTTTCTCCGCACGGTTGGAGACATCATCGACCCAGACATCTCCGCCGAATTGCCGGAGCAAGTAGAGATGATCGTCGGCCGCGCCACAACCGGCACAGTCATCCACGTCATCAATCAATCCGGCGCGCGGCGGAAATCGTTCGGGCCACACATCCCGATTTCCGGCGGCAAAATCAGGGTGCGCAATGGAGTGGGCAGCCCTGTTCTGCTGAATTCGGGACAGAGCGTGAAGACCGTGGTCGACGGTGAGCACCTTGTGATCGAGCTGCCTCCGTTGGAGTTGTTCGAGGCGGTCTATCTACCCAAAGCCCGGTCTTAATTCAGCGCTTCATATTCAGGATAAACCATGGCAAATCTCGAAATCAAGAATGCGGAAAAGTATTACGGCAGCTTCCACGCATTGAAGGACATCAACATCGCGATCGAAGACGGTGAGTTTGTCGTTCTCGTCGGGCCATCCGGATGCGGGAAGTCTACGCTCCTCAGAATGATTGCCGGCCTCGAGGAGATTAGTGACGGCGATCTCTACATCGGCGGGCGCGTCGTCAGCGACCTTCCCGCAAAGGCCCGAGACATTGCTATGGTTTTCCAGAACTATGCGCTCTATCCGCATATGACCGTTGAGAAAAACATGGGGTTTTCTCTGAAGCTGCGGAAGATGTCGAAGGCCGATATCGACGTTCGCATTCGCCACGCGGCCGATATCCTCGGCTTGACGGCGCTGCTTGGGCGATATCCAAGGCAGCTTTCTGGCGGTCAACGTCAACGCGTCGCGATGGGACGAGCAATCGTCAGAAACCCGGCGGTTTTTCTGTTTGACGAGCCGCTGTCCAACCTCGACGCGAAGCTTCGTGTCCAGATGCGCGGGGAAATCAAGCAACTTCACCAGCGGCTCAAAACGACAACGGTCTATGTGACCCACGATCAAATCGAGGCGATGACCATGGCAGACCGCATCGTCGTGCTACGCGACGGCGTCGTCGAGCAGGTGGGTACCCCGCTCGAGCTTTACGACAATCCGGCCAATCAGTTCGTTGCAGGGTTCATGGGAAGCCCGGCGATGAACTTCATTCCCGGCACGTTCACGAATGAAGGTTTCCGCACGGGTGACGGGATTTTGCTTCCCTCCACCCGCCATGCCGAGAATACGACAACCTACGGGGTGCGCCCGGAACACCTCAAGATCGATCCCACAGGCGTTCCGTTCAACGTTTCGATCGTGGAGCCCATGGGGTCGGAGACCCAGGTGATGGGCAAGGTTGGGTCTAACGACGTGACCGCGCTCTTCCGGGAGCGCGTCCGCATCGCGCCGGGCGAGACGATCACAATTTCGCCGATTGCAGCCAACGTGCACCTCTTCAACGCTTCCGGCGTCCGCCACGCCTGAAGCCGGTCGGACCGGAGACATGTGAGCAAAGGCGCTCGCCACTGAGAGAGGTTGTCAAAAATAGGATGCGCCGACCGCCGAGGAGGATTGTCGGGAGGCGCCTAAAGCAGATCGCGATTTATGAGATTCATGATTCTCAAATCATAGGATGTGTGATTCCATTGGCGTTGAAGGGAGAGCACGATGGGCAAATCACATCCGATTGCGTTGCGTAGTCGTGTTATTGCGTATGTCGAAGAGGGTCACGGTCATCGGGAGGCGGCTCGCCATTTCCGGGTGTCTCCGCGTTTCGTGAACACCCTGGTGATCCTGAAGCGAGAGACTGGCTCGCTTGCGCCACGGCGGCAAGGCCATGTCGGTGGCGGCAAGCTGAATGCGCATGGCGACTGGGTGCGCGCACGGTTGGCCGAGAACGGCGAATTGACGCTGGACGAGTTGTGCGTCGAGCTGGCCGGACGCGGCGTCATCGTGCATCGCTCCAATGTCGGCCGTCTTCTCCATTGGCTCGGGCTGAGCCATAAAAAAAAGCCTGCGGGCAAGCGAGCATCGGCGTCCGGAGATCGCACGGGCGCGTGAACTGTGGATCGGCCGGCGTCGGCGGTTCTTCAACAAGGCCTTGGCGCGGCTGATCTTTATCGATGAGACATCGACTAATACGAAGCTGACCAAGCGCTCGGGGTGGTCATCGAAAGGTCGGCGCTACCGTAACCACGCCCCCCTTCGGTTCATGGAAATCCCAAACCTTCATCGCCGGGTTGCGATCGCATGACATGGTCGCGCCGTGGATTGTCAACGCCCCGATAAACGGCCGCATCTTCGAGACGTGTATCGAAACGCAGCTCCGCCCCGACGCTGTCGCCAGGCGACGTCGTCATTCTCGACAATGTCGGATTTCACAAGAGCGAACGGGCCGAAGAACTGGTCAAGGCGCGCGGCGCCTGGCTCCTGTTCCTGCCGCCCTATTCACCCGATCTCAATCCGATCGAAATGGCCTTCTCCAAGCTGAAGACACTTCTGCGAAAGCGCGCCGCCCGCAGCTTCGACGCCATTGCCCAAGCCCTCGGCGACATCTGCAACCTCTTCTCCGTCACAGAATGCCGCAACTACTTCAAGGCTGGCGGATATGAGGCTGATTAAACGCGATTTGCTTTAGCGGGCAGTTTCGCGGCAACGGAGAATGAGCTCTGCGCCGCGAAAAGCCCGGCAAAAGGAGCCTTTCTGCTGGTGATCAATCCCCCGCTCCTCTCAAAATTCTACGAGGACGATATGGAGGTGTGGATCTCGCACCACCTGGAAGCCGCCGGCGGCGCCGTTGGTCGATATCCCGGTATGAACGCGTCATTGACCGAAACGGAGCGAAAGACTGACGGCCTCCCTGTTCCAGACGGCCTGCTTCGGGAGTTTGAAAAGATCGGATCGAAATGCGGCGTTCCATTCGACCTGATACCAATCAATACGAAGACAGACACAGGTACGATATGAGCGGCGGCGATCTGATGATCGCCGCGGCTCCATGAAAAATCAACAAAGCTGCGATTTGCCGCGGTCAGTGAGTTTCGAACTCCCCGGCGGATGGTGACGAAGCCAGCAGTGATTTTGTATATTCGTGCTGCGGGTTGCTGAAGATTTCTTCGGTCGATCCAGCCTCGACAAACTGTCCGCGGTTCATCACCGCAACCTTGTGGGCAACAAGCCGAACAAGCGGAAGATCGTGGGAGATGAAGATGTAAGCCAGTCCACGGCGCTCTTGCAGGCTCATCAATACCTTGATCACCTGCGCTTGAACGGAGACATCCAAGGCGGAGACCGGCTCGTCGAGGATCAAAATTTTCGGCTCGAGTGCGAGTGCGCGTGCAATCGCGACACGCTGGCGTTGGCCACCAGACATCTGATTTGGATAGTAGCTTATAAAGTGTTTTGGCAAGTTTACTTCCGCCAAAAGCGCTTCGATCCTTTCACGCCTCGCAGATTTCTCAACCACGCCAGGATGGACCTCCCATGGCTCCGAGATTAACTGCGCAACATTGCGACGGGGATGCAGCGAAGCGTAGGGATCTTGGAAAACCATCTGCAAAAATCGACGCTGCCGCTGCATCTCGGCATGCGTGAGCGTCAACAGGTCTTTGCCCTGGTAGAGGACCGCACCACTGTCGGCCTCAACCAGCCTTAGGAGAGTTCTGGCCAACGTCGACTTTCCGGAGCCTGATTCTCCCACGACCGCCAGACATTCGCCGGGCTGAAGAGAAAAGCTGATATCGTCAACCGCCACGATTGAACCTGGCTTCCCACCTCGCCCCCCAAACGTCTTCCGCAGGCTTTGAACGTCCAGGAGCGGAGCGACTTTGCTCAACTCAACATTGGTCATCCCGTAACTCCTAATTGGTCACAACAATTGATGGGCTGGAATGGCCGGGGGCCTCGCCGCCAGAGGAAGCGTCCGTAACGAAAGCTTCCGGGATTGGCTCCAGATCGCGCCACGAGCGAACCCGGGCGGGGTGCGCCGCGAGGAGGGCTTTCGTATAGGGATGTTTCGGAAAACGGAAAACTTCCTCAGTTGGACCTTCTTCCACGATCTGCCCAGCATACATAACGACAATTCGCGTTGAGACCATTCTGGCGACCGCAAGATCGTGTGTCACGAAAATGAGACCCATGCCCGTTTCTGATTGAAGGGTCTTAATCAAGCGGAGGATGCCCGCTTGCACGGTTACATCGAGTGCTGTCGTCGGCTCATCCGCTATGAGGATTTTAGGCTTCATGCCTATGGCCATCGCGATGCAGATACGCTGACGCATGCCTCCTGAAAACTGATGCGGGTAGTTGTGATAACGTTCGGCAGCCCGCCTTATCCCCACTTGCTCCATTATCTCAATAGCGCGCGCCTTGGATGCCGAATGCGACATCCCTAACCGGACCATGAAGATTTCGCTCAACTGCGAGCCAATCGAATAGACCGGGTTCAAACCGTCAAGTGCGTCTTGAAACACCATGCCGATGCCTAGGCCCCGGATATCGCGCAGATCTTTTTCGGGTTTGCCGACGATTTCAGTACCGCCGAATTTGATACTGCCACGGACGATGCCAGGTGCGTCTACCAGCCCTAGGAGGGATCTGCCCAGGACGGTTTTGCCCGAGCCACTCGCGCCAACGACTGCGATCGCATCACCCATGTCCATTGCGAGATTGACGCCGCGTACGGCATCTACCTTTCCGAAACCGCTCTCGAATGTGATTTTAAGGTCGGAGATCTCAAGAAGCTTACTCATGCTTTCACAATCTCCTTCTTCTTTTTCGCCCGGAAGAACAGAGTGCTTTGTGCAGGATCCTCAACAGCTCTCAGCCAGTTGGACAGGATGTTTGCCGCCAGCGCGGTCAGCACGATCACGATACCGGGGAATACGGCGACGAACCAGGCTGACTTCAGGTAGGCTCGGCCGTCAGCGACCATCATACCCCAATCAACGTCGGGGCGCTGCAAACCGATACCCAAAAACGTCAGGCTTGCCGCGGACAGTATCACTGCTGAGACTTCAAGCATGGCCAGTGTGCGAATGGTCGGGAATACCAATGGTGCGATGTCGCGAGTGATGATCCGCCAATTCGATGCACCGATTGCCTTCGATACCTCCACGAACATGCGTTCCCGCACTTCCATTGTTTGAGTGCGGCTTGTTCGCAGATAAACGGGAATGCGGGTTATCCCAAGCACGATAATGAGGTTGAAGACACTAGGCTGCAGGATGAAAAGCACTACGAGCGCCATCAGCAGCGACGGAACAGTGTGGATAATGTCAGCGAGTCGCAGCAGGATATTGTCGACCCAACCACCAAAATAACCGGAGATCACCCCGATCGTGTAGCCGATTGCCCCAGAAATGCTGACTGCAAAGATCGCAATCAATACGGACGTACGCGCACCGACAATCAACTGTAGCATGATCGGACGGCCAAGGCTGTCCGCCCCAAGAAAAAACGCAAAACCTTTATCCAGTCGGAACGGCGCGTAGAACCTCATGGCGATCGTTTGATGATTTGCTTGATCAACAACCAACGGCGCAACGACAAACGCCAGGATGACAACGAATATCAACCAGCATGCCGAAGCCACGGCCAGGGGCGAAGAAGTAAACATCTGCCACTTAGGAGAAGCTCTCCAACGGCTGATTCTGGTATTAGCGATAGTGGAGGTGGACTGCACGACGGTTCTCCGCTCAATTCAGTCTGATACGCGGATCGACAATCGAGCAAATGATGTCGATAAGCAGGTTCAATAGGATAATCGACACGCCAACAACGACGACGCTCGCCTCGAGCACCGGATAGTCGCGATTGAGAATTGCGCCAACGATCAATCGCCCGATCCCTGGGAAGGCAAACACGACACTGACGATAACAGCACCGTTGACCATCCCTGCCGCGATATCGCCGGCGACAGAAATGATTGGAAGAGCCGCGTTTCTGAGGGCATGCCTGTATACTACACGTCGAGCGCTGAAGCCCCTTGCCCGAGCGTTGCGAACATAACCTGACGAGAGAACGTCGATCATTGCGCCACGGACAACCTGGGTCAGAACCCCGATGGGTCCGATGCTGACGGTCGCGACCGGAAGAACCCACGAGAGCCAGCTATTGCTACCAGACGTCGGCAGGACCCGAAGCTGCACTGCAAAGATCAAGATGCCAACAAGGGCAAACCAGAAATGCGGCATGCTGCTCGTCATCAGTGAGAGAATAGTGATCGTCCGGTCAACGGTCCTGAAACGGTAAACAGCAGCAAGCGAGCCGAGTAGAAGAGCGACCAAAACTGAAATGGTCATTGCGATTGACGCCAGAAGGAGCGTCATCGGCATTTCGCTGAGCGCGGCTTCCATCGCCGGCCGCTGTTGCCAGATAGAAGTCCCGAAGTCACCCTGTGCAACGTTCAGGAGGAAAATGCCGAACTGCTGCACCAAGGGCTTATCAAGGCCGTAGGCTTTGTTGAATGCCTCGATCTGCGCCGGTTCAGCACCCTCCGGAAAAAAAAGATCGATCGGAGAGCCCGTCAGCCGCGACATGAAGAACACCACCACGACCACGCCGAGCAGTGTGATGAACCCGGACAGCAGCCGCCGGCCAAGATAAGTATGCATGATTTACTCCTCCAATGCAGGAGCCTCGCGGCTCCTGCAAAGTCAATTTAAGGCTAGTCCTTCAGGCGCACATCGGCGATCCTGATTTCCAGTCCGGAAAGCGGATTGGCCTTGTATTCGACCCCTTCTGCAAGCATGATCAACCGGATTTGCTCTGCAAGTCCAATAAATCCTGCTTCCTTGTAGAGGATCTCCGACGCCTTACGATAGAGTTCCGCACGCTTGTCGCCGGCCGCAACTTCAGCCTCCGCGATGAGTTTATCGATTTCGGGATTGCAGATTGCCGAGTTGATGCCCTTGCAGGTGATGTACTTCGGGAAGCTGAAACTTGCGTCGCCTGAAGTGTTGTCATGTGAAATCATCTGAAGCGTTGCCGGCTGCTCTGGCGGGAACGGCTGACGAAGGAATTCGCGCCAGGCCGTGTTTTCCATGCTTCTGATATTCACTTTCAGACCGACTTCTTTCAGGTTTTGAGCGATTGCCTGAACCAGTTCGCCGCCATCGGGAAGAATGTCAGGCCGCGTAATGATATCAATCGGGGTCTCGACAGGGTGACCATCAGCCTTGGCAGCTGCGATCAATTCCTTTGCCTTCGCAGGGTTGTATTTCATCGCGGATTTGGCGTCATAATCAGGAAGGTATGCGTTCACCTGAGGTCCGAGCATCTGATAGTAAGGCGCTCCAGTGACGCCCAAAATCGCAGGTACGATCGTGTCGCGGTCCACCGCATATGACAGAGCCTGCCTCACGCGAGGATCCTTGAAGGGTTCCTTGAACGTCATCGGGCGCATAACGAAGATGCGATTGTCTTTGAAAGTCACGGTCCGGCCGTCATCGGTGGCGTCCTGCGCCTGAATGCTCAGTGCGATCTGTGCTTCGCCGGTTTCCACCATGCTGGCGCGGACGGTTGCCTCTTTGCGAACGATATAGGTTACGTCCTTGATCTGAGGCGCAGCCCCCCAGTACCCGTCAAACCGGGTCAATTTGACGGAATCACCCTGTTTTCTGCTTACAAATTTATAAGGACCGGTACCAACGGGATTGAGGACTTTCGCTGCCTTCGTTTGGCTTGCAAGGTCACCTATATCAACATACGAAAGTCGCAGCGGTAGGATTGGATCAACAACCGTGGTTATGACCTTAAGCGTCAGGTCGTCAACTGCTTCTGCCTTAACGGGATCCGGTATCTGACCGCTGTTAAGGCAAGCGAGCCCCGCATAGCTCGGTCCGCCTTGCGTGCGCATAATGTTGGCTGCTGCAGCGGCAGCATTGAAATCCGTGCCGTCGTGGAATTTCACACCTTTTTTGAGTTTGAATTCCCATTCTTTATCGCTCACCTGCTTCCAGGAATCGGCGAGAAGCGGTTCAATTTTACCGCTTACCGGGCTAACATGGGTGAGTGATTCAAAAATGTTGCCTCGAACGACGTTCGCATTTTGAGCCGGCTGCGTATCGCATGGATCAAGTGAATCCAACTCAACCGCAAGCACAACCGTTATGGCTTTGTTCGACGTTGCCGCGGATGCCGGCACTGCCGTCATCATTGTGGCCAAACCAGCCATGCCGATCATCGACGAAATAATTCCGCGCTTCATTACATCCTCCCTTGAGTTGCGGAGCCACCAAAGTGGCCATGATATGGGGCCTGCGTTTCACGCCTTCGGAGTGAAGACATCTTTCTGCGAAAGAGCATTCAAAAGCGGACGACCTTCGCGATATCGAGAAATGTTGTCCAAGATCATATTGATGGAGCGCCGCCGCTTATCCGGCAGGCCTGGTGTCATGTGCGGCGTCAAGAGAACGTTCGTTTGATCCCACAAGGGAGAATCGGCTGGCAGCGGCTCTTTTGTGAAGACATCAAGACCTGCGCCTGCGATCTCTCCGCTCTCTAGTGCTGCTATTAGCGCAAGCTCGTCGATAACGGGACCGCGCGCCATGTTGATGATGTACGAAGAACTCTTCATCTTCGCGAACTGAGCAGCAGAAAACATGTGATAAGTCACGTCAGTCAGCTGCGTTGCCAGCATGATAACGTCGGACTGCTCAATGAGCTGGTCAATCGAGTCTCCACGCTCCGAGCACAACATCATGTCGACGTTAGCGGGCTCCTCGATGACACTCCTATTGTATGCGATGACCCGCATTTGAAAGGCCTTGCCGAGTGCTGCCATCTCAATACCAGTCTGGCCGTACCCAACAATCCCCAGCGTTTTTCCTGCAAGGCCCAGTTTATTTTCATAGCCTGGAATCGCACGCCACGCGTGCTCGGCTTGCTTCGCGATGAGTTGCTTCGCGTCGTAGGTGAGAGCAAGCGCGAAATAGAACGCATGCTGGGCTAGCGCTGCAGCTGACCTGCCAGCGGACCCCGTAACAATCAGGCCTTTTTCGAAAACCTCCGGCCGAGCCGATTTTGTAAGACCCGAGTGATCACAGTGGACCCACTTTAACTTCGGAGCCAAAATGAACCGCTCATCCAAATCGCCTGCGATGATCGCCACGTCCGCGTCCCGAAGAGCTACGGAAATGGCGTCCGCGTCAGTAGCCGCGCAATGCGTGAAACGAGCCGGCGCGACCGCCGCGCTAAGCTCCGCCAATTCCTCGGAGTTATAAGGAACAGTCGCGAGGACAGACTGCATCTCCCGGCCCTTCAACGCGTTCACTTCGGCCACCGATTGATTCATTCCGCTCACCTCCAAGCATGCATAAGCAAGACCGCGCAGGTCCCAACATCTCGACCTTACCTGTTGAACAAAAAAATGCAAGTAAAAACAAGTTGAAATTGTGGATTGTCGCTCTAAGAGACTGTTTTCAATGAATTTTCGTGAAAACGGTCGCTATGGCTTAAACCGCAGCGTCAACAAATCCGGATAAGCTTCCATGCTTGTCTTGCTGAAAAGCACGAGCCGGTCCTGCTGACCAACTCGTGCTTGGCACAAATGATGGGCGTATCGACGATTGGCGCCATCGAAGAGGCGCCTTGTTGTGCTCAGGTCTCGGGCTTTGTCAGCCGAAGGCGAGCCTGACGCTGCAGGCGTGTCTGGAAATAGACGCATTCCGCAGCAGTGTCTTCCTCATAAGCGCGACCGTCGTCTGCGGGCATATCGCCGACGTTTCGTCTGCTTGGATATTTGACTACCTCGTCTTCGACGAGTTCCACGCCAAGACCCGGCGCACTGGGAACTTGAAGATAGCCACCAACAGCCTTGAGGACGGGGGTGACGACCTCATAGCGCCCAGGCCAGTCGATCTCCACTCTTTCAAGCATGAGTGCATTTGGTATCGTTGCCATCACATGAAGGGCTGCAAATTCGGCGACCGGCCCAAGAGATCCCGAATGCGGCGCTACGCTGATATAATGCGCTTCCGCCATAGCAGCGATCTTACGCATCTGCGTGATCCCACCGGCGCGACCCGTGTCCGGCTGAATTACGTCCACCAACTCACGCTCTATGTACGGTCGCGATCCCCATATGTTGCTTACGCGCTCACCAGCGGCCAGGGGGATACTGACAGAGTCGCGAACCCTTTGAAGAGCATCAAGGTTTTCAGGTGCGACCGGATCCTCCAAGAACAACAGGCCCAGCGGCTCCAACTCACGGCCCACCGTTATAGCGTCCTGTGCCGTCATCCATGACGGTCCATGAGCATCAACCATGAGGTCAACTTTAGGGCCGACAGCTTCGCGTACCGCCGCAACCTTGTCAAATTCCACTGCGCCGGTGAAACCGACTTTCACAGCGCTGTATCCTCGATCGAGAAGCTCCCGAGCCCGATCTGGCGTTTTCGCGTGTCCATAGACCCGGATCTTGTCCCGAAAGCGGCCGCCGAGAAGATTCCAGATCGGCTGCCCCAGAGCTTTGCCCTTTATATCCCAGAGGGCCATCTCGATTCCGGTCAAAGCTCCGCCACCAACGGTTCCAAGCATACCGTGACCCATTGAGCCGACAAAAAGTCGGTGCCAAAGCCGATCGATGTCCCGAGGATCTTCCCCGATCAGGATATTGCGGTAATCAAGAACCGCAGTCTCGACAACTCGAGGCCAACCAGAGCACTCACCTAATCCCGAAATACCTTCATCTGTTTCGATCTTCACGAACAGCCAATTCCGCGAACCACGAAAATCCGCCTCCCCAGCAACGCCAGTCGGCGATGCGCCGGGAAGGCCGGGTCGTGCCCCGACCTGCATCAGGTAAGTTTTCACATCGGTGATCTTCATGGGATATCCTTTTCAGCCGTCGAGACGTTGTGGGGAAGCCGGCGCATTCCACGACCCGGTGCGCTTCAGAACCTTTAGCATGGCGGGAGCGGCACTGAACGTGGACCGAGAGTCCGGCCGCGCTGATTTTGTAGGTCCCGAAGGGTGCACGCCTAATCTCCCCTCTGCAGCTCGTAGTACAGCTATTGACAGGAGTCAACAGGATTAGGCATATTGGCGGCGAAGGCGGCGCAACTGAACAAATTTGAGCCGTTGAAGTTGTGAAGGTTTGTTGAATGTCGTATATCTTTGCCATAGCGACAAGCGAGGTTGCCTAAGATTCCGATCCCGCTGAAGTAACAAAGCACGAGCAAGACCCATCGCGTCTGGGTAGGGTTAAGGTGGAACATATGAACGATATCGGCGTGCAATATCCCGCAAGGGACGGGACTGCGCCAGACAGGCTCAGCGACGTTGTTTATGATGGGATCGTAAGCCTGATTGCCCGGGGCGACCTCATCATAAACAGTCGGTTGCCGTCGGAAACAGATCTCTCGTCACGCTTCGCAGTGTCTCGAACGGTCGTACGCGAGGCCCTAGGCCGCTTGCGCGAGGACGGGGTGATTGTATCCCGGCAAGGTTCGGGGTCCTATGTGACCCGGCAACCAGATATGGCAGTCCTCCGCTTTTCACAGGTCGGGTCACTTGCAGACGTTCAACGTTGTTTCGAATTTAGGGCGGGTCATGAGGCGGCCGCGGCTTCCTTGGCAGCGGAAAGATGGCAAGACGAAGACCTTCAACGGCTAAAGGATTCGCTGGAGCTGTTAGAGAAATGCCTCAAGAACGGTACGGTTGGCATTGAGGAAGACAGGCGGTTCCATGAGGCAGTAGCTCAGGCTACCCGAAATCAGTACTATATTTCGATTCAAATATCGATGGCGTCGCATATTGCGACGGGAATGAACATCACCCGTCAGTTAAGTCTTATGCGAACCCCTGAGCGTCTCCGCGCGGTTCAGCTTGAGCACGACGCAATTTTCGAGGCTATTCGACAGCGAGACCGAATTGCTGCTGGCGCAGCAATGGAGCGCCATATCCTAAACGCGCGCGAGAGAATGTTCGAAGGGGTCTAGTTGATGTCGTTTAAGGAAAGATACGCAGCTGATGCAGATCCTGCATCAGAACGCGAGAGCATGATTGGCTACTGCGACAAAGTTGTCGCCATTTTCGGCGGCTCCGGTAGGGTCGGGAAAAAACTAAGAACTGCTCTGCAGGGAAAAATAAGATCCGTACGCATTCTTGATCTCGTAGCCCCCGGTGACGCTTGCGCCAATGAGACTTGGTCTTCCGTGGACATTTGTGATTTCAGTTCGACCTTAGATGCCCTGAAGGGTGTTGACGCAATTGTTCACCTCGCTGGGTTTCCAGGCGAACGACCCATAGAGGACATTGTTCGGGTCAATGTTCTGGGCACGCACAACATATATGAAGCGGCCCGGAAGCTCGGGATTTCGAGAGTTGTTCTTGGGTCAAGCAACCATGTGACGGGCTTCTTCACGCGTGATCAGCGGGTATCACCTGACGGCCCCATGCGGCCCGACAGCTTATATGGGTTAGGCAAATGCTGGAACGAATTGGAAGCAGGTCTCTACTTTCAAAAATACGGGATCGAAAGCTTTATAATTCGTATTGCGAACGCAACAATGGAACCTGGGGACAGCAGAAGTGACGAGCGGAGCCGCGCCACGTGGCTTAGCGCCCGCGACTTAGCTCAATTGGTCATGATAGGGCTGGAAAGTCCTCACGTCGACTGCACGACGGTGTACGGGGTGTCGCAAAGTCCTTTCTCTTGGTGGGATAACACCCTGGCATTCAAGCTTGGTTACTATCCTTTGGATCGAGGAGTGGATCACACGCCATCGGTCTCGACCACCCCTTCAAATGTGGAAAACCGCCATATCGCCGATCACTTTCAGGGCGGACGGTTTTGCGCGATTGATCACGACGGCGTCGTTAGGACGCGTCGGTCGGTCTCTGATTAGTGCTTCCTATCCGCGCTTCATGTCGGGCTCCGGAAGTTAGCCGGCACGATGTTCACCTCTTCAGCAATCAGTAGGACGGCGGGTTTGCTAACTATCCGGAGCGGGCTCTTTGAAGCCTCATTTAATGTGAAGGCCGGCGGGCGTATGTCACAACTGGCGCATGAGGTCTATGGTCACGTCCTGGTCCCAATGAGCGATGACCCTTTCGACAAGCAGGACTGGCCTAGAGCTGGCGCTTTTCCTCTCTTTCCATATCACGGACGCCTGAAAAGGGCCGAGCTCGTAACCGAGGACCAGTTGTTCCAGCTTCGAGGGAATCCTTACCGCAACGGCGATGCGATGCATGGTCCGGCGCAAAGGCGGCCATGGACGATTGCCAACCATTCCGCGAGTGTTCTGTCTATGAGCCTTGAGTACGAAGCGGACGAGGATTGGCCCTATAGCTTTAGAGCTGTTCAGCATTTCTCTATCAGTGATCAGCGCTTGGATGTTACGCTCAGCCTCTTGAACAGATCTGCACGGCCCTCCCCCGCCGGCATGGGCTGGCATCCCTATTTTGCTGTAGGGTCCGGCGTTGAGCTGTTCTGTGATGCCCATGAGTCTTGGAGCCTTCCGACACCAGGTTCGAAAGACGATCCAACCTTGACTCTATTACAGAGCGCCTCTTTCGGAATTGACCCGCAGGCCAAACACCTTTCAAAGTGGTCGCGTGCGTCATTCGCAATTCCCACCGGATGCGTCTCACTCCTCAGAACGTCCGCCCTCGAGTATCTCGTTCTCCACCGTACTGAAGCGTATCTATGTCTGGAGCCCGTATCTCATCTCAGCGGAGCGCTATCGCTGCCCTCCCATCTCCGGACTTCCGCCGGTATCATGGAGTTGGCCCCAGGCGAGATGATGGTTGGAGGAGTTTCTATTTGTGTCGGGCGCCAACCTTCCTCGAATAACATCAACGAATTTCAGTGATTGCAAAGGCGACAGCTATGACGACAGATATTGTGAGGGCCGATAGCAGTCGCCCCTTCCCCTCCACTCCGCGCATTGTATCCGTGCGAGTGGTACCGGTGGCCGGGCAAGATAGCATGCTGCTCAATCTCAGCGGTGCGCACGGACCGTTCTTCACCCGCAACCTGGCAATCGTTGAAGACGATTCCGGCCATACCGGAGTCGGCGAGGTGCCCGGCGGCGAGGTGATCCGCAAGACGATTGAGGACGCCGCACCGTTGCTGATCGGCCAGGCGATCGGCGGCTATAATGGTCTGCTCGACAAGGTGCGCAAAACCTTCAGCGACCGCGACAGCGGCGGCCGGGGACTGCAGACCTTCGATCTGCGCACCACCATCCATGTGGTGACCGCGCTTGAATCCGCCCTGCTGGACCTTCTCGGCCAGCATCTGGGCGTACCGGTCGCGGCCCTTCTCGGCGACGGCCAGCAGCGCGATCGGGTCGAAATGCTCGGATACCTGTTTTATGTCGGCGACCGCCGCAAGACGGACTTGTCCTATCGCGATGGCAAAGCCGAAACCGACGACTGGCTGCGGCTGCGCGACGAGGAGGCACTGACACCCGAAGCGGTCGTCCGGCTCGCGGAAGCGGCCCATGAACGATACGGTTTCCGCGATTTCAAGCTGAAGGGCGGCGTGTTTCGCGGCGAGGAGGAAATCGAGGCAGTCACCGCCATTGCCCGCAGGTTTCCGGAGGCGCGCGTAACGCTGGACCCGAATGGTGCATGGTCGCTTGAAGAAGCGATCCGCCTCTGCAAGGGGCGCGGCGATGTGCTTGCTTATGCGGAAGATCCATGCGGCGCCGAACAGGGTTATTCCGGCCGCGAGATTATGGCCGAGTTCCGTCGCGCCACCGGTTTGCCGACCGCGACCAACATGGTGGCTACGGACTGGCGTCAGCTTTCCCATGCCATCCAGTTGCAATCCGTGGATATTCCGCTGGCAGACCCACATTTCTGGACCATGCAGGGGTCAGTCCGCGTGGCTCAGATCTGCCAGAATTTCGGCATGACCTGGGGTTCGCATTCCAACAACCATTTCGACGTGTCGCTGGCTATGTTCACCCATGTGGGCGCCGCCGCACCCGGCCGGGTCACGGCGCTCGATACGCACTGGATCTGGCAGGACGGCCAGCGACTGACCCGCGAGCCGCTGAAGATCGAAGACGGCCATATCGCCGTGCCCGACAAGCCGGGCCTCGGTGTCGAACTGGACATGGACGAGGTCGAAAAGGCCCATCAACTCTATCTGAAACACGGGCTCGGCGCCCGCGACGATGCAATTGCCATGCAATACCTGATCAACGACTGGCGGTTCGACAACAAGAGGCCATGTTTGCTCAGGAGCTGAGCCTTGAGACGAGGCCGATCATTCACCATCACTGCCAGGGTTGAATTCTTTCGAAAGCCGCCGCACCTGGCTTCCGCTTATCCTGAGGAGTTTAGCCCCCCGCTCAACGCCGAGCGCACCTGTGCCAAACTGCCGGAGAACGTAGTTCCGGTGTAACTGTGATCGTGATAGGATTTTGATTGGATCAGACGCATCTTTAAGAGGTTCTGTGGCAACTGCAATTTTGCAGGTGCGCTTTGGTAACTTCTGCTCACGCAGCCAGAACTCCGACGAAGGCAGTTTCTCCGCCATAGGAAATCTCGAAACGTGAGACCTGTTGTTTCAGAGTGTCGGCTTCCTGTGCAAGGGTCGCGGCAGATGCTGTCGTCTCCTCCACCATTGCAGCGTTTTGCTGTGTAACGAGATCCAATGCAGCCATCGAAGAATTTATGGCCGAAAGTTTCGCGGACTGGTCTGTAGCCGCATCCGACAAGGCGGCGATATTTGCGTTGACGGTTGCGATTTTGCGTTCGATTTCCGTCAGGTGCGCCCCCGTTTTGATGACCAGGGCAACTCCGTTCGCGATATCGTTGGTAGAGGTGTTGATTAGACCACTTATGCTCTTGGCCGCATCCGACGATCGCTGGGCCAGATCTCGGACCTCCTGTGCAACCACCGCAAAGCCTTTGCCCGCCTCTCCCGCTCGCGCAGCTTCAACGCCTGCATTCAACGCGAGCAGATTTGTCTGGAAAGCGATCTGGTCGATGACGTCTATGATCTGTATTATTTTAGAGGACGACATTTCCATCCGTTCCATGGCAATCATCGCCTCGCCAACGACGACCGCAGACTGCCGGGCGCTAAAATGCGTTTCCTCAGTAATATTCACTGTGGTTTCACAGAGGCGTAGTAATCCATGTACAAGTGAGTTGATCTCCGACACAGACGCTGCGACCTCTTCCAACGTCGCAGCCTGTCGTTCCGTCCGATAAGCCAGATCCTCTGAAGCGTCACCGAGGTCAACGGATCCCGCATGCATTGTATCCGCGCTCCTTGCTAACGTCTGGATAGTCGCTTCGAGCTGCTCAACCGATGTATTGAAATCCCCTCGAAGATTGTCGAGAGACCCCTCGAACGGCGTCAGCAGGCGTACATTCAGTTTTCCCTCTGCAAGATGTTGCAATCCTGTCGCCAGTGCGGACATAGCATGTTGGATCTCTTGAGCGGATTTTGACCTCTCCTGCTCATTTCGAAGGCGATCGGCCTCGATTTCCATCGTGATCTCTTTTGAGCGCTCGGCCATCTGGGCTTTCTCGATTGCGCTTTGCCTGAAAGCTTCCAAGGCATGCGCCATACTGCCTATTTCATCCTTTCTGTTCAATTCCGGGATGAGAAAGTTTCTTTCGCCGCTGTTCAGGAGGGCCATGAGACGGGATAGAGAAATCAATGGCTTAGTGAACTTGGATGATGCGACGAACCCCACGGTTCCTGCCATCGCCAGCACGACGAGCGTCGCGAGAAATGCCCAGAGAGCGAGCTGGTTGGCCGAAGCCAACATTTTGCTTTCGTTCTGTCCAACAACAAGAAGCAGTGTTTCACCGAAAAGGTTTACCGGACGATAAGAATAAAACATGCGGTGCTGATCGTCTGTCGTGATAAGCGACCCGGATGTTCCAGCCTGGGCGGCGGACTGTAGTTTAATGGAGACAGTCCGGCCGCTGCCTTGTCCTGCCCGGATTTTTCCATCGGAGGACAACAGAAAGGCTTCGTCGACAGAAGCCCCAAGCGTCTCAGGGCTCAAAAATGACTCAAGCTTCTCAGCGGCGATACGGATCATCACGGTGCCACGCCGCTCGCTCCTGCCATAGACGGAAACCGTCAGTGGTTTAGCGACAAAAGCAGATACTGCGCTATCCTCCCAACTCCCCGTTATAAATCCTGAGCGCGCGATGTTGTTGCTGGCTTGTCCATCGACGGCTGCATAGAATCCTCTCACTCGATCATTTATAGGTTCTGAAAGATTGGTATTAAATTCGTCTCCCTTGGTAACGGTGTAGACAATCAAACCTTCACGATCGATGATATATATGTCGTTGATATCGGCGTTTCGCCTCGACGTAGAAAGCACGTTATGAATGCCGCTGTACCGGACTGAGTAGATCAGCTTTTGGTCTGCTCCGTCATAGGCCGCGCGCTCTTCGACTGATTTCGACTTGTCCTTAAATGCTTTTGCGATCGCGTCGGTGTAAGGCGTCAGAAAGGACGCAGCGTTGTTCGCCATCTCACCTATGGCCGTGTTCTGGCTCACTTCTCCCAGTGTTTGCTCAACACGAGTTCCATAAGCGTTAAGGGCCTTTGATTGTGCGCTCGCCAATGCCTCAAATCGTAGCTTGCTAGCTTCTATAAGCCCACGCTTGCCGATCTCATAGCTCGAAACACTGACTGCTACACTCGATAATAGGGTGCAGCCAATGACGATGAGCGCAAACTTAAGCCTGACAGAGGGAAGCAGTCCTGCAAAATTGCCCGACCTCAAGTTTGAAAACGACATCGTTTAACCCCCGACATGTCGAAATATGTATCTTCTGGCGTGAACGTCATCGTAATCTGTTAAATTTAGGTTTCAAACTAGCTCTGATAGGAGTTTTTGCATTTATATGTCGAAATATGTTCCTACTTGTAATAATTTAAGACGCGGCTATGGTCGTTGCCTTAGCGACCTGGTTGGGCGAGGAGTTCGGAAGCAGGTTGCGTCGATCGGCAAGGAGGAGGCCGCCTATGAGCAAAAATTCAAAATTCCACGTGACGCGTCGTGCATTTCTGGCCGGTACGAGTGGAGCCGTAGCTTTTTCGTTGGTCAGTAAAGGCGCTTTCGCCGCGTCTGCGAAAGAGGCGCCTCAATTTGTCGCTCTCGTAAAGGATGGCAAGCTCCCGCCGCTTGCCGACCGGCTGCCGCAAAATCCCATGGTCGTGAAGCCTTGGGAAAAGATCGGCACGTATGGCGGCACGCTGCGGCGCGGCCTGCGCGGCTCGTCGGACCACAACGGCATCCTGCGCATGGTCGGTAATCAGGGTCTCGTACGATGGAATATGGAGTTTACTGCTGTACTTCCTAACCTGGCAGAAAAATGGGAGGTCAGTGATGACGCGAAGCAGTTCACCTTCCATCTGCTGAAGGGCGCGAAGTGGTCGGACGGTCATCCTTTCACGGCCGACGATGTCGTCTTTGCGATCGAGGACGTGGTAAAGAATAAGGAACTTTACAGCTCGCCTCCGGCGCAGATCCAGGTGGGCGGCAAGGCTGTCGTGGTCGAGAAGATCGACGATTACACCGTCAAGTTCACCTTCGCGGCGCCGAACGCGCTTTATCTGGAAAACCTGGCGACGCCGCTCGGCCAGCATCCGACGCTGTTTGCCAAGCACTACTGCAGCAAGTTCCTCCCGAAGTACAACGACAAGCTCGCCGACGATGTGAAGGCGGCCGGGGCAGCCAACTGGCCGGATCTCTTCCGCGCCAAATGCGGCGATATCGAAATTCCCTCGCGTTGGAGCAATACCGAGAAGCCGGTTCTCGATCCATGGGTGATCAAGGAGCCATACTCTGGCGGCGCGACCCGGGTCGTGATGGTCCGCAACCCTTACTTCTGGCAGGTTGATACGGAAGGCAATCAGCTCCCTTATATCGACGAGCTGAACTTTGCGATTTCTCAGGACGTTGAGTCGCTGATGCTCAACGTCATCTCGGGCAAGCTCGACATTCAGGAGCGTCACATCAATGTTCTGGCGAACAAGCCGACGCTATCGCAGAACATGAAAAAGGGCGACTACCGACTCATGACGCTGGAGCCTTCTTCAGCTCAGCAATGCCAAATTTATCTGAATATGACGCACAAAGATCCAGCTATGAGGAAGATCTTTGGTGACAAAACATTCCGCCAAGCTTTGTCGATGGGTATCAACCGCCAGGAAATCATCGATATCGTCTATTTCGGTCAAAGTCAGCCATATCAAACGGGACCGCGTCCAGGTCACCCATGGCACTATGAAAAGCTTTCGCGCCAGTTCACCGACTTTGCGCCCGAAAAAGCAAACTCGCTGCTTGATCAGATTGGCCTCACGAAGAAAAATGGAAACGGAATACGTTTGCGTCAGGACGGTCAACCGATCTTCTTCGCAGTTGATGTTATTCCCACACTCAACCCGGATCTGGTCGACGTGCTGGAACTGGTGAAGGCGCACTGGGCGAAGATCGGCGTGGACATGAAGGTCAACACGATGGAGCGCGCGCTCTATTATACGCGCGGCGACGACAACGCCCACGACGCACAGGTCTGGTCCGGAGCCGGCGGTCTCGATCCGATGCTCGATCCGCGCGACTATTTCGCTTTCCATCCTCAGGGGTCGCGTTACGCCATCCCGTGGACGCTGTGGTATACGTCCAACGGCGCCAAGGGCGAAGAGCCGCCGGAAAGCCAGAAGAAGCGCATGAAACTTTTCGATGAGGCACGTGCGACTGCAGATTTGGATGAACGCGGCAAGTATATGAAGCAGATCTTTGACCTGTGTGCCGATAGTTTCGAAACTATCGGAGTGTGCCTCGCGGTTGGAAGTTTTGGCATCATCCGCAACAACCTTCGGAACGTTCCGGAAAAGCAGCCGGACAGCTGGTCGTGGCCGAACCCCGGTCCGGCCCTGCCGCAGCAATTCACGTTTACGAGCTGATTTGCCTTGACCGTGCCGCCGTCCTGATCGGCGGCGGCACCCCTCCAGTCCCATTGCATGAGTGCTGAAGCGACCGCCATCGGCGTCGTGTCGGCATGCCGTGCAATCCGAATTGCGAGCTTTCCATGCTAAAATTCGTCGTTAAACGCCTGCTGTGGATGATCCCGTCTCTGTTTGCGGTGAGCTTCCTTGCATTCGTCCTCATCCAGCTTCCGCCCGGCGACTTCGTCACCACCTATATCGCCACGCTGGCCTCCTCCAACGAAGTCATCGACCAGAACACCGCAGCCCAGCTGCGCGAGCGTTTCGGCCTCGATCAGCCGATGATCGTTCAATACCTCAAATGGATCTGGGGTATCATCAGCCGCGGTGATTTCGGCATTTCGTTCGAATGGCAGCAGCCGGTTTCGGGCCTGATCTGGGAGCGCATGGCGCTGACCCTCGTGCTGGCGCTTGTGAGCCTGATCGCCACCTGGGCTCTGGCGCTGCCGATCGGCGTCTATTCCGCCGTGAAGAAGTATTCGATCGGCGACTACACCTTCACGGCCTTCACCTTCTTCGGCCTGTCCATCCCGCCCTTCCTCTTGGCGCTGGTGCTGATGTATGTGGCGGCGGTCGAATTCGGCGCGGATGTCGGCGGTCTCTTCTCTCCGGAATACGAGGCTGCCTCCTGGAGCCTCGCGAAGATGTACGACCTGCTGACGCATCTCTGGCTGCCGGTCGCGATCCTTGCGATCTCGTCCACCGCAAGCCTGATCCGCGTCATGCGCGCCAATATGCTCGACGAGCTGCCGAAGCCCTACGTGACGACGGCGCGCGCCAAAGGACTTTCCGAATTCCGGCTGCTGATCAAATATCCGCTGCGCATCGCGCTCAACCCGTTCATCTCGACGATTGCCTGGCTGCTGCCGAACCTGATCTCCGGCTCCGTCGTCGTCGCGATCGTCCTCAACCTGCCCACCGCCGCGCCGCTGCTCCTGCAGTCGCTGATGGCGCAGGACATGTATCTCGCCGGCGCCTTCGTGTTGTTGATCTGTGCGCTCACCCTGATTGGTTCGCTGATCAGCGACATCCTGCTTGCGCTGGTCGATCCGCGCATTCGGCTCGAATAGGAGGACACCCGATGGTCGATGTCTCCACCACCAAT